>JAFYQI010000012.1 GCA_017547175.1 Alistipes sp. | reverse complement strand
CCTCGGAAGGCTTCCCCTTTTTTCTGTGTAAGGTAGGTCACCGCAAAAATCACTTGCGCTGCATAGTAGGGTGGCAGGCACCACCAGTCAATGGCCGGAATCGGCTCCACGAAACGGTTGTAGCCGATCAACCCATCCGAAATCACGAAGAGTATAGCAGCAGCCACGTACCAACCCCAACGCGGGCGGTGCTGAACAATCGTGGCTGCGAGCATCGAGAGCAACACCACAGCATAGAGACCTATGGTAGCCGCTTGGATGGTCGAAGGAATCTCCACTACTAAAAATCCGAGTGCTGTACAGAAGGCCACAAAGGCCACAACGAGTGGTCGCACACGGGCTGTGGTCAGCTTGCTATAGGGGGCAAAGTCGGCGATGTAGCTAGCCAGCGCCAGGGCAAAAGCGCCCATTTGAAGCTGAAACATCCCTTGCCAACCGGCAAAGTCGCCCAGGGCCGAGAGCGTCAAACCCAGGGGAATCCACCAGCCGTGTTGCTTGCCGCGCATCAGGCAGACAAGCGCCAAAATCAGAGTCGGTATTGCAATCATCGTTCGTGCAGTTTTTCGATTGCTAAAATACAAAAAAAGGTATTACGGCCACTCGGACCGAATACCTTTTCCCTTTGTTTGTGAACAAAAGGGGGATTTTAGTGCCTATTTGCAATAGAGCTTATAAACAGCCTTCCACTTTTCACCCGGCTCGATGGCTACGAAACCTGCAGCCTTCGGATCAGCAGCATTCGGGGCGTTGGTCGTCCACGACTGCGGCTCGGGGCAGCAGTAGTTCACCTGACCGCCGTTGTTCCATAGCGTCCAGTAGGTCGTCGTGTCGTCTACCTCGTAGTAAACCTTCACGCCAGTCTGGATGTTCTCCACGACAGCGCCACGGAACGACTTGCCGTCTACCTCAATCTCACGCAGCGTGAAACCGGCCTCCAGCGGCTCGCACTGCGTCACCTGCAGACCCTCCTCACGCAACTTGCTCCACGTCTCGTTCAGCGGGAGTTTGTTGCCCGTCGGGAGGTTGCGCTCGCTCAGCTCCACCTGCTCACCAACAGCTACACGCATGCGGTAATCGGCAGCATCACCACCGGCAAACGGAATCACAATAGGGGTGTGGAAACCAACGCCTACGGGCATGTTCTGCTCGCTACGGTTCGAGAAGACCACCTCCTGCTTCAGACCCTTGGCCGAGAGCTTATAGACGATCTTGCACTTGAAGGCGTGCGGGAAGTCCTTGTAGATAGCGTCGTTGGCTACATTCGAGTAATAGCGGCACTCGACCTTCACCTGCTCGTCATCCTCCTCGATCTTCGATACTACGAACGGCTCACCCTTGATGATACCGTGGTGATAGTTCTGCTCCTTCTCGATCGTGATGGGGTACTGGTAGGTGCGACCCTCAAACTCGTAACGACCATTCTCAATGCGGTTGGGCGGGAACAAGAGCGGCAGACCAAAGATCTGCGGACGAGACTTAAAGGTCTCGATCTCCTCCTCGGTAGGCGTGCGCAGAATCTCTACGCCCAACTTCGTGTTGGCCAAGCGTACCAGGTTGGCACCCACCGAAGGAATCAACAGGGCCGTATAGTCACCCTTCGAAAACTCGACGGCATCCAAGCCGTACCAATTTGTTGTGCGAATCATGGTTTAGAGCATTTTCTCGATCTTCTCCACCAAAGCTGCCTTCTGGCAGGCACCTACCTGCTTGTCAACAAGCTGGCCACCCTTCAAGAAGATGATCGTCGGGATGTTTCTTACGCCGTACTTCATCGTGATCTCGTCGTTATCCTCGACGTCGCACTTACCGATGTTTACCTTGCCGGCATACTCCTCAGCGAGCTCCTCTACCAGCGGGGCAATCGTGCGGCAGGGACCGCACCACTCAGCCCAAAAATCAATCACCAACGGAAGCTCCGATGCGAGCAACTCCTCGATGTTCGTCTTGTTAATTTCCATTGCCATAGTTGTAATGTTTTTAATAGTTATGAAATTGTGAATTTTATTTCGCGTTCGTTCAAAAAGTCTATGATTGGTTGCGCTAGATCGATTCGATAACGTTTCGAGAAGAGTCGCAACGATACTCCCTCGCGATCATAAAGCACGATGCGTATCGTGGTGTTTCCCTTGTGCGCTTTTGCCAATTCGGTAAACTCATTGATAAAATCGTTGTCCAACTGCTCAATCGGCATGCTGATATTCAACTCCTTGATCATCGTATCGCGCACTTCCTGCAATTGCACAATCGAGAGCACCTTTAACTCCAAACGTTCCTCTTCTCCCTCTTTTTGATAGGGACGAGGTTGTACCTTGCAACGAATCATGAGGAAATAGTTCGGATAGATGAACTTGCGGAAGTTCTCATAATCCTTGCCAAAGAAGGCAAATTCGAACGAAGAGTTATAATCCTCGAGCGTCAGCTTGCCGAAACTCTTACCGGTGCGGGTGGTCAAATCCTGTTGTGCCGACACAACCAATCCGGCCACGCAGAGCTCTTGGTCTTTGAGTCTCTTTAGATCCTCAAGATCCGCAAGCTGTGTCTTACACATATTTTCGATAATGAGCTTATACTCGTCCAACGGGTGTGCCGAGAGATAAAGTCCCATCATTTCACGTTCGTGGTTCAGGGTCTGTATCTGCGTCCAATCGAGGCTGCTCGGAACCAAGGGCGGTTGGATATCGACTACATTACCACCTCCAAAGAGGCTTTGCTGAGCATTGTTCTTCTCGGCCTGCACACGCTGACCGTAGCGCATCAAGGCTTCAAGGAAGGTGCTGCCCGAACTGTCGCGCTGATCGGGGGCAAAGAACTTCGAGCGATGGAAATCCGAGATCGACGAGAAGGCTCCGGCGTAGGCCAAATTCTCCAATGCCTTGCGGTTTACGACACTATAATTGACTCGCTCAAAGAAATCGTAGATATTTTTGAATAAGCCGTTTTTTTCGCGCTCGGCAATGATACTTTCTGCAGCAGCCTCACCCATACCTTTGATGGCGGCCATACCGAAACGAATATCGCCTTGTTTGTTTGCCGAGAAGGCTTTCATCGACTCGTTGACGTCAGATCCAAGCACATTGATGCCCATGCGCTTGCACTCGTTCATGTAGATGGTCAGCTGACCTACGTTCGCCAAGTTTCGACTCAATACGGCAGCCATATATTCCGACGGGTAGTTCGCCTTGAGATAAGCTGTTTGGAAGGCTACCCACGAATAGCATGTGGCGTGCGATTTGTTGAACGCGTATGAGGCAAATTTCTCCCACTCGCCCCAGATCTTTTCTAGTACCTTGGGATCGTGACCATTTTTCTCTCCACGCGTCAGAAACTCGGGCTTCAATTCATCCAGCTTGGATTTGATCTTCTTACCCATCGCCTTACGCAGCGTATCTGACTCACCACGCGTGAAGCTGCCCAACAGACGCGAAAGAAGCATGACCTGCTCCTGATAGACCGTAATGCCATAGGTGTCTTTCAGGTAACGCTCCATGATCGGAATGTCGTACACGATGGGGGAGCGTCCATGCTTACGGGCGATAAAATCGGGGATGTTATCCATCGGCCCCGGACGATAGAGCGCGTTCATGGCGATCAAATCCTCGAAAGTCGAGGGTTGTAATTCGCGTAGATATTTCTGCATACCGGGCGACTCAAACTGGAAAGTACCGACGGTGCGGCCTTCACAGTAGAGTTGGTAGGTGGTCTTATCGGTAATGATCGAGAAGTCGTCAATATCGACCTTGATACCTTTCGTCTGATAGATGTTGGCTACGGCATCTTTGAGGATCGAGAGGGTTTTGAGCCCTAAAAAGTCCATCTTAATGAGCCCCGTGTCTTCGATTACCGAGCCTTCATATTGCGTTACGAGCATCTTTTCGCCCGTCTCTTTGTCATCAGCTGTAGATACCGGAACCCAATCGGTAATATCGTCGCGGCAGATGATCGTACCGCAGGCGTGAACGCCCGTATTACGCACATTGCCCTCCAGCATCTTGGCATAGCGAATCGTGTCGTGCAGAATCGGATCTTGCGAATCTTCAGCGGCCTTTAGATCGGGTACCAACTCAATGGCATGGCCCAGATTTTTCACCTTTTTACCCTCGGGCGTCTTGTCCGGGACAAGTTTACACAAACGATCCGACTCCGACAGCGGGAGCTTTTGTACGCGCGCAACATCCTTGATAGCCAATTTAGTGGCCATCGTACCATAGGTGATAATGTGAGCTACCTTCTCCTTGCCATATTTCTCGGTTACCCAATTCAAGACGCGACCACGACCATCGTCGTCGAAATCGACATCAATATCGGGCAACGAAATACGGTCGGGATTCAGGAAACGCTCAAACAGCAGGTCGTAAGCAATCGGGTCAATCTGCGTAATGCCGAGGCAATAGGCTACGGCCGATCCGGCAGCCGATCCACGGCCCGGACCTACCGACACATCAAGCTCCTCGCGCGCTGCACGAATGAAGTCCTGTACGATGAGGAAGTAGCCCGGGAATCCCATCGTCTTCATGATGTGCAACTCGAACTTCAATCGCTCCATAACCTCCTCGGAAAGGGGCTCACCGTAACGTTGCTTGGCCCCCTCCAATGTCAAGTAGGCCAAATAATCGGCCTCGAATTTGATGCGATAGAGTTTGTCGTAACCACCGAGCTTTTCGATCTTCTTGTGGGCCGATTTCTCGTCCATCACCACATTTCCGTTCTCGTCGCGTGTGAATTCATCGAAAAGATCCTGTTCGGTCAGGCGACTGCGATACTCCTCCTCGGTGCCAAATTCTTTTGGAATTTCGAAGTTGGGCATGATCGGCGGATTGTCGATCGAGTAGAGCTCAACCTTATCACAAATCTCAACCGTCGTTGCCATTGCTTCGGGATCCGATTCCCCAAAGATGGCAGCCATCTCATCAGCAGTCTTAAGCCACTCCTGCTTCGAGTAGAGCATACGTTTCGGATCATCCAAATCCTTGCCGGTCGAGAGGCAGATCAGACGGTCGTGAGCCTCGGCGTCATCTTCATTGACAAAGTGTACGTCGTTCGTGCAAATGGTCTTTACATGGTGCTTGGCAGCCAAATCGCGGATACCGTCATTGACCTTCAGCTGCATCCCATAGGCCTCATGGTTGGCGCGCTCAACCGTAGCTCGATGCAACTGCAACTCGAGATAAAAATCGTCGCCAAACAACCCCTTATACCAACGAATCGCTTCGTCGGCACGCTCCATATCGTCGGCTGTGATGGCTCGCGGCACTTCACCTGCCAAACAGGCCGAACAACAGATCAATCCCTCGTGGTATTTTTCCAGCTCCACACGATCCGTACGAGGACGCATATAGAAGCCCTCGGTCCATGCTCTGGAGACGATTTTAACCAAGTTGTGATATCCCTTCAGGTTTTTGGCCAACAGAATCAGGTGATAACCACTTTGATCTTGTTTACCCTCCTTGTCCTGCATGCGACGACGTGCCACGTAAACCTCACAACCGATAATTGGTTTGAAGGCTGCTTTGCGTTTCCACTCGGCCATTTTACGCTCTTCTGCCTCAATGTCGGCATTGGGGGTAGCGGTCTCGATGGAGCCCTCTTTCAGCTGGGAGATGCGTTGTTCGCATTCGGCAATAGCATCTTTGCACTTCCCCTTGAACTTCTTTACGTAGTTCGTAAACTCTTTTATACCGAACATGTTGCCATGATCGGTCAGTGCAATGCCGGGTTGCCCGTCTGCCACGGCCTTATCGACCAAGCGTTGAATAGAGGCCTGACCGTCGAGGATCGAGAATTGCGAGTGTACGTGCAGATGGACAAATTGCGACATAGGTTTATGCGAGGTTTTACACGAACAAAGATACACATATTTCCGTGAAAAAATCGTGGCAAAGCGTTTGTATTTTTCAACAATATTTCATATCTTTACAAAGGAGTCGAAACACCTCTAAAACTTAGGCGATTATGCAACAAGATGAGTTTGTTGTATTGGCGGAATACAACACCTTGGCCGAAGCCGAGATTACGAAGTCGATTCTGCAAAGTGCAGGTCTTTGGGTCGAAATCCGCAACGAGTATATGTCGACCCTGAATCCAATCGGAGGCGCTGCCCGTGTCGTAGTGCGCACAACAGACAAAGAGGAGGCAGCGAATTTACTGCAACAACGTTAACATGAAAAACAGGCCGTCCGAAAGGGCGGCCTGTTGCTCTATTAGATTGTCGTGTTTTAGTCGTTCCAAATCTGCCATCCGGCAGCTGCCTGACCAATGAACATACGCTCACCATTCATGATTTTAGCACCACGCTGCTGACCATATGCCAAGAACTGCGTGAGGGGCGGGTTGTAAACTAAATCCAACAGATGGTGCTCGGGCGTGATGTAGGCATAGGGGATACGCGGGGCATCCTCTACGTTGGGCCATGTTCCGACCGGCGTTGCGTTGATGATCAGTTTCGATTCGGCGACCACCTCGACGGGTAGGTTGTCGTAGGTGTAATTGCCTTTTGCGGGATCGCGCGAAATCAGGTCGAACGGAATACCCAGTTCCGTGAGTGCATACTGCACAGCTTGTGATGCGCCACCCGTACCAAGCACCAGGGCATGTTCGGGGATCACACCATTGAGTAGCTCTGCCAACGCAACACGCAGGCCGATGATGTCGGTGTTGTGACCTATCATGCGTCCATCCGCATAGCGACGTACGCAATTCACTGCGCCGATCTTGGCGGCCTCATCCGACAAGCCATCCAGATAGCGCATTACCTGCTGCTTGTAGGGAATAGTTACGTTGAAACCTTCCAAAGGTACACGCTCCAAAAGGTCGGGGAGTGCCTCAATCGAGGGTAGTTCATACTGTTCGAAATGGCAGTCAAGCCCTTCGTTCTCAAATTTGGCTGTGAAATGACGAGCCGATGCCGAGTGGCCGAGTGGACGGCCGATAATGCCGAATTGACGCATAATGAAAGTGTATTAGAATTTATAGTACATAACTCAGCAAAATAAACGAGCCGACAAGCAACACCGTAAAGAGGATAGCCAGGAGATTGAAATACTTGTCGATAAAGCTCTTGATGGGGGCGCCAAATTTCCAGATCAAACCTGCAATGAGGAAGAAACGCAGGCCGCGAGAGATGATCGAGGCCAGGATAAACATGGCAAAATTGATATGGAACAAGCCACCCGAGATGGTGAAAAGTTTATACGGCAGAGGGGTAAATCCGGCCGTAAAAACAATCCAAAAGTTATATTGGTCGTAGAGCGCACCAACCTTCTCAAACGATTCTACCGAGAATACGTGAGAGAAGAAGAAATGTGCCAAGGCGGTATATTCACCCGGAGCTGTTTGCCACGCAAAGTAGCCGATGGCATAACCTGCCATCGCCCCCAAAATAGATCCTACCGTACAGATGGCGGCGAAACGGAATGAACGCTTCACGGCACCCAAACATAATGCAATCAGCAGCACATCAGGCGGAATGGGAAAAAAGCTCGACTCGGCAAAAGCAAACAGCAGTAGAGCCAGTCCCCCCCAACGCGAATCGCCCCATGTGAGCATCCAATTGTAGAGTCGTTTAATGATGTTCATCTTTTTATTAAGGTAACAACCGATAAACTACTGTTTATCTATTAATTTCATAGCTTCAATATATGCCTCGTTATAGGTCGGATTCATCACGCGATAAAATCCTTCAGCACCATATAGTCGCTGTGCGATCAACGCCTTGAGTTGCGTGGTCAGCAGCATCTTTGAGCGCTCAAACTCGGCTTCAACATAGGGTATTGACGCTCGTTCACCTTGCGCTTTCACCTCATCAATGAGCGATTCGGGAACGTTATAGTGCATCAATAGATGATCAAGCGTACCGTATTGCTCTTTCAGTATTGTGCGTTCTTGGTCGAGATAATCATTCACGGTTTGTTGCACGACACCTCGTTGAATCAGATTGGCATAGTAGGTGGAGTAGTGCGTTGTGTCGCTCTCCACCTTTGCATCGGGACGAATGCCACCACCACCGTATATCACACGACCACGTGTCAGTGATCGATAGCGTGGCGTCTCGGCTGTGATCGAGTCGTTATAACCACGTAGATGGTCGAGGTAGTATTCTCGTCGTTTTCCCTGTTCGTAAGGTCGCTGGATCGCACGACCAGAAGGGGTGAGGTAACGCGATGTCGTGATGCGCATTGCAGATCCGTCTCCCAACGGAATCTGTCGTTGAACCAACCCTTTGCCAAAACTCGTACGACCTACGATTGTAGCACGATCCCAATCCTGCAAAGCACCTGCCACAATTTCTGAAGCTGAGGCCGACACTTCATCAATCAGTACGGCAACCCGGCCGGTTAGCATATCGCCGTCCTGACGTGCATAATAGCGCTGCTGCTGTTCCGATCGCCCCTCTGTTGTGAGAATTAATGCACCTTTGGGTAAGAAAAACTCGGCTAATCCGAGCGCCTGATCGAGTAATCCACCGCCGTTGCTTCGTAGATCGAGAATCAACCGATGTGGACGTCCTAAGCGTTCGTATGCTGCTTTAAACTCCTCGACTGTCGTGCGACCAAAACGACTGAGCTTGATATAACCGACATGCTCCGAGGCCATATAGGCTACATCAACCGTATTGATCGGAATTTTATCGCGAGTGAGCGTAAAATGCAAATGGTCGGCCAAACCGCGACGAAATACCTCCAAATTAACCTTCGTGCCTCGTTTGCCACGCAATCGTTTGGGGACCTCTTGTTGTTTGATGCCCACTGCATGCAACGTGTCAATTCGAACAATGCGATCACCCGGATGCAATCCAACGGCATCGGCAGGTCCACCCGATACAACACCCATCACGGTAATCGTATCGCGATTGATCTGGTACTCAATGCCGATACCGCTAAATTCTCCCTCCATCTCCACTTCGACAGTGGACATAGCCTCCTTCGAGATGTATGCTGAATGTGGATCGAGGGTCGAAAGCATTCCTTCGAGTGCGCCTTCCGTTACACGCTCCATAGAGAGGGTATCGACATAAAGACGCTCCAGGTAACGATAGGCGCGGACCAACTTTTGGAGTTGTTGGATAGCCTCCGTATCCTGTTGTGCCCACAGTGGCATAAGCACACCAAAGAGTGCCAGCAGGGTGGCAAGGAGTCTTCGCATGGTCAACAGCCGAGCAACTACTTCAAAACAGTTGTTAATTCGGCAAAGGCAACACGCTGCTGCTCGCCCGTAAGCATATTCTTCACGGTAGCTTCACGTGCAGCCAACTCATCCGAACCAATGATCACCACAAAGGGAATCTGACGGCGGTTGGCATACTCCATCTGCTTTTTCATCTTGGCCGACTCGGGATAGATCTCGGTCGGAATGCCGGCAGAGCGAAGCTCACGCAACAAAGCTAGCGAAGCGGCCTGCTCCTCCTCGCCAAGGTTGATGAAAATGGCACGGGTTGACGAGTTTAACTCTTCGGGGAAAAGCTCCAGACCTAGCATCACGTCGTAGATGCGATCGGCACCAAACGAAATACCTACACCCGATACGTTCTGCAGACCGAAAATACCTGTCAGGTTATCATAACGACCACCACCTGAAATCGAGCCAATCTGGTAATCAAGCGCCTTTACTTCAAAGATGGCACCCGTATAGTAGTTCAGACCACGCGCCAGCGAGAGGTCCAAATCTACCTGCAGGTCGATACCCAATGCCTCAATGTGGTTAAAGACAGTCTCGATCTCCGTAACTCCGAACAGACCCGTTTCCGAGGCAGCCAGCACGTTCTTCAGCGTGGCAATCTTCTCGGCATTCGTGCCGTCAAGCTCCAGGATGGGCTGCAACTTGGCAATTGCTTCCTCCTCCAAGCCGCGCTCGCGCAACTCAGCCTTCACGTTATCCAAGCCGATCTTGTCAAGCTTGTCGATGGCTACCGTAATATCCATCATCTTGTCGGCATGACCGATTACCTCGGCAATACCGTAGAGGATCTTGCGGTTATTCATCTTCAACGCAACACGAATACCGAGCGCCTTAAATACGCGTTCTACGATTTCGACGAGTTCCACCTCGCACAACAGCGACTTGGTGCCGATTACATCAACATCGCATTGGTAGAACTCACGATAACGGCCCTTCTGCGGACGGTCGGCACGCCATACGGGCTGTACCTGGTAACGCTTGAAGGGAAATACGATCTCGTTTTGGTGCTGCACCACATAGCGGGCAAAGGGGACCGTCAGGTCGTAGCGCAGACCCTTCTCGGTGATCTTCGAGGCCTGACGCACCTCCTCGTCCGTGAGGTTTGCGGCATAATCGCCCGAATTGAGAATCTTAAACAAGAGTTTGTCGCCCTCCTCACCATACTTGCCGAGCAGGGTCGAGAGGTTCTCCATCGAAGGGGTCTCGAGCGGAGCAAAACCATAAAGACGGAATACCGACTTGATGGTATCGAAAATATAGTTACGACGCATCATCTCGACGGGCGAGAAGTCACGCGTACCCTTTGGAATCGAAGGTTTTTGAGCCATAGTTACAAATTCAACATGTAGAATTTAGAATTCAAAATTGTTTACTCCACGAGCTTCTTATACTTCACGCGCTTCGGAGTCGTATCCTCACCCTGAGCCTTCTTCCAAGCCTCATACTCGGAGTAGGTACCCTCGTAGAAGACTACACGCGAATCGCCCTCGAACGAGAGGATGTGTGTGGCGATACGATCCAGGAACCAACGGTCGTGCGAAATGACCACGGCGCAACCTGCGAAGTGCTCCAGACCCTCCTCTAAGGCACGCAGCGTATTCACGTCGATGTCGTTGGTCGGCTCGTCCAAGAGAATTACGTTACCCTCCTCCTTGAGCGCCAAAGCGAGGTGCAGGCGGTTACGCTCACCACCCGACAGCACACCGCACTTCTTCTCCTGGTCGGCACCCGAGAAGTTGAAGCGGCCCACATAGGCACGGGCATTCACCTGACGGTTGCCGAGCGTGATGAGGTCGGCGCCCTGCGAAATCACCTCGTAGACGGTCTTCTCGGGATCGATCGATTTGTGCTGCTGATCCACATAGGCCAACTTCACCGTCGGACCAACACGGAACGAACCGCTCGTTGGCTCATCAAGACCCATAATCATACGGAAGAGGGTAGTCTTACCCGTACCGTTCGGGCCAATCACACCCACGATACCGGCAGGGGGTAACGAGAAGTTCAGACCCTCATACAGCACGCGATCGCCAAAGGCCTTCGTTACGTCGTGGGCCTCGATGACGATATCGCCCAGACGCGGACCGTTCGGGATGTAGATCTCCAGACGCTCCTCCTTCTGCTTCGTGTCCTCGTTGAGCATCTTATCGTAAGCCGATAGACGAGCCTTTGACTTGGCGTGACGACCTGCGGGCGACATGCGCACCCACTCCAACTCACGCTCGAGGGTCTTTCTGCGCTTCGACTCCTGCTTCTCCTCCATGGCCATGCGGGCAGTCTTCTGCTCCAACCAGTCCGAGTAGTTGCCCTTCCAGGGAATACCCTCGCCACGGTCGAGCTCCAAAATCCAGCCGGCTACATTATCCAGGAAGTAACGGTCGTGCGTTACGGCGATTACCGTACCCTTGTACTGCTGCAGGTGCTGCTCCAACCAGTCGATCGACTCGGCGTCGAGGTGGTTGGTCGGCTCGTCAAGCAAGAGGACGTCGGGCTGCTGCAAGAGCAGACGGCACAGTGCCACACGACGACGCTCGCCACCCGAGAGCACCTTCACAGGCTGATCGCCATCCGGACAACGCAGGGCATCCATGGCGCGATTCAGCACTTGGTCCAACTCCCAGCCGTTCACGTGGTCGATCTTCTCGTAGAGCTCACCCTGACGCTCAATGAGGGCGTTCATCTCGTCGTCCGACATCGGCTCGCAGAGCTTCATGTTGATCTCCTCGTACTCCTTCATCAAGGCTACCGTAGCAGCACAGCCCTCCTCGACCACCTCGCGAACGGTCTTTGCATCGTCCAATTGGGGCTCCTGCTCGAGGTAACCCACCGAGTAACCGGGCGAGAATACTACCTCACCCTCGAAATTCTTATCCAAACCGGCGATGATCTTCATCAGGGTCGACTTACCCGAGCCGTTCATACCTACGATACCGATCTTGGCGCCGTAGAAGAATGAGAGGTAGATGTTGTTCAAAACACGCTTCTGATTGGTGAAAGTCTTCGAGACACCCACCATCGAAAAGATAATTTTTTCGTCTGCCATATATGCTTTTTGTTTGAAAATTTTCTTAATTGGCAAAGATAGTGAAAGCCGAGCGCAATGCCAAAAAAAACGGGCAAAAAGCGCACGCGCGCGTAACGACAGTTTGCAAAGCGAATAAGACGAACCTCTCAAATTCCCCTTTCTCTCGATAAACCATGCAAAAAAAGAGGAGCCACTTTCGCGACTCCTCACATATCCAATCTTGAATTTTAGTAATTCTGCTTCATCGGCTCGAAATACGACTGCGGATGCAGGCAAGCGGGACAAGCCTTCGGAGCATCCTCGGCCTCGATGATGAAACCGCAGTTGCGGCACTGCCACCAGATCTTACCATCGCGGTGGAAGAAGTCACCGTCCGTGATGCGGCTCAGCAGCTTCAGGTAGCGACGCTCGTGCTCGGCCTCGACCTTGGCGATATTGCGGAATGCGGCAGCTACAGCGGGGAAGCCCTCCTCATCAGCAACCTTGGCGAACTCGGGATAGAGTACATCCCACTCCTCGTTCTCGCCCTGGGCTGCAGCCAGCAGGTTCTCGGCCGTCGTGCCGATCTTACCGGCGGGGTAGGTAGCCGTGATCTCCAGATCACCGCCCTCAAGGAACTTGAAGAAACGCTTAGCGTGCTCCTTCTCCTGCTCGGCCGTCTCCATGAAGAGACCTGCAATCTGCTCGTAGCCCTCTTTCTTGGCTACAGATGCAAAGAACGTGTAACGCGTGCGCGCCTGGCTCTCACCGGCAAAGGCCTTGAGCAGATTCTGCTCGGTCTTCGTACCTTTCAAAGTTTTTTCCATAGTTTTATTAGTGTTTCGTGTGTTATGGTTTCTGTTTCCGATGACAAAATTACACAAAATTTAGAACCCTGCAAGAAAAATCTGATCAAGAGTTTTGATAGGCCTATAAAGAGGATTTATAACCCCTTTTCAAGCAGACTTTCCGTATCTGTAAAAAAGGTGCTGGCTGCATCTTCTATACGCAACGTGTCGGCTGCTTCGCGCGTTAAAAGACGGTAGCCCTGGGTGCGATCCACCCATACGGGGATCGGTTCGTAGTCGATTCGTAGCGGCTCCTCGCCCCGTTTTGTCAGCTCCAAGCGAACCATCAGGCCGCCATCCGTGTAGCGTTTGCGCTGGTTTGAAAGGAGGTTGCCGAGCGAATAGATCGTCAGCGTTTGGTGCAGCGAATCCTGCACGATGGGTTGCACCACGTGGGGATGCGAGCCGATGATGAGTTGCACACCCTCTCGGTGTAGCCACTCAGCCAACTTGCGTTGTTCGCAGTTGGGCTTGCGCTCATACTCCACGCCCCAATGCAGAGCTACCGCCACGCAGTCAGGCATCCACTCGCGTGCACGTTCCAGGTCGGCCCTCATCTGCACCGTGTCAATGCGATTGACCACCGCAGGAGCCACAACGGGCATGCCGTTCGTGCCATAGGTGTAGTTCAGCAAGACCATCGAAAGCTCACCAAGGCGCAGGTAGAGGTGGGGCATGGCACGTCGCTCAACCTCGGAGCGAAAGACACCCGTATGGCGAATACTGCGCTTATCGAGTGCCGTGATTGTCTCGCGCGCGCCACGTGCACCGTAATCCATACAGTGGTTATTGGCCAGCAGCGCCACATCAAAACCTGCATCGCGCATCGCATCGGCCACCGCTACAGGCGAACGAAAAAGCGGATACCCTGTATATTCACCTCGTTCGCCTAATGTGGTTTCGAGGTTGACAATCGCCAAATCGGTCTCCTCCACCAGGGGACGCACTAGCGAAAAGGCCGACGAAAAGTCATAGCCCTCGGCCGTGCGGGCAGCGGTGAGTTGCGGGGCGTGCACCATCCAATCGCCCGCTACAAGTAGCGTCGCACGATGCTCGGTCGGCTCGACCTTCTCCTCCACCATGGGCATAGGCGAAGAGGCAGCACACGCTACCAGCACCAACAACACTCCATATAGCCACGCACGACGCATCTATGCTTATTATTTACAATTCTGACGCTTCGGATTGGCCGGGAACCAACCCTTCTCGACACGCTTGCGCTGGTGAAAAAGCTCGCCAATCGACCAGAACGACGAGGCACCCCAGACGGCCAACAGGGTAGAGTAGAAGAGGTTTTCAACCAACACAGCCCCCACGACCGAGACCACACCCATCAGAGCAAAAGCCCACCAGCAGCCCACGCCGAAATAATATTCGCCCTTGATCACCAGCGGATGAAAGAGCCCGATAATGAGAAACGTAGCCACGCCAATCACGAGGCCCAACAAATTGTATGCTTCCAAAAATGCCATCATAATGGACAAAAATACAAAAAATCTTTCAAACCGAATCTACCTAATTAAGAATCATTGCCGCCCATGATACCAAAAGATACCAAAGGCGGCAATCAGAAGCCTACATAGGTAAGATAGGCTCATAGGATCTATATGTGTTAGAAGTGGTACATTAACTGAACATTGATGCGATTGGCTGTACCTTTCACCCCATCCATATTTTTGCGTGACCCGTAGAGATACTCGGCACCGACCATACATCGCGGAGTCAGCGAATAGAAGACGTTGCCAAAGATATAGCGACCTTGACTATACATGGTGTTGGTTGCAAAGTTATCTTTTCGCTCCACATCTACCATCGAATAGCCACCCGAGAAGAAGGCTCGCGGCGAGATGTTAATCTGAGCAGCAGCCTGCCAGCCCCACATCGGCAGGAGCTCAATCTCCTCGCCATTGGTTACATTGGGGACCATGTCCAACCCCGATCCCGTGAGATCCTGGATATAGGGGGTGATACCCTTACCATAGACACCGTTCATGTAGAAGCGCAGCCAATCCACCGCCTTGATCGTACCGCTGAACTGCACGCCCCATCCAAAAAAGCGTTCGTCGGATTGCTGAACGGCATTGCGTACATACATATTGCGGAAAACGGCCGATGCACGCAGGTGACTCGATCGATCCTCGTCCCATGCATACTGGAAGTAAATCGGAATGTCGGGAATACGTTGGCGCATCGCAAGGAAAGAGTCGTTGTAGGTGGCCGATACGTTCGGCATCTCGGCGGCCACACCCATCTTCAGGTGGTTGTCAACCATCGAATACTCGTAACGAATCATCGTGGCGAAGTTAAAATTGTAGGCGTTGGGGCCCTGAAAATCGATTGTTGTCGGGGCTGCATTCAGGTCACAAAAGGTGGTTACATCGCGTCCCAACGTAAAGCCCAACATCGAGACGTAGGCTGAACGCACTCGGGGCGTATAACTATTTGTGGCTCCGCCACGAAAGTCGGCATCCATATAGATCACCACTCGTCCCAGTGTGTTGCTGTTAGCGATTCCCTTAAAATAGAGGCGTGATGTCGAGGCATCCATCAGCAACTGCTGACGGTTGTTGTAATCGGCCGTAAGGGGGATGTTGTAGGGAATGAAATCGAGATTGTCGGAGATGCCGTTAAAATCGTACGAGGCTCTCAAGGCGATGAAGCCACCTAAAGCGAGCGAATAACGATTATCGCGCGTAGCGAATATAAACATCGGTTTGGCCGTCTGCTGAAAACCGTGACGGTGGGTCTCGTGATAATCCTGCGTAGCATCGCTCATCAGCTCCAGTTTGTCGCATGCATCATCCACTGCGACGCTCTCCTCCACGCCGATCAGATAGACTGTCGGAGCATACTTCTCGGCAGGCTGGATGGTCTGTGCCGTTGCGGCCGAAGCAACGAGCAGGGCCGCCATTGAAAGTCGAAAATGTTTCATAAGCCGAATTTGATTTGGTTGTTTTTTCATAGTCATTTTATCGTGCCTGTTTAAGGCTCTTTTCGGCTCTCATTTTTGCAAGATGTATGCCAAAACAACCAACCGGTAATAGCACTTCGCGGTGCGGTTTTTGACACTCAATAAAAATCGCTATCTTTGCCCTATGTTAGGCTTACTTCTCGTATTTACCCTTTTAGTTCTTCTGTTGCACGACTTATGGCTGCTTTGTTGCCGACAGCGTGTAAAGCATACTGCCGTATCAAAACGCATACGGTGGGGACTTCTGGTGGTTGACCTGCTCCCTATCCTGCTCGTTTTAAGTTATCAATTCGATAATACGCCGTCGATAATGCGGCTCTCGATGTGGATTATTTGGTTGTGGATAACCATTCTCTTTTCGCGGCTGTGCCATGGGCTCTTTACGTGGTTGAAGGTGCGTCGATTGGCCGGAGTTATGACAGTTCTTGTCGCCCTTACCTTTATATATGGAGCCGCCATTGGACGCAAAGCGCTCCGTGTGGAGGAGGTGACCGTCTGCTCGGATCGCGTGAGTACAGCATTCGATGGCTATCGCATTGCCTTCTTTTCGGATCTGCACCTTGGCGCATTGGTCAACACCCGACAAGAAGTGGGGCAGGTCGTAGAGGCCATCAACCGACTCAATCCTGATATCGTCTTATTCGGTGGCGATTTGGTCAATATCCGCTATACGGAACTCGATAGCACGGCATCAGCGCTCTTGCAGCAGATTCAGGCTCCGGTCTACTCGGTTATCGGTAACCACGATGTAGGTACCTATATTGCCGATTCTACAGCGCTTCCCTTTGCGATCAGCCATCAATGCCTTATCGAGCGACAAGAGATGATGGGGTGGACTGTTTTGCAGGATACGACTCTCTATCTCCATCGTGGTGCAGATTCGATTTCGCTTTCCGGTTTCTCCTATAACGCTACTTTTAAGAATCTGCTCCACGCTCGCGGCCTTCCTATGTCGGGGCGCGAAAAAGGCTATCGCAATGTTCCGACCGATTGTTACAACATCACCTTGATCCATGTTCCCCAACATTGGGAGGAGATCAAACAACTCGGATATGGCGATCTAACCCTCTCGGGACACACCCATGCCATGCAGTGTAAACTGCGCCTGAATACCGGTCACGGCATTTCTCCTGCTCGCCTAATTTATCGCGAATGGAGTGGTCGCTACGAAGATAATCGCCATACATTATATATCAACGACGGAATCGGTTATGTCGTCTATCCGATGCGTATCGGTGCCCGTCCCGAAGTCACTCTCATAACTCTTAAGCAATGCGAATAACACTCTCTTACGCAACATCTTCTGACGGATACCTCGACGATTGCTCCAATGAGCGACTAATCCTCTCCACCCCCGAAGATTGGGAGGCTGTATACGCTTTGCGTCGTGAACAGGATGCTATTCTGATCGGAGCCGAGACCCTGCGCCGTGATAACCCCTCTCTGAAACACGTGCCTACGCGGGTCGTTATCACCCGCTCGGGAAATTTAGATCCCGAAGCTCAATTCTTCACCGTAGGGGAAGCTCGTCGAATCGTCTTTAGCGAAAAACCGGTGCCCGCTTTGGAATCGGTCGCTGAAGTTATCTGTTGTGAGGAGGGTATAAAAGCTCGTCGCATTGTTACCGAATTGGAACGACGAGGTATCAACCGTCTAATGGTGGAAGGTGGGGCTAAAACCTTGCAACTTTTCCTCGATGAAGGATTGGCTGATGTGGTTCGCCGAGCCGTCAACCCGACCATTTTGGCGGGCGAAAGAGGCTATGCCCCGTTCCGTTTTGTTCCCGACGACAACGCAACCATCCGTTATGAGCAGCTGGGAGCGATGGAGGTCAGCACGATTACGCTCCATCCCGACCATTCGAAAGAAGAGCGCAAAGAGTTGGCAGCTGCGATCGATTTGAGCCGTCGTTGCACACCTGCTGAAGGATCCTATTGTGTAGGAGCCGTAATCGTAACAACCGACGGTACGCGCTATACCGGTTATACCCACGAAACATCACCTACGCACCATGCAGAGCAAGAGGCCTTAAAAAAGGCGTTGGCAACCGGTGCTAATCTGCGCGGAGCTACTATTTACGCTTCGATGGAACCTTGCACCATCCGTAAAAGCGAGCCTGAAAGTTGTACGCAACTCATTCTCAAACACGGCTTGCGCAAGGTGGTCTTTGCCTGCTACGAGCCCAATAAATTTGTCCGCTGTGATGGAGCATGCACCTTGCGTGCTGCAGGTGTGGAGGTCAGGGTCTATCCCGACCTTGCCGATGAGGTGTTACGCATCAATGCCCACCACTGGAAATAACTTAAAAGAGCCTATATATAGCGCAAAGGGCGAGTCATCCAACCGATGGCTCGCTTCTCGTTATGAGTGCAGGATATGAAATTCCTCTATTCCATCCTGCTCGCTACGTTGTGCGCTCTCTCGACCGAAGTGTCGGCTGAGGAGCATCCGTTGACTCTCAAGGAGGCAATACAGCTTATGTTGCGACAACATCCGGCGCTCGAGGCTGCAACGCAAGGAGTCGCAATAGCCCGTCACGAACGACGGGCCGCAAAAGGCTTGTATGCGCCTGAAGTGGTGATTGAGGGTGGCTATAGCCACTTGCAACGGCCCATCGGGCTCAATCTCAACGGCGCAAAAACGCCGCTTAAAAACCTATTGTCGACCTCATTTACGCCCGCTTTTGAAGAGTTGCTTACCCCTCTTTTACAAAGTGATTGGCAACTCACGCTACAACAGCGCAATGTTGCAGTTGCTGGAATCGGTGTCACCGTTCCACTCTGGATGGGTGGACGCATTCATGCAGCAAATCGTGCTGCCGAGCTTCAGATCGAACTTAGTCAAGCCTCTCGCCACTCCGTTCAGGATCGCCTTTACACAGAACTGATCGTGCGCTATTTCGGCTTAGCGCTTGCACAAGAGGCAACGGCAGTCAAAAGCCAAGCACTTGATGTATTGCAGGGCCATATGCGTAATGCCGAACAATTGGAGCAAGAGGGGATGATTGCTCGCTCCGAACGACTCTATGTGGCCTATCGACTCTCCGAAGCACAGCGTGACTATGACTCTTCTCTTCTACAATGTGCCACGTTGAGCCGTGCACTGCAAACCTCGTTGGGAATTGATTCGCTCAACACATCGTTGCGCCCGATTACCTCACTCTTTGTCGTTGATTCGCTGCCTTCGATATCCTATTTTACCAGGTGTGCAACAGCCAATAATCCGTTGCTCCGTCGCAGTGAGTTGGCCGTTCAATTATCGCGTGAGGAGGTTCGAGCCAAACGTGCCGCCTTTTTTCCCGAAATAGTAGCCTTAGGTGGGGGAGTCGTTTGTGATTATCAACTCTCGGGTATGGCTCCACGTTGGGCTGTTGGAATTTCGTTGCGTTTTATGCTCTTCGACGGCTTCCGTCGTAACGAGCAGTACCGCATAGCAAAGCTGACCACAACGCGTTACGAAACTCTGGAATGTGAGGCCCATGAAGCTATGAGAGCGTTGATCGAAGAATATTACAATAAATTACAGGCAGCCCGAGATGAGTTTTATACAATGCAAAAATCGCTTGATTTTGCATATGCCTATCTGCGTGATCAACGCATTGCCTTCTGTGAGGGGATTATCTCTGCCATTGTTCTACTGGATGCCGAACTGGAATATGCTGCTGTCAGGCTCAAACGACTTGAGGCAGCGTACCACTTTGTAGTTGCATTGGCACAACTGCTTGAGGCAGTTGGTGTCAGCGACACGATCGGAACATATCTCCACAGTATTTTCACTCAATCCGTCACCTTTCAAATCGACCAACCATGAAATACAATCCTATTGTACTCCTGATAGTTGTCGTCGCTGTAATCGTAGCTTTGGCGCTCATGCTGAATCATCAGATAAGCCACTCGCACCCTGCCTTTTTGCAAGGGGTGATCGAATGTAAAAGTTATCGAGCAGCCTCGAAAATTGCTGGACGGATCGACCTGTTAACAGTGGCAGAGGGCGATTTTGTACGAAAAGGAGATCTTTTGTACACCCTTTCCACTCCCGAAATTGATGCCAAACTTCGTCAGGCCAGAGCACTCGAGCAAGCGGCTGAAGCCATGGATCAAGAAGTAATGCAGGGCGCGCGAATCGAACAGATCGAGACGGCATGGAGCCTGGTGCAGAAAGCCGAGGCAGCACTTCGTTTAGCTCAACAGAGTTATGATCGTATTACGCGGCTTTACCAAGAGGGAGTCGTTCCTGCTCAACAATATGACGAAGTTGTAGCCAATTATGCGCTTCGAGAGGCCGACACCAAAGCTGCTCGCGCACAGTATGAATTGGCACTTGCCGGAGCACGCAGCGAGGTAAAGGCTGCAGCTCGAGCCAAAGTGAGCGAAGCGGCAGGTGTTGTAGCTGAGGTTGAAGCATACCGAGCCGATGCATCAGTCTATGCGCCGAGTGACGGAGAGATATCGACACTCTCGGCCGAAACCGGTGAGGTGGTTGGTGCCGGATTGCCTGTTGTTACGATTCTTGATTTAAGTACGTGTTATGCGTTGTTAAATATCCGCGAGGAGTTGCTCCCCGAATTTCGCATCGGGACTACATTTGATGCAGTTGTTCCAGCGCTCAATCAAAGCGTTTCGTTCCAAGTTAGCTATATTGCATCTGAGGCAGATTATACGAGCTTCAGTGCTACGCGTAGTGAGGGCGGGTTTGATCTGCGCACGTTTAAGATTAAAGCCGTTCCATTGGGTCAGGGGTTCTCATTACGGCCTGGGATGACAGTCTTAATCAACCGTAATCAGATACTGCGATGAGTGGCTATAAAGCGCTTCTGAAGCGTGAAATACGTTATTTGCGGTATGATCGCACCTCCCGCTTATTGCAAGTTTGGTTACCCCTTGCAGCCATGCTGTTTTTTGTCGTTTTGTTCGGTGATGGTGTGATTCGCTCAATTTCTGTTGCTGTAATTGATGAAGATCACACCGATCTTTCTCGTGCTTTTGAGCAGGAGCTCGATCTCTCGAAACGCTTACAGATAGAGGCTGACTATACCACATTCGTGGCGGCAGAACGCGGAATACGTGAGGAACGAATCTCGGCCGTTATCGTTATTCCCGATCAGTTTGCAGCCCATCTCATCCAAGGTCAACGAGCTACAATTTTTACAGCCATATCAGGTACAAATCTTTCAACGGAAGGGCAGGTGAGCGCGGTTGTTGAAGAGGCCGCAGATGCTTTTACCTCTAAATGGCAACTCCAACGCTTCGAGGAGAATGGTATTCAACCTCCGGCTACACAACCAACGCTATGTCCGATTTGTATCCGGAGTCATACGCTCTTCAACCCATCGCTGAACTATGGGACCTATCTTGCTCCTGTTTTTCTGCCGATGATGCTCATTATCCTGACCTCGATGGCCACCATTTACGCCGTTGGGCGCGAACTCAAATATGGAACTTCTGACGAATGGCTTGCAGGAGCCGATTACCGACTGTCGAAGGCTTTAATCTGTAAAATGGCTCCGATTATCGTGTCGGGTATGGTAATGGTTATCCTCATGATCATATTGTGGCACTATATAATGGCAATCCCGATTCATGGATCACTGTTTTGGTTACTTTGCTCTTCCTGGTTACTATTGGCCGCCTATCAAAGTATTGGCGTAATGCTTGTTGCCATCACGGGAAATATGCGATTGGCGCTCTCGCTGGGTGGCGGATATGCTGTATTGGCCTTCACCTTTTCGGGAATGACATTTCCTGCAATAGCTATGTGGCAACCTTTTCGAGTATTGAGTAACCTCTTCCCGTTTACCCACTATATGGAGATTGTAGTCGATCAACTCTTGCGTGGTGCACCGGTACGTTATTCGTTCAGCGCAACCTGCTCTTTACTGTCTTTTGTTTTGTTGCCATGGGTGACAATCCCACGCTTGAAAAGCATATTGACCGATCCCAAATACCGAGGTCGCTTATGAAACGAATCTATGATGAAGTTGTATCCACCTTGCGCAGAATAGGCCATGATGAGGGCATCTTGCTTGTGATGGTGGGTGCGCCTCTGATCTACGCCACGATCTACTCGGCTGCATATGCTCCGGAGGTGATACGCGAAGTGCCAATTGCATGGGTCGATCTGAGTCATAGCCCCGAAAGTCGTTCTTTAGCTCAAAAGGTGGCCGGTGGATCAGCGTGCCGGATTGCTTATGCGGTTCCCGATTTGGAAGAGGCTCGTCATCTGCTCTATGCACGTGAGGTGTATGGGATTGTCTTCATCCCGCCAAATTTCGCTGAACAGATCAACGGCTTGCAACAAAGTTCAGTGACCCTTTTCCTTGACGGAGGCTATTTTTTGATCTATCGAGCACTTTATAGTTACCTCGCTACTATGCTTACCTCCGAGCGTATTCGAGTCGAGGTGGCGAGGCTCATCGATCATACACCCTCCTTTGAATCACCGGTGACAAATGCCTATCCACTTGATGAAGTGCAGCGCACCCTCTTCAACCCTATAACAGGCTACGGTAGCTACGTTGATCCAGCTATTTTAATACTCATCCTGCAGCAGACATTATGGCTTGGTATTGGCATGTTGCGTGCCGGGAAAAAGACGTATGCATTGTGGGAAACAGCAGGGCAGGGGATTGCGGTCGTGTTGCTTTATCTACCCACCACGTTGTGGCTATTCGCGGTCAACAGCCAACTATTTTATCTACCAAACAACGGTTCCCCGCTATCCGTTATGCTCTTTCTATTGCTCTACCTGCTTGTAGTCGTACTCTTTGCGCTTGCCACCAGCCGCTTTTTCCGTTTTCGTGAAGAGCCACTCTTGCTGCTATTCTGGTGCTCGATTCCTCTGCTGATGATCAGTGGTGTCTCATTCCCGCAAGAATCCATGCCGAGTTGGCTCTATGCTATAGGACGTGTCTTCCCCAGCTCACCTGCTATCGAAGGTTATATCCGTCTGCGGTCGATGGGAGCATCCTGCTATGAGATAAGAGAGGAGATTATACTCCTCTTCGTACAACTGCTACTCTACGGTATGGTGGTCATTCGATCTGCTATCAAAAAATGACGAAGGGTGAGCAGCACGCTCACCCTTCTGTTCGGGACATCGTTTTAGTGAGGGCCGAAACCACCACCTCCTCCCGGAGGAGGCCCCATCATCCGGTGATGTTGACGGAACTCTCGTTGGCCCGAAGTTTCGTAATCTTCGATATTGCGCGAACCCTTCTTGCCGAAGATGCGCAAATTATAGGTAAATTGGAGCATGTAATAGCGTCCCATAGAAAGGTTGGTCGTGTTCTGGGTGTATCCCGAACCGGTCGTACGCGAGAATGCGACACTGTTTTCGTTCAACAAGTCATTGACACCAATCAGAATCTCACCTTGTTTGTTCTTGAACACCTTTTTGCCGAGGAAGAGGTTGCAGATTAGGTAATCTTCGTTATAATCGTTCGTGATACCGAGATACTGCGAATAGGCCGCATTGGCCGTCAGCGTAAGGCTCCAAGGAAGCACGAACTTCATCGCAGCATTTGCCGTGTGGCTGAAGTATTTATTCTTGGCACCGGCCGTAGCCAATGAGTTCTTGGCCTCGTTGTAATTACCATTCCACGACAAGGTGAAGTCTACGTTCTCCGATATATTCGAACCCAAAACGGCGCGGAAGAAGTAACCCATGTTCTCAGCGTCGTTGCGCTCGCCACCCTGAATCGTGCCATCGGTCGAAACCTCACCACCAACCATCGAGGGGGTCTTCGAGTAGTTTACACCACCCATCATGTTAAAGTTCGACTTGAGGAACGATATCGGCGTACCGTACATCAACATCGTATTGATGCCCCACTGACCATCCATGTTGACCGGTTGCGAGAAATAATTGGGCGTGTAGTTCGTAACCGTGCCCTCCGAGTCGGTCAGCGAAATCTCGATCGGTCGATTCGGCGTCGATTGCACGAGGTGGGTAACCGTCGCATTTTGCGTCTTATTCCACGAGAACATCCACATAAAGGTACGTCCCTTCTCCAGGCTCGAATGCGTGTAGTGGAAATTGATGTTGTGGTTGTACGAGGGCTTCAGGTAGGGGTTACCACGCGAGATGCTCTGCATGTTCGACACGTCGAAGATGTTTTGCAAATTCTCGATCGACGGTGTGCCTGTATTCGAACGCACGCGCAGACGCAAGGAATTCTGCTGGTTGGGCTGCAGCTGACCCATCATGAAGTAGGTCACATTCTCGTAGTCGTACTTAATCGGACCGCCGTCGCCCACAACCTGACCACTCAACACCTCACCCTCGAGCTGTGAAGCCTGGTAGTAGACATTAGCTACGAACGTGTTGCGATTCTTCGAGTAGCGGAAACCCGGACCCACACGATGTTCGATATTCGAACGCTCATACATATTCGAGAGCGAGGGATCGGGAATCAAGCCCATAATCGAGAAATCCTCACCCGTGATGTACGACGATCTGTCGTTCTCGTCACTTTCGTAATTGGCGCGATACTGCAGGCTCACCTGAGCATATTTGGCTACCGGCTCGGTATAGGTTGCCTCACCCTGCACGTCAAAGCTCTTTGTGGGGAAGATGTTGCGCAGGTAGCGTAAATCGGTATAGTTGGTCGGGTCCCAAGCCCATACATCATCACCCTCGGGACGCTCCGATTGCGAACCCATTTCGTTCGACCACGAACGGCTCTCGTTATCACGATCGCCATAACGCACCGAACCATTTACAGTGATCGTGCGGCCATCCTTACCCAGCTTGGCACGATAGACCATGCGCGTATTGAAGTTATAACCCTGACGATTCGACTCGCTGAAGTTGTCCGTATAGCTATAACCGCTACCACCCATTTCGGGAGCACCAAACTGCCAGCCGAGCGTATTTGACAGCGGGCTGTTCGACTGGAAGCTGAACGATGGACGAATCATCAGGTTGTGATTCTCGTTGATCTTCCACTCGATGCGGGCATTGAAGCGGTGATTGTTGCCGACCGTGTGCGATGAGCCGCGCGTATACAACGTATCGAGCAACATCGGTGCCTCGTACCACTTCTCGGTCGTCGTGCGGTTATCCGTATTGGTGTTGTTGAAGAAATAGCTACCCTGGAAAGTTACCTGCTCCTTTTTGCCCCACTGAGCCGAGTAGTTCAAACCGATGGCATTCACCTTGGCAATACCGCTCTGCGGACGCATCATATAGGCACCTACGCCGCCACGGCCTCCTCCTCCGCCGCCACCCGAGACACCCAGGATATCCTCGAACGAGAAGTTCTGTTGATTGACATTATTGAAGAGTGCCAATACCGAAATACGATTTTTGCCATCGAAGATATTGACATTACCACCCGCCAAATATTTGAAGCGATCCGTGGCACCATCTTCAGCATCATAGCCGACACCGGCATAAACCTTACCGAACTTGCCCTGGCGCATATTGCTGCGCGTTACGATATTGAGCGCTTTGAAGCCCTCGCCGTCGTCCATACCCGAGAACTCGGCTGCATCCGAGAGCTTGTTGTAAACCTCGATGCGATCCACCGCCTCGGCCGGCAACGTTTTGATGGCCGTTGTTACATCCTCACCGAAGAACTCCTTACCATCGACGAAGATCTTCTTCACCTCTTCACCCTGCGTCTCTACCTTACCGTCGGTCACGGTGATACCGGGCATCTTCTTCAGCAGGCCCTCTACATCGGCATCCTGCGTCACTTTGAAGGCCGAGGCATTGTAGCTGATCGTGTCACCCTTTTGGGAAGCACGGATTGCCTTTACCTCCTTAACGACCGATTCGATCTCGACACCCGCCTTAAGGCTAATTTTACCCAAATTGATTTTCGGCTTATCGACCTTTACCGTCGTCTCGTAGTTATTGTAACCCATGAATGAGATTACTAGCTGATACTCTCCATAGGGGAGTGAGGCGGTCGTGAAGAGACCTCCATAACCGGTTGTTGTGTGTTGTGCCTTGTCGCTTTGACCTGTCGGTGCAACTGCAACCACCGCTCCGATGACCGTCTCGTTGGTCTCGGCATCCAATACGGTAGCTGAAATTTTACCCTGTTGAGCAAAAACGGTGGCTGCTAAAAATAGCATCACACATGTCAACAAACATTGTTTCATTTTCTGTGCCTAATTTTGATGGATAATGTATGCGAAAATAATGTTTTTTAATAAAAAACATTGTATCATCAAGGTGAAACGACCAAAAAGAGGCGTCAATCGACCGATTGACACCCCATTTCACGATTTACTTCTTGCCCTTCTTGGCTTTCTTATCCTTTTTGGGAGCTTTCTTATCGCATTTGCAGTCCTTGTCGTGCATCGGTTTCGGTGCAGGACCCATCTGCTGCGGTCCATGTTGACCCCCACGCATGCCCGGTCCGCGCTGCTGCATCTGCTCCCACTTAGCGTACTGCTGGGGACTCAGGATACGCTTATACTGCTCGGCCACATGGCGCTGCTCCTGCATCATCTTCTGGTGCATATCTTCACGTCCAAAACCCGGCTCGGGACGACCGCCACGGAAGGCCTCTTGCATGCGCTTCGAGCGCTCTATCTGGATACGATAGACCTGCTCGGCCTGCTTGGGCGACAGACCTAATTCGCGAACCATCTGTTCGGTTTGGCGCTGAGCCATCTGCTCGGGGCTGAACTGCGGACCACCAAACCCACCACGGGGAGGTTGTGCCATCACATCGACGGCAAAAATCATCATCAAAGCCGCGAAGGCTACACTTACCATCTTTTTCATAATAGTTTACTTTTTAAGGTTTGCATAAATACAACGCCTTCTCACTTTACATTATTGCCATGCAGGGGCGAATCGCCAGTTTTCAGACGGTGAAACAGCTATTCACCAGCGCGAATCGACCTCAGCCACGACTTAAATTCCGGAACTCGAGCCTTTGAAATGACAATTCGCTCGGGCGTTTCAACCGTCAGCGCGAGCGACAAACGACTTCCAAACCAAACGGTAATCTCTTGTACGGCACGTCTCGAGACGATAAATTGTCGATTGGCTCGAAAAAAATCAATAGCCGGTAATTGTGCCTGTAACGCCTCTAACGTACGGTCCATCGGGTAGGCCTCTCCGTCAAAAGCATATGCCATTACTCGTTCATTTGCCGTATAGCAAAATGCTATTTGATCGCGATGCAGAGGAATGATCTTGTCACGCAGATGAATCAAGAAGGTCTCCTCATACTCCTTCACCGCTTGCTTGATGCGGGGCGTATATTCAGCGCGCTCGCCACCCGTCAAGCGACTCAGTTTGTCCAACGCACGTCGCACATCGTCCGTCGATATGGGCTTCAACAGGTAGTCAATACTACATAGACGGAATGCCTCTAGTGCATATTGATCGTAGGCAGTGGTGAAGATGACCGGTGCTTTGATGTCAATTCGATCCAAAATGCGAAACGATTCTCCATCTGCCAAATGAATATCCATAAAGAGCAAATCGGGTGTAGGGTGGCTATTCAGCCACTCGACGCTCTCATCCACACTTTCTAATACCTCGAGCACTCGAGCCGAGGGGGCTACTTCACGTAAAATGGCTTGCAGATTTTGTGCAGCCGCAGTTTCATCTTCAATAATGAGTACATCCATGTGTTTCAGATAGCATTATTTAGTGGGAGGTTGCAGGGGCATACGCACCACGAACATTTGTCCATCATTCTGAATTTCGATATCGCACCCCGTGATCAATCGCCAACGGTTACTTAAATTTTCCAAACCGATACCGGTCGAAGGTTCGCGTTCAAGTTTTGGCACAATCGGATTTGAAATCACCAGCCAACCATCAGTCGTAGTGCGAATATCGACATGTAATGGTTTTGATTTAGTAATTGTATTATGCTTAACGGCATTTCCGATCAATGGTTGCAGCGAAAGTGCCGGCAGCTTCCAGGTGCGAAAACGATCGTCGATACTAAAATCGAAGAAGAGTTTATCGGCATAACGGATACTATATTGATACGAATAAGCCTCGGCAAATTTCAACTCCTCGCCCAACGGGATCAGGGTGTTTTGTCCGTTTTGGATGATGTAGCGGAAGGTATAGGAGAGTTGTTCGATGTAGCGCAACGAAGTGTCTGTCTGCTTGTCACGTACAAGCATGGAGAGTGAATTGAGCGAATTAAAGAAGAAGTGGGGCGAGATTTGGCCCATCAACATATTATATTTCGCAGTTAGCGACTCGTTTTTGAGTTGTTCAAGCTGCATCTCAACCTCTTGTTGGCGCGACACCAACAGTCGCACCCACGCAAACAGAATCGATACGAAGGTTGCCATCGAACACTTTAAGATCAACAATGCATCGATCTTATCGTTGCGCATGAAATTGAACTTAATCGATCCTTCATGCCAGTCGGTATAAGGAGCTATCATGTACATTACAACGGCGATTACCAGGCACCAAACACCCGCCATCACCATGCCGCGCGTGCTATAATGGCGGCGTCGCACGGTTCGTTGTACAACGGTGGTGAGCATAAACGAAAGTAAGATGTAGAACAACATCTGCAATAAACTTTCGAGTGTCTGTGAGGGGTAATTGAAGAATTTGTTGTAATCGAACTCCATGCCGTTAAGCGTGTAGATGCGATTGAGGCGATAATGCGCTCCCGGGCGACGGGGCGCATTGACATCGACCTCCATGCGATCACCATGTTGCAAGCGGAACCAGCGAATACGCTCTTGCGGCACATAGACCGAGTCTCGATCGACATAGATCAGATAGCCATAACCATCAGGGGATATCGACAGCTCGGCCACACCCGGATACTCGATATTGCGTCCCGGGATACGTGGACGCATCTCGTTGTTCTGATCGCCAAAGAGCAGCATCAGGTACGAGAAATTGATCACCAACGAGACGGCCACAGCCACCAATAGGCTGATCCAATGCTCTGTTCGGGCTCTTTTCATTATTTCGAGTATCAGTTTATATAGAATTGTTTAATAGGCTGAAAATATATATTTTACTCTTCGCTATACCACGAAGCATAAAGCATATAATCGCGTGCAGTACGTTTTACGATCTGTTCGCTTTGCTCTTTGGTAATCTCTTTGACCTTCTTGGCCGGAACACCTGCATAGATCGAATTGGGCTCCAATTCAGCATTCGAGAGTACCAGGGCGTTGGCTGCAATGATACATCCCGAGGGAACATGCGCGTTATCAAGTACCGTAGCACCCATTCCAATCAGCACCCCGTCGTCGATACGCGCACCATGAATCGTGGCATTATGGCCAATCGACACATCGCTACCAATAATCGTTTGCGAAGGTTTGGGGGACTTATCGTAAAGGGTATGGAGTACTGCTCCATCCTGAATGTTAGTGCGATCTCCAATGACGATTTTATTCACATCGCCACGTAAAACGGCTCCATACCAAATCGAACAATCACGTCCGATCGTTACATCACCCAGCAAGACAGCCGTTTCAGCCACAAACGTATTTTCACCTACCTGCGGCTCATGACCGCGAATTTTACGAATAATTGCCATATTTTGTGATTATAAATTCAAATTTACATAAAGATTATTACTCCGATTTTTTGGCTTGTTGCCATATGGTCTCCATCTCATCGAGGGTCAATTCGCGCAAGCTTTTACCGCGAGCTTCGGCAGCCTCTTCGATGGCCGAAAAGCGACGCATAAATTTCTTGTTCGTACGCTCCAACGCTGATTCGGGATCTATGCCATACAAGCGGCACGCATTGATCATGGCAAAAAAGAGATCACCAAACTCGGCCTCCATCGCCTCATGATTCTTTGCCTGCATCTCAACTTCGATCTCTTGAATCTCTTCGCGTACCTTCGCCCAAATATCCTCTTTTTGTTCCCAATCGAAGCCTGCGCCTGCGGCTTTTTCCCCCATGCGATAGGCCTTAACCATGGCTGGAAGCGAGGTGGGAACGCCACCTAACGTGCCGCTTTTACGTTGCTTTTTCTTCAGCTTAAGCGCCTCCCAGTTGGCTTTTACCTCCTCAGGCGTATTGGCGTGAAGGTCTCCGTAAATATGTGGATGTCGATAGATTAGTTTATCACACAATGCGTTTGCGACATCGGCATAATCGAACGCGCCGGCTTCATCACCAAGTTTGGCGTAGAAGACAACATGCAACAGCAGATCACCTAACTCCTCTTTGATACCCTCCATATTCTGGTCGGTGATGGCATCAGCCAATTCAAAAGTCTCTTCGATGGTGTTGTTACGCAACGTCTCAAAGGTTTGCTTCCGATCCCAAGGGCACTCGCGTCGCAGGGTATCCATCACCTCCAAGAGGCGCGCCGTAGCTTCGAGTTTTTTATTCATGGACATATTTTATGGTCTTGATTAAAGATGAGTCATAAGGCAAAGTTACGTTTTTGGCGGAAGATTTCCAATTTTGTTTCGAAAGTTTTTGGTGAGCAGGTAAAAGCAAGGGGCGAATCGACCTCATCATGTTGTTTATATAAATTATAGGTACACGTACTTTTTGGCAAATTGTTTGCACCATTCGGCATACAACCATAAAATAACATCGTATGTTTTACCACGCAAAAGAACTTCAGTACAAAGCCCGAGTTTCACGCCCCGACCCCCGTTTTGCCGGTCTGCTCTTGGAACAATTTGGTGGAGGCAATGGTGAATTAAGCGCCTGTATGCAGTATTTTCTACAATCGTTCGCTTGCCGACGAAGCCATCCCGAAATTTACGATCTGCTGATGGATATCGCCTCAGAAGAGTTGGGGCATCTCGAAATGGTTGGAGCCACCATTCAGATGTTGCTTGCAGGAGTCAGCGGACACCTGAAAGACGCAGCTGATCAAAGCGATATCTTTGCAGATAGTTTTTCGAAAGAGGATTTCATCCATCAGGCCTTTACGGTCAATCCGCAATTCGGAGTTGTATCGGGAGGTGGTCCAACACTTACAAACAGCACCGGAGCCCCCTGGACCGCCGCCTATGTGAATGCCAACGGAGATTTGACGGTCGATCTTCGCTCGAATATAGCCGCCGAGTCTCGTGCCAAAATGGTCTATGAATACCTGATGCAGTTTACCGATGATAAATATGTGCAGGAGACACTCAATTACCTGATGACACGCGAAGTCGCCCATTTCCAACAATTCGAAGCGGCCTTAATGACCATTCGTCCCAATTTCCCGCCGGGCATTCTGCAAAGTGATCCGCGTTACAGTAACATCTACTCAAAGAACTCGTTGGATGAAAAGGGGAGTCGCGGTCCATGGAACGAAGGTCGCTCAACAGGATTTGGTGAAGAATGGCAATACATTGCCGATCCGCGCATATTTGCTCGTGCTACAAACGGACTCACCGAGATCGAGCCCGAGGGAACTGATCGCACCACGGAATCGGTACGTAAAGCCGATAAGGAGCTAAGCAAACGACGTAGCCAAGAGATTCGACATGTCACACCACTCAAAGAGATGAGCTGGTGTTGCTACGGCCATCAAGAGTGCACCGTTTCGACCAGCAAAGACAAATACATCGAACAATTGTAAGTTCGGCACATACTTTGCACCCCTTTATACAACATACCTCCCTAAACGGGATAAAAGTTTATAGTATGAAAGAGCATAATAAACCAGCTGCATCCAAAAGCTGCGCAACCAAGGCACAAGCCGAGAAATACCAAACCTCGGCCTCCAAGAAGGGTGCCTCCACAGCACGAGGCAACAATCCTACCGGGATCAATCAATATACCAAGAAACGGTAAAAACAAAAGAGGGCGCCGACGATAGATCGGACGCCCTCTTGCGCTATTTTAAGTCGGATTACGAACGCACGTTGGCGCCACACTTCTGCTCAAATTGACGTTGCAAGTTCGACATTACACGCTCAATCGACTTTTCATCGAGCGTACGTGTCTTATCCTCAAGCACAAAACTCAATGCATACGATTTTTTACCCTCAGGTAACTTCTCACCTTCATACACATCGAAGAGTGAAACGCTCTTGAGGAGTTTGCGCTCGGTCTGTAAAGCCACCTCGCGCAGCTGAGCAAAGCTGACTTCCTTATCAACCAACAAGGCCAAATCGCGCTTCACCTCGGGGAATTTTGACAACTCCTCTGCCTGGATGCGATGCTTCTTGGTCGACTTTACAAGCAGATCGAAGTTCAGCTCCATGAAATAGATTTCTTGCTTAATATCGAGCATCTTGCGCATCTTCGGGCTTACAACACCAATTTCGAGCAGACGCTTGCCGTTGAGCTGGAACTCCAACGCCTCACCGTAGAGATCGCTCTTAAGCGATTCGCATTTCAGTGTATAGATTTCCAGACCAAAGCGACGCAACAACTTCTCAGCCATGGCACGCAGGGTGAAGAACGACGCTTTGAGCGGTTTTACATCCCACGACTGCGGCGTAGCCACGCCCGTCACGGCCATTGCCAGACGATACTCTTCAGAGTAGGCTGCAAGGGGCTGCTCTTCAGTAGCCTTCTCGGCATTATAGAAGTAGCAGTTACCAAACTCGTAGAGTTTCAAATCGCCATTTTTATGATTAATGTTGAGCGACATGGCCTCCAGCATGTTAAACAGGAGCGTCTGGCGCATCACATTCAGATCGGCGCTGAGCGGATTCATGATCTTCACACAATTGGCCGCCTTGTAGCTCTCCAAGTTTTCGTAATATGCCGCCTTGGTGAGCGAATTAGACATAATCTCCGTATAGCCATTGGCCGTCAAATAGTCAGCTGCCAAATTCATCAGTTTCGTGCGATCGGGGCGAGTCGCATAGGAGAGGGTAGAGCGAACCTGCTGCGGAATCTCGATATTGTTATATCCATAGATGCGCAATACATCCTCTACCAAATCAGCCTCGCGCTGTACATCCACGCGATAAGGCGGAACGGCCACGGTCAGGACCTCACCCTGCTGGGCAAGAATCTTTACATCGAGAGCAGCCAAAATGGCATGTACGGTTGCTTCAGGAATCTCTTTACCGATGAGCATGGCCAAACGTTTCAACGAGAAATCGAAAACAAAGTCTTTAGCCGGCTCGGGGCAAATATCAATCACCTCGGAAGCAATCTCTCCTCCGGCCAACTCCTTAAAGAGCATTGCAGCACGTTTCAAGGCATAAAGCTGGATATTCGGATCGGCGCCTCGCTCAAAACGGAACGAAGAATCGGTATTCAGGCCGAAACGCTTAGCCGTCTTGCGCACCCATACAGGGTTGAAATAGGCGCTCTCGAGAAAGACATTGACAGTCTCGTCGTTCACACCCGAATCCAAACCACCAAAGACACCGGCGATGCACTTCGGACGTTCAGCCGAGCAGATCATCAGATCCTTCTCGGTCAACTTGCGCTCTACACCATCGAGTGTTACGAAGGGCGTTCCCTCGGCGCAGGTGCGGACAACAACCTCCTTGCCCTCAATCTTGTCGGCATCAAAGGCGTGCAGGGGCTGACCCAATTCAAAGAGGACAAAGTTGGTGATATCCACTAAATTGTTTTTCGGATTGATGCCTGCAGCACGCAATGCATTCTGCATCCACTCGGGTGAAGGACCGATTTTGCAGTTGCGAATCGATACGCCGGCATAACGCGGTGCGGCCTCCTGATTCTCAACACGCACCTTGATCTCCAGGTCGTGATTGTCAACTTTGAAATCCTCGACCGAAGGCCAAACCAACTCAGCAGCACGACCGTTAGCCGTAAGGTATGCGTACAGGTCACGCGCCACACCGATATGCGATGCCGCATCGACACGATTCGGCGTCAAACCGATCGCAATCAGATAATCATCCTCAATGTGAAGATACTCTTTGGCCGTCGTGCCCACAACCGAGTCAATCGGAAGTTCCATGATACCGTCGTGCGACTCGCCAATACCTAGCTCATCCTCGGCGCAAAGCATACCGAGTGACTCCACACCACGAATCTTCGAACGTTTGATCTTAAACTCCTCCTCGCCACCATTGGGGTAGAGCACCGTACCCACAGTAGCACAAAGTACCTTCAAACCTTGGCGGCAATTCGGTGCACCGCAAACAATCTGAAGCGGCGCATCACCACCTACATCTACGGTTGTAATATGGAGATGGTCCGAATCAGGATGCTCCTCGCAAGTCAGCACTTCGCCAACTACCACACCATGCAGACCACCTTTGATCGTCTCGATCTTCTCAAAGCCCTCGACTTCCAGACCAATATCGGTCAGAATTTTGGCTATCTCCTCGGCCGTCAGGTCGGTTTTGAGATAGCGTTTGAGCCAATTGTAGGAAATATTCATATCGTTTATTGTTTGTATTTGCTAAAATGAGCGCGTAAAGATACAAAGAACGAACGAAAAATTAAAGTCTAAAAGTGAAAATTTAGAAAATGCCGCATAAAACAACATCTTCGGCAGTTTCGGCCCATTTTTTTTGCTGCCAGGTTTGCATTTATGTTTCTATTTGACTATTTTTGTGAAAACAAGTATTTGACTCCCATGATCGCTATTAGCATAATGCAGGTTTGGTGGTGGCGTCCGCTATTCTCTCGTGAACAATGAGGGCTTTTTAGCCATGCGCACACTCCAACCGATAACCGCAACCCGTTGTTTACGAAAAGTAACAACGGGTTTTATTTTTTCAGAATCGTTCAACATAACACAACATCAAGCCATGAAATCGAAAAAGTTTATCCTTCCCGAAAGTCAAATGCCGACTGCATGGTATAACCTCGTCGCCGACATACCTCACCAGCCTCGTCCCTATCTCAACCCCGATACGCATTCTCCCATTACAGAGTCGGACTTGCGCCTTATTTTAGCCGATGAATTGGCTCGTCAGGAACTCTCTACGGAGCGGTTTATTGAGATTCCCGACGAAGTTCAAGAGATCTATCGTATTTGGCGTCCGGTACCATTGGTACGCGCTATCGGATTGGAGAAAGCGTTGGATACCCCCGCCAAAATTTTCTTCAAGAATGAGGGCGTTTCTCCCGTGGGATCACACAAACCGAACAGCGCTGTCCCTCAGGCTTATTATAACCATAAGCAGGGGATTCGCCGCCTTACGACCGAAACCGGGGCGGGGCAGTGGGGATCGGCACTCTCATTTGCCGGCAACCATTTCGGCCTCGATGTTGAAGTTTTTATGGTACGTGTCAGCTATGACCAAAAACCTTATCGTCGATTGATGATGAATACATGGGGTGCAACCTGTCACTCCTCGCCGACTACACTCACCCAGTCGGGACGCACGGCACGCATGACCGATCCACACACAACCGGCAGTCTGGGGCTAGCCATTTCGGAGGCTGTAGAGCGCGCGCTTGAAGATCCCGAAGGCACTCGTTACTGCTTGGGTAGTGTCATGAACCATGTCCTGCTACATCAGACCATCACAGGTGAGGAGGCAATACTCCAAATGCAGATGGCCGACGCCGAACCGGATGTGGTGATCGGATGCATCGGGGGTGGCAGTAATTTTGGAGGCATTGCATTCCCGTTCCTGCGTCAAAATTTTTGCGAGGGTAAGCAGATCCGTGTCGTAGCCGTTGAGCCGGAGAGCTGCCCAAAACTCACACGCGGAACATTCCAATACGACATTGGCGATTATTCGGGATATACCCCTTTAATCCCCATGTACACCCTTGGGCACGAATTCCAACCTTCGGCTATCCATGCCGGCGGCTTGCGCTATCACGGAGCAGGAGCCATTATCAGCCAATTGTTACACGACGGGCATATTGAGGCTACCGCCATTCCGCAAACCGAGACCATGCAGGCCGGAGTCCTCTTTGCTCGTACTGAGGGTATTATTCCAGCTCCCGAATCAACTCACGCTATAGCAGCCGCTATCCGTGAAGCATTACGAGCCAAGATCGAAGGGAGAAATACAACTATTCTCTTCAATCTCTCCGGACATGGCACCATCGACCTTTTTGCCTACGAACAATACCTCGGTGGACATCTCCAAGACTACATTCCTTCGGACGAAGAGATTGCACGCACTGTTCAGCGACTCGAGCAGATCATCTGAGCGCAATACACGTGATAAACAGGGGTGGCCGAGTGCCATCCCTGCATCATCTTTTGCCCATCACGTCCCGATAAAGCATAAAATCCGATATTTTTTCTTACCTTTGCGTGCGATTTTCGGCTTTTTTGCCGTTTAGAACTTGCAGATAACTTAAAAAGAATAAGAACACAATGAAGAAAATTGCATTTCTGATGCTGGCACTTGCTGCCATGCTTTCGTTCACATCGTGCGACAGCACCGATCCGGGTGACTACGCAACCGATGTTGCCTATGGTACGGTTGTATCGACCATGCCCGTAACTTTGATGACCGACTCAAATCAGCAGCTCATTGTAGCCGATGACTCGGGACTTCCCGCTGCCAACCGTCCCTACATGCCGACCTACGGTCAGCGTGCACTTATCTACTACACGTCAATGGAGATGGGCGACGGACAGAAGAGCAACCATATCAAGCTCCATGGCTACATCCACTTCGATCGTGCCGAGACGGCTGTAATGGCTGCCGGCGAGGAGTTGGACTATGGTCAGCTCAGCGTTGACATCTACAACAATGGCAGTGAGTATTACTTGGTACACGTAACCCGAACTGTACTTGACATGGCTATGATGTTTACCGCTACCGACGGCAAGCTTTCGGAGCATGAATTTACGCTTGTACTTGATGAGGATGAGCCTGTTAAGAACGGTTATCTCAACTTGACGCTCGCACACGGAGCATCAGCAGCTGAGGAAAATACGACCAACATCGGTGCCGGATTCTTTACCTTCGACATGACGCCTTTCACCTCCTACATGACCGACACGATCGGCGTACGCATAACGGCTAAAGGCATCAACAACGCCAACCCCGTTCAACACAATTTTGTGTGGGCAAACTAATGGCCAAAGTGCATATCACAAACGAGGGGCTGTCCAACAAATACGAAGGACAGCCCCTCGTTTTTCACAAAATATTACTACCTTTGTCACCTAAACCAACAGACCTGACCACAAACCGATGCAACGCTATAAACTTTTCATTGTGCTCGCCATGCTGATCACAGGGATTGCCCTGACGATTCGCAGTTGCCAAACCACAGAGGGAGAGCTATTGTCTGACGATGGGGCGCCGATCTATCGACTCAATGACTCAATCTGCAACGTCTACTGTGATTTTCAGGAGACCGAGCGTATGGAACGGTACATTCGAAATTGGATGGCACGCTACAATATCCGCGGTGCTCAGTTGGCCATCATGCAACATGAAAAGTTGATTTATGCCAAAGGTTTTGGATATGCCGACACAGCGAAGGAGCAACAGCTCGAATCGGGCGATATCATGCGTATCGCATCGGCTTCAAAGCTCATTACAGCCATCGGTATCATGAAGCTTTGCGAAGAGGGTAAACTCTCCACCGAAAGCACAGTATTTGGCCCCGACGGGATTCTGAACGACTCGATTTTCCGCGATTACAAGGATAAGCGTGTCCCCAAAATCACTGTGCATCACCTCTTAAACCACACTTCCGGATTCAGTCGTCGCATGGGTGACCCAATGTTTCGCTCGGCCGACCTGATTCGTTGGACGGGACGCAATCGTAAGCTCACGGAAGATGAGGTCATTGCCTTCCAACTGGGGCTTCGTCTACGCGACAATCCGGGTGGCTCGGCTCAATACTCAAATATCGGCTATCTGGTGCTTTCGCGTGTAATTGAAAAGGTTTCGGGCATGACCTATGAGGATTATATGCGCAAACATGTATTGGAACCGGCCGGTTGTTACGATATGCAAATTGCACGTAATTTCCGCCACGAAAAGCATCGCCGCGAAGTCACCTATTATGGTCACGCCCCTGAAGATTTAATCGAATCATACGATGGCTCGGGATTGATGCGTGAGCGTGAATATGGCGGCCACAACATTGAAGGATTGCAGGGTGCAGGTGCCTGGGTTTGCTCGGCTGCCGAATTGCTTCGACTTGTAGCTTCAATTGACGGTCAACCGGGAGTCCCCGATATTTTAACCAAAGAGAGTATAGCGAAAATGAACACGCCGCTTCGTACCGGTGATTTTCCGTATGGTTGGGCACGCATGCAGGCCAAAGGGGGTGTCATGACCCGCACGGGCACCATGTCAGGCACCTCGGCCTATATCAAGAGCCGCCCGAATGGTTTGAGCTATGCGTTTATTACCAATACCTCCAGCTACCGTGGCGCATCTTTCACAAATCGTATCGGCCAAATGATCGACAATGCGTTAACGCGAATCAAAGAGTGGCCCGAGACGGTTGATCTCTTTACGGAGACACCGAAACAAGTGGAAAATTAGAAATTCGCTTAGCCAATTAAAAAAAGGAGATAGTCATCGGTTTAGACTATCTCCTTTTTTGTTGAGCGAATAAAAGCACAAACAACTTTCAACTCTTATCTTGATCCCATCCACAGAAAGAGCATACCGAGCAGAATCAACGCCAAGTCAAAGGCTTTGGCTTTCAAATTGCGCTCATGAAAGAGTATAGCACCACATAGGAATGAAATAATTACCGAGCCGCGACGAATCATCGACACAACCGAGATCATCGAATCCGCCTCACTCAATGCGTAAAAATAGGCAAAATCAGCCGCTGACAGCAAAATTGAAATCAGCGGAATAGCCCACGACCAATGGAACGGGGTAGTACTTTTTCGTTTGGGCCACCACAACAACGACACTACGACAGTCATGATCAGCAATTGATAGAGGTTGTACCAACTCTGTACAAAGACAGGCTCCAAGCGTCCCATGATAAACTTATCGTATAGGCCGCTCAAAGCGCCGGTAACAGCCGAAAGGGCTACAAAGAGAATCCAAATATTGTGGTTGAAATGAACTCCCTCACGCTTTGATGAGCGACTCAAAAGGAACAAGGAAACAAGCGCCAACAATACACCGATCCACTGATATAGATTCAGCCTCTCTCCAAAAAACAGCAGTGCACCAACCAGTACCATCACGGGGCGTGTAGCGTTGATAGGCCCTACGATCGTGAGCGGAAGATGCTTAATTCCGAAGTATCCAAAAATCCACGAAGTGAGTACAATAACAGACTTTATCGCAACCAAAACATGAGATTCAAAATCACCTTTCGGAGCATCAAAAATGGTACCCTCAAACCATGCAGCATCAAGTGCCGACGAAAGAATCATCGGCGCAAACAACAGGGTAGAGAATAAGGTATTGAGCAACAACACAGGTAACACAGCGTTACCGGTGAGAGATTGTTTTTTAGCCGCATCATACAAACCTAGCAGAGCGGCTGAAAGAAAGGCTAAAGAGAGCCACATATGGATTAAAGTTCGTCGCTATAAACGGCTCCGGGTAGATCATGCAGGTTGTAGCGCGAAGCCATGGACATACCGTATGCACCGGCTGATTTAAGGGCCAGCAAATCGCCACGCTTGGTCTTCTTCAAGCTCACATTTTCCTGGAACACATCGGTTGATTCGCAAGCCGTACCAACCACCGTATATTTGGTTGTCAGTTCCGACTCCGAGGTGATATTCTCTATATTGTGGTAGGAGCCATACAATGCTGGACGAATCAGCTCGGTCATCGAACCATCCACAATAACCAGGCGACGGCCCGTGGCGGTCGTCTTATTGTAGAGCACGGTCGTAATCAACTCACCACATTCAGCGACAATGGCTCGACCAAACTCAAAATGCACCTCACGATCGCCCACCGAAAGGTGGTTATGGATAATAGCAAAGAGCGAAGCGAAATTGGGGATCGGCTCGTTTTCGGGAACATCGTAATTCACGCCCAGACCACCACCGACATCTACAAATCGGAAGTTGAATCCCAGACGTTCCATATTTTCAACAATTACATTGACCTTGTTGCACATATTCTCAAAAACGTGCAACTCGCGGATCTGCGAACCGATGTGCAGATGAATACCAATCAACTTGAGGTTTTGCAATTGTTTCAACTCCTCGGCATGTTCCAAAATTTCCTCATACGAAATACCGAACTTACTGTCAGCCTGACCCGTATCAATGCAATGGTTCGTTTTGGGGTCGATATCGGGATTGATACGCAGAGCAACCTCTGTCACCTTACCGGCCTCACCCGAAAGACGATCAAGCAGATAAAGTTCCTCAAGCGATTCGACATTAATAGCCAAAATCTGTTGCTCGATGGCATATTTCAACTCTTTATCTTTCTTGCCCACGCCGGCATACACAATCGTTTTGGGGTCGAATCCCGACTCGATCGCTTTACGCAGCTCATTACCACTGGCACAGTCAATTCCAAGGCCGTATTCGCGAATCACCTGCAAAATTCGATCATCGTAATTGGCCTTGATGGCATAATGAAGGTGGTAGCCATAACGTTTCGATTCGTAAACAACACTCTCAAGTGTTTGGCGCAAGAGCGCCATATCGTAAAGGTAAAAGGGCGTTTCATACGCACGCAGCTTGGCTGCGACCTGTCGTGAAAGCATAATGTAATGTGTGTTTAATTGTAAGTTGGCGGCAAAGATAAACGTTTTCAATCAATCGAGCAACCCAGAAAGCTTCGCTTTTTCATTTTTTTGTTGTATATTTGCGCGGATATACGAATAGAATAGAATGAAAAACATTCGCAATTTTTGCATCATAGCACATATCGACCACGGCAAGAGCACGTTGGCCGACCGACTTTTGGAGTTCACAAACACGCTGGGTCAACGCGAAATGCAGTCGCAGGTACTCGACGACATGGAGCTCGAACGCGAAAAGGGTATCACCATTAAGAGCCATGCCATTCAGATGGAATACAAGGCCAAAGATGGCGAAACTTATACACTGAACTTGATTGACACCCCGGGACACGTCGATTTCTCGTACGAGGTTTCGCGCGCCATTGCCTCCTGCGAAGGTGCGTTGTTGATCGTCGATGCAACACAAGGTATTCAGGCACAAACTATCTCGAATCTCTACCTGGCCGTCGGCAACGATTTGGAGATTGTCCCCGTATTGAACAAGATAGACATGGATTCGGCCATGATCGATGAAGTGAAGGATCAGGTCGTTGATCTGATCGGTTGCAAGGAGGAGGACATTCTGCTGGCTTCGGGAAAAACAGGCCAAGGTGTCGAGGATATTTTGGAGGCCATTGTGGCACGTATCCCTGCCCCCCAAGGTGATCCTGAGGCTCCGCTGCAGGCACTGATTTTCGACTCGGTATTCAACCCCTTCCGCGGCATCATTGCCTATTATCGCGTATTCAACGGCTCGATCCGCAAAGGCCAGCAGGTCAAATTCGTCAATACAGGCTCCGAATACGACGCTGATGAGGTGGGCGTACTGAAGCTGAAAATGGCACCGCGTCAAGAGATCAAAACAGGCGACGTAGGCTACATCTGCTCGGGTATCAAGACCTCGGCGGATGTAAAAGTGGGTGATACTATTACGGCCGTTGCTAACCCCTGCACCGAGGGCATCGCAGGTTTTGAGGATGTAAAACCGATGGTATTTGCCGGAGTCTATCCGGTTGAAGCCGACCGATACGAGGACCTGCGTGCCTCGCTCGAGAAATTGCAGTTGAACGATGCATCGCTCACTTTCGAGCCAGAGAGTTCATTGGCACTTGGCTTTGGTTTCCGTTGCGGTTTCCTTGGCTTGTTGCACATGGAGATTATCCAGGAGCGTCTGTATCGTGAGTTTGACATGGATGTCATTACGACCGTACCGAACGTATCCTACCGTATCACCACGACTGATGGACAAGAGTTGGAGGTACACAACCCCTCGGGACTGCCCGAAGTCACGAAGATTGCCAAGATCGAGGAACCCTATATCGAGGCCCAGATCATCACGAAGGCCGACTTCCTCGGCAACGTCATCAAACTCTGTATCGATAAGCGCGGTACGCTCAAGAATCAGACCTATCTGACCACCGACCGTGTGGAGGTTAACTTCGACATGCCTCTATCGGAGATTGTATTCGACTTCTACGACAAGCTGAAGTCGATTTCGAAAGGCTACGCCTCGTTCGACTACCACCGCACAGGCTTCCAGCCCAGCAAACTCGTCAAACTCGATATTCTGCTCAATGGCGAGCAGGTCGACGCCCTTTCATCGCTGATCTATGCCGACCACGCCTACGATTTTGGACGCAAGATGTGCGAGAAGCTCAAGGAGCTGATCCCGCGCCAGCAGTTTGATATTGCAATCCAAGCTGCAATCGGTGCCAAGATCATTGCACGTGAAACGGTGAAGGCTGTACGTAAGGATGTAACGGCCAAGTGTTATGGTGGCGACATCTCGCGTAAGCGCAAACTTTTGGAAAAACAGAAGAAGGGTAAGAAGCGTATGCGCCAAATTGGTAATGTGGAGGTGCCGCAGTCGGCCTTCCTCGCTGTACTTAAAATGGACTAAACCAAACCAAACCAAAAAACTTATAGCAAAACTATGAAGAAAACACTCATTGACCTCTTTGAGGAGTCCGTTGCCAAATATGGTAACAACACCTTCCTCTTGGAGAAGAAAACCACAAAGTTCGAGCCTACGACCTATGCCGAGGCCCACGAGCAGGCTTTGGCCATTGGTGGCGGTTTGATGGCAATGGGCATTGAACCCAAAGAGCGAATTTCGATTCTCTCGGAAGGTTGCAACGATTGGATTGTCTCGGAGCTGGGTCTGCTGTATGCTGGTGGTATCAGCGTCCCCCTCTCGATTAAATTGGAAGAGGCTAACGACCTCTATTTTCGTCTCTGGCATGCAGAGGTTTCAACCATCTTCGTATCGCCGACGCAGATCCACAAGATTCGCGTCATCCGCGACCGCCTGCCCCTGCTGAAGAACGTGATCATCATGGGCTCGAAGGCGAAGGCTGAGCAAGAGGGCGAAGTACTTCTGTCGGAGGTGATGGAGAAAGGTCGCGAATGGCTCAAGACAGGTAAGGAGAAGTTGTTGTCCGTAAGCCAGGCTATCCAGAACGACGACTACGCTACGATTACCTACACGTCGGGTACGACGGCAGACCCGAAGGGTGTTGTGCTCACGCACCGCAACTACACCTCGAATGTCGAGCAGGCTCTGACGCGCATCACTATTCCCGATGGTTGGCGCACGCTGATCATTCTGCCTTTGGACCACTGCTTTGCCCACGTAGCCGGTTTCTACATCATGATTGCCCGTGGTGCTGCTGTTGCTACAACCCAGGTAGGTGCTACGCCTATGGAAACGCTGCGCAACGTACCGCTCAATATCCGCGAGGTGAAGCCTCATTTCCTGTTGTCGGTTCCTGCCTTGGCCAAGAACTTCCGCAAGAACATTGAGAGCTCTATCCGCGCCAAGGGTGCTACGACTGAGAAGCTCTTCAAATTGGCCCTCAAGACGGCCTATTGCTACAACCAGGACGCCTACACGAAGGGCCGTGGCTGGCGCTTTATCCTCAAGCCGGCCGTATGGGCTTTCGATAAGATCCTCTTCTCGAAGGTACGCGAGGCCTTTGGTGGTGAGCTGCGCTTCTTCGTAGGTGGTGGCGCACTGCTCGACTCGGAGCTGCAGCGCTTCTTCTACGCCATCGGTATTCCGATGTTCCAGGGCTACGGTCTTTCGGAGGCTACGCCCATCATCTCGGCTAACTCACCGTGGCCCAAATGCTGCCGTTTCGGTTCGTCGGGTAAAGTACTCGAGGGTATTGACCTCAAGATTAAGGATGCTGATGGCAACGACCTGCCGGTAGGCGAGAAGGGTGAGATTGTCATCTACGGCGAGAACGTGATGGCAGGCTACTGGAAGAATCCCGATTCGACGGCCGACACGGTACGCGACGGCTGGCTCTACACGGGCGATATGGGATACATGGGCAAGGACGGCTTCCTCTATGTATTGGGCCGTTTCAAGAGCCTTCTGATCTCGAGCGACGGCGAGAAGTACAGCCCCGAGGGTATGGAGGAGGCTATCGTCGATAAGTCGCCCCTGATTGACCAGATCATCCTCTACAATAATCAGTGTCCCTACACGACGGCCGTCATCGTGCCGAACAAGGATGCCCTGAAGCGTGAGGTGAAGGAGCTGCCCGCTGCCGAGCAGGCTGAGGCCGCTGCTAAGCTTATTGGCGCTGAGATTGACAAGTACCGCAAGGGTGGCATCTATGGCGATGAGTTCCCGCACCGTTGGTTGCCGGGCGCATTGGCTATCGTTGACGAGGCCTTCACCGAGAAGAACGGCCTGGTGAACTCGACCATGAAGATCGTCCGCAATAAGGTGGAGACCTACTTCAAGGATCGCATTGATGACCTCTACACGGCCGAGGGCAAAAAGCTCACAAGCGAGAAGAACATCACCTCGATCAAGAAATTGCTGGGCTGCTAAGCCACAATAACAACCCAAAAAGAGGTCGCTTCCATTACGGGAGCGACCTCTTTATATTATATATAAGTATGCACGCTTTATGCTTTGGGTTTCTTATGCAGGCAGTAACCCAGAATGCGCGCCACATAGGCGACAAGCAAGACCCCCAAAAGATAGCAGCTCAACTTGGTCGGAAATTCCATAATCATCAAGAGAATGATCGCCAGGGCAGTCACAAACTCCAGCAAAAGCGGATGGTTCAGAAGCTTCTTCATAACGCATCAAAAAAGGGTGTTAAACAATTGCAAAATCGCTATCACAATACCTGCTTTAGCGCTTTTTATTAATACGATTTTGCCGATGGTTTTGTTTCGTGTCAGATAGGGTTTATGCATGATACTTACCTCCCGACCCCTGGAAGGGGTGATGAGGGTCGCTCGCAAGAGCCTAGACAACAAAATAGTAAATCATGAAGCCTCCCTTATCAAAGGGAGGTTTGGAGGGATTGTCTATATCGATGCGGTAAATACCGCTCGTGGAACGACAAAAAAAAGACAGCCCGAAGGCTGTCTGTCGTTCCATGAGCGGTAGACGAGGCTCGAACTCGCGACCCTCAGCTTGGGAAGCTAATGCTCTACCGACTGAGCTACTACCGCATTGGTGTGACAAAGATATATGGAGAAAATGAATTTTGCAACCTTATTTTAAGATTAAATCTTCCAAGCATACTTTCGGGACGTAATGCACACCCTGCTCGTCACGATAGTAAGCTCGGGGCTCCTCGGCATGAATGTCGACCAACTCAATCTGCTCGATTCCTTTGCCCAAAGCAATCACCAACAGAGGTTCACGCTCCAATCTCAAAGCCTCTTGTACGGCTCGCTTATCGAATGCGCCAATCATGATACCGTTTAGTCCGATTTCAGTCGCCTGCAAGAGCATACTCTGCGCCGCAATACCCAAATCAATCCAAACATAATGGTCGGGGGCCACAGCTGAGCAGATCACAATAAAGGCCTCGGGCTGCGTACCGGGATAGGGAAGATTCAGCTGGGGTAGCGCACCACCTAAACGGATATGCGGCAATACTTTATGCGCTTCATCGTGCAATACGGGACGGAAACGCAACGCTTGAAGATTGCGCGCCGAAGGAATCATGCGATTCACCGCCAAAATACGACGCATCTGATCCTCGCGCACTACAAACGAAGGGTCATAACCGCGATGGCTGCGGTTCTTGCGTAACAGCTTCGCAAAACTCGGACGGTTCCTGCTCGAAGTCACCGTGCGCGCCTTGTAATCCTCCATCTTCTTTTCCAAATAGTTGTCAGCCATAATTTGCGTTATTTACTGCAAAGATAATGATAAGCAATCGAGATACAAATACCCCGTTCGAGATTTCGGTCCTCAAAGCAAAATATCGCGGTCTCATTTTTCGACAAAAAATGTACTTTTTTGCCAAAATGTGGACGAAAACGATAAATACCTAGCTTTAGGTATTGTCAAAAGTTGCTATATAAGCGAAATAATTGTACTTTTGTGGCATCTTTAGAGTTAGGTTATATGGATACTAATATGCAATTCAAAGCCGGTCTGTGGTGCGACAAAATCGATGTCGCTAATTTCGTGCAGACCAACATCACGCCGTACTACGGCGATGCCGCATTCCTCGAAAAACCGACCGAGCGCACCTTGAAGGTGTGGAACAAGTGCCTCCAGGCCCTCGAAGAGGAGCGTCTGCGTGGCGGTGTTCGCTCGCTAGACAACAAAACCGTTTCGACCATCACCTCGCACAAAGCAGGCTACATCGACCAGGAGAACGAGTTGATCGTAGGTCTGCAGACTGACGAACTGCTGAAGCGCGCCATCAAGCCCTTCGGTGGTATCAACGTCGTATCGCGTGCCTGCCGTGAGCAGGGCGTAGAGGTAGACGAGAAGGTTAAAGATATCTTCACGCACTACCGCAAGACCCACAACGATGGCGTCTTTGACGTATACACCGATGAGATTCGTACGTTCCGTTCGTTGGGCTTCCTGACAGGTCTGCCCGACAACTATGCACGAGGCCGCATCATCGGCGACTATCGTCGTCTGGCTCTCTATGGTGTTGATCGTCTGATCGAGGCCAAGAAGGAGGATCTCAAGAACCTGGGCTCACCGATGTCGGATGCCACAATTCGCTTGCGCGAGGAGGTAGCCGAGCAGATCAAGGCGCTGAATGACATGCGCACGATGGGTGAGTACTACGGTTTGGATCTCAGCCGTCCGGCCACCTCGGCTCAGGAGGCTGTTCAGTGGGTATATATGGCCTACCTGGCTGCCGTAAAGGAGCAGGATGGTGCCGCCATGTCGCTCGGCAACGTATCGTCGTTCCTCGACATCTATATTCAGTACGATCTGGACAAGGGCAACATCACCGAGTCGTTCGCTCAGGAGCTCATTGACCAGTTTGTCATCAAGCTGCGCATGGTACGCCACCTGCGTATGCAGTCTTACAACGACATCTTTGCCGGTGACCCGACCTGGATCACGGAGGCCATCGGTGGTCGATTCAACGACGGTCGCACGAAGGTTACGAAGACCTCGTTCCGCTTCCTGCAGACCCTCTACAACCTCGGTCCTTCGCCCGAGCCGAACATGACCGTACTTTGGAGCCCCGAGTTGCCGGAGGGCTTCAAGGAGTTCTGTGCCAAGGTTTCGATCGACACCTCGTCGGTACAGTACGAGAACGATACGCTGATGCGCGAGGTGCGTTTCTCGGATGACTATGGTATCGCATGCTGCGTATCATACCAGGCCATCGGTCAGCAGATCCAGTTCTTCGGTGCACGTTGCAACCTGGCCAAGGCTCTGCTGTTGGCCATCAACGGTGGTCGCTGCGAGAACACAGGTACGCAGATCGTGAAGGGTATCCCGACGCTGATGGGCGACCTGCTGAACTATGAGGAGGTTTTGTCGAACTACAAGAAGGTACTTACGGAAGTAGCTCGCGTCTACAACGATGCGATGAACATCATTCACTTCATGCACGATAAGTACTATTACGAGAAGGCTCAGATGGCTCTCATTGACACGAATCCCCGCATCAACCTGGCATATGGTGTGGCCGGTCTGTCGATCGTACTCGATTCGCTTTCGGCCATCAAGTACGGTAAGGTAACCGTAAAGCGCAACGAGTTGGGTCTGACCGAGTCGTTCTCAATTGAAAAGGAGTTCCCCTGCTTCGGTAACAACGATGACCGCGTAGACCAGTTGGGTGTTGACCTGATCTACTTCTTCAACGAGGAGCTGAAGAAGCACCCCGTATACAAGAATGCACGTCCGACCTTGTCGGTGCTGACCATCACCTCGAATGTGATGTACGGTAAGAAGACCGGTGCCACGCCCGATGGTCGTGAGAAGGGTGTAGCCTTTGCCCCGGGTGCCAACCCGATGCATGGTCGCGACAAGAATGGTGCTATCGCATCGCTCTCGTCGGTAGCTAAGCTCCGTTACCGCGACTCGCAGGACGGCATCAGCAACACTTTCTCGATTGTTCCGAAGTCGTTGGGTGTTGATGAGCTGACGCGTATCGAGAACCTCGTGACGCTCATGGATGGTTACTTCACGAAGGGTGCACACCACCTGAACGTAAACGTACTGAACCGTGAGATGCTGCTCGACGCTATGGAGCATCCCGAGAAGTACCCGCAGTTGACGATTCGCGTTTCGGGTTACGCTGTTAACTTCATTAAGCTGAGCCGTGAGCATCAGCTGGAGGTTATATCGCGTAGCTTCCACGAGCGCATGTAATATCGCATCGGCCATGATTCGCTTACACTCCTACGAATCGCTCGGCACGTTCGACGGTCCCGGATTGCGCCTTGTAGTCTTTCTGCAAGGCTGCAATTTCCGTTGCCGCTACTGCGCTAACCCCGACACAATTGACCCGAAAGGAGAGTGTCGTTTGGTGAGCGAGCAAGAGATCATGGAAATGGCCGTGAGCGAAAAGCCTTTTTTCGGCAAGCGAGGCGGTGTTACCTTCAGCGGTGGTGAACCCACCATGCAGGCTCGTGAACTCGTTCCGCTCTTTCGACGACTCAAAGAGCAGGGTATCCATATCTGTCTCGATACGAATGGTTCAATCCATACCCCCGAGGTAGAGGAATTGTGGGGGTTGACGGATCTTGTGTTGCTTGACTTGAAACAATTCAACCCGTTGCACCACAAGGATTTAACCGGTCGCGAAAATTTACAAACACTTCGCACCGCTGCCTGGCTCGAGGAGCACAATCGCCCCTTCTGGTTGCGTTACGTATTGATCCCCGGGCACAGTGATTTCGAGGCCGATATTCGTGCTTTGGGTGAGGCGTTGGGCTGCTATAAGATGATCGAGCGTGTTGAAATTTTGCCCTACCATACACTCGGTGTACATAAGTACGAGGCAATGGGATTGGAGTACACGCTCAAAGGGGTGAAGGAGAATACTCCTGCCCAGTTAGAACAAGCTAAAGAGCTGTTCGAGGAGTATTTTGACTCGGTTTTCGTGAATTAACCAAGTAAAGGCAAATACAGCGACAAAGCGTTGAGGAACAATTTGATTCCTTAACGCTTTTTTTCGACCTTCCACTCGTCGCTCGTTTAGTTTTTTTCTTATATTTGCAAAATAAACCAACCAAGCAACTCCATGAAACGTTTTCTGATTGCACTGCTGACGCTTACGTGTGGCACGGCAGTAGCTCAACAAGCCCCTTCGATCGCCCTTTTTAGCGATTGCATCCACCACTGGTACCTCGAGCATGAGCCGGGATCGTGCAAACAATACGCTCCGACCGACTATCGTTCGATTGCCGAAAATCTGCTGGCTTACCAAAACGAAGATGGCGGCTGGCCAAAGAATATCGACTGGCTGGGTATCATGGATACCGACTCGGTGATCAACTCGCTTACACCGCGCTATCGTCAATCGACCTTCGACAACCGCAACATCTATCCGCAAGTAGCTTACCTCTCGGAGGTTTACACTCTCACAGGCGAGAAGCGCTATTTGAAGGCTTGCAAACGCGGCGTGGAGTATATCCTCAGGAATCAGTATCCGAACGGCAGTTGGATTGGCTGGCACGATGATGCCATATGCTATAATGATGACATCATCACCGGTGTACTCAATATGTGGCAGGATGTACTCAACAATCAGCCGCAGTACAGTTGGATCAACAAAAAGACTCGTGCGCAGATCAAGGAGTCGTACGAGAAGGGCCTGCAGCTGATTCTCGACACGCAGTATGTGCAAAACGGTGTCAAGACGGTCTGGGCACAGCAGTACGATCAAAAGACGCTCGTCCCTGTAAAGGCGCGTACATATGAATTACCGGGATTGTCGGCCGGCGAGAGTGCAGCCATTGTCCTCTTCCTGATGTCGATCGAGAACCCTTCAGAGGAGATTATCGATGCTGTCAAGTGCGCTGTAGCATGGTATGAGAAGACTAAAATCATGGGCAAAAAAATCATCAACATTCCGATGCCCGAAGGCAACCCTGAGGATCCGACGATCAAGGCCGATCGACGTCTGGTTGATGATCCGAACGCTAAACCCCTTTGGGCGCGTTTTTACGAGTTGGAGGATAACACCATTTTCCTCTGCAACCGCGATGGCATCAAGGTCTACTCACTGGATAAGGTATGGCCCGAGCGCCGCGTAGGTTACAGTTGGTATGTAGGCGAGGGTAACGATGTATTGCGCGCCTACAAGAAATGGATCAAACGCATCGAGCAGAAATAGGTCGCATGGAGAAACTTCAAAACCCCTGGCTGTCACTTGTCGACGCAGGCTACAACTGCTTTGCCTGCGCCCCATCTAATTCCAAAGGACTCAAAATGGAGTTCTGGGAGGATGGCGACGAATTGGTCAGCCTTTGGAGCCCATCTCCCGACTATGAGGGATGGTTGGGTACGCTACATGGGGGCATACAATCGACCCTTATCGACGAGATTGGCGGTTGGTGGATCGGTCGCAAATTGCAGCTCTCAGCCATGACGACCAACCTACAGGTTAAATTCCGCAAACCTGTCAGCTCGCACACCGGCGATACAATCGAATTGCGTTGCCGACTCAAAGAGCAAAAACGTTCGTTTGTGGTGATGAGTGTCACACTCACGCAAGGGGGCGAGGTACGCACCGAAGCCGAATTGACCTACTATTGTTTCTCGCGCGAGGTGTCGGATACGCAATTTCGATTCCAACCCTTCCTCCTGGAGGGCGAAACCCACGAATAAATTTGGCAGTAGCAAGCCTATTTGCTACCTTTGTATATATTATGGAAGAACTGAACCAAACTGAAGAGAGAATCGAGCGCGAGCCCTATGATGTCATCGTTGTAGGTGCGGGCGCCGCAGGTATGATGGCCGCAGGTACGGCAGCCCGTCAGGGGAAGCGCGTGCTATTGCTGGAGAAGATGGAGAAATCGGGACGTAAGGTGCGCATCTCGGGTAAGGGACGTTGCAACGTCACCAATGCTCGACCTGCTGAAGAATTTTTAGAGCATGTACGCGTTAACCGAGAGTTCCTCACGCAGGCATTTTCCGAATTTAATAACCGTGCCACAATTCGTTTCTTCGAGCGTCAGGGTGTCAAGCTGGATATCGAACGCGGTGAGCGTGTCTTCCCGCGCAGCGGCAAAGCATGGGATATTGCCAATGCGCTCTTGGAGTATTGTTTTGAAAATGGCGTGAAAATCATGTACGAAACACGCGTAACAGAGATCATGACCCTTGGTGGTCGTGTGTTCGGTGTACGCTATCGCAATAAGCGTGGTTTCGAACGTAAGGAGGAGTGTGCGCATGTGATTCTCACAACGGGTGGTGTTTCTTATCCTGCAACCGGCTCGACCGGTGACGGCTACCACTTTGCAGCCGATTTGGGGCATACGATTGAGCCGTTGCGACCCTCGTTGACCCCCTTAAAGAGCACTCACGCACAGATGAAATACCTCGAAGGATTGTTATTACGCAACGTCCAGGCAAAACTATTTGTCGATGGCGAGGTGATTCGTGAGGAGTTTGGCGAAATCGGCTTCTCGGAGCGTGGTATTGAGGGTGCTGTAGCTCTGCGCATGAGTCGTGATGCAGTTGATGCCTTGATTGACGGCAAGACTGTAAAGTTGACACTCGACCTGAAATCCGCCCTCGATGAAGAGACTCTCCGCGCACGTATTGCCCGCGAGATTGAGTCGATGGAGCCCACGGAGTTCTTCTCCGAGTTGTTGCGTCGTCTGGTTCCGAAGCCGTTGGTAATGCCTCTCTCGCGTGAATTGGATATTCACTCCAAACAATACATTTCGAAACTGACCGAGCCTGAAATCACGCGTTTGATAAAGACTTTGAAGGGTATGACATTCCCGATCTCGGATTATGCGCCGTTCGAATATGCCGTTACAACGGCCGGCGGTGTACGTTGTTCGGAGGTCAACTCCTATACCATGGAGTCGCTCAAAGTGAAAGGTTTGTACATGGCTGGTGAGGTGCTCGACTTGGATGCCGATACTGGAGGTTATAACCTGCAAATTGCCTTCTCAACGGGCCGTTTGGCGGGTCTTTTGAAGCAGTAAGAGAAATTTCAATCGCATGAAGATCAACGGGCGAAACCTAAAGCGCCGTCTATACGGACTCGCGATGCTACCAAAACAGCTATCGCGTGTCCGTCATTTTCGTGGCCATGGGGTTCATTCACCCTTTGTCTATCGGTTGGTTCGTCAAGCCTTCATGAAACGCAAACTCCTGACCAACGATCCTCGTCTCTACGAAGCATTGCGTCAATTGGGTGTAGGTAGTCGACGAGCCACGCAGTTGCAAAATCTCTATACCGTATGCAGCTATCAGAATTTCTTGATCAATCGACTCGATGCATCGTGCGATCTTTGCTTGTTGACTGAATCGATTGACGATAAGCGGACACGGGCTATGGTTGTAGATGCCGTGCAACATCATACAACAGTTGCACTTCTATCACCCTATGCGGGTCGTGAGCGCGCTACTTTATGCCATCAGCTCATTGAGGAGCATACATGTACTTCGGTCGACCATCGAGGATACGTGCTCCTATTCACTCATGAGAACCTTCCAAAACAACACTATCGACTATGAAAATCTATACCAAACAGGGCGATGAAGGGCTCACGTCACTCATCGGTGGCGAAAGGGTCTTTAAAAGCGATTCGCGCGTTGAAGCATATGGCACGGTCGACGAGCTAACCGCCTTCGTAGCAATGCTTGCTGATCTGCTGCGTAAAAAGGAGGCTTGCGAAGGTTATGTCGCCGAATTGCAAACCATCTTAGCCGAAGCCATGACGGTCGAGGCCCTTTTGGCGATTGGTAGAGGAGGCGAAGATCGCGTTCAACCTCTATCCGAATGTTCAATCACGCGTCTCGAGGAGTCTATTGACCGCATGCAGAGCGAAGTGCCGCCAATTACAAAGTTTACCTTACCGGGCGGTGACCCCATCCTTTCGATGTGTCACATCTGCCGCACCGTATGCCGTCGTGCCGAGCGTGAAACCTTGCGAGCCGATCGCGACTATGGAATTGATCCGTCAGCCAAACGCTGGCTCAACCGCCTATCGGATTACTTCTACCTCTTGGGACGCCATTTAGCCAATAAACTCGGCGTTGACGAGATCGAGTGGATCCCGTAAAGCCGTTGTGTTCAATCGGGTAGAAAGAGGTGAATTTTCGGTTTTTTTATTTGTAATTCATATTTTTTTTATACTTTTGCAGTCCGCTAATTAATGGGTTACACGATTTTTAGCGTAGCTAATAGACTGATTACAAAGACTTAAAACTGAAAAATCATGTATTGGACACTTGAATTGGCTTCCAAATTGGAAGATGCACCCTGGCCGGCAACCAAAGAGGAGTTGATTGACTACGCCGTACGTAGCGGTGCACCCCTGGAGGTACTTGAGAATCTGCAGGAGATCGAAGACGAGGGCGATATTTACGAGTCGATCGAGGATATTTGGCCCGACTACCCGTCGAAAGATGATTTCTTCTTTAACGAGGAGGAGTATTAATCGAATTGCTGATGGATATCAGAGAACTGTAAGTAGAAATGGCAAAAGTAGAATTTACTTTTGCCATTTTTTTTGCGTTATACGCTACCGGTTTCAGGCAATCCTATCTATACAGAAAAAACCGCAAGCAACATTCGGTTGGAAAAGATCCCGCGCTGAAGGTGACTAGCAGATTATATAGAACAGAATAAAAAAAACACCGAGCAGGGGAGTGCTCGGTGTTTTCAAACATTCAAATTATTTCCATTCAATGGCCAAGTGGTGCAACAACACTGCACTCTCACCACACGATCCGGTATATTGGAGAGCAAAGCCACCCTGCGAAGAGGGTGTAACTTCAGCCTTAAGGCTTACCTCCTGCGGCAAATGCTTGGTCTCCTCGGGAAGTTGAGTCGTAGTTGATGCTGATGCAGTCAATGTATTACCCACCATCTCGATTGTCAATGTACAATCGGTACGGAAGCAAGGAGATGATACCGGTTCGGTCAAGGGGGTTACCACACCTTGATTGTATTGCACTAATAGGAAATCAACTGCATTGCTATGTTTTGTAGTTCGAATCAATCGTAATGCATAACCTGTCAAGGTACGGGTATCGAACTTCAAGCAGATGTCCATATATTGTCCCGTTGCCGAGCCGAACCCCTGACCGGCCGTCTTAGCTGCATCACAATTCAGCACCACTCGCATATCTCCATATTTCCCCTTGAGCGGCGTATACATCAGACGTGCGCCCTTTTGCACCTGGAACAAGCCCTCGCCAACAGCACCATTGATACTTGCACCATAATACCAAGTTGCACGCTCGGCATTGGGTTGCCAATTGTAGGGGGCGGTATCCTGCGGCTTGAAGCAGTCCACGGTCCAGAAGCCCTCCTTGATAAGAGGCTGATTTACGGCCGGGAAGTGCTCGAAGTCGGTCTTAAACTCCTGGGTCGATACCACATCCGAATTTACTATTCTCTTTTTCGAGACGATGCGCACCTCCTCGCCGAGGGTCGAACGTATATGCTTCGGAGCAATACCCGCTACCAGATAATAACCGATATCTTCTTTGGTGAGTGTATAGTGACTCATAGGATGGTTGTGGCGTGATACTGCTACCGCAATTGCATCGCTACCATCACGTTTCGAAGCTCGATACCACGTAATCTCCGAGTGGTCATCACGTCCGCCCAGATCCATATGATAATGAACATGTGCCGTTCCATATCCTGCATGCATAACAGGCTCTTCCTCGATGGTGGGAGGCGGCAACAAATTCGGCTTGACAGTCAGTTCAACAGCTGCTTCATGCCCCTCTTCAGTAGAAGCCATTAACATAAAGCGAACCGTTTTATCTTCGTCATTCTGCGGAGTAACAATCACTGCATTTCCTTCGGTAGCCGAGAGCTTGACATACTGCTCAAAGCCGGGCTCCACCTGCCAGCGAATCGCACGATTATTCAGCGGGAAATTAACGTGGCGGTTGAGCGAAGCAACCACCTTCAGCGGCTCACCCAATGTTTGAATCTCTGCCACACGTGGCATCACCGAGAGACATGTAGCTATGGCCGTGTAATCATAGCCGGCGTGCTTTGCGAGTTTCTCGACACGTTCACGAACGCCCTGCGGATCCCAGCCATCGTCTCCGCATAAGAGGTTATAGGTGTTATAAAATACGCCCTGCTCATCCTCCAAGCGATAGGCAGCAAGCACCTTTTTGCGATCCATCACAACGGTATTATACGGCTTATCGGCACCAATCAAGATCGGCTGTCCATTGGCCGTCACATGGTATTGGTAACCTCGCAACCAATCGGCCGGCGTGTGGGTCCAACCGGCATAGAGATGTTTGGCACTATGGTAACGACAGTCCACCACAGTCAACGGGTTTTGCGCTTTGCAGAAATATTGACGCGGCACCTCATGCTCCACATAAAAATCGCAATCGAGGAAAATGGCTCCACCGCGATCCGAGTTGTAGAAAGGTTTTTGCCCATAAAAACCAAACGTACATCCCACATACAATCCCGTACCCGTCAAGGCATCATCCGTCGACTCCATATGGCAATTCTCAAACAAAATGCGCTTTGCGCCTGCTAACGGGCACATATTCAATCGACTCAAGAAATGTACATTGCGCGCCACAATACGATCACCATGACAATAAGCCACATGCGCTTGTGTAATGGCTGACGAACGCTTTGTACGGCCCAATTCAGGCTTCAACGGAAATTCGAGATCGATATTACAGAAGTTTCCCATCGTAAGATTCTCGAAGCGCATGCCGTCACCATGCAGATCAAACATCGTAAAGTTGCCTATTGCCCCTTGCGTTTGACCTCGTGCCGAAGCCAACACCACCGCACGGGGATTGGGATTCAAGCCCTCAAAATGCAGATATGGGCATTTAATCACCATACCAAAGGGATATTCACCCTTCGAGCCACGAATATACGGATCATCCGGATCATCAACCCAATAGACCCACGGAGCGAAATAGACACGCATCGGTTGCTCCTCGCTACCTGCCACGAAGGCTGCTGCTGCCTTTTGAAACGTATTATAGACGTAGGGGAGTGCTGCGGCCTCTTCATCCGTCAACGAACCATCAACAAAGATTGAATGCTCAGACAGAGGAATGATACGCCCGTCATAATGAATAGCACCCTGCTGAAGATAGATCGGATTGGCTGCATCGAGCGAACGTTGCTGATCGGGTTGAGCTGTAGCAACGCCCCACAGCGCAACCAAAAATAGGGTTAGGAAGTGTTTCATGGGAAAAGAATGGTTAGTAATTTCTACAAATATAGGAAAATTCCACCTCCAAAACAAAAAACACTACCGTATTTCTACAACAAAAGTCCGCAGAAAAAACTGCGGACTTTTAATTTTGTCGGGGAGACTGGATTCGAACCAGCGACCTCCAACTCCCGAAGCTGGCGCGCTAACCGGACTGCGCTACACCCCGAACAAACTCTTTCATCTGTAAGAGCGCACAAAGATAATCCTAAAAATTGAATTGGCAAAATTTTTATCATAAATTTTCACCCACTCATGCAATTCAAGATCCACCTTTGTAAAAATCGAGAGTCGCACTTTGCTTAAAGTACGACCCACGATTCACACACAAACAATAACAATAAAACGGATTGCTTATCAGGCGACACAAGCGTGTCACCGCTTTATTTACGATACAAAGATCTATATAAATAAAGCTTTCGTCAATCCCCAATAATTGGTATTTTAATGTGTTGCCTGCCACCAGGAGGTAGTTTCAATCGCAGCCAAGACCTCTTTACTTACGCTCGGATCAGAGGTGGTAATACCTGAAAAGGTATTAATTTTGGTAGTACCGTTCGTTCCCGAATAGAACATGGGCGTATGACGACGATAGAGACTCGGTACTACTTTTTCGAATTGGGCCTCAAATTCAGCCAACAACGCTGCATCTTTGCAATAACGGCGTACATAATCACCCATATCAAAGAATCGCGTATAGGTATAGCCATCGAGCACCTGAATCTCATCCCGTTCTGCGGCACTTAAAGGTGCACTCACGGCATTTATGCGCTTCATCACGGTAGCCAAGCCTTCCAGTTCTTTAGTAATTGTCACACTGATAGTCCCATAAGGGTAGATATAGGACATGTAAAAACTATAGAATGCCTCACATATTCCCATGTAATCGACCTCGCCAACCATACAGCGTCCCATATCGGCATACGGAAAACCGACACCCATAATCTCACTTGTGGAGCCAATCAGGTGATGCGCAACATCGCGTAGCTCATATGCCACCTCGACCGAGGCCATATAACAATCATCAAAAAGGATATAATCAAACACGATACCCTCACCACGAATTGCCTCTGCCAGCGTTTTTATCTCGGTGCGATATTCTTCGCTCGTTCCACCGAACCAACGCGTCAACGGACCATTTCCCTGCCAATATTCAAGTTCGGCTTCACGCCCTGCCTCGCCACGACCGGTCGCATTCGTAGCCGGCATCCAAGCCATGCCATGACATCCAATAGACATCGCATAACGCGGTGCAGGGGCAAAACGTTTCATATCTCGGAAAATGGTAGCGATACCATCAACCGTCGTGATAGCAGGATGATCATAAGTGCAATAAACCTCACGCTCAACCTGATTACCCTTACGCACCAATTCATAGAGTTCACCTTTCGTACCACTTGTCATGAAAAAGACCAACACACGGCATCCCTCCGGAAGTCCTGCTGCCACTACGGTCTTCATATCCTCAATATTGGTGTGGAAATGGTCGGTCAAGTCTTGGCCATCACCCGACCATGGAAAATACATCAACAGGGTCTGTACGGCAGTATCCTGCTCCTTATAGGTATTCTTATCGTGGCAGCTGATCAGCAGCGTCGCAGCCATGATCAGCACAAAAAGACGTTTCATCATTTGTATTCGCGGGGTTTAAGATTATTAAATTGCCAAGTACGCTCACGTTTATAGGTATAACCTTCGGGCTTATTTCTATAGATACGTTCAAAATTGAAGTAAACGCCCTTGCGTTTCTTACCTTCAATTACTTGTGCAGATACCAATGGGACAAACTCAACTGTGCGACTTACCACACGTGCATCACCCGGTGCAAGTCCCTCAGCTGCCATCACATCAAGGGCATGATCAAACATCAAAATATGACGCGGTGATTTAATGGTTAAGCCGTCACCCGACGAGAGAATCGTCCGAATTACTCCGTTTAAATGCGCCGACCATCGTTGAGCTTCACCATCGTTGCCCAACATCTGATGAACAAATGTCAGCACATTCAAAATCGTTGGACTGAACGGGTCACGCATACGAGCCGCATTGGCACGCATTAACAACTGCTCCAACAAAGCATGATCCACCTTGTCCGGATTCATGCCCTTCATTAAAGCTAACATTTCCTCCATGTCGGGATTGGCCTCCAAGGGTTTGTAACCCTCTTGATATGCATATCCGTAATAGAGATAGTGGTAATCGTCGTCCGTCAAATCGAGTGCGCCGTTCACGTAGCGCATCATGAGCTTGAGGTAGTAGTAGGGTGATCGCTGGTCGGTAATTCGGTCCAGGATATCCTGTTCTACGGGCGTTTTACCCACACCTATCAACGGCAGCAGCAGCGCAAGCAGAAGCAAGATTCGTTTCATCATCTTTGAGGATTGGCGTTTTACTACAAACGATTCGATCAATGCAAATCGTATTTTTCGATCAACATTTTGAAACGTTCGCGCAAAGCAGGCGTTCCGGGAACAAGCGGCAGACGCATGGTCGGGCCGATCTTACCCATCACAGAGAGGGCACACTTAGCACCTACAGGATTCCCTTCAGCAAAAAGCGCCTCGACAGCATCATCCATATCTGCATCCACCCACTTTTGACGAGCTTCTTCGTAGCGCCCCTCCTTGGCCTTATTGATACACTCCATAAAGAGCTTAGGGAAGACATTGGCTGCTACCGAAATCACACCATCTCCGCCTCGTTCCATCAATTCAATGGCAATTCCATCATCACCGGCCAAAACAAGGAAACCTTCGGGACGGTTGTCGATAATCTGCTGCATCTGCTCCAAATTACCCGAAGCCTCCTTGATTCCGATGATATTCGGAATCTCGTGTGCCAAACGCAACGTCGTTTCGGCGGTCATATTTACACCTGTACGTCCCGGAATGTTGTAGAGGATCACGGGCAGGGGAGAGTGCTCAGCGATGGTTTTGAAGTGCTGGTAAAGTCCCTCTTGCGAAGGTTTATTATAATAGGGGGTCACGCTCAAGATGGCATCTGCACCACGCAGGTCAAACTCACGCAGCTGATCCAACACCTCACTCGTCGAGTTGCCACCACAACCCATCACCAAAGGCACACGACCATTAATTTTATGCGCCGTATACATCGCAATCACAGCACGCTCCGGATTGTAGAGCATCGGGGTCTCGGCCGTTGTTCCAAGCGCTACGATGTAATCCACGCCACCCTCAATTACATAATTCACCATATCGCCCAAGGCCTGATAATCGACCTGACCGCTCTCGGTAAAGGGGGTGACCATCGCCACACCCACACCTGATAGTTTATCGTTAAGTTGCATCGTCTTTATTTTTTATGATTAGAACAAGGTTCCTTGTATTGGAGCTACTTCGTTCATATGATTCTCTTGTCTTAATTCCATCTGCTTGGCATGATCGTTGGTCGGCGTATCGGCAATCAGGGCCATAAACTCCTCCTCGCTCAACATTTTCACGCCTAACTTCTCAGCTTTTTTACGTTTTTCGGGGCCCATCTTCTCACCGGCAACCAGATAATCCACGCTACCCGACACTGCCGCCACATTTCTGCCACCGTGTGTTTCGATCAATTGTTTCAACTCATCACGGCTTATCGAAAATTTTCCGGACACCACAAAACTTTTTCCGGCAAGCGACTCCGATACTCGTTGCCGCTGTTCTGCCTCAAAACAAAGTCCGGCATGGTTGAGTCGTTCAAGAATCTTTAGATTTTCCGCATCGGCAAAATACTCTAATATTGAATCTGCAATCTTTTCACCCACCTCTTCCGTTTCCAGCAACTCCTCACGCGAAGCTGCACGCAAACGATCCAACGAATGGAAATGGTCGGCAAGCTGTCGAGCCGTGGTTTCTCCTACAAAACGGATACCGAGTCCAAATAGAACGCGTTGGAAAGGGACCTGTTTCGAATGGCGAATCGATCGAATGATATTTTCGGCCGATTTTTCACCCAAGCGAGGCAGAGGAGCCAACTGCAGGGCCTGCAAATCATACAGATCGGCAATATTATGCACAAGGCCATTGGCGTGAAGCAGTTCAACCGTCTCTTCACCAAGACCTTCGATATCCATCGCTTTGCGACGAATAAAATGCAGAATACGACCTATAATTTGCACACGGCACCCACTTTGGTTGGGGCAGTAGTGTTTTGCTTCACCTTCGTAGCGCACCAGTGGCGTACCACATTCGGGGCACACCTCAATATAATGGAATGGCTCGCTGTCGGCCTTACGCTCTTTCAGCTCCACACCGGTAATCTTGGGGATAATCTCGCCGCCCTTCTCAACATAGACCATATCTCCTTCACGAATATCGAGCTGGGCGATCTGCTCGGCATTGTGGAGCGTGGCACGTTTAACGGTTGTACCGGCCAACTGCACCGGTTCGAGATTTGCCACGGGGGTAATTGCACCCGTACGGCCCACCTGAAAGGTAATCTCATTCAAACGCGTGAGGGCCTGCTCGGCCTTAAATTTATAGGCTACGGCCCACTTCGGAGCTTTAGCCGTAAAACCCAAACGACGTCTTACGGCTGCATCATTCACCTTGATAACTACACCGTCGGTCGGGAAGGGAAGGGTAGCGCGACGTTCATCCCACTCCGTAATAAATTGAACAATATCCTCCCACGAGCAACATAACCGGGCATACTCCGACACCTTGAAGCCCCATCGGCGAGCTGCATTCAGCGATTCCTGATGGCTCCACTCCTGCACCTCTTCACCGGCAAGTTGGTAGAGCGTACAATCCAGGCCTCGACGAGCCACTACGGATGAAGCCTGCTGCTTGAGCGTTCCGGCTGCAGCGTTGCGCGGATTGGCGAAAGGTTGTTCACCCATCTCTTCACGTTCACGGTTAATCTTATCGAACGAAGCATAGGGCATCAACACCTCACCTCGAATCTCGAAGAGTGAAGGCCAATCAGTGCCCTGTAGTTGCAGGGGCACCGTGCGAATGGTACGCACATTGGCCGTCACATCATCGCCCTGTTCACCATCACCGCGCGTTACGGCACGTTCCAGCATACCATTGCGATAAGTGAGCGAAATGGCCGTACCGTCAAATTTCAATTCACAGACATATTCGACCTCACCCTCTTCACGCTCGATTCGGGCAATAAACTCCCGTAGTTCATCCAGTGAATAGGTATTGCCAAGTGAGAGCATCGGAAAGCGATGACGGACCGTTTGGAATTCGGATGTAAGGTCACTGCCTACACGACGTGTTGGCGAATTGGGATCATCAAATTCGGGATGAGCTTTTTCAAGATCCTGTAATTCACGCATCAAGCGATCGAACTCGAAATCCGAGATCTCGGGATTATTCTCGACATAGTAGCGATAGTTATGTCGTTCCAGGTCGCGCCGGAGTGCTTCAATGCGTTCTTTCACCATATAATAAGTATATTTTCATGGTAAAGGTACGCAATTTGTTTGGATCAACCATCAAAAATAAAAAAAATAGAAAAAAAATTTAGAGATGTATTGCGATAGGCAAATTTTGCGTATAATTGCAGAAAATTTTGACACAATTAACCCTATCATGGCAAAACAGACTAGCACAAAGAAGCACATTGTAACCAGCTTTCATAACTTGGCACCCGAATTGCAGGAGGCCGTAAGAGCCCTTTATCCTTTGGGATTCACCGAAGCAATGATGCGAATCGATAAGCCGAATGGCGATTTTTTCTACGCAGTACCTTTTGACACGGAGGAGATCGCTTATCTGGTAAAAATCGACGTAAAGATCGACGACAAAGCTCACGAAGAGGATGACAAGGATTATTACGACGATGACCTGAAGGGCGCCGATGAGCTGCAGGACGACGAGCAGATGGAGAGCAACTCATCAGACGATGATATAGCCATTTAACAACCAATGAAACAGCGACCGTTTTTAGCGGTCGTTGCGCTGCTGGCGTTCGCTTCGTGCGGCCTTGCCGAGCGTGACGACGAAGGCAGCAAAAGCTACGAATATCTGACATTTATTGATCCCAAATTCGAGGCCTATTGTCTCGAATCTTTTGACACCAACTACGACGGACGTCTTTCGCGCTACGAAGCCGAAAGCGTCCGCGTTGTTGAATGTCCCAACCAAGGCATCCGTTCGCTTGCACCCATCGATGCCTTTTCTCGTCTCGAAACGCTTAATTGCGCTCATAACGAGATAGAACGTATCACTCTCACCAAAAATTTGCAACTTGTCTCGATCGACTGTTCATCGAATCCTCTCACCGAACTTTCGCTCGGACGTTTGCGTCGACTCGAGTCACTCGATTGCCACAACAACCAACTAACGACGCTCGACCTGCAATACACCTCTTCGCTTCGTTGGTTAGATTGTCGCCAAAACCGACTCTCAACTCTTGATTTGACCGCATGTAGTCCGCTTTTACAGGCAGACACGCGCTTAAATCCCGACCTCACAATCATCTATCGTCGCGCCGAACAACAGGTAAATTTCGATGCACCATCGAGTGTCATTGGGCGATAATAGCCATTTTGTTCATAAAATGGTGAAAAACTCACCCCAAAGGTCCTGCTTTGTGATTTTTTTTTTGTATTTTTGGCTGCGAAAGTTTTGCAGACTATTTTTACGAAAAATATAACCATTTCAACACAATGAAAAAAGTAGATGTGATCCTCGGCCTGCAATGGGGCGACGAAGGTAAAGGCAAGGTAGTCGATGTATTGACTCCGAACTACGAGGTAGTAGCCCGCTTCCAAGGCGGTCCGAATGCCGGCCACACGTTGGAGTTCAACGGTGAGAAGTATGTACTTCGCTCGATCCCTTCGGGTATCTTCCAGGGAGGTAAAGCCAATATCATCGGCGGTGGTGTGGTTCTCGACGCCATCCTCTTCCGCAAGGAGGCTGAGGAGCTGGCTACCAGCGGTCACGACCTGAAAAAGCAGCTTTCGATTTCGAAGAAGGCGCACCTGATTCTGCCTACTCACCGTATGTTGGATGCCGCTTACGAAGCCGCCAAAGGCAGCGCCAAGATTGGCACCACGGGTAAAGGTATCGGCCCTACCTACACCGATAAGGTGAGCCGTAACGGTATGCGCGTAGGAGATCTGCTGAGTCCAAACTTCAAGGAGATCTATGCTCAAGCCAAGGCACGCCACGAGCAGATCCTCAAGAGCCTGAACTACGAGTACGACATCACGGCCTTGGAGCAGGAGTGGTTTGAGGCCGTAGAGTATCTCAAGCAGTTCCCGATTATTGATAGCGAGTGGTTTGTAAACAACGCCCTGAAGGCCGACAAGAGTGTTCTGGCCGAGGGTGCTCAGGGTACACTGCTCGACGTTGACTTTGGTTCGTATCCCTTTGTTACCTCATCAAACACGGTTTGCGCCGGCGCTTGCACCGGTTTGGGTATCGCCCCTAACCGCATCGGAGAGGTATTCGGCATCTTCAAGGCCTACTGCACACGTGTTGGTAGTGGTCCGTTCCCCACGGAGCTCTTTGACGAGACGGGTGCCACGTTACGTCGCATCGGTCACGAGTATGGTGCAGTGACGGGACGCGAGCGTCGTTGCGGTTGGCTCGACCTCGTAGCGCTGAAGTACTCGATCATGATCAACGGCGTTACGCAGCTCATCATGATGAAGTCGGATGTCATGAACGATTTCGACACGATTCGTGTAGCGACCGCATATAACGTAAACGGAGAGAAGACCGAGGAGTTCCCCTTCTCGATCGAGGAGAACGTAGAACCGATCTACACCGACTTCGAGGGTTGGCAGTGCGACCTGCGCAAGTGCCGCACCTATGAGGAGTTCCCCGCAGCATTCAAAACCTATGTTGAGTTTATTGAGCGCGAAACGGGCGTGCCCGTCAAGGTGATCTCGGTGGGTCCCGACCGCGACGAAACGGTGATCCGATAAGTCACGAAAAACAAATCATATGAATGCTTTGAACATTGTCGTGCTGGCCAAACAAGTGCCAGACACACGACAAGTCGGCAAAGATGCAATGACGGCAGAGGGTACGGTAAACCGTGCCGCTCTGCCGGCTATTTTTAATCCAGAGGATCTCAATGCGCTAGAGCTTGCATTAAACCTCAAGGATCGCATCCCGGGAACGAAAGTGCATTTGCTCACAATGGGTCCACAACGCGCTGCCGACATTATTCGCGAAGCAATGTATCGTGGTGCCGATGGGGGCTATCTGCTCTCGGGCCGAGAATTTGCCGGCTCGGATACATTAGCCACCTCCTACGCGCTTGCCTGCGCCCTGCGCAAACTCAACCCCGATCTGATCGTAGCCGGTCGTCAAGCCATTGATGGTGATACGGCCCAGGTTGGTCCGCAGGTGGCCGAGAAACTCTCGCTGCCACAGGTAACCTATGCCGAGGAGGTGGTCGAAGTAGGCGACGGTTCACTCACGATTCGTCGTCACATCGATGCCGGTCTGGAGGTGGTGGAGTGCCCGCTTCCGGCCGTAATTACGGTTACAGGATCGGCTCCTGAGTGCCGTCCGCGCCACGCCAAACGCCTCATGCACTACAAATCAGCTCGTACGGCGTCGGAAATTGCAGCCGAGGCCGATTCGCTTACCGCCCAACGTATAGCCGAAAAGCCCGAATTGCATATTGCCGAGTGGTCGATTGCAGACATTGATCCTGACCCGACACAGCTCGGACTACAAGGTTCGCCCACTAAGGTCAAGCGCATCGAAAATGTCGTTTTCCAGACCAAGGAGGCCAAGCGTCTTCACGGCACAGATGAGGAGCTGGAGGCGCTGATTCAGGAGCTGATAGCCGCCCACACGATTGGTTAACCTAAGAGAATCAACCATGAACAATCTATTTGTTTACATAGAGTGCGAAGGTAACAAAATTGCCGATGTCAGCCTTGAACTCATGACGAAAGGGCGTGAATTGGCAGCTCAACTCGGCATCAAAACCGAAGCCATCGTAATCGGCTGCCATACCGAAGGGATCGAGCAAGAGCTTGCACGCTACGGAGCAGACACGGTATGGGTGGCCGACGATCTCTGCTTTGCGCCCTTCCGCACGTTACCCCACACGACAGTCTTGACGACCCTGATTCGCCAAGAGCAGCCGCAGATCGTTCTCTTTGGTGCCACCTCGATTGGACGTGATCTGGCTCCGCGTGTGTCATCAGCTTTACACAGCGGACTTACCGCAGATTGCACGCAGCTCGAAATTGGTGACCATACCGATCCCAAGACGGGGAAGGAGTATAAGGATTTGCTCTATCAAATTCGCCCTGCTTTTGGCGGAAACATTATTGCCACAATCATTAACCCCGACCACCGCCCTCAAATGGCCACCGTGCGCGAGGGCGTAATGCGCAAGGAGGAGGCTGTTGAGCCGAGCCGTGGTGAACGCAAAGCCATCGCCTGGCAGGATGCACTGCATGATAGTGACCTGACTGTCAATATTTTGCATCGCGAAATTGCTGAACGCAAGATCGACATCAAAGCCTCGCCAATCATCGTGGCGGGCGGTTACGGTATGGGGTCTAAGGAGAACTTCGCCCTGGTGCATGAGCTGGCCGAAGTGTTGGGTGGTGAGGTAGGCGCCTCGCGCGCTGCCGTAGATGCCGGCTTTGCAGAGCACGAACGCCAAATCGGGCAAACAGGCGTGACCGTTCGTCCCAAACTCTATATCGCCTGCGGCATCTCGGGGCAAATCCAACACACTGCCGGTATGGATCAATCGGCCATGATCATCTCGATCAATACCGACCCGGATGCCCCCATCACACGCTTGGCCGATTATGCCATTACGGGTGATGTCAAAGAGGTGATTCCGAAGCTGATCAAATATTACAAGCAAAACTCGAAGTAATGGCTAATTTCTATCTTGACAACAAGGATTTACAAATCCAATTCGAGCACCCGTTGATGCAACGAATCATCTTGTTGCGTGAACGAAATTTTGCCGAGAAAACACAATACGACTACGCGCCACAAAACGAAGCTGACGCATTGGATTCGTACCAACGCGTGATGGAATTGGCCGGCGAGATCTGTGGTGAGGTGATAGCAGCAAATGCCGAAGGAGTTGATCTTGAAGGACCCCACCACGAAGGTGACCGCGTGAGCTACGCCTCGGGAACTGTCGAGAACCTGAAGGCGATGCAAGCCGCCGGTTTGGACGGCATGTCGTTACCAAGACGTTTTGGCGGATTAAACCTGCCACTCATCGCCTCGATTATGACCAACGAGATGATCGCCCGTGCCGATGCCGGATTTCAGAATGTATGGGGTTTGCAAGATTGCGCCGAGACACTCAACGAATTCGGCTCCGAAGAGCAAAAAGAGCGATTCCTTCAGCGTACGGTTGCTGGTGAAACCTGGTCGATGGCCCTCACCGAGCCGGATGCCGGTTCGGACTTAGGTGCCGTGATGCTGAAAGCCTGTTGGTGCGAGGAGCGCAATACCTGGCTTTTGAACGGCGTAAAGCGTTTTATCACGAATGGTGACGGCGACTTGTCGCTTGTATTAGCGCGCACCGAGGAGGGTACCAGTGATGCACGAGGTCTCTCCATGTTTATCTACGACAAGAAAAGCGGGGGAGTGAAGGTACGTCGCATCGAGCATAAATTAGGCATCAAAGGTTCACCTACCTGCGAATTGGTCTATACAGATGCACCAGCCGAGTTGGTTGGTGATCGCCGCATGGGACTGATTAAATATGTCATGTCGCTCATGAATGCTGCCCGCTTGGGCATCGGAGCACAATCGGTTGGCACCTGCGAAGCAGCCTACCAGGAGGCCCTAAAATATGCCCAAGAACGTCAGCAGTTCGGTAAGCCAATCATTGAATTTACAGCTGTCAACGTGTTACTGAAAGAGATGCGCGCAAAGACGCAAGGTGTTCGAGCATTACTTTATGAAACAGCTCGTTTTGTAGAGATTTACAAACAATTAGAATCCAAATCGAAGGAACGCCGATTAGAACCAGACGAGCGTCAAGAGATGAAATTTTACAACCGTTTGGCCGATGGATTTACCCCGATGGTCAAACTATTCGCATCCGAATATGCCAATCAAGCAGCATACGACGCCATTCAGATTCACGGTGGTTCAGGTTACATGAAGGATTATGCGTGTGAACGTATCTACCGCGATGCCCGCATCATGACCATTTACGAAGGCACCTCTCAATTGCAAGTAGTAGCGGCCATCAACGCAGTCACCAAGGGTACCTATGCCGAACAAATTGCTCGTTATGCCGCCGAGGAATATAGCATAGCCATACAACCCCTTGCTAAACGCCTTGCCAAGCTCAACGAGCACTACACAGAGATGGTCGAGCGCGTCTCGCAAATCGAGCAGGAACATATCGGCTTCAAAGAGTTGCACGCACGTCGCTTGGTAGAGAGTGCCGGCTATCTGTTGATGGGTTATCTGCTTGCCCGCGAGGCTTCGCGCCATACCAATCAATACAGTGAATCGGCAGAGATCTTCTGCCAACTGGCCGAAGGAAAAATTGCCGAGGCCTACACGCGCATCAAGCACTCCACGGCCGAGGATATAGCTCGTTACAATCGCTAACCTTAACGACGCAAGGCCCTCCATTTCGAAGATAGCTGACGCATTGAACCCTTGGCCACAAGTGAGAGGTACAATATCCTAACTTAAACGACCGGATGACAACCATTCGCGCCGAATATCCGAAACGAACGACCGCATCCTCAAATGATGCGGTCGTTTGCATAAAGTCACCCTCCTTGCAGTAACACCTTTTCGGAACAAAATTCGCGCGATGAAGAACATGTGTACATTTTGACCAACAGACCCACCTTTTCTGTCGATTTACCCGCGATAAAGTCTGTACTTTTGCAGAAGTAATACGAACTAACGCTATATATATGAAAAGCAATGAAATAAAAAGCCTGTCGCTGAAGACACTGATTGCCTACGAAGAGAAGTACGCGACAGGCTGTGTGCACAACCATCGCGGTTGTATGGTAGGACGAATACTCGCAACGGAGACGCCGATCATCCTTAACGATCCGATTCGCATTGATGCACTCGTCATGATTCTTTGCACCCAAGGTTCGTTTCAATTCAATTGCAACTTCAAGGAGCATCATGCAGAAGAGGGATCGCTCGTACTAATTCCACCCAAATACCTGATTTCTAGAAGCACTCCTTCCATAAATGAGGGCTACATCCTCATACTCGCTCCAGATTACTTAAGCGAATGCAACTTTAATATGGCTCGATTAACTTCGCTCATGATGCAAATCGCCGAGCAACGCTGCGTCAAAACCTCCAACGAGGAGCAGTTTCGCCTCACGCAAGCCATATCCATGCTCGATTCGCTGATTACCGAACAACGCGATTCTTCATTCCGCGATGACATAATCCGTGCCGCGGTCGAAACGATCATGTATCTGTGTTGCGAGAGTTTCGATCAGCATGTGCCGAGAACAAGCGCCACCAAACTTACGCGCCAAGAGAGTTATTTCCGCCAATTCATACAACTTTTAAACGAACACTACACCGAGCGACTCGGAGTTGGTTTTTATGCAGAACAGCTCTGCATATCACCGCGTTACCTCACAACTATCGTCCGCCGACTAAGTGGTATGACCGTAACCGATTGGCAAGAGAAATACCTGATCATGGAGGCCAAGTATCTCCTTAAGTATAGCGAAATGACCATTCAGGAGATTGCCTATCGGCTTTCATTTCCCGACCAGTCCTTTTTCGGCAAATACTTCAGGCAACATGTCGGCATGTCGCCATCAACTTACCGCACCCAACATTAAAAAAACGAGCAGTGTTATAACTGCTCGTTTTTTACACATATTTTATTGTGTTAATCTACACAACAGCGCTTTCTTAAGCCTCCCAGTTAAGAATCTTACGGAAGTCGAACTCCTCGGGATTGGCCACATAAGCCTTAGCTGCCTCATAGTCGGCCGGCTCGATAGCGTTGATGATGTTCTCAACCACCGACGAGAACTTATCCGAGTGAATATCCACCAAACGGGGAGGAATCTTACCCGTCGTGGGATCCTGCAGATCCTTCAGGTAGAGGGGCGATACATTACCCTCCGAGTCTACATAGACCATGCAACCGGTCTTACCCTCCGAGAAGAGCTTATGTACACCGATACCCAGCTCCGAGCAGTAGGTCAAATCGTATGCAATCGGGGTCTGACAACGAACCTCGTAACCCAGCTCTACGGGGCGGCTCTTCACCTTCAGGCCCAGCTCCTTCACCTTCTTCTCGATCATCTCATTGAAGATGTGAGCCTTCGACACTTTACCCAGCTCGGGATGACCGTGGTCGTCATACGAGAAGTGAATACCACTCTTTGCGATCTCCTCATCCGACAGCGAGTGGAATACACCCTCCGAAATTACGGCTGCACCGTAATCCATGCCCATAATCTTACGCTTGATGATGGCCGAAATCACGAGGTTCACGATCTTCTCAACCGTGATCTCCGTCTTGTCGAACATCTCGGGGATTACGATCATGGGGTAGTGGCAAGCCTCACCAATACCGAATGCAAGGTGACCTGCCGAACGACCCATGGCAGCCAGCACAAACCAGTTACCACTCGTACGAGCATCTACATAGACTGCGCGAGCGATTACGGCACCCTTATCCTTGGCCGACTCATAACCAAACGTCGGAGCACCCTTCGGCAACGGAAGGTCGTTGTCGATGGTCTTCGGAACGTGGATGTTCGAGATGGGGTACTGCTTAGCCTCCAGGAACTTAGCGATACGGTTAGCCGTCGAAGCGGTATCATCACCACCTACCGTTACGAGCAACTTAATATTGTTGTCGGTAAAAAACTTGAGGTTGAAGTTGTTCTCAAAATCCGAGTCCTTCGGCTTAAAGCGGCTCATCTGCAGGAACGAACCACCCTGATTGAAGATGGCATCAGCCATACCGAAGTCGATCTCAACGGTGCGAGGAGTGGGGTTGAAGAGACCCGTGTAACCCTCATGCAGACCAATCACCTTGTAACCGTGGTGCAGGAACGTCTTGGCAACGCTACCTACAACCGTATTCATACCGGGGGCCGGACCACCACCGGTCAGAATTGCAATAGCTTCTTTCATCACGTTGGAATTTAAATTATTATAATTCGAGTTTTTGTCAATATACCGTTCAAATGTAACTATTTTTTTTTTAACTAACAAATATTTTTCAATTTCCCGACTTTCCGCCACTTTAGCCGCAAAACGAACCACTAAAAGGGTGTGTATCCAAGATTTTTTGCTATCTTTGCACGGTATAGTGACTTACAAAAAAAAACGATGAAAAAAATCAAATTGGCAATCTTGGCACTGCTGGGTTTTTCGACGGCTTGTTCGACGGTTAAAAACACCAGCGAAAAGCAGGTAGAGATACCGGCCGAGGAGACACTGCAAAACCCGCAAGCAGATCAACCCACGGAGGGAGAGGAGATCAAGATCGAGCGTATCCAACTCATGTATGGCACGCCTTCGCCGCGTCCCTCGCAAAAATAAGCTGAGAAAGTAGCGATGGGGAATTGTCGGCCTGGACTACGCAAACGCTTGGGCTTAAGACTCTTTGCGGATCTTTACCGCGATCGAGTAGCAGCTCATCCGCTCGACACACTCTTTTGGGAGTGTACGCTGCGTTGCAACCTTGCGTGTCGCCATTGTGGCAGCGACTGCTGCAGTGATGCAACCCTCAAAGATATGCCTTTGGCCGATTTTCTAAAAGTGTTGGACGAGGAGCTCACACCGCATGTCAATCCGCGCGATGTATTGATCATCCTCTCGGGTGGCGAGGTGTTGGTGCGTGAAGACCTCGAGGAGGCAGGACGCGAGATCTCACGTCGCGGTTATCCCTGGGGTATGGTCACTAACGGACTTGCATTGACCGAAGAGCGACTCGAGCGTTTGGTGGAGGCAGGACTGAAATGCATCTCGGTCAGCCTGGATGGCTTCGAGGAGGAGCATACCTTTATGCGCATTAATCCGAAGAGCTTCGCACGAGCTACGGCCGCCATCCAAAGCATTCGAAGACACCCAGAGCTGGCCTACGACGTCATCACCTGCGTCACACCGGCCCTCATATCGCGCCTGGAGGCCTTCAAAACATGGCTCATCGAGCAAGGGATTACCGACTGGCGTATCTTTTCGATATTTCCGGCCGGTCGCGCCAAAGCGGAGCGAGCGCTCCAACTCTCACCGGAAGAGTTCCGCACGGTGCTGGATTTCATTCGTCGCACCCGCAAGGAGGGGAAGATCAACCTTTCGTACGCCTGCGAAGGTTTCCTCGGCAGCTACGAAGGGGAGGTGCGCAACCACTTCTACCAATGTGCAGCGGGGATTTCGGTGGCTTCGATTCGCGTTGATGGTTCGATTTCGGGTTGCACCTCGATTCGCGCCAACTACCACCAGGGGAACATCTACAAAGATCGCTTCTGGGAGGTTTGGCAAACGCGATTTACTCCGTTCCGCGACCGCAGTTGGGCCAAGCAGGGTGAATGTGCAAATTGCGCAATGTGGCGCTACTGCCAAGGTGGGGGCATGCATCTGCGCGACGAGCAAGGCGAACTGATGTACTGCCACTACAACAAATTGCAAACAAGTAATAAAAACAAATAACACACAATTCAAACTTTACTATGAACAAACTGATCTATCGCTTGATGCTGTGTCTGACCGGACTGTTCGCCGCTCAGACGCTCGCCGCCCAGGAGGTGGAGTGGTCGATTACGACTGATCCGATCGTGGGTGACAGTTGTCGCGTGGTACTGACCGCTTCGATTCCTGACGGCTACCACATGTACGACATGGGGCCCTATGTAGGTGGCCCGACCGCAACGACCATCGCCTTGACGGCCGAGGGTGCTACGCCTATCGGTGAGGTAAAGGCCCTTACGGAGGCTCACACCTACTACGATGACATCTTCATGATGCAGATTGGCACCTACGACGTAGAAGCCGTTTTTGAGCAGTGGGTACGTCTCGAGGGCGAGGGTGCTCACATCACGGCACAACTCGACTGGCAAATTTGCAACGACACGGGTTGCATTCCGGGTGATGTAGAGCTCACGACCACCATTGGCACATTCGAGGAGACTACCACGACGGAGGAGCAGCTCACCGTGCACGCACCGAAAGATGCAGCCGGCGGCGGTTCGCTCTGGTCACTCATCATCGAGGCCATTTTGTGGGGCTTTGCAGCACTGCTAACCCCTTGTGTATTCCCGATGGTACCGATGACCGTTTCGTACTTCCTCAAAGGCGAGGGAGGCGTTACGATGGGTCGTCTACGCGCTGCGCTCTACGGCTTCTTTATCGTAGCACTCTACACGGTACCCATTGCCGCTATCATCATCATCACACGTCTGGTGGGTGGTGATGCCGTAACGGCCGACATCTTCAACTGGCTCGCTACGCACTGGCTGCCGAATATCATCTTCTTCCTCGTATTCATGATCTTTGCAGCTTCGTTCTTCGGTGCTTTCGAGATCACGATGCCCTCGTGGATGGTAAACAAAACCGACTCGAAGGCTGACACAAAGGGTCTGGGCGGTATCTTCTTCCTGGCGTTGACGCTAGTGCTCGTATCGTTCTCGTGCACGGGTCCGATCGTAGGTTCGGTGCTGATCAAGTCCACCTCGGGTGAGTTCTGGACACCGATCCTCACGATGCTGGCCTTCTCGATCGCCTTCGCACTTCCGTTCACCCTCTTTGCCTTCTTCCCCTCGATGTTGAAGAATCTGCCGAAGAGCGGCGGTTGGCTCAACTCGGTGAAGGTAGTGATCGGTTTCGTGGAGGTTGCTTTGGGTCTGAAGTTCCTCTCGGTTGCCGACCAGGTGTACCACTGGGGTATCCTTGACCGCGAGATCTACCTCGCCATCTGGATCGTTGTCTTCACACTGCTGGGCTTCTACCTGCTGGGCAAGATTAAGTTTGCCCACGATAGCGAGATGAAGTTTGTGAGCGTTACGCGCCTGGCATTTGCCATCGTCGTATTCTCGTTCGTTGTCTACTTGATTCCGGGTATGTGGGGAGCTCCGCTGAAGGGTCTTTCGGGTTATCTGCCACCCCTCTCGTCGCAGGATTTCGTCCTGGGTGGCGAGGGAAGTGCCGCACCGCAGGCAACCAATGCTACCGAGCAGCAGGGCCGCAAGTATAGCGATTTCCTCCACCTGCCTCACGGTCTGGAGGGCTTCTTCGACCTGGAGGAGGCTGAGGCCTATGCCAAGGAGGTCAACAAACCGATCTTCCTCGATTTCACGGGCCACGGTTGCGTAAACTGCCGCGAGATGGAGATGCGCGTATGGTCGGATCCCCGCGTGTTGGAGATTCTCAAGAAAGACTACGTAATCTGCGCCCTCTACGCGGACGACAAGAAAGTTGTTGCGGAGTCGGAGTGGGTAACAACCGATGCCGGCAAGGTACTCAAGTCGCTGGGCAAGATTAACTCGTACTATGCACTGAAGACCTATGGTGTAAATGCACAGCCGTACTACGTTCTGCAGGGCGAGGACGGTAAGCCGCTGGTTGATCCGCGCGGTTATGATCTCGACGTAGAGGCTTTTATCAATTTTCTCAAAGCCGGAGTAGAGGCTTACCACAAGTAGAGAGGTCTTTCTACGCACAAAAGAGCCTGGATTTGATCCAGGCTCTTTTTATTTCACGAAGTACCGTTCATCCAACCCCAACGTAAACCCTTTACGATCAAAAATCGCTGCAAGGGTCAGCACTAAGAGTAACAAGGCGTTGATTCGAAAACCAAAGTGTTCGCCATGAAGATGCAACAGGGTATGCAACATGGAGAGAATAAATGGGCAGATCATCACAGCCAAATAGTTCATCGCCATCACAAACGACAGGGCGAGAGTAGCAGATCGCGGTGGCGCAATGGTAGCTGTTTTGTCGTAAATAATCGGTTGCATCACCCCGTATCCAAACCCCGTTAAGAAAGTAGCAACCAGCAGCTGCCACTCGGTATGGCCATAACCAAAGATAGCAAGGCCTACAGTCATCATCAGCAGAGCGACCAGATTTGTGCTGGACTTTAACATACGTATGATGTGGGCAAGAAAGAATCCGGGCAACATGATCGCCAAAAAGAAGAGTGAGATAATCCACCCCGAAAGGGTATTGTGCAGGTGATACTTTTCGACCAAGAAAGGGACATCGTAGGTGACTACCAAAACAGCATATGTTATCAGAAAATAGAGCCACATCATGCCGATCAATTTATTACGATCAATTTCCTGATGCTGCATCTGCAGACTCTCTTGCGGTTCGGGTACCGAGTGTGTGTTTCGCAAGGACAGACAGAGCAGAAATGCCACACCGGGTAGCAAATAGACCAAAAAGGGGAGATGCCAATGGATATTTGCCAAATAACCCGCCACCAGCGTTGCCACCACCAAACTTAGATTATTAACCGCTGAGGCATATCCCAACTGACGTACTCGATAATCGCCCGTAAAATACTCAACAACAAGACCTGTTGACAAAGGTATGACCATACCAGCCCCCACACCAAGCATACAGCTGAGCGCAATCAGCATACCCATCGAATTGGCAAACAGACACATCAACCCGCTAAAAAAGAAGATCACCAGGCCTGCCATCAGCAACCACCAGCGGTTGCGACCTTCCGAGAGTTTACCCGTCAAGAGCACAAAAGGAATAATCAGTAGTGACGGGAGGGAGGTCAGGAGTTGTATCTCCAATTCAGTAGCTTTGGGGAAGATCTTCGACAAATCACCCAAGATGGGCGAGATAGCCAATCCAGGCAACGACGACACAGCCGACACCGACCAGATTGCCAACACTACAAGCGCCGAGACTGCGCCTTTTCCGGTTTTTACTTGCATAGGCTCTTTTTCGACCACACTACGCAAGCCTTATGCCAACCTAGAGAACACCAACAAAAAAGAGATGCCCCATTGCTGTGACATCTCTGTTCCTTCTTCAGTTTCGGTCGTCTACTCCTTCACGCAGCGTACCATCATACCGTTAGCTTTCGAGAAGCTCAGATCGTTGCGCAGACCGCTCTGCGTAGGATTCTCCTTGCTGAACCAGAACGCGAAGGTCTTGCCCTCGGCCGTCCAGTTGTAACCCACCCAAGGCTGAGCCTCCATCGCCACGTTGCGCGTCAGCGACTCGTCAAATACATTCTGGATCAACGCATCTGCATAGACACGGCGACCACCGGCAAAGTAGAACGACTGCACGCCGTTTTTCTCGAGCGTCCAACCATACTGCTCGGCATATTTCGATGCGGCATCCGAAATCGTCAGATCATCGGCAATCACTGCACCGTCGAACGCAGCCGCGGGGGCTACACGCCAACCGTAGGGGCAGGGGTCATTGACCGATTTCTTCGGTGTATTCCAGCCCTTCGCCTCCTGCGTGAGGCCCTTATCCCAAGAGCCATTCTTGTCGCTTACGGTGAGGAAATGCGTCGGATGAGCCGTTGCATAGGCGTACGTACCCGTCTCGCTATCAGCCTCGATTGCCTCGATGGTCACCACGTTGCTCTCACCATCGTAGAGCGAAGCGGTTACGCCCTTCGAAGCGTTATAGGTCGAGGGGCCTGCAAAGGGATCTTTGCGTCCCGCCTGGTAATACATACCATACGACTCCAGGATCGAAGCCTTATCTTCCGTATCGTTCTGCAGCTGACCCAAAGCGCGGCTCATCACCGTATACTTGCCATAGTTGAGTGCCTCGGCCTCGGCATCATAATCCGCAGCCCAGATATGCCAGCTCCACAGCAGATTTTTATCGGCGTCATACGCACCGATGAGGGCGTTACCGCGTTTGATATACTCCTCGTCGGTATCTTTAGCCAGGTAGAAGGTTGCCGTACCATCGTTCTCGAGCTGCAGATACTTCACCAGGTTGGTCGAAGTTTGCCATACCACAGCCACCGAAGCAGTCGGGATTGCGCTGCCGTCGCCCTTCACGCTTGCATTGATACGATAGAGTGCGGCGGGGGTATTGGCGATGTAGCTGTTTGCGGGCTGCTTCGAGAAGTCGATCTCGGGCGTTTCGAGCGAAACAAAGAGGGATGAATAGACGACTTCGTTGCCGTGCGTCACGCCTTTCAGCTGAATAGTACCCGAAAAATCGACCTGACCATCGTTGTTGCTGTCCGCATCTTCATTGGCCACATCATCGGCCGAAGCGGGTGCAACGATCGTTACGCTCATGGTTCTCGTGTTGATCTCGGGGGTAGCCCAACCATCGGGCACCGACGAGATGGAGAAGGTGGCGATGTTATTACCGCCGATACCTACCACGGCCGTTTCGCCATAGTTCATGAAGAGCGACTTACGATCCCAACGCACCTCACCGTCCTTGTCCTTATCCGAACAAGCTACGAGGGCCAGTGCCGAAAAGAGCAGTACGCAAATCAGTTTCAGATATTTCATAGCATCTTTCATTAATAGTCCATATAACCTTGCAAAGGTAGAAAAAAACGGGTGAAAATCCGCATACGCGAGCAAATTATTTCATCCGTATTGCTTTTGAAACGTAATTTGGGGGCGTTTCGTATCTCAAAGTGTAAAAAAACACGATTTCGGAGGATTGGTTGCAATTTTTTTGCTAACTTTGTCTATTCGTGGTAATTTTGCCCACACGAAAACCCGATTCGATGATCCTTTTTACCGATCTTCGTCGGGTGCAACTACAAACTCAAGACGCAAATAATTTAAATTTCTAACCGATGAAGAAATCTATCTACCTCGCGCCCGAATTGGAGGTGCTCGAACTCGCTGTAGAGCAAGGCTTTGCCAATTCACAACTTGAAACGCCCAAAGAGGAGGAGGGCGAATGGTAATTTATTAATTCTTTTACACGTAACATGATGAAAAAGTGGCTCTTACTGGCCGTTATCGGCCTTTTGGCGGCCTGCTCAAAATCGGCGGTGGAGGAGTTGACCACCCCGACGGGCAGCGATGCGCCGATTTTCTATGCCTCGGTCGAGGGCGCTGATGCCGATTCGCGCACCTACCTCGACAGCCAGGGCTATATGCGTTGGACCAACGACGACCGCATCACCATCTTTTTTGGCGACAACTACAACCGCGAATTTGCCTTTACGGGCAAGACGGGTGCTACCTCGGGTGGCTTTACCCAAAAGTCGGTGGACGACCCCTTCTTCACGGCGGTCCAGTTGCCTGCCAACTACGCACTCTATCCCCACGCTGCCGCCACCGTGCTGGAGCCTGCGGGCTTTTTCGAGTGTACGTTGCCCGCTACGCAAAACTATGCCGAGGGATCTTTTGGCCTGAATGCCAATACGATGGCAGCCGTTACCGAGTCGGTGGATGACCGCTTTTTGAAATTCAAAAACGTCTGCGGCTACCTCAAGCTCAACCTCTATGGCGCTAACGTTACGGTGAAGCAGATCACCCTGCAGGGTAATAATGACGAGCCGTTGGCTGGTGCTGCCGTTGTGACCCCGACCTATGGCGGTGAGCCTACGCTGACGTGGGCAACGTCGGGCACAACCAAGACCCTGACCCTCGACTGCGGTGCAGGTGTTAAGATCGGCCAAACCGAGGAGGATGCTACCGCTTTCTATTTGGTTGTTCCGCCCACCACCTTCGAAAAGGGCTTTACAATCACCCTGACTGACACGGCCGACAACAACTTTACCAAGAGCACATCGAACGAGCAGATCATCACGCGCAACGTGACGAAAAACATGCCGGCATTCGAGTTTGTAACCACGACCGTCGATCCGACCTCCCCCGTGCCGAGCAACCAGATTTGGTACACCTCGCACGACGGCACCAAGATCGAGACCACTGCATTCGATGCCACCATCACCTCGCACAACTACGTGGACGGTATGGGCGTCATCACCTTTGCGAGCGATGTCACGCAGGTCAAGGCCGACGCCTACAAGTCGAAGACCAAGTTGGCCACCATCTCCTTACCGGCCTCGGTCACCACGCTGGGCAACAACGCCTTCCGCGATTGTACCCGCATGACCACCATTTCGGCGCCGGGTGTCACTTCGGTCGGACAATACGCCTTCTACAATTGCGCCAAATTGACCGATATTTCCTTCCCGCAACTCAAGACGATCAATAGCTACGCCTTCCAAAAATGTACCGGTTTGACGCAGGTCGATCTGCGCTCGGTGGAGACCATGAACAGCTACGCCTTTGACGGGTGCACCAAACTCACCTCTGTGGCACTTGCCAAGCTGAAAGGATCGTTGGGTAGCGAGGCTTTCTCTGATTGCACAGCACTCAAGACAATTGATCTTCCCGAGGGGGTCACGACGATTGGAGCTTATGCATTCTATCGTTGCACAAGCCTTGCAAGCATCACGATTCCCGAAGGGGTAACGACGATTGGAGAGCGAGCATTCTATGATTGCACAAGCCTTGCAAGCATCACGATTCCCGAGGGAGTGACGACGATTGAAAACTATGCATTCAATAATTGCACAAGCCTGAAACAGGTCTATATTACCGATATCACCGCGTGGTGTCAAATTAGTTTTACTTACTACGAATCTAATCCAATGTCGTATGGTGCAGATCTCTATCTGAACAATGTAAAAGTCGAGCATCTCGTAATTCCCGAGGGGGTAACGACGATTAGATATTGTGCATTCAAGGGTTGCACAAGCCTTGCGAGCATCACGATTCCCGAGAGTTTGACGACGATTGCAAGCTGTGCATTCTATGATTGCACAAGCCTTGCGAGCATCACGATTCCCGAGGGGGTAACGACGATTGGAAATGCTGCATTCAAGAATTGCACAAGCCTTGCAAGTATCACGATTCCCGAGGGGGTAACGACAATAGAACCATCTACATTCGAGAATTGCACAAGCCTTGCAAGCATCACGCTTCCCGAGGGGGTAACGACAATTGGATACAATGCATTCTATGGTTGCACAAGCCTTGCAAGCATCACGATTCCCGAGGGGGTAACGACAATTGGATCTTCTGCATTCCGATATTGCACAAGCCTTGCGAGCATCACGATTCCCGAGGGGGTCACGACGATTGAAAAGAGTGCATTCTATGATTGCAGAAGCCTTGCGAGCATCACGATTCCCGAGGGGTTGACGACGATTGGAAACTATGCATTCCATGGTTGCACAAGCCTTGCGAGCATTACGATTCCCGAGGGGGTGACGGCGATTGGAGAGGATGCATTCTATGGTTGCACAAGCCTAAAGAGCGTCTATTGCAAACCGACCACGCCGCCGTCGGGAGGAAGTGACATGTTCTACAACAACGCCTCCGGCCGTAAAATCTACGTACCGGCATCGGACGACGACAGCATTATCATGGCCTACAAAGCGGCTTCGTATTGGAGTTCCTACAAATCTTACATGGAGGAGTATCAGTTTTAACCGATTCCTATAACACGAGAAGAGGCGTATGCAGGTTGTTGCATACGCCTTTTTTTGGTTCGTTGCCAATCGGGACGGGGTAGTAGGTTGATGGCTCAGCCGCTATTCGCAGAGCCAATTGACATAGAGTTCAATACTCTTTTGGCAGACGGGGCAGAAGGCCTCCACGCCACGGAACGAGTTCATCAGGCAGTTCTGCATCGGGCGATAGAGTCCCTTGGGGATATAGCCCGCACCCTCATAAACACCCACCTGATCGCGGTAGGGCTCGGTCGCAGGGGTAGGGATCGGGGTAGCGGGATCGAGCAGCGACTGCCACACCTGCTTCTGCGCAAAATCCACCAACGAGGTGACATTCGGCTCCCACGGCTCGAGCTTCGTGTCGTACATCGTCTCGTCGTAGGCCGTATTGCCCACATACTCATCACCCAGGCCCATCAGCAAGTGACCGAACTCGTGGATGTAGATCTTGCCCGTGAAGCCCGGATTATGGGCCGCCGAGATGCCGTAGAAGTTAAAGATACCGCCACCGCCATACTTCTGCGTATTGGACAAGACATAGATATAGTCGTAGGGGACATGGGCCGCCAAATCGCGCAACACCTGCTGATCGGCCACCGTCTGGTAGCGCTCCGAATCGAAGGTCGTGAAGTTGGCCTTGCAGGCCGTATTGCGCCAAATACGCTCACCCGGAATCGTCACACCCGACTCCTCGGAAGGGGCCCACACGGCTCGGATGTTAAACCGCTCCTTCAGCCGATCGTAGGGGGCATAGGTGAACATCGCCTCGGCAAACTTTTGGCACGCCTCCTCGAACTTGGCACGCTCATCGGCGCTATAGCCCTCGGGCAGCACCACGATATCGACGCGCGTGGCATGATTGCCGTGATAGGCCACATCGAACGTCTCGTAGCGCGGCGTAAACTGCTCGACCCAATAGCTCTCGGGGTCGATCACCTGGGCATATTTCTCTACAAAACGGCCCTTCTGATCGCGCGCAAAGAACTCGATGCGCACCGCCTGCTTCGGGTAGGGAAAGACCACCGACTCGGGGTAGGCACGCTGCGCCGTGAGGGCCTCGGGGGTGTTCTGCCACTCGTTGAACAGGGTACAATAACCGCGGGAGTAGATCACCGCCTCGCTCTTGAGATCGACAATGCGAAAGAGCTGATTACCCAGGTTGGTGGTATCGATCAACGCATGTTTCGAGCCACCCCAATAGGGCTCGGCCTTGAGCTGATCGAAAAAATAGCATTCCGACTTGCTATCACCACTGTGGTAGAAATCATAGCGCATCGTGCGGTCGAAAAAGAAATCTTCGAACTTCACCTGCGCCTCGGCCGCCGTGACGGCACACAACATAAGAAAGGGGAGTAGTCGTTTCATCTGATCTGTATAAAAAAAAGCGAACAGACCTGCCCGATCCGTTCGCTTTCGATTGTCGTTGTTACTTCTTTTCGGGCTTTCCGATCGTCTCACGCATCTGGGTATCGGCCATGATGTTCTTCATCTTGTAGTAGTCCATGATCCCCAAATTTCCGTTACGGAAGGCTTCGGCCATCGCCAACGGCACCTCGGCCTCGGCCTCGATCACCTTCGCACGCGCATCCTGCGCCTTGGCCTTCATCTCCTGCTCTAGCGCCACAGCCATCGCACGACGCTCCTCGGCCTTCGCCTGGGCAATGTTCTTGTCGGCCTCGGCCTGATCCATCTGCAGCTGCGCACCGATGTTCTTACCCACGTCGATATCGGCAATATCGATCGATAGAATCTCGAAAGCCGTACCAGCATCCAAGCCCTTCTCCAACACTACGCGCGAAATCGAATCGGGATTCTCCAGCACGATCTTATGCGAAGCCGCCGAGCCAATCGACGAGACAATACCCTCGCCAACACGCGCCAAAACAGTCTCCTCACCGGCACCACCAACCAACTGCTTGATGTTGGCACGCACCGTCACGCGCGCCTTGGCAATCAGCTGAATACCATCCTTCGCCACCGCAGCCACGGGAGGCGTATTGATCACCTTCGGGTTGACCGACATCTGCACCGCCTCGAACACATCGCGGCCCGCCAAATCGATCGCCGTAGCCATCTTAAAGTCGAGCAGGATGTTGGCCTTCTGAGCCGAAACAAGGGCATGCACCACATTCGTCACATTACCACCGGCCAGGTAGTGCGCCTCCAACTCGTTGGGATCGAGGCTCAAGCCCGCCTTCGTACTCTCGATCATCGACGACACGATAATCGAAGGCGGCACCTTACGCCATCGCATCAGAATCAACTGCAACAAACTGATTCTAACTCCCGACACTAAAGCCGAAAACCATAAGCCTACGGGAATAAAATAAAAAATAATCCATACGGCGACCAGCGCCACAAATACCAATAGGGCAATAAATCCGGCATCCATAGTATAAGTTATTAAGGTTTATTGATTTACTTTGCGAACAATAACACTGAAGTTCTCGAAGCCGATCACCTCGACCTCCACCTTGGGATCGATATAAGCATCGACCGATTTGGCCTCATACATGCGACCCTCGATCTGCACCTTACCCATCGGCGAAAGACGCGAAACAGTCATACCGCGATCTCCAAGCTTCAGATCGGTTTGAGGTGCCTCCATCGACTGCGAACGAATCTCATGGCGCAATGCAAAACGTTGCCATGTCTTGGCTCGCAACGAAAAGATTGCAGCCACAAGCGCCGTGAGAATCGAGATAATCACCACCACAACACCCACCGTAGTAGACTGGTCAAATGCCAAATAGATGGCACTGCCATAGCAAACGACCGACAAAAGTGCGCCAATCGACACTCCGGGTAACAACACCAATTCGGCAATCAAAAAAAGGATACCAAAAATAATCAGTAGAGCGATATATCCCATAATCAATGATGTTTAAGGTTGCTTTATTCAGTTTCAGACGACTGTTCCAACTCCTTGACACGTACATCAAGCGCCGAATCGGCTGCAGTCAGTTCCTTGACCACTCGCTCCACCTCGGTCTTCTCGGCAAAAGTTCCCAAGACAAACAGATTGCTGCCCACACGCGAAAGTTCAACACCCTCGATCGCGGCAATCACCTCACGCACTGCATCAGAAAGTGTGCTCACGCCCAATATTTCGATTCGATAACCGCTCACTGTAGTCGAAGGCTGCGGGTCTTCATCCAAATTGCGATACTTACCATCGGCCCAAACCACCACTTGCGGTTTTGTAAAGCCTCGCTTACGCAACACAACACGAGCCTCTTCGGCCTCCTCCAACGTAGCAAAGCCTCCGGCAAAATAACGCCACTTACCCTCATCGGTTACCACATAGGAGAGGGGGACCGTATTGCGGAAAATTGAAACCGGTCGCTTCGCCGAGAAGGTTCCGAGCAGAATACGATAGATTGTACCATGTTCGTAAAGTGTCGTCTCGGGGATCGGATTGGAGGCCGTATAATAGGGTTGTGATACAAACTTGAGCGAATCGTACTGCAGGAAGTAGCGCTGCTCGTAGCTAACCTTTGGCAGCTGATAAGATATGGTAGCCAACTGCGCCTGTACGCCACGCAACGAATCCGCAGCCTCAGGAAGCGCTAATTCTTCAGCCACCGCCTGTTCGTACTCAACAAGTGCCTGCTTACGTACAAAGTAATCAACCAGCGCCTCAGAGGCCGTTTCACCCTCCAATGCGACAATTTTACGCATGGCTTCCGAATAGCGCTCTGTTTGGCGATCGAGTTGTTGCTCGCACCCCAAAGCCTCCATCAAATAATCGTAGGCGTAGCTCTTATTGTCGTAGATGTAGTTCCAAGCAAGATGTAGCGAATCAGCCAGTTGCTCGTTTATGGTTTCAAGCGCAGCAAAACGCTCCTGGATCGACAGCGCCTCATCCTCGGTAGGTACTGTCGCATAGGCCGTTGCCAATTCGTCGAGTTCATGGTAGTTAGCCATATAACGGTTCACATAATCCACAGCCTGCATTTCGCGCCGTTGAGCCCGCAACAGAGTCGTATAATCAGGCATTGCCAAATAGCGACTGAACGCACTATTTCGTACCAAATTACGATAACGCAACGAGTCGGTTTCTATCTTGGCAGACGACTGCGAAACTGTCGGCAATGTGGTATTCATATTTTGCAACACCCACTCCTGCTCAATGGTATTAATACGATCAATTACACGCCCTTTGGCATTACGCAGCGTGAAAATTTCATTCTCGCCCTGCATGATCTGCTCGGCATAAACCGTACGATTGGCTACATCCTCTCGCAACATTTGACGAGCACGCACAATCACCGAGGCAATCGAATCTTCTCGATACTGAAGACGCGAATCCTCTTTCAATAGCATCATATACTCTTCATTGTGTTCCAAGCCGGCAATACGCGGTTCAATGCATTGCTCTTGAGCTATTGCAAAAGAAGATAATAACAATAAGGATAGGGTAGTATATAAACTGGTTATTCGCATAGTCGGGTTATTTCCACCATTTCATAAAACAGAGTTGAATCAGTCCGAAGATCTCCAAACGCCCAAACAGCATCAACAAAGCATAAACACTCTTCAATACAACGGGCATCGTAGCATAATTATCCATTGATCCAACCACTCCAAAGCCCGGGCCTACATTACCCACGCTGGCCATTGCAGCCGAAAAAGCGGTCAAAAGATCAAGTCCGAAAAGCGCTCCGATAAGTGCTCCGAGGAAAATCAACATCAAATAGGCCACCACAAAGACCATTACCGTATGAAGCGTATCATTCTCCTGAATCACGCCATCAAGTTTGATCCGGATTACAGCATTCGGGTGACGCTGCTGTTTCATACGGGCCTTTAACATCTTACCGGCTAATACCAAACGATCGATCTTAATACCTCCTGTCGTTGAACCTGAGCAGGCACAAACCATCGAGACAAAGATCAGGATCATGATGGCAAATGAGGTCCATGTATTGGTATCGGCCGTTGCAAATCCGGAGGTCGTAATCAAGGACGACACCTGGAAAATCGCATGACGGAAGGATTGTCCAAAGGTAGGATAAAGACCGGCAACCGAGAGGCTGATAGCCACCAACAGCGAAGCGACAAATATTAGCAACAAATAGATACGAGTCACCTCCGAACGAAAAATATTACCACGTTTACCAGTCACTGTGGCATAAATCAGACCGAAATGAATACCGGCAACGATGATGGTCGTGACAAGTACCGCTTCGATCATCGGTGCATTATAGAATGCCAACGAACTATTTTTTGTTGAAAATCCGCACGTTGCCGAAGCCGACATTCCATGACATAGGGCATCGAACCAATTCATGCCGGCAACTTTCAACATCAGCGTCGAAAAGATCGTCAAACCCAAATAAACCACCATCAGGATTTGGACAATCATCTGCGAGCGATAGTGAAAATTTTCCTTTGCCAACGTGGAGAGTTCCACATTAGAGAGCATCATTTTCGATCGGCCCATTGAGGGAAGAATTACCAGGGCAAACATCACGACTCCCATACCACCGATCCAACACGACGACATACGCCAAAACAGCAGACCGCGCGGCAAAGCCTCGACATCATTTAAGATGGTTGATCCTGTTGTCGTGAATCCAGAGACGCTCTCAAACCAAGCATTAATCAGACTAAATTCACCGCCCCAAATCAAGTATGGGAACATACCTACGACACAAGCAACCAACCAGGAGCCAACCACCACGCCAAAGCCCTCTCGATTTGAAAGTTGCTCTTTTTTCTCAACAAAAATCTGAGGAAAAAGACCCAGCAAAGCCGTCAGCAGCGCCGAAAGAAGTAGAGGATAGAAGGCTGAATCCATGCCGCTGAAGTAGGATATTCCTGCCGAAAGCAACATGAATCCGGCAATGAACAACATCACCAGACCTACATATCGCAAAACTACATCTAAACGCATCGGATTCGGATTTTCAAAGATTTATTGTCGATTTTGACGAGACTGCACAATCAGCGTATCAATCTTCTCCTTCAACTCTTGCAATTCATCCTTACACTCCTCTTTTACCGTAAAAGGAAGTTTGAATGCCAAATAGTCACCAAGCGCCTTGTTCATACGCAGGATGGGGTTGACACAATAGATCGTCATGAAATAATAGAACATCAGCAGAATGGCAATCATCACCAATAACGAAATCAGCACCGGTGTTACCGCACGGTAAGCATTTCGCTTCATCTGTTCGGTTCGCGGAGCCAGCGAACTTTGGGTGGAGGTCATATAGGCTTTGACTGCCGCGGTCAGACGCAGATAAACAGCCTCATACTCTTCCGTGTACCAACGTTTCGAATCCTCCACACTGTTTTTCTCTGCAGCCTGAATAGCAGCTTGCACCAATACCGAATCAACTCCCAACGAATCGACCGGCAACTCAGGCGAGGAGATCGAATCGGTTGCTATCGGAAGATGTTGCGCCTCCAAACGACTATTGAGATAACGATCGACCATGACCTTCATCTCGATGGTGGCAAACGATAGTGAGTCCAGGAAAGAGGGATCGAGCGACTCTTTACGAGCCGTCATAAGGGTTTGCTCCAGATGCCCCATTGCACGTCGGCACACATCGGCATAAGACTCTTCGCCTAATACCGTCAAGTGTATTAACGCAACATTCTGCTCATGTGCTGCGTCCAACATCTCCTTGGCAAGCTCCACATTGCGACGCGAAGCCAACAGGATATCACCGGCACCACGGCTGAGTCTGTTCAACTCAACAAAAGACAACATGCCCGATATAAAGAGCAGACAAACAATACTCGAAAAAGCAATTGTCACCCGCTTCCGCATTCCTTTCATACTTCTATAAATAAAGATTCATGCAAAGATAACAAATTATTCGAGAATTTCACCGATCAAATCACCCAAATCGTCCATTGCCACCATTTTTACGCGACAAATTGCATTGATCAACTTGCGATCATAAGGAACTCGCACCCGTCGATAGTTCCCTGTAAAGCCAAACATCATTCCGCCACGCACCGTACTTTCGAAAAGCACATTATCCTCCGTACCAACTGCTGCCGCACAAAAATCATGATGCAAACGCTTGCACAGAGCATCCAATTCGGCCACACGCCGCGTCGCAACCGATGATTGCACCTTGTCGGGCATCTCTACGGCCGGCGTACCGGGACGCTCCGAGAAGGGGAATATATGCAGAAATGCCGGTTCCAGCGCAGCCAAAAAGTCATAAGTAGCCCGAAAATCCTCCTCCGTCTCTCCGGGGAAGCCTGCGATCACATCAATACCGATAAAAGCATCAGGCATCAGTCGTCTGACAGCCGCAATACGATCGGCAAATTTAGCGGTCGTATAACGACGACGCATCAGCCCTAAAATCTTGTCCGATCCGCTTTGGATAGGAATATGAAAGTGATGTTGGAACTTTTTCGATGCGGCACAAAACTCAATAATCTCATCGGTCAACAAATTGGGCTCAATCGAAGAGATGCGATAACGATCAATACCCTCCACACGATCTAAAGCACGCAGCAAATCAATAAATTTCTCACCCGTCGTACGACCAAAATCACCGGTATTGATACCCGTAATAACGATCTCTCGTTGCCCCTGACGCGCAATCTCTTCAGCCTCTTTCACCAACTCCGCAATCGGCATATTGCGACTACTGCCGCGAGCGTAGTGAATCGTACAATAGGCACACTTATAATCACAGCCATCCTGCACCTTCAAAAAGGCACGCGTTCGGTCAGCTGTAGAGAAGGCGGCAAAGAAGCGTGTGAGGTGCTCGACATCGCAACTATAAACCTGCGCAGGACCTTTGCATACAATCTCCACCACACGTTGATATAAATCGCCTTTATCATTATTACTCAATACAATATCAACTCCGTCGATTGCAGCTATTTCGTGCGGTTTCAACTGCGCATAACACCCCGTTACAGCAATGATGGCATGCGGATTTCTGCGATGCAGTTTACGCACCAAATTGCGACATTTTTTATCGGCATGCTCGGTCACCGAGCAACTATTGATGACGCATATGTCGGCCTCAGCAGTGGGCGACACTCGCACAAAACCTCCCTCTACAAATTGACGGGCGAGGGTAGAACTTTCGGCATAGTTTAGCTTACAGCCTAAGGTGTGAAAATTAACTCTGCGCGGTTGCATAGAAAAAAATCGTCTAGTTTTGGTTGCGAAAATACGAAATCTTCGCTAAAAGAGGAGGGCTTTTCAAAGAAAAAAGCGTAAATTTGCGCGCAATTTATAGCGCGACACATGGATTTCTTCACCGATCTGATTCAATACGGCTACCTCACTAACGCCTTTGGAGCAGCGATTCTTTCGGGAATCACCTGCGCATTGGCTGGTACCTACATCGTATGCCGACGCATGGTCTTCCTTGCCGGAGGAATCACGCATGCATCGTTCGGAGGATTGGGAATCGCCCTATATTTAGGCTCCAATCCGATCGGTGGCGCACTGTTATTTGCTTTAATTTCAGCATTCGGAATCGAATGGGCAGGCGAAAAGGGTCATATGCACGAGGATTCTGCCATCGGCATCATTTGGGCTATCGGTATGGCTATTGGAGCCCTCTTCATGAGTCTGCGGCCAGGCTACACATCGGGGGACATGACAGCCTATCTCTTCGGCTCGATCATCACTGTTACCCACAGCGACCTGATTGCCTTGGGGATTTTGTCCATGCTCTTGATTGTCGGTGCACTCTTTTTCTTGCGACCGATTATGTATGTTGCTTTTGATCGTCAATTTGCGCAAAGTCGCAACATTCCCGTACGCGCAGTCAGTTACCTGATGGCGGCCATCATGGCATTTACGATTGTCTTTTCGATCCGCATTATGGGCATTGTTCTACTCATTGCATTGATCACCATGCCGGTCGTAATCGCCAATACCCTCACACGATCCTATCGAAAGATAGCACTCATAGCTCCAATCATTGCAGTAATCGGCAATATTACCGGACTCATTATCAGCTATGAATGGGAAGTTCCACCAGGCACTTCAATCATTTTCACCCTTACCGTTGGACTTATTGCGGTAAAACTATTAACTTTGTCACGGAAATTAACGCACGCATAAGGCATGAAAACCATCCATAAACTCGTTTTAAAGTCCTACCTGGGTCCCATGATCCTCACTTTCTTCATTGTCATGTTCGTCTTGATGATGAATATCGTATGGCGCTATATCGACGAGTTGGTAGGCAAAGGTCTTTCGGCCGGCATCATTATCGAGTTGATGACCTACTTCATGGCGAACATGCTGCCATTAGGCTTGCCATTGGCCGTACTGTTGGCTGCCATTATGACCATGGGTAATTTGGGTGAAAACTATGAGTTGCTGGCCATGAAATCGGCCGGCATGTCGCTCGTACAGATCACCAAGCCACTCATCATTCTTATTGCGTTGATCTCAGTCGGAAGTTTCTTCATCGGCAACAACCTCGTACCTCATGCCAATAAAAAGATTCTTAGCATCTTGTACGATATCCGACAACAAAAACAAACGTTGGAGTTTCAAGACGGGCTCTTCTTTAACGGCATTGACGACATGTCGATCCGTGTCGGACACCAAGACCCCGAAACCAATTTGCTGACCGATGTACTGATCTACGACAATCGCAGCACGAATGGAAACATGAATACCATCGTGGCCGATTCGGGATATATCCGCCTTTCGGATGACAAACGTTTCCTGCTCGTCACACTCTATCATGGCGAGATGTATGAGCAGAATCGTACGACCTCCGGAAATAATCAGTGGTTCACAAAGAGTTCGCTGCGTCACCACATCTTTGCACATCAAGAGCAGGTGATCCCTATGACCGGTTTTGACATGGGTCGTAGCAACTCGGATCAATTTTCCAATAGCCAGACGAAGAACATCAATGAATTGCAAGGAGATATCGACTCACTGGAGCACACCGTATCAACCGCAACAAACCGATCCTACGAGCCTCTTTTGAAGGAGCGCATCTTCACGAAAGATCACTCTGTACTTCCCCTCCCGGATTCGATGCGTATCGATCGAACCGATTTCAAAGACAATCTGTTTATTGATTCGCTGGCACAGCTCTCTACACGTGACAAAAAAGCTGTATGGTCGCTGGCTCGTTCCACAGCCAAGAATTCACGTAACATGTTCACCTTTGACGAATCGACAGCTAAAGAGTCGCTCAATCAACTGTATCGTTCTCAAGTAGAGTGGCATAAAAAGATATCGTTGCCGGTATCGATCATGATCTTTTTCTTGATCGGCGCACCGCTCGGGGCTATCATCCGCAAGGGTGGTTTAGGCCTACCTGTCGTAGTTTCGGTAATTTTCTTTGTAATCTACTACATCATCTCGCTCACGGGCGAGAAGGCTGCCAAAGAGGGTAATTGGGAGGCTGTATACGGCATGTGGTTATCAACCATTATCCTAACACCCATCGCCATCTATTTGACCTACAAGGCGACCAATGACTCGACACTACTCGATACCGATTGGTATGCAGGCCGTATCAAAGCCTTGCAAGAGAAGGTGGCGCCCTACCTACTTCCGATTAAGGAGCGTATTAAAAAGCTAATTAACAAACGTAAGAAATAACGATGGAAAAATTTATTTTGAACACCGTAGAGGAGGCCGTTGAGGATTTCCGCCAAGGTAAGGTCGTGATTGTCGTCGATGACGAAGATCGCGAAAACGAAGGTGACTTTATTGTTGCTGCCGAACTCATCACCCCCGAAGTGGTCAATTTCATGTTACACGAGGGTCGCGGTGTATTGTGTGCTCCGCTCTCGGAGAAGCGCTGCGATGAGCTGGGGCTTCAAATGATGGAGCAGAACAACACCTCGTTGCTCGGCACCCCCTTTACCGTATCATGCGACCTGCTAGGTCACGGATGTACAACCGGCGTTTCGGCTGCCGATCGTGCGGCCACGCTGCGTGCTTTGGCCAATCCTGACACACTCCCGACCGATTTGGGTCGCCCGGGTCACATCAACCCCTTACGCGCCCGTGACCGAGGTGTATTGCGTCGTCCGGGTCACACGGAAGCCGCCATCGACCTGGCTCGCATGGCCGGTCTGCAACCTGCAGGTGTGCTGATCGAGGTAATGAACGAGGATGGCACGATGGCCCGTCTGCCGGAGCTGATCGAGATTGCCAAGAAGTTCGATCTGAAGATCATCTCGATCGCCGACATGATTGCCTATCGTCTGAAGGAGGAGTCGCTCATCGAGCGCGGTGTCACGGTACCGCTGCCGACCGCCTGGGGTGATTTCAACATTACACCGTTCCGCCAAAAGTCGAACGGAGTAGAACACGTAGCCCTCACAAAAGGTGAGTGGAGCGAAGATGAGCCGGTTCTGATCCGCGTACATTCGTCATGCGCCACGGGCGATATCTTTGGCTCGTATCGCTGCGACTGCGGCGATCAGCTCCACGAGGCAATGCAGATGATCGAGAAGGAGGGCAAAGGCGCCATCGTCTACCTGAACCAAGAGGGTAGAGGCATCGGCCTTTGCAACAAGATTCACGCCTATCAGTTGCAGGACGAGGGTCTCGACACGGTTGACGCCAATCTTAAACTCGGCTTTAAGGCCGACGAGCGCGACTATGGTGTAGGTGCCGGTATCATCCGGGAACTGGGTATCCGTAAGATGCGCCTGATGACGAATAACCCCTCGAAGCGCGCCGGCTTGGAGGGATATGGCTTGACGATCGACGAGATCGTTCCGATCATCATCAAACCCAATCTCCACAACATGCGTTATCTCGCCACCAAGCAGGAGCGTATGAACCACAAACTCGGCATCGAAAAAGAATAGAGTAGAACGATGAACGCTAAAAAGTTACGCATCGTATTCATGGGTACGCCCGAATTTGCCGTACCCTCACTCCGCGCCCTGATTGAGGGGGGCTATAATGTCGTTGCCGTCGTAACCACCCCCGACAAACCTGCAGGTCGTGGTCGCCAACTTCACGAAAGCGACGTGAAGGTAGCTGCCCGTGAATTGGGTCTTCCGATCCTGCAACCCGAGAAGTTGCGCGACGAGGAGTTTGTGGCCGCCATGAAGGCACTGAATCCCGACCTGGGCATTGTCATCGCCTTCCGCATGCTGCCCGAGGTAATTTGGGCCATGCCGCGCCTAGGAACCTTCAACCTCCATGCCTCGCTCCTGCCCGAGTATCGCGGTGCTGCTCCGATCAACTGGGCCATCATCAACGGCGAGGAGCGCACGGGTGTAACGACCTTCCTGCTCAACCACGAAATCGACAAAGGCGCTATCATCGGGCAACTCGAAGAGCCGATTCTGCCCGAAGATAACATCGGCAGCCTCTACGACCGACTGATGCACAAGGGCACGGGATTGGTCCTTGAGACGGTTGAAAAGTTGGCAGCAGGAGAGATTGAAGCCATTGAGCAGCAACACATTGACGAGCAGACGCTGAAGCCCGCACCAAAAATCTTTAAGGAGGATTGTCTGATTGATTGGAACCAGAACGGCAAGGCGATCATCGACTTTGTACGCGGATTGTCGCCCTATCCGGCTGCCTGGAGCCGCATGTATCAAAATGGTGAGGAGCACGGATCGGCCAAGATTTTCCGCACCACATTCCGCTGCACCAACCACGACGAGCAGCCCGGCACGATTCGTACCGACGGCCGCGAGGAGCTCTCGGTTGCTTGCGCAGATGGATGGGTGGAGATTCACGAACTGCAGATTGCCGGCAAGCGTCGCATGACTACGCACGATCTATTGCTCGGTTTCCGCGACATCACCAGCTACGAGTTCCGCTAATCCCGCCCACGCGTAAACACGATAACAACAAAAAAGCAGCGTTCCAAAAGGAATGCTGCTTTTCTTATATAGGGTAGGATTGTCCCCTACTCCTTAAACGAGTGAATCACCACACCCGAACGCAACTTCGGCTCAAACCAGGTCGTCTTCGGGGGCATAATGTTACCCGTATCGGCAATATTGATCAGCTGCTGCATTGAAACAGGGTAGAGGGCAAAAGCTGCCTTCATCTCGCCACTGTCAACACGGCGTTTCAACTCGCCAAGACCTCGAATACCACCTACAAAATCAATTCGCTTCGAGGTGCGCAGATCCTTGATATCAAGAATCTTATCAAGCACTAAATCCGACAGAACGGTCACATCCAGTACACCAATCGGATCGGCATCGTTGTACGTTCCCTCTTTGGCTGTTAAGCTATACCACTTACCGTCGAGATACATTGCGAAGTTGTGCAGCGCAGCAGGCGTATAGATCTCCTCACCCTTGCACTCCACGACAAACGACTCCTCCAGCTTGGCTATCAGTTCCTCGCCCGTCAGACCATTCAGATCCTTCACCACGCGGTTGTAGTCGATGATCTTCAGCTGCGATGCGGGGAAAGTCACAGCCAGGAAGTAGCAATACTCCTCGTTGCCTGTATGGTTCGGATTCTTCGACTCGCACTCGGCACCTACGCGAGCAGCCGCAGCCGTGCGGTGGTGACCATCTGCCACGTAGAGGGCCGGAATGGCGGCAAAGAGCTCTGTCAGGCGATCATTCGTCTGCTTATCGCGGATCACCCACATCTGGTGACCAAAGCCGTCAGCGGCCGTAAAATCGTACTCGGGCTCACCCTTCACTACCTCAGCTACGATGGCATTGATCTCCTCGTCATCGGGGTAGGCAAAGAATACGGGCTCGATGTTGGCCTGCTGATTGCGAACGTGGATCATGCGATCCTCCTCCTTATCCGGACGCGTCAGCTCATGCTTCTTAATGGCACCCGAACGATAATCCTCGTAGTGGCAGCACATCGCAAGGCCATACTGCGTACGACCATCCATCGTCTGCGCATATACATAATAGTACTCCTCAGGATCCTGCACCAGCCAACCCTCCTGCTGCCAACGAGCAAAGTTATCCATCGCCTTCTGGTAGGCCTCGGCAGAATGTTCGTCGGCAATCGGATCAAAATCAATCTCGGGCTTGATGATGTGGAGCAACGAGCGCTCCGTAGCCTCGGCCTTAGCCTCCACCGAGTTCAACACATCGTAGGGACGAGAAGCCACCTCAGCGGCATACTGCTTTGGCGGGCGAATACCGCAAAAAGGTTTGATTCTTACCATATTACAAATGAAGTTTTAAGGTTGTTGTGCTATTTGTTTACCTGGAAACGTGTCACGCCGTTCACGAAGAAATCGACAATCTGACGCGCTGCAGCCAGACCGGCATTGATGTTTGCCTCGGCCGTCTCGGCGCCCTGCTTTTTAGGCGTAGCGAAGAAACGCTTACCAAAGAGCTCGGCCATCTCTGCCGCATTCACCGGCGCGATATCGGTCACATACTTCAGGTCCGCACGCTCGGTCATGGCCTGCTTCAGTCCCTCCTCGTCGATTACCTCCTTACGAGCCGTATTCACGAGCGTGGCACCCTTCGGCATCGACATCAGTTTCTCGTAACCGATCGAAGCCTTTGTCTCGGCTGTCGAGGGCATGTGCAACGAGAGGTAGTCGGCCTTAGCGTAGAGTTCCTCAACCGTATCCACCTTCTCAATGCCATCATTCTCATATACATAGGCATCGGTTATGAAGGGGTCGTAAGCCACGACGCGCATCCCCAGCGCCTTGCCCTTCTTGGCCACCAACTTACCCACGTTACCATAGGCGTGAATAGCCAGCGTCTTACCCTGCAACTCGCCACCCGTACCCGGCGTAAAGCCGTTGCGCGCCATGTAGATCATCATACCCAAAGCCAACTCGGCAACTGCATTCGAGTTCTGACCCGGTGTATTCATCACCACCACACCTCGCTGCGTAGCGGCAGCCAAATCCACGTTGTCGTAACCGGCACCGGCACGCACCACAATCTTCAGATTCTTGGCGGCCTCAATCACCTCAGCTGTCACCTTGTCACTGCGCACGATAAGGGCATCCACATCGGCTACAGCCTCCAACAGTTGTGCCTTCTCGGTATATTTCTCCAACAGACAAAGTTCGTAGCCTGCCTGCTCAACGATCTCACGAATACCCTCAACAGCCTCTTTTGCAAAGGGCTTCTCGGTTGCTACCAATACTTTCATATTCTTGACTAATGAGTAAAATAGACTACTTTTTCTTTCTTCTCTTCAAAAGTATAGGGGACAATGGTCGGCATAACTATTTCTTAGCGTATTTCTCCTCGAAATCCTGCATGCACTTCACCAGCACCTCTACGCTCTCCTTCTTCAGGGCGTTGTAGCACGATGCACGGAAACCACCCACTAAGCGGTGACCCTTAATACCTACGATACCGTGCTCCTTGGCGTACTCCATGAAGGCGGGAGCCAACTCCTCGTAACCCTCTTCCATCACGAAGCAGATGTTCATCAGCGATCGCGAATCCTTCTCAACCGTGCCCTTGAAGAGCGGGTTGCGATCGATCTCGTTGTAGAGCAACTCGGCTTTCTCCACATTGCGACGATAGATCTCCTCCACGCCACCGATGCTCTTCAGCCACTTGAGCGACTCCTTCATCACATAAATCGGGAACACGGGCGGGGTATTGAACATCGAGTTGTTGTCCACGTGGGTCTTGAACGATACCATGGTCGGCAGATCGCGCACGATCTTATCAAGCATATCCTCGCGAATGATGGCAAACGAAACACCGGCCGGAGCGAGGTTCTTCTGCGCGCCACCATAGATCATGGCATACTTGCTCACGTCGATCGGACGCGAGAGGATGTTCGAACTCATATCGGCAATCACGGGCACCTCAGCATCTACGTCGTAGTGATACTCCGTACCGTAGATCGTATTGTTCGAGGTAATGTGCAGATAATCCACATCCTTCGGAGCCTCAAACTTGGGAATATAGTTGAAGTTCTTATCCTCCGACGTAGCAATCACCTCCACTTCGCCGTAACGCTTAGCCTCCTTGATGGCCTTCTTCGACCAAACACCCGTATTCACATAGGCGGCCTTCTTACCGAGGAAGTTAGCTGCGATCTCATAGAAAAAGGTGCTGGCACCACCACCAATATAGAAAATTTTGTAGTTTTCAGGAATGTTGAGCAGTTCGCGGAAGAGCGAATCGGCCTCCTCCATCACAGCATCAAAAGCGGGAGTACGGTGCGAAATCGAGAGAATCGAAAGACCCGAACCGTTAAAATCCTGAATCGCCTTTACGGCACTTTCATAGACCTCGTCCGCCAGGATCGAAGGTCCCGCATTAAAATTGTGCTTTTTCATAGTTTTTAGTTATTTGATGGTTGTATAGTTATAGCTTTCAAGGTTTGCTAAGACAAATATAATAAATCTTTTTTTCAATTTTGACACCTCCAACAACGTTTTTTCATTCAAAAAATCGCAGAAATAACAAATGGGCACTTAAATGGCGACTTTTTGAATCGTTTTTATTATCTTTGCAGTTAAATTACAACACGCAAAGACGTATGGTAAAATCAATGACAGGCTTCGGTAAAGGCGAAGTCGTTTATCGGGATACAAAAAAGTTCACGGTCGAGATCCGAACCCTCAACTCAAAACAGCTTGACCTGAATCTGCGCATGCCGGCTGCATACCGCGGTGCGGAATACGAAGTACGTTCACTTCTTACTCGTCGTGTACAACGTGGTAAGACCGATGTATTCATCTCGGTCGAGTCGCAGCAGATCGCAACTCCGGCACACATCAACAACGAACTTTTCCGCGAATACCTTCGTCAGCTGACCACTGCTTTGGCTTCAGCAAATCTGGATGCCAGCTACGATACAATTTTGCCAATTGTCATGCGCATGCCCGAGGTGGTATCTTCGGAACAAGAGGCTATCTCCGACGACGAGCTGCATGCACTGATGAAGGCAGTAGAGGAGGCTTGCGACAAACTCGATGCTTTCCGCGAGCAGGAGGGTGCGATACTGATTAACGACCTGTTGAATCGCATAGATTTGATCGAGCAATACAAAGAGGAGGTTGTACCCTTTGAAATTCAACGTGCCGCAACAATCAAAACCCGTATTCAGGAGCATCTCAACCAACTTCAAATTGAGATTGACCACTCACGACTGGAGCAGGAGATGATCTACTACATCGAAAAACTCGACATCACGGAGGAGAAGGTGCGTCTGAAGAACCACTGCAAATATTTCCGCGAGGTAGCTGCCGGCGAGGAGGGTATCGGTCGCAAACTCGGCTTTATTGCGCAAGAGTTGGGACGTGAAATCAACACCATGGGGTCGAAAGCCAATGAGACAAATATCCAGATTCTGGTTGTTAAGATGAAGGATGAATTGGAGAAGATCAAAGAACAGGTACTAAATATTCTGTAACGATGGGCAAGGTTGTTATTTTTTCAGCCCCGAGCGGTTCGGGCAAAACGACGATCGTACGTCGTTTGCTTGAGCAGTATACGCAATTCGAATTTTCGATTTCAGCAACATCGCGTGCCCCACGTGGTCAAGAGCGCGATGGCATCGATTACCACTTTCTATCGCAGGAGGCCTTTAAGCAAAAGGTATCAGAAGACGCTTTTGTAGAGTGGGAAGAGGTTTATGCCGGCACATGCTATGGTACACTGAAGAGCGAAGTAGAGCGCATCTGGGCTAAAGATCACGTAATTCTCTTTGATGTTGACGTAATGGGCGGCATCAACCTCAAGCGCATTTTTGGCGACAATGCCTGTTCGATTTTCGTCATGCCCCCTTCGATTGAGGAGTTGCGTCGCCGTCTGGTGGGACGTGCCACAGATTCGATGGAAATCATTGAAAAACGTGTTGCGAAGGCTGCCTTTGAGATTGAAAAATCTCCCGAATTTGACCATACGGTCATTAACGACAATTTGGAGGAGGCTATCTCGCATACACGCACGATTTTAGACGATTTCTTGGCTCGATAACCATGCAGCGCGTCATGCTCTATTTCGGGTCTTTCAACCCGATTCACAACGGACATATACACCTGGCCGAATATGTATTGGAGCAGGGACTGTGCGATATGGTAACACTTATCATTTCGCCGCAAAGCCCCTACAAAAGCCTCTTGGAATTAGCGCCCGAACTGAATCGCTTTGAGATGGCCGAAACCGCTTGTGGTGCCTCTAAATATCCCGACAGGATTCGTCCTTCGGTAGTGGAGTTCCTTCTGCCGAAACCCTCCTATACGATCGACACGCTCCGCTACCTGGAGGAGCAGATGGGTGATCAGATGGAGTTCTCTATTTTAATGGGTGGTGATCAGCTGGCAGGGCTTGACGGCTGGAAAGAGGCCGACAAAATTCGCCAATATCCAATTTACGTCTATCCGCGCGAGGGGCAACTCACAAAGGGACTCAGCAAGGGTATGACGCTGCTCGAGGGAGCTCCGCTGCTTAACATTTCGGCTACGGAGATTCGCCGTCGCGTGGCAATGGGAGAGCCAACCAACGAACTGATTCATCCCAAAACGGCCTGGTACATCCGACAAAACGGATTATATAAAGAAGAATAATGGAAAAACGATTAAACATAGCACTTTTAGCAGGCGGCAACTCCTCCGAACGCGAGATTGCACTGCAAAGTGCCGCCCAAATTTACGAAGCACTCGACAAGGAACGATATAACATCTTTCTCGTTGATCTCCAACATCGTGATTGGAGTTATACGGCACCTGACGGCAGTCGTTGGCAAGTCGACAAGAACGACTTTTCGATTACCGTCGCCGGCGAAAAGACAATTTTCGACTATGCGCTGATTCTCATCCATGGAACTCCCGGTGAAGATGGTAAATTACAGGGATATTTGGAGATGATGGAGGTTCCGTTTTCGTCGTGCTCGATGACTTCGTCTGTAATTACATTCGACAAGATGACCACCAAGAACACACTGCGTGGTAAGGTCAATCTAGCTCGCGAGCGTTTCCTAAGTAAAGGAGAGACGATTGACGCCGAGGCGATTGTTTCTGAACTGGGTTTACCGCTATTCGTCAAGCCCAATGCCAGCGGATCGTCGTTTGGTGTGACACGCGTCACGTATGTCGAAGAACTTCCAGCTGCCATTGAGTTAGCTTTCACCGAGAGTGATGAGGTATTGATCGAAGAGTGTATCACCGGTCGCGAAATGGGCTGTGGTGCCATGATTGTCAGTGGCAAGGAGTATATTTTTCCCATCACGGAGATCATCGCCAAGAATGCTTTTTTCGACTATGAGGCCAAATATACGGCCGGCATGTCAGATGAGATAACGCCCGCCGACATCTCTGAGGAGGTCAAGCAGGAGCTCAATCGCATGACCCTTGAAGCGTATCGTGCCTGTCGCTGCTCGGGCGTTGTACGTGTTGATTTCATCGTCACGGAAGAGGGCAAACCTTACCTGATCGAGGTCAATTCGATCCCAGGCATGTCTGGTGGCAGCATCGTCCCGAAACAGGCGCGTGAGATGGGCATTTCACTCGGAGAATTATATGATTTAATTATTGAAGACACCTACCGCAAATGATTGAAATTGATGATAAAATCGTAAGTGCCGACCTCCTGCGCGAGGGTTTCCTGTGCGACATCGCACAGTGCAAAGGCATTTGCTGCGTTGAGGGTAATGCCGGCGCACCGCTCGATTTCGAGGAGATCGACATCCTGGAATCCGAATACGAGAACTACAAGCCCTACATGACCGAGACAGGTATCGAGGCCATCGAGCGCCAGGGCTTTATGGTGGTGGATGAGGATGGCGACTACACGACCCCCCTCGTAAACGATGCCGAATGCGCCTACGCCTACGAGGAGAACGGCGTAACACTTTGTGCCATCGAGAAAGCGTGGCTGGATGGCAAGACCCCCTTCCGCAAACCGATCTCATGTCATCTCTATCCGATTCGTCTGATGCACTTCTCGAACGGTACGATTGGCTTGAACTACCACCGTTGGTCGGTCTGTGCATCTGCTCGCGAATGTGGCAAGAAACTCGGAGTACCCGTTTACAAATCGCTCAAAGAGGCCATTACACGACGTTTTGGCGAGGATTTCTACATCCAACTCGAGGCAGCCGCAGAACTACTCAAACAGCAATAAACACACCATGAAGAGATACCTTTTAACCCTTACGCTGACACTTATTACGTGGATGGCTGGAGCACAAACAATCCCTGCCGACACCACCGCCGACCACGACATTCACGAAACCATTGATCTCTCGTCGCAGGTCCGCATGAAGGCCGAAGAGGCTGCCGAGCAGGCGAAGATTGACTCACTCACTAAACTCGTCACCCCCGAGCAGGCTGCCCGTATCGACTCGATTGTTGCCATGCGCCTCCGCCTGGCCCGCAAACGCATTGAGTCTGTTCCTGCGATTGATTCGTTAGCCGTCTTGGACACGCTTCCTTCGGGCGATGATGCCGTACAGGTTGTCTTGTTTGCCAACAGCACCTGGAAATATGTACGCAACCGTGCCGTTGCAAAAGACAGCACCATTTTTGAGAAATATTGGGACACCGAGAAACTCTTCCCGTATAAGGATGTTGAGTATTCGTCGTTGCCGAAGTCGCTTGTAATCGACCTGGTCGATTCCACGAACGGTTACCACACCCCCTACAAAGCATCACCCATCCGTAGTCGTTATGGACCGCGCCGTGGCCGTGCACACCAGGGTGTAGATTTGGTACTGAAAGCCGGTGAGCCGATCTACGCCACATTCAGTGGCCGCGTACGTATTTCGCAATACAACAAAGGTGGTTACGGTAACCTGGTCATCATTCGCCACGACAACGGCCTGGAGACCTTCTACGGCCACCTTTCGGAGCGTATGGTAGAGCCTAATCAATGGGTTGAAGCTGGTCAGGTGATTGGTCTGGGTGGCTCGACTGGTCGCTCTACAGGTCCGCATCTGCATTTTGAGACGCGTTACTACGGTCAATCATTCGATCCGGAGCGCTTGATCGATTTCAAATCGGGCACACTGTGTCGCGAGACCTTCCTTTTAAAGCGCAGCTACTTCAGCATCTATTCACGTGCCGGACAGGACTTCGAGGATGAGATTGCCAACGAGGAGCAGGACAAAAAGGAGCAGGAAGAGCGCGAGGCGATGCGTTACCACAAGATTCGTTCAGGGGATACACTTGGTGCCATTGCCCGCAAATATGGCACGACGGTGAATAACATCTGCCGCTTGAACGGCATCAAACCGACTACCATTCTACGCATCGGACGCACGCTCCGAGTTCGCTAAGACAAAAACAGCTAAACTCGAACATCTATGAAACGCCTAATTGGAATCATATTGCTCGCGCTGATCAGCTGTGCGCCCATCCATATCAGCCATGCGCAGACAGTCGATGCGATGATCAAACGTTTTAAAAAGTGCGAAAATGCCGAGTACCACCGCATATCGGGAATGATGCTTGGCATGATCCGCATGATCATACCCAACGACCTGTCGGTCTTGCAACAGCTCTCAGACGAAGAGTTGCAAAAGATTCTGGACGAAACCAAAATGAACAAAGAGGAGTTTCTGGAAATGACGCGTTTCATATTTTCCTTTCTCGAGCATACGAAAAGCCTCACTATGCTCTCGTTAGAGAACTGCTCGGAGGAGGATTGCCAACGCTTTATAGAAGCTACGACCAATTGGACACCCGAGGGCTACACGATCAACGATGAGCAAGAGGGGGTTTATGCAAAGATGAAAGGTTTGAATATCAGCGAAATGGCAATCGTCAACCGCGAGCCAAAAGATTGTTCGATCATGACCCTAAAAGGAGATCTCACCCCTGAATTTATCATCAACGCCGAACAGAGCATGGAACATATCTTTTCCAAGATGGCAGAATAACAAAAAGAAGGACTCAACCGGTCCTTCTTTTTTTTGCTATTTTGCATAATCTCTTGCTCCAAAGATCAACGAGCCCACACGAACCGAGGTAGAGCCACATTCGATGGCCATGGGGTAGTCGTCCGACATGCCCATTGAAAGGGTATCAAAACGCTCTCCAAAGGCAGGTTTTAGGGCTTCAAAGGCGGCCCTTAGGGCCATAAAGTCGCGACGGATCAAAGCCTCGTCCTCCGTATTTGAGGCGATACCCATCACGCCACGCACGCGCAAGTGGGGGAGCGCACGAAAGGCATCCGAGGCCACATAGGCCGTCAACTCGTCGTAATTCCAGCCCGTCTTTGTCTCCTCCTGCGCCACATGGATTTCGAGCAGACAATCAATAGTACGATCACACTTGGCAGCCTCGCGCTCGATTGCCTCACACAAGCGGACACTATCCACCGACTCGATCATCGCCACAAAAGGGGCAATGTACTTAATTTTATTGGTCTGCAAATGGCCGATCATGTGCCAACGGATATCTTTCGGAAGGACCTCGTACTTCGCCTTCAGCTCCTGAGGTCGACTCTCGCCGAAGCATCGCTGCCCCGCAGCATAGGCCTCTTCGATGGCCTCCACAGGGTGGGTCTTCGATACAGCTACCAACTCGACACCCTCGCGCAGGGTAGCACGCACCGCCTCTATTTGTTTTGCAATAGACATCTATTTCTTGTTTTGACTGCTCAAATGTAACAAAAATTTTGCGATTGTTGCGCTTTTCGGATTTGTTTCGTATTTTTGAAAAATGAAACTAATTTAAAACCCACATAATCTATGAAAAAAGTCCTTATTCTTGCAGCTGCGCTCAGTTTGGCACTGTCGAACGTAGCGGAAGCCTGCACCAACTTCATCATCACGCGTGGCGCTTCGACCGATGGTTCGAACATGGTCACCTATGCCGCCGACTCGCACGGCCTTTACGGCGCGCTCTATCAGCACATCCCCGGCAAATACACCCCTTATATGGATGTCCGCGAGTGGGACTCGGGCCGTCCGCTGGGTCAGATCAGCCAGGTCAAGGAGACCTATCGCACGCTGGGTAACTCAAACGAGCATTCGCTCTTCATCACCGAGACCACCTTTGGTGGCCGTCCCGAGCTGGAGGATCCGAAGGGTGGTATCGACTACGGCTCGCTGATCTACATCACGCTGCAGCGCGCCAAGACCGCCCGTGAGGCCATCGACATCATCGTTGATCTGGCCAACACCTACGGCTACTGCTCGTCGGGCGAGTCGTTCTCGCTCATCGACCAGGAGGAGGCTTGGATCATGGAGCTCATCGGCAAGGGTCCCAACGACAAGGGTATCGTATGGGTAGCTCGCCGCATTCCCGATGGTTATGTATCGGCTCACGCCAACCAGGCACGCATCACGACCTTCCCGTGGGATGATCCCGAGAACTGCATCTATGCTCCCGATGTAGCAGATGTAGCGCGTAAGTTCGGTTGGTTCGAGGGTGAGAACAAGGATTTCAGCTTTGCTGACGCCTACGCTCCGCTCGATTTCGGTGCCATGCGTGGCTGCGAGGCACGCGTTTGGGCTTTCTTCCGCACCATTGCTTCGGGCATGGATAAGTACGAGGATTACGCCATGGGCCACAACCCCAACAACAAAATGCCGCTTTGGGTAAAGCCCGACCAGAAGATTTCGCCCAAGGTGGTGATGGATTGCATGCGCGACCACTACGAGGGCACGAAGATGGATATGACGACCGACATTGGTGCCGGTGGTGAGGCTTGTCCCTACCGTTGGCGCCCGATGTACTGGACAGTGGATGGCGTGGAGTACTGCAACGAGCGCGCCATTGCTACGCAGCAGACCGGCTTCTGGCTCATGGGCCAGGCTCGTCCCGAAAAGGTGGGTATCCTCTGGTTTGGTACGGATGATGCTGCTACCTCGCCGCTGACGCCGATCTACGTCAATTCGCAGGAGGTTCCCGAGTGCCTGAAGGTGGGCAACGGCACGATGCTGAAGTATTCGGATACGTCGATGTTCTGGATCACGAACCGCGTGGCTCAGTTTGCATACCTGCGCTACAACATCGTGGGCAAGCACGTACGCAACGATATCGACAAGTGGGAGAACGCCATGCTCGAGACCGTGAAGAAAATCGACATAGCCATCGCCAACGTAGGCTACAAGGATAAGAAGGTGAAGAAGATCGCTACCGAGTTCAGCGTATCGACGGCTCAGAAGCTCTTCGAGCACTGGGTAAACCTGGACAAGTACCTGATGGTGAAATACATCGACGGCAACGTGAAGGGTGAGGACGAGAACGGCTTCATTGACAACGGCAACGGCATGGATATCCCGGGCAAGATCGAGCAGCCAGGCTACACCGAGCACTGGAAGCGTGCCGTAGCCAAGGACAAGGGTGAGATTCTTAAAGTGGTAAAATAATGCAATACGATCTGATCGTTATCGGTAGCGGTCCGGGCGGCTATGTAGCCGCCATTCGCGCCGCACAGCTTGGCAAGAAGGTAGCGCTTGTCGAGAAGGCAGAGGCAGGCGGTGTCTGTCTGAATTGGGGTTGTATCCCCACCAAGGCGCTGCTCAAGAGTGCCCAAGTCTATCGCCATTGCCAGGAGGCCGCCCAGTACGGCCTGCAACTCGAAGGTAAGGTGACGCCCGACCTTTCAGCCATCGTAAATCGTTCGCGCACCGTGGCTGAGACGATGTCGAAGGGTATTCAGTTCCTTCTGAAGAAGAATGCCATCGACCTGATTCAGGGTTTCGGACGTCTCGTTGCGCCCCACATGGTTGATGTGGATGGTACACAATACGAAGCCGAGCACATCATCCTCGCTACGGGAGCACGCCCGCGCGAGATGGCCTTCATGCCCATCGACGGCAAGCATATCCTCTCGTCGAAGGAGGCACTGGTGCTAGATAAGATGCCCGCTTCGATGATCGTGGTTGGTTCAGGTGCCATTGGCAGCGAGCTGGCCTGGTTCTACGCTGCGCTGGGTGTCAAGGTGACCGTTATCGAGTATATGCCCAACATGATGCCGCTCGAGGACGAGGAGGTATCGAAGACCATGGAGCGTTCGTTCCGCAAGCTGCGCGCTACGGTGCTGACCTCGACGACCGTCAAGGCCGTACGTGTGGTGGATGAGCATTGCGAGGTGGACATCGAGGGCAAGAAGGGTGCTGAGACCCTGACGGCCGACATCGTACTCTCGGCCGTGGGTATCGCAGCCAATATCGAGGGCATCGGCCTCGAAGAGGTGGGCGTCAAGACCGAGCGTGGCAAGGTGGTGGTGGATGACTTCTACCGTACTTCGGTGGAGGGTATCTACGCCATTGGCGATATCATCCCGACCCCGGCTTTGGCACACGTTGCCTCGGCTGAGGCGATCTGCTGCGTGGAGGCTATCTGTGGCCTGAACCCCGCCAAGATCGATTACTCGACTATTCCGTCGTGCATCTTCACCTCGCCCGAGGTGGCTTCGGTCGGCATGACCGAGAAGCAAGCGCAGGAGAAGGGTATCACCTATAAGGTGGGCCGCTTCCCCTTCACCGCATCGGGTAAGGCTACGGCTGCCGGTGAGCGTGACGGCTTTGTGAAGATGCTCTTCGACGAGGAGGAGCGCCTCCTGGGTGCCCACATGGTGGGTGGCTCGGTGACGGAGATGTTGTGCGAGCCGACTCTGGCCAAGCAGATGGGCATCACGGCCCACCAGATCGCTCGCACGATCCATGCACACCCCTCGATGAACGAGGCCATGATGGAGGCCGCTGAAGCTGCTCTGGGTTGCGCCGTGCACATGTAGAAATTCAAAATGTAGAATTTAGAATGCAAAATTGGGCCCTGCCGTTTGGCAGGGCTTTTTTCATGGTAGGTATAGGTGCAAAAAAATGCCGCAACCACTTAGGTCACAGCATCACCCTCTTTTTTATTTAAGAGAGATGATTTCGCGATTGATGAAGTAAGCCCCGGATGGTAGTACTTGACGTACGTCCCATTCGGGGCTTGCGAATATAGTGCGGAAGGTTCCGCTTAAAATGGAAAAGAATTACTTAAACCACTTCGTCACGTTGTGACGCGCCCAGAAGAAATAAACCGCCAGACCAATCCAGCTCGTGAGCAGCACGATAACAGCAACGATCACCTTACCTACAAGGGTAATGTCCTTCTTCCAAATGTCCAATACGCACCAAATCGAGCAGATCAGACCAATAAGCCAAATAAGCATAATTGTATAAATTTAAGGTTAATAAAAAGTTTTTCGTTCAAACAGTTCAGTAGGGTAGCGCACATCGCTCAAGTAGAGGCCCTCGGCCGGAGCACCGCCACTGGCGCGCGAAAGGTCTCGACTGAGCACAATCTCACGAAACTCCTCCACCGTATAGCGACCGCGGCCCACATCCACCAACGTACCGACAATGGCACGCACCATATTGCGCAAGAAACGGTCGGCACGAATCGTAAAGCAGAGCGTTCCATCCGCCTCAACCTCCCAACGAGCCACCTGCACATGGCAGATATTGGTCTTGTTGTTCGAGTTGAGCTTAGCAAAAGTAGTAAAATCTTCCACCTCGAGCAACACCTCGGCGGCACGATTCATTTTCTCGACATCGAGCACAACAGCATATTGCCACGTCTGACCCACCGTGAAGGGATTCTTGCGGTGTTCGATGTAGTATCGATATTCGCGCTCACATGCCGAAAAGCGGGCATGTGTCTCCTCCTCAACGGCCGTCATCGTCTGGATGGCGATATCGCGGGGCAAAATGCGGTTGAGCTTATAGACCACCTGATCAGGATCTTCGATCGGCGACTCGACCTCGAAGTGTGCCACATAATAGCAGGCACTCACCCCCGTATCCGTGCGACCGGCACCCGTAATTTCAATCGTTGTCCTGAGTAGGGTAGAGAGCGCCTGTTCGATGGTTTGCTGCACGGAGGGTTGTCCATTTTGGCGTTGCCAACCAAAATAGGCACCTCCGTCGTATTGCAATTCGATGAAATAACGCATGTCTTTACCGTTGTCTAGAGACAAAGATACGAAAAAAATTATTATTTACGCGGTTTAATGTTCAACTTCACCGGACGAATCATATTCTCGGGCTTGAGTACCTCATCCAACTCCTCGCGCGTAAGGATGCCATGCTCGAGCACCAGCTCATATACGCCACGACCCGTCTGGAGAGCCTCCTGGGCAATCTTGGTCGAGTTCTTATAGCCGATAATCGGGTTCAGGGCAGTGACAACACCGATGCTGTTGTGTACATAAGCACGGCAACGCTCCTCGTTAGCAGTAATGCCATCGATACAGCGGATACGCAGCGTATCAAAACCGTTCATCAGCAGGTCGGCCGACTCGAAGCAGCATTGAGCCATCACCGGCTCCATGGCATTAAGTTCCATCTGGGCAGCCTCATCGCTCATGGCGGTCGTCAGGTCGTTACCGATCACCTTGTAGGCAATCTGATTCATCACCTCGGGGATCACCGGATTCACCTTACCGGGCATGATCGACGAACCGGGCTGACGAGCAGGGAGGTTGATCTCACCCAGACCGCAACGCGGACCCGAAGCCAACAGACGCAGGTCGTTACAAATTTTATTCATCTTGAGCGCGATACGCTTCATAGCCGACGAGTAGCCCACCATGCACGACGTATCGGAGGTTACACCTACCAGGTCCTCGGCCAGCTTAATCGGCCAACCCGTAATCTCGGCAATGGCAGCCGTACACTTCTCGGCATAGCCCGGCTCGGCGCAGATACCCGTACCGATAGCCGTAGCACCCATGTTGATCGTGAGGAATTCGCGTGAAGCAAAATCGAGGTTGGCAACCTCCTCCTGCAACACGCTGGCGAAGCCGTGGAAAGTCTGACCGAGGGTCATCGGCACGGCATCCTCCAACTGAGTACGGCCCATCTTCAAGATATGCGCGAACTCATCGCCCTTTTTACGAAGCGAATCAACAAGTTGCTGAAGATGTTTGCGGAGTTCGAGATGCGTTTCATAAAGGCCGACATGGATAGCCGAAGGGTAGGCGTCGTTGGTCGACTGCGAACGGTTTACATCGTCGTTGGGCGAGCAATACTGATACTCGCCACGCTTATGACCCATCAACTCCAATGCACGGTTTGCAATCACCTCGTTGGCGTTCATGTTAGTCGTCGTACCGGCACCGCCCTGGATCATATCTACAGGAAAATGCTCATGGTGCTGACCGGCCATAATCTCTCGGCAGGCTGTCGCAATAGCTTCATATACCTCGTCGGTCAACAGACCCATTTCGTGATTGGCAACAGCTGCTCCAAGTTTTACGACAGCCAAACCCTTGATGAAACGAGGATAGTCGCTCAAATGAAATTTACTGATCGGGAAATTTTCCAAACCACGCACGGTCTGTACACCATAGAGTGCCTGTTCGGGAACTTCGATCGTACCAAGCAGATCGCTTTCGATTCGTGTGAGATTGTTTTGCATAACGGATTATGTGTTTAGGATAAATAATATTGATTCCAAGTTTCGTGCTTATTGTTGTGTAAAGTTAGTATTTATTTTTCGGCTGCCAAATAGTTAGCCCCTTTATATATCCTCAGACAAGGCTCTTTGTTTATTTTTAATTAATATGCTCAAGGTGTACACTAACTCATTCCAATTTCCACCCATCATCCCACAAAGATACCAATCATTCCAATAATATCCAAATGCTTGTTAAATAATTTAACTTGGTGATTTATAGAGAATTATAAAGATTGCTTTTCAATAATGAAAATCTTCCGTAAAGTCCCTAATACACATAGAGGAATGGTTACCAATCAGTTAGATTATTTTAGTATTCACCTGTGATATATTAACTAAAAAATAAGTATAGAGGAATTTTTTTTCGAAAAATTTCTCTATATTTGTATTGTTATTCTCTGAGTAACATACATATTTTGATGAAAGTGTAATCGCTTTTATCCTTGAATGGAAATCTGGAAAATTTCTTTTTGTGCAAGGAGAGCAATCACACTCGTCACTCGGTATTGGTATCCAATCGGGGTGCTCGCCCCATATCCAATACGGGTGTGGGGTATTGTTTATTTGCACAAAGGTATTCCAGAACCTCCATTCAGATGAACGATTCGGCTCCACACTTTCTTGTTTTTATACCATAGCTCTTTTGGAGGTCGGAGAGTGGCAAAAAACTACTACCATGAAAAAGCTGTTTTGCTTCCTCTTGTGTCTGGGTGTTTTGGTCGCCCCGACAGTCGTACACGCCCAAAAAACAAAAAAACCGAAAAAAGTAAAAAGCCTCGAAGGGGAGCGTGTGATGGTTGTTAATGAGAAGATTCAGGGTATTGAGTTTTCAGAGACCTTGAGCGAAGATGGCACGGAGATCATCAAACGCCCATATCGTTGGTATGCTGGATTTAGTGAGGCTAATGACAAGCAGATTGCAATCGAGTTGGCACAGCGTGAAGCATATGCAACTCTTTCGCGCGTATTAAATAATACGGTCACGGATCAAGCACAACGAGCAAGCTTGGCTAACAATGGTGTTGTAATGACGGCTTTGAAGTCTCACTGGGAGCAGGTAAGCCGCAGCATTCAGTCGGCTTGTGAGCCCTTTGGTGATGCAAAAATTGAGTACAGCCAAAAGACGGGTATGTATGCGGTCACTGCTAAAATCGGTATTCGAGGCGATCAGTATGTGAAACTGCTTCAAAGCGCGGGGAGCTATTCGCCTATGGGCTTGACTGAAGAGCAAACAAAGCAATTCATAAACATCAATCAGTCGATCATCGACGCTGCTAAACAGTAACGCATAATCGATCTGACAATGAAAAGGTGTTGGATTATACTCTGTTTGTTGCTTTTTGTCGGTAGAGCTGTTTCGCAAGATCAGTATCCGAAAGCGTGGGAAAGTTACACTGGTGGCGGTTATTTCGCTGAGATGCAGAGCGATTTTAACACGAAGGGGTGGTCTGAGTCGGCTTTTGTAAATCAGCTGCTTAATTTTGCACGAACCAATTTGGCTAAACAACTGAAGGTTCAAGTCAGCGATCACGCTGTGATGAGTAAGCAGTCGTTTAACGGGCGCACGAGTGTCAGATATCAAGCCACCACCGAGTTCTCGACCGATTTGGAGTTGAAGCTCGTAGAGACGCGCACACACTATGATCCGCTTACAAAAGAGGGTTTCGCCATTGCTTTTATCGACAAGGCAGCTGCACGCCGTTTCTATGCAAACGAGGTTCAGGTTGTGTTGAATGGTGGCGTGAATGCTTTGACATTGGCAGATAATTACGCGAAAAACGGCTTCAAGGCTCGTGCGCAAGCAGAGCTACAACAAGCTATTCCCACGATGGATCAGTTCGTTGACTTATATATGTGGCTGAGCTTTTTTGATTATCCGCAAGAGGAGTTGATAGTCTTAATGAATCAAGCAAACACGGTAGAGCAGTCACTGAAACAGTCGCTGGCAGAATTGGAACATGCAACAGTGGTTTGTGTAGTCGGTAAGGCCGACCTCTTCGGATCGCCTTATCCTTTGCAAAATGAGCTGAAAGGGGCTATTGCAATAGATGGTTGTAGCTTTACGGAAAATCCCACCGAGGCACAATGGCTTGTGACGGTTCATGTAACGGCTCGTGAGAGTCACACGGTGCAAATTGGTTCAATGACCTCGTACATTGCCTATCTCGATGCCGAGATTACGATAGATAAGCGCATTACCAATCAGCGCGTCTATCAAAATGCAATTTCGGTGAAAGGTGGGCACCCACGAGGCTATTCCGAGGCTGCGCGGGCGGGATTCAAAGAGTTAAAGACCGAACTGGGTAACATTATGAGAACTAATATTACGCAATGATGAAAAAACACCTAACCTTACTATTCGCGCTGTTTGCGGCGCATTGGGCGATAGCCAATGAAGACCCCTCACTGAATATCGCGGTTTTTGATCCTACTTCCAGTGGGACTTCCATTGATGACGGAACGCGTATTGCGATTCGAGAGATTATCTCTTCGACGATTGTCAATACCGGAAAGCACACGATTGTAGAGCGATCACTGCTTGAAAAGGTGATGCAGGAGCAACAATTTACCAATTCGGGTATTGTAGCAGAGAGCGACGCAACCGAAATCGGTAAGATGGCTGGTGCAAATAAGATTATTCTTTCGGTTGTAACCCTTACCGGAGGGCGCAATATGTTGAGCATTAAGATGATTGATGTGCGTACGGCAAATGTTGATCGCCAACAGGTCAAAGTGGTTACTTCGGGAGAGTTGTTGGATGTTGTTGAGCCGATGACTTTAAAGGTTATTGCTCCCAAACAACAAGCTGTCGAATCTTCAAGTGTAGTTTCGTCAGCACCTGCCGAGCAGGCTCAGGAGTCGCAATCACATGCGAGAAATCGAAGCCTACTTAATGCGGAGAGAAACATTGATCTTAATTCCAATCCCGACGAGTTGTACCTGCGAGCACAATCGCTCTACTCGCAGGGTGCACATACCTCCATGTTCTCTGCCTCGAAATCGCGCCAATATCGTAGTAAGCAGGAAGAGGCTGTTGAAGCGTATAAGGCCGCCGCAGACAAGGGGCATATGAAGGCCCAATTCAAGCTGTATGAGTTGTATAAGACGGGAGATATCGTAGAGAAAGATCCTTACGAATCGTTCAACTGGTTGCGCAAAGCTGCCGAATCGGGTCATGTACAGGCACAAGTGATCTTGGCAGAGATGTACGCTGAGGGTAAAGATTTAGCAGACAAAGATCCCTCGCAAGCAATTTTCTGGTTTGAGCAGGCTGCACAAAACGGGCACAATCCGTCGCAGGTTTTGATGGGCGACGCTTATTGGAGTGGCAGCTTCGGATTAGAAGAGAACCTTATAAAGGCAGTGATGTGGTATGAGCTCGCTGCTGCTAAGAACGCAAAGTTGGCCTTGAAAAAAGGAGCAATGTTTGAGGAAGGAAAAGAGATCGAGGAAGATTTCGAGATAGCGAAGCGATTCTATAAATTGGCGGCAAGGCAGGGCGAAAAAGATGGCGAAAATGGCTTGGAGCGCATTGCCAAAGAGGAGGAGAAGCGCGCCCGAAAGAGAAGATAATTATTTCGCTGCAAACAAAAGAGCGATTAGCAGTCCGCTAATCGCTCTTTTGTTTATCGGTCTTTCCACCACGGGGTGACCACCTCGAGGCCTATGATATGGCGCTGCCGCGCATGACCTCCTACGCGCGCTTTATTGTAACGGTCGTGCCGTAAAGATAGGTTGTAGCAGGATTTGTGATGGGATTTTTGACGCAACCATACGCAGAATCCTAACAATGAGTATTAAAAAATAAATTAATATGCTCAAGGTGTACAATAACTCTCACCTCGCACCCCACAAAGATACCAATCATTCCAATAATATCCAAATGCGTGTTGAATAATTAACTTGGTAATTTATAGAGAATTACAAAGATTGCTTTTCAATAATGAAAATCTTCCGTAAAGTTCCTAATACACATAGAGGAATGGTTACCAATCAGTTAGATTATTTTAGTGTTCACTTGTGATATATTAACTAAATAATTTCTACTTTTGCGCCCTGTAAAAACAGTAACTCCAAACAACAACAGATGAAAGAACTGATCAGACTTGCTATTTTTGCCGGTATGTTAATCGGAATCGGAGGCTTGACCTACCTTAATGTCGGAGGACTGGCCGGTGCCATATTATTTGCATTCGGTCTGCTCGGAGTCGTGCTTTGTAAAGCCCAACTCTATACCGGCAAAGCCGGTTTTTTGCCCTATCGTGAATTTCCCCGCGTCGTGTTAATTCTTTTGGGTAATGTCATCGGATGTGCCCTGGTTGCCACGCTCACTTTGTATAGTAAAAATCCAAAAGTCATGGAAGGGATCAACATATTGATTGCTAGCCGTGAAACAGCTTGTTGGCACGGGTTGATTGCAACATCTACCGGCACCGGCATCATCATGACTTTAGCCGTATATGGCGCACAAAACAAAAATTTTCTCCCCTTGTTGTTCGGTGTACCGGTCTTCATCATGTGCGGCTTACCGCACTGTGTAGCCGATGCTTTTTATTACAGCGTATACGCCATCAACGATCAGTTCGAGTGGTGGATGCTGCGCCCGTGGGCGTACGCCATCATCGGTAACTACATCGGATGTAACTTACCGCGCATCATGCTCCAAAAAGATCTCACACAACCAATTCAGTAAAACGGTCACAAGCGACTCGTTTGGCAGGCGACTTCATGAATGATCTCCGGATAATGATCGTTGATGAAGTCGCTTGTTGCATAAAATGCAGCTGTCAAGGATTCTTCTCATCCGTAAAATAAAAGATAAGAGAGCTTCGTTCGTATAATAAAATTTGGTCGTGCGCACGAGATGTATTATCTTTGTACGATTCTATACACCACTAATTATTGCCCATGAAAGCAGCTATCATCGGATATGGAAAAATGGGGCGCGAGATCGAGCAAATTCTCTTGGAACGCGGCCATGAAGTTAAACTCATCATTGACCTGGAGAATCGCTCGGAACTTGACGCCGAGCATCTCAAGGGGATAGATGTTGCCTTGGAATTCACAACCCCGACAACAGCCTACGACAACCTGCATACCTGTATCGAAAATCGGATACCGGTCGTTAGCGGCACAACCGGTTGGACCGATCGCCTGGATGAGTTGAAGCAGTATTGTTTGGCGCAACATAGTGCACTCTTTTACGCTTCGAACTATTGTTTGGGTGTCAACCTGCTTTTCAATCTCAACCGTCAGTTGGCAGCCCAGATCGAGCGTTTGAATGCCAAATACAACGTCGAAATCGAGGAGGTACACCACATCCAGAAGAAGGATGCTCCGAGTGGAACGGCCATTACATTGGCCGAAGGCATTCTCGACAACCTTTCAACCAAAAAACAATGGATTAATTTTGCTCCGATTTTCGATGTGTCGGCTATCGAATCAAAAACGGCTGTTACGGAAGAGGATCTTATCATTCGTTCTATTCGCGAAGGTATGGTCCCGGGCATCCACACCGTAACCTATGAATCTGAGGATGATCAACTGATATTGAAACATACCATCAAGAATCGTCGCACATTAGCGATGGGCGCCGTCATTGCCGCCGAGTTCCTGTGCGGCAAAGAGGGTATCTTTTCGATGGAAGATTTGATGAAATAGCGAAAAACAATGGATAAAATCAAGGCTTTTTTTTGCAACAAATGGGTAGGATTTACGCTTGCCTCATTGCTATACACACTCTGGTTTGTCGTATGGACCGGCAATCTGTGGATGCTGCTGGGCTTGATCGTCATATACGATTTTTACATCTCCAAGCTCTTTTACCGCTATATCTGGCACTACAACGACGATCTTTGCAAGCGTAGCGCTCTCTATCGCACAATTTACGAATGGGTCAACGCCATCGTCTTTGCTACGATTGTAGCATCGCTGGTGCATCTGTTTGTTTTCCAAATGTATGTCATCCCAACCTCCTCAATGGAGCACTCGTTGTTAGTGGGTGATTATCTCTACGTAAGCAAAGTGACCTATGGGCCCAAAATGCCCAATACCCCCGTAGCATTCCCCTTCGTGCACCACACGATGCCCTTCTCGCAGACCAAGAAATCATTCTCAGAGTGCATCAAATGGCCCTACAACCGTTTGAAGGGATTGCGTTCGATCGAACGAGGCGATGTAGTTGTCTTTAATTTTCCGGCCGGAGACACTGTCCTGCTAGAGAATCAGGCTCTCACCTATTACGACGTTGTACGCAGCTACGAGCAGACGCTCGGCACCGAGCATGGCCGCAAGAAGCTCAACGAAGAGTACACCGTCATCAGTCGCCCGGTAGACAAACGAGAGAACTACATCAAACGTTGTGTTGCCGTAGCCGGCGATACGCTCCAAATCGTTGATGGCGACATCCTTATCAACGGCCAAGCACAACCTAAACAGGAGGGACTACAATACACCTACATTGTACAAACCTCGTCGGCTCTCTCGGCGCAGGCACTCAACCGCCTCGGCATCACCGAATTTTCGGGAAACGGGTCAGTCTATTATCTCTTTACGACCGAGGACCGCGCCGAAAAGTTGGCCAAGTCACAAAACGTACTCTCAGTTCGCCGTTACCGTCATAGCGCCAACACAGAGGTATTCCCGCAGTGGGCTGAAAAGCGTTGGAGTCAAGATGACTATGGCCCGATTTGGATCCCCCAAAAAGGCATGACTATTCCACTGACTCCCGAGACTTTGCCCATCTATCGTCGTATTATCGAGGTCTATGAGGGACATACTCTTACGGAGGAAGATGGCCAAATCTTCATTGACGGCGCCCCCGCTACGGACTACACCTTTGCAATGGATTATTATTGGATGATGGGTGACAATCGCCACAATTCGGCCGACTCACGTTTTTGGGGATTTGTTCCCGAGGACCACATCGTCGGCAAGGCCTCGTTCATCTGGTTATCTATCGACAAAATCAACGGAGGGATTCGATGGAACAGACTCTTTAACAAAGTAAAGTAGGGTGGAAGCAGATCTCTATAAAACCATTGAGGAGGCGGTTGAAGTAACCATGCGTGAACGCAGCAGCAAGTTCCTCTCGTTTATCTATCCCGTCGAAAATGAGGAGCAGATACGCGAGGCGCTCGATGCGTTGCGTAAACGTTATTTCGACGCCACTCACCACTGCTACGCCTGGCGATTGGGACCTCGAGGTCAGCAATTCCGTGCCAATGACGATGGCGAGCCGTCAGGAACTGCCGGCAAACCCATCTTGGGACAGATGCTCTCACATGAAATCACGGATTGCCTGATCGTAGTGGTGCGCTACTTTGGTGGCACGAAGCTGGGAGTTCCAGGGTTGATTGCTGCCTATAAAGAGGCAGCAGCCAACGCTATTGAAGCAGCTACGGTGATCGAGAAGACTGTAGATCGTCGTTTTACAATCGACTTCCCGTATCTGGTGATGAACGATGTGATGCGGGTCATCAAAGAGGAGCAGCCTCGCATCACGGGTCAAGAGTTTGATAATCTCTGCACCATGCATCTCACCATCCGCGAGGGTCGAGCCGATATTCTGATCGAAAAATTAAAAAAGGCCGGGGCCAGTACCCCCGAAGCATAATACATGGCACACGAAAAGGCAATCTACATCAAAGGAGCCAGGGTACACAACCTGCGCAATATCGAGGTTGAGATTCCGCACGACAAATTGATCGTTATCACCGGTTTGTCGGGGTCGGGTAAATCAACCTTAGCCTTTGATACGATCTTTGCCGAGGGACAGCGCCGTTATGTAGAGAGCCTTTCGGCATACGCACGTCAATTTTTAGGTAAAATCTCGAAACCGGATGTAGACATCATTTCAGGTATCGCTCCGGCCATCGCCATCGAACAAAAGGTCAACACGCGTAACCCGCGTTCGACCGTGGGAACTTCGACCGAGATTTACGATTACCTGACGCTGCTCTTTGCCCGTGCCGGACATACCATTTCACCTGTTTCGGGACGTGAAGTACAATGTGACAGCGTAGATGATGTAGCAGCTTGGCTATTAGCCAAAGAGGGTAGTCGTGCTGAAATCATGGCCCCGATCCATCTCAACGAAGGTGAAGGGGTAATCGAAAAGCTCATGCAATTCTTCTCGGAAGGTCTGATGCGCATCCATTACAAAGGGTGCACACAACTGATTGAGGAGTTTCTACCCAATATACCCGATACGATTACGCCCCAAGAACTTTGGGTTGTCATCGACCGCCTGCGCATCAGCACCGACGACGATCTCCAGACCCGTATTCGCGAATCGATTACCCGCGCCTACGACTACGGACTCGGAGCCTGTTCGATATTGCTCGATGGCAAACAGCATGCTTTCTCGGCTCGTTTCGAGGCCGACGGCATCGAATTTGAACATCCTACGGAACACCTTTTCAGCTTCAACAATCCGATTGGTGCTTGTCCCCGTTGCGAAGGATACGGAAAAGTTACAGGTATCGACGAAGATCTGGTAGTACCCGATAAGAGCCGAACGATCTACGATGACGCTGTGGCTTGTTGGCGTGGAGAGACCATGCGTCGTTGGAAAGATGCTCTCATTCAAAACGCCCATTTGTTCGATTTTCCGATTCATACGCCGTATCATGCTCTGACCGCCGAACAGAAACTGCTGTTGTGGCGCGGTAATGCCTATTTCCACGGGCTGGACGACTTCTTCCGATACATCGAAAAAGAGCGATACAAGATTCAGTTCCGAGTCATGAAAGCGCGTTATACCGGCAAAACCATTTGTCCCGAATGTGGTGGCGGACGCCTGCGCAAAGAGGCTCTTTATGTACAAGTGGGAGGTAAAAATATCGCTGAATTGGTTTCTATGCCCGTCGATGCCCTGATCTCATTTTTTGACACACTCTCACTTGACGAACACGATCAGAAGATTGCATCGCGCATTTTGACCGAGATTCGCAATCGACTACAATACCTCGCTGATGTGGGGCTCGGGTATCTGACCCTGGATCGACTTTCGTCAACTCTCTCGGGTGGCGAGAGTCAGCGCATTAACCTGGCAACCTCGCTCGGTAGCAACCTCACAGGTTCGCTTTACATTCTCGACGAGCCCTCAATCGGCCTTCATCCGCGTGATACGGAGCGTTTGATTACTGTCTTGAAGCAGCTACGCGATCTAGGCAATACGGTGATTGTCGTTGAGCACGAAGAGGAGGTAATCCGCGCAGCCGACTATCTGATCGATATTGGTCCCGAAGCGGGTGTTAATGGTGGTCAGGTTGTCTTTAGTGGCGAACCCGAACAACTGGCCAACTGTCTGTTGTCGCTCACTGCAGACTACCTCACGGGACGCAAGCAGATCGCTACACCATCATCACCTCGCGGATGGAGTCGCTCGTTACGCATCTGTGGAGCTCGCGAGAACAACCTAAAAGGACTCGACATCGAGATTCCGCTGGGTGTTATGACCTGTATTACAGGTGTCAGTGGAAGCGGAAAATCGTCATTAGCCAAGGGGATCATCTATCCTGCATTACGCCGTTTGCTCAACGAATCGGGAGATAAACCGGGAGATTTCGACCATTTAGAGGGTGACCTCAACCTGCTGCGCACGGTGGAGATGGTCGATCAAAACCCGATTGGTAAATCGTCGCGTTCAAACCCCGTTACCTACCTCAAAGCTTACGACGAAATCCGACATCTCTATGCCGAGCAGCCTCACGCCAAACATACAGGGCTTGGTGCCTCCTCGTTCTCCTTCAATGTAGCCGGTGGTCGCTGCGAGGAGTGCCAAGGTGAGGGTGTCATCAAAGTCTCCATGCAGTTTATGGCCGACGTGGAGTTAGTGTGTGAAGCTTGTGGTGGTAAACGTTTCAAAGATGAAATTCTCGATATTCGCTATCGAGATAAATCGATATACGATGTGCTGGAGATGGACGTTGATGAAGCCATCGCCTTTTTCGCGGAGGATAAAAGCGCCACTTGTCGACGCATTGTCGATCGTCTTAAGCCGTTGCAGGATGTAGGTCTTGGGTATGTTAAACTCGGACAAAGCTCTTCGACACTCTCCGGCGGCGAAAGCCAGCGCGTCAAACTCGCCTCGTTTTTAGCCAAAGACGACTCGCGAGGATCGATTCTCTTCATCTTTGACGAGCCGACTACGGGTCTGCATTTCCACGATATCAAACGACTCTTGAAGGCCTTCAATGCCCTCATCGAACAAGGGCATACGATCTTGGTCGTAGAACATAACATGGATATTATAAAATGCGCTGACTGGATTATCGATTTGGGTCCCGAAGCAGGGGCTCAGGGAGGCGAGGTGGTCTATGCCGGAACTCCTGCTGGGTTGGAGGAGTGTGCAAAGAGCTACACGGGCCATTATCTTAAACTGCGCAACAAATTGTAAAACACAAGTGGAAGAGTTCAAAACCTACATACTCCCAAACGGTATTCGAGGTATTCATCGCCAGGTAAAAGGGGCCGCTGTAGCTCATTGCGCGCTAGTCATTGGTGCCGGCACACGCGATGAATTAGCTTCGGAGTTCGGCTTAGCCCATCTCACCGAGCATGCCCTTTTCAAGGGTACCACAAAACGCAAAGCATGGCAGGTGAATTGTCGTTTGGAAAATTTGGGCGGTGAACTTAATGCCTTCACCACCAAAGAGGATACGACTGTACATGCCACCGTGTTGAAGGGTGATTTCGGCAAGGCAGTCGAGCTGTTGGCCGATATCGTATTTCGCTCAACCTTTCCCGATCGGGAGTTGGAACGCGAGAAAGAGGTAATCATCGACGAAATCAACACCTATAAGGACGCTCCGGCCGAATTGATCTACGACACATTTGAGGATCTCATGTTTGACAATTCGGAATTGGGACACAACATCTTGGGACGCAAAGCCTCACTGATGCGTTACACAGGAGAGTCGGTGCGTCGCTTTACCGCACGTACCTACACAACCGACCAAATGGTCTTCTCGTCGATCGGTAACTTCTCGGTCAAACAGGCTGAAAGCTACGCAAGACGTTATTTGGGCGATTTTACGCCAACTACGCGAAACTATGCACGCCGGCAAACAATGCCGCTCAGCGCTTCGTTTGATCGAACGATTCACCGGCATACCCACCAGGCACACTGTATATTGGGTGCGCGTGCCTATGATCTGCAAGATGAAAAACGTCTGCCGCTTTCGTTGCTAATCAACCGACTCGGAGGCCCTTGTGCCAACTCGATTCTCAATGTTGAAGTACGCGAGCGCCATGGATTGAGCTACAACATTGAGGCTAACTATACGCCCTATAGTGATGCAGGTGCCGTAGCCATCTATTTCAGCTCCGATCTTAACCACACGGACGACTGCCTGGAGTTGATCCACAAGCAGCTCGATTTGCTCCGTACAAAACCGCTTACAGCACGTCAGTTGGCTATGGCCAAACGACAGTTTATTGCTCAGATGGCGATCTCCTGCGAAAACAAGGAAAACTATATTCTCGGTGCAGGAAAGGCTATCCTCGCACACGGAGAGATGGATACGATGGAGGAGGCCTATCGTAAAATTCAGGCTCTTACCGCACAGCAACTACAAGAGGTAGCCGAGGAAATTTTCTGCAACCTTTCAAAATTGACTTTTAGGTAAATGGAGGCACTCGAACAATACATACATCAACATACCGACCCCGAAGCGGCATTGCTTCAAGAATTGGATCGCGAGACCCATCGTCGCATGGTAGCTCCCCGTATGCTTTCGGGACACCTACAAGGGAAACTACTCACCATGCTGACCCGCATGATCTGCCCCAAAAACATTCTCGAAATCGGCACATTTACAGGGTATTCAGCGCTATCATTTGCTGCTGGGCTTGAGGAGGACGGCACCATCGATACCATCGAAGTCGATGATGAATTAGAGCTCTTGGCTCAAAGCTATTTTAATCGTTCCGAGCATGGCCACAAAATTCATCTACACATCGGTTCGGCACTCGAAATTGCTCCACGACTCGAAACCACCTACGATCTGGTATTCATCGATGGCGACAAACGCGAATATCCCGATTACTACCGCATGCTAATGGGCGATAACGGGAATAAGCCGCTCGTACGAAGCGGATCATTCCTCATTGCCGACAACATTCTATGGTCGGGTAAAGTTGTAGAACCGTTGGCTCGCGGCGATCGACACACTGCAGCGCTGCTGGAGTTCAACCGCATGATGGTTGAAGACCCACGCGTGGAGAATGTCATTGTGCCGATTCGTGACGGTCTCAACATGATTCGTATCAAATAAAGCCAGCAAAAAAGTTCGAAATCGTTCTTCTTTCCTGCAAAATTATTGTCTGATAGATTGCGTACAAAGTTCCGACAATACAGCTTATTACTTTTGTAACAACCTCGACAAGAGATACACAAACAAGAATAGACCGCCCCGTAGAGCGTAATGCTTTATGGGGCGATCTTCGATACAACCTCAAGATAAAATCCAACTCCAAAGCCTAAAAATAAGAGCAAACAGACAAGCGAGTAACATATACCTATAATATATACATACGTCAGAACATATTTTTCATACAGCAATAGGGTATATTTCACAAAAAGTGTTATCTTTGTATGTTTGGCAGATTATCGTATAACAAACAACAATAAACTACTATGTTAAAACTGAAAACTTTGATCGTAGGTGCATTGGCCATTGCCTTGGCCGGATGTACTGCATCGACCAACAAGAGCTCCTATGCACAGCGCATGGTCGAATCGCACGGATTGGGCGACTTCTACTGCAATCGTCACTACCAAGACAGCCTCTCGCACACCGGATGGGATTACGTATCGGGGCTTGTAGCCAACGCTGTATTGAAGACCTGGGAGCAGTATCCCAAGAAAACGGCCTACTACGAAGCCGTGAAGGCTTTTGCCGATTTCTCACTCAATGAGGAGGGTAATTTTATCAGCACCATCAAGGGCACTAACGCACTGCGCCCCTCGAACATCGACGACCTGCCGGCCGGAAACATCTATTTTACGCTCTATCGCACTGAGCTTGCCAAGGGCAATCAGGCCGACGCCAATCGCTACAAGAGCGCAGCTACGATGATTCGCAACAAGCTGAAGTTCGACCACTCACGTATTGCCCACGGCATGCCGGGTGCAGGCGGTTTCTTCCACAAGGCCATCTATCCGAACCAGATGTGGTTGGACGGTCTATTCATGGGCTCGCCGATCTATGCCCAGTGGCAGCATTATTTTGGTGATACGGATGAGGCCGACAACATCGGCTCGTGGGACGACATCGCCCATCAGTTCAAGACCATCCACCACTATACCTATAATAAAGAGTTGCAGCTCAACTACCACGCGTGGACCGCAACGCCCGAGGATCCGAATTCGTTCTGGGCCCAGCAGGAGGGTGAGTACAAGGGTTGCAGTCCCGAGTTCTGGGGTCGCGGTATGGGTTGGTACTTTGCCGCCCTGGTAGATGTGCTGGAGTTCATGCCCAAGGAGCACGCCGACTACGCTGCCGTGGTTCAGATTCTGAACGAGGTAGCTGCAGGTTTGGCCCGTTGGCAGGATGAGGAGTCGGGTGTTTGGTATCAGCTCCTGCAGCACGACGCAACGGTTACGGCCGACAACGCAGGTGACACGGTGGAAGGCGAAACCTTTAACGTGGGCGAGCAGGCCAACTACCTCGAGGCTTCGGCATCGTGCATCTTCACCTATGCCTACCTGAAGGGTATCCGTCTTGGTTTATTGGATGCAGCTACCTACAATCCCGTAGCCGAGAAAGCATATGCAGGTTGCATAAAGGAATTTATCCGCGAGCGTGAAGATGGCCTGATCGACATCGTTCAGAGCTGTGCATCGGCCGGTCTGGGCCCCGCCAAGGATCACTCGCGCACGGGTACAGTCAACTACTACCTGGCCGGTAAGGACGTAGGTCTGGCTCAGAACGAAGGCAAGGCCGTAGGTACCTTTATCCTCGCTTCGCTGGAGTGGGAGAGACGATAAATGCAGGATGTAGCATTCATCGCTTCAACTAAAACATTAAAAACCCCGCAACTTAATAGTTGCGGGGTTTTCTATTACAAGATCAACTTCCCTTAAACAAGCTTCAGATCCTCCTTAATCGCCTCAATCTTACCATCGAGTTGAGCCAATACTGCATCAAACTCGGCAACCGAAGCCAGCGGAGCTTTCACACCAAAATAGAACTTAATCTTCGGCTCGGTACCCGAAGGACGAACCGATACGATCGTACCATCCTCCGTGAACCACTGCAGCACATTGCTCTTATCCTCCTCGATGGGGGTTACAGTACCCGTAACCACGTCGAGCGTCTCGCTCTTCAGGTAGTCGTTGATCTTCACCACGGGCGAACCCACGATCGTCTTGGGCGGGTTCTCGCGGAAGTCGACCATCATCTTCTGAATCAGCTCGGCACCCTCCTTACCCTTACGAACAACCGACACGAGACCCTCACGATACAGACCATACTGCACGTAAAGCTCCTGCAGCCACTCGTAGAGAGTCTGGCCCTTCGTCTCAAGTGCCCAAGCAGCAGCCTCAGCAGCCAACGAGCAAGCCGAAACAGCATCCTTATCGCGTACGAAGTCACCAGCCAGATAACCGAACGACTCCTCACCACCACCGATGTAGGTAGCGATACCCTCGTTCTGACGGATGATGCGTGCAATATACTTAAAGCCCGTGAGGCAATCGTAGCACTTTACGCCAAAGTGAGCAGCCACTGCGTTCGCCATCTGCGACGTTACGATCGTCTTTACCACGAACTGCTTGCCGTCAAGCTTGCCTAGCTCGGCCCAACGCGTCAACTGATAGCTCATAATCAGCGCCAACGTCTGATTACCGTTTAACAGCACATACTCGCCCTGCTTGTTGCGCAGCGCCACACCCAGGCGGTCCGAGTCGGGGTCGGTTGCCAATACCAGATCAGCACCCTCCTTGGCAGCGAGCTCAATAGCCTTCATCATCGTCTTACGCTCCTCGGGATTGGGCGAATCTACGGTCGGGAAGTTACCATCCACAACAGCCTGCTCGGCAACAACCGATACATTCTCAAAACCGAACTTCTTGAGCGATGCGGGCACGAGCTTCACACCCGAACCGTGAATCGGCGTATAGACAATCTTCATATCCTTATGTGCCAACACGCACTCGCGCGAGAGCTGCAGCGACAGGATCTTATTGAGGTAGATCTCGTCAAAGTCGGCACCCAGAATGGTAATGTTCTCAGGATTCTTACCCGTGAGGATCTGATCTACGTCGGTAATCTTAGCTACCTCCTCAATGATGTTCTTATCATGCGGAGCCGTTACCTGCGAACCATCGGTCCAGTAGGCCTTGTAGCCGTTATACTCCTTCGGGTTGTGCGAGGCGGTCACTACAACACCTGAATGGCAGTTCAGCTCGCGAATGGCAAAGCTCAACTCGGGGGTGGGGCGGAGGGCATCGAAGAGGAATACCGTAAAACCGTTCGAGGCAAAGATATCGGCTACATGCTCCGAGAACTTGCGCGAATTGTTACGGCTGTCATGACCAATAGCCACGCGAATCTGCTCGCCGGCAAAGTTCTTCTTCAGGTAATTGGCCAGACCCTGCGTCGCCATACCTACCGTATAGACATTCATACGGTTCGAACCTACGCCCATGATGCCGCGCAGACCACCCGTACCAAATTCGAGATCTTTGTAGAAGCTCTCAACAAGCTCCTTCGGATCGTTCTCAATTAAATGTTTTACCTGCGCCTTGGTTTCGGCGTCATAGTTACCGTCAAGCCACTGCTGGGCTTTCGCCAGGATCTGCGGATCTAATTCGTTTACCATAGAGTTATAGGTTTTATTTATAGTTAAAAAGTTCGTTGTACCTTAATTTCTATATGCAAATATAAACAATTTTATTTGATTATTCAATATCAACAACTTAAAATTTACACCCTAAAATTTGATTGTTTTTCTATATATAAAAAAACATATTTTGCAAACGAAAATCGAGAATCTTTTTGCAAATTTATTCACAACTTTGCGGTACGAAAACGAGCTAAACTCGTCCATTCTCGCAAACATGATCAATAACGTACAGTCATACAACGATATGTGGCAAACATGCCTCGATCGAATCAAATCTCAGACCTCCCACGAGGAGTTTGAGAAGTGGTTCCGACCGATTGTACCACTAACCTTCGACGGTACGAAGCTTCGCTTGCGAGTTCCGAACGAGAGCTACATCAACCAAATCGAAAAGAACTATCGTTCGTTGCTCTTGCCGATTATCATGCAGTGTTACGGTCAGCAGACCCAGCTCTTCTACTCGGTACCACGCTTGGGCGCCAACAACCCCATGCCGACCGATAACGCAGATCCGGCAGGCCGCTTTACAGCATCCAACGATACAAAGATACACAATCCGTTCGTAATTCCGGGCATTCCGCGTCGATTAAATATCGACCCGCAGCTCAGCCCCGGTCTGACGTTCGACACCTTCATCGAGGGCGAATGCAACCGTTTGGCTCGTTCGGCCGGCATGTCGGTAGCCGTATCGCCCGGTAACAACCCCTTTAATCCGCTCTATATATATGGCGATTCGGGGTTAGGCAAGACTCATATTGCACAAGCCATCGGACACGAGGTACGCCAACGCCATCCGGAGTTGTACGTGCTCTACGTCTCGATGAACAAATTCCAGGCCCAGTTCCAAACCGCCTACAAGCGCGGCGAAATCACCGATTTCATCCACTTCTACCAGATGATTGACGTGCTGATTATCGACGACATTCAGGAACTGACCGGAAAGCCGGGCACCCAAAATGCCTTCTTCAACATCTTCAACCACCTCCAGCTTGCCGGCAAGCAGCTCATTCTCACGTCGGATAAGCCACCCGTGGAGTTGAAGGATATTGAGCAGCGCCTCCTAACCCGCTTTAAGTGGGGTCTGTCGGCTCAAGTACAGACGCCTGATCGCGAGACCAAACTCAAGATCATTCGCGCCAAAGCAGACAAGCTCGGTGCACAGATCTCCGAGGAGGTGATTAACTACTTGGCAGATAATATCTCAGCGAACGTGCGTGAAATCGAAGGTGCGCTATCTTCACTTGTTGCAAACGCCTCGTTCCTGGGTCGCAAGATTACAACATCGCTTGCAAAAGAGATCCTGAAGGTCTATGTAAAGCTCTATCAGAAAGAGATCACGATTGAGCACATTATCAAGACCGTCTGTGAACACCTCTCGATCGACGCCGACCGTTTTAACTCTACGGAGCGTACGCGCGAGATAGCACAGGCTCGACAGATCGCCATGTACCTATCGAAACAGCATACCAAGGCTCCGTTGACCACAATCGGTGCATCGATCGGTGGCCGAAACCACGCTACAGTACTCCATTCATGCAAGGCTGTATCGAATTTGCTGGAGACCGACAAGCAGTTCCGTCGCACGGTTGAAGAGATCGAGAAAAAGGTATTAGCTCAGTAATCGACATCCATCAAACACCCAATAAAAGGTTGCCCCATCGCGGACAACCTTTTTTATTACCTCACCATCCGATCGTTCTCCCCGCATCACATTTTGAATTTTGGATTCTAAATTCTAAATTTGCCGTATGGACCAGCCTAAAATAGAACGCTTGCTTCGCCTGATGAAACTTTTAACAGCTAACACCACCTACACGGTCGATCAGTTAGCTGAACGGCTTTCCATGTCACGTCGCACCATCTATCGCTACATTGACACCTTCCGCGATGCAGGCTTTGTTATTAAAAAGTCTGGTGATTATATCCGCCTTGACAAGGCTTCGCCCCATTTCCGCGACATCTCGCAATTGGTTCACTTCACCGAGGAAGAGGCCGTTATTCTCAAATCGGCCATCGAATCAATCGACGACACCAACCTCCTGAAACAGAATCTCAAGCGCAAATTATACACCGTGTACGACAACAAAACGTTGGCAGACACGGTTGTCAAAGGTAAAAATGCGCCAAACATTCGCCATTTGATTGAGGCAATCGAAGAAGAGCATCAGGTAATCCTACACAACTACCAATCGGCTCACGGATCAGCTGTACGCGACCGTAGGGTAGAACCCTTTGCATTCACCACCAACTACGTGCAGGTATGGTGCTATGATACAGAAGACGGGCTCTGCAAACTCTTCAAAACTTCACGTATCGAGCAGGTAGCAATCACCGATACGCCTTGGGCCCATAAAGAGTCTCACCGCGAGGGTTTTATCGACATCTTTCGCATGCACGGGAACACTGCACGAACACACATCATATTGGAATTAGGACTTCTGGCTTACAACTTGTTGCTGGAAGAGTATCCGCTTGCCGAACGCGATTTAACACCCATCAATGAGGGGCATTGGTTGCTCGACACCGAGGTAGCCGGCATGGCAGGAGTAGGACGTTTCGTAGTGGGACTACTCGATGACATTCGCATTATCGAAGGTGAGCCCCTCAAAGCATATCTTCACGCTTACATGACCCAAAATGCCATGTAAACACATTTTATTCAAAAAAAATCCTATTTTACTGGCGTGTGTCACAAGTTGACACAAAACTACTGTTCCTTTGCACTGTAAACAACAGGTTAAACCTCTTAAAACTTTGCAAAATGGGTACAGCTTATCAAATTTGCTGCAAACACTGCGGCTCACGGTTCAACCACTCAGCCGACGCCGGTTTTGGTTTTCTCCCCATGTGTGTTGGATGTGGAGAGATGGGTGGATACATCGAAACAGAGACCTCGATCCGCTGTCCGTCATGCCATCGGCGACTCAACACCACCCCCGAAGAGTTTCACGAACAGGTCGAAATGACCTATACCTGGGATTAGACAGATGGTTCCGATTCTTATAATTATCGCTTTCGGTGCAAATATATTGCTCTACCTGATTGGCAAAGGTAACCGCTAGGGCGAGTAGGCGCAAAAAATCAGTGCAAAGAGCCGTGCAGAGCAAAAAAATGCGCTGCCGGCTTTGCAAATTCACAAATTTAATTAGTATCTTTGAAGGTAATTCAACCTACAAAAAGCGATTAAAAATAAAATAAGATATAACTATGGCAGAAAAAACGCAAGTAAACCCCGACAAGCTCAAAGTCTTGAACGCGGTAATGGCCAAGATCGAGAAGGACTTCGGCAAAGGCTCGATTATGCGCATGAACAGTAACGAAGTAAACGATGTTCCCGTCATCCCGACCGGCTCGGTAACGCTCGATATGGCCCTCGGTGTAGGTGGATACCCCAAGGGACGCATCATCGAGATCTTCGGTCCCGAATCCTCGGGTAAGACGACGTTGGCCATCCACGCCATTGCCGAGGCACAAAAAGCTGGCGGTATCGCAGCTTTCATCGATGCCGAGCACGCATTCGACAGTTATTACGCCCAAAATCTGGGTGTCGATGTAGACAATCTGCTTATTTCGCAGCCCGATAACGGCGAACAAGCCCTTGAAATTGCCGACTCGCTGATTCGCTCTAGCGCGATCGATATTATCGTCATCGACTCGGTAGCAGCACTGACACCGAAAGCCGAAATCGAAGGCGAGATGGGTGATTCGAAGATGGGTCTGCAGGCTCGCCTGATGTCGCAAGCCATGCGCAAACTCACCTCATCGATCTCGAAGACCAAGACCGTCTGCATCTTTATCAACCAGCTCCGTGACAAGATCGGAGTTGTTTACGGAAATCCGGAAACCACAACGGGTGGTAATGCACTGAAATTCTACGCCTCGGTACGTATTGACATTCGCCGCGTATCGGTCATTAAGGATGGCGAAGAGCAGCTCGGAACTCGTACGCGCGTAAAGATTGTAAAGAACAAAGTAGCTCCGCCGTTCCGTCGTGCCGAATTTGACATCATGTTCGGAGAGGGTATCTCAAAGATTGGCGAGATCGTTGATCTGGGTGTAGATTACGGCGTGATTAAAAAGGCCGGCTCTTGGTTCTCGTATGGCGAGAAGAAAATCGGCCAGGGTCGCGACTCGGTAAAAGAATTGCTAAAACAAGACACCGAGTTCTGCAACAAGATTGAAACCGAAATTCGCGAGGCAATGAAGGCCGACAAAGAGGCTCAACGCGGCGGAAAGGCTGTTGCGGCAGAGGACGAATAGACCGCTTAAACAAAGTCAAAAACAACGTCAGCTCGACTCGAAAGGGGAGGGCTGACGTAAAATGGTTATATATGGGTTACACGGCCGAAGACGAACTTTTGATCAAGGAAAAGTGGGACGACCTTCTTTTTTCTTGCACCAAGATCTGTAAAAACGACGAGGATTGGAACTTCATCAAAAGAGCCTTTTTCCTCGCCAAGGAGGCGCATGCGGGTGTCAGAAGACGCTCGGGAGAGCCTTATTTATTACACCCGATTGCCGTGGCAAAAATTGCCGTGGACGAAATCGGTTTGGGCGTCAAGTCGGTCGTAGCTTCACTGCTCCATGACGTTGTGGAGGACACCGAATACACGGTAGAGGACATGGAGCGCATCTTCGGTCAAAAGATCGCCTCGATGGTCGATGGCCTGACCAAGATGTCAGGCGTATTCAACGCCGACACATCGGAGCAAGCCGAGTATTTCCGCAAAGTCCTATTAACACTCTCGGATGACGTGCGCGTCATTTTGATCAAGATCGCCGACCGCCTGCACAACATGCGCACACTGGGCGCCATGCCTCTAAACAAGCAGATCAAAATTACCGGCGAAACCATCTACCTTTTCGCTCCGCTAGCTCATCGCCTCGGTCTATACGCCATCAAGACCGAGTTGGAAGACCTCTGCATGAAATATCGCTTCCCGCAACAATATGCCGAGATCAAACAAAAATTAGCCGATACAGAGGCTAACCGCCAAGAGTATATCGACAAATTTTGCGCCCCGATCAAAGATGCCCTGGATCGCGACAATTTCAACTACGAGATTGCCGGTCGCGTAAAAAGCATCTATTCCATATGGAGTAAAATGCAGCGTAAGCAGATTCCTTTCGAGGAGATATATGACCTGTTCGCCATCCGCATTGTCTTCAAATCAGTGCCTTTCCCCTCGGAAAAGACGCAATGCTGGCAGATATACTCCACCATCACCGATATCTACACCCCGAAACCCGACCGCTTACGTGATTGGATTTCAATGCCCAAAGCAAATGGTTACGAAGCATTACACTCAACCGTGATGGGCCCTGATGGTGTATGGGTGGAAGTGCAAATTCGCACACAACGCATGGAAGATATTGCCGAGCGTGGTTTTGCAGCTCACTGGAAATACAAGCAAGCCGAGGGCGATGAAGATGAATTCGACAAGTGGCTTAAACAGATCCGCGCAGCTCTCAACGGTCCTTCGGAAAACGCAGTTGAGTTCTTGGATAACTTTAAGTTATCATTATATACATCTGAGATAGTAGTATTTACACCTAAAGGCGAATCACGAAAAATGCCGTTTGGATCGACTGCATTAGACTTCGCTTACGACATCCACTCGAAAATTGGCAACAACGCAATCGGCGCCAAGATCAACCATGAACTAAAACCGATCACGACGCAAATCCAGAGTGGTGATCAAATTGAAATCATCACCTCGGACAACGCTAAACCGAAAGCAGAATGGCTTGACATCGCCACAACCGGAAAAGCCAAACAAGCTATTAAGCACTTCTTAAAACGCGAGCGACAAAACAATATCGAACGCGGCATGGAGATGCTTGAAAACAAGATGCAACAGCTCAATATCCAGCTCAACGGCCATGTCCTGCGCAAAATCATGCCGGCATACGAAAGCACAAACAAGGAAGAGTTGTACACCAAAATTGGCGCCGGTATTGTATCGCTGGATGACCTGGAGAAGATCCTTAAAGAAAATGCAGGACGCAAACTATTAAAGTTCTGGACATTCTTCATCCCGCAAAAGAAGAATCCTATCGACGACGCAGAGACAAACGAGCAGCAAGAAAACAACCAATCGGCTGATACAGAGAACGAAAAACAGTTTGAGGTAGCTGATTGCTGCCATCCGATCCCTGGCGACAAAGTGGTGGGATATCGAGATCCGCAGACCCACAAAATCGTTGTACACAAGGCTACCTGCGACGAATTAAATCGTCTCGCCGCACAACACGGCAAGAATATCGTCAAGGAGGAGATTAAATGGTCGCGAGAAAAGGCGATGTCATACCTCGTAACAGCTGAATTACGCGGCATTGACCGAAAAGGCATTTTAATGGACCTGGCACGCATTATTAGCGGCGATTTCAACATCAACATCCGCGAGATCAACATCAAGAGCCACGCAGGTATTTTTGAGGGCAACCTCAGCCTCTACGTGAAGGACGTAGAGAGCTTAAATGCCGTGATGGATAAGATGCGCCAGGTGAAGGGTATCGAGAGCATCAAGCGCACCTTATAACGCAACAAAAGGGGAGTATGGAGGATATCATCATCATAGCATGGGTCGCCCTAATTATCTTCGGTTCGATCATCAACGCCGTAAACAAGCGTCGCCAAAAGGCGATGCTGGAGGTGGATGAGGAGCCTAAAACTATTGTGCCTCCCATTATTATCCACAAGCCGGCTTCGGACCCAAGAATCGAGTCGCTCGAAGGCGAATCACTCGAAACCATCGAACCGGAAATGACCTACGCCCCCAAGCCCCGTAAACGCACGATGCGCCAACCAACACCTGAAGAGGTCTCCAAGCACATCGAGCAGACAAAACAGCCCCATAAGACGCCGATTAGAACTCCGCAGACCAATACCGGCGAGCAGACTTCCGCCTCAAAGCAAAGCGAACAACCGCAGCTTGCACGCGATTTCGACCTGGAGCAAGCCGTGATCTACAGCGAAATCCTAAAACCGAAATACCAAGATTACGAATAAATCTAAAACAAAAGAGTATGGCATCGATTTTTTCACGCATCGTAGCGGGGGAGATCCCCTCGTATAAGATTGCCGAAGACGACCGTTTTTACGCCTTCCTGGACATCAATCCACTCACCAAGGGCCACACGTTGGTTATCCCCAAACAGGAGGTTGACTACATCTTCGACCTTGACAACGAGACGATAGGCGACATGATGATCTTCGCCAAAGGCGTAGCTCAGAAGATTAAACAAAATATCGCTTGTGCACGCGTAGCAGTAGTGGTTTTAGGCATGGAAGTACCCCATGCACACATCCATTTAATTCCCATCAATAGCGAAAAAGACGTAGATTTCCACCGCGAAAAGCTAGTTTTAACGCCGGATGAATTCCGTGAAGTAGTTGATCTAATCACAAAATAGGGGCTGTTTACAACTTTATAAGTTGCTGATACAAGGCCGAATAGGGAGTTATTAACACCTATCGGCCTTTCTTTATTTAACATAATATATACAGCCACCCGAAAATGAGGAAAAATAGTCTGATAAGGTGTTGAAATTCGATTAAACCAAAGAATTTTCAGCTGATTTTACATTTGTAATTACATTTGTAAAGGTCATCGAGTTGTTAATTTGCCATTGGTAATTACTTTTGTAAATTCAAACTACTGTTAACAAGTGGTTAATTATACAAAAGGTAAATAGGGTGGTGGGGTAGACAAATCTCCTCTAAACAGCTAAATACACCGAAGTTCAATTATTAAATACTAAAAATAAATACACTGAAAACCATGTATTTATGAAAATCTACTAAAGTAAAATAAAAGCAATATAGCGTTATAGGTGGTATTTCACCAATAGCTTCGATATAACTATATATAAGTTTATTATGCTACTAATTTTCTGCGTTTTATGTATCTGCAATTAAAGCTAAATTAAGGCGAATTGGTCGGTTTGTATTTTACCATATAAACATTTTGACAGATGTAAACTTTATCAACAGCTATTAACATTTTACAAATGTGTAATTTTCTTGTTTTCCAAAAGAAAAGTTTTTATATTTGTAAAAAAACTAGCCGTATGCAGCAAAAATTGCGTGATTTGATGACGAGCGAGGGTCTGAAGTCCGGACAACTCGCCGAAATGCTCGGTATCAACCCTGCCGGTATTTCGCATATTCTAGCCGGTCGCAACAAACCGGGCTTCGAGTTGTTGCAAAAAATCCTGCGCCGTTTCCCGCGCCTGAACCCCGATTGGCTCCTGATCGACCAGGGCCCGATGTATCGTCCAGACTACAAGGCCGAGACCGAGCTGGCATCACCATCGCCTGCTCAACCAACGCAACCGACTGAAGTTGCGCCCTCGACACCTTCGTTGTTCAGCGAACCGAACGGTACAACAAATCCTGCGACTACGAAGGGTGATTCTATCACAGCTTCGATTACCCACCATGCCGGCGGACAAATCGAACGCATCGTGATTTTTTACAACGACCAAACATTCGAGAGCTTCACGCCAAACAAATAAGAGTTGCACTCGAGGTACAGATCTTTCACAAGTCATCCACATGCGGAATTTTGCCAAAACCGTCTTATTGGATGACTTCTTTATTTTTGCGTATTTCGACCAACTGTCCGTTGCGTTTTCAAATACGCGATTCTCGGAGGGTTAAATTTTTGGCAAATCGAACTCGTCTTGCGGGTAAGTATCCCAGATATACACACTATTTGATCAGTGAAATAATATTTGCATTATGTTAAATCATATGTGGAAAGGGTTTTGGTATAAATATAGAAATATAGTGCAAATCATCGTCGGCAGCGTAATTGCAAGCGCCGAAGTCATCAGCACAAAGATCAAGGCACAAGCAGTTTGATCGTCAAAACGGATTTAGTTTTCTATAAAACCTCACACTTATGGGCAAACGTGCTATTTTCGTTGCAAAATTTGTATCTTCGCAACGTGAAACGATACCTTATATATATACTCATATTGGGCATGGTGAGTTGCTCGGCACCGAAACCTGCAACCGATACCACAACCATCTTTGTCTCAATCGCGCCTCTGCGTTCACTCGTTGAGGCGGTTGTTGAACAGGATTTTCCCATCGAGGTCTTAGTACCTGCAGGAGCATCACCTGAGACCTTCGAGCTTTCGCCCAAGCAATATATTGCCTTGAACAATGCTCCATGGATCTTTGGGACCGGACTGATCACCTTCGAGCAGTCATTACTTACCAAAATTTCGGATCACAAAAAGGTTATTGACCTCAGCCGCGGTATCTCTCCCATCGCAGGCCAGTGTTCGCATGCTCATCACCATCACACGCACATACACGGAGTAGATCCTCACATTTGGACTTCGCCTCAAAACCTGAAGACTATCAGTCAGACAATTTATGAGACTATCCACGAGCGCTTTCCAGACTCTGTACGATACACGCATAACTTTAATCGTTTACAGGAACGTATCGATTCCCTGGACCAATCCGTACAGAGGCGTATCGACACTTCGGGTGTAACCTCATTTATCATCTACCACCCCGCCCTAACCTACTACGCGCGCGATTACGCTTTGCGTCAAATCGCTATCGAAAAGGAGGGCAAAGAACCTTCGGCTAAACAGTTAGCAGAGCTAATTCGCACGGCTCATTCTGAGGGCATTCACACGATAATGATACAACGCCAATTCCCGAAATCGAGTGTCGAAGCAGTGGCAAAAGATATGCAGGCTACTATCGTGGAATTTGATCCATTAGCAGAAGATTTGCTTGAAAACATCGACCGAATCACCGATATAATCACTCGAAAATGAAATTATTAGAGTTAAAAGACGTAAGCGTTTCATACGATGATGGCGAAGCGCTACACGGGGTCAATTTAACAATCGACTCGACTGATTTTCTGGGAGTAATCGGGCCCAACGGAGGTGGTAAAACGACCCTTGTGAAGGCAATTTTAGGTGCTATACCCTACTCGGGCCAAATTGATTATGCGCCCGAACTGTTTGAGGGTACAGAGCGACTGATCGGATACATGCCCCAAGTCTCGGAGTTCGATCGCGCCTTTCCTATCTCGGTGGAGGAGGTCGTATTATCTGGCTTACAAGGCCGACGAGGTATTTGGCACCGCTACACACGCGATGATCGACATCGAGTACACCATCTCTTGGAAGAAATGGGGATCAAAGCGCTGGCGAAACGACCTATCGGAGAGATTTCGGGAGGACAAATGCAACGCGCACTCCTATGTCGAGCCATCATCTCCGACCCCAAACTATTGATACTCGACGAGCCGACCAACTTTGTCGATAACCGCTTCGAACATGAGCTTTACCATTCGCTCCGCACCCTGAACGAGCGGATGGCTATTCTGATGATTTCGCACGACGTAGGCACCATTACGAGCGTCGTAAAGGAGATTGTATGCGTGAATCGACATGTGCATCGCCACCACTCAAACATCATTACCGCTGAGCAGCTTGCGAACTACAACTGCCCGATTCAGATCTTGACCCACGGACACGTGCCTCACACCGTCTTGGCGCACCATCCCGGGGATGGTTGTTGCGAATAACACAACAACGGATAAAGGGCGTTAAAAGCAATAAAGAAAAAGGAGGGCACAGGACCCTCCTTTGTTGTAATACCAGAAAATTGCTTATCGCGTGAGGAGTGCAAGGCTTGCATGGAGCGCGAAACCGGAGCATACTACGCGTATGTGAGGATTTCTCGATCCGAGCGTAACACAGAATCACCCGCGAGAAGTGATTTTCTACTTATTTGGCCTCGTTGATAGCCGACAACTTCTCAAACAACTCACCAAAGCCCTCACCAATCTCGCGACGCAACGCAGCATAGTGCTTGCGAACGAGCGACTTGTTGTGGGGCTCGGCCGGATTCATTGCCTTAGCGAAGAATGCGTTGCGCATCTCCACAGCCTCCTGCATCAGGTTCATGATCTCCTCCTCCTTCGAGGGCTGGAAGCAGATAGCCATATCGCAGTCGAAAACGACCTCCTCCAAGCAGTAATCAATCTGCTTCTTGAGTACTCTTAAATTTGCCATGATATTTTTGTATTTTAAGTGTTTCTATCATGCAAATATAAGAAATTCTTTCTAAAATCCAAACTATTTATCAATAATCCACTGCACTTGTAGGCATCGCAACAATAATCCCAAGCGTTTCACTGCGAAGCAGCTCTTCACAACAAGGGTCTTGAACTTTGGCATGCGTGGCTACTGGTTCAGGTTGTGGTGTAATTGTAGGCGTCGGCTTAGGTGCCAGCTTGGGGGGTATAGCCACACGTGTTGTCACCACAGCACGCTGTTTATAATTAACATCGACCTCTACACGACGTAATGGAGGTAATGCCTCACGCGCCAAGAATGCCCACACGGCAGGCATCGCCTTCAGCGCTTGCTGTTTCTCGGCCGAAGTGTGGCTACTGTCAATTATTTTCAGTGCCTCATCACGCCCTTCGACTTTGGATGCCGCCAACTTCTCCCGCACGGCACTCCAGGGTGCAATAGCTGAGGTAAGAACTATAGGGCAGTTCTGCGAAGTCGCATAATGCTCACCCACATAGCCCTTCACATTCTCAGCACGTTGCTTGGCCAGTCGATCATTCAACAGATCAGGACCATCGGGTGAAGCATAACCCGTAATGTGAATCTGTTCTACCTGATGGAGTGTATCCTGGAAGTGATTCATCAGCATTTTCAGGTTGTCGAGTTCAAGGGGATTCTCCCCCATTTTTGGATTCAGTGTAGCACTACTGATGGCATAATGCAACGCATAATCAGCCTCCATCGGTGTTGAAACCTGATAGCGACGCACCTCATAATCGCCCTCGATTCGATCGGACAAAAGTACCGAATCGGCGTGCACTAGTGAGTTTTGTGCCTCGACGACCTGCATCCAGGCAACACCCACGAGGGTCATAGAAAGGGTAATAAACTTTTTCACGTCTCTGTTGTTTTTGGTAATTACTACCCCACCGCTTTCACAATATTCGTACCATAAAACAACAACAAAGCGAGTCTTCCGTAACCATTCGGCACGGTAAGACTCGCTTATAAACAATACTGCAACAGCCGATTACTCGACCCCTGCCGACTACTCCTCGTCCTCAGTCGGAAGCTCAAACTTCGTAAAGCCGGCCTTCACGAGGATATTGAACCACGAGAAGCACTTCTTGATGTCCGAAACATGAACTCGATCACGGTCATACTCGGGCAACACCTCGGCAAACGCAGCCTGCAACTCGGCAGCCGAAGCCTTATGGCTGATCGCCTCCTTACCCTCAGTTGCGGCATAGATGCGCGTAAAGACATCGGCAAGTGCAATATCCTCACCCTCGGTAAACATCGAAATCTCGGTCAAAGCACTCACACGCGAAGTGGCCGAAGCATTCATGCGCTTGCCATCGAGCAACGACTCGACAATCACGCCGCGCTGCGACTGAGCGACATATTTAAAAAGTCCGGGCTGGCCCGAAATGGCCAAAATCTCTTTCAATTCCATAATTTAAGCGTTTTTATCGTTTTTAACATGTATATCCAATTGAGGGAATGGGAAGTGCAAACCGGCCTTCGGCAACTCTACGTAGAAACGTTCGTTGTACTCGAAGAACACATCCCAAAGATCTGAATTCTGTACCCAGGCACGTACCGTTAGGCGCACACAACTATTATCCAATGCACTGACCCATACGACCGGAGCAGGCTCCTTCAAGATGCGTGTATCTGCCTCAAAAAGTGCGATAATCACCCGACGAGCCGTCTCCACATCATCACCATAGGCAAGGGCTATCGACCAATCGTTACGACGCGTCGTTGCAGTCGAATAGTTATCGATGATACCTGTCGCAATGACATTATTGGGAATGTAAATCGTTTGATTATCAACAGTCGTAATGACCGTTGAGAAGAGTTTGATCTCCTGTACCGTACCCGATTGGCCCTGAGCCGTAATGTAGTCACCAACTCGATAGGGCTTCACGAACAGAATCATCACACCACCGGCAAAGTTTTGGGCCGTACCACTCAAAGCCATACCGATAGCCAATGTTGCAGCCGAGAAAATTGCAATAAGCGAGGTGACATTCACACCGAGGGTCTGCACCACTATTAAGATAAGAACTATAATCAACAGGATGCTGGCCGTGTTGCGAATAAAGGGGCGCAGTGTGTCATCGACGCCTTTTTTTTCAAACAGATGATCCAACAAACGCATTAGGCGACGAATCATCCAACGTCCTACTAAATAGAACAATAAAGCCACGACACACTTTACCGCAATCCAAATAATCTGCTCGGTCAGACCGTTCATCACCTCCTGCACATCAAGGTTCATCAATCGGTCGACTGCTTCTGCAAATTTTTGTCGTTGTATGCTATCAGGCAACATCAATGGCTCGGTTGCCTCAGTTTGTGTATAAAGTGGTAACATCACTTGGTCAAACTTTTTTCCAGCGCAAAAATAGCTAAAAAAAAGAGAAGTTTTTTATCTTTGTGTGATATTTCTATTAATTACGGATAATTCTATACTCCATGCGATTCCGTGTGCGACACTGGTTACTGCTCCCAATAGCATCCTTGTTAGTTTCGGAGTGCAGCACCCAATTTTCCGACACCCCCATCACGGGCGAAGAGCTGGCCACTTCAACCACACTGGCTAATCTGAACAAGTCGGTCATCGATGATGAGGTGCTGCACTTTGAAGAGGATATCGTTGTGGCAGGACGTGTCACGTCGTCGGATCAAGCACGGAATTTCTATCGCTCCATCATTCTCGAAGCGGATGGAGCCGCCATCGAACTAATGGCCGGACAGGAGCGACTCTACAACGACTATCCTATCGGCTCGAAACTCTACATACGCCTACAAGGATTGGTAGCCGCACGTCGCTACGGAATTCTGCAAATCGGTAGCAAGCCAAATGCAGGCAGCTATTACGCAGTTGATTACCTCGGATCCAAAGTCGCACTTGATCAACATGTGGTACGCGCATCTGCACCGCTCGGAGAATTGATTCCGATTACTGTTTCACTCGACCAACTGACCCCGGCGTTATGCGGCCGTCTGGTGTGCATCGAGGGTTTACGCTACCTACCCGAAAGCAACAGCGAAGGGATTATCGAGCCTAATTGTTGGCAAGGATATCGGCGATTTACGGATCGTGAAGGAGGTATTATCTATACCTATGTTCGCACCTATGCCGACTTTGCCGAAGAGCCTATTCCAAGTGGCGAAAGAAAGCTAATCGGCATCTTACAGTACGACGCGGCCGGCGCCGGACGATACTCGATCAAACTACGCGATGAAGCAGATTTCAAAAATTAGTCTATTGCTGGTCATGCTGATCAGCACAGCGTGTAACCAATCCTCTTCGATCGGTTTTGACGACCCAATCGAACATGGATTATACTCCATCGCCTACCTAAAAGCAATGTGCGATCAAGAGCAGACTACCATACGCCAAAATGTGATCATTGAGGGTATAGTAACAGCAAACGATCGATTTGGCGAGTGGCACCATCGCATCGTCGTCGAAGACCAATCGGGCGGTATTCAGATAGCCCTTATCGCTACAGATCTGCACCGTCGCTACCCCATTGGAACAACGCTATATATTCATTGCAATGGACTCACATTACGCAACGTAGGTGGACGAATTGAATTGGGTGATACGCAAGATCCGTATCAACGCTTTGGTATCACAGAAGCCCTCTTTGATCGCTACCTTCAACCTCGCCAAGGAATCATCACAGAGCCGACCCCTCGCACGATAACACTCGATGAGCTTACCGCAACACTGACAGATCGCTACGTCTGCATACGCGATGTTTCTTTTCCCGAGGCAGCCTCTCACCTTGCGTGGTGTGCTGTACCTGCGACCGAAGAGGCCGCCTACTACCGCACAGAACACCCGATCGTCGACAAGGAGGGAAAAACCGGCATTGTCAGCATACTTGGTACTGCCACCTATGCAGACGAGCCTCTACCCAATGGCAAAGGCTCGCTTTATGGAATTGTCGATTGTTTCAACAACCGAACCGTACTTCGAATCGTGAATTACGGTATTGATTTCGTGGATACTATTCTTGCAGAGCCGACCAAAGCATGTCCTTCAGTCGCTGAATATTAAGACCTGCTACCGATGAGATAAAGACCGACGGAACGCCTTCAGGCAACTCCGATTTCATCTCTTCAATCAGATCCTCGTCCAACATATCACACTTTGTCACAGCCAACAGTCGTTGCTTGTCGAGTAGTTCAGGATTATATTGCGTCAACTCGCCGAGCAGAATCTCGTAATCTTTTTTGATGTCATCCGAATCGGCAGGCACCATAAAAAGCAACACTGAGTTACGCTCAATGTGGCGCAAGAATCGGGTACCGAGACCCTTACCCTCATGTGCACCCTCAATAATACCCGGAATATCGGCCATCACAAACGACTTACCGTCACGCACCTCGACAATACCAAGGTTAGGCTCAAGCGTGGTAAAGGCATAGTTGGCAATCTTGGGCTTAGCCGCCGAAACCACCGATAGCAAGGTCGATTTTCCGGCATTGGGAAAACCTACCAGACCTACATCTGCCAGCACCTTCAGCTCAAGGATAAAGGCACCCTCGTCGCCCTCCTCGCCCGGCTGGGCATAGCGCGGAGTCTGGTTCGTAGCGCTCTTGAAGTGCCAGTTACCCAAACCACCACGGCCACCGTGCAACAGTACAAGCTGCTCACCATGCTCGGTCACCTCACCTACCGGAACGAGTTCCGTTTCGCCGGTCTCCTCATTCTCAACCAAACGCTTAGCCACCGTGCCCAGTGGTACGGGGATGATAATATCCTTGGCATTCTTACCCGAAGCACGTGCACCCGAGCCACACTCGCCATCCTCAGCAAACTGGTGGCGCTGGTATTTCAGGTGAATCAGCGTCCAATATTGGCGATCACCTTGCAGAATAATGCTACCACCTTTGCCGCCATCACCACCATCGGGACCGCCAAAGGCAACAAACTTTTCGCGGCGGAAATGCGCCGAGCCTGCTCCACCATGACCCGAGCGGGCAAATATCTTTACGTAATCTACAAAATTCGATCCTGCCATATACGTTGATTTTGAAGAGCAAAGGTAAGCATTTTTTCCACAATAATCAACGCACGCAGATGATTGTCACAAAAAAGAGCTATATTTGTCTATATAACGAAACACAACATCCATGAAAAACTACCTCTTTGCATTGTTTACGTTGTTCTTTGCCGCCTGCGGTGGCGACGAGAATACCAAACCTTTCTACCCGGATCCCAATCCCGAACCGACACTCCCGGCGAACGTCACCTACATCGTAGCACAAGATGGATCGGGTGACTACGCCACCGTTCAGCAGGCGATCAACGCCCTGAAATCCAACCAAAAAAGCCGCCAAATTATCTACATTAAGCCAGGCACTTACTACGAAAAACTCTCGATTCCATCGAACAAAACTTTCGTCACGCTCATCGGTGCCGATGCAGCCACCACCATTCTCACATACGACGATTCAGCCGGCAAGTCCAACGGCGCAGGTGGCACGATAGGCACCCAAAACAGCGCTTCGTTTACCATCTCGGGCACCGATTTCCAAGCCCAAAATCTCACTTTTCAAAACCCGCATGTCAACAACACTGGCTCTGGTGACCAAGCCGTGGCCGTCGGTGTGTACAACGATCGTGCGACGTTCTACAACTGTCGCCTGGTCGGCTATCAGGACACCTTCTACGTCAAGAATAAGGCCCGCGTCTATTGCAAAGATTGCTACATCGAGGGCAACGTCGATTTCATCTTTGGCGATGCAGTGCTGGTTTGCGAAGATTGCCAGCTGCATTGCAATCGTCATGGCAGCGTGATCACCGCCGCAGCCGAGCACACAGGCAGCAAATTTGGCTTTAACTTCATCCGTTGCCGCCTCACGCACATCACGGGCAAGGACTTCAACGGCAAGGAGTTCTCCTATTTCTACCTGGGTCGTCCGTGGAAACAGCATGCACGCGTCGTATTCCTCTATTGCGAAGAGCCTGCCAAGCTCCACCAGGCGGCTTGGTGTCGCATGTCGGACGGCGTAGATGCCGCACTCTTCGGCGAGTATAAATGCACGGGCGATGGTGCAGCCGCAGATCGCCTTGCAAAGCGCGAAATGGGAGGTCGTCAACTCACGGACGAGGAGGCCGCCACCTACACCCTCCAGAACATCTTCTCCAAGCAGACCAACCCCTCGAAATATGCGTCGGATTGGATGCCTGATGCCAAAATCAACCTCACCTGGTAGCGGCGCAGACCTCGTCTGCTGTGACCGATTGCGCAGCGCGTTTGCGCTATCATGCCACGTAACAGATCCGTTGTAGCAGTATGCTGCGACGGATTTTTTATACATCCGCCTTGCAGATTCCGCAAAAAAGTATAATTTTGTAATTCGAGAGGGTTCAAAATCCCCATTTTCACCCTCAAAACAACCCATTTAAACCAGCAAAACAGCTTATATCATCAGATTGAAATTCTTGGAAATTGCTCAATCAAAAGGTTTTTCCTTGTTCAAAGCAACTCCATGCGAGGTAATAGTAAACAATTAACACTCCATACGATGAAAAAATGGCTCTTTTTGGCCTTTTGTGGCCTTTTGTCGGCCTGCTCGCAGTCGGGTATCGAAGAGTTGAATACCCCGACGGGCGGCGATGCACCAATCTTTTACGCTTCGGTTGAAGGCGCGGATACCGACTCGCGTACCTACCTCGATGAGATGGGACGCATGCGTTGGACCCACGATGACCGGATCACGATCTTCCGCAAGGTTAACTACAACCGCGAGTACGCCTTTACGGGTGCGACGGGTGCTTTATCGGGCGGTTTTAAGCAAATCTCCGTGGACGACGAATTTATTGCCAGCGAGAAGATTACCGCCAACTACGCTCTCTATCCCCACTCGACGCTGACGATGCTCGATCCGTCGGGCTTTTTCGAGTGCACGTTGCCCGCTACGCAGAGCTATGCCGAGGGGTCGTTTGGCCTGAATGCCAACACGATGGTGGCCGTTACCGAAAATCTGGAGGATAATTATCTACAGTTCAGAAATGTCTGCGGCTACCTCAAGCTCAACCTCTATGGCGATGACGTTACGGTGGCGCAGATCACCCTGCAGGGTAACAACAACGAGCCGTTGGCAGGTGCTGCAATCATCACCCCGACCTACGGCGGTGAGCCGACGCTGACGTGGGCTGCATCGGGTACGACGCAGGTGCTGACCCTCGATTGCGGATCGGGCGTTAAGATCGGCCAAACCGAGGAGGAGGCTACCGCTTTCTATTTGGTTGTTCCGCCCACCACCTTCGAAAAGGGTTTTGCGGTTACAATTACCGATGCCGAGGGAAAGGTGTGCACCAAAAGCACATCGAACGAGCAGACCTTTACGCGTAACGTCACCAAAAACATGCCGGCATTTGCGGTGAAGTGCGAAGTGCCGAGCAACCAAATTTGGTATACCTCGACCGATGGGAACATTGTTACGCCCAATAAAACAGATGGCTTTGGCGTAGCGATTAAATCCAACACCTACACCGACGGCAAGGGTGTTATCACTTTCGAGGGGGATGTGACGACAATTGGATATGCAGCATTCCGAGATTGCACAAGCCTTGCGAGCATCACGATTCCCGAGGGGGTAACGAAGATTGAACGGGATGCATTCAAAAGTTGCACAAGCCTTGCGAGCATCACGATTCCCGAGGGGGTAACGACGATTGAACGGGATGCATTCGCTCGTTGCACAAGCCTTGCGAGCATCACGATTCCCGAGGGGGTAACGAAGATTGGAGACAATCCATTCCGGGATTGCATAAGCCTTGCGAGCATCACGCTTCCCGAGGGATTGACAACGATTGGACGTTATGCATTCCAGGGTTGCACAAGCCTTGCGAGCATCACGCTTCCCGAGAGTTTGACGACGATTGGAGGTGGTGCATTCTTGGGTTGCACAAGCCTTGCGACCATCACGCTTCCCGAGGGTGTGACGGAGATTGGAGGCTATGCATTCTATGGTTGCACAAGCCTTGCGAGTATCACGCTTCCCGAGGGGGT
>JAFYQI010000011.1 GCA_017547175.1 Alistipes sp. | reverse complement strand
TTTACAACTACCTCTTTGCCCGCAAGCATGGCGGCAAGATGATTCTGCGCATCGAGGATACCGATTCGCAGCGTTTCGTTCCCGGTGCCGAGGAGTATATCCTCGAGTCGCTCCGCTGGTGCGGTGTCGAGATCGACGAGGGTGTCGGCGTAGGTGGTCCGCATGCCCCCTATCGTCAGAGCGAGCGTCGTGAGATCTACCTCAAGTATGCCCTGCAGCTTGTCGAGGCCGGTTGGGCCTACTACGCTTTCGACTCGGCTGAGGATCTCGATGCCCGTCGCAAGGAGGCCGAGGAGGCCGGTAAGGCTTTTGCCTACAACCACGAGGTGCGCGAGCAGCTAGAGACTTCGCTGCGTCTGACGAAGGAGGAGGTCGAGGAGCGTATTGCCCGTGGCGATCAGTATGTAATTCGCTTCAAGATGCCCGTAGATGAGGTGGTCAAGATGGACGACCTGATTCGCGGCCATGTAGAGGTGAACACCTCGACCCTGGACGACAAAGTGCTCTACAAGTCGGCCGATCAGTTGCCGACCTACCACCTGGCAAACATTGTAGATGACCATCTGATGGAGATCTCGCACGTGATTCGCGGTGAGGAGTGGCTGCCTTCGCTGCCGCTGCACTACCTGCTCTACCGTGCCTTCGGTTGGGAGGATACGAAGCCCGAATTTGCCCACCTGCCCCTGCTGCTGAAGCCGACGGGTGGTGGTAAGCTCTCGAAGCGCGATGGCGACAAGATGGGCTTCCCCGTATTCCCGCTCTTCTGGACCTCGCCCAAGACGGGTGAGACGGCTCGTGGCTACCGCGAGGATGGCTACTTCCCCGAAGCCTTTATCAACATGTTGGCCCTCCTGGGTTGGAACCCCGGTACGGAGCAGGAACTCTTCACGATGCAGGAACTCATCGACGGTTTCTCGCTCGACCGTGTGTCAAAGTCGGGTGCCCGTTTCCAGCCCGATAAGGCCAAGTGGTTCAATGCACAGTATATGCACCACAAGACGAACGAGGAGTTGGCCGCAATCTATCAGCCGATTCTGCGCGAGCACGGCATCGAGGTTTCGGATGAGTTGGCCGGTAAGGCAGCAGGCATCATGAAGGAGCGCGCACAGCTCGTGACCGATCTATGGGATCTCACGTCGTTCTTCTTCGTAGCGCCGACCTCGTATGAGGAGAAGCAGGCCAAGAAGTACTGGAAAGGTGAGAATCCCCGCATCCTGAAGGAGGTACGCGAGGTTTTGGCCTCGATCGAGGACTTCTCGTTGGAGCACACCGAGGAGGTGGTACACGCCTGGATTCAGGAAAAGGGCTATGGCATGGGCCAGGTAATGAACACGTTGCGTCTGGCGCTCGTAGGTGCCGGCAAGGGCCCGGGTATGTACGACGTAACGGCCTTCATCGGCAAGGAGGAGTGTCTGAAGCGTATTGACACGCTCTTCGCAACACTGACTCCCGCCGAGTAGGTAACCAAGAACCTTAGAAACTGACTTTTACCATGATTACGATCGAACAAGAGGTATGGGGTATGACCTCAGAGGGTGAAGGCATCATCCGCTACACGATGCGCAACGAGCAAGGTGCTTCGGTGCAACTCTCGAACTACGGTGCTACGATTCTCTCAGTCATCGTTCCCGACCGTGAGGGTAAGATGGAGGATGTGGTTTTGGGTTACAAGACGCCCGAAGGCTACTTCTACGACGGCCCGGCAATGGGTAAGAGCGTAGGTCGCTTTGCCAACCGCATCGCCTTCGGCAAACTCGAGATCGAGGGTGAGAAGTACCAGCTGGAGGTCAACTGTGGTCGCAATCACCTGCACGGTGGCACGAAAAACTTTGCCAACCGTGTTTGGGAGAGCCGCGTAGAGACAAATCGCGTAGTGATGTCGCTTACGTCGGAGGATGGCGACCAGCGCTTCCCCGGTGAGATGAATGTGGAGGTAATTTTCGACTTTGATGACGAGAATCAGTTGGAAATCACCTACCTGGCCAAGTGCGACCGCACGACGGTTGTAAACCTCACGAATCACGTCTATTTCAACCTGGATGGTGAGGGGGCAGGTACGATCCACGACCACGAATTGCAGCTTAATACCTCGCGCACGCTTGAGATGAACGACAACCAGATTCCGACGGGCGAGTGGCTCGACGTGAAGGGCACGGCGCAGGATTTCCTAGAGTTCCGCCGCCTGGGCGATGGCCTGGAGTCGGAGTTCAACCACATCCGCGACTTCAAGGGCTACGACCACCCCTTCCCCGTTGATGGCTGGAAGCTCCACATCCTGGGTGAGGTGGGTGCACTCCGTTCGAAAAAGTCGGGTCGTATGGTAAAAGTTCTCTCTTCGCAACCGAGTGTGATGGTCTATACGGGTAACTGGCTCGATGGCTCGCCCGAGAAGAAGTCGGGGGGCTACTACACGGATTATGCCGGTGTGGCTTTGGAGTGCCAAAACTACCCCGATGCACCCAACCAACCCGCCTTCCCGAATGCTTACCTCAAGCCCGGGGAGTTGTACTGCGAGAAGATCGTCTATCGCTTTGAGACCTTCGAGTAGAGACGACTCAATCAAATATAAAAGCTGTTCCTCATCGGAACAGCTTTTTTGTTAGCGTATAACGTACACAAACAAAATCGACCGTAGAAGAGCACACACGGCCGATTCGAGGGCATAGTTAGCGTAAAATCTACGATAAGTTTGCAAAAACCGTTTTTTTCGGTTAATTTTACAAAAAGAAAAGCGGTAAAACACAGATGCCCGTACAGACCAACCAATCCCTTTCGGTCGATTGCGCCGTTTTCGGCTTTGATGGCGAGTCTCTCAAGGCCTTGCTGATCGAACGCCCGACCTACAACGCGCTGGATCGGTTGAAGCTTCCCGGGTCGATGATTCTCGAAAACGAGACCCTGCCTGAAGCGGCATACCGCGTATTGGAGGAGGCTACAGGGTTGCGTAAGCGGGATTTGTACCTCAAGCAGATGGAGATCTTCTCCGACCCGAACCGCGTGAGCGGTGACGAATTGGAGTGGATCAACCGCAAGCACGGCATCCGCACGGTGCGTGTGGTGACGGTAGGATTTTATGCCCTCCTTAAGCTCGATCGTCGCACGACCGACTACACCTCCTCAAAGGGAGCACGGTGGGTCACCGTGGATGTAATTCAACGCCTGGCGATGGATCACAAGGAGATTCTTTCGACTGCATTGGGGCATCTTTGTCGTGAAATGCAACAGTCGCCCGTAGCTTTCGAGCTACTGCCGAAGAAGTTTACGATTCGTGCCCTGCAAAGACTTTTCGAGGCTGCGCTGGGTATTGAGATCGACAACCGCAACTTTCGCAAAAAGATGCTCTCGTCGGGATTTCTCCATGCCACGGGCGAAAAGGAGCAGGGCGTGGCCCACAAACCGGCCGAATACTACACATTCGACCGCTCGGCCTACCGACGAGCTGTAAAGGATAAACTTAGAATGAATTGGGTTTAGGGCAACGAATTAAGGTATTAGAACCTATAAAGATTAGCATAAAACAAATAAGCAACAACCAATCGTATGAGCAAAAAGAGTTTAGGTATTGATGTTGGTTCGTCGTCGGTGAAGGTTTCGCTGATGGATATTGCGACGGGCGCGTGTCTGGCCTCGTCGACCAATCCGAGCCAGGAGATGCCCATTGATGCCGTCAAGAGCGGCTGGGCCGAGCAGGACCCCGAGATGTGGTGGAACTACGCGGTGGAGGGTATTCGCAAGATCGCCGAGGAGCACCCTATGAGCGATGTGGCCGCCATCGGTATCACCTACCAGATGCATGGTCTGGTGGCACTCGACAAGGAGCAAAAGCCACTGCGCAAGGCGATCATCTGGTGCGACTCGCGTGCTGTGGAGATCGGTGCGGAGGCACTGGAGGCTATTGGTCGCGACTTCTGCCTGGAGCATGCCCTCAATTCGCCGGGTAACTTCACCGCCTCGAAACTGGCATGGGTGAAACGCAACGAGCCCGAGTTATTTGCTCAGATTGATAAGTTCATCCTCCCGGGCGACTACATCGCCTACCGCCTATCGGGTAAGGTTTCGACCTCCGTAAGTGGTCTTTCGGAACAGATTTTGTGGGACTTCAAGGAGGAGAAACGTGCCGACTTTGTGGCCGAGTACTACGGCATTCCGTCGACTATCATCCCCAAGGCGGGTGTCTCGATTGGCGTAGAGGCCGTGACCGATAGCGCTACGGAGGAGCTCCTGGGTATCCCTGCGGGTACGCCGATTTCGTATCGTGCGGGCGACCAGCCCAACAACGCATTCTCACTCAACGTGATGGAGGCGGGCGAGATTGCTGCCACGGGTGGTACGAGTGGTGTAGTATATGGTGTGGTGGATACCCCCAAGGCTGATCCGCTCTCGCGCGTAAATACCTTTGTACATGTAAATCACAGCCCCGAAACGCCGCGCTACGGCATCCTGCTCTGCATCAACGGCACGGGTATCCTAAACTCGTGGATGCGCCGCAACGTAACGCAGCAGACGCTCGACTATGTGGAGATGAACGCCCTCGCGGAGCAGGCCCCTGCAGGCTCGGACGGCCTCGTGGTGTTGCCCTTCGGTAATGGTGCGGAGCGTGTACTCGAGAACCGCACGACGGGTGCTGCGGTGGTGGGTATCGACCTGAACCGCCACTCGACGGCTCACATTCTGCGCGCCACGCAGGAGGGTATCGCCTTCTCGTTCCGCTACGGCATCGACCTGATGCGCGAGCTGGGTCTGAAGCCCGACGTGATTCGTGCCGGTAAGGCCAACTTATTCCTCTCACCCCTCTTCCGTCAGACCCTCGCAACGCTCACGGGTGCGCGCATTGAGCTCTTCAACACGGATGGATCGCTGGGTGCAGCACGCGGTGCAGCGCTCGGTGCCGGTTTCTACTCTTCGCGTGAAGAGGCCTTTGCATCACTGAAGTGCCTGGAGGTAGTCGAGCCGTGTGAGGCGGATCGTGAGGCCCTTGAAAAAAGTTATGCCACGTGGAAGCACGAGGTGGAACTCAGAACCAAGTAAACAAAAAAACTCAACAATAACTATTTAAAAGTATTTTTACAATTATGGCAAAACAGTATTTCCCCGAGATTGGTAAGATCCAGTTCGAGGGTAAAGAGTCGAAGAACCCGATGGCTTTCCACTACTACAATCCCGAGCAGGTGGTAGCCGGTCGCAAAATGAAGGATTGGCTGCGTTTCTCGATGGCTTGGTGGCACACGCTCTGCGCCGAGGGTGCAGATCAGTTTGGTGGTGGCACGAAGCAGTTCGCTTGGAATGAGTCGGCTTGCTCGCTCGAGCGCGCCAAGGCCAAGATGGATGCCGGTTTCGAGTTCATGCAGAAGATGGGCATTGAGTACTACTGCTTCCACGACGTGGACCTGATTGACGAGGATCCCGATCCGAAGAAGTATGAGGAGAACCTGAAGGCTATCGTGGCTTACGCCAAGGAGAAGCAGGCCGAGACGGGTATCAAGCTGTTGTGGGGCACGGCCAACGTATTCAGCAACGCTCGCTACATGAATGGTGCTTCGACGAACCCCGATTTCGACGCTGCTGCACGCGCCATGCTGCAGATCAAGAACGCCATCGACGCTACGATCGAGCTGGGTGGTGAGAACTACGTATTCTGGGGTGGCCGCGAGGGTTACATGTCGTTGCTGAACACCAACATGAAGCGCGAGAAGAGCCACATGGCTACGATGCTCAAGATGGCTCGCGACTACGCCCGCAAGCAGGGCTTCAAGGGTACGTTCCTCATCGAGCCGAAGCCCATGGAGCCGATGAAGCACCAGTATGACGTCGACACGGAGACCGTAGTAGGCTTCCTGCGCGCCAACGGTCTGGATAAGGACTTCAAGGTGAATATCGAGGTAAACCACGCTACGCTGGCCGGTCACACCTTCGAGCACGAGCTGCAGTGCGCCGTAGATGCCGGCATGCTCGGTTCGATCGACGCCAACCGTGGCGACTACCAGAACGGTTGGGATACCGACCAGTTCCCCATCGACCTCTACGAGCTGGTTCAGGCTATGATCGTAATCGTTCGTGGTGGTGGTCTGCAGGGCGGTGGTACGAACTTCGACGCCAAGGTACGTCGTAACTCGACCGACGCTGAGGATCTCTTCATCGCCCACATTACGGGTATGGATGTAATGGCACGCGCCCTGTTGATCGCGGCCGACATCATCGAGAACTCGCCCTACGAGAAGATGGTTGCCGACCGCTATGCTTCGTACGACGAGGGTATGGGTAAGAAGTTCGAGAATGGCGAGCTGACCCTCGAGGAGGTTGTTGAGTACGCCTACACGCACGAGCCCGTACAGAAGAGCGGCAAGCAGGAGCTCTACGAGTCGATCGTGAACATGTATATCTAATATAGGTATAAGACCTAACTAAGAAGGGACGCCCCGCGTGGGTGTCCCTTCTTTCTTGCGGTGGGGCCAAAGATGCCTCCATATGATTAGCGCAACAAAACATATCCCCCCCAGAGCTTCTTATTTCTGTTATTCAGCAAAACCTTCACCTCTAAATTCTTAACATTAGGACAACACGAATATTGACAATAGTATCAACTTTGTCATTACTTTTGCAATCAGTCATTTCAACACCATCATTATGTTATCTATACTGATTCTCATTATTGCCCTTGCCGCAATTATCTGGGGCGCCGACATGCTAGTCAATGGTTCAGTGGCTATTGCCCGACGTTTCCACGTCTCCGATTTTGTGATTGGTGCCGTCATTGTCGGTATCGGAACCTCGTGTCCCGAGTTGGTAGTCAGTTCCTACGGGGCATTGCAGGGTAACGTCGATGTAGCCATTGGCAATGTTGTCGGTTCTAACATCTTCAACGTCCTCTGCATTTTGGGACTTACCGCGTTGCTATGGCCTATTACGGTGAGCCGCGACAACCTAAAATTTGACTTACTAATCTGCATTTGTGTCTCCATGCTGGCCATTCTTTTGGCCTTTAACTTCTTCAACGGGCAACCCATTGCCATCGACCGCATCGACGGATTGGTGTTCATCATCGGCTTTGCCCTCTATATCTATGTTTCGTTCCTGCGCGACAGCAAGAACCATCCCGCCAAGCGTGTCACGGAACAAACCGAAGAGGTTCCGAAAGAGAAGTTGTTACTATCAATTGTCAAGGTAGTCGTGGGTCTTGCTATTCTTGTCACCGGCTGCCAATTCTTTGTTGATGAAGCCGAGAAGATTGCGCTGATGCTGGGCGTAGATGAGGCCTTTATCTCCATCACGCTCATCGCCTGTGGCACGTCGCTGCCCGAGTTGGCCGCTTCGCTGACAGCAGCCTTCAAGCGCAATACGCAGCTGGCGCTAGGTAATGTCGTAGGTTCAAACATCTTTAACATTCTCTTCATCCTCGGTTTTAGCTCGCAACTTTCACCACTTACGGGTGGTGGTATTACGGTAGTCGATTACACCGTGATGATTGCCGCCGTGGTGCTGCTCTTTGTGGTCAGCCTCAAGGGAAGAATCTCGCGCATGTCGGGCGCTTTGATGCTCGCTTCGTTTATCGGCTACCTCTACTACCTGATCTCGTTGCAGTAGGCAGTAAGGTGCCAAAAGTCATAAAAGGCGCAAAGGAAAAACCTTTACGCCTTTTTTTTGAATGTTAAATTTTGATTTCTGTATTTTATCCATTACCTTCGCACTCGATAAAAGGGGTGCCTACAGAGCAGCTCGCTGTCAGGGTCGGGTAATGGACGACCGTGGAGCAAGGATTTGGTGCGCAACAAATCGAGCGGGTTGTTTGGGCTGAGATTATACCCATTGTACCGGATACGGATAATGCCGAGACCGGGAACGCATAATCAACAACGTGACCCCTTTTCAGGTTTTCAACTTCAAAAAAGTTAAACGATGAAAAGGTTTTTTCTTTTACTGGCGGCAGCCATCACGACGCTGACCGCACACGCCGAGGGTGAGGATTCGATCACCCTCTACCACCTGCAACAAATCGAAGTCAAAGGCACGCGTGCCACCAAAGCAACACCGGTTGCTTACGATGACCTCTCGCGCGAGGAGTTGGAACGCAACGCCTATGGACTCGACATGCCCTCGGTGCTGGCCCTCACCCCCTCGATGATTGCCACCAACGAGACGGGTATCGGCATTGGCGGCACATCGATGCGTCTGCGCGGTACGGATGCCACGCGCCTCAACGTCACCATCAACGGTGTCTCGATGAACAACCCCGATTCGCACGCCATGTATTGGTACGACACGCCCGACTTGATCTCGGCGGTCGGCACGGTGCAGGTGCAGCGCGGAGCCGGTGTCTCGACCAACGGAACGGGTGCCTTTGGAGGCTCGATCTCGATGACCACCGCACCCCTATCCTCTGAGTTTGAGGGCGACGCATCGCTCTCCTACGGATCGTACAACACCCGCAAGCAGGCCATCGGTCTCTCGTCGGGTCTGATGGGGAGCCACTGGGCTGTGGATGGACGCCTCACGCACATCGCCTCGAACGGCTACATCGATCGTGGATCGACAGACCTCAAATCCTACCTCTTGCAGGGAGCCTACTACAACGGGAACACGGTGCTAAAGCTACTTTCGTTTGGTGGCGGAGCACATACCTACCTTACCTACAACGGTGTAACGAAGGAGGATATGGCCCTCTATGGCCGTCGCTACCACGACAGCGGACAGTTTGTCTCGGAGGAGGGTCCCTTCACCTTAGCCGATGGTACGCGAGTCGATTACTACGACGACCAGACCGACAACTACCTCCAGCTGAATAACCAGCTCCTCTTCTCACACCGTTTCAACAACCATTGGTCGCTCTCGACCGTGGCCTTCTACACCTACGGCTACGGCTACTACAAGCAGTACAAGGACGATGCAACACTCCTCGAGTATGGCCTTACGGAGGATTACTCGGCAGAGGGTGATCTGATTCGCCGCAAACTCATGCGTAACCACCTGGGTGGTCTGCAGGGGGTAGTCAACTACACCACCGAGCAGATCGACCTATCGTTTGGTGGGTCGTGGAGCTACTATACCTGCCCTCACTGGGGCGATCTAGAGTGGGTCGAGGGGCTCTCGACACTCAACCCCGATGCCCGCTGGTACGAAAACGACGTAAAGAAGCAGGACGGCAACCTCTTCGTACGCGCCTCGTGGCAGACACATCCCTCGCTGCGTCTCTTCAGCGACCTACAATACCGTTATGTGAGTTACAAAGCTTGGGGCGTGAACGACAACTACGACTGGACACAGGGCCAGATGCAGCCCATTGACGTGGACAAGCAGTACCACTTCTTCAACCCCCGTCTTGGTCTGACGTGGAATCCCACGAAACACTCCAGCTTCATCCTCTCGGGTGCCATTGCCCAGAAAGAGCCTACGCGTGGTGACTTCACGGACCGCTACCGCTTTGCTGCGGCGGATGACTACCCCACCGCCGAGCGGCTCTACGACTTCGAGGCAGGTTACACCCTCACCACCCAGCGTCTCATAGCGGGCATCAACCTCTACTACATGTATTATCAAGACCAGCTCGTCAAGACGGGTCAGATCAACGACAACTACGACGCACTAAACATCAACGTACCCGAGAGCTATCGTCGTGGCGTGGAACTCTCGCTTACCTACGAAGCTGTCCACTGGATGGCCCTCACGGCCAATGCCACCTTCTCGCAAAACCGCATCAAGAACTACGTGGATAAGGTGGTGGACTACGCCCTGGAGGGCAACGTGGCCGGTGCTTACGACTACCTCACAACCGAGATGGGCGACACACAGATCAGCTACTCGCCCAACGTGATGGCTTCGTGGTCGCTCGATTTCCACCATCGAGGTTTTGCCGCTGTGCTGACGGGGCGCTATGTGGGTAAGCAATACTTCACCAACTTCGAGAACGAGGCCATGAAGCTCGACAGCTACTGCGTGAGCGATCTCGACCTCTCGTACACGCTCTCGACGGCCCATCTTCGCTCGTTGCGATTTGGTCTTACGCTCTACAACCTCTTCAACACCCGCTACGAGTCAAACGGCTACGGCTGGTCGGAGGCCTATCAGGGCGAGCGTACGGACCACGCCTACTACTTCCCGCAGGCACCGCTACACCTGCTGGCCAACATCACCGTAAAATTCTAAATTGCTATGGATCTGAAACTCTTTTTGCAAATCGTGGGCGTCGCACTCGGCCTGCTGTACCTCTACCTAGAGTATAAGGCCGATATCCGTCTCTGGATCGTGGGCCTCATCATGCCCTGCGTGCATGGCTTGCTGTACTTCAAGGCGGGACTCTATGCCGACTTCTCGATGCAGCTCTACTACATACTGGCCGGTCTCTACGGTTGGATAGTCTGGCACAATGCCCCCCGCAAAAAGAGTTCTTCGGCACGGCAGATTCAACACACCCCCACGCGGTGGATCGTGCCCCTGGTGGTGGTCTATGGCGCAGCTCACGCCTTGATCTACCTCTTCCTGACCCACTACACGAACAGCACCGTTCCCTTCTGGGATGCACTGACCACGGCCCTCTCGGTGGTGGCGATGTGGATGCTATCGCGCAAACTAATCGAGCAGTGGCTCGTCTGGGGCGTCGTGGATCTGATTACCGTAGGTCTCTACCTCTACAAGGGTATTCCGCTCACCGCATGCCTCTACGGTCTCTATACAATTTTGGCCGTTGTGGGCTGGATGAGATGGAGGAAGTTGAGCATTAAAAGTTGAGAATTGAAAGTTTTGTTGCTTTCAGCTGCGTAACAAAAATGAAGGGAGATAGCTTTTAGGGGGCTATCTCCTTTTTTGTTGCGCTAACTCTAAACTTTCAATTTTCGCTTTCCAGCTTCTTTGGCACGTGCTTTGCACCAAGAAGGTCAGCATAACCACAAAAAAACAGACAAACGATGAAAAGATTTTTACGCTTTCTACCCTTGGTAGCGATAGTTGCAATCGGGATGATGGGTTGCTCGGCGAAGCGTGAGTGGAACCACCAGCAGCGAAAAGAGATGCGCGAAGCGCTCAAAGAGTATCGCGAAATGATCTACCTGAATGATCTCTCGGATGCCGAATATCTGCTCTTCACCGACGAAGTAGCCAACGATCTGGAATACGCATATCCCGTTTATGCCGCCTTTATCCAGATGCCGGGGGTAGAGGATACGGTCGATATGGTCGTAGTCGAGACTATTGTCGATTATCTCGATGCCGATGCCCACAACATGCGACATATCTATCCCTATCGCTATTTGGTGGCCGAAGGGCTCCTACCGGCAGATCTTGATATGCGCCAGCAACGCCAATTCTACACCTGCTTTGCACAACAGGTCAACAACCAATTTATCACGATGGAAAACTTTGTAGCCGCTATTTTAGCCGACACCACCTCCAATTCGGCAATTCGCCAAATCGAGTCGCAATGCGCCAATGACCTCTTTGGATGGATGATTACGGAGGTCGATATCGTAGAGACCAACTAAACAAGACTTCATATCGGTGTAACAAAATGGGGATATGGCCAACCATATCCCCATCTATTTTTTAGATCGCGCAGCAACACATAGCACACTTAACTCTTTGCGTTGGCAGCAAACTCCTTACTTACTACAACCCGAATGGCACGTGGCAAAATCGAGAACTCGAGCGGAGTCTCTCCCAACAACTCGCCATCGACCTCCAACGAGACCTCGGGGGAAGATTCGATGCGAATCTTCTCACCACGTGCATGGCGCACATGGCCGATGCGATAAATACCACCATTATAGAGATAGCGCAAACGGAAGAGCACATGCCAAAAGTGCAACGGCTTAACGAGAGTCACATCCCACAAACCATCATCTGCCACAGCATCGGGCAACTGCTGAATACCACCTCCGTTGTATTTACAGATGCCCAGCGCAATCGAAAACAGGAGGCCGTTATAGACTCGCTTGTCATCGACCCACACCTTGATACCGGTCGATTTATAGCCAAAATAGGAGCGTAAGAGGTTGATCGTATAGTGCCAACGACGCGTAAAACCACGACGTTCCTGACGCATAATTTGGCGAATGACATGGGCATCAAAACCAACACCCGCAACATTAGCCACATAGCGCGTCTGGCGGAACTGCGATTCCTCGTAGCTCACCTGACCCACATCCTGCAGGAAAGCTTCGCCATCGACGATATTCTGCACAGCATCGCGGTAACGATTCGACGTGCCGAATGATCGCGCCCAGTCGTTACCCGTGCCGACGGGAATGATGGCCAGCAACACCTCATTCGGGGTCACCTCCTGCTGAATGAAAAGACCGTTCACCACCTCGTGCAGCGTACCATCGCCACCGACAACAATGATATGACGATAACCATCCTTGACAGCCGTAACGGTCAGCTCCACCGCATGGAACTTATGCTCCGTAAATACCGGCTCGGCATGAATTCCGGCTTCTCGCAACAGACGCGAAATAAGCGGAAAGTGGTCAAGCCCGCGGCCTCCACCGGCCACGGGATTGACGATCACAAACCACTTTTCTCCTGCGAAGCCCACCTTCGTTAGGCCTTAACGGGGATATTCTCGAGCGTACGGAGCAGGAAGTCGTAGAACTTCTCCACCGAAGCGATCTCCACCTTCTCATCGGGCGAGTGGGGATAGCAGATCGTCGGGCCGAACGAGATCATATCCAAATTCGGATACTTCGAGCCGATGATACCGCACTCCAGACCGGCATGGATTGCCGTGATGGCAGGACGCTTGCCGTAGAGCTGCTCATACGAGATGGTCATCGCCGCCAAGATGGGCGATTTCATATTGGGATTCCAACCGTCGTAGCTTCCCGAAAGCACCGTCTCGGCACCGGCCAAGTTAAATACGGCAGCCATCTGTGCGCCGAGAGCCTCCTTCTCCGAGCGTACCGATGAGCGCAGCAAGCACTGCACCTTGATCGTCTTGCCATCCGACACGACACGCGCCAAGTTGGTCGAGGTCTGTACCAAACCGGGCATCGAAAGCGACATCTTCTGTGCACCATCGGGGCAGGCTACAATTGCCTTTACGAGCTTCTCACTCACCTCCTTGGGCATCACCTCGGTGGGCATAGCCACCTCCTCGGCAAAGATTTGGATGCTGTCCTCAATATCCTCATACTCTTTGACAATCATCTTCTCGTAGGCAGCCAAAGCGGCTACCACGGCCTCTTGCTGCTCCTTGCAGAAGAGCACGACTGCCTCGGCCTCGCGCGGAATGGCATTGCGCAAACCTCCACCATCGACCGATGCCACACGGAACTTATACGTGTTGGCAATCGAATCCAGGAAGCGGAAAAGTACCTTATTGGCATTGGCACGCTGGGCCACAATCTGGATGCCCGAGTGGCCACCCTTCATGCCCTTGGCCGTCAGTTTCAAGGCCACGCAGTCGCAAGCGGGTGCAGCCTCTGCCTCATAGGTAAAGGTGGTCGTAGCATCCAAACCACCGGCACAACCCACATACAACTCGCCCTCGGTCTCCGAATCGAGGTTCAGCAAAATATCGCCCTGGAGCATACCACCCTCCAGACCGAATGCGCCATCCATACCCGTCTCCTCGGTGGCCGTAAAGAGCGCCTCAACGGGACCGTGTACGAGCGTTTTATCCTCCAGAACAGCCAGAATAGCAGCTGCACCAATACCGTTATCGGCACCGAGTGTCGTACCGTCAGCCGTCACCCACTCGCCATCGATATAGGCCTCAATAGCATCGGTCGTAAAGTTGAACTCCTTATCGTTATTCTTCTGCGGTACCATATCCAAGTGGGCCTGAATCACCACACCTACACGGTTCTCCATACCCTCCGAGGCCGGCTTGCGAACATAGACGTTATGAGCAGCATCCTCCTTCCACTCCAGACCCTGGGCCTTGGCGAAGTCGATGACATACTGACGAATAGCCTCCTCGTGACTCGAGGGGTGGGGAATTTGGCAAATCTGGGCAAAATGCTTCCAAACCAATGCAGGTTTGAGAGCCGTTAAGTTTTTGTTCATACTATTACTCTTTTTTAGGTTCAATTAATTTCTTCTCCAATTCTTCACGCTGCGCACGACGATCGAACGCTTCGACGATCTCTTTGACGAGCGGGTGGCGGACGATGTCACCCTTATCAAAGGTAACACGACCAATGCCCTTTACCTCCTCCAGAATCTGCATGGCACGCGTAAGACCGCTATCCGAGCGACGAGGCAGGTCAATCTGGGTCACATCGCCCGTCACAATAAAGCGAGCATTACGTCCCATACGCGTAAGGAACATCTTGATCTGTGACAAGGTGGTATTCTGCGCCTCATCCAAAATCACAAAAGCATTGTCTAGCGTGCGACCACGCATATAGGCCAATGGCGCGATCTGCACCGTGCCGTCCTCGATAAATTTCTGCAACTTCAGGGGCGGAATCATATCGTTCAACGCATCATACAACGGTTGCAGGTAGGGGTCGAGTTTCTCCTTCATGTCGCCGGGCAGAAAGCCAAGCTTTTCACCCGCTTCGACGGCCGGACGCGTGAGGATGATACGACGGACCTCCTTCTCCTTCAATGCTCGAACGGCCAATGCAATGGCCGTATAGGTTTTACCCGATCCCGCCGGACCTACGGCAAACAACAGATCATTCTTCTCGTACAAATCAACCAATCGCTGTTGATTGGCTGTACGAGCACGAATAATCATGCCATTGTTACCATAAACCAGCACATCTTTATCCATCGGTTTATCGGCTGCCGAATAACCCTCGGCAAAACATTGGTCGATAACCTGCGACGACAGATGGCCATATTTGGCATAATAGGCGACCAATGCACCGAAGTGCTTCTCGAAACGGGATACCTCCGAATCCGAGCCAAGTACCTTGAGTGATGAGCCGCGTGCAATAATCTTCAACGAGGGGCATTTGGCTCGAATCTCGTCCAAATAGGCATTTTGCGGGCCATACAATTCGCGCGGATCAACCCCCTCAACCGCAATCTCTTTTCCTACTCCTTCGGTCATAGTTTAAAAAAAGTATCCGATGTTGAGCGCAAAGGTGTTCACATCGACCGCACCAATAGCCGTCACCTTCTCCTTAAACTGTCCGTTATAGCGCAAATCCACACGCACCTTCTCCATAAAGCGAGCCTCGATACCGACGGCATAGGAGCAGGTCGAACGCAAATTATCAAGCGTTACATCCTTCAAACCCGTATTGTCGTTCAGCACCGTAAAGACCGGACCTGCCATCACACGCAGCGGTCCCAACAGTCGAAACGACACCAAAAGGGGCACATCCAGCGAATTTCCTTTGATACTCGAAACAACTCCGTTTTCCGTCAGGTTTACCTTGTTACGCACATAGATCAACTGCGGTTCGATCGACAGACGCCACACATTGAACGAGGTCATCAGACCAACCTGGAATCCAATCTCGTTACGGACATCCTCCCAACGCGTACTCTGATTCACCTGCTTGACCTTGTAGTCTGCCATATTCATACCGGCCGTAATACCCCAATCCACACCCAGTTGCTGCGCGGAGACATTCGTCACAATCAGCACGGCCAAGGCCGTGATTATAAGCTTTGAAAAGCGTTTCATAGTCGTTATGTTTAATAAACAATTTCTCAAAGATACATTTTTTTTGCGAAAATCCATCTATTTTTTCCTATATTTGTCATAAAGAAGATTCCTATGTTTACACTAACCTCCCATATTGCACTTGCTACACCGATCGAAGATCCGATATTGAAGTTTCTGCTGATTATGGCGATCGTATTGGGGACTCCGCTGATTCTCAATAAGCTCAAGATCCCCTATCTGTTGGGACTCATTATCGCCGGAGCAGTCATCGGTCCGCATGGTCTTAACCTGGTATTGCGCGACAGCAGCATCATTCTATCGGGTACAGCCGGCATGCTCTATATCCTCTTCACGGCCGGTTTGGAGATGGATATGGCCAATTTCAAGCAGAGTTCGATTCGCGCCATGGCGTTCGGTCTTTACACCTACATCTTCCCGATGCTCTTCGGTGTGGTGGCCGGCTACGGCATCTTGGGCTATTCGCTCCCCTCATCGCTCCTGCTTGGTGCATTATTTGCTTCGCAAACACTCATCGCCTACCCCATCATCTCAAAGCTCGGCATCACACGCAACAACGCCGTAACGATCGCTGTCGGTGGTACGATCATCGTCGATATTTTGGCGTTGGTTACTCTGACGGTTGTGACGGGTATGGCAACAGGGGCCACCAACACCGCCTTTTGGGTGCGATTGGCCTCGTCGATTCTTGGATGTAGTTTCGTAATCCTTTGGCTCTTTCCACGCATCGGACGATGGTTCTTCAAGCGCTGTAGCGACAACGTTTCGCAATATGTCTTTATTCTTGTCATTGTCTTCTCGGGTGCATTTCTTACGCAATTAGCCGGTTTGGAACCGATCATCGGCGCCTTTTTGGCCGGTCTATCCATGAACCGACTCATTCCGAGCACCTCGCCCCTGATGAATCGCATTGAATTTGTCGGCAACGCCATTTTCATCCCCTTCTTCCTCCTAAGCGTCGGCATGTTGATCGACTACCGCGCTATCTTCTCAGGATGGGAGACCCTGGAGGTGGCAGCCGTGATGATCGTCATGGTCACCCTTTCAAAATATATCGCAGCTGTCGCTACAGCCAAGAGTTTCCGTCTCTCGACCGACCAGCGCAAGATGTTGTTTGGTTTGAGCGTTGCGCACGTCGCCGGCACGTTGGCCGTGGTAATGGTTGGCTACAACCTCATAGTGGGCCACGATGCCGATGGTAATCCGATGCGTCTGCTGGGCGAAGCGGTCTTAAACGGCACTATTTTGATGATTCTTGTCACCTGCACCATCTCAACCTTTACGACCCAGCGTGCAGCACACCGCATTGCCATGGAGGGTCCGCAGGGCGAGCGAAGGGCCGAAACGGGCGAGCACGTGTTGATCCCCGTATCGCATCCGAATACCGTCACCGAAGCCGTAGGGCTTTCGATTGCCGTCACCAAACAAAAGCATCGCAGCCTCTATGCCTTGCGCGCATTGGATAATAGTTCAGCCTCGGAAGAGCAGGTAGCCTCGGCCGAAAAGATGTTGCTGGCCGCCGCCGAAGCCTCCGCCTCGGCAGGCATCCACATGCATCGACTGATGCGCTACGACGTGAACATTGTCAATGCCATCGTCAGTGTCGTCCGCGAGCGTAATATCACCGACTTGGTACTGGGCATGCACCGTGCTCCGGAACACGCCAACGCCCTCAACACATTGGGTGTCCCTGTCCTGGGCACAACCATTCCGGCCGTATTAGCACGCACGAATGTAACGACCTACATCTACCACGCCGTGCAACCGCTCTCAACCGTCAAACGTCACTTGGTCTATATTCCGCCTCGGGCCGAACTGGAGCAAGGCTTTGAAACATGGGTGTTGCGTATCCGTCACTTAGCCCATGACACGGGAGCAAAACTCATTTTCCACGGCACGGAGGAGACCCTCGCTTACTTACAACGTAAACCGCGCAAGGTGGATATTGCCGATTATGTAACCAGCCCCTCGTGGGAGGAGCTGAACACCCTCTTCGCCGAGGTACGCGACGACGACTCGGTATGGGTCATCATGAGCCGTCGAGATTGCATCTCATACCATCCGGCCATGCACCGAATACCGGCCCATGTCGAAGAGCATTTCGCCCAAAACAACCACATTCTGCTCTTCCCCGTACAAGCCGGCAGCGAGAGCGAGAAGCGTTATTTTAATTAATAAAAATTAATTCGTATCTTTGCGCACCTAAATACGCAATAAACAACACGCAATATGAGTTTGGTAGCCATTGTAGGCCGACCCAACGTCGGCAAATCGACCCTCTTCAATCGCCTAGTAGGTCAGCGTCAGGCCATCGTTGATTCGACGGCCGGTACAACCCGTGATCGCCATTACGGCAAGACCGACTGGAACGGTAAGGAGTTTTCGGTAATCGACACGGGCGGTTACACGGTCAATTCGGAGGATATTTTCGAGGATGAAATTCGTCGCCAGGTGATGCTCGCCATCGACGAAGCAGATGTGATTCTCTTTTTGGTGGAGGTTTCGACCGGCATCACCGATCTTGACATGATGATGGCCGACATCCTGCGTCGCACCTCGAAAAAGGTGATGCTCATCTGCAACAAAGTCGACAACAACGATCAGATCTACTCCTCGCACGAGTTCTACTCGCTCGGCCTGGGCGATCCGTATTGCATCTCGTCAATGTCGGGCAGTGGCACGGGCGAAATGATGGATGCCATCCTCAATGCACTCCCCGAAGAGACGGCTGCCGAGGAGGACGAGTCGTTGCCTCGCATCACGATCGTAGGTCGTCCGAATGTGGGCAAATCGTCGATGACCAATGCCCTGCTGGGCGAGGAGCGTAATATCGTCACCTCGATCGCCGGTACGACACGCGACTCGATTCGCACCCGCTACAACAAATTCGGCATGGATTTCTACCTGGTTGATACGGCCGGTATGCGCAAGAAGGGCAAGGAGATGGAGGATCTGGAGTTTTACTCCGTGATGCGCTCCATCCGCGCCATCGAGAATTCGGATGTATGTATCTTGATGTTGGATGCCGAGCAAGGTCTCGAGCAGCAGGATTTGAATATCCACAACCTCATTGTTCGCAACCGCAAGGGCTGCGTAATCGTGGTCAACAAGTGGGACTTGATCGAAAAGGATAACAACACAATGAAGGAGTGGATCGAGTTCCTCAAGAAGCGCCTGGCTCCCTTCAGCGATATTCCGATCATCTTCACCTCGGTCCTCGAAAAACAGCGCATCCTCGACGTACTAAAGACTGCCATCCGTGTCCACGAGTCGCGTAAACGTCGCATCGCCACCTCGGAGCTGAACGAGTTCCTGTTGCCGCTGATCGAGAACTATCCGCCCCCCGCAACCAAGGGTAAGTATATCAAGATCAAATATATCACCCAGCTCCCGACTCCCACGCCGCAGTTTGCCTTCTTCGTCAATCTGCCGCAGTATATCCGTGAGCCGTATCGTCGCTTCCTGGAGAACAACATGCGCGAGAAATGGGATTTCTCGGGTGTTCCGATGCAGATCTACTTTAGACAGAAATAAGCCAAGGGCCACTGAGCCCGCCGAGCTTTTGGGCAGTCTCGGTGGGCTCAGTTGTCCCAATGGACGCTGAAAATCCAAGTAATTCTTTCGCCATAGCCATCATGCAGATCACAAAGGCAATATTTAAATGTAGCTCGGAACGCATCACACAGGTTCCGAAGGATGCGTTGCGCGATATCGCCTTCATTGGTCGTAGTAACGTGGGTAAGTCGTCGCTGATCAATATGCTCACGCGTCACGGTGGTTTAGCCAAAGTATCTGCCACTCCCGGAAAGACCCGCCTGATCAACCATTTTTTGATCAACAACAGCTGGTATTTGGTCGATTTGCCCGGATATGGTTATGCCCGCACCTCGAAACAGTTGCGCGGTTCCTTTTCGAAAATTATCACAGACTACATCTTCAAATGCGAGAAGATGCACTTTCTGTTTGTGTTGCTCGATATTCGACTCGAACCTCAGAAAATCGATCTAGAATTCATCAATCTGTTGGGCGAAAACGGGGTGCCGTTCGGACTGATTTTCACCAAGGCGGACAAACTCTCCGCAGCACAACGCAACCACTCGATCAACCGTTACAAATCAACCCTTGCCGAACATTGGGAGGAGTTACCACCTCACTTCATCAGTTCGTCGGAGAAGCAAATCGGGCGCGATGAGATCCTCGATTTTATCGAAAAATGCCTGCAAGAGGGCTAAAAAAGCGAAAAAAAAGTAAAAAAGGTATCAAAAGGACGCTTTTTTCGTCCTATTATTTTATCTTTGCACAAACAAAAATCCCGTACCCTGCTATGGCCATTCATAAAATTAAAATCTTTGCCGGTCGAGCCACCCGTCCCTTGGCCGAAAAGATCGCCGAGAGTTTCGGCACGACGCTCGGTCAGTCGGAAATCCTGAACTTCAGCGACGGTGAGTTCCAACCGACCTACAACGAGTCGATTCGCGGTTGCACGGTATTCTGCATCCAATCGACCTTCCCGCCGACGGACAATCTGATGGAGTTACTGATGATGATCGATGCCGCTAAACGCGCTTCGGCCTATCAGGTAGTAGCCGTGATGCCCTACTTCGGCTGGGCTCGCCAAGATCGCAAAGATCGTCCGCGTGTACCCATCGGTGCAAAACTCGTGGCCAACATGCTCAAGGCTGCCGGTGCCGATCGAATCATGACGATGGACCTGCATGCCGATCAGATTCAAGGCTTCTTCGACATTCCCGTCGATGCACTCTATGCAAGTGGCATCTTCGTTCCTTACATCGAGTCGTTGCACATCGAGAACCTCTCGATCGCTGCTCCCGATATGGGTGGTGCCAAGCGCGCCAACACCTACGCCAAGTACCTTGGTACGCCGATCATTATCTCGCACAAGGAGCGCGCCAAGGCCAATGTAGTAGGTAAAATGACCGCTATCGGTGAGGTAGAGGGTCGCAACATCTTGATTGTGGACGACATGATTGACACAGCCGGCACGATCTGTATGGCAGCCGATATGCTGATGGCTCGTGGAGCAAAGAGTGTACGTGCCGCCATTACCCACCCCGTGCTGTCGGGTCCGGCCTACGAGCGCATCAATGCAAGCGCCTTGGAGGAGGTAATCGTAACGGATACTATTCCGCTGAATCCCGAGAAGGATCTGCACAAGTTCACGGTGCTTTCGGTGGCCGACATCTTTGCCAACGTCATCGAGCGTGTACACAACTACAAGGAGATTTCGTCAATCTTCTTCAAATAGGAGAGATCAACTTATACGAAAGCGGGCTATCCGAATGGACAGCCCGCTTTTTTTAACACCAAAGGGCAGACGCGTGTTACTCGTCCTGCTTTTGGAAGGTCTGCTTCCAGAGGCGACGTAATCCGCGATCCTCAACTGCACGACGCTTGGCACGACGATTCTCGTTATGCAACAAGTAACGCTGCAAGGTTTGCTGCAAACGTGCAGGGTCGATATCGCGACGCAATTCACCTCCATGAGTAATCGAGATACCACCGGTCTCTTCCGAAACCACGATAACGATTGCATCCGAAATTTCGCTCAGACCGATTGCGGCACGGTGACGTGTACCATAATCCTTGGGGACTTCGCTCTGCGTCACGGGAAGAATACACTTTGCCGCTACAATACGATCGCCCTCAATCAAGACAGCACCATCATGCAACGGCGCATTCTTAAAAAAAATATTCTTCAACAAGGAGACCGAAATCTTGGCATCAATGGCAATACCGCCTTCAGCAATCAGACGCAGATCGCTCTCCTGGCGGATAACGATCAAGGCGCCAGTTTTTGTCTCGGCCATATCGCGACAAGCAATGACAATCGGCTCTACATTCACGTCCGCCTGCTCCTCCTCGCCCATCGAGAAGATGCGGGATATAAAGTTAAAGTGCTTTTGACGCAGACCGATCAGTTGCAAAAAACGTCTGAGCTCGGGCTGGAAGAGGACGATCAGGGCAATTACACCCACCGAGATCACCTGTCCGAGCATCGACGAAAGCAACTCCATGTTGAGCGCACGTACTACAACCCACAACAGATAGATGGCGATGATGCCCGAAAAGATATAAGGGGCATTCGTACCGCGCGTCATGCGATAGATTGAATACATGATCGCAGCCACCAAAACGATGTCGATCAGATCAATAAAGGTGAACGGAATAAAATCCATAACAAATTCGGTTATTGCTGCATCTAAAAAAAACGCCGGTCATCTGAATCGAGCCGGCGTTTGTGGTTACTTATTCGGTTCGAGGATTACTTAACCTCGTTCTTCTCCTTGGTGTAGAGCTCGTTTACCTTGTCAAGCACCTTCAGCGTGATATTGAGCGTCGTGTCGGCATCGAGCAGCGAGTTTGCATTGACAATCATCTTGTACTGCTTCTCGGCATTCACCTCCTGTACGGCACGCATCACCAGATCCTGCATACGGTTCGTGAATACGCGGTTCTCCTCATCGAGCGTCTGAGCCTCCTTCTGAGCCGAAGCCTGGTAGGCAGCTACTCGCTTCTGAATGCTCTCCTGCTTGGCCTGTGCATCACGCGTGGTAATCAGACCCTTCTCATACTTCTCCTGCAACTGAGCAGCCTCGGCAGCCAACGACTGCTCCTTCTTGGCCCAGCTCTCCTGTGCCTTCTGGGTCTTCTCGGCCAAAGCCTGACCCTCACCCAACATCAACTCGCACTCGGCAAGTACCTGCTCAACACTCACATAAGCAATATCCGAGCCACCAATCGTTGCCACCTCGGCAGCAGCCTGGTTATCGGTCGTAGTGCCCGTCTGACAGGCCGTCAAAGCGCAAGCCGCAGCCAGCGCGAAAAGAAAGATTTTTTTCATGGTTGTTCTATTTTAATTTTTTGTTTTCGCTTTTTACTCGAAAGATTTACAAAGGTAAGAAAATTTCTTTATTTTTGTCGTGTAAAAGGTAAAATTTACACACAATTTAGCCGTAGAGATCGAAAACGAGGGTCTAAATAGAGCAATACACAGCCTCTCGCACGCTTCTACGGACCAAAAAAGAGGGAATCATGTACGAATACATCTGCGGAAAGGTGGCTGAAGTAGCCCCGACATATGCTGTGATCGAAGCTGCGGGCGTGGGTTACTATCTGCACATCTCACTCGAAACTTTTTCGGCCATTGAACAGGCTACCGAAGCAAAGCTTTGGGTTCACTACATTGTCCGCGAAGATGCACATCTGCTCTACGGTTTTGCATCGCGTGAAGAGCGCGAATTATTCCGACTGCTGATCGGAGTATCGGGGGTAGGTGGCGGTACGGCGCGCATGATTCTTTCGACCTACACGCCACGCGAATTGCAGCAGATCATCTCGGCCGGCAATGCCGTACTGCTCAAGAACGTCAAGGGGTTAGGTCTTAAAACAGCCCAGAAAATCATTGTCGAACTCAGTGGAAAGATGATGACGCTACGCAGCAACCAGGCTGAAGCCTTCGAACAAGCCATGACCAGCGCCACAACTTCGCCACTGATGGAGGAGGCAATGGCCGCTCTGCAGATGCTTGGATTCCAAAAAGCGGCTTCCGAGAAGGTATTGAAGGCGATTCTCAAAGAACAGCCGAACGCCTCAGTCGAGGAGTTGATACGCGCTGCCCTGAAACGACTCTAACTCATAAAACGAACCCGAACATGACTTTGATTACACTTATTTTAGCCGTCTTTATCGTTGTTTTGCTCCTCGTTGTCTTCCTCAAACGACGTCGTATTGCTCGCATGACCGATCCGCGAAGAGATCACCTTCGCCGTCGTAAATAATCAACTCTACACCTGTTTTTTTAACGCTTCACATACTTTTGAAGCGTTTTTTTTCGTTCATCATGCAATTTTAAGATTGTTTTTCGTAACTTTGCATGTTATATATAGCAAAACGAACTCACAAAAAAGATGCGCCAATTTGCGATCATAGCCACAGCTCTCTTGCTACTTTGCTCCTGCTCGAAGAATGAGGATGCCCTCCCCGACCAGCAGAAGAAGATGGTTTCGTACCTCACATCGACCCACCAGCCCCGTTTGGTGGCCTTGGCCGATGTCGAGCAAGGGACCGAGCAACCCTACTACGAAGAGTTTGGCAAATCGACATATCGCTACATCGACGGTGTGTGGAACCCCGATCGAGCTTCACGTCCCGAGGTAACGGATCAATCGGTAGTGACCATTACCTTTCGCGCTTATCTGTTCGAGTTTAAGAATATCGTCACCGACGGCAACCGTATCACGATGCCCTATTGGACCAATGATCCGCTACTCCAAGACGCCTTCTTCAGTGAAGATGTTGGGCTAACGCCCGGAGCATGGACCTTTGAACCATTGGTGATTGACCTTAAAAAAGACGCCATACTGCAGGGCTTGCGCCAATCTTTGATCGGATGCCGCGAGCGAGATAACGTAGAGAGCTACATGACCTTTACGATGGCCTATGGTGACAAGGAGTTGATCAACTACCTGCCCAAGGGGTCGGCTATTGCCTTCTTCTTTACGGTCGATAAGGTGGAATAAGCACAACGAAAAAAAGAGAATAAAAACGATATGAAATTAACAAAACTGATTTTGGCTTCGTTGGTGATGCTCGTGGGTATCTCTTGCGCCAAGGAGGTAGAAAACGACTACGACCACTACGAGGATCTCTCACTCAAAGCCTGGATTGCCCAACACCGCCCCCAACTGAAGGATAATTACCAGAATTTTGAGGGTCGAGGCTATTACCTCGATCTGCATGATGCTGGTTCGAAAGATGCCGAGCCGATTCTCGATACCACTCGTTGGGTTCGTTTCGAATTGACGGGACGTGACATGCAGGGTAATATCATCGTAACGCGTAATGCACGCGAAGCTGAGTTGGCCGGTACGTTCACCAAATACACGCACTATGTACCTTATTATATGTATTGCGGATCGGCCTACTATACACTCATGGAGGGTACATGGCTAGCCCTGCAAAAGGAGCAGACACTCGGCCCGAACTATTACGCCGCCAATAAAGAGGCTCTCGGCCTTGAGAGCGAGCAATACAAGCTACGCTTCGGCTCCAAAGCAACGCTTTACATGCCCTCACGCGTAGTCGGTGACGGTTTTGCAGGTGATGGTGGTTACCAGGGCCAATACTCGCTTGAGGATGGCAAGCCCTTCATCGTTACCCTCTCGATCTGCGACACGGTAAAAAATCCCTTGCAGCGCGAAGCGTTGGATGTAGATGCATTCTGCAAAGCCAATGGTGGTCTGTTGATCTATACGACACAGGACGACGAGGGTAAAAATAAGCAGACCACCGAGGTCGATGGCGTTCAGATGGTAGCCATCCCCACCACCATGGAGGATGAGAATCACCCCCACCTGAATGCAAATCGTTGGGTGAGCGCCTGCGATACCATTGCACAACTCTACGTAAATCACCGCTTCGACCCGACCAACCGCGCCGAAGAGATGATCTACGACCTGAACTTCAACCAAAAAGTATCGACCATCAACAACAAATATCCCAACTACAGCAAGCTCAACTATGGTCCCTATGTAGCCGACATAGAGCCTTACGTAGGCGAAGGATCGGTATCGGAGATCAACCGCAAGATTGCGGAGGTGCTGAAGGAGCGATTCCACAGCGATGAGCCCTATGCCGGCGTAGAGCAGCTGGTAGCCGATGGTGTCGATTCGGTCGGTCTGTCGGGTAATGTCAAAATTTGGTACATTGGCCGCTTCCTCGACGGCTTTATCTTCGACACCAACATTGACGAGGTAAAGGAGATCATCTACGATGAGGTGATAACGAGCGGTACGGCTTTGGAGTATTGCCCCGAGGAAGGCGGTTTGATCGAGGCCTTCTACTACACGATTCCCTCCATGCGCTATGGACAGTGGGGCGCATTGGTCACCACATCAACCTTCGGTTATGGTGCATCGGGTCAGAGCGGATCGACCTCTAGCTCCTCTTCAGGCTACTCGTCGAGCTACTACGACTACCTGAACTACCTCAATTACTACAACTACTATAACTCCTACTATGGCGGTTATGGATATGGTGGCTATGGAGGTTACGGCGGCTACTACGGCAACTACTACGACTCATATTACGGCAGCGGTTATTACGATCCCTACTACAGCGGTTATTACAATAACTACTACGGAACAACCCAGGAGGAGACGGTAACGGTTCTCACCACATCGACCGAAATTCCCTCCTACAGTCCGCTGATCTTTGAGTTCTACATCGAACCTCAGAAGTAAAAGACAACCATGTGAGGATTTCTCTCACAACTGCATGAAAAAGGGTCTAAACGGCCCTTTTTCGCATTTTTTAGCGGAAAATAGGTGAAAATATTTGGATGATTAGGATTTTTTGTTTAATTTAGTGTTACGAAATTTAAACAACTAAAACTTACGGATATGATTATCACATTTAACGAACTGCGTCGTATCAAGGACAAATTGCCGAGCGGAAGCTCGCAGCGTATTGCAGATGAATTGGGTCTGGATGTTGAGACCGTTCGCAACTACTTCGGTGGCAGCCATGTCGCAAAGGAGTGTGTAGGTGTTCACTTCGAGCCGGGACCGGATGGTGGCGTTGTTACGCTGGACGATACGGCTATCCTCGATGTTGCAATGCGCATCTTGAGCGAGCAGAAATAATCCGTTCACCCACTTATAATCCCCGCCATAAAGGTGGGGATTTTTTTTATCACACAAAAAGCAAAACTCAGGGAGAATTTGCACTTTCATTTTTCGAAATTCTTTCCTATCTTTGTAGTATATAGCATACTAATAAGTTGTTGAAATATGAAACGTAAAATCGTCGTAACCGTCGCACCGGTTTGCCATGTCGGCAAGCCCGTACCCGAAGGATCCTTCAACCCGCTCACACCCGAGGAGATTGCCGCCGATGTAGCAGCATGTGCCGAGGCAGGTGCCTCGATGGTGCATCTGCATGTGCGCGATCTAACGGGTGAGCAAACCTTCGATATGACCCACTTCAGCCGTACGCTCGATCTGATTCGCGAAAAATCGGATATCGTAATCCAGGGCTCGACTGGTGGTCTTTCGACCCTGTCGTTGGAGGATCGCAGTGTCTGCCTCTCGGAGCCGAGAGTTGAGGTGGCCTCCCTCAATATGGGATCGGTGAATTTCGGCGAGAGTGTCTATATCAACACACTACCCGAAATTCGTTACTGGGCCGGACGCATGCGTGAGGAGAAGGTGGTGCCCGAGATGGAGATCTTCGACCTGAGCATGGTGGAGACCTGCTCGAAGTTGGCCGACGAAGGTGTCCTGGATCGTCCGATGAGCTACAATTTCTGTCTCGGCACGGGTACAGCCTCCAATCTGAGCGACACGCCTCGAAACCTGCAATACATGGTCTCGTTGATGGAGCCGGATGGCCATTGGGGGCTGAATAACGATTCTATGAAGGACCTGCACTTCTTGGGTCTTGCAATCGCCATGGGCGCATCGGTAGTACGTGTCGGATTCGAGGATTCGTTCTACTACGAAGAGGGCAAGACGGCACCGACCAATGCCTTCCTGGTCAGCAAACTCGTTGAGTTGGTACGCGCATTGGGTTGCGAACCGGCAACTCCCGAAGAGGCTCGAGAAATTTTGGGCATCAAGAAACTACGTGGATAGATGAAGTCGGTACAAAATGTCCAAAAACGCTACGGGCGACGTGAAGATGGTGCCATGTTACGCGGTCGAATTGCCGATGAATTTCATCGCAAGCGCATCCGCATGGTGGTCATCGACGACGACCCAACGGGCATCCAAACCGTACACGGTTGTCTGCTGCTGACCGATCTGAATGTGGAGTTGATCAAGCAGGCACTGGAGGATAAAACGCCCTTCTTTTACCTGTTGGTAAACAGCCGTGCCATGACCGAAGAACAGGCACGCGAAGTGGTGCGTCACGCCGTCGAGGCGGTCATGGAGGCCAACCGCGAAAAGGGATACAATCTGCTCTTTGTCAGCCGCAGCGACTCGACCTTACGTGGTCACTTCCCGGCTGAAAGCGACACGATCAGCGATGTGATCCGCGAGCATGGGGTAAAACCTGTCATGCCGATGCTCTTTGTACCGGCCTTCTTCGAAGCCGGACGCATGACTATTGAAGGGGTGCACTACATGGAGCAAGGCGAAACCCTCATACCCACCTCCGAGACCGAATTTGCCCGTGACAATGTCTTTGCATACCAACATGCCAACCTGATTGACTACATGGTCGAGAAGGGCCGAGGCTCGATTGTAGCCGAAGATTTGCTGCACCTCGATCTTGCGACCCAGCGCACAAGCGACATTGCAGAAATACTGCGTAGCAACCGCAATAAGCGATACCTCTCGGCTGATGCCTTCGATTACCGCGATTTGCGCCGTTTGGCTATTGCCGTGCTAACACTGTTTGAGAGTGGCGTACGCAACCAATGTGGTGTTATTCGCTCCTCATCATCCTTCCCGAAAGCACTGAGCGGAATTGTGGAGCAGCCGTATGTTACTGCCCCGAAATCGAATGCCCGTGGCGTGGTGATTGTGGGTTCGCATGTAAAGAAGAGCACTGAGCAGCTGAGCACACTGTTACAATTAAAGGATGTCGAGGGTATTGAAATAGACGTTGAGCGTATTCTGCACGACGATTCAACCCAACTCGCAGAGTTGATGACGCGTGCCGAAGCACTCTATAATAAAGGTATCGTACCGGTCCTCTTCACGTCACGACGCGAAATTCGTCTCGACGATGTAGCTCAACGCCAAGCGCTGGGAGTCAAAATTTCGCAATTCCTGGTAGCCGCCGTACGCGCCCTACCCTTCCGCCCCGACTTTCTTATTTCGAAGGGAGGTATTACCTCACACGATATTCTCACGCACAGCCTGAAGGTGCGCATGGCTCGTGTCGCCGGTCAAGCGGCAGCCGGTATTCCGACCCTAGAGACCAACAGCGAAAGCCCCTTCCCCGAGATGTTATATGTCATCTTCCCGGGTAATGTGGGTGCCGTCGAGACCTTGGGTGAGGTAGTTGATCGTATTCGTAACCGTGCATAAAAAGATGGCAAGCGACAATTTGATGGAGCTCTTTCCCCTCCTCAACGAGGCAGGTGAGGTAATCGGTCATGCGACGCGTGGCGAGTGTCACAATGGCTCACGTCTGATTCATCCGGTAGTGCACCTGCATCTGAAAAACAGCCGAGGAGAGCTCTACCTCCAAAAACGTCCGATGTGGAAAGATATTCAGCCGGGCAAATGGGATACAGCCGTAGGTGGGCATGTCGATTATGGCGAGACTATCGAGGAGGCCCTTCGTCGCGAGGTACGCGAAGAGATCGGCATCACGGATTTTCAACCCGAAAAGATTTGCCACTACCTCTACGATTCAGATCGCGAGCGTGAAATGGTCTATGTCTATCAAGCCATTTACGATGGAGAGGTCCACCCCTCGGAGGAGACTGACGGTGGTCGGTTCTGGTTGCAAGAGGAGCTTCGTGACAATCTCGGCAAGGGGGTTTTGACGCCCAACTTTGAAATGGAGGCGGTGAAAGTAGGATTGATCTGATCACGCCAAACCTAGACTATGTAAACAAAGAGCGTATCTTGACGATTTGTAGTCAGATACGCTCTTTATCGTTCCGAAAATCGGGCAGACTATAGACTTTCTGCGACAGCCTCTTTTAGACGCTCCATAGCCTCTTCGAGCAACGAACGCGGGACTCCCACATTCAACCGCATAAACCCATCCCCCTCAGGGCCGAACATGGCACCATCGTTTAGGGCTAACCGCGCCCGATTTACAAAAAGATCCTGCAAGGCATCATGCGTAAGTCCGAGCGAACGACAGTCGAGCCACACCAAGAACGAAGCATCGGGACGTAGCGGCCGAATCTGCGGAATAGCTTCACGACAAAAGTCAATCACATACTCAATATTTTGTTCAACATAGCGTAGCATAGCCTGGCGCCACGGCTCACCTTGCCGAAATGCCGCCTCGGTAGCTATCGGGGCAAAAAGATGAGGAGTACCCAACTCGCCGGCCTCGATCCATCCGAAGAATTGGTGGCGCAACGTCTCATTGGGCACAATGCAATAAGAGCTGACTATACCGGCCATATTGAAGGTTTTGGAGGGGGCTGCAAAGGTGATGCTACAGGCTGCCGCTTCGTCACTCACCGTCGCAAACGGAATATGTCGTTTGCCCCACAAGGCCATATCGCAATGGATCTCATCGGCGATGACCCAGATCCCCTTTCGATGGCAAAATTCAGCCAAGCGCTCCAAGGTAGATCGATCCCACAAAATACCGGCAGGATTGTGCGGATTGGAGAGAATGAGCAATTTGCATCGCGCATCAAACACCTGCTCCAACTGCTCAAAATCCATCCGATAACCCCCATCGGGCAGTTCGATAAGCGGATTATAAACCACCTCACGACCATAGGCCGTGGGGACCAGGCGGAAAGGATGGTACACCGGAGGTTGGATAATCACCTTATCATCGCGGTCGAGCAGCGCATTTATCACCATGCCGATTCCCTTGACGATACCGGGGATAAAGCAGAGCCACTCGCGACGAATCGTCCAATCATGGTGCGAGTACACCCAGTCGATCACCGACTCCCAATAGCTTTCAGGGACGGTGGTATAGCCAAAGATCGGATGGTCCAATCGCTGGCGCATTGCCTCCACTACAAAGTCGGGTGTTGCAAATTCCATATCGGCCACCCAAAGCGGAATAAGGTCCTCGCGACCGTAATAGGCGTTGAGCATGTCGTGCTTCACATCACCACTTCCTCGGCGATCGATCACACGGTCGAAATCGTATTGTTTGATCATGGGCTTTCAAAAAAAAGAGCCGGCCAAAATGCAGCCGGCTCAGAACATTAACAATCTTTTACCAATTTTTTCGTAGGATCGATCAGCGTAAAGAGCAAGGCTGCAATAACCAACATGATCGAAATCACGAACAGTGGCGAATTGAAATTACCCGTAGCTTCGATTAAATAACCGAAAGCCGTAGCACAGACAAATCCGCCGATGTTACCCGCCGTGTTCATCGCTCCCGATACCGCACCCGAATAACGTCCGCTGATATCGCTGCAAATAGCCCACGCCGAGGGGAGCATCAGATCGATCACGCCAAAGGCCAAAGCCAAGAAGACAAAGACCTCGGTCTTACCATCAATAAAGGCAGCCAGGAACATAAAGAGCGCCGAAACAGCCAGACCGCCCACGCCAAGCAGGCGACGTCCCACCTTGAGGCCGTAGCGAAGCGACAACTTCGACGAAAGATAACCGCCGGCGATATTGCCGACCATCGACATCACAAACGGAATGGCCACTACATAGGTCAGCTCCTCCTTCGAAAAACCACGTCCCACCTCCATAAAGCGCGGGAACCACGAGAAGAAGAACCAGCTACCCCATGCATAGAAGAAGTACATGGCCAAAATCAGCCAGAACTGGCGATTCTTCATAAATTCACGCCACGGAATAGCCACCTTTTCGTTGCTCTTCGTCGTCTGCTCAGGCAGAATGGCGAGTTCGTCATTGGCGATCCCCTTCACATCCTTAGGCTCATTACGGTACCAGAAATACCAACCAATAGCCCAAACTACGCCCAATGCGGCCAAAAGGTAGAAGGCCCAATGCCAACCCAACAACGTCAAAACAGGCAATACGATAAACGGCGTCAGCGCACCACCCATGCGACTTGCAGCCCAGATATAACCCTGCGCTGTTGATGTTTCGTGCTGTTTATACCACTTAACCACCACACCGGTCATACATGGATAGGAGCCTGCTTCGCCGATACCGAACATAAAGCGAATCACCAGAAGCGAGCCAAAGCTCCACGCCAAGCCCGTAAGACCGGTAAAGAGCGACCACCAAAGCACAATGAGCGCCAAGACGAGGCGATAGCCACGCTTATCACCCCAGACACCCAGAGGCACCTGCATCAGACCATACGAAATAGTAAAGACCGACAAGACCCAACCCCACTGCGACTCCGACAGCCCCAATTCGGCCATAATATCGCCCGAGGCCATCGTGATATTGATACGATCGAGGAAGGTAATGACGCTGATCAAGACCAGCATCAAAAGCACCATACTGCGTTTTTTCATAACCCGCACCGGATTAGATCAGCCCCTTCTGCTTGAGATACTCCTTCACGCCCAGAACACCCAACAACGGACTCGAAAGCACCGTTTTGCCCGTCATCTCGACCAACTTGGACTCCATGGCTGCCATCGATCCCTGTGCCAGAACAATGACATCAACCTTATCGGCAATCTTCTTGGCCACCTCCTCAATCAGACGATCGTGCGTAGCCTTATCACCCGACTGACCTGCCGCAAAAGCGCCATCGGCCAGACCATCAACAATCTCAATTTCACGACCGGCCTCTGCCGCCTTATCCAACAACAGCTGTACGGTCGGTCCCAACGTCGTAGGAAGCGTGGCAATGACGCCGATCTTTCTACCCTCCATAACCGCCTTCTCAGCCATCGGTCCATCGATACGGAAGACCTTGACGGGTGCTACCTCATCGCCCATCTCAGCTACTTTACCCACCGACGAGCAGCAGTTAAAGACTACATCAGCTCCGGCATCGGCCGCAGCATTGTAATAGGCCAAAAGACGACGCTTCACGGCCGGCGTTACGGCATTATTGGCAATCACCTCCTGAATCAGCGAATCATCGGCAATGTGGTTGAGTTTTACCTCGGGGAGATACTCCTTGAAGAGTTTGGTCAAAGGCTCAACAAGAGCCATAGCCGTATGTACGGCAACAATACGAATCATGTTGTTTCGGTTTTAAGTGTTCGTAGAATTGGTAGATTATTCAAAATTAATCATTTTTTGCTAAACCACCAAACGTAGCCACGCAAAAAAGCGGTGCAACGTCTCCGCTGCACCGCTATTACTAATTCGGTGTTCACTACTCGTAGATCAATTCAAAATCATCGACCCACAAAACACTCTTCGAACTGCCCGAGAAGTAGTCTCCGTAGCGCGATGCCGCAAAGGCTACTATAATATGGGTTGGGATACGACCGGTCGAACGGTAGTTGATGGGAATCGTCACTTCCGTCCATTCATTGACACTTTCACCCAGCAACAACTCACCATAGGCGATCACCGCCTCGGCATCTTTGTTGAAGGCCGTCTCTTCGATACGACGGGTTGCCACCTCAACGGGACTCTCCTCGGTACCGCCATAGATCGCCGGATCCCAATCACCCAACGCGATATAGAGCGACCCGCAGTCGGGATCACCCTTCTGCAACGTCTGACCGGGAGGTTGGGTTGTAATGTAATCCATAGCCCCGCAGTTGTATTTCACCCAGCCGCGCAACGCCACAGGGCGCGCCGTAAAGGGACGACCGAAGTTGATGATACCATGCGTACCGTCGTTGCGCACATAGTTACCCACATAGAGGTTTCCGGCGGCAAAACGACCTACACCAAAGAGATTGGCATACACTGAAGACAAGCGAGCCGAAAGTTGTCCTGACGACCCCGGACGAGGATCGTTAACACCCTCCGTTACGGTCGTATTGGCAATACTTGCGCCGACGTTACCCGTAGCCCAGAAGGGAGCACCTCCCGCAGCATAGGGATAGACGATCCCATTATCCACCGACCAGTGCTCGAAATCTCCGTTTTCGAGGGCACGGGTAGCTTCAGTACGACGAGCCGCAATCGGCGACAGATCCTCGTTCGAATAGGCCAAGAACTCGTACTCGGTTTCCGGCGTCAAGCCCTTCACACAGGTCGAGAAGGTTCCACCCGACACCGTAGCCTTTGGAGCCTCAATCCAAGCGGTATCCCCCTCCTTACGATAGCGGAAACCGACCTTGGCACCCTCCTCGGCTGCACCATAGAGCCAAGCCATCGTCGCCCAGGCATCAGCCGCCGTAAGCGTCACCTTCACATCGGTCTCGAGCACATAAAGCTGCCAACGCTCCTGCGCACCCTTCAATGCTGGGTATTGCAGATAGACATAACGTACCGAATGAAAAGAGGACAACTCCTCGATCGAAGGGGTCATGGTCGTCACAGAACGGGGACCCAACTTGAGCGACGTTACTTGGATCTGATCCAAATCCGTCCCCTCGGCCACATAGGCCGTGGCTGTGCGACTTTCGGGGTCAATCTCCGATTGTCCGATCTGTCCTGCCACCGTAAAATAGCGCTCGATCGGTTGCTCGGCCGAGATGGTCCAACGATACTCCTGATAGCGCGACAAGGTGACCTGTATCGGTGTTCGCAGGTCGAACATACCTGTCAAAGGGATCGAAGCCGTACCATTCTCGGTGATCTCGACCGAGGTGACCTCCACCTGCGAGATGTCGGTCTCCTCGTCGAGTATCAGCTTAACGTTTCGTGTCAAAGGGTCGATCTGAGCACGAAAGCCTACTCCTTCGTAGCTCAAAATATCGATCTTCTCTACCGGGTAGGGAATCGTATTTTCAATACACGAGCTGAAGGTCAAGGCGCCGAGAAGCGCAAGAGCTATGTGCTTGATCTTACTCATCATAATACGTTTCAACAAGCAATTTTAGTAAACCCAACGGAAATCGTCGAGATACATTTCATTCTCGTTACAACCGTTCATGTAGTCACCATAACGGCTCGTTGCAGCCGAGATGATAAGCGTAAAGTTCTTCGAAGGCTTCGTCGTCGTGTCGTACCACACGATCGGAATCTCGGTCTCAATCAGATTCTCACCGCTCGTAGTGCCCCTCGGGTAGATGATACCATAGCCGACAATCTTACCGGCCGAAACAGTATTCGGACCATTCTCAGGATTCCACACACCCGAAGCCGACGAACCCGAGGTCACCTCGTGCTGCGAATTCCAATCGATCACCACCACCTGCACCGAGCCCTCGTCGGGCTGACCATTGGGGATGAGCGAAGCGTACTTGGTGGTCGTCACGTTGCCGATCTTGTGCCACATACGCAACTTGAGCGCCGACGGACGAGCCTCATAGTCATACTTTACACCAAACTTCACGGTACCCGTCTGGCTCGAAAGGTTAAAGACAAACGAACCGGTAAAGAGGTTACCTGCAGCCAACATGCCGACAGCCTCGGTGGCCGTCAGTACAGCGCAATAGCTACCCTGCTGACCGCCCTTGCTACCCTGCTGGCAGAGTTTCTTCGTAAAGGTGTTGTTACCACTACCCCAATAAGGCGCAGGATTGTTCGATGTGCCCCAGCACGAGAGGCTCGTATCCTCAAACGTAGCATATGGAATCGTCTGCGTAGCTGAGGTCGAGATCGTTGCCTTATCACCGGCTACGCCATCAACTACCAACTGATACTCATAGGTCGAGTTGGCAAAGAAGCTCTTCGCCGTATTGGGTGTATAGATATTAGCGTTTGCTTTCTCACTCCACGAAGACTCCCATACGGCCGTCGAAGTACCCGTGTAGGTTATATCGCCGGCAGCCGAGAGTGTCGTCTCAGCCCACTCCGAAGTGCCTTGCTTGCGATAGCGAACCACAACCGACGAGGCAGCATCTGTTACCACAGCCTCAAACGTAGCGGTGTTTTTCCACAAATCATAAGTCGTAGCCGAGTTGACAAGACCCGTCTTTACGAACTGCAACTTCTGCGTATAGTCACCACCCGTATCTTCCATACCGAACTCCAGCGTCTGGTATGCACCCGAAAGGGTAGCAAAATAGGTAGCATCGAGTGTAAACTGAACCTTCGTGCTCTCCAACAGAGTCGCGGTCAAGCCCGGAATAGCGCCCTCCACCACTGCACCATCGGCAAAGAAGGTAACACCACCCAGCGAAAGGGTCTGCAGGGCATTGATCGACTCACAGGTGAGCGTTACGGTCGAGCCCGACTGATAGACATTCACGGCCGAATTATCGACACCCGTACCCATGATCTCGGGCTGCGGCTTGAAATCGAAATTATTCTCAACCTGATCAACCTTATCATCCACCAGCACCTGAATGGCCATAAATCCATCGGGCGTCTTCGAATAGACGAAGGCGAGCTTATAACCCTTACCGGGTGCTACGTTGGCAATCGTACCCACCTTCTCGATAGCACCATCTTCGGGATGCGTGGCCGAGAAGGCCCACGAGAGGGTTGTCACCTCTTCGGGAAGGATAAAATAGCCGACCATCGAGCCATTGGACGAGAGCGTCGGAGCCTCCTGGGCTGCGACATCACTCGTAAAGGCTGCGACCGTCGTAGCAGTTGTATTCATGGCTGCCAGCTGAATTTTCACATCCGTAAGCAGAGCATTCTCGTTCGCCGAATTGGTGGTATCGAACGTCACCGTAGCCTTGGTATTTACGCTCGGGCAATTAACAGCAATATTGCTCGTCGTATGCGCCGAAATGGTGAAATCTTTTTGGCCCTCATAGCAAAGCTGTTGTTTCAGTTCAAGCGCATCAGTCGGCTCGATAAAGGCGGTATTGGAACGATCACCGGCCTCTACCAAAATCGAGTATGCACCCGACACGAGATACATCGGTGCCGGAATAGCCTCCATCGAGGTATAGCGACGGATCAGCGCACCGTCCTCGCGATAGATACGTACCTTGAGCGTTTCGGGAGTAAAATCACTGCCATTGACAGCACGGGTATCAGCCGAAAGATTGATATCAAAATCAACCGAGCCGACCCCTGTCGAAGTAAACTCCTGCTCGCAGGCGGCGGCCATCAAGGCCACCCCTGCCAACAACATATATCGAAAGATCTTTTTCATCTCTGTACTTCTTTATCGTTCTACATTACTTCTGGATATAGATATCAAGCGTCTTTTTCGTCTCACCACCGGCATCTGCCACCGTAAGGTAGAACTTGCAGCCGTCCGATTCGCTAAAGAGCATATAGAGCGTATTCATAAAGATCGAAATATCGAACGTAACATGCGTTTCACCACCCAGTGAGGTAGCCCCATCGAGCAAGAAGCCCAAATCCTGCAAAGCCACGACATGATCGGGATTGGGGGTCACCAGATCGAGATGGCTGGCCAAGCCGATAGCCTGCAACTCCTCATTGGTCAAAACGCTGCTCTCGATATCAACCTCGAGTTTCGTCAAACCGGTAGCCGAAGTAACATCCACTACACAGGTATAGGTGGCTGCGTTCTCGGCCGTCAGCACATGCTGCTTATCAATTACATCGACGCCATTCTGCATCCAGACTACCGTCGGAGCCGAACCACCCTTGTTGACAACTACGTTCACATCGCTACGCTTCATGCGATCCTTACTGTCGGTTGCATAGAAGCTGAGGGTGTGCGTACCTGCATATTGGAAGAAGGCATCCATACCGGCACGTTTCACCTTCACGGTCGTACCATCAGCCGAAACATTCCAATAAGCATCCAAAACATTGTTCGGGAAGATCTCAAATTGAACATCGGATGCAGCACGCGTCATAGTCGACTCGCCATAAGCAGCAATTGCCGACATGAGTGCCGTATTCGTCGAGTTCACCACCATATACAGACGCTTCACCGTCGTACCCTCGTTGGGCGTAATGTTGAACTGCAACTGCGTATTCCACTGATCGAAGTCTGCATCGTAGCTCGACTCGTCAATAGTGAAGGTCAAATCCTCCTTACCGTTGATCGTTACACCCGGAGCCATCGGATCATCCACCTCATCATCGGGAATTGACTCCTCCAGATTGAGCGTCTCGTACATCGTCATGACATCCACCGTGATCTCCTTATCATAAACAAAGCTCTGGACCGAAATCTCGAACTGCACGTTACCCGAGGTGGGACGCGTGATATTGATCGAGACCTTACGCCACTGGGCAGCACGCACATTGGTCAAGGTCTTGGTCATCTTCACGGCCTTCCACTTCGTCTCGTCAATCTGGCCATTGGTCAGCTCGTCCATGTCGCCTGTGTAGTAGTCACCCGACAACTCAATGGTCATCGTGTTACCGGTCGTCGAATTAACGCCTGCCTCATCGCGGAAATACATCTTAGGAGCAACGTGGGTCGAAGAGGCCTCGAAAACATGGCTGTTCGAAGCGGCATCGGTACCAACCTTAACGGTAGTCTTCAGACGCTTATCCGACGAAGCATCGTAGCTCTTAAATGCAGCCTTCAAATCGGCCGAGAGCTCAACCGTCGTCAAAATGTTAGCCAAGGTACACGTCACCGTGGCCGTCGAGGACTGCTTCGTCACAATCGTTACATCCTCCGACACACCTGCATAGTAGGGAGCATCCTGCTTCACGCCATCAACCACACCATCCTGCGTCTGACGAGCATATACCACATAGGTACCCGGCTCGAGTCCGATCTGCTGGGTAGCAGCATCGGCATAGGTACCCTGCCAAGCCACTATACCGGTGCTCTTCTCAGCCACCGATACCCAATACGAGGTAGCAGCCTCGGTCACGGCACGAGTCGCCGTATTCTCCGTATCAAGATTAACAGATACATTGCCAATCTTGAGATAGCCGACTTCACCCGACTCATTCGTCGAGCCGCCGGTCTTCAAATCATCAATTTCACACGCTGTTACACACGCTGCCAAAGCTACGAGGAACAGACTTTTGAGGTATTTTTTCATGATATTCCTGATTTTTAACGTGTGTTACTGTACATCGGGATTCAGCTCAACCTCCACCTCGGCGACCTCGGTAAAGGTATCGTCGAACGTGATCGTCAACGAACCGGCACCGGCCGTGCCATGATCTACCTTGATGGCATACTTGGTCTCGGCGGCAATGGCCGAGCCGATGGCCGTCTTGGGGAACTCGACAGCAACTCCATTCTGCGCCTTCACAGCCGAACCGCTGATCGAAAGCACCTGAGCCGGATTGATAAAGGTCAACTCAGTAGCTTCACGCGAATCAAATGCATAGGTAAAGCTATTTGTAGCGGTGTGGATCGTCAACTGCAACTCATCATAGTAGTTGAGCATCCACTCCGTAACCTCGAGGGTAAAACAGCTGTTGGCCAAAGCACAAACCACGGGATAGGAGAGCTTTTTATTCGCCTTGACCGTGAAATCGGCCAGCGTACCCTTGAAATAAGGCTTACCAACACCCTCTGCGCCACTATTACCATAGGTAAAGGTTGCCTGATAAGTACCGGCCTGCAAATCGGGCGACTCGGTGTTGTAAGCCGCAACCGAGATCCAGCTGTTCTGGTACTGTTGCGTCACATTCTGCTCATCGAGATAACTACCCGAAATAGCAAGCGCAAAATCCTCACCCGCAGGGATCAGCTCCGAAGGCAGCATAAAGCCGCTTTCGGCGCGCGTTTCGATTTGGGCAATCTGCGTCGGCACCTCGATCGAGAAGTCTACTTTACCCTCACCGAAGCCCGTTTGCAGATCATCCTCCGAACTGCATGCTGTGGCTACAAAAGCCAAGGCCAGCATCGGAATCATCCATGTACGTTTCATCTGTTGTTGATTTTAGTTTATTTTATGTTTTAATTCTTGTCGCTTCCGCTATTGTACACTGTTTCCAATGGACACTTTGATTTCATCGACATATACGTAAAAATATTTACTCGATACAAAGTTAGTTATACTATTTGCCACATTGGTAGGATTGCAACACCAGGTCAGTCGCGTAGCAGACGAACAGCCTGCAATCGTATGAGTTTTCGAGACGTTAATATTGGTCGCACTGCCACCGTTATTAATCTCATAGTTTGCCACCTGTTTATCGGGGAGATTCAACGCTAACTTCGTGGTTGCATTGACCGGCTGTGTATTGGTCGATGTACCAAAATAGCACGAATTCTTTGCCTGTGTAGCTTCGGTCTTTCCACTTACCATATAATTCACGGTAATAGTGACCCCTGATTGTGTTAAAGGCAACGTCGCGGAATCGACACGGCCATTCGAGCAATCGGTTGCCGATCCCCACCACGTACTACCAATATAAGCTGCTACGGTTAAGGATGTTCCGGCTGTTGTCTGCCAAGCTGCGCCCATCCATCCTGGCAGATTGACGCCATCCATCGTTTTTCCGGTTTCATTGCCGCTACCCCAATCGAGATTCGCATAATTTTCCCCAAGAACATTGTCAAAATTCTCTTCAAACAGATAGGGTACCGTAAACGGAATGGTATTCAGCGGCGTCGTATACTCGGTTGTAGGCTGCAACGTATTGGGCAACTGGATTGTTCTATTCTGCAGTTTTGCATGTTCCGATTCATACGTTACGGTCAGCGTTGCGCCTTGTACGCTTGTCATATCGGGGGTGCCATCACTGTTCAATGCAGGATAAACCGCCACAATATGATCTACATCGGTTGCATGGACAGTAACGGACGAAGTCGTACCACTCGGTGTACCATCGCCAAAGGTGAGGCCGCTCAACGTGATCTTCTGCCACGGCTCACCCAAATGGTTCGCCTCCTCACGCAAATCGAGATAGATGATCGGAATATAGGGACCGGGGATGGTCAAGGCAATCGGCGTAATGCGTTGTGCATTCATGCTCTTTTGCAGTGTCGTTCTGATGTCATGCGCCTTAATACCATTGCCATCATAGGCACTAAAAGTCACCTCTCCGTTGAGTTCGGTCGGCTTTACATGCAACCAAATATAACCATGGCCGGCATCGATCATCTTATCATCGTCCAGCAGCACGGTCACTTTATTCGACAACTCCGTCCATTGGAGCGTATTTTCGGGATTGGTCACATCAAACGTAGCCGTACCGACCACCGGTTGCGGGAAGGTGATATCCAAGCGCTTAATCGGTCGACCCAACAAATTTTTATTCTCAGGAATACGAATACGAATCAGGTGGCAAAGATGCGAGAAGCTCAACTCGGGTTCCTCCCAACCGATCAATAAATCGCCCGTCGCATGTGCCGTCAACGCATTGCCTGACGTCGAGGCTACCATGAGATCCAACGACGGATTATACGCACCATTCTGGCTTGCAGGCAAGGTATAGCTTACTTGCGTACCCGAGACCTGTTGCGGTTCGGGATAGGTTGCATAATAGGAATAGGTGCCTGCTACCATCTCGGGCAGAGTCGCCAAGAAATCGGCCGATGAATAAGTAGCGTTGTAGGTGTAGAGTTGGAACGGCGTGGCCGCAAAGGTATAGTCCGAAGCACCTTCCGCCTTCGCCCAGACCATGATACGATCTTTGTCCGACCAGCGAATCTCCTGCTCCGATTCGAAAGTTCCATCGCCATCGCCCAGTTCGGTACGTGTCATTGTAGCATGCGACGCACGAATAGCCAACTCGCACATGGTCGGTTTCATGGGATCAAACTCACCCATAAACCCATCATGCGAGCAAGCTGTCAGGCCCAGCACCAGAATTGAAAGAATAAGGTTTCTTATTTGCACAGTACGAATCAATATACAATATTATTATGCAAAAATAATCGACCTGAACACCATACAAAAATTTATTCAACCTTTTCAGCCACTTTTAGCACAAAAACACCATTTTTCATCACGAACACCAACTTCAGCCCCATTTCCCGCCAAGTTCACTATTCGTTATTAAATTCCGCCATTTCATTGAATTTATTGGGTTTAACAATCCTAATTCCCTATATTTGCACCAATTGTATACACATATATGAGAAAATTTCTAACCCCATATCTACGCACAACTCTTGTCGCGCTCTTAATGCTAGTGACCTGTACGGTTTCGGCCCAAGAGCTCACGCTCGAGTCGAGCGACTCTTTGACCCGCGCCGAGCGCATCGAACGACGCGGTATCACCAATTTAAAAAATCGCTTTATTCCGAAGGGACACATCATCACTGGTGCCGCCATATCCTACTCGACACACCTCAACGAAAATTACACCTTCGCAGTGATCGAAAACATCGAATCGAAGGGTTATAATTTTCGCGTGAGCCCGATGGTTGCCTACGCCATCAGCGACAACATGGCACTCGGTGTGCGCGGAGCCTATTCGCGTTCAAATCTGACCATCGACGCGGCAGAGCTCAAATTCGGCGACGAAGAGACCGGTACGGAGATCACGGTCGACCAATACAAAGCCGTACAACACACCTATACCGTATCGGCCATTTGGCGACAATACATTCCCCTCGGCAAGAGCCAACGATTTGCCATCTTCAACGAAATCTCGCTCGGCGCAGGTGGAACACAAGCCATCTTTGCCGCCGACCAACCCATCCGAGGCACCTTTGAAGAGGGCTATACCCTCTCACTCGGTGTTTCGCCCGGCCTCATGGCCTTCGCCACCAACCATGTAGCCATTGAGGTCAATGTGGGTGTGATGGGCATCAGTTATACGGACCTGAAACAGGTACACAACCAGGTATCGGAGGGGCATCGTCGCTCCTCGAGTATGAATTTTAATGTCAATCTGCTCTCGATCGGCGTGGGCGTATCCTTCTATTTATAATTGATTATGATGCGAAAAACGATTCTCCTGCTGCTGACGATGCTGTGTGTCGAGACAACCCTCCACGCACAGGAAGTTCTCATTGACTCGCCGATCACCACCTCCCTCGATGCAAGCGCGAACGCCAACAGCAAACGCGTCCAGCGTATCGACCGCCAACTGAAGTCTGGCACGGCATTCGGTTACAAAGGCGAGTTCCTGATAGGTCTGACCGCCTCGTACGGTACACTGTCGAGCGAAGACAGCGACTTTATGGTCTATCTCGACGACATGAACGTCGAAGGTGCACTCACCAGCGTAAAACCTTTCTTCGGCTATTTTTACCGTGACAACCGCTTGGTGGGTCTTCGATTGGGATATCAATATCTCGATGCTGACTTAACCAGCATGGGGCTCAATCTGGGCGAACAAAACGACATTTCGCTCAATATTGAGGGGATACAGTTGACTAACAACAGCTACTCGGCAGCCATTTTTCACCGCTCATATGTAGCACTCGACCCTAACGGACGATTCGGCCTCTTTGCCGAGATCGAGGGCTCAGTACAGGTAGGACGTGGTGAGTTTATCAACACCTCGGGCGAAACACCCAAATATACCGAGAGTCGAAATAGGAAGTTCAAGATCGGCTTCAACCCTGGTATGTCGGTCTATATCTTTCCCTCTGTCAGTGCATCCATCTCGATTGGTCTGGGCGGCCTGCAATACACCACGATCGAGCAGTTCAACGAAGCGGGTGAAAAGATTGGTTCGCGCTGTGCCTCGAAAATGCGTTTCCGCCTCAATGTGGCCGATATCAACTTTGGCATGACCTTCCATCTCTGGAACAAGAAAGAGATGGCCAAGAAATACTAATGACTCGAAGAGGTCTATCCTCAACTCCAATACCGACACACAATTAACCCACGGCACAATCAAATGTACCGTGGGTTAATTGTATCAAGTTGCGGGAGGGGTATCGTTACTCCTCGGGATAGATCATCTTCTTCGTAACACCTCCATCGACGGTGATGCATTGACCATTGATAAATTCACTCTTCGCATCACATAAGAACAGGCAGGTGTGGGCAATATCTGCAGCTTGACCCACACGCCCCGAGAGATGGAACGCATGGTCTTCGGGACGCAAAACGGTCTCTTCATGAACATCGATCCAGCCCGGTGCAATGCAATTTACTGTAATATGATACGGCGCGAGCGAGACGGCTAATGCGTGGGTCAGCGACCAGATCCCCCCCTTCGAAGCGGCATAAGCTTCGGTATTGGGTTCACTCTGCAGGTAGCGCGTCGAGCAAAGGTTCACGATACGACCATAAGGATTTGCCGCCCCCATCTTTTCTCGGTGCATCGCCAAGAGGCGCGCCGTAATAAAGGCCGAGCGCAGATTGGTGTTGATCACGCGATCGAAATGCTCAACCGAGGTAGCTGTAATCGGCTCAAACTCACTAATGCCGACATTATTGACGATCACATCCAGGTCGCCCCATTCATCGAGCAGTGTCTGCACGGCACCCTCCAAGGCAGCCTTGTCGCAGACATCCACAGCGAAGCAGCGAGCCCCCGTAGCGGCCACCACCTCCTCACCCCTTTTCAGGTCAATATCACAAAAAGCCACTCGGTCACCGGCCTCGACAAAGGACTCCACAATCGCACGGCCAATGCCGTGTCCCGCACCCGTCACAAATACGCGTCGCATCCTATTTCGTTGGTTTAATTTTGTTCTATTTCCTATTTTCGCTACCCGATCTCGCCATTGATTCGACGACGCACCACCGAATAGGCCTTTTGGAAGAGCGCCGTATCGGGCATCGTCTGCAACATCTCGCGGAATCGGCACATCGGCACTGCAAAGGTCAATTCGTACTTCGGTATCAGCGGGCGTGCCGATGGGTCAAACAGCCCTAAAAAACAACGTCTCCCACCCTTGCGATTCTCGACCGTAGCGACGGAGAGTATCGCGGCACAGCCCGATGAAAAGCGAGTTGTAACGGCATCATCGGCATTATTATCGTAGAAAGCCCACGCGCAAAGTCCCGACAAAACATCGGGCGTAGCGAAAAACACGAGAGCCTCGACCTCGTTCCAATCTGCCAGGCTGTCAACACGCACGATATTCAGATACTTTTTGTCGGTGATCTGAAGCTCCATGCTTTCCACATAGGCGCGCACCATCTCGGGCGTGCGCTTGTAGTGTTCGGTCTCTGAGACAAACAACGGCACTCGATCAGGCATTGACGTAAAGGCAGCATAGAGCCCACCACCACCACACTGCACCTTATCAGCCGAAATCGTGAGAGATTGTCCCTCACACACCTTACGAATCGCCCCTACCATACAACGCGGCAGACGGCTATCGGCATCAATCGGGCTATCGCTATACCAAAGAGCTATGGGCAAAGGGGTCGCCTCACCAAAGGCTTCACGGAACCGGGCAATAAATTCGTTCGGGGTCATTGGATTATCGTTTTTCAAGGTTATCGAATTAGGGTCAAAGCAACCTGCGGTCTACTCCTTGCCTCGCAGTTCGTTCAGCGCATCGACCGTCATCGCCGGATCGAAGATAGCCTCCAGACCGGTCGCCTCGGTCAGCTGTCGGAGGTAGTCCGCAATAGGTTGCATACCCATCTCGACACGCAGCGCATCCAACTTTTCGAGATCTTCGACGGGCCACAGATAGAGACGCATCGCATCAGATTGACCAAATTGGACACTTTGGCTGCCATAGCGTTGCGGACGATTTTGATACATTGCCACACGATCAAATAAGCAGGCATAATCCGACGCCGCGATCAACTGCTGTACAGCCATCTGCTCCACCATCGGGAGGTACTTCTCCTGCATCTCCAACGGAGCATGGTCGATCACAATCCAAAAGGTCTTGTAGGACTCGGGGGCCAAATTTGCGGGCATACCATCCTGCAACAAGCTATCGACAATAGCCCCGTTTTCCGCATCGATACGTTCCAGCAATTCGTTCGTAGCGATGAGTGAATCGACCAAATCCATCTGTCCCTCAGCCGTCACCGCCTTTGTGAGCGCCAGCATCTGGTGGCGCACCGATTGGTCACGCTCCCACACCTCGGCAAGCAACCTATCGGTTGATTGCACGCATTGACAGGCCGACAAAACGAGGAGCAAAATGAGCGTAAAAACGTGTTTCATAAGTAAGGGATTTGCTTACTAATCGATTTCAACAAAACCAAAGTTCCATTTTTTAGGGTCGATCGACCTCATCAAGTTCGCGGCGATCGTAATCGCCGAACCAATCGCGCAATTTGAGTTTGGCTTGTGCACGTACCTCATCGGTAATGTTGGCCACCACCCGACTGATTGCCCAAAGCAATGCGCCCATATCATCACCAAAACCGGCTAACGGAATAAAGTCGGGAATCAAATCAAGCGGCAGAATAAAATAGCCAAGAGCACCGTAGATAATACTTTTATCTTTAGCCGAAGTTTGGGGGCTCTGCAAAGCATAATAGAGCAACAATACCGCATAGACCGCCTTCACACCGGCTCGTTTGGCCACTGCAGCCAATTTGTTCATCAACCCCTTCTCAGAGTAGTTGCTACGATACTTTTCAATATGCTCGGGTTTTTTCATGCCAAATTCAAGATTATTCGAATAGAAGAACGAAACGAAGACTCGCTTTCGTATTTCGATAAGGAGTGGCACCCCATCTTCTGGCGGGATCGTCCCCGATCCCTATTATCCTATATGCATAAAGTCCGCATCACTGCACCACCTTACAAGCGATGCGCTCACCCGCTTCGGGCTACCCCTCGATCCAAGCAGCAAGCAGCTTCAGTTGCTCGCCTTGGGGTTGCATATGCAGACACTTTACCGAGGCTGGCACCAAGACCGTTTCGCCCTGACGAATGGTCACCGCCTCGCCCTTATCATTCACCAATTGACCGACACCGGCCGTACATACTACCACCACAAACGAGTCGAGCCAATCCAAATCGAGGATCTGCGTCCGTGTTAAATCGAAGAGTGTCGTGGTAAAATGGTCACAACTTACCAGCGGTATTGCCCGATCAAATTGATGGTCATAGCGGATACGATAGTCGGGCAAATAGCTGAAGTCGATTGCTTCGCGCGCCAATTCGGTATGCAGCTCGCGCGGCTTTCCATCCACACCCGGACGGCCGTAATCATAGATGCGATAGGTAATATTGGAGGGTTGCTGAATCTCAACCAACATCGAACCGGCACCAATTGTATGGATGCGCCCGGCAGGCAGGTAGAACAGATCACCCGGTGTAATCGAATACTCCGACATCAGGTTTTCCATTCGATGTTCCTCAACCGCTTGTTCGTATTCTTCGGGGGATACAGAACGATTAAAACCGACACGCAAGCGAGCCTCCTCGTCAGCATGCACCACATACCACATCTCGCTTTTTCCGCTGCAGGCATGACGTTCACGCGCCAAGCGATCGTTCGGATGGACCTGTATCGACAGATCGCACCGTGCATCGATAAACTTCACCAACAACGGGAATAGTTCACCAAAACGCTTCCAATTGGCTTTACCCACCAGCTGATCCTGCTCACGGCGCAACAACTCGCGCAATGTCATACCGCTATCGGGGCCCTCGGCAACAATTGACTCGTCCCCTTCAAGACCTGAAAGTTCCCAACTCTCCCCAAGGCAAGGCACATCGACCTCAATACCCTTATAGGCGGCAATGCGATTGCCACCCCACACGGGAGATTTAAATATGGGTTGAAATTTCAGCATTTCGTTTCGTTCTCGTCCGCTACCCATAGGTGCATGCGCAACCAATCAAAGAACAAAGATACAATTATTTTTATAAGTGCCAAAATAAAAAGGAGGAAAGGCGAATCCTTTCCTCCTTTTTACAACGCATTATCGCTCGTTAAAATTTCGAGAAATCAATCTCCTTGATGTCGGTCATCGAGCCTACTACTACCGTTGAAGCGTTCCATGCATCGATCGTAAGGGTTTTATCACCCTGGCCACTGTATTCATGCACGCCGCTAGCCGCATAATTCTCTTGCATACCGTCACCCCAGTAGATAACACCGTGCAAATTCTCACCCTGCAACATCGGAGCTACCATTGAACTACCGCTATGAACCACACGCAGGAAACTGTAGGGCTCAGAGGTTATTGCCGCAGTGTCATCCATCAGGTTGATCGTCTCGGTTTTGTCAGCCTGAAGCATAACACTCTGCTCGGTATGGAGCAAATAGAAAATATACTTATTGGCCAGCGTCAGACGCATTTCGGGCAACACAATCGAATAAACCTCACTATCGATGGTAAGCTCAACGGGCATACCTGCCGCGCCAATCACAAAGGGAATAACAAAGATTGCCGGATGATCGGTTGTCCAACCCGTACTCGACAATATATAATCGCAGTTTTTGGTATATTCACCATAGTTGGTCGGGGTAATTTTACCGGTAGTTACGCGCAACGTACCTTCCGTAGGGAAAGTATCATTACCCACCTTAATCGAGGTCAGGCGACCACCCTTATAGCTCTGAATATTGAAGGCAATCATCGCCATGGCGTGGTGCATTTTGAAAGCAACATTCGGATTTTCCTCAGTCACCTTACCGCTGCTACCCGAATAGAGATAATCTACCTGCTTCGCTACGCTTACTTTGAGATCCGTAGGCGAAGTATTTACCGCATCATACGGGTAACCGGCAAAATAGTAGCGCGTCTGTCCGGGAGGAATCGTCACCGTAGGAGTCGTACGCCAAGTCGTGCCATTGAAACCGGCCTCGTGCGAGGTTGCTGCGTCGCTAAGCGAGTTAGTTTCAGAAGCAAAGATATGCATTTTATCGCCGCTTGCGAAGTCGGTCAAAACACCCGACGAAGCAGCGCGGGTCATCACTTCCGTCATAAAGACAACCTCGGTCTGGGCACTTGCGCCCCCCTCATCCGAATTACTGCATGCCGCTATCAGCAGAGAGGGCAACACCAAAAATATATATTGTAACGTTTTCATCATTTTATCGATTTTGCGGATTGATTACTTAGAAGACAAGTTGAATCGTAAAGGGTGTAACCTCCTCGAACTGTACCTCAAGAGCGTGCTTTCCCTTAAGAGCACTGCAGTCAAACTGAATCAACTCACTACCCTTTGTAGCCGATTCGACCACTGCGCCGTCCGCGTTCTTCAGACTACAAATTGCACCTTCATAGGTACTGATGCTGAGCTTGCGGGTCGCGCGATCAAACGAAAGCGACGTCACACTCTTCACATTCTCGACCGTAGGGCTAGCAGCCATCAGAATCAGACGATCCGGAGCTCCATCGTACGAACGAACCGGAGCCAATGTCTGCGTAGAATTTTCGAGATAAACGGCCATGATGTAATCACCTCGCTCGATGGGTTGCTTAATCGTGCAATTGAGCGACATCAGCGAACCGTAACCAACTCCCAAGTTCGCCAAACTTTGACGCTGGGAAATTTCTCCCTTCAAGACGCCCTCCTTATCAAAATGGGCAATAGCGACTTGTCCATTGTAGGGTATTATACTAAAATTAAACATAGGCATCGTAATCATAAAGGGACTATTAACGGCATAGTTGCTGGTTGAAGATGCCATACCATAATATCGAGAGCCATCCGTAGTTCCAGCAATACCAGTGTAAAGCAGATCGCGCGACTTCGACGCACTCTCAGGGTCGGGCACAAGATCAACAATCGCATCTTGACCGTCCACAAAACTATAGCTACCAGGAACCAAACTGCTTACATGATAAAAGCCATCTGCTGATCCACTCCAGCCCCAGTTGAAACGAAAGAGATTATCCGAATCGTAACCATCACAAATAAAGGCATGACCTCCAGCCGAACCGCTACCGCTATAAAGAATCGGGCGACCCGCATCCAACTCTTTGCGCAACAACGCAATCCACTCGGCATCGTTATAACCTTCACGATAGGCCAGTAAAGCCTGTTTCGAGTAACGCATGTAAGTAACCATCGTAGCATAAAGATCCGTCGTATAAGCGCCGGTAGCCTGCGTGTAGTAATCCGCGCCATTCATCACACCCAGATCGGCCATAAGTCTTGCAACGGCAGCAGCCTGCTCGGACGTATAGTTCACATACTGATCAGGCATCAGATCGTAATCATAAATGTTCCCAAAAGTACGACCGGGGACAGAAATTCCCTCCGTTGCAGTTGCATAACCCGGAGCGGTTCCTACAGCATAATCGGGCCAACGGTTGTATTTGCAGAGGATAGCCGCAGCCGTCTGCACACAACCCGTCACACCCTGATGCGTTCCGTTATTGACCATCGGACATTCGAGATTGTAGGGTACACCCTGATCCCATTTCGCAGTTGCTAGTTCTACAACAGGCGTGCCGGCACGAGGCGTTTCGGTCGCCTGAATGGTAACACCGGCAGCGCGCGCTTGCAAAATCATGCCGCGCACACCCTCCAGCCAATAGCGCAGGTTCGAAGGCATCTCACCCTTGCCGAAGCCGTTCTCGAACGAATAACCGATCACGGGCGACACCGAGTCGTCACCGGCGATAATGACAAAACCCGGCATATCGGTACGATTAAAGATAAAGAAGGCAGGCTCGGCGGTTGCGCGCGTGGCAACCTCTTCGCCATCCCAGATCAGTTCAAACTGTGGAGCTGTACGGGTCTGCGTGCCTTTGCTAAAAAATTGCATCGCCTTGGCCAATGCCTGCTGCTCATTCACAGAATCGGCCAAAACGACCGACGGCAACAGCATCATCCATGCGATGAACAGAAAAGTGTAGAATTTTTTCATATCCAACTTGGTTAAAAATTCAAAATTATGGAGCAAGATACGATTTTTTTTCGAGAATATTTACCCATCAAAGCCAAAATCCTGCAAATTTCTCACAAATAGAACCTCAATACGCATCCTGATCAGGCTCTTACAACTACCTACAATCTGCAATTATTCTACTTTTGAGCCAAAAAATTTTGCAAAATCAAATATATCGACTACCTTTGTATCGGTTGCCGATATAACGAGAGGCGATACAACAATTATTAAGCGAATTTTTCACTCCATGAATACCACCTCAAACGCATTGACCGAAGCAGTCTATTACATTCTCCTCGCACTCATCGAACCCAAACACGGCTACGGCATCATGCAGCAAACCAGCGAGCTGAGCGGCGGACGCCTTTCGCTCTCGGCCGGCACACTCTACGGCGCACTGGCCTCGTTGCAGGAGAAGGGATGGATCGAGCCGCTGCCCGAGGAGGGGCGCAAAAAGGAATATCGCATCACCGAGCGTGGCGTGCAGGTACTCCGCGAGGAGATTACCCGCTTGGAGGAGTTGGTGAAAAACGGTAAAGCATTATTAACCCTACAATAAAATTAGGACATTATGAAACACACTGGTGATATGAAACGCGTATGGCGATTTTACACCATCGCCGAGTACGACAAGGAGGAGCAGTGGCTCAACGAGATGGCACGCGAGGGTTGGAACCTGACGGCCGTAGGTTTCTGCCGTTACATCTTCCGCCGTGGCACGCCCGGGGAGTACATCTACAAATTGGACATCGTGGAGCGCACCGCCTCGGACGAGGTCAAGGAGAGCTACTTCAATTTTCTCACCGAGTGCAACATCCGCATCGTGGGTGAGTTTAAAGATTGGCTTTTCCTGCAGAAGCGAGCTGCCGACGGCCCCTTCGACATGAAGGACGACACCTATGCCAAGCTACGCACGGTAAACAAGGTGTACTCCTTCGCCGTGCGCACCCTGTGCCGCATGCTGGCCTCATTCGCCCTGATTATCCTGATCAACGCGCTGTGTGGTGTCATTGCCTCAAGTTTCGCCGTCAGCGAATTTTGCCACGCCGTGATGTTCGGCTGTGCCACCTCGGCCATCGTCATCCTGACCATTGTCTGGGTACCGATCCTGCACAAACTGCGTCGCAAAGTCAATCAACTGATCGACGAAATCGGCGTAATTGTCTAACAGGCGCTGTCAGCGTCTGCCAAAATGTCAGCCCCGTGTCAGCCAAACGGCAGGACACGGGGATTTTTTGGCCCCTTTTGGCACAAATTCGGGTTTGGTACAGCGTTTGAACAGAAAGAAAGCGTTGTCGCGAACCAAAAAGCGGCAACCCCCAACAAGAAAACAAATAACAAACAAATAAAAAAACATTCATTATGGCAAAGATTATTGGTATTGACTTGGGTACGACGAATTCGTGCGTAGCCGTTATGGAGGGCAACGAGCCCGTAGTAATCCCCAACTCGGAGGGTCACCGCACCACCCCGTCGGTGGTAGCATTCACCGAGGGTGGCGAGCGCAAGGTGGGCGATCCCGCAAAGCGTCAGGCCATCACCAACCCCAAGCGCACGGTCTTCTCGATCAAGCGTTTCATGGGTGAGCGTTACGACAACGTAGCAAACGACATCGCTCGTGCCCCCTATTCGATCGTACGTGGCGATAACAACACGCCCCGCGTAGATATCGACGGCCGTCAGTACACCCCGCAGGAGATTTCGGCCATCACGCTCCAGAAGATGAAGAAGACGGCCGAGGATTACCTGGGTCAGGAGGTTACGGAGGCTGTGATCACCGTACCGGCATACTTCTCGGATTCGCAGCGCCAGGCCACGAAGGAGGCCGGTGAGATTGCAGGTCTGAAGGTGCGCCGCATCATCAACGAGCCGACGGCTGCTGCCCTGGCTTACGGTCTGGACAAGAAGAACAACGATATGAAGATCGCTGTATACGACCTCGGTGGTGGTACGTTCGATATCTCGATCCTCGAGCTCGGCGATGGCGTATTCGAGGTAAAGTCGACCAACGGTGACACGCACCTCGGTGGTGACGACTTTGACCACGTACTGATTGACTACATGGCCGAGGCCTTCAAGGCAGAGCACGGTGTAGATCTGCGTCAGGATCCGATGGCCCTGCAGCGCCTGAAGGAGGCTGCCGAGAAGGCCAAGATCGAGCTCTCGAGCTCGACGACGACCGAGATCAACCTCCCCTACATCATGCCCGTAAACGGTATTCCGCAGCACCTGGTGATGACCCTCACGCGTGCTAAGTTCGAGCAGCTGGCCGACCACCTGATTCGCAAGACCGTAGAGCCTTGTAAGCTCGCTCTGCGCGACGCCGGTCTTTCGGCTTCGGAGATCGACGAGGTGATCCTCGTAGGAGGTTCGACCCGTATCCCCGCCATTCAGAAGATTGTCGAGGAGTTCTTCGGCAAGGCTCCCAACAAGGGTGTAAACCCCGACGAGGTGGTTGCCGTAGGCGCCGCTATCCAGGGTGGTGTACTGACCGGTGAGGTGAAGGATGTGCTGTTGCTCGACGTAACACCCCTCTCGCTCGGTATCGAGACGCTGGGTGGCGTGATGACGAAGCTCATCGAGGCCAACACCACGATCCCGACCCGCAAGTCGGAGGTATTCTCGACCGCTTCGGACAACCAGCCCTCGGTAGAGATCAACGTATGCCAGGGTGAGCGTCCGCTGGCCCGCGACAACAAGTCGATCGGTCGCTTCCACCTCGATGGTATTCCGGCCGCTCCGCGTGGTGTGCCGCAGATCGAGGTGACGTTCGACATCGACGCCAACGGTATCCTGAACGTATCGGCTAAGGATAAGGGTACGGGCAAGGAGCAGAAGATCCGCATCGAGGCTTCATCGGGTCTGACCGAGCAGGAGATCCAGCGCATGCGCGACGAGGCCAAGGCCAACGAGGAGAAGGACAAGGCCGAGAAGGAGCGCATCGACAAGATCAACGCTGCCGACTCGAACATCTTCGCTACAGAGAAGCAGCTGAAGGAGTACGGCGACAAGATTCCGGCCGAGAAGAAGTCGGCTATCGAGGCTTCGCTCGCTAAGCTCAAGGAGGCTCACAAGAACCAGGATTTGGCAGCTATCGACACAGCTATCGCCGAGATGAACGCTGCATGGCAGGCTGCTTCGCAGGACATCTACGCCCAGCAGCAGGCTCAGCAGGCCCAGGGTCAGCCCAACGCCGGACAGCAGGCCGGTGGTGAGCAGAAGGCTCAGCCCGAGGATGTCGAGTTCGAGGAGGTGAAGTAATTTTCGCCGAAATAATTTCCACAAAAAAAAGGGCTGTCCAACAAGAAAGTTGAGCAGCCCTTTTTCCTTGTATAAGTTGTATAACAAGCGGGATTTAAGGCCTGCGAAGTGCGAGAAACCGCAGCATACTGGACGTATGTGAAGATTTCGAGCACAAGCGTAACGCATAAATCACCTTGTTAGACAACTTTTTTTGTTATTTTTGCACATATGGATGATTTAAAACTAACAATCCTTGCGGCCGACACCTCCTCACACGAGGAGCTGCCCGTGGCCGGAGCGACGGTCAAGGCGGGCTTTCCCTCGCCGGCCGACGACTTTCTGGAGCAGCCGCTCGACCTGAATCGAGCCCTGATACCCAACCCCGCCGCCACCTTCTTCGTGCGTGTCGAGGGCGACTCAATGCGCGACGCGGGCATCGACGATGGCGATCTGCTGATTGTCGATCGCTCGGTGGAGCCTGCCGTGGGGAAGATCGCCATCTGCTTTGTGGCTGGAGAGTTCACCGTCAAGCGCCTCGCGCGCGAGGGAAACGGCTGGTTGCTCCTACCCTCGAACCCCAAATACCGCCCGATCCGCATCGCCGAGGAGGAGCAGTTGGTCATTTGGGGCGTGGTTACCTATGTAATTAAAGCCTTGGCATAACATCGGCCATGTACGGACTCTGCGACTGCAACAACTTTTTCGTCTCGTGCGAACGAGTCTTCCGGCCCGATTTGGAGGGGCGGCCGGTGGTCGTACTATCCAACAACGACGGTTGCGTGGTGGCCCGTTCGAACGAAGCGAAGGCAATCGGTATCGGCATGGGACAACCCTACTTCCAGGCCAAGGGGCTGCTCGAGCGGCATGGCGGAACGGTCTTTTCGTCCAACTTCACCCTCTACGGTGACCTCTCGCGACGGGTGATGACCACCCTACGCTCACTGGTCAAGGAGATCGAAATCTACTCGATCGACGAGGCCTTTTTCAACCTCGAGGGGCACGAAGAACCTCTCGAGGAGTTGGGCCATCGCATTCGCAACACCATTCGCCGCCACACGGGCATTCCGGTCAGCATCGGCATCGCCCCCACCAAGACCCTTGCGAAGATTGCCGCCAAGTTGGCCAAACAGTACCCCAAGCTGAGCGGATGTTGCTACATGCACCGCGAGGAGGATATCCGCAAGGTCTTGTCGAAGTTTCCCCTACGCGATGTTTGGGGCATCGGACGGCGCTACGGCAAGCTCTTCGACCAGATGCAGATCCTGACCGCTCAACAATTTGTCGAACTCGACAAACGATGGGTACAAGGGCGCATGGGCATTACGGGGGTGCGCACCTGGCAGGAGCTGCAGGGGATTCCCTCATTGCCCTTGGACGACCTCTCGGCCTCGCGTCAACAGATCACCGTCTCGCGCTCCTTTCCGCACGAGATATACGACTGCGGAGAGCTGGAGCGCATTGTGGCAGAATTTGCCACGATGTGTGGCGAGAAGTTGCGTCGTCAAGGGTCGGTATGTCGCACAATTCACTGCTTTTTGATGACCAACCGCCACCGCGCAGATCAACCGCAACACACCGAGGAGGCCCACTATCGGTTCTCGACACCGATTGACAGCACCCTGGCCCTGGTCAAGGAGGGGCGTGAGTTGCTTCGGGCTATCTTCCGAGAAGGTTTCGGTTACAAGAAGGCAGGCATTATTTTGGGTGGATTCGAGCCGCGCAGCACGCAACAGCAGAGTCTCTTCGAACCTCCCTCCGATCCACGCCACGAGCGACTGATGGAGGTCTTGGATCGTGTGAATCGCCACTATGGACACGGGGCCCTCAAGACGGCCGCTGAGGGGGAACACCCCTTTCAAATGAATCGCGAACACGTCAGCCAACGCTACACCACCGAGTGGGGCGAGCTACTCACCGTAAAGGCAAAATAAGATGGAACTAGTTACCGAATTTATGCTCGACTGGGGCTATTGGGGGCTCTTTTTGGCGGCCTTTGTAGCCGGATCGATCTTCCCGATGAGCTCCGAGGCGATCCTGGTAGGATTGCTAGCATTAGGGCTCAACCCCATCGGATGCGTGGCGGCTGCCTCGGCAGGCAATACGCTGGGCGGCATGACCTGCTATTGGATCGGCTCGCTCGGCAAGACAGCATGGATCGAACGGCTCGGTGTCAGCGAGAAACAACTCGCCAAGGCAAAACACTTTCTCGGTGGACACGGCGCCTGGATGGCCTTCTTCAGCTTCCTACCCACGATCGGCGAGGCGATTGCCGTCGTGCTGGGTCTGATGCGCAGCAATCGCACAATCACCTTTACGGCGATGTTCCTCGGCAAAGTATTGCGCTACGGCCTGATCGCAGGAGGATTCGGGCTTTTGTAGCAAAAGCCCAAGAGGAAAGAAAGGCGGCTAAGGGCGACTAAAGGAAACTAAAGGAAGCTAAGGGATCATTAGCACGACCGTTTTTTGATTTTAGAGGAGCAGATTTGTGCTTAAACGAAGTGAGGCTCGGATGGGGAATACTTAAGCGTATTTCCCATTCGTGCCTCGCAAGTGCAAGTGCAAATATGCCCTATAAAATCGAAAAAAACTATTTGAAGGGTGAGTTGGGCTCCTTCGACATGACGTAGTAGAACATCTTGTCGAGGAAGGCGGGGGCGAACTTCTTGACGAAATGGGTGGCTCGACCCTCAATCTCCATCAAGCAAAGACGCTTACGACGCTGAATGCCGCGCACGACGATTTTGGCAACCTCCTCGGCTGTCATCATCTTCTCCTCGTTGCGCGGAGTCTCACCCTGCTGGGTGCCATCAGCCGTAAGGGCCGAGAAGCGCACATTGGAGGCAGTAAAGCCGGGGCAGGCAACCATCACATGCAGCCCCTTCTTGAGGTTCTCGATGCGGAGCGTTTCGAGGAAGCCCGTCATGGCATACTTCGAGGCCGAGTAACCCGTGCGACCGGGCAGACCATGCAGACCCGCCACCGAGGAGATACCGACAATCGATCCTTTGGCCTGTTGCAGGTAGGGAAGTGCGTATTTGCAGCAGTTCACCGTACCCCAGAAGTTGACATCCATCAGGCGATGCAGCACCTCCAGATCGACCTCGTCAAAGATGGCGCGCATCGAGAGTCCTGCGTTGCAAATCAGGATATCTACCCTACCAAACTCCTTGACAGCAGTATCAATCAACTCCTTGCAGTCGCTCTCCTTTACCACATCACAACCGCAGTAGGCCACCTTGCCACCCTTGTTGCGAATCTCACCGGCAATAAGTTGCAACTTCTGGATGCTGCGTGCGCCCATGACCACATTGGCTCCCAATGCGGCAAATTCGCGTGCCAACGCCTCGCCAATACCCGACGAAGCACCCGTCACCACGATGGTTTTATCGTTAAAGTTCTTCATATCAGTCGTCTATTTCTACTTCCAACGTATCGTAAGCCAGCTCAACCCCTTCGGGCAAACGCGGATTGGTTTCGGCATATAAACCCATTTCGTGGGACATATGGGTCAACAAGGCTCGTTTAGGTGCAATTTGACGAATAAGTTCCAACGCCCTCTCCACATGCAGATGCGAGTCATGCTCCTCAAATCGCAACGCATTGATCACAAGTACCTCAACCCCTTTCAGCTTTTTCAGTTCACCCTCCTCGATAGTCTTGAAGTCGGTCAAATAGGCCAACTTACCAAAGCGGAAGCCTGTCACCTCAAAGCGGGGCGAATGTTGACCTGCAATGGGGATGATGAAGGTCGGTCCGATACGGAATGGCTCACTCTGCGAGATGGCATGGAGGCGTATCTCGGGAACTCCGCGATATTTATCAGCCACAAATGCGTAATCGAAATCCTTTTTCACGGTTTGCAACGTGCGTGATGTTGCATAAATATCGATTGGTCGCACGGTGGGATAATCGACAAAATTGAGCGCCCGCACATCATCCAGCCCACCAATATGGTCTTTATGTTCGTGTGTTAAGAGGATGCCGTCCAAACGGCTTACACCGGCACGCAACAGTTGATAGCGAAAATCCGGTCCTGCATCAATCACCAGTCGAACACCCCGCCACTCGACCATCGCCGAGGTACGCAAACGCCGATCGCGCGGATCGGTCGATTGGCAAACAGCGCATCGACACCCAATCAACGGCACCCCCTGCGAGGTTCCTGTTCCAAGGAAAGTGAGTTTCATATCACAAATTTAATGATAAAAATGGAAAATGAAAACAAAGCCGGCTTTTGAAGCGAGGCATACGTAACACATACATATTTTAATGCTGTCTAACTCTACACAAAGCCCTGCTCTTAGCAGGGTTTTAGAGGTGCAGATTTGTACTTAAACAAAGTGAGGCGCGGATGGGATATACTATGTGTATTTCCCATTCGCGCCTCGCGAGAGCAAGTGCAAATATGCCCTATAAAATCGAAAAGATTATTTGGTTACGCGCTCCAACCACTTCACCATTCCAAACATCACACCCATCGAAATGAGGCAGACTACGAGGAATACGGTCCAGCACTGCCAGATAGGCCATGCGTTGTACATCAGCGGGCCAACCCAGAGCATGAGGTTACCAAGTGCCGTAGCACCCAGCCACAGACCCTGGCACAGACCAAGCAGGTGCTTGGGAGCCACCTTCGATACAAACGACAGACCCAGCGGCGAGATAAAGAGCTCGGCCACGGTAAGGAAGAAGTAAACAGCGATCAGCACCCACCAGTGCGCCTTACCGGCCATCTGCTCTGCGATCGGGAGGGCCTTGTAAGCGTCAGCCGAAGGATAACCTACCACGAACGAGTAGATAGCCAGGAACAAGAAGGCCAAACCGGCGATGAACATACCGATAGCGATCTTACGCGGGGTCGAAATCTCCTTACCACGACGGCTCAGAGCGGCGAAGATAGCCATGATAACCGGCGTCAAAACGATCACGAAGAAGGGGTTGATAGCCTGCCATACCTCGGGAGCCACAGCCGACGAATCGACGAAGTCACGGGCAAAGAACGAGAGCGACATACCGTTCTGGTGGAACGAGAACCAGAAGAAAATCACCACACCCAGCACAGCAAAGAGCGCATACAGACGCTGCTTGATCTCCTTAGCGGCAGCAGCCTTCTCCTCGGGAGTGTACTCAACCGAAGCGAGCTTCTCCTTCTTGGCCGGCGTCGGGAACATCTTCTGCGAGAAGAAGAAGATCGTCAGCGAAATCAGCATGGCTGCAACCGATGCGATGAACGAGTAGTGGATACCCTCGTTGAAGATCTGCAGATACTGCTGGCACGAAGCGGCGAGGTCGGCGATGTTACCACCGGCAGCCGTCATGAGCTGCTGCAGGTTAGCCAATGCCTCGGGAGCCATAGCGGCAGCCGTCTCGATATACTCGTGGCAGAGGGCGGGTAGCTGCGCGTTGTAAACCATGTTGTTGGTCTCCAGCCACCACGAACGGAGCAGCGGAGCCACGAACGGAGCGATCAGACCACCTACGTTGATAAATACGTAGAAAATCTGGAAACCCGAGTCACGCTTGCTCTTCGCCTCAGCCAGAGCGGCGGGGCTCACCTTGGCAGCCTCAGCCTCGAAGTTATCGTACATCTGACCCACGATAGCCTGCAGGTTACCCTTGAACAGACCGTTACCGAAGGCGATCATAAAGAGGGCAAAGCAGGTCAGCGTGAGCAACCACGTCGTATTACCGGCCGTAGCCAGGATGGGCACCGAGAGAATCACATAACCCGTAGCCATCACCACCAGACCCGACTTAATCGTAGCCTTGTAGTTCTGCGTGTGGTCAGCAATGTAACCACCCACCAATGCCAGCAGGTAGATACCTGCATAGAATACCGAATAAATCGTGCCGCTGACTGCCTCATTCAGACCGAACTTCGAGCAGAGGAACAGCACCAACACCGCGTTCATAATATAGTAGCCGAAACGCTCACCCATATTACTCAAAGCCGCGGCCAGAAGACCTTTAGGATGTCCTTTGAACATAGAAAAGAATTTTGGTGTTTATTAAAAATTTATTGTTTGTTGTTCTTCATTTCTCAACGAGGACAAAAATAGCAAAAAGAATTAAGATATAAAAACATTCAACCTTAAAATTCGGGGTAAAGCGGGCAATCAAACTTAAAAACAGTCCTAACCACAACACCTATCACCTCGACCGAATTCTATTTTTTTCGGATTCGTTTGCCGTTTAGGATTCTTTTTCCTATATTTGGTACACTAAACTGCATGATTATGGATCAGACAAAACCGATACTGCCCATCGTGGCCGAAGATGAATGGTTACAACCCGTTGCTGCCGAAATGGATGCACGCCATGCACGCTATCAAGCAAAGTTGCAGGATATTGAAGCCCACAACGGATCGATTTCCGACTACGCCAACGGCTATCGCTACTACGGCTGGCAGTGGGACGACATGCTCGACGGATGGTGGTTCCGCGAATGGCTGCCCGGAGCGCAGGATGTCTATTTGTTTGGCGATTTCAACAATTGGCAACGCACCGAGTTGCGATTGAAGAAGGATCCCGCTGGTGTATGGAGCATCTTTCTGCCGGCAGCGATGTACCGCGACCGCTTGACGCATGGTTCGCTCTACAAGATCCATGTCCATGGCCCGAACGGTTGGCACGACCGCATTCCGGCCTACGCAACGCGCGTGGTACAGGACGAGGAGACGAAGAACTTCTCGGCCCAATTTTGGTGGCCCACGGAGGCCTTTGATTGGCAGGGAGACCTATTCGACGCCTCGAAAAACGGTTCGTTAATGATCTACGAATCGCACGTCGGCATGGCGCAGGAGAAGGCCGGAGTCGGCACCTATCGTGAATTCACCAAGAAGGTACTCCCGATTGTCAAGAAGAACGGTTACAACGCCATCCAGTTAATGGCCATTGCCGAGCATCCCTACTACGGATCGTTCGGATACCACGTTTCGAGCTTCTATGCCCCCTCATCGCGCTGCGGTACACCTGAAGAGCTGAAGGAGCTGATACGCAAGGCGCACGAGATGGGCATTGCCGTCATTATGGACCTCGTACACGCACACTACGTAAAGAACCTGAACGAGGGAATCAATATGCTTGACGGCACCGACCACCACTATTCGAAGGCGGGCGATGCAGGCTACCAGCCCTATTGGGACTCGATGATCTTCGATTACGGCAAACGCGAGGTGCAGCACTTCCTGCTCTCGAACATCAAATATTGGATGGAGGAGTTCCACTTCGACGGTTTCCGTTTTGACGGTGTCACCTCGATGCTCTACCACCACCACGGCTATACCGATTTTGATGCGCGCGAAAAGTTTTTCGACGAGGGTGTCAATACCGATGCCATCTGCTACCTCACGTTGGCCAACAAACTCGTTCACGAACTGAACCCCTCAGCCATAACGATTGCCGAGGATGTAAGCGGTATGCCGGGCATGTGTATTTCCATTGAAGAGGGCGGTGTCGGCTTCGACTACCGACTCGGCATGGCCATTCCCGACTTCTGGATCAAGTTGCTGAAGGATATTCCCGACGAGGATTGGAACATCTGGGAGATGTGGGACGTATTGACGGGCCGTCTGCCCAAAGTGAAGACGGTAGCCTACGCCGAATCGCACGACCAGGCGTTGGTAGGCGACAAAACCATCGCATTCCGTTTGATGGACAAGGAGATGTATACCGACATGAATCGCGCCTCGGAGAATCTAATCGTCGAGCGTGGTATGGCACTGCACAAGATGATTCGCCTGATGACCATCGCAACGGGTGGCCAGGCCTACCTAAACTTCATGGGCAACGAATTCGGTCATCCCGAATGGATCGACTTCCCGCGCGAGGGCAACGACTGGAGCTATGCCCACGCCCGCCGTCAGTGGTCGCTCTCGACCAACGGATTCCTGCGTTATTCGTTCTTGGGTGACTTCGATCGTGCCATGGTCAAGCTGATGAAGAAATACAAAGTGCTGGAGGATGGCTATGCCTGGAATCTCCAGATGGACGAACAGAACAAGACGATCGTCTTCTCGCACGGCAAACTGCTCTTCGTATTCAACTGGCACCCCACCGCCTCAATTCCCGACTACGAGCTGCCCGTACAGAAGGCCGGCAAATATGTACCGATCCTCTCGACCGACGAGAAGCGTTTCGGCGGCCACGACACGGTGGATATGACAGGCGAGCACTTCTCGTTCAACGTCAAGGATGAGGAGGGTAAAAAGTGGCCGCGCCTGAAGATCTACAACGTCGCTCGCACGGCAACGGTTTATCTGCGCAAGCGATAGAAGGTTAAAATTATTTTGACCCGGGTTGAAAAAGACCTATAGGAAATTGGTCCTATAGGTCTTTTTTTTGGATTTTGAGAATGCGATGCACGGAATCGGCTACCTGTCGATAGAGCGCCTTGAGATCTAAGCCTTTGATCTGACGGTTTTCGACCACCACACGGCCATCCACAATCACCGTATCGACATCGCTTGCCTTACCACAATAGACCAGATCGGCCACCGGATCATGAATCGGCTGCAGGTGGGGCTTTTCGAGATCGATCAAGATCAAATCGGCCAATGCGCCCTCGCGAATAACACCCAGCTCGCCCTCGTGGCCCATGGCTCGAGCGCCATTTACCGTAGCCATCTTCAGCACCTCATAGGCAGGCAATTTCAGCGGATCCATCGTCGTCACCTTTTGCAACAAGGCTGCCGAGCGCATCTCCTCCCACATATCGAGGTCGTTATTTGACGACGAGCCATCGGTAGCCAGCGTCACACAAACACCCTCGCGCAACATCTCTGCAATGGGAGCCACACCGCTCGAGATCTTCATATTGCTCTGCGCGTTGTGCGACACGGTAACCCCACGCTCACGCATCAGGGCCATCTCCTCCTGGTCTACCCAAACGCAATGGGCCAGGATGGTGCGCTGATCGAGCACCCCCAAACGATCGAGCAGACGGACGGGCGTAGTGGCATATTTGTCGGCTACATAGTTTAACTCATCCTGCGTTTCAGCGGCATGGACCATATAGTCCAAGCCATGCTCTTCGGCAAAACGTTTACCTCGTTGCAAGTTCTCCTCCGAAACCGTATAGGGAGCATGGGGCGCAATCGAGATACGAATACGCTCTTTACCTTCGGCCGCCTTCACGGCTCGTTCGGCCGACTGCAACACCTCGTCGATCGTAGCATCGAAATAGCTGCATCCCAATACGGCACGCATGCCCATTCGATCAACCACCTCCACACAATGGTCCTCCTCGAAATACATATCGACAAACGACGTTACACCGCCGAGCAGCATCTCGGCCATGCCGAGGGTCATGCCGAGAGCAATATCCTCTTTGGTCTGTCGAGCCTCAAAGGGCCAGATATGGTCATTAAGCCAGGCCATCAACGGAATATCGTCGGCATGGTTGCGTTGCAGGGTCATCGCCGCGTGGCAATGCGTATTGATCAAACCGGGCAACAGGGCTTTACCGCTGCCGTCCATGATCCGACAATCGGGATGCTTGTCCAAAAAGCTAGACACCACATCCACTTCGTCGCTCACCAACACAATCCGATTTCCGACCACACCCACCGAAGCCTGAAACGATTTACACGCTCCCTCTTTGGCGGTCATCGGAACCACAAGGGCATCCTTTATCAGTAAGATCTCCATCGCTACCGCTTCACCTTCTCTTTATTATCTTTACTCTTTACCCCGTCCTCATCCAACGAGTTACCCTGCACCGTGAAGATCACACGACCCGATTCGGCATTCGAGTAGATCTGTACCACCTTGCTAAAGGTTCCCGGCTCACTCTTCTGCGGCTCATAAACAATGCGGATCACCCCCTCTTCACCCACCGCCACGGGACGGCGATGAAAGTGCGCCTTCAGACACGAGCATGAGGTCACAACGCGCGTAAGGATCAACGGAGCCGTTCCCTCGTTCGTGAAATGCAACTCGTAAGACAGATCGCCGCCACGTCGTGGTGTATCGCCAAAATTGTGGTGCGTCGCGTGAAGACGAATCGCGGCACCGGCCGTCTGCCCCTTCTCTTTGGCTTGCAACGAGGCCAAGGGGATCAGCAATAACAACAAAGTCAGTAGTTTTTTCATCATAGCCATATTATTCCATACGGAAAAGATACGTAATCGTGCCTCCCTGCACGGTAGCACGACTCTCAGTAAAGCGAGCCTTTTTGGCCGCTGCAATAGCAGCCTCAACCAATTGGCTATCACTTGTCGTCGAGCCTTTAGGTTCAAACGTGGCGCTCGTCACCGCACCTTGGCTGTTGACCGTCACGCGAATAAGGACCTTTCCACTCTTCGATCCCGGATAGGTTGGTTTGGGGAGGTTACCCGCCAGACCGCGTCCCTGAAGCCCTTTATCCAACTGATCAAGACCATCGGGATTTAATCCCGGTCCTATGCCCGAAGCCTTATCCTCGCCCTCCTTAGCGTGGGGATTGCCGGCATTCTCGGGCTCATCCGCTCCACCCTTATTCATCTTAAAGAGAGCTTGAGGATTTGGGGTTCGAGTCGTCTCATCTTTTCCCTCGACTTGAGCCGTCTGCTCCTCAACGGCAGCCTGCTCATGCACGCGCGGTTGTGGCGAGGGTTTCACAGGCGTAGGCGGAGTTTCGCGAACAGGTGGATCGTATAGTTCGATCTCAATCTCATCGCCCACCTTCACCTCGATACGGCGGAAATCAAACGACACAAAGGCAAACGACACACCGATGAGCGCCGCATATAGCAGCGTCACCACCACTGCCCAAAGGCGGGGTTTTCGGTCGTTCGGGTCGTAATAATACATAACAGGCAGGAGTTATTCGGGCTGCGTGGCAGCGTGCAGTTTATAGCCGTTACGCTTGGCCACATTCATCACCTTGATAATCTCGTCCCATACAACCGATTTATCGGCATGGAGCGATACGGTTGCCTCCTCAACCTGGGCAAGACGCTCCTGCAGGGCACGCTCGACACCGTCGATCGATCCTACCTCCTGTAGCTCGACATAGTAACGGTACTTGCCGCGACCTGCATCTTGAATCGACACGGTGGTCATCGCCTTATCCTTCAGCTGATTCGAGCTTTTGGGCAACATCAGCTTCAAGGCATTGGGATTGATCAGCGTCGTAGCGATCAAGAGGAACAGCAACAGGAGGAACATCAGGTCGGTCATCGACGACGAAGAGAAATTCTTATCGACTTTCGATCCGTGTTTGATAGCCATAGCCTTTTACTTTACGGGTTGGTTCAAAATATCCATAAAGGCGATCGAGTTGGCCTCCATCTGGAAAACCAGCTTTTCGATGCGAGCCACCAGGTAGTTGTAACCGAAGTAGGCCGGGATACCCACGAGCAGACCCATAACAGTTGTCACCATCGCCACATACATACCGCTCGAAAGAAGTGCCAAATCGACCGTACCACCGGCAGCCGACATATCCATAAAGGTCTGCACCATACCGAGTACCGTACCCAAGAAACCGATCATAGGGGCACCACCGGCAGTCGTTGCGAGGAACGGAAGTCCGTTTTCGAGCTTCGAAACCTCTAAGTTGGCTACGTTCTCAATGGCGGTCTGTACATCCGACATCGGACGGCCAATACGCTCGATACCCTTCTCGATCATACGGGCAATCGGCGTATCGGTCTTGCGACACAAATTGACAGCCACCCCGATCTTACCCTCCGAGATGTAGTCGCGAATACGATTCATGAAATTGATATCCAATACCGAAGCCTTACGAATCTGCATGTAACGCTCTACAAAGATAAAGATCGTTACGCCACCGAGCAGCAGCAACGGCCACATCAGCCAGCCACCCTTCGTAAACAGCTCCCACAACCCCATACGGGTCTCTTCAGTAACGGCTACCGCCTCGGCAGCCTGCAAAAAATGGATCATAGTTTTTTTTTGTGTGTTTATTTGTTTGTTATCTCTTCCGAGTTTTGTTCTTGTTGCGACTCGGCAGCACGAGCGGCCTCCACGGCTGCTCGCGTAGCCTGCTCAACCTCACGCCGAGCCTTGCGCTTACGACTCGTAAATCGCTCTTTAATGCGACGAACGAGGTCACGGAAATTGTCAAAATCCTCCTTATAGTAGATGCCTACACCGGTCTCCTGCAGACCCTGGTTTTCATCGAAACGATCAATCGTCTGCGTAAATGCTTTGAGCTTCAAAGCGCCCGAACGATCGATATTGTAGGTCACATAGGCCTCACCCATAAAGTTCGACATCGATCCGTTGACCGCCTGCTTACTATCAATCAGGTAATTACCCTCAACCTCCACAAACAGACGATCGTTAATCAGACTCTTCGAAAGGCCAAAATCAACCTCATCACTGGCCACCTCCGATTTCGGGCGGTAGCGAATCACCAGGTTATAATCGTTGATCGAAAGGAGACGGCTAAGTTGGTTGGCCAACAATTCCAGACCTGTAGCTGCCGAAGCCGACGCTCCGAGACTCGAACCTGTCGAGGTATTGTTCTCGGCCATAAAGTTGTTAAACAACAACAGATACAGGAACTGCATATCAACCGATTCGGGGGTCGAGAGCGCCGTTGCAATCACCGATTGGGTTTCGGGATCAGCCTCCGGCACATGCACAGCGAAGGAGATGTCGGGATTCGACAAACGATCGCCAATGTGGATGCGGCACTCGATCGGCACCGAACGATCGACCGAAAGGTTATCGGCTGTACCCTGCAAGAGGGGTTGGAGCGAAGTCTTAAGCTTGTAAAGGGCCTCGATATTAAGACGTGCATCAATCGGATCACCCGTCCACTGAATCAGCGAGCCACTCTCGATGACAAACTTTTTCGAGATCAGATTCTGCAACGTAAAGTTATAGCTACCCTCGTTGATCATGTAGTCGCCATACATCTCAAACGTGTTGGTCGCCGGCACAATCTCCATGCTCAAACGGCCCTCTCCACGTGCCTTGATCGGGCTACCCGACACCATCATCTCAACCTCGACATTGGGCTTGACATCCATATCCAGATTGATGCGCATCTGGCTGGCCGTGGCGTTTTGCTTGCGATAACGGGCTTCGAATCGACGACGACGCTCGGCCACATGATCATCCTGGTCATCGGCCACCGGTTCTACGAAGGTAACAAATTCGGCTGTCGAGATATTCGATTTATCCGAAAGCGGCATGTAGAAGAACGAATGGTCGTCGGACGAAGCCGAAATATCCATCTGCACCACCCCTTTGCGACCGACAATTCGAGCATCACCCGATGCATACAGTTTGCCGTAGAAGAGGTTGTTATCTTGCTCCGTAGTATTGAGCACCAACATCTTTTGGGGACGTAAACGCACCGTATAACGGATATTTTTCAGGTGTTCAAGATCCAAATCCATGGCAAACGTACCCCTATTACCATCGGGGTCGATAATCTCGATATTTTGAGCGCGGAAATGGTTGCCCGACACCCGAACACGCCCCTTAGGCATGCGATAGGAGACCTGCGTATAATCGACCTTGGTCCGCATATCGGTCACATCGATCACACCCGAAAGATCGGCATTACGTCCCTCACCGCGCAACACCAGATCGGCCACACCACGACCCTGGGTACCCGAAACCACACCCACCAAAATCGGATCGAGCAGATTCATATTCAGACTATCGACCGTCAAATGGGCATAATAGCGCTTGCGATCGGGCATATAGAATCCGCGCAACAACGTATCGCGACTCTTGAGATCCAAGAGTGATGCTCCGGCTCGGTTTTGGGCAAAATCCCATCCTGACTGAAGATGCAACGGTGGTGCCACCAGACCGTTGGCCGAAAGGCTGTCCACACGCACATCGGCCGACATGATCGCCTTACCGAGTGCTCCGGTCATCGTCACACGACCATTGGTGCGGGCATCAACCCGATATCCCAACTGTTCGGCAAATCGCACGAAGGGGGCTATGTGGAAATTCACCAAACGCATCTGCAGGGTATCGCTTTGATTCCGCGAAGCCACACCTCCCACCATCAGCAGCTGATCATCGTGCTGCATCACAAAACGTCCCACATCAATCGATGCGGTGTCGATGAGCATATTGGTCGAGATCAGATTCCATGTGGCATTCCCCTCCGAGAGATGCGAGGGCTTCACACGCAGGTTGATGCGACGTCCATGCGGGCCATCCTCATCGGCCACCGAAGCCTCCACACCGATACGTGCCGAGGCGTGTCGCGTCGTGTCGTTAAAACCGGCCGTGAGTTGCACACGCCCTGCCTTGGCTCCTCCCGAAAGCGAAAATTCAGGCAGACGGACAACTCCCATGTAGAGGTGATCGGCCGAGGCATACATACGCAACGAGTCGTTGTTGTTCGAGGCGTTGATATGCAGATTGGTTGCCAGCATGTTTTTGCGTTCGATATAATCCGAGCCAACCTGCAATGAAAGGTGATCACTGGCCGGGTTAAACAACAGACGTAACGACGATCCATCGGCCACCTGCAAACCTTCGGCAATGGCGTTAGCCACCGGATTGAAGCGACGAATCTGCACATCAAGCAACGAGAAGTCGTTTGGTGCAGCCTGGCGTTGAGCCACAGCCGTATAACGCTCGGTATTGAGCTTCAACATGGGGATATAACGCCAAGCCGCCTGACGCAGATAGTCATACACCTGGCGATAACCTGTCCTGGAACGGAAGGTGGCATCGACAAAGTCGGAGCGAAGTTCCACACTGCGATTCTCGGGGGTATTCTCGCCACGAAGCACAATGCTGCGTGCCGTGAGTAGGCTATCGTTGTAGCGATAAGCCACATTCGAGAGGGTGACAAAACCGTCCAAATCATCCAACGATCGACCACCTGCCTTAGCCGTCAGATGCGCCGAAAGCTCCGAAATCGAATCTCGGCGATTGAAGTTAAGTTTAGTCAGATCAATGCGATTCAGATCGGCCGTAAAGTCATAGCGCGGAATCGACTTACCCCAGTCCAGATAACCGTTGACCTTGACATCGAAGTTCGGATCATCGGCCTCGATACGACCATTGAACTGGTGACGGCGCAAGCGACCAACCAACTGCAACGAGTCATATTCGTAATGGTTGAATATCAACTCCGAAAGATCTGCACGCACACGCGCATCCAACCCATTCTGCCCCATAATTCCCGTAAGTTCAGCCGTCAGATCGGCTGTTCCGAGCAAAGGTTGTTGATCGAGCAAGCGACCGACGGCAAAGTCGTTGGTCGCCAACGAGGCTTCAAGCTGCTTACGTGTTCGATCATCCGCCATCGGAGACAACTGCGCCTTACCGTTGACCACACCCAATTCAGTCTGCAGCCCCATCTGCGCCTTAAAATTGGCAAAAGAGCCATTAAAGCGGGCTGCGCCATCGATCTCACCCAAGCGATCGATCAACTCCTGAAGCGCAGGGGCAAACTCCACACCGGCAATGCGGTGCGCCAAAGAAGTGGCAGCCGCAGTTGTAGTGTGCAATTCGGAGAGTTGCAGATCGAAACGCGTCGTAGGAATACGCGGAATACCCTGCACCCTGCCGTGTGCTCGCACGCGAGTCGAGTCATTGGCAATCAAACTGCGGACCTCGCTTTCAAAATCAGCCACACAACCATTAAACGAGATATCAATATCGCTAAAACGAGTTGCCCAACGTCGCAGAGCCGGGGCAAAATAGGCAATATCGTCGGTCGAGAGAGATCCTTCGGTGATTTCAACCACCATATCGACCTCCGAAATATAATCCTTGTATGACTTCCACGAATCGCCGACAATGGCCAGCGACGAGAGCTCGAAATCGCTTTGCGGAGTACGCAGTCGAGTATCCTCAAAACCTATACAGCCCGTTGTAAGATAGAATTTTCCGGTCAGTTCGTCGAGCTTAAAACCACTCTTCTCACAGAAATTCAGTCCCTCAATATCGGCTGCAATCACATGACCATCAATGACAAGTTCATGGACAAGCGCGCCAATATCGCCAATACGCATGTTTCCATAATCGACACCATAGGCAGGATCGCGGTGCTCCTGTTGTTCGATCAGCACCTCAAGATCACAAATATTGGTTGCATCGATCTCCAAGCGGAAATTTCCCTTCTTCTTGCGATTCGGATCCGACATATTGCGGACAACCTGCTTGATGTTCATCTCGCCCGAAGCGACCTCGCGCAGGTGGAGCTTTACACCCTCAATATGGCCGCGGGTAAAGTGCAAGCCATCTTTGGGAGGAAGAATAAAGGCATCGAGATGGTGCACATAGAGTAACGTATCCTGCTCGTAATCCTCGACATAGAAACCGTTAACAATCGCACGTCCGCCGAAACCCACGTCAATCTTACCCACCGAAACGGTGGTCTGCAAACGACGCGACGCAAATTTCGCCAAGCGATCAACGGCAAAGTTTTGCACGGCAGGAATCGACAACAGGGCCGACAGTACAAACGGCAAAAAGAGCAATGCGAGCACCACTCCGATAAAAATTTTGCCTGTTTTTCGCAATATTTTTATACCTTTGTCCTGCAAACCCTTGAGGTATTTAGATAACTTACTGTAATATTAACTTGCAAATATAACTTTTTTTCGGCAAAAGGCGTGCATTTTCGTCCCACAATTTGTCGAAGAATTTCCAATAAAACGAGCGATGACACCGATTCCGTCCTTCATTTACAAAAAAAAGAACCAAATTGCCATGGTTCTCTTTGTGCCGTTCTTCGCGCTGTTGTTCATTTTGATCTATAAACCGCTCGATTTCGACACCCTCGACGAGAAACTTCTTCCGTGGCTCAACATCGATTACGACCTGAAAATCACACTGCTTTCCGTCGTAATTGTCTTGATCGGTATGGCTGTTGCCGCCGTCAGCCGCCTGATCATGACTGCCTACACCAAGCATCACGCCATCTCCTACATCCGATACATCGCCTGGGTGGCCCTCGAGATTGTGATCATGGTGCTGATCTACACCACAGCAACCTTCTTTTTGAGCAACCTCACGGGCGGAACAACCATCACGACCATCTTCCGCAACACGCTCTATAAGTCGATCTTGATCCTCTTGATTCCCTACGTAATATGTTACATTTACTTCATCTGGCAGGAGCGTGTGGGTGAATTGAAAGCGATCCGCAAGCGATTGGAGGAGGATGAAAACGCATTAGCGCGTGCATACATCCAAATCATGGACGAAAAGGGGAAAATGCAACTTTCGGTCCGTCGAGAGAAGTTGATCGGCATCGAATCGGCCGACAACTACGTCTGCGTCTGGTACCTCAACGGCGACAGCCCCAAAAAGGTAATGGTACGCACCACACTCAAACAGATTGCTCTTCAGCTGGCCGACACCCATATCATGCGATGCCACCGTTCCTACATGGTCAACTTAGACCACATCAAGGTCTTGCGTCGCGAAAAGGAGGGCATCTTCATCGAATTCGGTATCGAGGGTATCCCTGATATCCCCATCTCAAAAACCTACGCCGAAAGTATCACTCATTGGCTGGTATCGGAAGGCCGATAAAGGAGAGATTGGTTACAAAAGCCATTGCAACATTGCAATGGTTTTTTTTAGGCATGACAGGTGAGACATCAAGCTTTCACTTGAGTTGCGCCGCACTCAGGACGCTGATGCTATCCGGGACTCTTACACAAGGAAGTCTGCGGAGTCCATTACAGGAATTCGAACAGCAGACCGACCAACTCAACAGACCGGCGCAGTCCCCTTGAGCAAACTCTGCCAAATCTGGCGCCTCAATCGCCTCGATTAGCACTTGAATAGGCACGTCCCATTGCCATTTTTTCACAGCACAACACCTGCCAATTCCACGCTTTTTCGCCACGAAAATACGAAATTTAATACTATTAAATAGGAATTTTAGAACAGCGCTTTCAAGGATAGAGGGCGTTAAAAATCCGTTTTTTCACCCCATAATTCTTTTTTTTACCCCTAAAACTCAAAAAATCGCCCTCATTTTGTTCTTTTTACCACTTTTATTTGCCTATTTTGGATTAAATCCGCATCTTTGCCGGCGAAACATCCGAAAACGGCGGTTTCGACACAACGATTATTACAGAAAAATATTAATCTGTCTGGCGCCCTAATAATATAATAGGAACGATCAGTCAGGAGTTGTTTAACTTAAACTTTTTACGATGAAAAAAATCTTTACGATTCTGCTGTCGCTTGCAACCGTAACGACGGCCCTCGCCGGTGGTCCGATGACCAACACGAACCAGAGCGCTGCCTTCCTGCGCAGCATTGCTCGCGGTACGACCCTCGACACCGACGCAGTGTATAACAACCCCGCCGGTACGGCCTTCATGGAGGACGGCTGGCACCTGGGTATCAACGACCAGATGGCCAAGCAGACCCGTACCATCACTTCGACCTTTGCTCTCTTCGCCATGGGCGCAGGCAACAACGGTCAGACAACCAAGGAGTTTACTGGTGAGGTATTCTCGCCGCTGGTTCCCAGTGTTCACCTCACGTGGAAGAAGAACCGTTGGGCCGTTATGCTCGGTATGGGTGTAAACGGTGGCGGTGGTTCGCTGGAGTTCAACGACGGTCTCGGTTCGTTCGAGCGTCAGTTCTCGGTTCTGCCCACAGGTGTTTCTAACCTGGGTAAGGAATACGGTCTCTCGGCTAATCAGTACGCAATGGACATGTACTTGAAGGGTTCGTCGCAGACGCTCGCCTTCAACGCCGGTGTTGCTTTCCGCATCACCGACTGGTTGTCGGCTGCCGCTATGGTTCGCTACAGCACCTCGTCGAACGCTTATGAGGGTTACATAAAGAACATCCAGATCAACCCGACGTGTGCTGCTTTGGGGCTGAACGGTGCCATGATGTCGGCTCCCACCTTCTTCCAGGCCGTAGATGCTAAGTTGGGTGCTATCAACCCCACCATCGGTGCTGCTGCTGATCAGTATGCCGCTCTGACTTCGGATCACATCCTTGACGTAAAGCAGACGGGCTATTCGATCAGCCCCGTACTGGCCCTCTACTTCCAGAAGGGTAAGTGGGCTGCTTCGGCCAAGTATGAGTTCAAGATGGCTACCGAGCTTGAGATTGAGTCGGCTTCAGCTAAGGACAAGGTGATCAACAATATCTTCCCCAACGGTGCAAAGGTAAAGGCCGAGACGCCCGCCCTGCTGGCCCTGGCTGCCAGCCGCGAGTGCGGTCCGGTAAAGATCACGGCCGAGTACCACCTCTTCTTCGACAAGGATGCTGAGAACTCGTTCTCGAGCTGCATCGAGGGCAACACGATGGAGTACCTTTTGGGGGCTGAGTGGCAGATCTCGAAGAAGTGGCTCGTAAGCTGTGGTGCTCAGCGCACGCAGCTCGACATGAACGAGAACGCTTACTCGGACATGAACTACTCGATCTCGTCGTGGTCGACGGGTATCGGTGCCGCTTACCAGGTTTGCGACCTGCTCCGCATCAACGTAGGTATCATGCCCACCTTCTACGATGAGGCTACGGCTGTAGGTAAGGATTCGAACGGCCTCGACTTCAAGGACGTTTACAACCGTACGTCGATGGCTTGGGGTATCGGTCTGGACTTCAAGTTCTAATCCGAATTTGACCACAAAAGCAAACGGTGCTTGGCGCAATGCCGAGCACCGTTTTTGTTTATCCGAAGAAAATGGATAACTTTGTGAAAACGATTTACGGCATGCTATTGCAAAACACACCGCACGCAACAATCCTGCACCTTATCGAGGAGCAGCGCGCCTACTTCCGCTCGGGCGCCACGCGCAGCTATTCGTTTCGGCACGAACAACTAAAGCGGTTGCGCGAAGGTCTTTTGAAATGGGAAAAGCCGCTCGCCGAAGCGCTGCGGCAGGATCTGCACAAATCCTACGAGGAGGCCTACATGACCGAGCTGAGCATCGTGTTGGGTGAGATTACCAACCATTTAAAGCACCTCAAAGGGTGGATGCAGCCCCAACACGTCGCATCGCCCTTGAAGATGTTCCCCTCGCAAAGCCGCGTAATCACGGAGCCGCTCGGCTGCGGCCTGATTATCGCCCCCTGGAACTATCCCGTACAACTGCTGCTCAACCCGCTGGTAGGCGCCATTTCGGCCGGTTGCACCGCCATCCTGAAACCCTCGCCCTACGTTCCCAACACATCGAAGGTACTCGAAGAGCTCATTCGCGATACCTTCGAGGAGCAGTATGTGGCCCTTGTGCAGGGCAACCGCGAGGTAAACAGCCAACTGTTGGTCGAGCGATTCGACCGCATCTTCTTCACCGGAAGCCCCGACCTGGGCCGACGTGTGATGGAGGCTGCTGCACAACACCTTACCCCCGTAGTTCTGGAGTTGGGTGGCAAGAGCCCCTGCATCGTTGATTGCGATGCCAACCTACAGGTAGCCGCCCGCCGTATTGCCTGGGGCAAGTCGCTCAACGCAGGCCAGACCTGCATTGCCCCCGATTACCTACTCGTGCACGAATCGATCCGCGAAGCATTCCTCACGGAGCTGCAAAAGGCCTTTCGCAAGCTTCTGGGCAGCGATCCGCGCGAAAGTCGACATTTTGTACGCATCGTCAACGAACGCGCCTTCGATCGTCTGACCGGCTATCTCTCGGAGGGCAATATCCGTTTTGGCGGACGCACCGATCGCACGGAGCGCTACATTGAGCCCACTATTTTGGAGGGGGTAAAGCCTAACGATCGTGTCATGCAGGAGGAAATTTTTGGTCCGGTTCTGCCCGTCATGACCTTTCATGAGGTTGAAGAGGCGATCCGATTTGTCACCGAGCGCGAAAAGCCTCTTGCTCTCTACTTCTTCGGCAAGGAGCATCGCAAAGCGGTACTTAACTGCACCTCGTCGGGTGGTGCTTGCCTGAACGATACGATCATGCACATCGCAAACGAGCGTATTCCCTTTGGAGGCGTCGGACAATCGGGCATGGGCTGTTATCACGGTAAGGACTCCTACCTGGCCTTCTCGCATCGACGTTCGGTGGTAGAGACCACCACCCGATTCGATCTACCGTTGCGCTACATGCCCTACCAACTTTTCCGCTGGATCAAAGGGTTGTTGTAAGAAAAATGAGTTCGAGCAGTTTCGAACTCATTTTTTTTGAATACCTTTGCAACATGAACAGCAACATCACCATTTTAGGTATCGAATCTTCGTGCGATGACACATCGGCTGCCGTACTGCGTAACAACGTATTGCTCTCGAATGTCATCGCCTCGCAGGCCGTACATATCAAATATGGCGGCGTGATTCCCGAATTAGCATCGCGTGCCCATCAACAGAATATCATCCCCGTTGTGGATACGGCCCTCAAAGAGGCCGGCATCTCGGTCGAGGAGATCGACGCCATCGCCTTCACGCGTGGCCCCGGCTTGGTCGGATCGCTCTTGGTCGGCGTTTCGTTTGCCAAAGGGTTGTCGATTGCGCAGAACATCCCCCTGGTGGAGGTAAACCACCTGCAGGGCCATATTCTTTCGCACCTGATCGACATGCCTGATCGCGAACTGCCCCACCCGCGCTTCCCTTTCTTGTGTCTGTTGGTCAGCGGAGGTCATACGCAGATCGTACGCGTAGAGTCGCCGTGTGAGATGGAGATTCTCGGCACTACGATCGACGACGCCGCCGGTGAAGCGTTCGACAAGTGCGCCAAGGTGATGGGACTTCCCTATCCGGGCGGTCCGGTCATCGATCGTCTGGCCAAAGAGGGCAATCCTAAGGCTTTTCACTTTGCACGCCCCCACGTCGATGGTTTTAACTACTCATTCTCGGGGCTCAAGACTTCGTTCCTCTACACCCTGCGTGATGCCGTCAAGGAGAACCCCAATTTCATCGAAGAGAACAAGGCCGATCTCTGTGCCTCGTTACAGCATACGATCATCGAGATCCTCCTAAAGCAGCTGGTTCGCGCATCGAAAGAGACCGGCATCCGCGACATCGCCATCGCAGGTGGTGTATCGGCCAACTCGGGATTGCGCGACGGCATTGTAGCCGAAGGTAAAAAGCGCGGCTGGAGAACCTTCCTGCCCGAATTTAAGTTCACCACCGATAACGCCGCCATGATCGCCATGGCCGGTTATCACCGCTACCAGAAAGGCGAATTCTCGTCGCTCGACATCGCCCCCGTAGCCCGACTCGAAGAGCTGCTGTAGAAAACTGAAGGTTGAGCGTTGAATATTGAAATTCAGTTAGCGCAACAAAAAGGGAGATAGCAACAAGAAAGCTATCTCCCTCTACTTTTGTTGTGTGGCAACAAGCACGACAAAAAACTTTCAACTTACAAAAAACGTACGCTTCGCAGTTTGCTTTTTGTCCGATCGGTCACCTCCTTTTCAACAATACCTGTCACCACATCAGCCGCATCGTGCCAACGGTTGGCGCGAAAAGTGCGGCGATAGGTCGTAAGGTGCTGATACAATTCAGGCCAAAGGTGATTCCAACCCTGCGGAAAACGGAGCAGATGGAGCACCGTCGGGGCATTGGAGAGGATGCGGGCCTCTTTGTTACCACTCTGGTGAAACCACTCCACCGCCACCTCGGGGACCATTCGTTGCACCGCTCGTGCAAAACCTCGGCCACCGTTATTACTCTCAATGCGCGCCTGACGCGTTCCGCTGCGACGCAACATCTCGGCCACCATCGATTCGGTCAACTCCATTGACTCGCGCGTATAGACGCAATCTGTAATATAAATCAAGCCATCGACATCGACCGCATAGGCCAGCGAACAGAGGTAGTCGTCACCCATATCGGCCGTATCGGTATAGGAGCCATAGCGGACAATCTCGTGTGGCAGGTGGTCATATTCGCCGAAATTCGTCCCGTAGAGCAGCCCCTCGCGCGCTGTAGGATGGCCTTGATACATCGCCTCAAACTGCAACGGATCGAGCTTTCGTTTGGCTGTAAGCAATTTAACACCTTGCTGCGACTCCCAAAGCGCCTCCCCCTCCCGGCGCGGATCGAGTTCGGTGGGCGGTGAAGCTTTCAGCGCTTCAAAATTCAGATGCAACCAGGTATCCTCCTCTACCGCATCAAGTTGCGCCCAATGGATCAGTGTCACAAACGACTCGCGGCGCATTAACTCACCAATCAGGTCCTCCTCATGCCAACGCGTAAAGACAATCAATTCGCGCGACTGATTATGCATGCGGGTTCGAACAACCGAGGTGTACCACTCCCAGCAATTGGTGCGCACCAAAGGCGAGTTGGCCTCCATGGCATCTTTGTAGAGGTCGTCAAGGATGAAACAATCGACCCGATTGCCCGTAAGCGACCCCTCGCGTCCGACCGAAAGCAGTGACCCCTTGTGGTCGATAATCTCCACCTCGTCCGACGTGCGAATATAGCCTTGCGGACGCGCCCCCTGTTTGATGGTGGTATCCGGAAAGAGTTCGGCATATTCACGCGAATCGAGAATACGTTGTGCGCGACGGTTAAACTTCGAGGCAAGCGACGCAGAGTAGGAGGCAATTGCCACGCGCAGATCAGGATCAAGGCCCAGCAGATAGGCGGGCAACAAGGTGGTTGCCCCCATACTCTTGCCATGTTGCGGCGGCATGGTAACTACCAAACGTCTGATGCGTCCCTCGGCAAAGGCCTGCAAGACGCGGTAATAGGTTTCATGGAAAGGCTCGAACTCTAAAAACGGATAGACCGAGCGGGCAAAATCGGGAAATGAACAATACGACATACTTATTTTATAATTAAAGGAGGAGGGGGATTTCCCCTCCTCGTGACTCCTTTGTGCGGCAACACGACAGGCGGAATAAAAACAGCGAGAGGTCAGCCGTATAGGGTTACCAGATGACCGGCTTTACAAAAAGGCTCGGAGGGCGTTGCCGCGCCCGAAGAGAGGCAATCCGAGCCAAGGCCACACCTGCTACCGCAGGCGTGCGCGCAACTCGGAAAAGGAGAAATCGTTGAGCTGTTCGCCCTGCTCGTCGGCTGTGTGGAACTCCCACCATACAGGTACCAAATCGTAGATCGCATCGAACGAACCTTCGGGCATCGTCTCACGACGACGATAGACAAAACAGCTGACCACCAAGCGGCAAGCAACCCCCTCCGACTCCCACGAAAGCGCCCCCGAATAGTAGCTGCGAGCACCGATCGCCTCGATCAAACGAGCTTGAACTTCCTCATAGAGTTGAGATGAAATAGTAAAAATCATTGATATTGTGTAATTTTTTATCAAAAAAAGTTGTTTTATAACGCAAATTGCTTAACTTTGCAAGTACAAAGATAAGTTCAAAAATTGATTTTGGTACTCGAAATGTTAAATTTTTTATATAGGTTTTTCTAATCACACCACCATGAACGAACGAGTCAAACTGATACGAAAGGAGCTCGGATTGACGCAAGAGCAGTTAGCACAGCGACTTGGAGTCGGGAAAGCCGCCCTCTCAATGATCGAAACCGGTAAGACGGGACTCTCGACACGCAACCGCAACATATTAGTTCAAGAATTGAACGTGAATCCCGAGTGGCTGGAGAGTGGTCACGGCGAGATGTTCAACGCCAAGCCCGATTTGCAGACCTTCATGCTCCGCACCGACTCGTCGTTGCCGATGCAGAGCGTTCCTCTCTTCTCGATCGAAGGTACGGCCGGCTTGGTTCCGCTCTTCAACAACCAAGCAGATTTCAAGCCCGTTAACTTCATCCATATCCCCAACCTGCCGAAATGCGATGGTGCAATCTACATCGCAGGCGACTCAATGTACCCGTTGCTGAAGAGTGGCGACATCGTCCTGTACAAGCAGCTCCAAAACATCGAAGACATCTTCTGGGGTGACATGTACCTACTCTCGATCGAGATCGACGGCGAGGAGTACATCACCGTAAAGTATATCCAAAAATCGGATCGCGCGGGCTATGTGAAGCTCGTGAGCCAGAATCCCCACCATGCCGACAAGGATGTGGCTATCGACCGCATCCGCGCGCTTGCCTTGGTAAAGGCTTCGATCCGTATGACCTCGATGCGATAGCACACTTCCTGCTCTGTAGATAAGAGTCGCCTGCCGGCGGCTCTTTTTTCTTGTACATATTTTACCCAAAATCGCCTTCCTCGCTTGCATTTCTCATTTCCTTTCACTAACTTTGTTTGGATAAAATGTGTTCGGACAAGAACTAACCGGTAAACAACTATAAAAACAATCTAATAATCACTTTCAAGATGAAAACAAATTACGAAGTTCGCTATGCTGCGCATCCCGAAGATGCCAAGCATTATGACACGAAGCGCATGCGCCGTGATTTCCTAATCGAGACGGTATTTGCTGCTGACGAGGTAAACATGGTTTATTCGATGTATGACCGTATGGTCGTAGGTGGCGCCATGCCCGTCGAGGAGGCTCTCAAGCTGGAGGCTATCGATCCGCTGAAGGCTCCCTACTTCCTCACCCGTCGTGAGTTGGGTATCTTCAACGTAGGCGGCAAGGGTATCGTGAAGGCTGGTGATGCAGTCTATGAGCTCGACTACAAGGAGGCCCTCTACCTCGGTTCGGGCGACCGCGAGGTAACCTTCGAGAGCGTAGATAAGGCCAACCCCGCCAAGTTCTACTTCAACTCGTGCACGGCTCACACCTCGTATCCCGACAAGAAGGTTACGAAGGAGAATGCTTCGGTAGCCCACATGGGTTCGTTGGAGGGTTCGAACGAGCGCAACATCAACAAGATGATCGTTAACCAGGTACTGCCGACCTGCCAGTTGCAGATGGGTATGACCGAGTTGGCTACTGGTAGCGTATGGAACACCATGCCGGCACACGTACACTCGCGCCGTATGGAGGCCTACTTCTACTTTGAGGTACCCGAGACCGACGCTGTTTGCCACCTGATGGGTGAGGTCGAGGAGACGCGCCATATCTGGATGCACAACGAGCAGGCTGTTCTCTCGCCCGAGTGGTCGATCCACAGCGCCGCCGCTACGCACAACTACACCTTCATTTGGGGTATGGGCGGTGAGAACCTCGACTACGGCGATCAGGACTTCTCGAAGATCACGGATCTGAAGTAATACAGTCGAAGGGCGTCTCGATGCAGGATGGTGCGAAATTCTTAGATAGAGTTTCGACGATCTGTTTCGATAAATACCAATCCGACACGTAGAACAAAGCAACAACTTAATTAACAACAACGCGGCCCGCTCACTGACTTTTACAACTTTTCAGCGAGTAGGTTTTACACCGAACAAGGTGCGAAAGACGCCGCATAAAAACACTAAAAAAATATGTTTTCGCTCGAAGGAAAGAATGCTTGGATCACGGGTGCTTCGTATGGCATCGGTTTCAACATCGCCAAGGCTTTTGTAGCTGCAGGCATCAAGAACATCATTTTTAACGACATCAACGAGGCTGCCCTGGAGAAGGGTCTGGCCAACTATAAGGAGCACGGCATCGAGAACGTACACGGCTACGTATGCGACGTGACGAACGAGGATCAGGTGAAGGAGATGGTCGAGAAGGTACATGCCGAGGTAGGCCAGATCGACATCCTGGTAAACAACGCCGGTATCATCAAACGCATCCCGATGCACGAGATGAAGCGCGCCGAGTTCCAGCAGGTGATCGACATCGACCTTGTAGGTCCGTTTATCTGCGCCAGCGCCGTGATTCCCGAGATGATGGAGCGTCGCGAGGGTAAGATCATCAACATCTGCTCGATGATGTCGGAGCTGGGTCGTGAAACCGTATCGGCTTACGCAGCTGCCAAGGGTGGTCTGAAGATGCTCACGCGCAACATCTGCTCGGAGTATGGTGAGTACAACATCCAGTGCAACGGTATCGGCCCGGGTTACATCGCTACGCCCCAGACCGCCCCGCTGCGTGAGAAGCAGGCTGACGGTTCGCGCCACCCGTTCGATTCGTTCATCTGCGCCAAGACCCCCGCAGGTCGCTGGCTCGAGCCCGATGAGCTGGGCGGTCCCGCCGTATTCCTCGCATCGAAGGCTTCGGACGCCGTGAATGGCCACATCCTCTATGTGGATGGTGGTATCCTGACTTACATCGGCAAGCAGCCGCAGTAGTCGAAACCTTTACACAAAAAAGCGGAGCCGAATTTCGGTTCCGCTTTTTTTTGGTTACAAGCGATGCACAGAGCGATCCCCCACCACCACTATCGGTACTCGGCCAAGAATTGCATCACGATCTCGTTGAAGGCTTCGGGTTGCTCCATATTACACATATGGCCGCTATCGTCAATATATTCGTGACGGCTGTTCTTCAGGTAGTTCATCATCGACGGATTGGTGCGCTGTTTGCCCGTCGGACGACGTCCCGACAAGAAGAGAGTCGGCACCTCGGGCCGCCGTTCCTTGAGTACCTCCATCGCCTCGCGAGCGTAGTAGCAGTGCACCTCATGGTGCGTTGCCTGCCAACCATCCCACTTGCGGATCATGCGCCACAAGGGGCGTCGCATCCGCTCGGCGCGGCTACCACCCTTCATCAACGACTCAAACCACTCCTTCTTATAGGCCGCCAAGCCCTTCGCCTTCACGGCATCAATCGAGATCTGTTTGGCGGCTCGCTCCTGAGCTGTCATCGGCTCGTTGATGCTCGGTGTAGAGCGTATATGCCCCTCAGCCAGCGTGCAACTGAGCAGTCGTTCGGGGTGCATCGCCAACAGATCTCCCGCAATAAATCCACCCATCGAAAGCCCGACAACATGAGCCTTTTCAATACCCAAGGCGTTCATCAGCGCCACCAAATCGTCACAATGGGTAAAGAGCAGATTCTCGCGTTGTTTTGAAGAGCGACCATAACCGCGTGCATCGTAAACGATGACCCGAAAATGCTTTTCAAAACAGGCCACCTGCTCACGCCACATCCGCCGATCGAGCGAGTGACCATGCACAAAAATCAGCGGTTCACCCGCACCCGAAATCTCGTAATAGAGTCGGCCATCCGGCACGGCCACATAGCCCGGTTCGCGGGCTGACACCGCCACCACGCCCCACAAGAGTGCGACAATCACAAGCAGCATCTTTCTCCCCATTGTTCTCATGCTCATAGAATTTAATGGTTGAAATTACAAAAAAAATTGTATTTCTCCACACACCGCAACCAAAACAGCTGTTTTTTTTGTTTGCGGAGAGGCCATTTACCCGCTTTTCGAAATCTGCCCCAAAAAAAATTTGGCTGTTCAACCGATAATCCGTATATTTGATGCAATATAACTACGTTATATTCCTACCGAAACCAAAACAATAAAAAATAACTGTTATGATTCGTAAAATTTCCGCGATGCTGCTCTCGGCACTCCTGATTTCGGGATGCTGCTCGAAGCAGTGCAACATGCCCATTTCGGGGCTCAATCCGGCTGACTTCGTAACAACGATTGACGGCCAGACAACCGCACTCTACACCCTCACCAATGCCAACGGCATGGAGGTATGCGTAACCCCCTTTGGTGGTCGCATCGTTTCGGTGATGGTACCCGATCGCACGGGTGAGATGCGCGACGTGGTGCTCGGCTTCGATAAGATTGCCGACTATCAGAACGTACCTTCGGACTTTGGTGCCTCGATCGGCCGCTACGCCAACCGTATCGGTCAGGGCAAGTTCTCGATCGACGGCGTGGAGTACGACCTGCCGAAAAACAACTTCGGTCACTGCCTGCACGGCGGCCCGAACGGCTGGCAGTACAAGCTCTACACGGTGGCTGAGGCTACGCCGAACAACCTCGTGCTGACGCTCCACTCGCCCGATGGTGAAGAGCAGTTCCCCGGCAATGTGGAGGCACAGGTCAGCTACACGCTCACCGACGAGAATGCCATCGTAATCGACTACAAGGCTACAACCGATGCTCCGACGGTGATCAACATGACCAACCACAGCTACTTCAACCTCACGGGCGACCCGACGCAGACGATCCTTGGCCACGAGCTCATGATCAATGCCGACAACTTCACCCCCGTAGACGACACCTACATGACCACGGGTGAGATTGCCCCCGTAGCCGAGACCCCGATGGATTTCCGTCAGGCCAAGGCCGTAGGCAAGGAGATCGACAACTTCGACTACATCCAGCTCAAGAACGGTAACGGCTACGACCACAACTGGGTACTCAACACGGCCGGTGACAAGACACAGCCCGCAGTGGTACTCTACGCCCCCGAGACGGGTATCGAGTTGACGGTGTACACCGATGAGCCGGGTATCCAGGTCTATTCGGGCAACTTCCTCGACGGCACCGTAACGGGCAAGAAGGGCATCGTTTACAACCAGCGCGTAGGTATCTGCCTCGAGACGCAGAAGTATCCCGACACGCCCAACAAGCCCGAGTGGCCTTCGGCTGTCGTACGTCCGGGTGAGCAATACACCAGCCACTGCACCTTCAAATTCGGTGTACGCGAGTAATTCGGAAGATTATTAACCAACTAAAAAAGATAGAAAAACAATGAATCTGATTGAAGCATTACAGAACAACGGCTTCGCAATGATCGACTATGTGATCGTTGCGTTGTACATCATTCTGCTCGTGGGCCTGGGATTCTTCCTCTCGCGCAGTAAAGATGGCAAGGAGAAGTCGTCAAACGACTATTTCTTGGCCGGTAACACCCTTACCTGGTGGGCCGTGGGTGCCTCGCTCATTGCGGCCAATATCTCGGCCGAGCAATTTATCGGCATGTCGGGCTCGGCCTTCGCGTCGGGTATTGCCATTGCCGCCTATGAGCTGATGGCTGCCGCCACGCTGATTGTAGTGGGTAAGTTCCTCCTGCCCGTGATGATCGAACGAAAAATCTTCACCATTCCGCAGTTCCTGCGCGAGCGTTACAATTGGGGTGTGGGTCTCGCCTTCTCGATCTTCTGGCTCTTCCTCTACGTCTTCATCAACCTCACGTCGGTGGCTTGGCTCGGCGCTTTGGCCATTAAGCAGATTCTTGGCATTCCCGCATCGCCGGGTATGATTTTGGGCATGGAGGTCGACATGACGCTCATGATCATCATCCTCGTACTCTTTATCATTGCCGGTATTTACTCGATCTACGGTGGTCTGGCCTCGGTGGCATGGACCGACGTAATGCAGGTGACCTTCCTCGTAGGTGGTGGTCTGATCACGGCCTACTTCGCACTGGATTTCATCGCCGGTTCGCTGGAGATTCAGGGTGGCGCATTGGGTGCTTTGCAGGAGATTATGACAAAACTCGGAGCCATCGAAGGTGACCGCCACTTCAACCTGGTGGTAACGCGCAATCCGGCCATCGAGAATATCACGGCCGATCCTTACTTCGACATTCCGGGTATTGTTGTGATTGTGGGTGCACTTTGGCTTACGAACATCGGCTACTGGGGCTTCAACCAGTACATCATCCAGAAGGGTCTTGCTGCTAAATCGTTGTCGGAGGCCAAGAAGGGTATGATCTTCGCCGCATTCCTCAAGATTTTGATTCCGTTCATCGTCTGCATTCCGGGTGTTTGCGCCTACTACATCATGACGCAAGAGCCCGACTTGTATCAGGCTTTGGCCGGTGAGATCACCCGTTCGGATGACGCCTATCCGTTCCTGATCCGCAACTTTACGCCCGTTATCGTAAAGGGTCTTTCGTTTGCCGCCCTTGCTGCTGCCGTTATCTCGTCGCTGGCCTCGATGTTCAACTCGACCTCGACTATCTTCACGATGGATATCTACAAGCAGTTCATCAACAAGGGTGCTTCGGATAAGAAGCTCGTATCGGTAGGTCGTCTGACCTCAGTAGCAGCCCTGATTTTGGCTGTCATTGCCGTCTACCCGATCATGGGCGCTGCCGACCAGGCCTTCCAGATCATCCAGGAGTACTCGGGCTTTGTCTATCCGGGCGTAGTGGTGATCTTCGGTTTGGGTCTGCTGTGGAAGCGTGCTTCGGGCGTAGCAGCAGTCGTAGCCGCCATTGGCACCTTTGCCTTCTCGGTACTCTTCAAGTTTATGATGCCCGAGGTTCCCTTCTTGTTGCGCATGGGTTATGTATTCATCGCCCTGGTGATCCTCTTCATCACGCTCTCGCTCCTGAGCAAGAAGACCGTCAAGGCCGATGTACTGGATGAGCATGCAGTTAAGACGCAGCTCTTCTGGAGCCGCGTAACCTTCGTCGGCGCACTCGTCAGCCTCGTGCTGGGTGTGATCGGCATCATCGATCCTACGCTCAAGAACAACGGTTTCGAGGCCTTCTTCTTCCTGATGGCCATGTTTGCCACGATCTCGATCTACCTGCATTCGAACGCCAAGGACAAGGTTCAGGATCCGCGTGCCGTGAAGATCGACCTCTCGGTATTCCGCTCAGATGCCGCCTTCAATTGGGGTGCGGTAGGCGTAATCGTCATTTTGACCATTCTCTATTATATACTTTGGTAATATGTTAGAACAACTTAAAGCAAAAGTTTGCAAGGCCAATCTCGACCTTGTTAAGCACGGCTTGGTGATCTTCACTTGGGGTAACGTTTCGGCTATCGACCGCGAAAAGGGTTTGGTAGTGATCAAGCCTAGCGGTGTAGATTACGACGACATGAAGCCGTCGGATATGGTGGTGGTTGACCTCGACGGCAAGATCGTCGAGGGCGACCTGCGCCCCTCGTCGGACACGGCAACGCACCTCGAAATCTACAAGGCCTTCCCCGAGGTGGGCGGCATTGTCCACACCCACTCGACCTACGCCACGGCATGGGCTCAGGCAGGCAAAGATATTCCGAACATCGGCACAACACATGCCGACTACTTTCACCGCGCCATCCCCTGCACCGACTCGATGACCGAGGATCAAATGGGTGAATACGAAAAGCATACAGGCACGGTGATTGTGGACCGTTTCGTGAAGGCCGGCATGAACCCCATGCACACGCCGGGTGTGTTGGTGAAGAACCACGGACCCTTCTCGTGGGGCAAGGATGGCGATGAGGCTGTACACAACGCTGTAGTGATGGAGCAGGTGGCCAAGATGGCCTTCGTAGCCTACCAGGTGAACCCTGCACTGGAGATGAACGACCTTTTGATCGAGAAGCACTATTCGCGTAAGCACGGTGCCAATGCCTACTACGGTCAGGCCAAGAAATAAATTCAGGAATCAGCATTCAAAATTAAAAATTATGATTGAAGCATATAGCAACTACGAAGTTTGGTTCGTCACGGGCGCTCAGCTGCTCTATGGTGGCGACGCAGTAGTGGCCGTTGATGGTCACTCGAATGAGATGGTAGCCGGCATGAATGCCTCGGGCCAGCTCCCCGTAAAGGTGGTATATAAGGGTACGGCCAACTCCTCGAAGGAGGTTTGGGACATCATGAAGGCCGCCAACAACGACCCGAAGTGTATCGGTGTAATCACCTGGATGCACACCTTCTCACCCGCCAAGATGTGGATCCACGGTCTGCAGGAGCTCAACAAGCCTCTGATGCACCTCCACACGCAGTTCAACGAGGAGATTCCCTGGAACGAGATCGACATGGACTTCATGAACCTCAACCAGTCAGCTCACGGCGACCGCGAGTTTGGCCACATCACGGCTCGCATGCGCCGTCCGCGCAAGGTGGTTGTCGGCCACTGGAAGGATCAGAAGACCCTCGAGAAGATCGCCATCTGGCAGCGTGTAGCCGCCGCATGGGCCGACTCGCAGGATATGCTCGTGATTCGTTTCGGCGATCAGATGAACAACGTAGCCGTAACGGACGGTGACAAGGTGGAGGCTGAGATTCGTCTGGGCTACCATGTAGATTACTGCCCCGTTGCGGAGCTGATGACCTACTTCGACAAGGTAACCGACGATGAGGTAGATGCACTTGTGAAGGAGTACTTCACCCTCTACGACCATGCTGCCGAGTTGGAGGATCCCTCGACCGAGGGCTACACGAAGGTATGGAATGCCGCCAAGGCCGAGCTGACGATCAAGGCTTGCCTTGTAGCCAAGGGCGCCAAGGCCTTCACGACCAACTTCGACGACCTGGGCCACTTCGACCAGATTCCGGGCCTCGCTTCGCAGCGCCTGATGGCCGAGGGTTACGGCTTTGGTGGCGAGGGTGACTGGAAGACGGCTGCCATGGTACGCACCGTATGGTTCATGTCGCAGGGCATGACGAAGGGTTGCTCGTTCATGGAGGACTATACGCTGAACTTCGCCGGCGAGGAGAGCACGATTCTCCAGTCGCACATGTTGGAGGTAAGCCCGCTGATTGCTGCCCAGAAGCCGCGTCTGGAGGTACACTTCCTTGGTATCGGTATCCGCAAAACGCAGACGGCTCGTCTGGTCTTCACATCGAAGACCGGCTCGGGTGTAGCCGCTACGGTCGTAGACATGGGTAACCGCATGCGTCTGATCGTGAACGACGTAGAGTGCGTAGAGCCAAAGCCGCTGCCCAAGCTGCCCGTTGCCTCGGCCCTCTGGAAGCCGATGCCCAACTTTGAGGTGGGTGCCGGTGCCTGGATCTTGGCCGGTGGCACGCACCACTCGTGCTTCTCGTACGACATCACGGCCGAGTATTGGGAGGATTTCGCCGAAATCGCCAATATCGAGATGGTACACATCAACAAGGATACCACGATCTCGGAGTTCAAGAAGGAGCTGCGCATGAACGAGGTATATTACATGTTGAACAAGGCCTTGTGCTAACCTTTAAGCTGTAAATAAAGATGGACAAATACGTTATCGGACTGGACTATGGTAGCGACTCGGCGCGTGCCGTGCTCGTGAATGCCTCGAATGGTAAGACGCTCGCTACGGCGGTGCGCTACTACCCACGTTGGAAGGAGGGCAAATTCTGCAATCCGGCCGTGAATCAATATCGCCAACATCCGAAGGATTATATCGAGGTGTTGGAAGCTACGGTGCGCGAGGTGCTGAGCGCCGTACCTGCGGAGGTTGCCGAACAGGTCGTAGGTATCGCCTTCGACACGACGGGTTCGACCCCCTGCTTCATCGACGAGGAGGGTACGCCGCTGGCCCTGAAGGCTGGCTTCGAGGAGAATCCGAACGCCATGTTCGTCCTCTGGAAGGACCACACGGCCATCCAGGAGGCTGATGAGATCAACGCGCTGTGCCGCCGCTGGGAGATCGACTATACGGCCTACGAGGGTGGTATCTACTCGTCGGAGTGGCTCTGGGCCAAGGCCCTGCACGTGCTGCGCGAGGATGAGGCTGTCCGCAACGCTGCCTACTCGATTGTCGAGCACTGCGAGTGGATGCCCGCCCTGCTGACCGGCACAACGAAGCCGCACGAGATCGTACGCAGCCGCTGCGCCGAGGGCCACAAGGCGATGTGGCATGCCAAGTGGGGCGGTCTGCCGTCGGAGGAGTTCCTCACGACGCTCGATCCCCTGCTGTCGGGCCTGCGCGAGCGCATGTTCACCGAAACCGAGACGGCCGAGAAGGTCGTAGGTCACCTGACCGAGGAGTGGGCCCAGCGTCTGGGTCTCTCGACCAACGTCGTGGTAGCCGGTGGTGCTTTTGACTGCCACATGGGTGCCGTAGGTGCCGGTATCAAGGCCGATTCGTGGGTACGCATCATCGGCACCTCGACCTGCGATATCGTGGTTGCCAAGCCCGAGTCGGTGGGCGACAAGCTCATCCCGGGTATCTGTGGCCAGGTAGATGGTTCGGTAGTGCCGGGCCTGATCGGTTTTGAGGCCGGACAGTCGGCCTTTGGCGATATCTACGCCTGGTTCCGCCGCGTGCTGGAGTTCCCGCTGAAGGCCATCCTGGGCGATAAACTGACGGTCGAGGAGCTGGACAAGGCTTGTGATCAGATTCTGCCCGCCCTGACCAAGGAGGCCGAGAAGATCGCCATTGGCGAGAGCGGTGTGATTGCCGTGGATTGGATGAACGGCCGTCGTACGCCCGACGCTGACCAGACGCTTAAGGGTGCCATTGCCGGCATTACGCTCGGCACGACCGCACCGATGATCTTCCGCGCTCTGGTGGAGGCTACGGCCTTCGGTTCGAAAGCGATCATGGAGCGCATGAAGAGCGAGGGTATCCGCATCAACGGCTGCATCGGTATCGGTGGTATCGCTCTCAAGTCGCCCTTCGTGATGCAGGTGATGAGCGACGTGCTGGGTGTGCCCATCTCGGTATGCGAGAGCGACCAGGCTTGCGCCCTCGGTGCTTCGATCTTTGCCGCTGTGGCTGCGGGTCTCTACCCCACAATCGAAGAGGCTCAGGAGGCAATGGCTTCGGGTTGCGCAAAGGAGTACCAGCCTTCGGCCGAGAACCACGCCAAGTACGAGGAACTCTACAAGGAGTACAAGAAGTTGGGTGCTTACTGCGAGAGCCGCTAAGCAACCTGACATCAACCCAAGAGGGGCTATCCGGCAACTGGATAGCCCCTCTTTTTTGTCAAAATGTTGGACGATTCGGCTACTTTTTGTACTTTTGAAAAAACAACGACCGATGTTCAAAACGCTTCACCTGATTTTGGGAGGATTCCTCTTCGGATGTGCAGCCTGCAACCCCCTTCCGCACGAAGAGGCGCTCTTCACCCGCTTCGACTATCAAGGCGCCGACATGCAGTTCAACATCCATATTGACCCTACACAAGCGTACCACAACCCGATTCTGGCCGGCTTCTACCCCGACCCGTCGATCTGTCGCAAGGGGGAGGATTACTTCCTGGTCTGCTCATCATTCAGCTACTACCCGGGAGTACCCATTTTCCATAGCCGAGATCTAGTCAATTGGCGTTCATTGGGCCATGTGCTGAACCGTCCTTCACAGCTCAATCTGCAGGAGGGGATTCGCCTCAGTGGCGGCATCTATGCGCCGGCTATCAGCTACAACCCCACCAACGACACCTTCTACCTGATCACGACAGCTGTAGACGGCATCGGTAACTTCTTGGTCAAGACCCGCGATCCCTTCTCGGAGTCGTGGAGCGATCCGATACGGCTACCCAAGGTGGGTGGCATCGACCCATCGCTCTTCTTTGATGAGGATGGAAAGGCCTACATTGTCCACAACGATGCTCCTGCAGGTAGCCCCCAATGGGAGGGACACCGCGCCATTTGGACCCACGATTTCGACCCTGAGACCGACACCACCTTTGGCGAAAAACAGGTGATTCTCGATGGCGGTATCGACCCTGCGCAGCACCCGATCTGGATCGAGGGACCACACCTATATAAAATAAACGGTCGTTACCTCTTGATGGCGGCCGAAGGGGGCACAGGCGAACAACACTCGGAGGTCATCCTCACGGCTGACCACCCCAAAGGGCCCTATACCCCCGCACCGCGCAACCCGATTCTCACCCAACGCGACCTGGATGAAGCACGACCAAACCGCATCACCTGCACGGGCCATGCTGACCTGATCGACACACCCGAGGGGGATTGGTGGGCCGTTTTTCTCGGATGTCGCCCCTACGAGGGTAACCACTACAACACGGGACGCGAAAGTTTTCTGTTGCCCGTTGCATGGCACGATGGCTACCCCGTCATCTTAGAACAGGGCGTTTCGGTACCCCTCATCGGACAAAAAAAGGGGTTAGAACCGATCGAGGAGGCATATACAGGAAATTTCCACTACACAACCGACTTTCGAGAGGGTTTATCCTCGCGGTTTGTCATGCTCCGCACGCCGCAAGAGAGTTGGTATCGCACCGATCGTAACGGGCTCTATCTCCGCCCCACCCATCGCACCATCGATCAACCCTCGAACCCCTCGTTTATTGCTCATCGTCAGCAACATCAGACCTTCACGACCGAAACCGAACTGCGTTATGCTCCGACTGAAGGGGCGATAGCGGGAATGGTCTGCTACCAAAACGAGCAGCATCACATCCTGCTTGGCAAGCGTCATTGCAACGGGATTTCGCAGTTGGTACTGCTTCGCACCGAACGGGGTATAGCGGAGCCTATTGCACTCCTGCCACTTACGGAAAAGCAGGCAAGAAAGCCCCTCACACTCCGGGTGGAGGCAGATGGAGCCTCGTATCGTTTATCTGCCTACATTGGGCACAAAACGATACTCCCGCCCACTGAAGTCGATGGCCGACATCTCAGCACCACCTCGGCCGGAGGCTTTACGGGTGCAATGATCGGACTCTATACAGCGCTGACCGAGTAAAAACAAAAGGGTTGTTCGTTTGGGTGGCTTTTTTCGGAAGCGAATAACGCGTTATTCCCGAATTGATTGACAAAGTGTTAAGTTGTTATACAGCAAAACAACTTTCCGTCAAAAAGTCGTTCAAACTTTATTTTTACGAAGATTCTACTCTTCTTATGTAGTCTAAATTAAGACCAATTAGTGCTACCAAGTAAAATAAAGTAACAACTTAACACTTTGTTATTTTGTGGTTGCAAAATGCTGATGCTTGACTGTTACCTCTACCATGAAGTCGTTCATACGCAAAATATCTGGTATAGAGTACGGTTTGTGCATATTTAAGTCGTAAATAGCGTGACAAATACAGAGATGGCTTAACTTGTCTGCGGCTGGCTGAGACGACTCGTACCAGGTGTTGTCATCGTTTAGATTATCTGCTGTTCGCAACTCCTCTCTATCCATATCCGCCCTATATGAGTTTGGCGGGCAATAGCAATAACTAAACTCTATCTCTTCGCGACGGAGGTAGTTGTGCGTATATAGACAAGCGATAACCTCGAACACAAAGGCGAAGTCTGAACCATAATAATCGTCGTTACTCATCGATAGAATTGAATCGGTGTCATTCATCTCAAATTTGAGAGTGCCTTCAACATCCACATCGTCATCAAATTCCGGGACGTAGGTGGTACTAATCATCTTGCGATAAAGTTCTTCCGTGCGAGCAAACAACTTGTTTGTGAGGTCTCGCAGACAAGCATTCACTTGTTCCATTCGTTCAACCTCTTCTACTGTAGCGATAAACATCTCATCGAGTAAAACTTTACGACAATGAAGCAGTTCTACTAATGGTTCGTACTCATAGTCACAGCGAGGACTTGCAAACCATTTTCCAATGCAATTACCAACAATCTCTCTTAATTGAGCCTCTATATTTAGTACGCTCTTGCGTAAATGTTCATTAGTACGAGTCATTATTCTCTATTGTAGTAATTTCTTTTTTAACTCCTCTCTTATTTCTTCATCGGGGATTTCAGTCTCATCTGCGAAATAAAGCCCGTATAGGACTCTTGATACTGGTATTCGTTCTCTGCTACACTCTTGATTCTTATTCCACACCCACATATCGTAGAATCCGTCGTGGCAATAATCTACGACAATGCCTATGGTTAAGCTATTATCATTTACAATCTGAACTATCTCGCCTTTGGTGCTTATGTGCAGATCAGCAAACTTATTAGCAATTACTTCGTCTTCTCCCTCACATGCCGACCATTCATAAATGCCATTGCCTTCTTCGTCCAACATATCGCAGTAGATGCCACCCAGAAGAATGCTATGTCGATATAAGCGTTCCTGAATATATTTGCCTGGACGAGTTGGGTAATACATTGGAATTTCTTGAACTATATAGCAAAGCGCCCAATCTCCATCATCGTTATATCGCCACTCTGAAAACTCCTCTAATCTCCACTGTAAGCGTTGCTCATCGTTATACATAAATTCCTCAAGGTTGCATTTGATGGGCATAGGATATCTCTTGGGTGAATTAGGGTAAAGTTCAATCTCCATAATCTTGAACATAGAGGGAAAAATGCACCCTTGAAGATACCTTTGTCTATGACCATCCTTGCTCCTGTCGTTGGTATATATAATCCGCTGCATACTAAAAATATTCTTGAGGGGGGGGCTTCGCCGATTACCTTGGCATTGCAAAGGGCTACACTTTTATTTTCACTGCCACCGAAAATATAATTCTGTTTCGTTTATTTTTAGAACCCTATTCTTCTGCGGTGCACTGGTTGATCTAATCGTTCTTCGTTGCAAAATTCGATCAATCGATTAAGTTCAACCGAGTGTCCTGTAAGAATCTCATCAACAGCCTGCTTGCGGGTAATGTTTTCTATTTGTCCGCCAGTGAAATCGTATTTGGTAGCAAGTTGCAATGCTTCGTCGTTGGATAACGAAGGTAACATCGACCTCCATATAGTCTGCTTTGCCTCCGCAGATGGTTTCTCAAACTCAATCTTATAGAGGAATCTACGCTCGAAGGCAGAGTCCATATTCTTCGTGAGGTTGGTGGTGGCGATAAGGATACCTTCAAGGTTTTCTATCTCTTGCAGGATGATATTTTGCATCGAATTCTCCATCTTGTCTACAGCTCTTTCTGCATTTTCGTTGCGTTTATTAATAATGGCGTCAGCCTCATTAAAGAAGAGTATGGGGGCACGCTCTGACTCCTTGACTAATCTGCGATAGCGATCGAAGAGAGCCTTGATATTCTTCTCGCTTTCGCCTACCCACATACTCTTAATCTCGGCAACATTGACCTGCATCAAATCGCGGCCCGTTTGGCGAGCCAACTGCAAGACTGTTTCGGTCTTACCCGTTCCCGGAGCTCCATAAAAGAGGCAGGCAAATCCGCGCCGCAGACCTTTTTCCTCCAAGCGAGCGCAGATATTATCGAATTGTTCAGGCTCCAACAGCGCACTGAGTTGCGTCAGCGAGCGCTCCTCTTTGGGGTTGTAAAAGAGCTCTTTTGAGACGATTGATTGGCAGGAAAGCAACCGACCATCATCTCGTTTCGATGGTTTCACACCTAAACCCTGCAAAAGTTCACAGCGAACATACGAGGTTAGTTCATACGCCTCGTGTTGCCCCATTCCATCGTTGTTTATGGGTTGCAATAGTCCTCTGTCAAATAGCAACGACTGTTGTTCTCGCAGTGCAGTAAGTTGTCTTCTGCTCAACCCATGCAGGCCATCGTACAGGGCATGAATATCACTCGGAATGATAACTCCATCATTCTCCGAAACGAGCATATCACAGCACCACAAAAACAGGATCCGATCTTCTTCGGGAAGATTCAGACTTTTGATTTCCCCTACAAAAGGCAAGGTTGAGTTTGCATTGATTAACTCAAATACCTCTTCGACAAAGAGGCTATATTCCAAACCTTCTTTTTTGCGCTGTTCGGTCAAATCGTTGAGCCGATCGAAGAACTCCCTAATGGTTAAACCGGTGTATTTGGGAGGATAAAAAGGCTCATTGTATTGAATGGCGTGCAAGGCATCATTTGTGATTCGGTAGGCCTCTCCATTAAAAAGGGCAGGTGCCGAATTATTGCTTGCTCTAATTCGTATATATCGATTTTTTCGGAGCATATTCAACTCTGGAGCATAGCGCAACAGTTGCAATCTTTTACAGCCTGTATATTGCGTCAAATCAGACAAAGTATTCCATTCATCATAAAAGTTCGTAAGTAGTGCAAGCATCACCGCTTGCTTGTCGCTAATCTGCAATCGCTCCCCGATGTAGTTTATCGGTCTTGCTACCTTTTTGAAAAACGCCTCACTCAAAGCTGAATTTTGCGCCTGCTCGGCAATTTGCTCCACTGCATCGAGGAGAGTCAGCGCCTTCTGCTCCTCCACCTCTCTTCTCTTTGTTACTCGTTTTGTTTTCTCTTGTGCCATAATCTTCTTATTTTATTTCTGGCACAAAGATATGCTACACATCTGCCAAAAGTTGGCAGAGTAAGAAAAAGAGTAAAAAATCGCAAATTTATATTACAATGCCACTTTTTGGCATAGGTTAGGTGTAAATTTGCATCGTGATTGAAAGTTTAACCTATAAAATTATAAGATATGATGATTAAAGAGAAAATTGTAACGATGTTAGAGTTTCGCACCAAAGCAGATGATGTTTATATTGACGATGCGATGCTTGCTGTGTTTCCCCAAGCCGAGTGGAATGAAGTGCGCAATCGCTCCACCTTTCAGAGCGAATCACTCTGCAACCTACTTCTTGCATCCTATTTCGCGAATGCCGATGCCGTGAAGCGTGATATGACCCACGAGTTTGATGTTTTCGATGAGCATTGCGTGCAGTTGACAATCTTCTCCAAAGCAAAACCCATCCTGCGTGAGAAGACTTTGCAAGACGTGCTGCCTACTTTGCAATTCACACTTCAGAACTTTGAGCAAGATCTGCTCAGCAATCTGATGTAATGCCGAACTGATGACCGAGAAAACCATTTTTCGACTGCGTGCGTTGTGCTTCTGCGACCAAGAAGCGCAACGCTATCCTCTTTCGCTTACTTGCACCGACGAAGCATTAATAACAGATTCTGCACGGTTGATGCGCCGAATGAAGGAGTTAGAGGGTCGGCTCAACGATCGATTGTGCTGTTGCCAAGTGCAGGAACTGCCTTTTAATCAACTCTATTCAGCGGATACAAGTGTAGATGAACAGTTTTATATCGCCTCTTCGCCGGTCGAGTTGTATCGTTACTTCGAACACCTGTCGGATCGACCCGAAGTCTCACAGATTGCCGGTTGGCGCTATCGGCGGGGAGATGTTGTCGAGGTGTTGTGGGAGAATAGCCTCTCTCTGGGAATCGTAGTCGACACTCCCTTGCAGTCGGCCTCATCGCACTATCGAGCCCGTCAGGAGCGATTGAAGCAAGCACACGGCGAGGAGCAACGCGATTGGGTACTTCGTGAATCATCCTGCGACAATCGATACCAGGTGTTGCTGTTTGTAACTCCGGAACAACTTACCATACGCCCTATTCACGCCACCCGCCTGCTACAAACCGCTACATTTGACGCCTCGGAGCAACAGACTCTTTTGCGGCAACGAAGTGTAGAATTGATTGACTAAGAATCATAAAAATCGCCACCTCAAAAATAACGAGATGGCGATATGTATTGATATTGCTATTCTATTATTTCTTTTATTTCACTTACAATGAATGTTTCTGCATCATTAAAAGATGGAGATGGAGTTTTATTCGCACCTGGTGCCCATATGTTTAATATATACTCATTCTTATCATTCTTAAAAAGTTGATACGTCCGTTGTGTTGGGATGCCATCTTTTGTCGTCGGCCATTCTTTTAAACAGCCATCTTGATTCCAACAATTCGTTGGATCACACTTAAACCCCAATAATGGTAAAATTGTTTCAAATGATTTCCCAATGCAAACCGGGGGGAATTTTACTTGCGCACCTTTTGCTGCCTCGATTGCCGGAGCAATCACATAACTCAAAATATAATTTTTTAGATCTTCGTCTTCTTTATATTTCAAATCCTTCCATGATTTTGAGTGCCATGGGCAAAGCTCTATCGCAAAAGGAGCCGAGGGATCCTTGACATCGGCAACTTTCTTTACAAAATTATCTAACCATGCTTTTCGAGACTGCCACCATTTTTTAGCACCCACATGACGATTATCATCCTCTTGGATATATGGAAAAACTTTGGCGTAGTCATAATAGTTTGTGCAAATCTTCTCGTCAACTAATACACCATCTTTCCAATGTAAAGGTTTATCACCATCCTCGCCTCCAAATCCCGGGTTAAGATTTAGCATAACTATGGAGCAATTATACGGGTCGCCGAGATAAGGTTCAGGCCTATATTTATAGTATTTTATACCATCTCCATTGCTATAAAGCGGGCTGTGTTCAATCCCTTTATTCTTTTTTCTTGTAGTTTTACTATAATTCAGAAAATAGACATTATTTTCAACGCATTGCCTGGGATTTTCATACCATTCTGAAATTAGCATATTGTTTTTTTTTACAAACTGCTTTAAAATTTCGTTTTCCATATTTGTCTATATTTTAGTTTAACGAATCATTGGTAAAGTTAATTATTTTTCGTTTGATTGTTCGCTATTGAGCAGGAATATTCCCGAAAAATACTCTTTCTCGATGACCTCTTTTGCGATTAGGTCAATGGTCGAAGACTGCATACGATGTTTTCCTTTGGGATCGATAAGTACGCGGTAGCCGCTGTTGGCCACAACCTGTTGTGCGGCAGCGGAGGCCTCGTCACCGAGCAATTCGTCGTGAGGCGAGAATATGGCATAATTTGCTCGACCGAGTGAGGGTGTGTGCGAGGCGATATATCGCTCGTATCGTTGGCACATCTGCTCGGTGAGTTCAAACTCGGTTGCACCATCCAAACGCTCGCAAAAGTATTCGTGGCGGCCCAAACCGATGGTATGGCGCACGCTGTCGGCAATCGAAAGTGCAGGATTGATCGCCACCTTCACAGCCTCGGGGGCATCGGCATAGAGCACGGTCAAGCCACCCATCGAAGTTCCAACGATAAGTTGAGGGTAGTTGCTGCGAATCATATCGTTGAGTTGCTTTACATTCTCGGCTAACTCCTCGCCAAAATCGGTTGACATCCAGATAAACTGCGGAAAACGCTTGGCAAGTTTATCAAAGGTTGTAGCATTGGCGCCCGAAGCCAGGCCGTGGACATAGATTGCAACGGGCGGGCGATCCATATAGGGGTCGCCAGAGGATACTGAAATCGGCGTATTTAAGTTCATAGCTGAATAGTTTTTAATTATTTCAGCCACAAAGATAGTCCCTGCCTGCGCCAAATCTTGGCGTAAGTAAAAAGTTTTTATTATATTTGTAAAAATAACCTGCGCCAAGTTTTGGCGCATATGGCAATTATTTTTGCAGTCGGAAACAAAAATACAAGAATATGGCAGCACATCTATTTAAGCGTTATGTTTGGCTACTCGACTTGATAAGTCGAGACGGCAAGACTTACGAGGATATTGATCGCGCGTGGCGGAATAATTATCGACTCAACCACCATAAAGAGCCCCTCCCCAAACGCACTCTGCACAACCACATAAAGGCGATAGATGATATGTTTGAGATTGAGATTGAATGCCGCAAACAAGGGGGATATAAATATGTATTGAAGGGGTCGCTTGATGGGACACTAACTGAAACACAAGAGACATTGATTAGTCATTTACGACTGAGCAATGCTCTGATGGGAGAATCACCCCTTAAAGGACGAATACTTTTTGACAAGACCTTATCTTACAAATATCTCAATCCATTGCTGGATGCGATGGAGCAGTCGAAACGAGTACTAATCGTTCATCCTCGCAGAGTGGACGAGGAGCATACGGCACAAGATCGTTTGCATCTTGAACCCTATTTTATCAAGCAATATAAAGAGTGGTTTGTTGTTGGGCGTGTGGTTGAAGAGGATGTAGTTCGTATTTACAGCCTCAATCACATCGCATATATCGTTCCGACCGAGGAGACCTTTGTCATCCCTGAGGATTTTTCGGCAGCCGACTTTCTGGACAATATTCCGCCATCGGAAGCAACACCACTCGATGAACGAGAAGACCTCGCCCGCTACCGTGCAGATGATAAACGCTATCACCGCAGTCGCATTGGCGGTTTTGTTCCTGACGAAGTAATCAAATAGACAACGATTATGCCACTACTAACTAAATCACTCTTTACCACTTCGCTGGGTTGCCCGCGCAAATTGTACTATGCAGTGCATAAGACGCAGTACGACAATGCTAACTCCGACAACGACTTTATGCGATCGCTCGCCGAGGGTGGTATTCTGGTGGGAGCTTTAGCACGCCACTACTACTTCTCGAAGTACAAGAGTTTTGCGCAATATTACATAGAAACCAAGGACAAAGACGAGGCGTTGCGACAGACTGTAGAGGCTATGCGTGAGCAGAATGCCGTCATAGCTGAGGCAGCCTTTGAGTGGAACGGATGTTTTGTGCGTGTCGATATTTTGGTTAAGCGTGGCTCTACGATAAAACTTATCGAGGTAAAATCATCATCGCTCCAACAAAAAGACGAGGATAAGATAACCTCAACGACACAACGCGGTGAGGTAAATAGTGCCTATCGCAAATATATCTATGACCTCGCTTTTCAGAAGTATGTCGTAGAGAATGCGCTTGGCGAAAGCGTTGAGGGATACTTGATGCTCATTAACTCTAACAAGCAATGCGATGTGGACGGACTCAACCAGATGGTACGCATCAACACCAAGACTCAAACCGTTGACGAAAGTGGCTTGAAGGCCTACAGCCCGCCAACAAACGAGAAGGACTGGTTACTTTTGCCTTGCGATATGAATATGGTATGTGATGCTATAATTGAGAATCGCACTACTGAGCAGGTGGAGTATATGGGCACAACATTTACTGACTATGTCGATATGCTGCTCGACTCGCTGCGTGAAGATAAGCCTATCACACCGCACATATCGTCACAGTGTAAGAACTGCGAGTTTAAGAGTGGCGACCCTGCGCGTTCGGGCTACCACCGCTGCTGGAAGGAGTGCGCAGGTTTTACTGATGCTGACTTCGAGAAACCTCACACTTTGGAGTTGTGGGGTGGCAAGGGTTTTAGAAAGGCGAAACAACTAATTGCAGAGGGCAAGTATTTTCTATCGGACTTGAAACCTCTCGACTATTTCAATCCAAAAGACTCGGAAGCAAACCTCGATATGTGCGAATTCAATCCAAGTTCGCGCCGACAGATGCAGATTGAAAAATGGAGCAAGGGCGATATGGAGCCTATTCTGCTTCCAGGACTCAAAGCAGAGATGGAGGATTGGAAATTCCCACTTCACTTTATTGACTTCGAAACATCAACCGTAGCACTACCATTCACCAAGGGTCGCTACCCATACGAAACAACAGCATTTCAATACTCACACCACCAACTCGAGAAAGATGGTACGCTGACTCATACCGAGTGGATCTCGACCGATAGATGTTTTCCGAACTTCGATTTTGCACGAGCCTTGAAGCGTGATTTGGAGGGAGATAGCGGTACTATTTTCCGCTACTCTCACCACGAGAACTCGGTACTCAATCAGATTACCGAGCAGTTAAAACATAGCAACGAGGAGGATAGATTCGCCTTAATAGAGTTTATCGAGAGTATAACCCACAACTCCGACAACAGCAATATCGGTGATAGGGATATGATCGACCTGTGTGAGGTTGTTGTGCGCTACTACTACGACCCTTCGATGAAGGGTAGCAACTCGATAAAGGTTGTTCTGCCTGCAGTGCTGCGCTCGCGTGAGTTGCAGAAACTCTACGAGAAGCCATACCGTGAGTATGTATCGTCGCCAAATTTTGCCGAGTTTGACTTCTCGCTCATCAACTATATTGACAATGCCCACACGGAGGTTGGCAACCCCTACAAATACCTTCCTGCAATAGGTGCAGAGCTTCTCGAAGAAGGCGAAACTTCAGATAGTGAGGATCGAATAAACAATGGCGGTCTGGCAAATGCCAACTATGCCAAATTGCAATACGATGGATTGTCTGAGGATGAAAAACTTAAATTGAGGAACGCACTGCTACGCTACTGCGAACTCGACACAATGGCAATGGTGCTGATATATAAGTTTTTCAAAGTGCATTGTTGAGAATGTGATTATTTCCAACATAAAAAGTGGCGTATGTATGAAACCATGTAGTTCCTTCATACGCCACCGTTGTCTATTCACAATGTATCTTTTGAAGATGCTTGATTTCAGTGCTTTACTTTCAAAAGATTTATATGCCTATGTCTCGTAGTTAGTTGGCTTAATTACTACCTTCGTGTAGTCTTCTATGTAGGATTTTGCAATTTTCGTAAAAACTAACACTGAAAATCAATCAGTTAAAAATAAAAAGACCAGTCCGAGTGGAACAACCCTTTTACTTCCACACGACATCCGACCACTATGGGTGTTCGCGGTGGTAATGTTCCTGCAAAATATCCTCATCGACGATTGCTTTGGTAAAATCCTCGCCCACGATTTCGCCAATGGTCTCGGCCTGCACGGGAGCACTATTCTTTACATCCTCCAACGTACCCTTCGCACTATTGGCACCAAGTACGCCTCCGGCGTAGTGCTTACCCCGAATCGGTGCCTGATTCTCGCAACCGCGCACCAAGCCACCATTCAGACCAACAACACCTCCGGCATACAGACCCATACAACGGATTGCTCCCTCGTTTTTCGAATCAACCACCTTGGCACGCTCGCTCATTCCGACAATGCCGCCAGCCGAAACGCCCGTACTGCTTACCGTACCTTGATTCGTACAACGCGACACCAGAGGTACAACGGCCGAGGCCGGATCGGATTGACTACGGCCTACAATACCGCCGACACACCCTGCGCCAACCACCTCGGCATCGCTCACGCAATGCTCAACGCGACCGTAGTTATCACCACAAACCGCCCCGGTAAAGCCGGTAGCATGGCTGCTTTCGAAGCGACAATTATCGGCCAAATGCAACCGACGAATCGTGCCGCAATTGACGCCGAAGAGTCCGACATAGAGGCTGTCACTCTTCAGATGAAGGCCTGAGATCGTATAATTACCACCATCGAAGATACCTTGGAAAGGTGTCTCCTCCGTTGCTCCTACAGGGCAGGGAGTTTTCCACCGTTTGAGGTTCAAATTACCCCTCAGACGCACCACCCCATCCGAATCTTCCCAGGTCGTCGGGCGTACACCGGCATTGATCGTCTGCACAAATGCCTCCCAATCTTCAAGGTTGTGGATACCGGGCTCGTCGGCGTTGTGGAAACAACTCGTTAGCATCACCACCAGGCCAAACAAGGCAACTATTCTTCTCATTGTAGCGTTTGGTATTAGCGATTAGAAAAGGGATTTATCGAGGCTGCAACTCTTAAAGATTTGCCTTCTCGATATCCTTAAAGTATTTGTAGGTCGATACCTTCAATTCACCGCATGCATCCTCGTCACAAACCAAGATACCCTTCGGATGGGTTTGCAACGCCGTGATGGTCCACACGTGCGAATAAGCTCCCTCGACACCCATCTGTACGGCACGCGCCTTCTTCGGACCGGTAGCCAGGATCATCACCTCCTTCGATGAGCAAATCGTTCCCACGCCCACCGTCAGTGCCGTTTTGGGAACCTTCGTAATATCGTTGTCGAAGAAACGCGAATTGACGCGAATCGTATCCTCGGTAAGGGTCTTTTCACGCGTACGCGATGAGAGTGAAGAGAAGGGCTCATTGAATGCGATATGACCATCCTCACCAATACCACCCATAAAGAGGTCGATACCGCCGGCAGCCACAATAGCCTCCTCGTAGGCGGCACACTCCGCCTTCAGATCGGGCGCATTACCATTGAGAATATGAACATGCTCCTTCACCACATCTACATGCGAGAAGAAGTTGTTCCACATAAACGAGTGGTAGCTCTCAGGATGCTCCTGCGGCAACCCTACATACTCGTCCATATTGAACGTGATCACATTCTTAAACGACACATCACCCGCCTTATAGCGACGAATCAACTCCTGATAGGTAGCCAACGGAGTTGAACCCGTAGGCAACCCCAACACAAAGGGAGCATCGGTCACGGCAGCCTTGTTGTGAATTGCACGAATAATGTAATCGGCAGCCCAGCAGGCCACCTTCTCCGGGGTAGGTTGAATGATTAAACGCATAATCGGTTTATTTTGAATCTTAAAACTAAATTTTCGCTTACACTGGTTGTTCGCTCACCTCGCACCACGGCCCGTTATTGGGGGATAAATATATAGGTGATCGTACCCACCTGTCGTTCAGGGGCCGAGGGGTCGATATTAAAACGCGATGCACGTGCAGCATTGATAGCCGTTTCGCGCATACAATCGTCACCTCCCGACTCCACTTTTGCTGCAATAACCTCGCCACCACGATCGACCGTGATTCGTACCACCACATCACCACCCGACTCACACAAATAGGCCGGAATATGGAGATATCTCGATGTACGTACCGGATTTGTCAGTGAGAATGAGACGGTCACGCGTCCCTTGATTTTACGATCCTGCTTATCGACAGCCTCGCCCTGGTTGCCACGATCGGCCTGAATGGCTCGCTCTTCGGCAAGCCCCTGCTCGTAGGCTTCGCGATTGGCACGCATACGATCAGCCGCCTCCTGCGCAGCATTGTTCAGCGCAGCGGTATTGGTCCCTCGATCATCCTTTAAGCGTGCATCGGTGGCATTTTCGTTCGATACCTGATTTTGAATCGATCGCCAATCGAGTTGCTCCTGCTGCATCTTACGACGAATCTCCTCTTGGAGGCGATCGCGCTCCTCTTCCAAAGCAGCCAACTCTTGCAGGTCGATATACATACCCTGCATATGGTTACGCTTACCAACCACCACTTTGGAGGAGACAAAGGCAATCATGAGCACCAGGTAGGCAATCAACGTGACACACAACCCGACACGATGACGATAGGTCCATTCACCCGGATCCTCCTTTTTGGGGAGGAACGGCAAGTCGAGTCGCTTGCGACGACGACGTATCGGCTGCTCGTTACACATCGGTTGTTGCGGCGTTTTCGGGGTCTGATCCGGAGTAATTGTAGCCATAGACTTTGACAGGGTTGCTTATAGCGAGCAAATATACAAAAATCCATGCATATATCCTACGAGCCAACCACCTTTTTGCCGCACGATCCCTCCATTTGACCATCCGCCGAGCCGATTCATCAGCAAACTAATATCCCAAAAGCACGACACTGTACATCTTTTTGAGGAAGCCGGCATGGAGTTGCACAACACGACGAGCGGAGTCGATGTATGCTACCCGTGCGTCCGAAAAGGTGTTTTTTTTCAATGACATTCCACCTATTTTCTGCAGACCGATCACAAGAATTCCACACCGAAGGTGCAATTCGGGAAATAAATTTGGTAGTCACAAGATAAAGCCGTATCTTTGGACGATTATGGAGCCCGTATCCTCAAAGGATACACGACTTTTCATATTAAACAAAGCGAATTTTAGAACAAAAAAAATAAAACAATTCGTATGACTACGAAACAACAAACCTTGAAGGCACCCATCACCTTTTCGGGCCACGGTCTCCATACCGGCGTGAAGGCCACAATGACGGTGCATCCGGCCAAGGCCGACCACGGCATCATATTTCGCCGTATCGACTTGGAGGGCCAACCTACCGTTCCTGCATTGTGCGACTATGTAACCGACACCTCGCGTGGTACGACCATCGAGCTGGGTGAGGCACGTGTCAGCACCATCGAACACCTCATGTCGGCTCTTTGGACACTCGGAGTTGACAATGCACTGGTTGATATCGATGGTCCCGAGGCTCCGATCATGGATGGATCGGCTCGCGAATACGCCTTAGCGATCGAGCAGGTAGGCATCGAAGAGCAGGAGGCCGAGCGCAAATACTTCCACATCACTGAGAAGATGGTCTACACGATCCCCGAGAAGGGTGTAGCCGTCATCCTCTACCCCGACGACGAATTTACCGTCTCGCTGCATGTGGACTACAACTCGAAGGTGATCGGTAACCAATACGCCACCTTCAACCCGGGCGATGACTACTCGGCCAAGATTTCGCCTTGCCGTACCTTCGTCATGCTGCACGAGCTGGAGCCGCTTTTGAAGATGAATCTGATCAAGGGTGGTGACCTCGACAATGCAATCGTTGTTGTGGAGAACGAGGTTTCGGAGGAGACGCAGGAGCACCTGCGCAAGCTCTTCAACAAACCCGGCCTGCAAATCGAGCGCGGATTTCTGACCGAGCTGCGTTTCAACAACGAGTTGGCTCGCCACAAGCTGTTGGATCTGCTGGGCGACTTTGCCCTGCTCGGCATGCGCATTAAGGGTCGCGTATGGGCTACCCGACCGGGCCACTATGCCAATACGGAGTTCATGAAACAACTCAAGCAGAGCATTCGTCGCAGTGGCGAAAAGCCCCGTTTCAAGTACAACGCCAAGAAGCCCGCGTTGCTCGACATCAACGAGATCCGTCGCATCCTGCCCCACCGTCCGCCGTTCCTCCTGTTGGATCGCATTTTCCACTGCGATGACACGTCGGTAGCCGGTATCAAGAACGTGACGATGAACGAGCCCTACTTCACGGGCCACTTCCCCGAAGAGCCGGTCATGCCGGGTGTTTTGATCGTGGAGGCCATGGCACAATGTGCCGGCGTGATGATTCTCAAATCGGTACCCGATCCGGAGAATTACTCGACCTACTTCATGAAGATCGAAGAGGTGAAGTTCAAGCGTAAGGTGGTTCCGGGTGACCAACTCCAGATTGAAGTACGTCTGCTGGAGCCGATTCGCCGTGGCGTATGTTGCGCTGAGGGTAAGGCCTTTGTGGGCGACCAGCTCGCCTGCGAGGCAGTGCTGATGGCACAAGTGGTAAAGACTAATAACTAATTCAAACGATAAGGTTTATGATCAGTAATTTAGCTTATGTACACCCCGACGCTAAGTTGGGTAAAGATGTGGTTGTCGAGCCCTTCGCCTACATTGCAGGCGATGTAGTGATCGGCGACGGCTGTTGGATCGGCCCCGGTGCTGTGATCCACGACGGTGCCCGCATCGGCAAATGCTGCAAAATTCACACGGCCGCCTCGATTTCATGCCTTCCGCAGGATTTGAAATTCGCCGGTGAGAAGACCACGGCCGAGATTGGCGATTACAACGACATTCGCGAATATGTCACCATCAGTCGCGGTACCGCCTCGAAAGGCAAGACCGTTGTCGGTGACCACAACCTTTTGATGGCCTATGTGCATGTTGCTCACGACGACGTAGTGGGCAGCCACTGCGTCATCGCCAACCGTGTTTCGCTGGCCGGTGAGGTTACGGTCGGTGACTGGGTAGTGATCGGTGGCCATGCCGCCATCCACCAGTGGTGCACGATCGGTGACCACGCCATGATCCAGGGTATGACGGGTCTTTCGCAGGACGTGCCGCCCTACATCATCGTTCGCAATGCCGAGCCGCCGCGTTATGCCGGCCTGAACAAGGTAGGTCTGTCGCGTCGCGGTTTCACCGAGGAGCAGATCAAAGCCATTCAGGACACCTGCCGCATCCTCTTCCAGAGCGACATGAACTATATGAACGCCTGCGATGAGGTAGAGCGCACCATCCCGCAATCGAACGAGCGCGATATGCTGATTGACTTCATTCGCGGCTCGAAGCGTGGTATCATCAAACCCTTCCAGGGTCGATAAAGCAAGCTGATTGTATAGAAAAAGGTCGAGTCTGAGAACTCGACCTTTTTTGTGTAAATTACACACGAAACGCTTGGAAAATCAAGACTTTTGCGCTATATTTGCAGTGTTAAAACGAAGTGAAGGGGACGATTTAGTCCCCTTCTTTCGTAGTCATAGCGCAACACAAGCACACAAAATGATTGATAAAGAACAAATTACAGCGATTGCCGAGCGTCATCTCGAAGGCTCGGATCGCTTTATCGTAGGGTGCAAAATCAGCCCTTCGAACGAAATTGAACTCACGATCGACAGCCTAACCTCGGTAGATATCGAGCACTGCATCACGCTTTCGCGTGCCATCGAGGCTGAGATGGATCGCGAAACGGAAGATTTCGAGCTGACGGTCATGTCGGCCGGTATCGGCGAGCCGCTGGTCGATATGCGTCAATACCGCAAATTGATCGGTCACTCGGTTGAGGTCGTTCTCAAGAACGGCATTAAGGTTTTGGCCAAACTCGATGAGGTGAGCGACGAAGCTCTCACGCTCAGCTACGAGGAGAAACAACTCGTGGAGGGCAAGAAGCGCAAGCAACTCGTAAAGGTGACGCGCACCTACCCCTTCGAGGAGATCAAGCAGACGGCCGAATACCTCGATTTCAAGTAGTAAAAAACAACGAACAATAAATAAAAACAAAACGAAGATGGACAATCTGAATCTTATCAGCAACTTTGCCGAGTTCAAAGAGCTGAAAAACATTGACAAATCGACCATGATCGGTGTGTTGGAGGATGTCTTCCGTCACGCACTGCAGAAGCAGTTTGAGACGGACGAAAACTTCGATGTGATCATCAACCCCGAGAAGGGAGACCTGGAGATCTGGCGCAACCGCACGGTCGTAGAGGACGGAGAGGTCGAGAACCCCAACACCCAGATTTCGGTATCGGAGGTAAAGTTGATCGATCCCACCTACGAGATTGGTGACGAGTATGCCGACCAGGTACAGCTTGCTGCATTCGGTCGCCGTACGGTACTCTCGCTGCGTCAGAATTTGGCATCGCGCATCCTCGACCTGGAGAAGGCCGCCCTTTTCGAGAAGTACTCGGAGCGCGTTGGTGAGATCATCACGGGTGAGGTTTACCAGGTATGGAAGCGTGAGGTATTGATCATGGACGATGAGGACAACGAGCTACTGCTGCCCAAGTCGGAGCAGATCCCCAACGACTTCTACCGCAAGGGCGACACGATCAAGGCGATCGTGAAGTCGGTAGAGATGAACAATAACCAGCCGCGCATCATTCTTTCGCGTACGGCACCCCAGTTCCTGGAGCGTCTGTTTGAGCAGGAGGTACCGGAGATCTTCGACGGTCTGATCACGATCAAGAAGATTGTCCGCATCCCCGGCGAGCGTGCCAAGGTAGCTGTTGAATCGTACGACGACCGCATCGACCCCGTAGGTGCATGCGTAGGTATGAAGGGCTCGCGCATCTACTCGATTGTGAAGGAGCTGCGCAATGAGAATATCGATGTGCTAAACTACACGTCAAACATCTCGCTCATGATTCAGCGTTCGCTCAACCCCGCCAAGATTTCGTCGATCACCATCGATGAGGAGAAGAAGACCGCATCGGTTTACCTCAAGCCCGATCAGGTGTCGTTGGCCATTGGTAAGGGTGGTTTGAATATTCGCCTTTCGAAGATGCTCACCGGTTACGATATCGATGTTTACCGTGAGGTTGAGGAGGAGGATGTTGCCCTCACCGAGTTTGCTGACGAGATTGACGGCTGGATCATCGAGGCCCTGCACAACGTAGGTTGCGATACGGCCAAGAGCGTACTCGACCTGCCCGTTGAGGAGGTTGCCGCTCGCGCTGATCTCGAGATCGAGCAGGCACAGAAGGTAGTTGAGATTCTCAAAGCCGAGTTTGAAGAGTAATAAAAGAAAGGAGACAATATGGGGAATGAAAGAAAATTAAGGCTCATTCAGGTTGCTAAGGAGTTCAAGGTGGGTCTGAATACCATCACGGATTTCTTGCAGAAGAAGGGCATCAAGAGCGATGGCTCGCCCAACACGTTGGTCGACGCCGCCACCTATGCCGTATTGGAGAAGGAGTTTGGTGCAAACCGTGTTGCAGCCGGTGCCCGTGACTCGGTACGCGAGCGTATTTCGCAAAAGCAGACCTCGATTTCGCTCGAAGGGGCCGCTACGAAGGCCAAGGAGGAGGAGAAAGAGGTTGTTATCAAGTCGAACATGATCAGCGTGAAGGACGAGATCCAGCAGCCTAAGTTCCTGGGTAAGATCGACCTCGACGGTGGCAAGAAGGTAGAGCCGAAGAAGGAGGAGCCGAAGCCCGTGGTGGAGACGCCGAAAGTAGAGGTCAAGCCCGTAGAGGCACCGAAGCCGATCGAGGAGCCCAAAGCAGAGCCGGTGAAGCCCGTAGAGGCACCGAAGCCGGTTGTCAAGCCGATCGAGGAGCCCAATATGGAGACACCGAAGGCCGAGCAAAAGAGCGAAAGCGCAAACAGCGTATTCCGTCCCGGCTCGGTTACGTTGCAGGGTCCGCAGGTATTGGGTACGATGGACGTATCGGGCTTTGTACCGGGTGGCAAGCACAAGCGCAAGCGTCTGCAGAAGGAGAAGGTCGATGTCACGAAGGCCCAAAAGGGTCAGCAGGGCGGCGGCAAGAACGAGCAGCGTGGTGGTGGTCAGCAGAACAACCGTCCCGGCCAGCAAAACCAGCAGCAGAACCAACCCAAACCGGGTGAGGGTCGCCGCAACAAGAATAAGCAGAAGGCTCAACCGAAGCCCGTTGTACGCCCCGAGGTAAGCGACGAGGAGGTATCGAAGCAGATTAAGGATACGTTGGCACGTCTGACGGCCAAGGGTACGAAGACCAAAGCATCGAAGTATCGTAAGGAGAAGCGCGAGATTATTGCCGAGCGCATGAACGAGGAGTTTGAGCGCGAGGCAGCAGAGCGTCAGACGCTGAAGGTTACGGAGTTCGTAACCGTGAGCGAGCTGGCGACGATGATGAATGTAGCTCCGACGGAGGTGATCATGGCCTGCATGAATCTTGGTCTGATGGTATCGATCAACCAGCGTTTGGATGCCGAGGCACTCGTAGTGGTTGCCGAGGAGTTTGGTTTCAAGACCGAGTTCGTATCGGTAGAGATTCAGGAGGCGATTGCCGAGGAGGTAGATACGGAGGAGAACCTCGTATCGCGTCCGCCGATCGTAACGGTCATGGGTCACGTTGACCACGGTAAGACCTCGCTGCTGGATAACATCCGTAAGACAAACGTGATTGCCGGTGAGGCCGGTGGTATCACGCAGCACATTGGTGCTTATAGTGTAGAGTTGAACGGTCAGAAGATCACCTTCCTCGATACGCCGGGTCACGAGGCCTTTACCGCCATGCGTGCCCGTGGTGCCAAGATTACGGACGTTGCCATTATCATCGTAGCTGCCGACGACAGCGTGATGCCCCAGACCATTGAGGCTATCAACCACGCCCAGGCTGCCGGTGTACCGATGGTATTCGCCATCAACAAGATCGATAAGCCGCAGGCTAACCCCGAACACATCAAGGAGCAGCTCTCGCAGATGAACTACCTGGTGGAGTCGTGGGGCGGTAAGTATCAAGACCAGGAGATTTCGGCCAAGAAGGGTCTGAACCTGGAGAAATTGCTCGAGAAGGTGCTTTTGGAGGCTGAGATGTTGGAGCTCAAAGCCAACCCCGACAAACGCGCTTCGGGTTCGGTCATCGAGTCGACGCTCGACAAGGGTCGTGGTTATGTTTCGACGATTCTGGTACAGAGTGGTACGTTGCGCGTAGGTGACGTGATGCTTTCGGGTACCTTCACCGGCCGCGTAAAGGCTATGTTCAACGAGAATGGTAAGAAGGTAACCGAGGCAGGTCCCTCGACGCCGGTACAGGTGCTGGGTCTGAATGGTGCTCCGCAGGCCGGTGACTCGTTCAACGTCATGGAGGACGACCGTTCGGCACGCGAGATTGCCAACAAGCGTGAGCAGTTGCAGCGTATGCAGGGTATCATGACCCAGAAGCACGTAACGCTCGACGAGATTGGTCGTCGCATTGCTATCGGTTCGTTCAAGGAGCTGAACATCATCGTGAAGGGTGACGTGGACGGCTCGGTAGAGGCTATGTCGGGCTCGCTCATCAAGCTCTCGAAGGAGACCGTACAGGTGAACGTAATCCACGCCGCTGTAGGTCAGATTTCGGAGTCGGATGTCTTGCTGGCTGCCGCATCGAACGCCATCATCGTCGGCTTCCAGGTACGTCCCTCGGCTTCGGCACGTAAGTTGGCCGAGAAGGAGGAGATCGAGATCCGTCTCTACTCGATCATCTACGATGCCATCAACGACATCAAGGATGCTATCGAGGGTATGTTGGAGCCCGTGATGAAGGAGGAGATCGTCGCTTCGGTAGAGGTATTGGAGACCTTCAAGATCTCGAAGGTGGGTACAATCGCCGGTGGTATTGTCCGCGAGGGTAAGATCGGCCGCAACACCCCGATTCGTGTGATCCGCGACGGTATCGTGATCTACACCGGTAAGCTCGGTTCGCTCAAGCGCTTCAAGGACGATGTGAAGGAGGTTACGACCAACATGGACTGCGGTCTGAACATCGAGTCGTTCAACGATATCAAGGTGGGCGACATCATCGAGGGCTACGAGCAGGTAGAGGTAAAACGCAAGTAAATTATAAACAACCCTAAAATTTTTAAGTCAAAATGTTGACACCTATTCATTTCACGACGCCTGAAGAGGCCGTTAAGGTTATCAAGTCGGGCGACCATGTACACCTGAGCTCCGTAGCATCGGCTCCTCAGTGTCTGATTCAGGCCATGTGTGCTCGCGGTGAGCGCGGTGAGCTGAAGAACGTACACATCCACCACCTCCACACCGAGGGTCCGGCTCCCTATGCCGACGAGAAGTTCGAGGGCGTATTCCAGCTCGATTCGTTCTTCGTAGGTGGTAACGTGCGCAAGGTTACGCAGTCGGGTTATGCCGATTACATTCCCATCTTCCTGAGCGAGACGCAGCGTCTGTATCGTTGCGGTGCTGTTCCCTGCAACGTAGCCATGATTCAGGTTACACCTCCCGATAAGCACGGTTACGTATCGCTCGGTACGTCGGTTGATGCTACGTTGGCTGCCGTTGAGTGCGCCGACTACGTGATTGCCGTAGTGAACAAGAATGTTCCCCGCGCATTCGGTGATGCCATGATCCCGATGCAGAAGATCGACATCTGGTGCGAGGATGATACGCCGCTGATGGAGGCTCACTTCACCGCCCCGAACGAGGTGGAGACGGCCATCGGTAAGCACTGTGCCGCTCTGATCGAGGATGGTGCTACGCTCCAGATGGGTATCGGTGCCATTCCGAACGCTGTATTGGCTCAGCTGGGTGGCCACAAGAACCTCGGTATCCACACCGAGATGTTCGCCGACGGTGTTCTGCCCCTCGTTGAGAAGGGCGTCATCAACGGTGAGGCCAAGAATATCGACCAGGGTAAGATGGTTTCGACCTTCTTGATGGGTTCGCAGAAGGTTTATGACTTCATCGACGACAACCCGGGTGTATTGATGATGGACGTAGGTTACACGAACGATCCCTACATCATCTCGAAGAACGACCGCGTAACGGCTATCAACTCGGCTCTGCAGGTTGACCTGACGGGTCAGGTTTGCGCCGACTCGCTCGGTACGAAGTTCTGGTCGGGTGTAGGTGGTCAGGTTGACTTCGTTTACGGCGCTTCGCTTTCGAAGGGCGGTAAGGCCATCATCGCCATGCCCTCGATCACGAACAAGGGCGTATCGAAGATCTGCCCCACGCTGCTCGACGGTGCCGGTGTCGTAACGACGCGTAACCACATCCACTACTTCGTAACGGAGTTTGGTGCTGTGGATCTCTACGGTAAGACGATGCAGGAGCGTGCTCGCCTCTTGATCTCGATTGCCCACCCGTCGGCTCAGGAGGAGCTCGACAAGGCAGCCTTCGAGCGTTGGGGTTCGCACCATCATTATATTAAAAGCTACATGGGCAAATAATTGTTTGCTCCTGTAATCACAAAGGCCTCCCATGTGGGAGGCCTTTGTTGCTTTTAATATATTGTGTGTTACCTATCCCCCCAAAAACCCTTGCTATAAAGGGGGCTTTGACGCTACAGGTTGTCCAATCGTTGTGTTATTTAATTTTTAATTCTTAATTCATAATTTTTAATTTCAGCAGAAAGGCCGTATCTTTGTAAGGTATGCGTTGGATGCGAAACATAGCTTTGCTGTTAACCGTTGTACTCTGCTTGGTGACGATAAACACCGAGCCGAAGAGCCACGCCGTGTATCAACAAGCAAACATTGCGGACTGCTCGGGGCTGCAGTTGGCACAAACCGTATTGCACGAATACTCGAACCTGAGTACGATCAATACAGGTGTCCAAACCTCCTCGAACACGATTCTCACAATCCGAATCCCGCACAAAAAGGGGGCGTCGCGCCATCACACGTGGCTCACGATGCACCCTATCGCACCCACAAGCTCAAAACCTCAATTCCATGGAGGGCAACTTAGCCCCAAGGCCGTCACACAACGACAAATGCCGACCGCATTGAGCCGTTTGTGCCGGTTGATTATTTAGTAGTGTTTGGAATCTTCAACAGAGCTCAAACATTTTACGAAATAATCAATCATATAAAACATGGATAAAAAAACAATTTGCGAGGCAATGTATGCCTTGCCCGGTGACGTAGTAGTGCGTCACAAAAAGAGTCTTATGGTGTCGATTTTGGTGCTTGTGATCGGCATTGTTTTGGTGACATTGAATTACGCATTAGACGTGGAAGCATATTCGGCAGATATCAGTTCGTCGCTGCTACTGCTGGCCGGAGCTACAATTATCGTCGGTCTTCTGTTGCTCTGCACACGCATCTTCGATAACGAAGGCCAACCTTGGCACAAGGCGACGAATCGCCCGCTGAAATACGAGGAGCGATTCTACCCTATTGAACAACGTCGTGAGATTCTGCGCCTGGTGGACGAAGCGGCCTACCTCAAACTTCTGGCCAACGACAAGGGGTCGGTATCGGGAATCGCCGTGGCAATCTACCGCTCGTCGGATTTAAGTTTTGTCGCTATGCAAGCCTATGAGTACCTCGACTACGAATATCACCCCTTGACGGATGTTCGTTACCTCGATCGCTCGGCTAAACAATAGCGCCAACGAGAACGAGAAGAGGTAAAAGGCTCAATATTAACAAAAACGGATTAGACGCAAAAAAACGCACAAACATATGTTTGAAATTAGTGGTGAACATTTTGTCCTGGTAGGAGCATTACTCCTCTTTGTGGCCGTATTGGCCGGTAAGGTGGCCTATCGTTTTGGTGCCCCTGCCCTGTTGCTCTTCTTGGGCGTAGGTATGATCTTCGGCTGGAACTTCATATCCTTCAACTCGCCCGAGCTGACGCAATTCATCGGCATGGTGGCACTCTGTATCATCCTCTTTTCGGGCGGTATGGACACCCAATTTCAGGAGATTCGCCCCATCATCGGACCGGGTTTGGTTTTAGCCACTATCGGTGTGGTGCTCACGGCGCTGATTCTCGCCGCGTTTGTCTCGCTCATAGCCCCATTGCTGGGTTTTGAGATCTCCTTCCCGATGGCTCTGCTGTTGGCAGCGACGATGTCTTCGACCGACTCGGCCTCGGTATTCTCGATTCTGCGCTCGAAGAAGCAGGGTCTGCGCGAAAAGTTGCGCCCAATGCTGGAGCTGGAGAGTGGATCAAACGACCCGATGGCCTACATGCTGACGGTGCTCATGATCGGCATCATATCGCACAACGGAGTTTCGACCGGCATTGGTGCCAACCTTCTCAACGTAGTGGTGCAACTTGTGGTGGGTGCCTTGATGGGTTACCTGATTGGTCGAGCCGCCATCTGGTCGATTAACCGCATCAACCTGGAGAACACCTCGCTCTACTCGGTGTTGCTCTTGGCCTTTATCTTCTTCTCGTTCTCGTTCACCGATCTGGTACATGGTAACGGCTACCTAGCTGTCTATATTTCGGGTTTGGTAGTGGGCAACCACCGTATTACGCAGAAGCGCACATTAACCGTCTTTTTCGATGGTTTCACCTGGCTGATGCAGATCGTGATGTTCCTCATGTTGGGTCTGTTGGTCGACACGCGCGAGTTGTTCCAACCCGAGGTCTTGATCCTGGGTGGCTTGGTCGGCTTCTTCATGATTGTCCTGGCACGTCCGTTGGCGGTCTTCCTGTCGCTGGCTCCCTTCCGTAGCTTCTCGCGTAAGGCGCGACTCTACATTTCATGGGTGGGTCTGCGTGGTGCTGTCCCCATTCTCTTTGCCCTCTATCCCGTAGTCGCCGAGTTGCCTCATGCCGAGCTGATGTTCAACGTAGTATTCCTTTCGACGATTCTCTCGCTGCTGATTCAGGGCACCACCGTCAGTGGCATGGCAAACGTCTTGGGGCTCTCGTTCGAAGAGCGCGAAAAGTCGTTTGACGTCAACATGCACGAGGATATGAAATCGGGCCTTACAGAGGTTGAGGTGGGCGAAGGCATGCTCCGCTCGGGACGCACGCTGAAGGACATCAGTCTGCCGGAGAATACCCTTGTGATGATGATTTGCCGCGAGGGCGAATACTTCGTTCCCCAGGGGAGCACGGAGCTGTTGGTGGGCGATAAATTACTTGTGATCTCCGACCGCAAGGAAGAGCTCGAATCGACCTACCGCGAAATGGGCATTGACGAAGTGATGAACCTCCACTAAAAGCCATGAAACACCCTATTGCCTCCACGCTGATTGCCTGGTACTCGGAGCATGGTCGCCAACTTCCTTGGCGACAGACGCGCGATGCCTACTGCATCTGGCTCTCGGAGGTGATTCTGCAACAGACACGTGTCGAGCAGGGGCTCGCCTACTACCTTCGCTTCACGGAGCGTTTCCCGCGCATCGAATTATTGGCCGCTGCCTCGGAGGATGAGGTGCTGAAGTTGTGGCAAGGGTTGGGCTACTACAGCCGTGCCCGCAATCTGCATGCAGCAGCGCGCCAGGTGGTTGCCGAGTTTGGCGGAAAATTTCCTGCCGATCACGACGCAATTCGCTCCCTGCGTGGTGTGGGCGACTACACTGCCGCAGCCATTGCCTCACTGGCCTACGACCTGCCCCATGCGGTGGTCGATGGCAACGTCTATCGCGTGCTGAGCCGTCTGTTTGACCTCGACATCCCCATTGACACCACCGAGGGTAAGCGCACCTATGCCACCTTGGCGCAGGAGTTGCTCGATAAGCAACACGCGGCCACCTACAACCAGGCCATTATGGACTTTGGAGCCACCTGCTGCACGCCCCAAAATCCGCATTGCGACAGCTGTCCTCTGCGCGATATCTGTCAGGCGCTGACCGTAGGTACCGTGGCCGTTCGCCCCGTCAAGCAAGGTCGCACCAAGATTCGCGATCGCTATTTTCACTACCTGCATCTGCAAGCCAACGGACAAACACTCCTGCATCGTCGCGAGGGGGGTGATATCTGGCAGGGATTGTATGAATTTCCGCTGATAGAGACCTCGGAAGTGACCGATTTCGCAACGCTCATCCAATCCGATCCGTTTCGTACATGGCTTGGCGAGCAGTCCTTTACACTTCGAGAGACCCGCCCCATGGCGCTCCATCAGCTCTCCCACCAACGACTGCACACCACCTTCTACCGCATTGAGGTTGAGCAGCTACCCGCTATAGACGGCACAACCTGCATCCGCGAGGAGGAGTTAGACGACTATGCCGTAGCGCGACTGACCGAAAAATACCTGGAGCGATGATGAGCGCACTGAAACACTACATCGAAACGGAGATTCTCCCCCGCTACGACCATTTCGACACAGCCCACCGTCGCGACCATGCTGAACTGGTGATCCGTGAAAGTGTGCGCCTGGCACATCTGCACGGTGCTCGCGAAGAGCTGGCCTACACGATTGCCGCCTTCCACGATACGGGCTTAGCATTTGGTCGCGAGGAGCACCACCTCCATTCAGGCGCGATTATCCGAGCCGATCAGACGCTACGCAACTGGTTCACGGAGGAGGAGATCACCCTGATGGCCGAAGCTGCGGAGGATCACCGCGCCTCATCCGGCCATGAGCCCCGCACGATTTATGGGCGCATCGTAGCCGAGGCCGACCGTACGATTGATCCTACCCTGATTCTGCGTCGCACGGTGCAATACGGCCTGACGCACTACCCTGCCTTCGACCGCGAGGAGCATTTTCGCCGTTTTGTGGCGCACCTGCTGGAAAAATATGCCGAAGGGGGCTACCTTCGCCTTTGGATTCCCGACCCAGAAAAGGAGGCTCGCATGGCCGAACTCCGCACCTTGATCCGCGACCGCGAGGCATTACGTAAACACTTCGACAGCCTCTTTGACGCAGAAACGGAGCGTTAAAAACGCTCCGCATCATCTATAACCCCTTCATTCTTGGCTATTTCTAACAATTCCACCCTCCGCGCTTTGGGTGTTACATTCTGCCCCACAACCAACAAGTAGGAGTGGCGTATCTCGCGTCGCAACTCCTCATCCGACATCGCTCCTACGAACCGTATCGAGTTCCAATGCTTCTTATTAAAGTGGAAGGCGGGCAATACCTGTGGATATTGATCGCGCAAGGCGGTGACTCGCTCTGGATCACACTTCACGACAAAACCGATCGGATTATCCAACCCCACCACCGCAAACATCCGTCCCGCCACCTTAAAAACGAGGGTCACATCATCAAACGGCAGGCACTCCTCCACCTCGGGCAGCGATAGGCAATAGGCACGAAAATCAACGATATCCATCTTCTATTCTTTTTTCTTCCAACAAAGATAGGGAAAATAGGCAAAGTTCTAATCTGATTTCGAGTCAAACTTCTTGAATTTTAAAGGTTAAAAGGAATGACCTCCTGAAACGGATTTATAAATCGATACAACAAAAAGCGGGAAGAACTCGTTTGTATAATAAATAAACAGCATGAGATTATGAAACGTATTTTAACCTTCCTTTTACTGGCCTTCGCTCTGAAAGCCAATGCCCAACTACTAACTTTTTCATCTGAATTGGGCTATTTCAGCAACGATGAGAACATCGCTACGATCCAGCAGGTATGGGAAGGTTATGTAAATGCTGTTGCCAAAGGGAGCGACACGTCACCGTTTTGGGTACAAGATAGTCACGATATTCTCGTAGGAGCGCACAAAGACGGACTACTCAACACCTACAATATCCGCAAACTCACCGATAAGATCTACGAAATTAACACGATAGCCTACTACCCCGACGAGGCAATCAAAAGAGGTTTGATCAACGCCATTTATAAAGTTTGCGCCATGCAGACCGATGATGGATGGCGTTTGATGAATTATTTCGATGCTACAAAAAACCGCTATGCATCGCATCGTATCGGATGTGTCAATTTTTATATCGGGCTTGGTGTTGTGGCTGATCGAAAAAAGATGAAAGAATCTGCACGATTTGCTGAATCGTTTATTGGCAGCTATCAATTAGATCATAAAATTCCTATTACCTATGTGGTAGCAGGTAGTATCGATGAATGCTCTGCAATGATCGGGCTTAGCTATACTCCCATGCGCTCACACAAGCCCTTTGCCGGCCGAACTATCCATAATCTGATTCTCTCCACAAGGTTGAACCACATTCACGAAATCGTGCATGCGATTATGCTGCCACGCTATCCCGATGCACCGCTATTTCTTCACGAAGGTATAGCCACCTATTACGGGGGCATGGCCGAACAACCTTATAAAGATATAAAGTCGATTGCCAAAAAATATATAATACTGAACAACAATGATTTGAGCACACAAGAATCACTCAACGCTCCATTGGGTAACGAGGTGCAATTATCCAATGTGGTAGCGGCTGCCATCATCGAATATACCTTACAACAAGGTGGCGAATCAAAGGTGTTGCCGCTCTTTGAAGCAACCACATACGATGAAGTTTTCACACTATTGGGCATCGACAAAGAGCAACAATCTCACTTTATTCGAACGCTGTTTAAGTAAAACAATTTTCGCCTGATCTTTTTCAATCCCCACCGACTTTTTCAGGTGATGCGATTTAGGGGGTGGGTAACACACAAGTGGTCCCACCACCATTATATGAAGGGTTAAAAAGAAAAGCCCTCCCAAAATTGGGAAGGCTTTCCAAGCATGATAAGTAACCAGAGAATTACTTACCCATGTAACCCTCGATCTATAACTCTCAATCCACTGGCGGAGCGTAGCGACCAAGTTCCCCTCACAGGAGGGGGATTTAGGGGGTGGGTAACACACATTTGGCGGCCAGACATACCGTCAATAGAACGTAGAGGGAATCTATTAGTGAGTTTAACTTGAGCAACAAAGCCTTTGGCTTTGATTGCTCTTCGGTCGGCGGCGGCTCGGCATAGCTCGCGAGCGGCTCTGCGCTCGCCTTGCACGACCGTCCTCTGTCACACGTCGCAGTTAAGCTCACTAATACCTATGAAC
>JAFYQI010000010.1 GCA_017547175.1 Alistipes sp. | reverse complement strand
GGATTTAGGGGGAGGTCTGGAAAGCTATTACACATCGAGGCGTGTCACAACACGCTGTAAAGAAAACGGGCTAAAATTTTGCAGTTTGCGGAAAATCACGTAATTTTGCGCCTCGATGTGGAAAGGATTTGGACTGATTGCAACCACAATAAAAAATAGCTAAAACAGCACATTTTTTATCATTCAGCCTACTTTCCCATTTATACTGTTTAACCGCTAAAAAACGTATATATGGGTTTTTTGTTTACTTCGGAGTCCGTTTCGGAAGGACATCCCGATAAGGTGTCGGATCAGATTTCTGACGCTATTCTTGACGAATTTCTGCGCCACGATGCCACCTCGAAGGTGGCTTGCGAGACCCTCTGCACGACGGGTCTGGTGGTTGTTGCCGGTGAGGTACGCTCGGAGGCCTATGTCGATGTACAGGGCGTGGCTCGTCGCGTGATTAAGAAGATCGGTTACACGAAGAGCGAGTACCAGTTCGATTGCAACTCGTGCGGTATTCTCTCGGCCATCCACGAGCAGTCGTCGGATATCAACCAGGGTGTAGCCCGTGAGAAGGAGGAGGAGCAGGGTGCCGGTGACCAGGGTATCATGTTTGGTTATGCCTGCAACGAGACCCGCGAGCTGATGCCCGCCACGCTGATCCTTTCGCACGTAATCTTGAAAGAGTTGGCCGACATCCGTCGCGAGGGCAAGGTGATGACCTACCTGCGTCCCGACTCGAAGTCGCAGGTGACGATCGAGTACGACGAGGCTACGCGTCAGCCGCTGCGTGTGCATACGATTGTTGTATCGACCCAGCACGATGAGTTTATCCTCCCCTCGGCTACGCTGAGTGAGAAAGAGGCCGAGCAGCAGATGCAGGCCCAGATCCGCGAGGATGTACGCACGATCCTTATTCCGCGTGTCAAGGCTCGTCTGGAGCGAGCCAACGACAAGCTCGCGGAGCTTATTGGCGAGGAGTATATCCTGCACGTGAACCCCACGGGTAAGTTCGTGATTGGTGGCCCCCACGGCGATACGGGTTTGACGGGTCGCAAGATTATTGTCGATACCTACGGTGGTCGCGGTGCCCACGGTGGTGGTGCCTTCTCGGGTAAGGACTCGTCGAAGGTAGACCGCTCGGCCGCTTACGCTGCCCGCCACATTGCCAAGAATATGGTGGCTGCAGGTGTTGCCGATGAGGTGCTCGTAGAGCTTTCGTATGCCATCGGTATTGCCGAGCCCCTCTCGGTCTTTGTCGATACCCACGGCACGAAGAATCCCGCGCTGGCTGCCCTCACGGATGGGGAGATTGCCCGCCGCATTGCCGCGCTCTTCGACCTGCGTCCCCACGCCATTGTGCGCCGCTTTGGTCTGAAGAACCCGATCTTCGAGGCGACCGCTTCGTATGGTCACTTCGGTAACCGCCCCTACACCAAGGTCGAGACCTTCTACGAGGATGGCCAAAAGGTAGAGCGTGAGGTGGAGTTCTTTGGTTGGGAGAAGCTCGACATGATCGACGAGATTAAGAGCGCTCTGGGTCTCTAAAAAATATGCTTGAGATCCAGCTAAGCCGGAAGGAGTATTGGGCTACTGAACAAAAATAGTTCGGCAGCCCTTTTTTTTAGGCCCTTTGCACCGAAAAAAATCGATGTTCGGCATACGAAAAGCTCCGTTGGTTGCGTTTACTTCATCGAAAAACCCTTACAAAGTGTGCCTATGAAGCAATTTTCCGCATGAGATAACCATAAAAACGGAAAAGTGATGAGAAAAGTAATGATGTTTTTGGGCGTTGCGGCTTTGGCAGCCGTCGCCGGAGGTGTGTCAGCCTGGTATGTGAATCAGCAGATCCCCTCGAAAATTGAGTATATTAACACCTCGCCCGAGCACGAAACGCAGCTCGGCAGCCACTTCACGGCCTTCGAGGAGTCGAAATATCCCGACCTGACGTATGCTGCCGAGAATGCGGTGAAGGCAGTGGTGAATATCGAGGCGGTACAGCGTGTCGAGATGCCCTCGCGTGGGCAGTTTGGCTACGACCCCTTCCTCGAGTTCTTCGGTATTCCGCAGAACTATGGTCGTCATGGTCAGTCCGAGCCGCAGTACCGTGAGCGCAAGGCGGGTGGTTCGGGTGTCATTATCTCGGAGGATGGCTACATCGTCACCAATAACCACGTGGTGGATGGCGCTACGAAGCTCCGTGTGAAGCTCAACGATGGCCGTACCTACGATGCCGAACTCATCGGCAAGGATTCGGCCACGGATATTGCCCTGCTGAAGATCGACGAGCAGAAGCTCCCGACGCTCCCCTTCGGCTCGTCGGATGCCCTGCGTCTGGGTGAGTGGGTGTTGGCTATTGGTTCGCCCTATAACCTGCAATCGACCATCACGGCCGGTATCGTGAGTGCCAAGGCGCGCAGCCTGGGGGCACTGTCGAACAATCCCGAGGACTTCTCGATCGAGTCGTTTATCCAGACCGATGCGGCGGTGAATCCCGGCAATTCGGGTGGTGCGCTCGTGAATACGCGTGGTGAGCTGGTGGGTATCAATATGCTGATTCAGTCGCAAACGGGCAGCTACATCGGCTATTCGTTTGCCGTGCCCGAGGCCATTGTGAAGAAGGTTGTGGTGGATTTGAAGCAGTATGGCGTGGTGCAGCGTGCCCTCCTGGGCATCGGATTCCGGGTGATCAACCAGCAGTTTATCGACGAGAAGGGCGAGGAGACCGGCATCAAGGAGATCGGTGGAGTCTATGTCGCTTCGGTCGAGGAGGGTGGTGCCGCCTCGGAGGCAGGTATCCGCAAGGGTGACATCCTGACCCACATCGACGGTGTGGCTATCAACGACGAGGCTACGCTCCGTGAGCGTATTGCCCGCCACAGCCCCAACGATCGGGTGAAAATATCGGCAAAAAGAGACGGTAAAGTGAAACTTTTTGAGGTGACTTTGCGTAATAAAGCCGGTAAAACGGAACTCCTCACCAAAGAGGACATCGACGTAAGCGAGACGCTGGGCGGTAAGTTTGTGGATGCAAACGATAAAATGTGCCGAGAACTCGATATTCGTGGCGGTGTACAGGTGACGGGCATCAAGGCCGAGGGTATCCTCGCTCGGGCGCGTGTCAAGGAGGGATTTGTGATTACCCACATCAACGACCGCGCCGTCTATTCGCTCTCGGATCTGAAGAAGCTCACGGGCAAGATCCATACGATCGACGGTATCTATCCCAATGGCCGCTCGGCATCGTATGTGCTGGTGGAGTAACGGAGCTTGGCTACGTAGCAGGTAGCTCTTACAGGGCGGTCGGTTGAACAATCGGCCGCCTTTGTTGTATACTAAACCCACAACAAACAGCGTTCATGTCGGACATGAGAAGAGAGAATAACTAAAAAGATAAGTGAAGATATGCGTCAATTAAAAATTACCAAGTCCATCACCAACCGCGAGAGCGCCTCGCTCGATAAGTATTTGCAAGAGATCGGCAAGGAGGAGCTCATCACCGTGGAGGAGGAGGTGGAACTCGCCCAGCGCATCAAGAAAGGCGATCAGGAGGCCCTCGAGAAGCTGACGAAAGCCAACCTGCGTTTCGTGGTCTCGGTGGCTAAGCAGTACCAGAATCAGGGCCTTTCGTTGCCCGACTTGATCAATGAGGGTAACCTCGGTCTGATCAAGGCAGCCGAGAAGTTCGACGAGACGCGTGGTTTTAAGTTCATCTCGTATGCCGTATGGTGGATTCGTCAGTCGATTCTGCAGGCCTTGGCCGAGCAGTCGCGTATCGTGCGTCTGCCGCTGAACCAGGTGGGCTCGCTCAACAAGATCAACAAGGCTTTTGCCCGTTTCGAGCAGGAGCACGAGCGTACCCCGTCGCCCGAGGAGTTGGCCAACGAGCTCGAGTTGCCGAAGGAGAAGGTGACCGATACGCTGCGTGTGGCCGGTCGTCATGTCTCGGTGGATGCGCCGTTTGCCGACGGTGAAGATAACTCGCTGCTCGATGTACTTGTTAATCCCGACTCGCCCAACGCCGACCGTGGTCTGATCAACGAGTCGCTGGCTACGGAGGTAGACCGTGCCCTGGAGACCCTCACGGAGCGTGAGCGCGATATCATCAAGTATTTCTTCGGTATCGGTGGTTCGGAGATGACCCTCGAGGAGATTGGCGAGAAGTTTGACCTTACGCGTGAGCGTGTGCGCCAGATCAAGGAGAAGGCGATCCGTCGCCTGCGCCACTCGTCGCGTTCGAAGCTCCTAAAATCCTACCTGGGATAATCAAGCGAAGAGTTTCAGAGAATAAGAGAGCGCCATCCGACAAAGGATGGCGCTCTTCTTTTATATTCTTTAGAGCACTTTACTCTTTCAACTTCATAATCTCCATGATGCGGTTTGCGAGCTCCGTGTTATCCATCAGGGCCTCAAAGCGATCCGATCCCGTGCCGTAGAGGTAGGCCGGTACGCGGATAGCCGAGTGCGAGCCTGTGCCGAAGCGGTAGTCGATACCGCTCTCCGAGAGGGTGAAGTCGCTCTTGCCACTCGGCATCGAGAGTCCGCCCGTCTCGTGGTCGGCAACCACGACGACCAGCGTGCCCGGATGGGTGTTGGCAAAGTCAACCGCCAAGCGGATCACCTTTTCAAAGTCCTGCATCTCGGCCAGCAGGTGGGCTGCATTGTTGCCGTGACCTGCACCGTCGATCTGCGAACCCTCGACCATCAGCATAAAGCCATCCTCGTCCTTCGACAACAGCTCCAGGGCTTTGGCCGTAGCCTGGGGGATGAACTCCCCACGCTCGGGCGCTTTAGGCAGATACTCCTCCTCGACCATCGCCAGCAGGGGTGCCGAAGTGGCTGCGAGTGCATCCTCACGCGTGAAGGCGAGCGTGTAACCTTTCTCGGTCAGTGCCGTGCGGTGAGCCTCGGTGAGCCAACGCGAGCCGCCGCCAATCATCACATCGAAATTCGAGGCCACCAGATCATCCGTGATCTGTTCGGTCATGTGTCGCTTCCAAACGTGGGCATAGAAGGCTGCAGGCGTAGCATGCTGTAGGTAGCAGCTCACGACAAGTCCCGTGGCCATACCCTTATCGCGGGCATGCTCCATCATCGAGTAGAGGATTACTGAGTCGGGCGCCATGCCGAGGGTCGAGTTATTGGTCTTTGCACCACAAGCCAATGCCGTACCGGCTGCTGCCGAGTCGGTCACGCGGTTGTTGGCCGAGCGGGTGGTGATGAGCGACACATGCTCCGCCTCCGTGAAGGCCGTGGGGGCGTAGTCGCTCTCAATTTCGAGCATGGCCATCTGGGCCAATCCCATGCCGTCACCGATCAGGTAGATCAGATTCTTCACTTCGGCATGGTCGTTTCGGTTGTTCTGGCCGCATCCGATGCAGGCCAAGAGACAGAAAAGTGGGAGTAAATGTTTCATCATAGGGCAAAATTACGCAAAAAAGCGAAAAAATCAAATCTTTCGGTCTGAGTTTCTCACAGCAATTGTTGCGTGTCATTAGTTCCATTAAGGCTTGTTTTTCGGGACTGTGATATGCTGTTTATCAAAAAAATAGTTATCTTTGCAAATTCTGAGGTGTGTTCGTAAGGATAAAGCCTCGGCCGAGACGGGTTGTGTCTGCTCGAAGCACTTTTGCAAGGCTTGAGCACCTCATCGGAGGAGCACGACTGCGTGGTAAAACAGCAAATAAAGAAAAGATACCATCGATGAAAAAAGGGTTTATTTGGTTGGCACTCCTGCTGATGGTGGGTTGTGTCAAAACGGAGGTGGAGTCGGCCTTGGTACCGCAGACCGATGGCCCGACCTTCCATGCTGCATTTGCCGAGGAGGCGACGCGTACCTTCCTTGATGAGCATGGCAAGATGCATTGGACCAATGACGATCGTGTGACGATCTTTTGGGGCGACGACAACAACCGTGAGTATGCCTTTACGGGAGAGACGGGTGCCTTGTCCGGCGATTTCCGCCAGGTGGCCTTGAATCCGAACGGTGTGGGCGAGATGATGTGGGCTAACTATGCCCTCTATCCCCACTCGAGTGAGACGAGATTTGTTTCGACGGGTCCGTCGGGCTACCTTAAATGTACGTTGCCCGCCACGCAGTATTATGCCGAAGGGTCGTTTGGTCCCGAGGCCAACACGATGGTGGCAGTGACCGAGTCGCTTGAGGATCGCTATTTGCAGTTCAAGAATGTCTGCGGCTACATCAAACTCAACCTCTATGGCGATGATGTGACGGTAAAACAGATTACGTTGCAGGAGAATGGCGGAGGTGTGTTGGCCGGAGCTGTTCGTGTGGAGCCTATGTATGGTCGCGAGCCCTCGTTCTCTTGGGAGTTTACCGATATGAGCGAAGTGCTGACCCTTGATTGTGGTGCGGGTGTGAAGCTCGGTACTAGCGAGGAGCATGCCACCTCTTTCATCTTTGTGGTCCCTCCCAAAACGTTCTATGCCGGTTTTTCGATCACCGTGACCGATGTGACGGGTAAGACCTTTACCAAACAGACGACCCTGGAGCAGGTCATCACGCGTAATGTGATGAAATCGATGCCGGCCGTCAAGGTGACGACGAAGGATGTCGGGCAAGCGTTGGCCAACGAGCGTAAGGCGCTGATCGCACTCTACCAGGCGATGGGAGGTGATCAATGGACCAACAATAGCAATTGGTGTTCGGGTCTACCTATCAGCGAGTGGTATGGTTTGGGAGTGAACGAGGAGGGATTCGTAACGTATATCTCGTTGAGTAATAATAATGTTGTAGGTGAGATACCCGAAGCGATTAATACGTTTGAGTATTTGACTAGTTTGGAGTTGCACTACAACTATATTACCGGTATGGCTGAAAATGTCAGATTCCCGGTCGGTTTGATGTATTTGTCGTTGGGTGGTAATGCCTTCGAATGCGAAATTCCGGAGTGGATCGGTACGCTCACCGAATTACGCGCGCTCCATTGGGGTGATGCCGGTTTTCATGGTAATCAAAGAATGGGTCTGGTCGGATCAATTCCTGCTTCAATCGGTAATTTGACCAATCTGGAGCAGTTGTCGTTGGATTGGAATCGCTTGACGGGAGAGATTCCCGAATCGCTCGGTAATTTGAAGAAATTACAGTCGATTATCCTCAATGCGAATATACTGTACGGCAACATGCCGGCCTCAGTGATGCAGTTGGATTGCTGGCCGATGTGGTGGTTCTGGATTGTCAATCAGGATTGTCGATCCAACAACGGCGTAGGTATCTCGAAAGAGAGCCTGGTGATCCCTGCTCCCAAATTTACCGAAATAACCTCGGAGGGGGAGACGTTGGATTACTCGATCTATGCCGAAAATGAATATACGGTCCTCTACCATTATTTCGATTGGTGTGTCCACTCCAATGATTTCACCCCCAAACTGGCCCAGTTGTATGAAGGCTATAAGGATAAGGGGTTGGCGGTTCTTGCCTTTTCGGACGAGGGTTCGGTGTCATCGTATCAGAACTATGCGACCAACTTCATGACGTCATGGCCCTATCTGGTGCTGTCGGAAACCTCCCGCAACCTCTTCTATTCGTACATCGGCGCCTCTCCGAATGTGTGTGTCGTGGATAAGTCGGGCTACGTCATCTTCAATCATAATTACGATAATTATGAAGATTTGGACGATTTCCTGCTCGAACGACTTGGTGCGCCCAACGAGGGTGGTGGAACAACCAACTTCTACGAATCGAGCGATTACTCGCGCGATGGTGAGGTGAAGCAGTTGCAACATGCTGCCAAGGGTAAGGGTATCGATATCGTCTTGATGGGTGATGGCTACACCGACCGTCTGATTGCCGATGGTACCTACGATCGAGTGATGAATACCGCCATGGAGAGTTTCTTTATGGAGGAGCCTTACAAGTCGTTCCGCGACCACTTCAACGTCTATGCCGTGACGGCCGTCTCGAAAAACGGGCTCTATGCCGAGAACTCCTCGACCAAGTTTGAGGGTTGGTTTGGTGAAAAAACGGCTGTGGGTGGTAATGATGAGACCGTCTTTACCTATGCCCAGAAGGCGTTGAGCGACGAGCGTGTCGATGAGGCGTTGATTGTTGTGATGATGAACTCGGAAATGTATGCCGGTACCTGCTATATGTACGGTACTCTGGACGATCAGTCCGATTGGGGCAACGGCGTGTCGATTTCGTACTTCCCCGTGGGTGTGGATGATGAGGCGTTGGCTCAGGTGATGCACCACGAGGCCGGTGGTCACGGATTCGCGAAGTTGGGTGATGAGTATGCCTATGCCGAGAATGGTCGAATTCCGGCCGATGCGGTTGAATACCATAAGTCGTTGATGCAGTTAGGCTGGCTGAAGAATATCGATTTCACCAACGACAAAAGCACGGTGAAGTGGAGCCACTTCCTCCAGGATAGCCGTTATCTCTACGACGGACTGTACGTCTATGAGGGTGGTTTGACCTATTGGAGTGGTGTATGGCGTCCGACCGAGTACTCGATCATGCGCTACAATACGGGCGGCTTCAATGCGCCCTCACGTGAGGCGATCTACTACCGCATCCATAAGTTGGCCTACGGTGCCGATTGGCAGTACGACTACGAGCAGTTTGTTGAGTGGGATGCCCGCAACCGCAAGGGACGTAACGATCCGGCCGTGACGCGTGGTGGTGTTCCTTACAAGATGTACGAGCCTACGCCGTCGCCTGTGATTTACACCAAGTCGTGGCGCGATCTCCGCTAATCGATGCTTTATGCGCACGAAACTCTTGATCGCAGTTGTGCTGCTGACGGTGGTCTGCTTGTCGGCCTGCTCCACCGCCCGAAGGGTGCAGAAGCAGGAGGAGGCTCCGATGCCGACCGACAGTGTGCGTGAATTTGTGCCGACCGCGCCGCCTGTGGTGATTCTCCATTCGTGGCGGGAGTATCTGCGGAAATAGTACCGAAAGAATCGTATCGGGGTGGTTGATGACGGATGATAATCCGCACCTAACCGCCCCTTTTTTGTAAAAAATGGCTAAAAAGGTGGCTGTTGTACCGCTTTTTTGTATCTTTACGGAAAAGAATAGTGTAATGGAGGTGAAAATTGCAGCCGATTGGAAGGCCCTGCTCCAGGAGGAGTTCGAGAAACCCTATTTCGAGGAGTTGATCCGCTTTGTGAAGGAGGAGTATGCGACGCGCCGTATCTATCCGCGTGGTAGTAATATATTTCGAGCTTTTGACAAATGTCCGGTCGAGAAATTGAAGGTGGTAATCATCGGGCAGGATCCCTATCACGGTCCGGGTCAGGCCCACGGACTCTGCTTCTCGGTGGCCGACGGTGTGCCCCATCCCCCCTCGTTGCAGAATATCTTTAAGGAGGTGGCCGCCGACACTGGTGCACCGATCCCTGCCTCGGGCAACCTCGACCGTTGGGCCGAGCAGGGCGTGTTGCTGCTGAACGCCGTGCTGACCGTGCGCGAACATGAAGCCGCCTCGCATGCCGGTCACGGCTGGGAGCAATTTACCGATGCCGTGGTACGTCGCATTGCCGAGCAGAAGAGTGGGGTAGTCTACCTCTTGTGGGGCAGCTATGCCCAGCGCAAGGGCTCGATTGCCGATCCGACGAAAAACTGCATCCTGAAGGCCGTACACCCCTCGCCCCTCTCGGCCTACCGTGGCTTCTTGGGCTGCAAGCACTTCTCGCAAGCCAACAATTACCTGATCTCCACAGGTCAAACCCCTATAAACTGGTAAAACAAGATGAAACGACTGATCCTTTTGCTGGCCCTCGTGATGGGCTTTGTCGCCTGCACCGAGCAGGCCCCCGCAACGCTCGATCGTGAGGCGATGCGTGATGCTGTATTGGCCCGTATTACGGGTGCCGAGATGCCTACGGAGGTGCTCTCGATTTTGGATTTTGGAGCCGTTGGTGATGGTGCAACGGATTGCAAACCCGCCTTTGATGGTGCCATGAAGCGTGCCGAGGAGTTGGGGGGTGCCCGCATCGTAGTCCCTGCCGGTGACTATTGGCTTTGTGGCCCGATTCACTTTGTGAGCCGTGTCTGCCTCGAGTTGCAGGAGGGTGCTACGCTGAAGTTCAACCCTGAGCCGAGCTGCTACCTCCCCGTGGTGGCCACGAGCTGGGAGGGTACTTTTGTCTATAACTACAGCCCCTTCATCTATGGCCGTGGTCTGCACGATATTTCGATTGTGGGCAAGGGCGTGATCGACGGCAATGCCGCCACAACCTTTGCTACCTGGAAATCGGTGCAGGGACCGAGTAAGGATCTCAGCCGCAAGTATAACCACGAGCAGACTCCCGTTGAGGAGCGCATCTTTGGCGAGGGCCACTACCTGCGTCCGCAGCTGATCCAGTTCTACGAGTGCGAGCGCATCACTCTGGAGGGTGTCTTTATTACGAATGCCCCCTTCTGGTGTGTGCACCTCTTGAAGTCGAAGAATGTGATCTGCGACGGCCTGCGCTACGATGCCAAGCTGGTGAATAACGACGGTATTGACCCCGAGTATGCCCAGGATGTGCTGATCCAGAACATCGAGTTCAACAACGGCGACGACAACGTAGCCATCAAGTGTGGTCGTGACGACGATGGTCGCACAACGGCTATCCCCTCGTCGGGTATCGTGATTCGCAACTGCCGCTTCAAGGGCCTACACGGTGTGGTGCTCGGTAGCGAGATGTCGGCCGGTGTGGAGAATGTCTTTATCGAGAATTGCACCTACGGCGGATACTGCAAGCGCGGTCTCTACATCAAGACCAACCCCGACCGCGGTGGTTTCATCCGCAACATCTTCTTCAATAACTGCGAGTTTGGCGAGGTCGAGGATCTCTTCTTCCTTACCTCGATGTATGCCGGTGAGGGTCTGGATAACCACCACTTCACCGCCGTACACGATATTTATGTCGAGGATGTGACCTGTCAGAAGGCCCGTGCTGCGGCTGTTGTGCTGCAGGGAACCGAGGTCGAGAAGATTCGTAACGTCCACTTTACGCGCGTCGCTGTCGAGGAGGCTAAGATCGGCCTTTCGATGGAGAACACCGAGGCGGTCAGCTTTACGGACTGCATCTTGGGTGGTCGTGTTGGTGCACCGACTACGGCGTCGCATAAGGATAAGCTGTTTGAGGGCGATAAAAAGTAGGACCTCTGCACGCAAGGAGTCAAAAAAAAAGGTGTCGCGACGTTTGTCAGACACCTTTTTTGTGTGCGGTTGCGGGCGACCTTTTAGAAGGCGCGTTCGCGGTTCTCCTCGTTGTCCTTCTCCGAGCGGGCCACCTCGTCGCCCTCCCAGTCAAACCAGGGGAAGGTGTGCTGGTCGCCCAGGCCGAAGCGCAGGTAGGTGATAGGCAGACCCATCTCGAGGAAGCGACCCTCGTAAGCGGTCTTGACCGAGAGGGTCTCGTCGGCATAGCCCGAGCCGTAGATGTCGTCGTTGGCCACCTCGCACGGCAGACCGTAGTGGTCGATGACGGCCTTCGTATAGGCGTGCAGATGTTTCGAGTCGGTCTTGAGGTTGATGCGACCCTCCTTTTTCAGCAGGCGTGCGTAGCGCTCCAGGAAGAGGGGCGAGGTAAGACGCTTGCGGGCACGGTTGGTCTTGAGCTGCGGGTCGGGGAAGGTGATCCAGATCTCGTCCACCTCGCCCTCGGCAAAGAGGCTCTCGATAAACTCGATGCGCGTGCGCAGGAAGCCCACGTTCTGCATCGAACGCTGCGTAGCGGTCTTTGCACCGCGCCACATGCGGGCACCCTTGATGTCGATGCCGATGTAGTTATTCTCGGGGTTGCGCTCGGCCAGCCCCACCGTGTATTCGCCCTTGCCACAACCCAGCTCCAGGATGATGGGGCGGTCGTTGTGGAAGAAATCCGTGCGCCAATTCCCCTTCAGCGGGTGGTCGCAACGGAAGACGTCGTCGAAATCGGGCTGCACGAAGCAGGCGAAGGTTTCGTTTTCGGCAAATTTGCGCAATTTATCTTTTCCCATAGTGGTACTTTTTAGTTGGCTCGGTAGAGCATGCCGACCGCTTCGATACCTGCTACAGGGCGCGTCGGGGTCAGCGTGAAATAATAGTTTCCGGCCTCTTTCAGCACCACCTGGCGCCGATAGGGGATCTCAACGATGCTTTTGATGGCATTGATACGGTGTCCTCGACGGAACACCAGACGGTGATACTCCGTACAGCGTAGCGAATCGGGCGTAAAACTGTCGATGCGTACGGTGAGCGAATCCTCCGTAAAACGGTCGTCGGTGCGCATAAAGATGCGTAGCTCGCCCGATGTGTCAGGCTGTGTATGGTGCATGCGTATGATGGCCGGATGGGCAGCATCGAAGCATTTGACATCCGTTACAAAGGCCTGCTCGGGTGCCGTACATGCCACGAATCCGAGTGCCATCGCTCCCCATAAGAGGCTCTTACGACGCATGGCTACTCGGCGTTGCCGCCGCCATTACCTCCTTGTCCGCCATTCGAGCGACGGCGATGGTGGTTGAATCGACGGTGGTTTGAACGGTGGTTATTCGAGCGCTCCTGACCCTCGGCAGCGGCTTGTTGCTCGGGGGCTGCACCCTCGGGTTTAGGCTCGTTCTGCGGTTTCTCGGATTGGCCCTTCGCAGGCTGTGCCTTCTCGTTGCGAGTACGTGCACGCTGATCACGCTTGCCGGGGTTGCGCTGTTCGTTCTTAAGCTCGTTGCCTCCGTTTTTGGACTCATTGCCTGTACCCTTGGCCTCATGACCGTTTGCCTGCTTGGCCTCCTGCGCAGCTTCGTTGCGAGTGGCTTGATTCTCGCTCTTCGGCTCTTTTGCTGCAGCCTCCTTCTGCTCGCCACGCGCTTCGCCCTTTGCCTTTTGCTTGTTGCGGCTCTTCTTGTTGCGGCGCTTAGCCTTGTCGAAGCGGGTGATGCTGTCCTCCTCCGAACGGTAGGTCGGCTCTTCGATCGTATCGTTTACCTCATCGGCATCCGGCAACTGCTCGACACGTTGGCCGGCACGGTTGGCAGCCAGGATCTCCTCCACGCGAGCGGCTGAGATGGTCGTGAGGTTTGACATCGTATCTTTGCTCGACGAGAAGGTCATCATACCAGCCAAGATATCGGTCTTGACCAAGAACCACTCGCCATCAACCGTCTGCAGCGGCTCACGCACGCGCGGTAACGATTTGCGAGCATCGGCATAGGCGTCGTACTCATACATCATGCAGCACTTGAGTTTCGAGCACTGACCGGCCAGCTTTTGGGGGTTGAGCGAGAGATCCTGTGCGCGGGCGGCACCGGTCGTGACGCTCGAGAAGGTGGACATCCACGAGGCGCAGCACAGTTCGCGTCCGCAGGCACCCAGACCGCCGATGCGACCCGCCTCTTGACGGGCACCGATCTGCTTCATCTCGATGCGGATGTGGAAACGCTCGGCAAAGACCTTGATCAATTCGCGGAAATCGACACGCTCGTCGGCGATGTAGTAGAAGATTGCCTTGATCTTGTCGCCCTGATACTCCACATCGCCAATTTTCATGTTCAGACCCATGTCGGTGGCAATCTGGCGCGAGAGAATCATCGTCTCGTGCTCCAGGGCGATGGCCTCCTGCCAACGCTCAATATCGTAGGGCTTCGCCTTGCGGTAGATTTTGCGGAATTCGCCATTTTGGGGGTTGAACCCCGTGCGACGCATCTGTTTGAGGACCATGTCACCCGTCAGCGAGATGATGCCGATGTCGTGACCCGGTGCGGCTTCTACGGCCACAATGTCGCCATGCTTAAGATCCAGATTGTTGACATTCTGGTAGAAGCCGCGACGCGTATTCTTGAAACGTACCTCGAAAATATCGCCTTCGGTGTGCTGGGGGTACTCCTCTAACCAATTCTCCTCGTGGAGTTTGAAACACCCCTCTTTGGCAAAGGCTTCGGGGCCGTTTTCACCCTCGGTAAAGCAGCAACCGCGTCCGACTACGGGGCGGCAGCAACATTTCTTGTCCGTATCTTGTGTTTGATCGAAATCCATAGTGGTTGGTATATTTGGCGTAAAGATACGACTTTTAATTAAAATTAAAAATGAAGAATTAAAAAATAGATAAACAATGGGACCTATAAGGCCTATGAGGTTGATGTCGTAGGCCCTATAGGTCTCCTAAGTCTATAGGTTGTATGTGCCGCAGCAGGGGGGGGATTACTTCAGCCGACGGATATCGCGGCGGATGCGGGCCATCAGCAGCAGTGCGGCTGCACCCAGACCGAACGAGTAGCTGAGGAAGAAGCCCGAGGGGCCCATGCCGGCCGTGATGCCGAGCAGATAGCCCGCAGGCATGTTGATGAGCCAATAAGCGATGAAGGCGATCGGCATGATGATCTTCACATCCTGCAGACCGCGCAGAATACCCACCGATACATTCTGCATGCCGTCCCAGAGCTGATACAGCGCGACAAAGACCATCATGTTGGCCGTCAAGGCGATTACCTCCTCGTTATCAGTAAACAGACGCGGAATGTCGTGGCGGAAGAGAATGAAGATGCATGAGGCAATGAACGACCACAGCAAGACGAGGTGGTAGGTGGCGTAGGTTGCCAAACGCAACTCCTCGTTGTTGTGCTCGCCGTAGCAGTGCGAGATGCGGATCGTGGCGGCCGAACCGATTGAGAGGATCACCATGAAGGCGCAGTTGCCCAGCGTAATGGCTACCTGGTTGGCACTCAAGGCCACCGTGCCGAGCCAACCGATCATGACGGCTGTGCCGACAAAGGCCGAGGATTCGAGGAACATCTGTCCGGCAATGGGCAGACCGATTCGCAGCAACTGATAAACTCGTTTGCCCTCGGGCAGTCGCAGTCGGAATCCGTGCAGATAGGCACGGTATTTCGAGTGGTATACGAAGTAGGCGATGACCATCACAGCCGAGAGGATGCGGGAGATGGTGGTGGCCAGACCGGCACCCGTGGCGCCCATGGCGGGCAGACCGCAATGGCCGTAGATGAGCAGATAGTTGAAGCCGATGTTCAGCAGATTGGCGATGAGCGTAATCACCATCACTGTCTTGGTGTTGCCCGTACCTTCGAGGAACGATTTGAAGCCGAAGAAGCAGAGCATGAAGGGGAGGCTGAAGGAGAGCATGCGGTAGTAGGGGATGGCCCCCGTTACCACCTCTTCGGGTTGCCCGAGATAGTAGAGCAGCGGAGCTGCAACATATTGAGCCAGACCGACAAAGAGGCCCAGCAGGGTGTAGAAGATAATGGCGTTGTTCAGCAGCGACGAACACTCCTTGTGCTCGTTTTGCACGTAGCGTTCACCCACGAGGGGCGTAAGACCCAGGGCTACGCCGATGCAGCCGATCAGGATCAGAAAGGCCATTGACGAGCCGAACGATACGGCCGCCAACGGCAGGGGGTCCTCACCGCCATATTGTCCCACCATCATCGTGTCGGCCAGCTGGGTGACCATCTGTCCGAGTTGGGTCAACACAATCGGAATCGAGAGGGCGAGGTTTTTGCGGTATTGCTCCTTGTATTTACGCCACAAACTCATGTAGAGGTCTTTTTTATTACGCCTCCTGCTCGGGGAATCCTTGTGCTTTGAGTTTGATCTCACCGCCATCGGGCGTTACGAGGTAGCATCCCGTCTTCTCTTCGGTGATGTGGCCGATTACATCCACTACGCCGAGGCGCATCACCTGCTCCTGCATGGTGATCGGTACCGTGAAGAGCAACTCGTAGTCCTCACCGCCGTTGAGGGTGGCCACTACGGGGTCGATGTGCATCTCTTCGCCCAGATCCGAGGTCTGGCGAGCAATCGGAATACGCTCCAGGTAGATGCGGGCACCGCACTTCGAGCTGCGGCAGAGCTGCATCAGATCGCTTGCCAGGCCGTCCGTGAGGTCGATCATGGCCGTGGGAATGATTCCCTCCTCTTCCAATACGTCGATGATGTCGGTGCGGGGACGCGGTTTGAGGTACTTCTCAAGCAGGTATTCGTGTCCTTTGAACTGCGGTTCGGGCACATCAACCTCGCTCAGAACTCGCTTCTCGCGCTCGAGCAGTTGGAGACCCATGAAGGCGGCTCCCAGGTTGCCGGTCAGGCAGATTAGGTCGTGCTGCTTGGCCCCCGAGCGGTAGGTGACAGCCCCCTTTTTGGCGGCGCCGGTCGCGGTCGCGGTGATGACCAGTCCGGTCATCGAAGCACGCGTGTCGCCACCCACCAGGTCAATTTGCTGTTCGTGGCAGGCAAAGCGGATACCCTCGTAGAGATCCTCCAAGGCCTCGACCGGAATCTTGGACGAGATACCGAGCGAGATCATCAACTGACGCGGGCGGGCATTCATCGCCAACAGGTCGCTGACAACTGCCGTTACCACTTTATAGCCCAGGTGCTTGAGCGGGAAGTAGGTGAGGTCGAAATCGACCCCCTCGAAGAAGGAGTCGGTCGTCAGCACCAGCTCCTCACCCTCCGTAGGCGCAAGAACGGCACCATCGTCACCTACCCCCTTCAGGGTCGAGGCGTGGTGGCACGTAAAACCTTCGGTCAATCGGTCGATGAGTCCAAATTCGCCCAGTTCGGCGATCTCGGTACGCTTTTTATTCATGGCTTTGTGTAAGAATTTGCAAAATTTTTTACAAAATTACGAAAACTTTGGGGGCTTACAAAAAAATAGTGTATTTTTGTCCGGCCAAATATCAAAACAGGCTTATTCTATGATCAATATCGTTTTATTTGGTGCTCCGGGTTGTGGTAAGGGAACTCAGGCAGCATTGCTGAAAGAGCATTTCGGAATCGAGCATGTCTCGACCGGTGAGGTGATTCGTGACCATATTCGTCGCGGTACGGAGTTTGGTCGACAGGTGCAGGCCTGCATCGAGCGTGGCGAGCTGGCTCCCGACGAGTTGGTGATCTCGATGATTGCCGACTATGTGGCAACGCATAAAGATTCGACGGGTTGCATCTACGATGGTTTCCCGCGTACGACCGCTCAGGCCGAAGCGTTTGACAAGATCATGGCCGAGAACAATCTGCAAGTCGATCTGATGGTGCGCATCGTGGTTGAGGAGCAGGAGCTGATTCGTCGCATCCTGTTGCGCGGTAAGGATTCGGGTCGTGCCGATGACGCTTCGGAGGAGGTGATTCGCCAGCGTCTGGAGGTCTACTGGGCTCAGACGGCGGTCGTTGCCGAGCACTACAAGGCGCAGGGTAAGTATGTCAAGGTGGACGGTGAGGGTACGATCGAGGAGGTCTTCACACGCATCAAGACCTGCATCGACGCGATTCGATAGTTTCACGCATCATAAGAGCGGGTAGCGCAACTTGATAGTGCGCTACCCGCTCATTTTTAGTGATACACCGGAAGAGGTATCTAAATTCTCTTCGGCCTACACCTCTTTCACCTCATCGCTACCGCTGCTGGTGCGTTCGAAGGTACGCGAGCCATACTTCTCGCGGAACGACTCCTCGCCAAAAAGGCCCGTTTCGCGTACCACCTCCGTACCGTCGTCGAGGGTATATTTCGTCCCCTTCTTCGAGCCGGCACCCGCCAAAGCCCCTGTGAGGAAGGTACCGACAAACCAGATGGCCACGATCACCAAGATAACCACCGCCATCAGATAGCCCACGCCAAAGGCAAGGAGTGTACCCAACAAGAGTACAACAGCACGCAACGTCGCCACTTTACCGTTTTGAGCCGCCAAAATCGACTCCCCGACGTTGTAAATCGCGATGATACAGACCACACCGAGTGCCGTCAAAAGGATCATCTGCGTATCGGCATTAAACCAGTTGTGCAGCGTGTTTCCGCCGCCGACCAACGCCCCCAAGAGGGCTGCAAACATCAGCGAAACGGTGGCCAAGTAGGGGTTCGACTGCACCTTGTCGCCCCACCACTCCTTTTCAAGCGTATAGAACCAAGTAATCTTCTCTTTCATCGTTATTTTCGGTTAAGGTTATACAAGCACATCGGCAAAATGGTAGAGCGTCCACGACAGCGCAAAGCAGAGCAGGCCGCAGATGATCGGCATCGCCATATATTTCGTTGCCGGCGAGTAGGCGCCCGCGGGGGCGGGCGTGTCGTAGTAGGTGGGGGCAAAGGCCTCCGAGTGGGTCATTTTGAAATAAGCGATCCACAACAGCAGGCGCAGGATATACATAAACCACTGAAAACCGCTGCTAACTAAGAAAATATGCTCAATGCCGAAAGCAAACCCCTCGGGAACAGCATTTTGCGCCACCGTTGCACAGATCCAGACAACGCCATAGAGGTGTGAGATAGGCAGCAGGAGAATCCACTTGCGGCGCGATTCGGCAATCTCGTTGTTGCGCAACAAGATCGAGAACGCATAGATGAAGACGAACGAATCGAGCAGACTCATCAGATTACCGATCCCCCCGTCGGGGAAGACCCCCATATACCCCAAAATACTCAACACAAGGGAAAACGGGATCCAACCGGCCATCACGCCCACCGCCACACGGGTCATGCGGTTCGCCGCGATACCAATGAGAAGCAACCATGCTATCAATTGAGGTAGCGTATGGATGATCGAGTAGCAGATACCGATCTGTTCGTGCGACCAACCCGCATCGAAGAGCGTAGGTAGAACAAAAGCACGGGCCATCGAGATAAAAAACGGGCTGCACAGCAGAATGGCCGCCAACACCTGCCGCCATCGGATCGAACGCGGTGCAGTGGCCGCTTCGATCGGTTTGGTATTACTTTCCATCGTTTGGGAGTTTAGTTTGATGTTTCAGGATAACAAAGATAGCCTTTTGCGCATAAAAAGCAAACGAAACGGGATTTTTTGTGGGAAAATTTTGTTTTTTCGCGCTGATTGTGTTACCTTTGCCGTCCCAAATGGGATAAAACAATTTTTAATAACAAAACGTATGAACAATTACGAAACCGTTTTCATTGTCACGCCGGTTCTGTCGGATGCTCAGGTACAGGAGGTTGCTGACAAATTCCAGGGTGTTATCACCGAGAACGGCGGTCAGATTGTGAATCGTGAGAACTGGGGCCTCAAGAAGCTCGCTTATCCGATTCAGAAGAAGACCACCGGCTTCTATTTCTTGATCGAGTTCGCCGCTGAGGGTGACATCATCAACAAGCTGGAGACCCAGTATCGCCGCGACGAGCGCGTGATCCGTTTCTTAACTTTCAAGCAGGACAAGTTCGCCGTAGAGTACTCGGCCAAGCGTCGTGCAAAACTTGCTAACAAACAGGAGGAGTAAACTATGGCACAGGAGAACAACGCAGCACAGTCGGAGATCCGCTACCTGAACCCGGTATCGGTAGACGTGAAGAAGAAGAAGTACTGCCGCTTCAAGAAGCTTGGCATCAAGTACGTAGACTACAAGGACGGTGAGTTCCTGAAGAAGTTCCTCAACGAGCAGGGTAAGATTCTGCCCCGCCGCCTGACGGGTACTTCGCAGAAGTTCCAGAAGAAGGTAGCGCAGGCCGTTAAGCGTGCACGCCACCTGGCTATCCTGCCCTTCGTAACCGATGGTATGAAATAATAAAAAAGGAGGACAAGATTATGGAAGTTATTCTGATCAAAGATATGGAGAACCTGGGCTACGCCAACGATATCGTGAACGTAAAGCCTGGCTACGCTAACAACTACCTCATTCCCCAGGGTTTCGCTAAGGCCGCTACGGCTTCGGCTAAGAAGATCCTGGCTGAGAACCTGAAGCAGCGCGCTCACAAGGACGCTAAGATCCTGGCCGATGCTCAGGCACTCGCTGAGACGATCTCGAACCTGCAGCTCACGATCTCGGCTAAGGCTGAGGAGGGTAAGCTCTTCGGTACGGTTACCGCTACCGACCTCGCAGAGGCTCTCGCCGCTAAGGGTATCACGATTGACCGCAAGGCTATTGCTGTTGAGGGTGTGAAGACCGTAGGTGAGTATGTAGCTGTTGCCAAGCTGCACCGCGAGGTGAAGGCTGAGGTGAAGTTCTCGGTAGTAGCTGCCGAGGAGGAGTAATCTCCGAATTTTAGGGTTGAAGAGACCCTTACTATAAGTCCCGAACAAATTTGTTCGGGACTTATTTTTTGCTCATCGGCCTCGATTGTTCAATTATTTTTGAATTTTTCGTTCCATTACGGTATCTTTGCATACTACATAACCCGAAAAATAAGATTTTATGGATATTACATTGGCTGTCGTGGCCTTCCTGCTTTCGCTGGTGGGTATTATCGGCTGTATTGTTCCCGTATTGCCGGGACTTCTGCTCAACTTTTTAGCCCTCGTGGCCCTCTATTTTACCTCCTATGCAGAGATCGAAGTCTCGTCACTGATCATCTGGCTGGTGGTAGTGGCGTTGGTCTCGTTGGCCGACTTTGTTCTGCCGGCTTGGATGACGCGCAAGTTTGGTGGCTCGAAGGCGGGCGAGTGGGGTGCCACGATCGGTGTCTTTGCCGGTCTGTTCCTCTTTCCGCCGATGGGCGTTATCCTGGGCCCCTTCTTTGGTGCCGTCTTGGGTGAGATGAGCCGTAAAACCGGTACGCCGCAGCAAGCCATCAAGAGTGGCTTTGGCTCGTTCCTGGCCTTTATTGTCGGCACCGGTATCAAACTCATCGTCGCCTTCTGGATGACTGCGGTGGTGATTGCTGCCTGCTGGAGCCCGATCCGCGATGCCATTGCCTCGCTCTTTTAGTGTCAAACCAATACCAAATATAATAATAAGATGAAACGAATGTTGACCCTCGTGGTGATCCTCGTAGCGATGATCGCCACTGCTTGTAGCAGCTACAAGTATGAAAGCGTCAAGGGTGATCCGATGGAGAGCCGTATCTATACGCTCGACAACGGTCTGAAGGTCTATATGGCTGTCAATGACGAGACTCCGCGTATCCAAACCTATATCGCTGTGCGCGTGGGTGGTAAGAACGACCCTGCCGAGACGACCGGTCTGGCCCACTACTTCGAGCACCTGATGTTCAAGGGTACCCCCTCGTTCGGTACGCAGGACTACGAGGCCGAGAAACCCCTCTTGGATGAGATCGAGCGTCTGTTCGAGATCTACCGTAAGACCGACGACGAGGCTGCGCGCAAGGCCCTCTACCACCAGATCGACTCGATCAGCTACGAGGCTTCGAAGATCGCTATCCCCAACGAGTACGACAAACTCATGTCGGCCATCGGTGCCAGCGGTACGAATGCCTATACGTCGCAGGATGTGACCTGCTATGTGGAGGATATCCCTGCGAACCAGATTGAGAATTGGGCCAAGATCGAGGCTGACCGCTTCATGAATCCCGTGATTCGCGGCTTCCACACCGAGTTGGAGACCATCTACGAGGAGAAGAACATGTCCCTCACGCAGGATTCGCGCAAAGTGTGGGAGGCGGTTGATATGCTGCTCTTCCCCAACCACCCCTACGGTAAGCAGACCGTGCTGGGTTCGCAGGAGCACCTGAAGAATCCCTCGATCACGAACGTGAAGAATTACCACAAGACCTACTACGTGCCCAACAACATGGCCATCTGTCTCTCGGGTGATTTCGATCCCGAGGAGATGATTCGCATTATCGACAAGTACTTTGGTCAGATGGAGCCCAACCCCGAGCTGCCGACCCTGCAGTATGAGCCCGAGCAGCCGATCACGACGCCGATCGTGAAGGAGGTCTTTGGCCCCGAGGCCGAGAATGTCACCGTAGCGTGGCGTTTGGGCGGCTCGACGAGCGAGGATGCCGACCTGGCGGCCGTAGCTTCCTCGATTCTCTCGAATCGCAAGGCGGGTCTGGTGGATCTGAACATCAACCAGCAGCAGAAGACCCTCGGTGTCTTTGCCGGTGAGAGTATGCAGCCCGACTACGGTATGATGTTGATGCAGGGCCGTCCGAAGGCGGGTCAGTCGCTTGAGGAGGTGCGCGATCTGATGTTGGCCGAGATGGAGAAGCTGCGCCGTGGCGAGTGGGATGAGAGCCTTTTGGAGGCCTCGATCAACAACCTCAAAGCCAGCATGATGCAGGTGATGGATACGAACGAGGGCCGTGCCGATATGTTCGTCAATGCCTTTGTCAATGGCGAGGCGTGGGCCGACGTGGTGGCTACGGCAGATCGTCTGTCGCAGATCACGAAGGAGGATGTGATAGCCTGGGCCAACGAGAAGCTGGGCACCGAGAACTACGTCATCGTCTATAAGCGTCAGGGTGTGGATTCCTCGGAGCAGAAGATTGCCAAGCCCGCCATCACGCCGATCGTGACGAACCGCGACAAGCAGAGCGCCTTCCTCACGGAGATTCAGAATGCGGAGGTGAAGCCCATCGAGCCGAAGTTCTTCGATCCGAAGAGCGATGTGGAGCGTTTTACGCTCTCGAATGGTGTAGAGGTACTCTACAAGCAGAACACAACGACCGATCTCTACCAGTTGTCGTACTTCTACAACACGGGCGTCGAGGATACCCCTTCGCTGGGTATGGCTTGCAGTTATTGGGACTACCTCGGCACCACGTCGCACACGGCTGAGGAGTTGGCCGTTAAGCTCTACAACATTGCATCGAACTACAACGTAATGCCGGGCCTCACGCGCACGACTATCTCCTTGTCGGGTCTGTCGGAGCACATGGCTACCACGATGCAACTCTACGAGGATCACATCGCCAATGCTGTAGCCGACGAGGCTATTCTGCAGGCCGTGAAGGCCAATACGCTCAAGAGCCGTGCCAACGCAAAGCATAGCCAGCGCTCCTGCTTTGCTGCGCTGCGTCGCTACTGCACCAACGGTGGTGACTATATTGCCCGCATGACACTGACGAACAAGGCTCTGATGAATCTTAAGTCGGATGACCTGCTGGCGCAGATAAAGAGCCTGGCTGCAAAGCAGCACCGCGTACTCTACTATGGCCCGCTTACGAAAGAGGAGCTTTCGGCTCTGCTTGTGGAGCACCATGCTGTGGTGGAGAATCCCGAGCCGCTGGAGTATCGTCTGCCCGCGGCCGTCAAGACCGACAAGAGTGAGGTTGTGTTGGCGCAGTACGACGCCAAGCAGATCTACTATGCTCAGTTCTCGAATCGTGGCGAGTCGTTTGACCCCGCTCACGATGCCGAACTGGCGCTCTATAACGAGTATTTCGGTGGTGGTATGAATGCCATTGTCTTCCAGGAGATGCGCGAGGCACGCGGTCTGGCCTACTCGGCTCAGGCTCAGTTGACCTTGCCCACGCACAAGACGGTGCCCTACACCTTCACGGCCTTTATCGCTACGCAGAACGATAAGATGCAGCAGGCCATCGAGGCTTTCGATGAGATTATCAATGAGATGCCCGAGTCGGAGGCTGCCTTCGAGATTGCCAAGAAGGCCCTGATCGAGCGCATCCGCACCGATCGCACCGTCAAGAAGGAGGCGCTGAATGTCGCCATCACGATGGAGGATATGGGTGTCGAGGTAGATCGCACGAAGGCTGTTTACGAGGCTGTTCCTTCGATGACGTTGGCCGATGTCAAGGCTACGCAGGAGAAGTGGGTGAAGGATCGCACCTACCACTACTGTATCCTGGGCGATATCAAGGACCTGGATATGAACTTCCTGAAGACCCTCGGTCCGGTGCGCACCGTGTCGCAGGAGGAGATCTTCGGTTATTAGTGTGTTCCCACTAAAAACTGTCTAAAATAGGAAAAGGGCTGCCCAACATTTGTAGAGCAGCCCTTTAATCTTTAGTTCCCTTTAGCAACCTTTCTCAATGCTGACTCAAAACTACTCGATCAGCTTGTTGGTTGCCGTGTCGGGGAAGATGATCCACGGCTTAAAGGTCTTGGCGTCCTCGAAATCCATCAGCGCATAGGAGGCGATGATGATCACGTCGCCCACCTGCACCTTGCGGGCAGCGGCGCCGTTGAGGCAGATGCAGCCGCTCTCGGCAGCACCCTTGATGACGTAGGTCTCGAAACGCTCACCGTTGTTGATATCGAGGATCTGGACCTTCTCACCCTCGATGATATTGGCGGCCTCCATCAGCTTCTCGTCGATGGTGATGCTGCCCACATAGTTCAGATTAGCCTGCGTGACCGACACGCGGTGAATCTTCGATTTGATGACTTCAATCTGGAATTTCATATTATCGAATGCGAATGTTATCAATCAGACGAATCTCGCCGGCCTGGACGGCGATGCAACCTTGAATCTGCTCGGCGTCGCTCCAAGCCTCGACCTCCTGCATCGATAGGGCATCCACCGACTGGTAGTAGATGCAGTGCAAGAGCTCGGTGCGGTTAATTTCGGCCTCGACCCACGCCTTCAGCTCCTGCGGCGTGAGCGTGTGCGACTGCTCGACAGCTGCCTGGAGCGTGCGGTAGATTGCGGGCGCGATGGCGCGGTGCTCGGGCGTGAGGAGCTCGTTGCGCGACGAGAGGGCCAAGCCATCCTCGGCACGGATGATCGGGCACTCCACGATCTCGACCTTGAGGCCGAGCTGAGCCACCATTGCCTTGATGACGGCAATCTGCTGGAAGTCCTTCTCGCCAAAGTAGGCACGCGCGGGCTGCACCATGTCGAACAGACGGCTTACGACCTGCGCCACACCGTTGAAGTGGCCCGGGCGCGTAGCTCCCTCCATTACCTTATCTACGGCACCAAAGTCGAATTGGCGCGTATCGGGTTCGGGGTAGATCTCCTCGACCGAGGGCATCAGCACCAAGTCGGCACCGGCAGCCTCCAAGAGGGCGGCATCGGCCTCGGGTGTGCGGGGATAGCGCTTCAGGTCACCCTTGTCGTTAAACTGGGTGGGGTTGACAAAGACGCTCACCACGACCGTCTCGTTCTCCTTGCGGGCACGCTCTACGAGCGAGCGGTGTCCGGCATGCAGGGCGCCCATCGTCGGCACGAAACCAACCCCTTCGGGGTTTACCTCCGCCAAAGCCTCGCGGAGCGCCTTTACCGTAGTTACTACTTTCATCCGAATTACAGGTAGATTAATCATCGCAAAAGTAGAAACAATATTCGAGAAAGAGAAATGAAATCGCGTAAATTTGCGCGCTTTGTATTATCTTTGTAGCCTACTTATTTTGTACTTAATCTATGAAAAACAAGATTTTTATGGCATCCGTGCCCTTTTTGACGCTGGCCATGACGGCCTGCACCCCCTCGTCGGAGGTGGAGACGCCTTGGATCGTAGATCGTTTCGACGATATCAAGGTGATCCGCTACGAGGTCCCCGGTTTTGAGTCGCTTACCCTTCAGGAGAAGGAGCTTGTTTACTACCTGGCCGAGGCTGCCAAGTGTGGCCGCGATATTCTCTTTGACCAGAATTGCGCCGTAAACCTCCCCGTGCGCCGCACGTTGGAGACCATCTACGAAAACTACAACGGCGATCGCACGACCGAGGAGTGGAAGGCTGTGGAGAAGTACCTGAAGAAGGTGTGGTTTGCCAACGGTATCCACCACCACTACTCGAACGATAAGTTCAAGCCCGAGTTCTCGGAGGAGTACCTCCTTTCGCTCATCGAGGCGGTGGGTGAGGAGACCTTTGGTGAGTTGAATAACTACCGCGAGGAGGTGCTGAGTGCCATCTTCGATGCCACGCTCTACCCGACGAAGCTCAACCAGAAGGCGGGCGAGGATCTGCTCTTGACCTCGTCGTCGAACTACTACAGCGGTGTTTCGCAGGCCGAGGCCGAGGCCTTCTATGCGAAGATGGCCGCTGCCGATAAGAACAACCCGCAGCCCGTATCGTATGGTCTGAACTCGCAGCTCACGAAGAACGAGCAGGGTAAGCTCGTGGAGCGTGTATGGTTTGCCGAGGGCATGTATGGCGAGGCGATTCGTCAGATTGTCTATTGGCTCGAGAAGGCCGAGGCGGTGGCTGTGGAGCCCCAGAAGCAGACGATTCGTCACCTCATTGACTACTACAAGACGGGTGATCTGAAGCTCTTCGACGCCTACAACATCTCGTGGGTGGCCGACACCGAGTCGCACATCGACTTCGTGAACGGCTTTATCGAGGATTACGGCGATGCTCTGGGCCGCAAGGCTTCGTGGGAGTCGAACGTGAACTTCAAGGATGTGGCTGCCTGCCACCGTACGGAGGTGATCTCGGCCAATGCACAGTGGTTCGAGGATCATGCCCCGATCAACCCCATCTACCGCAAGCCCGAGGTGAAGGGCGTATCGGCCAAGGTGATCACGGTGGCCATGCTGGGTGGTGACTGCTTCCCCGCAACCCCGATCGGTATCAACCTGCCGAATGCCGACTGGATTCGCCGTGACTACGGCTCGAAGTCGGTGACGATCGACAACATCACCTACGCCTACGACAAGGCTGCGCAGGGTAACGGCTTCACGGAGGAGTTCGTGCTGCGCGAGGAGGATCGTCAGCGCATGAAGGAGCACGGCAAGCTGGCCGACGATCTGCATACCGACCTGCACGAGTGCTTGGGTCACGGTTCGGGTCGCCTGAAGGAGGGCGTGAGCCCCACGGCGCTGGGTAGCTACTCGTCGACTCTGGAGGAGACGCGTGCCGACCTCTTCGGTCTGTACTATATCGGCGACGAGAAGATGGTCGAGCTGGGTCTGGTTCCCTCGTTCGATGTAGCCAAGGCCGCCTATGCCGATTATATCATGAACGGTATGATGACGCAGCTCTCGCGCATCGAGCCGGGTAAGGATGTCGAGGAGTCGCACATGCGTAACCGCAAGCTCATTGCCGAGTGGTGCTACGAGCAGGGTAAGGCTGAAAACGTGATCGAGTGGGTCGTTGAGAACGACAAGCGTTACCTGGTGGTAAACGACTTCGAGAAGCTCCGCGAACTGTTTGGTCAGATGCTGTGCGAGATTCAGCGCATCAAGTCCGAGGGCGATTTCGAGGCCGGTAAGGCACTCGTTGAGCAGTATGCGGTGAAGGTCGATCCCGCCCTGCACGAGGAGGTGCTAGCCCGCTACAAGGCGCTCAACATCGAGCCCTATGGTGGTTTCGTAAATCCCGAGTATGAGCTGGTTATGGAGGGCGACAAGGTGGTTGACGTGAAGATCTCGTATCCGGCCAACTACACCGAGCAGATGCTCCACTATGCGAAGAATTACTCGTTCCTGCCCAACAAGAACTAAGAAGAGGGATAACAACCTCTTTGGGTGTTAAACATCAGCCCCGCCTCCTCACATACGCTTGGTATGCTGCGGAAGCGGGGCTTTCGTATGCCTAAAAAGAGGCTCGTTCTGCCTCTTTCTGGGTGTTGCTTAATAGATCACCTTCACCCACTCGATCTCAATGCCTTTCGGCGCAGCACCCTTGTCCGAGAAGTCGTTGCCGCGGAGCGAGAAGAAGAGGTTTTCGACCGTATCCCATGCGATGTGCTCGCCCGTACCGCCAAAGTCGGGACGGTAGTAGGGGTTGATACCCGGCCAATCCTGCGGTAACTGGGGCGCCTGATCGGGGCGGAACGATACAATGGGCACCTCAATCTCCTGCCACGAAGTGGTCAGGGCAACCGTAGCACCCCACGAGCCAAAGTCCTCCTCGTTGAGGAGCAGTCGCATCTGCTCGGTCGAGGGGGTCAGGGCGCGCACACGCACAACGAGGGCACGCGGTGTTTTTCCCTGTTGCAGGCGATCGCCGATATAGTGCTGTGCCGAGATGTCGGCGGGGAACCAATACTCCTGTTTTTCGGTCAGATCCTCCGTGTAGAGGCGCAGGTTACCCAGCTCCGAGGGGCGACCGTCGTACGAGGGGCTGAAGAATCCGCCACGCGTGAAGAGCAGTGTGGGGTAGTCGCGCTTGGCGTCAAATATACGCTCGCGCGCAGGTGCGTAGTGTACCTCACCGATCAGTTCCGCACCGCGCTTTGTCAGGCGGTAACGTCCCGGAGCCAAGTTCTCGGCGATACGGATACCCGGCAGGGTGATCTGAATCGGATGTGCCGACTCGTCGAGCGTGAAGACACGGCGATCGAACATCGGCCACTTGTAGGGATCATCCACCTGACAGCTGGCGGGGTAGAGCTCGAGTGTCCACTCCTTGTCGGCCGTGCGGTCGAGGAAATAGATGCGATTGGCGTCGCTCTTGACAACAGCCGACGACCCTACACCGGCGATGTGGCGCAGCCCCTTGCTCGCAAACTCAAAATCGGCGGGCAGCGAGTTGGTGTAGAGGAGCGTTTCGCCGTCGTAGTAGGTGCTGCGATCGGCCTTCCAGTCCACCGTCACGGGACCAAAGGTCGAGTTATCGGGGTAGTTGCCCCAATTCTTGCCACGGGGCAAGGCCTCCATCGCCTTTACGGCAATCATTGCCGAAACGGCCTTGCGGGGGGTATAGACCATGTTCAGCAGGTGGGTCTGCCAGCCCAGATTCCAGGGGGCTGTGCCGATCATGTCGTAGGAGAACATTGCGGCCCACTGCACACCGCCCTCACGGAACTCGCGTACCTGCGCGGGGTACATGTAAGAGCAGACCAGGTCGGGGGCGTCGAACTCATAGACCATCTTCGAGCGCGGACCGATATCGACCGTCTTCATCGGTGTGTAGTCGTTGACGTAGGGGAGGTAGTTACCATGCAGCGTCTCGTTGTGGTTGAGCTGCGTGGGATACCAGCCGTAGGTGGCACTCTGGGCCTTCGAATCGCAGAGCGCGGGGGCCATGAAGAAGTTTTCGGAGATGTTGTAGGCCACAATCTTACTGCAGCCCGTGGCGCGGATAGCCTCGGTCATTGTGTCGATGTAGACACGGATCTCGTCGTTGCGTCCCATCACGCGGGCCGGCTCGTTGAGGATCTCGATGGCGATGATGTGCGGCTCCTCTTTGTACTGCTTACCCGTGTAGCGGTTGCGGTAGTTGAGGAACTGGGTCATGTAGTTCTGCTGGGCACGGATGGCCTCAGCATCGAAGGTGAGGGCTCCCTTGCCGAAGTGAGCCGTGAAGCCGGGTAGGTTCTGATCGCCATCGGGCCACCAAGCGGCATGGGCCACCGTGGGCGAGAAGAGCATCAGAATACCGCGCTCCGAGGCCTTGTAGATCAGGTAGTCCAATAGGTCGAGGTGCTCGTTGTCGATGAGGTTACCCTCCTTGTCCGAGTTCTCCCAGTCGCCCCAGAACGAGAGGCGCAGGGCGCGGAAGCCCATGCGGGCAAAATGCGCCATGTCGATATCGATCAGCTGCTTCTTCTCCGCGAGGGTGGGCGCCACCTTGTGGGCTGCGCGGTAATCCGAGGCCGAGGGGAGGCAGTAGTTGGCGCCAAAGACGGCCACTTCGTCTTGATTGCTTGTGTAGCGGATAACGCCTTCGGCATCTTGGTAGACCAACTCTTGTGCCGAAAGAGAGCCCGTCACCAGGAGCGTGAGGGCCAATAGCAGATGCTTCATATAGGTTGTTTTAAGCTTTGGTTTCGGTGTGGTTGGCCAGGAGTGCGATCAATGCCTCTGGTTCGCTGCACGACACCCACAATCGATCTTCGTAGATGGTCATGATTTCGACCATGTTGCGCCACTCCGATGCGTAGATAGTCAGTCGCTCCATCTGTTTCAGATCGATGAAATGGCCGTAGTATCCGAAGAATCCGCAGCCGCCAAACAGCGGTACCACCCACTTTAGCTCCGAGGGCTCGACGAGGCGCACCGAGGCGATATCCTCATACGGCAGTTCGGTCATATCGAGCAGACAGCGGATCTCCACCATCCTCTCTTTCAGAATCAGTTTGCGCGGAATCGAGAGGGCCATCAACAGCAACAGCGCCCCGATCGAGGTGGCAAACCAAGCGGAGAGATAGTCCCCTTCGTAGAGTAGGTATAGACCGAGACCTAATCCGACATAGACCACCACATAGAGCAGGGTCCAATAGCCGGTGCGACGGTCGATGCGGTATCGATAGGTGTGGTTCATTTTATGCGTTTTCGAGGGATTTGTGTTCTAGCAGCGCGTTTGCAATGGCGATGTCTTCGCGGGTGGTAATCTTGATGTTTGAGCGCTCGCCCTTACTCAGGTGTACCTGCTCACCCATCGCTTCTACCACCGAGGCATCGTCGGTAAAGAGGGGCGAAAAGGGCTGTTCGTAGGCCTCGTCGAGGAGTGCGCGGCGAAACAGTTGCGGGGTCTGCACCATGCGCAACAGACTGCGATCCACAATCTTCGATGCCTCACCCTCCACCATGCGGTACGAATCGATAGCCGCAACTACGGGAATTGCCGATCCGTGAGCCTGTGCCTCATCGATCAGGCGACGGATCATCGCCACCGAAGCCAAGGGGCGTACGCCGTCGTGAATGGCCACTAACTCTGCGTCGTACGCCACCGCCTTCAAACCGTTTTTGACTGAGTGAAAACGCTCCGTGCCACCACTGACAACCCGATGGCGAGCCACCTCGAAACGAGCCTTCAGGTTTTCCCAAAAGGGGATATGCTCGTCAGGCAGTACGACGATAAGCTGCGCCGTGGGTAACGCTTCGTGGAAACGGTTGATCGTATGGACCAGGATCGGTTTGTCGCCCAAGACCATAAATTGTTTGGGGAGGGTGCCGCCCATGCGTTTTCCACCCCCTCCGGCAACGATGATTACAGCCGTTTGTGCCATGTCGTTAGTTGTTTTTGGGGAGCGAGTCGGTTACGATTGCCTCGGGAAGCAGAATCGAGTCGATCTGCGTGATCATATCCTCGGGTTTTACGTCACCCTCCAACTCGGCAATGATGCGGTCGCGGACATATTCGAATTTGGCGTGATTCTTCTCGTTGATCGGTTCGGTAGGCTCCTGCGGTACCTTCAGCGGATTGATCGGTGTGCCGTTTTTCCAGATGCGGTAGTCGAGGTGCGGGCCGGTCGAGGTGCCGGTCGAGCCGACATAACCGATCAGCTGACCCTGCTGTACACGGGTGCCGACGGCAATGCCCTTGGCAAAACCACGCAGGTGGAGGTAGCCCGTGACGAGGTTGCCGGCATGCTTGATTTTGAGCGTGTTGCCACCGCCACCGCCCCAGCCGCGGAAGGTCACCACGCCATCGGCTACGGCACGTACCGGAGTGCCCGATGGAGCGGCATAATCGACACCCGTATGGGCTCGGCGCACCTTGTGTACGGGGTGCAGACGCGAGTAGGAGAAGCCCGACGAGATGCGCGAGAACTTCAATGGTGCTTTCAAGATGTTTTTGCGCAACGATCCGCCGTCCGCCTCCCAATATTGAAGCTTGTCACCTTGGCGGAAGGGGATGGCGTAACGGGTCTTACCGGCGTGGTTGAAACGGGCACCCCAAATGCGACCGATACCGATCGAGACCGTATCGTCGATGAATTTCTCGTCGTAGATGACCGTGAAATCGTCGCCGGCTTGTATGCCGAAGAAATCGACCGTCCATTGGTAGATATCCTCCAACTCGGCAGCCAAGGCGTGGGGCAGGTCGGCCTCCATGATGGCGCCCCAGAGCGAACTCTCGATCACGGCGCTCTTCTTCATGCGGCGCACCGTGGTCGGTTTCTCGCCCTTGGTAATGGTGACCGAATCGCCCACAAAGCCAAAGACCACATACTCCGCAATGCTCTTTTCGTAGGCCAGGTAGTCGAGTCGGGCGGTGTTGAGCGAATCTTCGTGAATAAAGGCGGTGTATTTGTGTCCCGGGCGGATGTTGCGCAACGGGAAGACCTCGCGCGTGGCCTTGTCGAGGCGGTCGATCATGCGGGCCGAGATGCCGTATCCGCCCAAAATGCCACCCACGGTCTGCCCCTCGCGTACTTCGCCCGTCTCGAGGCGGTAGAGGTCGGCATCGATGCCGTAGACCAGGTTCTTGGGGGCTTCGGGCTCCTCCTCTTGGTGCGAGGCGCCAAACGAACATGCGGTGAGCGTCCATGCGCAGAGCAGCACGGTCGTTACACGGATATATGTTGCAAAACGATTCATCATGAATGGTTTGGTTTTATGCCGTAAAGATAACAAAATTTGGGAAAACAACATGATTCTTTTCGGCTCTTCTATCCGAAAACGTAGAAATGACGCTTTTCGTTTGGGTAATCGAAAAAAAATGTCTATCTTTGAAAACATCGTGTAATTATACTAACCGAAACCATGCGCGACCTGCTCTACGTACCACTTTCGCTCCTCTATTCGATGGCTGTGAATTTTCGTCACCGTCTCTTTGATTGGGGGGTGCTGAAGAGTGAAAAGTTCGATATTCCGATCATCTGCATCGGCAATATCACGGTCGGCGGTACGGGTAAAACACCGATGGCCGAGATGCTGATCGCCTACCTCAAACGTACGCATTGCGTAGCGTTGCTTTCGCGTGGGTATGGTCGCCGCACAAAGGGTTATCGTGAGGTGGCAGTCGATGCCCACTACCGCGAGGTGGGTGACGAACCGTTGCAGATCAAACGTAAATTTCCGGATACGGTCGTGGTGGTGTGTGAGAAGCGTGTGGAGGGTATTCGCCGCATTCGCGAGGAGCACCCCGAAGTCAATTTGATTATCATGGACGATGGCTTCCAACACCGTTATGTGCAGCCCAAGATCAATGTCATGATGGTCGATTCGACCCGTCCGATTCAGTCGGATCGCATGTTGCCGGCAGGCACGTTGCGCGATAATCCTGAACAACTCTACCGCGCGCATTATTTTATGGTGACGAAGTGCCCCGAGAAGATGGCACCGATCGATCGCCGCATCTTGCGTAAGGTGTTGGTGAAATATCCCTACCAGCGTATCTACTTTACCCGTTTCGAGAGCTTTTCGCCCCAACCGGTCTTCCGCGACGAGGCGGACATCGTACCCCTCAAGCAGCGTGGCAAGGTGATTGCCCTGTCGGGCATTGGTAATCCCAAACCCTTCCTCTCGACCCTGCACGAGAATTATCAGGTGGTTGAAGAGGTGACGCTGAAGGATCACCACGTCTATCGTGTGCGCGACATGCAACTGCTCGAAGAGCTGCTCAAGCAACACCCCGGAGCTGTGGTAGTCACCACCGAGAAGGATGCCGTGAAGATGGGTCGCAAGGGTAAGATACCCGCTTTGGTGCGCCAAAGTCTCTATTATATGCCTATTGATATAACTTTTATCGAAGATTCGGCGACGGATTTTCTGCAAAAAATAGAAGAAGATGTTAGAAACAATTAAACAAACTGCAGCGTGGATTAAGGGTGCTACGAACGATTTTACCCCCGAGGTGGGTATTATCCTTGGTACGGGTCTGGGCGATTTTGGTGATAAGATCGAGGCCGCCTATGTGTTGGAGTATAAGGAGATCCCCGGCTTCCCCGTTTCGACGGTTGAGGGCCACAAAGGACGTATGATTTTCGGTACGATCGAGGGCCGCAAGGTGGTGGCTATGCAGGGTCGTTTCCACTACTACGAGGGTTATAAGATGACCGAGGTGACCTTCCCGGTGCGTGTGATGAAGCTCCTGGGTATCGAGTACCTCTTTGTTTCGAATGCGTCGGGTGGTATCAATACGTCGTTCCGCACGGGCGATCTGATGATCATCACCGACCACATCAACTTGATGCCTAATCCGCTCATCGGCCCCAACCTCGCAGAGCTGGGTCCCCGTTTCCCGGATATGCACAATTGCTACGATAAGGATCTGATTGCCAAGGCTACGGCTATTGCCGAGCGTGAGGGTATCAAGCTCCAGTATGGTGTCTATGTGGGCGGTACGGGTCCGACGTTCGAGACGCAGGCCGAGTATCGTTACTTCAAGGCGATTGGTGGTGATACGGCCGGTATGTCGACCGTTCCCGAGGTGATCGTGGCGCGCCACATGGGTATTCCCTGCTTTGGTGTGTCGGTGATCACAAACTGCGGCCTTTCGGACGAGATTGGTGACCACGAGGATGTGCAGCGTCAGGGTAAGAAGGCGGCCGTCAGAATGGAGACGCTCTTTAAATCGATGATTAAAGAATTGAAATAAAGCAAATTATGGTAAATAAAGTAATTTTGGTCGGCAACGTGGGTATGGACCCCGAGGTGCGTGCTATGGAGGGTGGCGTGAAGGTTGCCCGCATCCGTCTGGCTACCACCGAGCGTTACCGTGACCGTCAGTCGAATGAGAACAAGGAGCACACCGAGTGGCATACGATTACCCTGTGGCGTGGTTTGGCCGATGTGGTCGATAACTATGTCCGCAAGGGCTCGCAAATCTATGTAGAGGGTCGTCTGCGCACGCGTGAGTGGACCGATCAGCAGGGTAACAAGCGTTACACGACGGAGATTTTGGCCGATACGATGAATCTGTTGGGTCGTCGTGCCGAGGGTGGTCAGGTAGCCGACAATACGGGCACCTATACCGCAACTCCGCGTCCTGCAACCCAGCCTGCTCAGCCGCAGTATCAGCAGCCCGTGGCTCCTGCCGTGCCGCAGGAGGATCCGGACGATCTGCCGTTCTAAAGTTGAGAAAAGAAATTGTTTAACAAGGCTGATTCGTCGTTTCGCTCGCTCTCAAAATCAGTACTTGTTATACAACTGCTCGCCAAAAAGAAATTAAAAAAGCGTATCTCGAAAGGATACGCTTTTTTAATTAGTAGGGCTGGACATTACACCTCGTCGTACTGCACACACTCGATGCCGACGCGCTTCAGGAGGTTGATACCCTCCTCCGAGCGATACTCCTCGGCATAGACCACACGCTTGATGCCGGCCTGGATGATGAGTTTCGAACACTCGATGCAGGGGGCTGCGGTGATGTAGAGGGTCGAGCCGTCGCAGTTGTTGGCCGACTTGGCCACCTTCGTAATGGCGTTGGCCTCGGCGTGGAGCACGTAGGCCTTCGTCTTGCCCGTCTCGTCCTCGCAGATATTCTCAAAGCCCGACGGCGTTCCGTTGTAGCCGTCCGAGATAATCATCTTATCCTTCACGATCAGTGCACCCACTTTGCGACGTACGCAGTAGGAATTCTCGGCCCAGATGCGCGCCATGTGCAGGTAGCGCAGGTCGAGCTGTCGCTGCTTTTCCTCTTGGTATCCCATGTCTCTCGTGTGTTATATGGAGGAATGTAGTGCGATGAACACTACATTCCTTTACCGTGACAGTTCTTGAACTTCTTACCCGATCCGCAGGGGCAGGGGTCGTTGCGGCCCACCTTCTTCTCGACGTGGATCGGCATCGGCTTCGACTTCTCGGCCTGACCTGCCTGGGCGGCAGCCTGCATGCGCGAGGCCTGGAGCTTGTTTACATCGACCTTGGCACGCTGCTGCTGACGCTGGGCTGCCGACTCACTGCGCTGATCATTGACCGGTACGTAGGCTTTGCAGAGGATGGCCAACGTGTCGCGATTGACCTTCGTCAGCATCTTCTGGAATAGACCGAACGACTCAAATTTGTAGATCAGCAGTGGGTCTTTCTGCTCGTAGGTGGCATTCTGTACGCTGGTGCGCAGGTCGTCCATCTCGCGCAGGTGCTCGCGCCATGCGTCGTCGATGGTCGTGAACATCACCACCTTCGAGAATACGCGGTAGATCTCGGCACCGTCCGTCTCCTTGCATTTGCGCAGCTCGACGGGTACGTTGTAACCCAGGTGACCGTTCGTGAGCGGGAAGTACATCTTCGCATCGAGCTGATCCTTGCGATCCTCGTAGATGCGCTCCATGGTCGAGCGTACCGTGTCGGCTACCGCCTTGGCACGACGTGCCGTGGTGGCCTTGATGTCTTTCACAATGGCGTCGATCAGTTCGTTGCCCTTCATCTTGCTGTATGCAGCCTCGTCGAACGACGGCTCAACAGCCACCTCGCGAATCAGCTCGAACTTGAAGTCCTCGAATTCGGCACCCTCGTTACGCTCCACGAAGTCGCCGGCATAGTCGTACATGATGTTGTTCAGGTCGATCTCGATGCGCTCGCCATAGAGGGCGTTGCGACGACGCGAGTAGATCACCTCGCGCTGCGAGTTCATCACATCGTCATACTCCAACAGACGCTTACGCACACCGAAGTGGTTCTCCTCGACCTTCTTCTGGGCACGCTCGATAGCGTTCGACATGATACCCGACTGGATGGCCTCACCCTCGACATGGCCCATGCGGTCCATCATCGTGGCGATACGGCCCGAGCCGAACAGACGCAACAGATCATCCTCCAACGAGACGAAGAACTGCGACGAACCAGGGTCACCCTGACGACCCGAACGACCGCGCAACTGGCGGTCTACACGACGGCTCTCGTGACGCTCCGTACCGATGATCGCAAGACCGCCGGCCTCCTTTACCTCGGGGGTGAGCTTGATATCGGTACCACGACCGGCCATGTTCGTAGCGATCGTTACCTGGCCGGCACGACCCGCCTCGGCAACCACCTGGGCCTCGAGGGCGTGCTGCTTGGCATTCAGTACGTTGTGCTTGATGCCGCGAATCTTCAGCATGCGGCTCAAGAGCTCCGAGATCTCCACCGAGGTCGTACCTACGAGTACCGGACGACCAGCCTTCACGAGGTTCACCACCTCTTCGATCACGGCGTTATATTTCTCGCGCTTGGTCTTGTAGAGTACATCCTCGCGGTCGTGGCGCAAAATCGGGCGGTTGGTGGGGATTACCACCACATCCAACTTGTAGATGCTCCAAAACTCCGATGCCTCCGTCTCGGCCGTACCGGTCATACCGCCCAGCTTGTGGTACATGCGGAAGTAGTTCTGCAGGGTGATCGTAGCAAAGGTTTGCGTAGCAGCTTCGACCTTCACGCGCTCCTTGGCCTCGATAGCCTGATGCAGACCATCCGAGTAGCGGCGACCCTCCAGGATACGGCCGGTCTGCTCGTCAACGATCTTTACCTTGTTGTCCATCACGACATACTCGATATCCTTCTCGAACATGGCGTAGGCCTTCAGCAGCTGATGTACGGTGTGTACACGCTCCGATTTGATCGAATACTCGTTGATCACCTCGTCGCGCTTGGCAGCACGCTCCTCGGCCGAAAGCTCGCTCTTCTCGATCTCTGCCACGGCCGAACCGATATCAGGCAAGACGAAGAAACCATCCTCGTGGAAGTAGTTCGAGAGGGCCTCGTGACCCTTATCCGTCAGCTCTACGGTGTTGAGCTTCTCGTCGATGACGAAGTAGAGGTCGTCCGTAATCTCGTGCATGCGACGGTTGTTGTCCTGCATGTAGATATTCTCGGTCTTCTGCATCAGGACCTTCACGCCCTGCTCCGAAAGGTACTTAATCAGCGGTTTGTACTTCGGAAGACCCTTGTGCGTGCGGTAGAGTTTCACGCCACCATCCACCTCGTTGCCCTCGTTGATGAGCGCGCGGGCCTCGGCCAGCAGGTTCGTTACGAGGTTCTTCTGCAAGTTGTAGAGGTGGTCGATAGCGGGACGATACTCCTCAAAGAGTTGATCGTCGCCCTTCGGCACGGGACCCGAGATGATGAGCGGCGTACGGGCATCGTCGATCAATACCGAGTCGACCTCATCGACAATGGCGAAGTGGTGCTTGCGCTGTACGAGGTCGGCAGGCGACGAAGCCATGTTGTCGCGCAGGTAGTCGAAACCATACTCGTTGTTCGTACCAAAGGTGATGTCGGCCATGTAGGCACGGCGACGCGCCTCCGAGTTGGGCTGCGTGTCGTCGATGCAGGCTACCGACAGACCGTGGAACTGGTACATCGGGCCCATCCACTCCGAGTCACGCTTGGCCAGATAGTTGTTCACCGTCACTACGTGTACACCCTTGCGCGCCAAGGCGTTGAGGAATACGGGGAGCGTAGCCACGAGCGTTTTACCCTCACCCGTTGCCATCTCGGCGATCTTACCCTTGTGCAGTACGACACCACCAAAGAGCTGTACGTCGTAGTGCACCATGTCCCACTTCAGGTCGTTACCACCGGCAATCCAGTGGTTTTGGTAGATGGCCTTGTCGCCCTCGATGGTGACAAACTCCTTCTCGGCCGCCAGGTTGCGGTCGAACTCGTTGGCCGTTACGACCACCGTGTCGTTCTGCGAGAAACGGCGTGCCGTGTCCTTCATGATGGCGAAGGCCTCGGGCAGAATCTCGTCCAGCACCTGCTCGATCTTCTCGTCGATCGTCTTGGTGAGCTGGTCGATCTCCTTCGAGAGCTTCTCCTTTACGTCGAGAGCCGTTTCGGGCTTCTCGAGCTCGGCCTTGAGGGTTGCTTTGCGCTCCTCATCGGCTGCGATGAAGTCGGCAATCTGCTGCTTTAAGGCCTCGCTACGAGCACGTAACTCGTCGTTCGAGAGCTGCTCGATTGAGGGGTATATAGCCTTGATCTTCTGGATGTAAGGCTCAATTTGCTTGCGGTCTTTGTCGGCTTTTGAGCCGAAGACCAATTTAATTAGACTGGCTAAAATGTCCATATCGTTGTGTTGTTGTTTTTGCGTAATGGCTATAAATCTTCCAAAGATAGTGATATTTTGTGAATTAAACAAAAATAGGCCCTAAAGGGCCTTGTTTTTAACGGTTTTCTCGTAGGGGGTGGGTGTTTTGCCCTTTAGCGGCTTGCCTCACGGGCAATGCGTCTGCCGACGGGACAGGTGTCACACCCCTTCTTCAGACAGTGTGCCGTAGAAAGTTGCAGCAAAGCCTGCGTCTCGAAACTGTCACGTGGCTCGATCCCGCGGTTTTGCCAGGTGCGGATGTAGCGGTTGTCCTCGGCCGGGAGGGTTTCGAGGAGCGAAAAGGCTTTGTCGCGCAACGCCTCTTTGCCCGTATAGGAGCCGTAAGCAAATTGCAGCATGGCGACGAGGTTGATGCCCAGGATGTGGGCTTTGAAGATGCCGATGCGTTTCGGTCGGGTGGATGTTTGGCGATCGGCGGGTACATAGTGGTTGCGCCAATAGCGGTCGGCCTCGATGCAGAAGAGGCGTTCGACCTCCTCTTCGTTGCTGCAGGCCAACATGCGATCGAAGATAAAGTCGTCTTGGCGGAAAAATTCCGAAGCTTGAGCCAGACGCAGGGCAGGATGGTTGGCCGGTCGGATCTCGCGCAACGACCAGGCACCGACATCCATCGTTTGGAGTTGGTACTTAGCCTCCAGGTGGAGGTATTCGCGGCGCAGCATGAGCGTATATTCGTCGTGGGGATAGAGATCCAACAACCCCGATACACCGAATAGCATCGCTTCAATGCCATGTGGCGTCAGCCGTTCGCGCAGTACGATGCGGTAGGGAACTCGACGGGCCAATTCGAGGTAGGCCGCCTGGTTTTGGCTGTCGCCCAACGTGCGGAAATAGAGCAGGTAGAAGGTCTGGTGCCAATCTTCGCCACTCTCGCGGTAGAGTTCCTCGACCAGCGTCATTTTACGCTCCAGTCGTTCGTAGAGCAGCGACGTGTAGATCTCGGTACGAAACAACTCATCAAGCGATGCAAGGAAGAGCCCGCAACGGGGTGCTCCCTTTTCGGCATCCGCTTTCAATCGCTCAAAGAGCGCGCTATGTTGTTCGTCCGCCATCGTGGGGAGGCTTAAAACAGGTTGAGTTCCAACAGGGCCTCCTCACTCATCATGCTCTTGTCCCAGACGGGCTCGAAGGTGAGGATCACGTTTACCTGCTCGACATGCTTCACCTTGCCGACCTGGATGTTGACATCCTCGACCAGCATATCGGCCATCGGGCAGTTGGGGGCGGTGAGGGTCATGCGGATCGTCGCCACACCGTCGGGTGTAAAGTCGATCTCGTAGATCAGGCCCAGGTCGTAGATATTGACCGGAATCTCCGGATCGTAGATATTTTTCAGCGTGAGGATAATATCCTTCTCTACCTGTAAAATCTCAGCAGGGGTCATCATCTTAGCAGCTTTTATTGGCGCAGGCCAGTGCGTAGAGTTTCATCTGTTTGATCATCGCCAGCAGGCCGTTGGCACGGGTGGGTGAGAGGTTCGACTCCAAGCCGATGGCTTGGATGAAGTAGAGCTCCAGATCGAGCACCTCGCGGGCCGTACGACCATTCATGACGCGAATCAGCAGGGCGATAATGCCCTTGGTGATGATGGCGTCGCTGTCGGCCGTAAAGTAGAGTTTTCCCTCCTCCTCGCGTGCATCGATCCATACGCGCGATTGGCACCCGTTGATCAGGTATTGATCGGTGCGGTGTGCAGGGTCGATTTCCGGCAGTTGCTCGCTCAGCGAGATCAGGTAGTCGTATTTGTCGAGCCAATCATCAAAGATCGAAAACTCGTCGATGATAGCATCTTGTATAGCGTCCATAGTTGTTATCTTATTACGTTATCGAATCAACTCCTCGATCGGTTCGCCCTCCGAGGCTTCGGGTTCGGGTATGGTCATGAGTCGTGCCAAAGTGGGGGCTACGGCGGTCATATCGGTGCGGGTCGAGATGCGTCGAGGTCCGATGTGGAGGCCGTAGAAGATCAGCGGAACTTGCGTGTCGTAGCCATACATCGATCCGGAGGTGGATCGAATCGGATCGCGCTCCTCGATGTATCCCGGTTGCAGGTTGAGGATCACGTCGCCCGAACGACGCGGGTAGAAGCTGTTTTGCATGCGACGGGCATATCCGCTGCCAAAGTAGCTGGTGCGCAGGGCCGAGGCGGCCAAGGCGTGGGATACGCCGCTGAATTGTTGTGCGAAGATCGCCACCTCGTTCTGTACCTCGTCCAGACGCAGGTTGCGCTCGTAGATGAGGTTGTGATTCAGGTAGATCGATTGGTCGCGGTAGCCCAATACCCAGACTCCTGTGCCGTAGCGTACGTTGAGGAATCCGTTGACGATCACGCGGAATTGTTGTACGTTGAAGCGCTCTGCGGGCTCCTCTTTCAGGTCGTAGGAGGAGCCGGTACCGTGGTCGGAGGTGAGCACCACCAAGCACTCCTTCTCATCGACTTGCGCAAAGAGGAAGGTGAGGAAATCGGCCAACTCGCGGTCGAGACGGTAGTACATGTCCTCCACCTCAATCGATTCGGGACCGTAGATCTCGTTCAGATGACGCGAAGCATCGAAACAGAGATTCAGCAGATCGGGGTGTTCGTCTTTGCCCAATTCGTAGTGGGCAATCATCTGTTTTGCCATTCCGATCACCGCACTGTTGCCGGCCGGGGTATAGGCGAGTCGCTCCCCGTTGTTTTGGGGAGTGAATCGGCGGGGTGTCTGGTTGGTCGGACGTTTGCCGTCGATGGTTAAGCGGATATCGGTCGAACGGGTGTTGTGGTATTGATCTTTGGGCAGAATCTGTCGCCAATCGGGCAGCAGGTAGGAGAGGTTATAGCCTTCGCGGTTGCTGCGTGCAAGCCATTCGGGCATCGAATGGGTGTAGTAGAGCGATGAGGTCCACTCGGCATTTTGCGAATCAATCCAAAAGATCTCGCCCTCGCGACCTCCCATGACAATTGCCGATGTAGGCTCAATAGCGAGCGATATGGCCTTGCTGGCAGGGTTGTGGTGGCAGAGTGCCTCGGCCAGGGTGGGGGCGATCAGGTGGTAGCCGCCTTCGCCACGGCGTCCCTCGGTGAGGCGTACCATCGAGTTGTCGGTGTAGTCGTACCAATGGTCACCGATCACGCCGTGCATCGAGGGCATGGCACCTGTCGAGAGGGTGGTCAGCGAAACGGGGGTGGTGGTCTGTTGGTAGTCGTAGTGCCCCTCGCTAAAGTAGGCACCTCCCTCCATCAGTCGCTTGAAGCCCCCTTCGGTAAAGTTATCGGCATAGCGATCCAGATCTCCGGCACGCATCGAGCTCACGACGATCTGCACCACCAGACGGGGTGCTTGTGCCGAGGCCGTAAAGCCGAACATCATCAGCAAAATAAGCGTTATAAAGCGTTTCATCAAACGAAGTTGAAAATTCAAACGACAAAGATAACGAATTTCACGTTATAGTAGTGCTTCGAGGGTGGCGATTTGCTCCGAAAAATCGATTTTTATCTCCTCCTGCAATGCGCGAAGTTCCGTCAGGGTCGCACGGACTCCCCGAAGATAACTCTCCGAGGTGGTGTCGTGTGGGCGGTGGCGCACAAAGGCCAGCGCGCGGTCGATGCGGTTCAGGTAGGCACGATCGGATGCCGTAAAGCAAGCTTCGGTGAAGCGCTCCACGATGTACGAAACCGCCTGGCGAGAGGGGTGTACCAGATCGTCGGCATAGAAACGATAGTCGCGCAGATCATCCATCAGCAGCTCATAGGCCGGAAAATAGCTGACATGCGGGCACCGTACAGCCAACTCCTCGATGGCCAGACGCAGGGTCGCCTTACTCAACGAATTGGCCTCCAGACCATCGCCCAAATGGCGGATTGGACTGAGTGTCAGAATCACCTGCTTGTCGGCCAAAACCCCCTTTAAGAGCCGCTCCCAGCAGGCGACAATCTCGCTGACCGAAAGCTGCTCGCAGCGAAACCGTTGTTGCGGTTCTTTGTGGCAGTTGACCACCACCTCGCCGCTTTGTTGCAGGCGATAGGCGCGCGCCGTGCCGAAGGTGATGATGATGCGTGAGGCCTTGGTGAGGGCATCGTGCAGTTGCGTGATGGTGGCATTGAGCCTGTCGAGCAGTGCCTGCGCCGAACGATCGACAAAGCGGGTTGAGGCGGCAAATGTGAAATACAGACCTTCGCTGTTGGTGCTCAGGTCATCGAGCGTGAAGGGGGTATGGTCGTAGCCACGCTGCAAGGTCGAGGCGATCGAGAGCGGATTGAACAGCGGTCCCAACGGGTTGCATACGATGCGCAGATTGTGTGCCGTCAGTGCCTCGGCAATCTCGGTGGCAAAGCACGAGCCGAGAGCCACCATCCCTTCGGTGAGGGCTATCGGATGTGCCAGCGAGGTGATTTTTAATTCTGTGCGAAACTTCATGTGACAAATGTACGAATTTTTCCTACCTTTGTCGTATGAAGTGGAAGGCAAACTGCAAAATAAACCTCGGACTCGATGTCCTTTGCCGTCGTGCAGATGGATTTCACGAGTTGGAGACGGTTATGGTGCCCGTAAAGGGACTGTATGACGAGGTGGAGGTAGAGCGCATCGTGGGTACGGGTGCGGTCTTTGAAAATCGAGGTATGACGGTCGATTGTCCCCCCGAGCAGAATATCTGTTTGAAGGCTTTTCATCTGCTGCGTGATCGTTATGGAATCGACGGGGTGCGGATTGCCCTCGATAAGCGCGTGCCGTTTGGCGCAGGGCTGGGGGGCGGATCGGCCGACGGTACGATCACGCTGTTGGCTCTGAACGAGTTGTTTGAGTTGCATCTCGACGAGCAGACGTTGATTCACCTGGCTGCCGAATTGGGCAGCGATACGGCATTTTTTGTGCGTAACAGCCCCCAGCTTTGTGCGGGGCGTGGCGAATTGATGAGGCCGATCGACCTGCCGATTGCGGGACTTTGGATCGCCCTGATTAAACCCGACGAGGGGGTCTCGACGCGCGAGGCCTATGCGGGCGTTAAACCGGCCATTCCGACCGTGTCGCTGCAGGAGCGGTTGTCGCAACCGATTGAGCAGTGGCAGGAGAGCGTAAAAAACGACTTCGAGCCTCACATCTTTGCGGCCCATCCCGCCATCGCTGTCGCTAAAGAGCAACTGCTGGCGGCCGGTGCGCTGTATGCCTCGATGTCGGGTAGCGGCTCGACGGTCTTCGGCCTCTTTGACGACGAAAAAAAGGCGCGTCGCATCGACACGCCCTATATCTATCAACTTTGATACCCGCTTTTTTGTGTTAAAGTAATCCGTCGCGCTTAAACGAAAAGTCACCTTCGCGCGCGATGATCAGGTGGTCGAGCAGCCGAATATCGAAGAGCTGCGCGGCCTCCTTCAGTCGTTTCGTAAGGAGCCGGTCGGCCTCACTCGGTTTGGCGGCACCTGACGGGTGGTTGTGTATGAGAATCAGGCGGGTTGCCAGCAATTCCAAGGCTCGTTTTACCACCAATTTGTGATCTACGACAGTCCCTTGTACGCCCCCTTGGCTGATGCGTTGCTGCTCGATGATGCGATTCGATGCGGTGAGGTAGATGGCCCAACACTCTTCGTATTTAAGCCCCTCCAAGGCGGGACGCATCAAGCGGACAATGTCGTCGCTCGAGGTGATCACCTCGGCCGGTATGCACTCCGAAGCGGCAGCTCGTCGCCCCAATTCGATAGCGGCCTGCAGCCTCCGGGCACGATGTCGTCCCATGCCGCCCACCATCCGCAAACGGGCACGCTCTTCGTGCGCCAATGAGGCGAGTGAGGAGTATTCCTGCATCAGTGCATGCGCCACCGGCTTGTCATCGATGACTACGGCTACAAGCTCCTCATCGGTGAGCGAGGCGACCCCTCGCGCATCCAACTTATCAATCAAATCGTTCATGGTAGTTATTCGGCTTGACGCTCGCGGGGGTGGCCCTCCTGCTTGCTTGCCATGCGATCCAGCCGATCCAGCACCGAAGCGCACTGCTCGTCGGTCAGGAAGTTGGCTACCGAGAAGGCGGCCTTCTGCTCGGCCTCCTTTTTCGACTCGCCGGCACCGTGCCCCATCTCCATATCGTTGATCATCACCTTTGTGTAGAATACCGGATGGTTGGGCTTATACTCCTTGTCGCGTTCAGTGTCGAAGCGTATTTGGTAGCGATTTTTCTGGCACCACTCGATCAGACGGCTCTTGAAATCGGTCTCCGAATCGGTTAGGAGCGTCATGTTGAGGTGGCGTGCATAGATGTTGTTGATCAGCAGACGATTGACGAAATCATATCCCTGGTCGAGATAGATGGCACCCATCATGGCCTCAAATGCATCGCCGTAGATGTGTTTTTGCGAGGCGCCTTGTACATGGTTTGCGATGAGGTAACGATTCAACCCCAGCTCTTCCGCCAGATGGTTGAGCGATTGGCGCGATACGATTCTCGAACGCATCTGGGTCAGAAAACCCTCGTCGCGGTCGGGATATTCGATGAACAGGTAGTCCGAAGTGACGGTCTCTATGACGGCGTCACCCAAATACTCCAGACGCTCGTTGTTGATCGTGCGTCCGTCCTCCAAGGTCAATGATGCTGATTTGTGGATCAATGCCAATTTGTAGAGCTCGATGTTGTTGGGCAGAAAGCCGAACATGTCATCGACCATGGCATAGAATTGTTTATCCTGCCCGAAACGGCGGCGGAGCGGTCGTAAAAGAAAATCGAACACGGCGTTACTCTACACTTTCGGGTTGGTATTTTTTCAAAATGACCGTCGAGTTGTGGCCGCCAAAACCGAACGAATTGCTCAACGCATAGTTTACCTCGCGCTTTTGCGCGTGGTCGCGTGTCAGGTTGAGGGTGGCGGGAATCTCGGGGTCGAGTTCGCGGCAGTTGATCGTCGGGGGGACGATGCTGCGGGTGATGGCCATGATGCAGGCCAGGGCCTCTACGGCACCCGTGGCACCCAACAAATGGCCATGCATGGATTTGGTGGCGGAGATGTTGATCTGCTCCAACTGATCGCCAAAGACCTCGCAAAGGGCTTTGATCTCGGCCAAATCGCCCAGCGGAGTCGAGGTGCCGTGTACGTTGATGTAGTCGATCGCCTCGGGTGCAATCTTGGCATCACGCAAGGCGTCGCGCATCGATTTGATGGCGCCTAAACCCTCGGGGTGGGGAGCTGTGAAGTGATAAGCGTCGGCCGAATAGCCGCCACCGGCTACTTCGCAATAGATCTTTGCGCCACGCTTTAAGGCATGCTCCAACTCTTCGAATACGAAGGCGCCTGCACCTTCGCCCACTACGAAACCGTCACGGTTTTTATCGAAGGGGCTGGAGGCGTATTGGTACTCCTCGTTGCGGGTCGAGAGTGCCTGCATGGCGTTGAAAGCACCCACCGACACTTCGTTGACCGTAGCATCCGAGCCAACTGCGACAATGACATCCGCACGGCCGTAGCGAATGGCCTCCATGGCGTTGATCATGGCATGATTCGAGGAGGCACAGGCCGAAACGACCGAATAGTTGGGTCCCATGAAGCCGTACTTCATCGAGATGAATCCGGCTGCGATGTCGATGATCATGCGGGGGATGAAAAATGGACTAAACCGAGGGGTGTTACCACCCTCGGCATAGCCCACTGATTCATCGAAGAAGGATTTTACTCCTCCGATACCCGAACTCGAAATTACACCGCACTGCTCCACATCGAGTGAAACGAAGTCGAATGCGGCATCTTCGACTGCCTGATCGGCTGCGATGAGCGCATATTGCGTGAAGAGGTCGTAGCGACGCGCCTCTTTACGATCGAAGTAATCGTTCGGGTCGTAATCTTTTATTTCACACGCAAACTTTGTCTTAAACTTTTCGGTGTCGAAATGGGTAATCGGGGCTGCAGCCGAAAGACCTGCTTCCAGATTCGTGAAATACTCCTCAATGGTTTTTCCAAGCGGGTTGATTGTGCCGATGCCCGTAATTACAACTCTTCTTTCTGCCATGACAAAGTTTTGTTAGACAAAGAGCTTGCCGTGAATCCCTATGCGGGAAAATTATTTCTGCTGAGCCTCGATGAAAGCGATAGCATCACCAACGGTCGAAATCTTCTCGGCTGCCTCATCGGGGATCTGGAGATCAAAAGCCTTCTCGAACTCCATGATGAGCTCTACCGTATCCAGCGAGTCAGCACCCAGATGGTTCGTGAAGCTGGCTTCGGGTACTACCTCCGACTCCTTAACACCCAGTTTGTCAACGATGATCTCGACAACTTTAGCTTGAATTTCAGACATGACTTTAAGTTTTTAGTTAAACAAATATTTAGGAAATAAACTTATTTTCCTACTGGTTTTGGGGCAAAAATAACACTTTTTTTATTACTTTTGACAAAAGAAGGTGATTTTTTTATGCCAATTTTTGCGACATTTAGAACAATAAACGTTGAAAATATTTAAAAACCAATAAATTATGAAGCTGCTTTTAATCTCTAATTCAACCAACGCAGGCGAGGAGTATCTGCGTTATCCGCTCCCCCAAATCGAGAAATTCTTGCAAGGTGTCCGCGAAGTGGTCTTTGTCCCCTATGCAGCCGTCACCTTCTCCTATGCAGCCTACGAAAAGAAGGTGCAGGCTCGATTGGCCGAGATCGGTGTTCGCGTCAAATCGGTGCACCGCGCCAAGGATCCCGTCAAGATGATTCGCGAGGCGGAGGCGATCTGCGTGGGTGGTGGCAATACCTTTGCCCTGACGAAGAAGATGCAGGAGCAGGGGCTGATGAAGGCCATCTTACGCAAGATTAAGGCCGGTACCCCCTATGTGGGTTGGTCGGCCGGTAGCAATGTGAGCTGCCCCACCATCTGTACGACGAACGATATGCCGATCGTGGAGCCGGAGTCGTTCCGTGCCATTGGTGCTATGCCTTTCCAGATCAACCCCCACTACCTCGATGCCAATCCCGAGGGCCATGCCGGCGAGACGCGTGAGCAGCGCATTCTGGAGTATATCGAGGCCAACCCGAAACGTTGGGTGGTAGGTCTGCGCGAGGGTTGCATGTTGCACTACGAAAACGATAAACTCGAGCTGATCGGCCCGCGCCCGATGCGTATCTTCCGCAAAGGTGTCGAGACCTATGAGGTGCATGCCGGCGACGATCTCTCGTTCTTATTTAATAAATAGGTATGCGGGTTTTTATAGCCGGTTTGGGTCTGATTGGAGGCTCGTTCTCGTTGGCCTTGCGCGATCGCGGTTTGGCCGAGGAGATTGTGGGCATGGAGGCCACCGAGGAGCGCGCTGCGGAGGCGTTACGCCTCGGTTTGGTTGATCGCATCGTCTCGTTTGAGGAGGGTGTCGCATCGGCCGACCTGACTGTGCTGGCAACCCCGGTCGATACCATCCCGCTGTTGGCCGTCAAGGCGCTCAATCGGGTTGGTGAACAGCAAACCGTGATCGATATGGGCTCGACCAAGGAGGAGCTGTGTGAGGTGATTTCGCAGCATGCACGTCGTGGTCGCTTCGTGGCTGTGCATCCGATGTGGGGTACCGAGTACAGTGGCCCGGAGGCGGCGAAGCATGGTGCCTTTGTCGGTCGTACGACGGTGATCTGCGAACACGAACGGAGTGATGCAGATGCTCTTGCGCAGGTTGAGAAACTGTTTACAGCCTTCTCTTCGCCGATGGTCTATATGGGTGCCGAAGAGCACGATCTGCATACGGCTTATATTTCACATATTTCGCACATTACCTCTTTTGCCTTGGCGAATACCGTCTTGGAAAAGGAGCGCGAGGATCGCCATATTTTCGATCTGGCAGGTGGTGGTTTCGAGAGTACGGTGCGTCTGGCCAAGAGTTCCTCGGCAACCTGGGTACCGATTCTGATGAAGAATAAGTACAACGTCTTGGATGTGTTGCGCGAACATATCCACCAGCTGCAGCTCTTTCGCCGCATGATCGAACGCGATGATGAGGCTGCGCTGCGTGAGATGATCGACCGAGCCAATTCGATTCGACGCATTATCCATTGATCGATGATGATCGAGCAATCCGAAACCGACAAGGGGCGTATCGGTCGTCTGGGCGAGGAGGCGGTGATGCGGTGGCTGCGACAACACGGCTTTGAAATTTGTGCGCGCAACTGGCGCAGTGGGGCCTACGAACTCGATCTGGTGGCACGCAAGTACGATCGGCTGCATTTTGTCGAGGTGAAGACCCGTCGAGCCGATGGCCTGACCAGTCCCGAGGCGGCGCTTACACCTGCCAAGATCCGCTCGTTGCATCGGGCTGCCCGACTCTATATGGGGACCTATAAAAGTCGATACGGCAATTATGAACCGCAATTCGACTTGGCCGCCGTGCGTGTCGCTGCCGATGATACGATGCAAGTGGACCTGATCGAGGAGGTTGCTCCGTTTGCCTGGTAGAACGCTTGTTTGCCTTTTTGATAATTTTGTATTATTTTTGTATCCGAAATCTCAATACAGGAGCTGAAAATGTGGTTTTATGACCTGATCATGAGCCTCTATGCGGGAATCATCCGCCTCGTAGGTTGCAAAAACGAGAAGGCCCGTTTGTGGAGCGAGGGCCGTCGGAATCTGTTTGAGCGCATGCGCCAACAGATCGATCCGACTGCTCGAGTTGTTTGGGTACATGTCGCTTCGTTGGGCGAATTTGAACAGGGCCGCCCGATCATCGAGTCCATTCGCCGCCAATATCCCGATTACAAAATCCTGCTGACCTTCTTCTCGCCTTCGGGTTATGAGATTCGCAAGAATTACGCAGGAGCCGATTACATCTTCTACCTCCCGATCGATACCCGACGGAATGTAAAGCGTTTCCTGGAGATTGCCCATCCCGAGGTCGCCATCTTTGTCAAATACGAGTTTTGGCTCAATATGCTCACTGAGTTGCGTCGTCGTAAGATACGCACCTTTGTCGTGTCGGCCATCTTCCGTCGCAATTCGATCTTCTTCCGCTTCTACGGTGGCTTGTGGCGAGAGGCGTTGGAGACCTTCGAGGTGCTCTTTGTGCAGAACGAGGAGTCGAAAACGCTATTGGCCGAGTTGGGCTTTGACAACGTGCTTGTGGCGGGCGATACGCGCTTTGACCGTGTAGCCGAAATTGCCCGGTCGGCTCAACGAGTGGCGTTGATCGAGCGCTTTAAGGGTGATCAACAGCTTTTTATTGCCGGCTCGACCTGGGGGGCTGATGAGGAGTTGCTGATTCGATTGATGAACGAGAACCCCTCGCTGAAATTCCTCATCGCTCCGCATGAGATGAACGAAGGCCGTATTGAACACCTGATGCGCGAAACCCGTGGTGGGGCCGTGCGCTATACGCAATGTGACGATAAGTGTTCGTTTGAGGGAAAACAGTTGCTGATTCTGGATACGGTAGGTCTGCTTGCATCGGCCTACGGTTATGCATCGTGGGGCTATATCGGAGGCGGATTCGGTGTCGGCATCCACAATACGCTGGAGGCGGCCACCTTCGGCCTGCCGATCGCTTTCGGCCCGAATTACCACAAATTCAAGGAGGCGTGTGATCTGTTGACGATCGGAGCTGCTGCGTCGATTACAAACTATGAGGAGTTGGCTGCCTGGTTTGCCCCCTTGCGCGACGATACCGCAAAATTGACGGCCGCTTCACGTGCCGCTCGAGACTATACCTATCGTAATCAGGGCGCTACAGAACTGATTACGCAGACCGTATTCGCGCATTAAAACGGATATTCGATACAAAGAAGGCTGTCTGACAGATGTCAGACAGCCTTCTTTGTGTGAGTGGTGGGTCTGAGTAGAGTTGCATACAATGGCTTACTGCTATTCGAACCAGGAGTTAAGATCTTGTTTATGGACCGTCATGACCTCGCAACGACCGATCTCGCGCGGAAGAATCAGGTGGAGATCATTGCCGGCACTCTTCTTATCTTTTGTCATGACCTTCAGCAGTCTGCTCATGGCTACGGGGGGCGCAATGGTCAGTCCGAAACGCACCAAGAGGGCTCGGATGCGATCGCGCTGCACACTCGTGAGCAGCCCTATTTTTACGGCTACGTCGGCCACTACGGCAGTGCCGACAGCCACAGCCTCACCGTGGATCATCGCTTTTGAGCTCTTTTCGATGGCGTGAGCCAACGTGTGTCCCAAGTTGAGCAGGCGTCTGTCGCCCGCTTCTCGCTCGTCACGCTCCACAATCTCGGCCTTTACCCGTACGGCCGAACGAACGGCTGCTGCAAGGAGCTTCCGATCGCGACGCAATTCCTCGACCGTTGCCTGTTCCAGACGGCAGAACATTGCTTCGTCGCCAATAATCGAGGCCTTGACAATCTCAGCCAGACCGGCACGGAACTCCCGCTCGGGCAGGGTGAGCAACATGGTAGGATCGCAGATGACAAATTCGGGTTGTGTGAAGCATCCGATCATGTTTTTGTAACCATCCAGATTGACTCCGTTTTTGCCGCCGACCGAGGCGTCGACCTGCCCCAACAGGGTAGTCGAGATGAAACCGAAGCGGATGCCGCGCATGTAAATCGAAGCCACAAAGCCTGCAATATCGGTCACGATACCGCCTCCGACGGCTAACAGGAAGGTATTGCGGTCGGCCCCCATGGCCACCAACTGCCGCACGATTTGTTCGGCGGTTTGGAGGGTTTTGATCGTCTCGCCACGGCCGATGAGTATCTTCTCGTAGGGCTTCAGCAAGTCGGCATACAGACGGTCGATGGTGGCATCGGTTACCACCACTACACGCCGATCGCCCACCAACGAGGGGAGTAATTCGGTCGCAGAAGCGATATAGATACGGCTTGTCGCACGTACCGTAAAGTCGGGATTTGCCATTCGATGTGTTTTTACGCCCTCAAATTTAGTATATTTTCGAAGAAAAGAGTTAAATTTGTGCGTCAAAAAAAGTTTTCTCATGCAAAAACTGCGTAACATTGCCATCATCGCTCATGTCGACCACGGCAAGACAACCTTGGTGGATAAGCTGATTCTGGCGGGCCACATCCTGCGCGATAATGCCAAATCGGGTGGCGAACTCATATTGGATAACAACGACCTGGAGCGCGAACGCGGTATCACGATCCTCTCGAAAAACGTGTCGGTTATCTATAAGGATTACAAAATCAATATTATCGATACGCCGGGCCACGCCGACTTTGGTGGCGAGGTGGAGCGTGTGTTGAACATGTGCGACGGCGTATTGCTTTTGGTCGATGCCTTTGAGGGTACGATGCCCCAGACGCGCTTTGTGCTGCAGAAGGCCCTCTCGCTGGGTAAGAAGCCGATCGTGGTGGTCAATAAGGTCGATAAACCGAATTGTCGCCCCGAGGTGGTCAACGAACAGGTCTTCGATCTGATGTTCTCGCTCGATGCCACGGAGGAACAGCTTGATTACAAGACCATCTACGGCTCGGCCAAGCAGGGCTGGATGTCGCATAAGTGGAACGAAAAGACCGACTCGCTCATCCCGCTCCTGGATGCCATCATCGACGAGATCCCCGAGCCGGCTACGGTGGAGGGTACGCCCCAATTGCTCATCACCTCGTTGGAGTACTCGGCCTACACGGGTCGTTCGGCGGTGGGTAAACTGACGCGCGGTACGTTGCGTTCGGGACAGCCGGTGACGCTGGCTAAACGCGATGGCAGTGCACTGATCAAGACCCGCATTAAGGAGCTGATGGTCTTTGAAGGCCTCTCAAAGAAGAAGGTTGAGGAGGTGCAGTGCGGTGAGATCTGTTCGATTTTGGGTATCGAGGGCTTCGAGATCGGTGATACGATCTGCGATTTTGAGAATCCCGAGCCGCTGCCCCCGATTGCGATCGACGAGCCGACCATGTCGATGCTCTTTACGATTAACAACTCTCCCTTCTTCGGTAAGGATGGTAAATATGTTACCTCGCGCCACCTCAAGGATCGTTTGGATCGCGAGTTGGAGAAGAACCTTGCCCTACGTGTTACGCCGGGTCTTTCGGCCGATTCGTTCAATGTCTTTGGCCGTGGTGTGCTGCACCTTTCGGTCTTGATCGAGACGATGCGCCGCGAGGGTTATGAATTGCAGGTAGGTCAGCCTCGCGTAATCATTAAGGAGATCGACGGCGTGCGCTGCGAGCCGATCGAGGAGATGACCGTCGATTGCCCCGAGGAGTATTCGGGTACGGTGATCGAGATGACGACACGTCGCAAGGGTACGATGACCAATATGATCTCAAACGGCGATCGCGTGCGTTTGGAGTTCGATATTCCATCGCGTGGTATCATTGGCCTGCGATCAAACATGCTGACCGCTACGGCCGGTGAGGCGATTATGACCCACCGTTTGAGAGGCTTCGAACCGTGGGTGGGTGAGATTGATATGCGCACCAATGGCTCGATCATCGCCTCCGAGACGGGTACGGCCTATGCCTATTCGATCGACAAACTGCAAGATCGCGGTCGCTTCTTCATTGCGCCGATGGATCCCGTTTACGAGGGTCAGGTGATTGGCGAACATACGCGCCAAAACGATATCGCGGTGAATGTCACGAAGGCGAAGCAGCTCACCAATATGCGTGCTTCGGGTTCGGATGATAAGGCGGTGATCGTACCTCCGAAGGTCTTTACGCTCGAAGAGGCGTTGGAGTATATCAAGGAGGATGAGTATGTGGAGGTTACCCCCCACTCGATGCGCCTAAGAAAGATTCTGCTCCACGATGTGGATCGCAAGCGTGCTGCAAAAAGCGAATAATTGTTCCGACGAATAACCTTAAATCGAACCAACCGATATGAAAAAAGTAGGTATTGCCAGCGATCATGCCGGCTACGAGATGAAAGAGTTTGTCGTGGGTTACCTCCAGGCTAAGGGCTACGAGGTCTACGACTTTGGTACGCACTCGCCCGAGAGTGTCGATTATGCCGATTTCGGCCATCCGCTGGCTGAGGCGATCGAGCAGGGTGAGGTTGAGACGGGTGTAGGTCTTTGCGGCTCGGGTGAGGGTATGGCCATGACGCTGAACAAGCATCAGGGTATTCGTGCCGGCCTCTGCTGGTTGCCCGAGATTGCCCACCTGATTCGTCAGCATAACAACGCCAACGTGGTCGTGTTGCCCGCCCGCTTTATCTCCAACGATGAGGCTGTGGCGATTCTCGACGAGTACTTTGCAACCGAGTTCGAGGGTGGCCGTCACGAAGCCCGTATCGCGAAGATGGTGCTGAAGTAACGGCGAAAGAGAGGCTACAAACGATACGTAACCTTATTCATCGAAAAAGAGAGAGGTGCAGCTAACAACTGCACCTCTCTCTTTCATTATTAATTTCCAAAAGCGGATTCGACTACTTCTTACCCTTCGGGGCCAGAATCATGTTCATCTTCTTACCGTCGAGTTTGGGCATCGACTCCACTTTGGCCAACTCCTCCAGATCCGTGGCAAAGCGCAACAGCAGAATCTCACCCTGCTCCTTGAAGACAATCGAACGGCCACGGAAGAATACATACGCCTTCACCTTCGCGCCCTCCTTCAGGAAGTTCTGGGCGTGCTTGAGCTTGAAGTTGTAGTCGTGGTCATCGGTCTGCGGTCCGAAACGAATCTCCTTAATTACCACCTTCGTCTGATTGGCCTTGATCTCCTTTGCCTTGCGCTTGAGCTGGTAGAGGAACTTCTGGTAATCAGCGATGCGGCAAACCGGGGGATCGGCCTTGGGCGAGATCTCGATCAGATCCAGCTCCATCTCATCGGCCAGGCGCAACGCCTCGCGAATGGGTAGTACCTGTGCCTCGGGCACATTCTCACCTACCACGCGCACCTGGGGTGCCGTGATCTCGTCGTTGATGCGATGCGGGTTCTCCTTTTCAACGCGTCCGCCTCGGGGAGCGTTTGCAGGTTTCGGTCTGTTGTTCCCGGGGGTAAACGGCCTCGGCGGGAACGGTTTCGTTGTTGCGATAGTTGTATTGATTAAAGGTTAATATTAATTCTCTCGATTAGGCCTTGAGCTTATTGGCCTCGATCTCGGTGTTCACCTGCTCGAGAATCAGATCCTTGAAGGCCTCCATCGACATCTGACCCTTGTCACCTTCGCCCTGGGCACGTACCGATACCAGACCCTCGGCCGACTCTTTCTCGCCGACGATCAGCAGGTAGGGGATACGCTTGAGCTCGTTGTCGCGGATCTTGCGGCCGATCTTCTCGTTACGATCATCGATCTGGGCGCGCACGTCGTTGCGGTTCAGGTACTCAACCACCGACTCGGCATAGTCGTTGAACTTCTCCGAGATGGGGAGTACAACCACCTGGTCGGGCGAGAGCCACAAGGGGAACTTACCGGCCGTGTGCTCCAACAGCACAGCCACGAAACGCTCCATCGAGCCAAACGGTGCACGGTGGATCATGATCGGGCGGTGGAGCTTATCGTCGGCACCCTTATACGTAAGGTCGAAACGCTCAGGCAGGTTGTAGTCCACCTGAATCGTGCCGAGCTGCCAGCTGCGACCGATGGCATCCTTGACCATGAAGTCGAGCTTCGGACCGTAGAAGGCAGCCTCGCCATACTCTACAACGGTCTTCAGCCCCTTCTCCTCGGCAGCCTGGATGATGGCCTGCTCAGCCTTCTCCCAATTCTCGTCCGAACCGATATACTTCTCGTGGTTGGTCTTGTCGCGCAGCGATACCTGGGCCGTGTAGTTCTCGAACTTCAGCGTGCGGAAGATGTAGAGCACGATGTCAATTACGCGCTCAAACTCCTGCAACAGCTGGTCGGGACGGCAAAAGAGGTGGGCATCGTCCTGCGTGAACGAACGTACACGCGTCAGACCGTGCAACTCACCCGACTGCTCGTAGCGGCATACGGTACCGAACTCGGCCAGACGTACGGGCAGATCCTTGTACGAACGGGGCTTCGAGCGGTAGATCTCGCAGTGGTGGGGGCAGTTCATCGGCTTGAGGAAGTACTCCTCACCCTCGATCGGGGTCTTGATGGGCTGGAACGAGTCCTTGCCATACTTGGCATAGTGGCCCGAGGTAACGTAGAGCTCCTTGTTGCCGATCGGCGGAGTGATTACCTGCAGATAGCCATGATCCTTCTGTACCTTGCGCAGGAACTGCTCCAGGCGGTCGCGCAGGGCGGTACCCTTCGGCAACCACAACGGCAGACCCTGGCCTACACGCTGCGAGAAGGTGAAGAGCTCGAGATCCTTACCCAACTTGCGGTGGTCGCGCTTCTTGGCCTCCTCCAACATTTGCAGATACTCGTCGAGCATCGACTTCTTGGGGAACGAGATACCGTAGATACGCGTCAGCATCTTGTTCTTCTCGTTACCGCGCCAGTAGGCACCGGCTACCGAGAGTAGTTTGATGGCCTTGATGAAGCCCGTATTCGGCAGGTGCGGACCGCGGCAGAGGTCGGTGAAACCACCGTTCGTGTAGAACGAGATGGTACCATCCTCCAGGTCGCTGATCAGCTCTACCTTGTATTGATCGCCCTTCTCGGTGAAGGTGGCCAGTGCCTCCGCCTTCGGTACTTCGCGGCGGATGAGCTCCTCCTTCTGACGAGCCAGCTCGATCATCTTGTTTTCGATGGTTACAAGGTCGCCCTCGGTAATCGGCGTGGGGCAATCTACGTCGTAGTAGAAGCCGTTTTCGATGGCGGGGCCGATACCGAACTTAATGCCCGGATAGAGCGACTCCAGCGCCTCGGCCAAGAGGTGCGACGAGGTGTGCCAGAAGGCGTGCTTACCCTCGGCGTCCTCCCACTTGTAGAACTTGATCGAGGCATCCTCCTCGATCGGAAGCGTCATGTCAACGGTCACGCCATTGACCGAAGCCGCCAGCGAGTCAGCAGCTAAACGAGGGCTGATGCTCGTTGCGATCTCGAACGCAGTGGTCCCTTTGGCAAACTCCTTTACAGTGCCATCGGGAAAGGTGATTTTGATCATAGTGTTTTTTATAAGTTTTAGTTTGCGGTTTCGTTCGGTGCTTCCACAATTACGAGACGGAATACACCTCCCGAGTCACCAAATGTTTAGTTCGTTATACGTTATTCGGCCTTGAAACGCTCACTGCGCTCCTGGTCGCGACGCGTACGCTCGCGCTCGGCTTTCGGCAGCGGATTGGCACTCCACTCGCTGTAGGCTCGGCGGTTACGTGCCACGTCGATAGCCGTATAGAGGGCGTTGCGCATCGATTGTGCATCGGCCTTGTCCTGGCCGGCAATATCGAATGCCGTGCCGTGGTCGGGAGATGTGCGTACGGCGCTCAGTGAGGCCGTCAGATTCACCCCGTCGGGTGAGAGCGTTTTGAAGGGAGCCAACCCCTGGTCGTGGTACATGGCCAACACACCGTCGTACTTCGTGTACGAGCCGCTGGCAAAGAGCCCGTCGGCAGCAAAGGGGCCAAAGGCGAGGATACCCTCCTCATAGGCCTCGTTGATGGCGGGACGAATCACCTCCTGCTCCTCCGTACCCAGCAGACCACCGTCGCCGGCGTGGGGATTCAGGGCCAACACGGCAATACGCGGCTCAACGACTCCGAAATCCTCGATCAGGCTCTTCTTGAGCGTGCGCAGATCCTGCACGATCTTTTCGCGGGTGATGTGGCGCGGAATCTCGGCAATGGGCAGATGCTTGGTCACAAGACCCACACGCAAGCGCTCGCTGCACATGATCATCATCGGCTCACCCTCGAACTTTGCTCCGAAGAACTCCGTGTGGCCCGTGAAGCGGAAGTTGTCGTTCTGCACCATCTCTTTGTCGAACGGCGCCGTCACAACGGCATCCAACTCACCATTGAGCAGATCCTCGGCGGCCTTTTCGAGTGCCTCGACGGCAGCTTGACCCGCTTGGGGTGAGGCCTTGCCCGGCTCGATGGCGGTGATGGCACCACACTCGACCAAATTGATGCGCCCCTCTTGCGCTTCGGCAGCCGAGGCAACCTTCACCACCTCAAACGCATCCAGCTCCTGAATCGTTTTGCGGTAAAAGTTCATGGCCTCTGTCGAGCCGTAGAGTACGGGGGTACAAAGCTCCACCAGGAGCGGATTCGAAATGGTCTTGAGGATCACCTCCCAGCCAATGCCGTTCGGGTCACCCTGCGTAATACCTATCTTGAGTAAATTTTCTGTCATTCGTTTTTGATAGCTTTCAACCGACAAATGTAGCAATTATTCTTCGAGTTAGCAATCACTTACGCCGTTTTTTTATTTAGAGCTTGTTCGACGGCGAAACTCGGCGCAGATGATACCCGTTGCCATGGCTACGTTGAGCGACTCGCTGGTGGGGCGATCGGCCGGGTAGGCGGGGATGAGCACCTTGTGTGAAACGAGCGCCTCGATCGGTCGTGAGATGCCGCGTCCTTCGTTGCCCATGACGATGATACCCCCGTCAGTGAGCTCCGTGTCGTAGAGGTTCGCCCCCTCAAGGAAGGTGCCGTAGCGCGGAATATCCAGTCGGACAGCCTCCTCCAAAAAGCGGGTCAAATCGGTGTAGTGGACCTTGACACGCAAGATGGCACCCATGGTGGCTTGTACCACTTTGGGGTTGAAGCAGTCGGCCGAATCCATCGAGCAGACAATGTCGGTAATGCCGAACCAATCCGCGAGGCGGATAATGGTCCCCAGATTGCCCGGATTCTGCACCTCGTCCAATGCGAGTATTAGTCTGTTTTTCAGTTCATGGGCGCGTAGCGTGTGGCGCGGAATCTCGACCAGCGCAACGGCCTTCGAGGGGGTCTTGAGCAGCGATACGCGCTCCATCTCCTTCGGGCTAACCACCTCGACCTCCGCCCCTTCGAAGATACCCTCAAGGGCGTAGATTTTACGCACGCGCAATTTCGAGGTACGAATCTCCCCGATGAGTTTCTCGCCCTCGGCCACAAAGAGCCCGTGCTCCAGACGTGCACGCTTGTCGGCGAGTGCACGCACCAACTGTATTTCGGCTTTAGTCATGTTTTTCAATCGTAAATGTTTCGCCTTCAATGGCTAAATAGCTCTCCGCAAAGCGTGCCCGACACTCCTCCAAGAGGGGCTCTAACGTCTTGTAACGGGCCGAGTAGTGACCGATCACGAGTCGACGGGCTTCGGCTTTGAGGGCTGCTTTCGCAGCGTCAGTTGTGGTCGAATGGCCGCGATCTTTGGCCGAGCGTTGCTCCTCGGCTGCATAGGTCGCCTCGTGGTACATCAGATCGACTCCGTGGCAGAGTGTGGCCGCCTTGGCCGAAAAGTTTGTATCCGACAGGTAGGCGTAGGAGCGTGGTGCATAGGGGCGGTAGGTCAGTTCGCTGTTCGGAATCCGTTCACCGCTCTCCAATACTACATCCTCACCCCGTTTGGCTGCCGTAATCTGCTCAATCGAAAGGTCGTATTTCGCAATCTTGAACTTCTCAACATTCAGGGGCGGCTCTTTTTCGCGGAAAAGAAAGCCGGCACACGGTACCCGATGGCGCAGCGGAACGCTCCAGATCTCGATCGTGCGATTTTCGCTCAAGAGTTGATGCTTGGTCGTATCCACCTCGATCCACTCCACCTCGTAGGGGAGTGCCGTATCGAAAAAGCGCAGGTGGGCGGCCAGCATCTCGCCAAAGGGGGCCGGTGCATAGACTTTGAGCGGGGTGCGCTTGCCATACAGACCCAAGGTCGAGATCAGCGGGAAGATGCCGAATACATGGTCGCCGTGCAGGTGTGAGATGAAAACCTCTTTGATCTTCAGTGGATTGATTCCGTATTTGATGAGTTGTTGTTGCACACCCTCCCCGGCATCCACCAGGTAATACTGCTCGTGGATGTTGACCACCTGCCCCGAGGGGTGACGGTGGATGGTGGGTTTGGCTGAAGCTGACCCGAGTATGGTGATGCGAAAACTCACAATGGTTGTAAACTCAAAAAGTGGGATGAGACCTATATGACCTATAAAGCCTATGAGTGGTTTTGGTTAATCTCATAGGCCCCATAAGTCTTATAGGTCCCTTTTCTATATGCCTACTTGCGCAGGAAACGCTCGCAGTCCAGAGCGGCGATGCAACCAGAACCGGCAGCGGCAATAGCCTGGCGGTAGTGGGGATCCTTCACGTCACCGGCGGCAAAGACACCCTCTACCGAGGTCTTCGACGTACCAGGCTCTACCTTGATGTAACCCTCCTCGTCCAACTCTAACTGACCGTCGAAGAGCTCCGTGTTGGGGTGGTGACCAATGGCCAGGAAAAAACCGGCCACGTCGAGCGTGCGCTCCGAGCCGTCCGTCTTGCGCACCTTCACACCCGTTACACCCATCATATCGTCACCCAGCACCTCGGCTGTGTTGTACTCGAATAGTACCTCGATATTCGGCGTATCGAATACGCGCTGCTGCATCGCCTTCGAGGCGCGTAGGTAGGGCTTGCGAACGATCATATAGACCTGACGGCAGAGTGATGCGAGGTAGGTAGCCTCCTCGCAAGCCGTATCACCGCCACCTACAACGGCCACGTCACGCTTGCGGTAGAAGAAACCGTCGCACGTAGCGCAGGCGCTCACGCCCTGACCGCGGAACTTCAGCTCCGAGGGCAGACCGAGGTATTTGGCTGAAGCGCCCGTGGCAATAATCAGGCTCTCGGCCTCAATCTCGGTGCCATCCTCCACCTCGACATGGAACGGGCGCGACGAAAGATCAACCTTCGTGATGCTGCCCGTGCGAATTGTGGTGCCGAGATTCTCGGCCTGCTTGCGCATGGCACCCATCAGCTCGTTGGCATCGATTCCGTCAGCAAAACCCGGATAGTTCTCGATCTGGGTCGTGGTGGTCAGCTGGCCGCCGGGCTGAATACCCTCGTAAAGTACAGGGGCCAGGTTGGCGCGCGAAAGGTAGATGGCTGCCGTGTATCCGGCCGGGCCGCTACCGATAATCAAGGTTTTAATTTTCTCCATAATCTATCTTTTTTTTGTGTTGCTTCTTCAATTTTGTGGTATTGTGTGTTAAGCTTCGAGCGGTTTGAATGGCTCGATTTGCTCGCCCGTGATATCGAACGTAGCCCATAACCCCTCTTTTCGCACGCGAACGATACTCTCGGCGTAGAGATATTCGACAATTTCGTAGCGGGGTGGTAGTACAAAATCTCCCGTGCGGTTGATCAGTCCCATGCCCTCTTCGCATTCGACGACAGCACGGCCTTCGTGGAAATCGTCGGCCCAGCGAAATTGGGGAGCGATGACCACCTGCTCGTCGCGATCCATGTAGCCGTAACCTGCTTCGTCGTGAAAGCAGATCAACCCCTCAAATTCGTGACCGCACCAATCACGCGTCGTAGAGGCCTCGTAGTCGGCTTCGCAGTCCGAGAGGTAAAGCTTCTCGGTGGTGGGGCGGCGTAGTTGTGCCAAGGCCTGTTGGTCGCGCTTTATATCGCCTCCAACCTCGGCAAACCAGGGACGAATCACCTCCAGATGATCCTCTCGCCAACGCAGATTTTCGGCTTTGAGGTTATTGTGAGCAAGCGGTAACGCAGCCAACTCGTTACCCAGCCGCTCCAAGGCGTCGTTCAAGGTCGTCGGATCCAACTTTTCGGTGACCTCTTCGAACGACTCACCTGCAAGCTCTTGCAGGTAGAGCGTGGTATAGGTCGGACGACCGGCAAGGTCGAAACTGCGCAACTCATCAGGCAGTACCCGCAGCGATGCCAGGGCGCGATGGCGCAGGCGTTGCAGGGCTGAGGCCCGTTGCTCAATCTCGATGGCCGTATGTTCGTTCAACGGCATGGCCAACAGGTAGTGTGTTCCGTTGCGTCGAATTTCTGCCTCGACCATGGTTGAGGTGCGATGCAGTGCCGGAATACCCTCCAGAGAGATCATCACCTCGCAATCGTGCAACGTTAGCAGATGCTCCTCGGGCAGGAGCAGGGCTTCGGAAAATTGGCGAATCGATGCAGCCATGGTTATTCGGTCTTTACGCTGATAGAACCTATGTCGAGCATCGTCAGCAGATCGGCAGCCGATGCGTTGAAACTCATTCCTCGGAAGGGCGGTAACGATCCGGCGCCCTTTGCGCTGCGAATGGCCTTGTTGAAGCAGGCCGGCATTTCGCTCGAAGCCTCGTAGAGCGTTCGTGCGTGGTGGTTGATCGGCAGCGGCTCATCGGCTCCCGGGAAGAAGAGCGTTCGCAGATCGCCCGCACCGATGTGGATATGGACAAGTAGCGTGTTGCCGTCCTGGGTGGCGAGTGAGCGAATCTGACGAGCCACACTCAACAACTCCTCATCCGTGCCGTCGGTTGCTTCACCATCGGTGATGTTGAAGACGATGGGCGGAAAACTCTCGTTGTGCTCCTCGCGGGCAATCCAACCTGCCACCAGATCGCGCGCCATACGCATAGCCTCAATCATGGGCGTTTGTCCTACGGCACGCGGTGCAATCCACTGTGGTGTCTGTACCTCGCGTAACGCGCAACGACCGTCGGGTAATTTCAATTCGACTGTCCGACTGACCATCGTGATGGGTTGAGCCGCCAGGTCGGCAATCGAAATCATCTGATCGCCACCCGGAAGGAGCGAGCAGACTTCGTCATCGCCCGAATAGCCGAGAATGGCGATGTCGTAGTAGTCACGAATTCCCTCACTGCGACGTGCTCGTTCGATCAGCTCGAAGATCAATTCGTTGGTAATGAGCGAAACGGCTTTGGCCTTTGAGACGCGAATTCCACGAAAAGCGATCTCTTCGGCCATCGAGCCTGAACCGTCGATCAGCAGTACAAAAGCGGTGCGATGAGAGCGTGTAATGCTTTGAGTGTACATAGGGCAGTTTGGGGTCGTATTAGGTTAACTCAGGCCGCGCACGGTACGGAAATCGGCCATGCGCTCCTCCATCGTGTCGCAATCCAAACCGTAGCTGACAGCCATCTCGGCGCTGCAATCGCGTTGACGGTCAGTGTCGGTCATACAACGAATCGCCTCTCGGGCATTGCGTCCGGCTGTGATAGCCTCGTTGAGCTCCTCGATCGAGGGGGTATGCCCCAAGAGCGCGCCGTAAATCTGTTCAGCCCAACTGTGGGCATAATCATCGTAGTGGATGGCAAAGATGCGAAAGGCGTTGTCGATTGCCTGCAGATTTTCGAGTGCGCCCGCTTCGATCTGCTCCACGATGTGATCCACGGCCTGCTTCGTGATGTATTGGCCGGCCAGGTCGAGCCAGCGTCCCGAACCGACATAGCGGTCGTTCGAGCCGCCTCGTTCGAGCATGGCGCCGAGTGCGGCGACAATGGCTCGGTTGTAGAGCGTAATGCCGCGTTGCAGGGCTGCAGCACGAATCTGTACATGGTTGTAGGTGTAGATCGGGCTGTCGGGATTGGCCTCCTCGATGGTGTGGAGCATATCCACGGCACGCAGCATCGCTCCAGCGGTATAGGGGTTGTGCGCTTCGAAATTGATCACATCGCGCATCACCTTGCGCTTATCGCGTTTGGGCCACTTCTCGATGTCGCGTACCGTGCCGTAGCTTGCGAGATTGACTGCCGGCAACAGGAACGATCGCTCCTCCTTCTCCAACAGGTAGGAGTAGGGGAATATCGAGACATCGTGGTGGCGTGAGTGGTGTCCCATGACCATCGTAAAGGCACCTTCAATGGCCGGTGCCATGATGTAGGCTCCGCTGGCAAATTTGCAGCCGCGCGGATGTACGGCCTGATGTACGGCGCCGCTTTTGAAGAGGTGGTTGCTCTGGTTCGAGCCGCTACCGGCATTAAAGAACGAGAACATGCCCGCAATCAGGAGCGAAGATTTGTGGTGCGAAACGGTGTAGGGACCGGCAAAGATGGCGGCAGCCTCGCCGTTCTCGCAATGAGAGTTGGCAAAGAAGAGCGAGTCGGCAGCCGTGAAGCCTTTATCCAGCAGGCAGCTCTCGCCGACGAAACAACGCTCGATGGTTGCCCCGTTATCCAGACGGGTACCCTCGGCAACGACAAAGTCATAGGCTTTGACATCGACGCCGATATAGCTGTCGTCGAGAATTGTACCATTGACCAAAGCCGAAGCACCGTCGATTCTAACGCGGTTGCCGATACGCACCTCGCGGAGGAAGCGTGCTCCCGAAAGGTGACAATCTTCGCCAATGGTACCGAGGGTGTCTTGACGCTCATCGACCACCGCTGCGACGATAGACTCCAAGCGCTCGATCAAGCGGGGACGGTGGCGGTAGATGGCCATCAGGTAGGCTACTTGTGCGCTGAGCGTGTCGCAGATGCTGACGCTACGGCCCTCACATTCGTTCATCGTGGCCACCTTGGTACCGTTGCCGAACGAGCTGCGGTGACGGCATTGAAGCGCCGTAACTTGTTCGATGGTGGTGCGTGCACCAATCCGATAATCAGCCACATACGAACAGATGATGCGTGCCCCCTCGTGCAGCTCGATCTCGCCCGATAGGCGGCTTTGCTGCAACTGTTCGGGGCAGAAATCTTCCGATACGCGAATCGTTGACCAATTTTCGGCCGTATTGCCCAGCCGTTTCAAGGTCTCGATCTCCGATGGTGTCAGGTTTCTCATGCCGTTCGTTGTCTACCTATTAACTTGCAAATATACATCTTTCGCCTCAAATTTCAAAGCGATTGCCCGCCAAGTCGATCTCATAACACCCCTGGTCGGTCGTAACCCTGGCACGTCCCTGGCGGAACGATTCAATGTCGCGCCACATGGGATCGTGCAACAGGCTTTGTCCCGTTCGATCGATGTAGTGCCATGCCGAGCCGATACGTACACGGGCGACTCCCTCTCGGAAATCGTCGGCGAAATCGTAGAGTGGCGGAATCACCTCTTGCGTTGTTGTGCGATATCCCCACAAACCATACCAGGTGAAGAAGGATTCGATAGGTTCTTCCTCTTCGATCGGTGTTCGGTGGTTGAGGAGGCGGAAAAGTTCGTTGACCAATTGAGTCGCAGGGCGCGAGCGGCGCAGCGAACGTGCAATGGCATAGCGAACTACTTCGCCTCGTCGGGCAAAGAGTTGCAGCAGCTCCTCGAGTGCCTCATCCGTAGCCAGATTGCGAGTATCGATCAGCAGCCCGTCGCGCATGCCATATCGTGCGTAGAGCGTTGGATCGATGCTTAAGGCATAGAGCGATGAGGCGATCAGCGCGATCGAGAAATCGTCGATCGAGGCGTCAAAATCCTCGGCCGTACGTGCGGGATGTTGGTAGGAGAGGGTGCCCAATTCGGGCGACAATTCACCACGCATCTCGGGCAGGAACGTGGCATCATGGTCAATCAGATGCAACTCTCCGTTTGGGGCAACGAGGATATTTTCGGGCTTCAGATCGCCATGTGCCCAAGGGGCCTTCAAAAGTTCGATAGCCAATCGGTCAAAGCGTGCCGAAAGTTCGGCTAAGAGATCCTTGCGTTGTTCTTCGGCAGCTCGCCGGATCACCGCGCCCAACTCTTCGCCTTCGATCCAGGGTGTCAACACCACATCGACCCAACGGCCGTGAGGCGGATTGTCGTAGAGATAGAGCTCACGTTCGAGGTAGTGTTCGCCGTAGATGCGTCGCAGGTTGGGGTTTGGGTTGAAATAGCAGCGCAGCGCGTGGCTTACCCCTTCGATGTGTACACGAAAGGTGACGGCCGTATTCCCCACCGTAAAGCAGGGGCGACCGTCTGCATCGCGTTCCGGCTCCAGCGTATCCAAGGTTCGGAACAGCCCCGCCGGATCCTCGAGCGAAAAGAGATATTGCGACAGTGTAAACATCCGAGACAATACAAAAAAAGGAGCCGTTGAGGCTCCTTCGATTTTAGTGGCAATGGCCGCAATCGCAACCCTCGCTGTGGTCGTGGCAGCCCTCCTCGCAGTCACCGCTACAGTCGCCACCGCAGTGGCCGCACGAGCAGTTACCCTGCAGATCCTCGGGCGTTACATCGCGTACCGATACGACCTCGACCTCAAAATTGAGGGTCTTACCGGCCATCGGGTGGTTGAAGTCCATCTTAACGGTCGTCTCGCCAACCTCCTTTACGATACCCAGCATGCGGTTGCCCTGTGCATCGGCCATCGGAATCTGCGAACCCTCGAAGAGAATATCCTCGGCTACCTTGCCATCTACCATGAATACCTCCTTCGGAAGATCCACAATAGCCTGCTCGATTACCTCGCCATAGCCATCCTTTGCCTCCAGCGTGAAGGCTACCTTCTCGCCGGGCTCTTTGCCCTCGATGGCCGCCTCGAACTTCGGCAGGAGCATGCCCGTACCAAAGATGAACTCCAGGGGCTGACCCGGACGCGACTGATCGGCCACCTGACCGTCAACGGTGAGCTTGTAATCGACAGCCACCATCTTATTTGCTTCTACTTTCATATGCCTATTTTAGTTAAATTTTGATTGCATGTCTATCTGCTTCGGGCAACAAAAGTAGCCTATTTCTACCGAGTTGCCAAATTTTGACGGAGATTTTTTGCAGCCGTTCGAATATATATCGGTGTGCGATATTTTGTAGTGTGATTCTTTTTTGTTACATTTGTCTAAATTCATCATCAAATCGGATTCGAAATGCAACGCTTGCTGCTCTTTTTATTGATTGCATGGACGACTATCGCTTGTAGTCGTTCAGCGTGCGAGTTGTTGCTCGATCGGGCCGATCAACTCATGATCGAATCTCCCGACAGCTCTTTGCAGCTCCTGCAGCAAATTTCAAATCGGTCGATTACCGACGAAGCGTTGCAGGCGCGACATGCCGTACTTTACTCCCAGGCGATGGATAAAAATCGCATCGATTCGGATTGTGATTCGCTGATCCGTATCGGTGTGCGCTACTACGAAAATCGGATCGAAGAGCCTGACTATCGCGCGCGTGCCTTTTACTATGCCGGTCGTGTGCATCAACACGCCGGTCACATCAACGAGGCGATGGGCTGTTATCTCGAGGCGGAATATTCGGCCTCGATGGATGACGATGCCTATATGAAGGGGTTGATCGCCACGGCATTGGGCCGTCTTTACCGCAAACAACATTACTACCTCTCCTCCTCGGAGCGTTTTATAGAGGCTGTCAAGCACTTCGAAGCGATCGATAAACCGTCCTTTGTCTTGCAGACCTTGATGGGCGCAGCGGCCGACCTCTACCGCTCGGGCGAAGTGGAGCAGGCCTTTTCCTATTGGAAACGGTCGCACGAGTTGGCCACTCAGCTCCAAGACACCACCTCGCTGCTCTATTTGGCGCGCTCGGCGGCCACCGTTGCCCTGGACGAGGGGCGCCATGAGGAGGCTCGTCGTCTTTTGAACGAAGCAACCACGCGCTATGCGCAAGGCGTGATTCCCAACGATTTTTACCTTGCCTTGGGCGAGATCTACCTAAGGATGGGCGATGTGGACAGCTCTGCCCTCTATTTGAGTATGCATCTGAACGACTACGAAGAGCGTCTTCGTCGTGAAAAACTCTATGACCAAAGCTCCGGCCATTGGTTGCTGGAGAACGAATCCGTGGCGAGCGATTTCTTCGCCGCCATGGGGGAGTATCAAAAGGCGTATAATCGCAAGAATCGTGCCTTTCAGACGTTGGATTCGATCTACCGAGCCGAAAAACGTTCGCTCATCCCCGGTATGCGTGGACGCTTCCATCGCCAATTGCTCGAAGAGCAAAATCGTCTGTTGCATCGCTGGCTTACGTTGCAGTGGCTGTTAGCCGCAGCCCTTGTACTCGGATTTATCTTTTTGGTGTTGTGGCTTACGACGCGCCGTAAGCAGTTGATCCTGGAGCAGCAACAATCCATTTCGGCTTACCGTGAACAGGTGTCGCGTCTGAAAGATGCCTATATGGATCTGCAGATGAAGCCCGCTAAGGGGATTGATCCGCAAGTGGTCGATCGCCGTGTGGTTTTCTTGCGTCAATTTCTCGACATGGCGGTCCAGTACGGCCATAAGCATGAGGCGTTCTATCGTCAGTTGGGCCAATACTTCTCCTTGAACGATGTCGGCGGCTCTCAGTGGATCTTTGAGGATATTCTCAACATGCGCGAACCGGGCGTGGTGGACTATCTGCGTCATCGCTATCCGCAACTCACCGATCGCGATGTGTTGATCTATTGCATGATCGTGTGCGATATGTCGAAGTCGGCCATCTGCCTGGTGCTCGACATCAGTGTCAAGACCTATTATAACCTGCGTAACATGCTGCGCGGTAAACTCGATTTGACGAACAACGATATTACCTTCATGGATCACTTCAACGAGCTGATAGCAGCTTTTACCGCTGAAAAGAAGGCCGAAAAGCGAGGTGATGCAGAGATAGGGTAATTAAAAAAATGCAATAAGATGGTAATTAAGGTTTTGAAATCGTGAATCGGGATATGCCGATTCGCGGTTTTTTGCTTTTCAGTTTGTATATTTGTATTATCAAATGTGTGATGCGAGTCTATCGCATATCGGCTTTACGCCAAATGAGCCGATAGTAGGGTAACATTTTGATGGATTGTGTGAACGAGGGTGTCGCGATCGAGGATTGCGATGCCTTCGTTTGTTTTATATGCGCAGCTCGTTCCGCCCTACGGCTCGTGGCAAATATGTGTATTGTATGGCGTGTCGCTGATCGTAGTGAGGCGGAAAGAGGGTAACGTCGGAGAGGTGATCAACCGCTACAAAAAAAAGGATCGCAACTCGAGGTTGCGATCCCTTTATCTATTGAATCGAAGAGGCCAATTATCAACCGCACTTCGAATAGCCGCACGACATACAGGTCAGACAGCCGTTCTGGTAGGCCATGTTCTCCTGGCCGCAGCTCGGACACTTACCTTTCGACTTCGTACCGTCGGCGATATACTGCTTCAGGGCGCGGCATACACCCGACTTCCAGGTGTTGATCGATTCGCTATCAAGGTGCAACGAGTCAATCAGAGCCACAGCCTTCTCGATGGGCATGCCATAGCGCAATACACCCGAAATGAGCTTGGCGTAGTTCCAGAACTCCTCGTTGAACAGGCGCGATACACCACCGATCGTATTCGTATAGCCGTAACGGTCTTTGTATTGGAAGTCGTAGCGCTTCTCGCCATTCTCCTCACGTACCTTGATGATGAAGCCCTTCGTAATCTTGCGCGGGATGTACATGGCATCCTCCTCGATCTTACCCGTAAAGATCTCATACGGACGACCGTCCTGCAGACCTACAAAGGCGATCCAATCGTCCGAACCGTTCTTGAAGCGGATAATATCGGCCGGAATCGACTTCGGACGCTGCGGTACCTGACCCGGATAGGTCTCGCACTTCGAGCTCTTCTTCTTGGCGTTCTTGTCCAACAAGACACCGTCACGGCAACCGTCACGATAGACCGTCACGCCCTTACAGCCGCACTCCCAAGCCGTGCGATAAACATCGGCAACGAGCGACTCCGATACATTGTTCGGCAGGTTTACCGTCACCGAAATCGAGTGGTCAACCCACTTCTGGATAGCACCCTGCATCTTCACCTTGGCAACCCAGTCGATATCGTTAGCCGTAGCACCGTGGTAGGGCGAAGCAGCTACCCAGCTGTCCAGCTCCTCATCGGTGATGGTGGCGAGCTTCGTCGTGTCGTAGCCGTTGGCGGCGAGCCACTTCACGAAATTATGGTGGTAGACGTTGTACTCCTGGAACTTTTCGCCCGTCTCGTCCGTGTAATCTACGTGCGTATCTACGTCCGAGGGGTTGATCTTACGGCGACGCTTATAAACCGTGCGGAATACCGGCTCGATACCCGACGTGGTCTGCGACATGAGCGACGTGGTACCCGTGGGGGCAATGGTCAGCATGGCGATATTGCGACGGCCCACCTTGATCATCTCCTCGTAGAGAGCCGGATCGGCCTCCTTGATACGGTTGATCATCGGGTTGTTGGCCTCCTTCTCGGCGTTGTAAACCAGGAAAGCGCCACGCTCACCGGCCATCTTAACCGATGCACGGTAAGCCTCGACAGCCAGCGTCTTCTGTACCTCGACGGCAAAGTTGATGGCCTCTTCCGAGCCGTAGCGCAGACCCAAAGCGGCCAACATATCACCCTCAGCCGTGATACCCAGACCCGTACGGCGACCCTTGAGGGCCATCGTGCGAATCTTGTTCCACAGCTCGATCTCCACGCGGCGTACATCCTCATCCTCGGGGTCGGCGGCGATCTTGGCAATGATTTGCTCTACCTTCTCCAACTCCAGGTCGATGATGTCATCCATCATGCGCATGGCCTTCTCGACATGCGTCTTGAACTTGTCGAAGTTGAACGAAGCCTCCTGCGTGAACGGGTTGTCTACATAGCTCAACAGGTTGATGGCCAGCAGACGGCACGAGTCGTAGGGGCACAAGGGAATCTCACCACACGGATTGGTCGAAACCGTGCGGAAACCTTCGTCGGCATAGCAGTCGGGCACACTCTCCTTGATGATCGTATCCCAGAACAGCACACCGGGCTCGGCCGAACGCCATGCGTTGTGGATAATCTTCTCCCACAGCTTCTTGGCATCGATCTTCTGCTCATACTTCGGCGTCTCGGCACTTACGGGGAACTGCTGCGTGTATTTCTTGTTGGCGATGGCGGCACGCATGAACTCGTCATCGATCTTGATCGAGACGTTAGCACCGGTCACCTTACCCGTGTCCACCTTCGCGTCGATAAATCGCTCGGCATCGGGGTGCTTGATCGAGAGCGAGAGCATCAGGGCGCCGCGACGACCATCCTGAGCAACCTCACGCGTCGAGTTCGAATAACGCTCCATGAAGGGGACGATACCGGTCGAGGTGAGGGCAGAGTTCAACACGGGGCTACCCGTGGGACGGATGTGCGAAAGGTCATGACCCACACCGCCACGACGCTTCATGAGCTGTACCTGCTCCTCGTCCATGCGGAAGATACCGCCATACGAGTCGGCCGGATTGCGGTGGCCGATTACGAAGCAGTTCGAAAGCGAGGCAACCTGGAAGTTGTTGCCGATACCGGTCATCGGACCACCCTGCGGAATGATGTAACGGAAGTGGTCGAGCAGGCCGAATACCTCCTCTTTCGACATGGGGTTTGGGTACTTGTTTTCGATGCGCTCGATCTCGGTAGCGATGCGCTCGTGCATCTGCTTGGGCGAACGCTCGTAGATGTTGCCGTAGGAGTCCTTCAGCGCATACTTGCTCACCCAGACCGTAGCGGCCAGATCATCACCCTCGAAATAGATTTTCGATTCGGCGACGGCGTCGTTATACTCAACTTTTTGCAGTTGAGCCGGTTTTGTGTTGTTGGTCATGTTATATGGTATTATTTCGTTTTGTGCGAGGCGAAATGTGATACAAAATTACAGACTTTATTCCCGAAAAAGCGACTTATGCAAGCCCTATTTATTGACACGCTATTAACAAAACAAAGAAAACGCCCGTAGGCGTTTCTCTGACCCCGATTTCAAAGTGGGGCTTCTCCGTTTTTTTTAGGTGATTACTTTACGGCGATGCAGTCGATCTCCACCTTGGCACCCATCGGCAACTTGGCAACCTCGTAGCATACGCGGGCCGGTTTGTCGCCCGTAAAGTACTCGGCGTATACGGCATTCATGGCAGCAAAATCCTTGATGTCGTCCAGCAATACCGTGGTTTTCACCACATTCGAGTAATCCATGCCGGCCTCGGTCAGGATGTGACCGATGTTCTTGAGCGACTGGTGGGTCTGCTCCTCAATCGTCTCGGGCATCGTGCCCGTGGCACCGTCGATGGGCAGCTGGCCCGAAGCATACAACGTGTTGTCGCACTGAATGGCCTGCGAATAGGGGCCCACTGCCTTCGGCGCGTGGGGCGAAGCGATAATCTTTTTCATAGTATTATTGTGTGTTTGGTTTTCAGTTTTCAGTTTATACTGCGTATTTAGGACTCGTGCCTAAAATCAAAAACGGGTTCTAATGATCGTTTTTCGTCTGGGGTAGCTGAGACTTAGTGGACTCTCCACAATGCGTTATCTTTCCGCATTCTGTTTTGCACGTTTGGCCATGGCCGAGGCGAAGACAAAGTCGTTCAGCTCGCGGTTGTCGGCGTGGAGAATCTCCTCGCTCGAGCCCTCCCACCATTTGTAGCCTTCGTAGATATAGACGATCTTTTCGCCGATCTCCATCACCGAGTTCATGTCGTGCGTGTTGATGATCGTCGTGATGTTGTACTCCTTCGTGATCTCTTGAATCAGGTTATCGATTACGATCGAGGTCTGCGGGTCAAGGCCCGAATTGGGCTCGTCGCAGAAGAGGTATTTGGGGTTCATCACAATGGCGCGGGCAATGGCGACGCGCTTGATCATACCGCCCGAGAGCTCGGCAGGGTAGAGGTGGTTGGCATTTTCGAGGCGCACACGCTTCAGACAGAAGTTCACGCGCTCCATCTTCTCCTCCTCCGACTGCTCGGTAAAGAGATCCAGCGGCAACTTGATGTTCTCCTCGACGGTCGAGGAGTCTAACAGCGCGCCACCCTGGAAGATCATGCCGATATCCTTGCGGATCACCTTGCGCTCCATGAAGCCCAGCTGGGTGTAGTTCGTCTCGTCGTACCATACCGATCCCGAATCGGGCTCATGAAGACCGACCAAGGTCTTGAGCAGTACGGTTTTACCCGATCCGCTACGGCCGATGATCAGGTTTGTGCATCCGGTCTTGAATTCGACCGAAATGTCGTTCAGCACGGTGCGACCGTCGAACGTTTTGAGCAGGTGTTCGGCGCGAATCATATCAAGAGAATTTGGGTCAGAATCAGGTTGAAAATCATAATTACGACCGATCCTACCACCACGGCACGCGTCGAAGCCTTACCCACCTCGAGCGAGTTGCCCTTGGCGTAGTAGCCAAAGAAGGCCGAAACCGAGGTGATGATGTAGGCAAAGACGGCCGATTTGATCAGCGAGTAGGTGATCGAGTAGGGGCGGAAGTCCAGGAAAAGACCCTCGACGTAGTTGGCCGGAATCATAATGCCCGTAGCCATCGAGATCAGGTAACCGCCCACGATACCCACGCCAATCGAGAGGATCGTAAGCAACGGGAAGAAGCAGACGGCTGCCACAATCTTCGGCAGGATGAGGTATGAGGCCGAATTGACACCCATAATCTCCAGTGCATCAATCTGCTCGGTAATGCGCATGGTACCGATCTCGGAGGCGATGGCCGAGCCGACCTTACCCGAGAGGATCAGCGCAACGACCGTGGAGGAGAACTCCAGAATCATCGTCTCACGCGTAGCGTAACCGATCAGCGACTCGGGAATAAAGGGCGATTCGAGGTTGATACACATCTGGAGAGTGATCACGGCACCGATGAAGATCGAGATGATGGCCGTAAGACCGATCGAATCGATACCGATGGCCTCCATCTCATAGACGATGCGGCGACGGTAGATCGCCATCTTCTCGGGACGGGAAAAGACCTTTCCCATCAAGATGAAATAGCGACCAATCTCTTCAAACACCTTCAGCATGACTTTACTCTTTAGTCTCCTCGAACTCTACATAATCACCCACATCCTTCGAGATGCGCTTCTCGGGGGTGGCAGTTGTCTTGCTGACGGTCACTTCGCCCTCGTCGGTGCGGGGTGGAGTCTGTTGTTGGCGTTGCTGCCCGAAGGGGTTGAACCCCTGCTGATAGTGTTGCTGTTGTTGTTTCCCGAATTGGTCGCGTACCTGCTGTTGCACCTTGTAGATGCGCCAACGCAGGGCGATGAGCAGAACGACTGCGAAGATGACCAATCCAAGGATAATATATAATATAAGTGTAGCAAGACCGCGCAATACAGCAGGAGCTGTGAAGGCCAAGAGGACAATCACGAGCACCAAAATCGGATTTCGACGGACGAAACCGATCAGCGAGTCGAATAATGCATTCAAATAGTTCATCATTTTTTACCTTTAGGAATCCTTTTCCATGTTACAAAGGTAACGAAAATTATGCTTTTTTCAATATTTGTCGTAAATTTGGTGCCGAAAACAAACAACAATCATCCGTATATGTTTACTCCCCTAACTGCAATCTCCCCGATTGATGGCCGCTACCGTCGCGTGACGGAGCGTCTAGCCGACTATTTCTCCGAGCAGGCACTGATCCGTTACCGTATCCGTGTCGAGGTTGAATATTTCATCGCCTTGTGCGAACTTCCGTTGCCGCAGTTGGCAGGTGTCGATAAGTCGGCCTATGCCGCACTGCGCTCGCTCTATCTCGATTTTTCGCCCGCCTCGGCCGAGCGCGTGAAGGAGATCGAGTCGGTGACCAACCACGATGTGAAGGCCATCGAGTACATCCTCAAGGAGAAGATGGATCAGATCGGTCTGGAGGCCTATAAGGAGTTTGTCCACTTTGGTCTTACGTCGCAGGATATCAACAACACGGCTGTGCCCCTGTCGATGAAGGAGGCCCTTGAGGAGGTACTCTACCCCGCCTTTGAGGAGGTTGTCGCCAAGGTCCGTGCGATGGCCGAGGAGTGGATGTCGATCCCGATGCTGGCGCGTACGCACGGTCAGCCCGCCTCGCCCACGGTACTCGGTAAAGAGTTTATGGTCTATGTGGAGCGTCTGGAGAAGCAGATCGCCCAACTCAAAGAGGTCCCTGTACCTGCCAAGTTTGGTGGTGCAACGGGTAATATGAATGCTCACCATGCAGCCTATCCCGCCCTGGATTGGGTGGCTTTTGCCAATATGTTTGTCGGCGAGAAGCTCGGCTTGAGCCGCTCGCAGTACACGACGCAGATCGAGCACTACGACAACTTGGCCGCGATGTTCGACGCGCTGAAGCGCATCTCGACCATCTTGATCGACCTGGCACGCGATATGTGGATGTACATCTCGTCGGAGTACTTCAAACAGCAGATCAAGGCAGGTGAGGTAGGCTCGAGCGCCATGCCCCACAAGGTCAACCCGATCGACTTCGAGAATGCCGAGGGTAACCTTGGTATGGCGATTGCCGTTTATGAGTTCCTTTCGCGCAAGCTCCCCATTTCGCGCCTGCAGCGTGACCTGACCGACTCGACCGTATTGCGCAACGTCGGTGTGCCCATGGCCCACACGCTCATCGCCCTCAAGTCGCTCATGAAGGGCTTGAATAAGGTGCTGCTCAACGAGGCTGCCCTGAACCGTGACCTGGAGGAGAACTGGGCTGTAGTTGCCGAGGGTATTCAGACTATCTTGCGTCGTGAGGGTTATCCGAAGCCCTACGAGGCGCTGAAGGCACTTACGCGTACCAATGCGCAGATTACCGAAAAGTCGATCAAGGAGTTTATCGAGACCTTGAATGTAGGTGAAAGCGTCAAGGAGGAGTTGCGAGCTCTTTCGCCTGCGACCTATACGGGTGTCTTCCGCAGATAGTTTTTCGATTTTATAGGGCATATTTTGTCCTTCTCTTGCTCGGGCCGAATGGGTAGTACTGAACGTACGTCCCATTCGGCCCGAACTGCGTTCATACCAAAATCTGCTCCACTAAAACCCCGCTCTTAGCGGGGCTCTGTGATGAGATTGATAGTATTGTAGTAAGAAGAGATTTACTCCCTCAAAACAAAAGTTCGGCTCTTAGCCGGCCCATCCGCGCCTTTTTTCATGGTAGGGCGATCTGATCCATAGGCGTAAGCATAAAAAAAGATTCCGACAGGCGTCTTCGCCCGACGGAATCTCTTTTGGTGTTTAGCGAACAACCGCTACTCCTGATTTACGCAGCAGAGGTTGCGGTCACCGTAGCCGTTGTCGATCTTCGATACGTAGGGGAAGAATTTCGACTCGCGTACCCACACGAGCGGGAAGGCAGCCTCCTCGCGCGTGTAGGGGTGCGACCACTCGCCGCACAGCTCGGCAGCCGTGTGGGGAGCCATCTTCACCACGTTGTCCTCCGATCCTGCCTCCGCAGCAGCCTCGCACTCGCGCTTGATGCGGATCATCGTCTCGATGAAGCGGTCCATCTCCTCCTTCGGCTCCGACTCCGTAGGCTCGACCATCAGCGTCTCATGTACGGGGAACGAGAGGGTCGGGGCGTGGAAGCCATAGTCCATCAAGCGGTGCGCGATGTCGCCGCAGTCGATGTTGTAGTCCTTCTTGAAGTTGGTCAGATCGAGAATCATCTCGTGTGCTACACGACCCGTTTGGCCTGTGTAGTAAGTGCGGTACTCCTCCTTGAGGGCCGAAGCCATGTAGTTGGCATTGACGATGGCCATCTCGGTAGCCTTTCTCAGACCCTCTTCGCCGAGCATCTTGATATATCCGTACGTGATCGGGAGCAGCAGAGCAGAGCCCCACGGTGACGAAGAAACAGCCGTGATACCCTCTTCGCCGCCCGTTGCGACAATCGGATGCGAGGGGAGGAAGGGCTTGAGTGCCTCCACTACGCAGATCGGACCAACACCCGGACCGCCACCGCCGTGAGGCATGGCAAAGGTCTTGTGCAGGTTGAGGTGGCAGACATCAGCACCGATATAGCCCGGATTCGTCAGACCTACCTGGGCGTTCATGTTGGCACCGTCCATATAGACCATACCGCCGGCGTCGTGTACGGCATCGACAATCTCGCGGATACCGCTCTCGAATACACCGTGCGTCGAGGGGTAGGTCACCATCAGACCGCACAATTCCGAAGCATGCTCCTCGGCCTTCTTCTTCAGATCCTCTACGTCGATATTGCCGTTTGTATCGCAGGCAACGGTGACGATCTTCATGCCGGCCATGGCAGCCGATGCGGGGTTCGTACCGTGGGCCGAAGCGGGAATCAGCACAATGTTGCGGTAGCCCTGGCCACGGCTCTGGTGGTAGGCGCGGATCACCATCAGACCGGCATACTCACCTGCAGCACCCGAGTTGGGTTGCAATGAGCAGGCTGCAAAGCCCGTGATGGTAGCCAGATCGTGTTCCAACTGCGAGATCAGCTCCGTGTAGCCCTCCGTCTGATCGGCAGGGGCAAAGGGGTGGATATTCTGGAAACCGGCCAGTGACAGCGGCTGCATGATGGCGGCAGCGTTGAGCTTCATCGTGCATGAGCCGAGCGAGATCATCGAGTCGGCCAGCGAAATATCGCGGTGCTCAAGTTTCTTGATGTAGCGCATCAGGGCGCTCTCCGAACGATAGCGGTTGAAAATAGGCTCCGCCAAGTAGGCCGACGTACGTACCAAGGTCTCGGGTATGGTGGTCGGAGCATCGCTCTTGACGCTCTTCGGCTTCTTGCCCTGAGCCGTCGCAAAGATGCGGATGACGGCCTCGATCTCCTCGTCGGTGGTCACCTCGTCGAACGAGAGGCGTACGCGCTCATCGCCCGGGTAGTAGAAGTTGATTCCCTCCTCGAGGGCAATCGATTGGATCACCGATGCTTCGGCCTCCACGTCGAGCGTGTCGAAGAAGTTCTCGTTGGTCAATTTGTAGCCCATGGCCTTGAGCGCAGCCGCAGCGTTGCAAGCAGCGCGGTGGGCGGTCGTAGCGGCACGCTTCAGACCCTCGGGACCGTTGTAGATGCAGTAGAAACCTACCATCGAGGCCATCAGGGCCGAAGCCGTACAGATGTTCGAGGTGGCACGCTCACGCTTGATGTGCTGCTCGCGCATCTGAAGGGCCATACGCAATGCCTTCTTGCCCAGACGATCGATCGAAACACCGATGATACGTCCCGGGAGGTTGCGTTTGTAGGCTTCACGCGTTGCCATGTAGCCGGCGTGCGGACCACCGAAGCCCATCGGGGTACCCAGACGCTGGGTCGAGCCGGTCACGATATCTGCGCCCCACTCACCCGGAGCCTTCAGCAGCGCAAGCGAGAGCAGGTCGGCAACGGCCGTTACCAAAATGCCCTTCTCGTGTGCTTTGGCGGTGAAATCGGCATAATCGCAGACCTTACCGTCTGCCGCCGGATATTGAACGATGGCACCAAACTCCTTGCCCGAGTATTCGTATTCGTCCCAATCATCGACGATCAGTTCGATGCCGAAGGGCTCGCTGCGTGTCAAAAGCACATCGAGCGTCTGCGGGAAGATGTTGCGATCGACGAAGAGTTGGTTGCGTCCCTCCTTGATCGCCTCGCGCGAGCGCAGGGCAAACATCATCAACATGGCCTCAGCAGTTGCCGTAGCCTCATCGAGGAGCGAGCAGTTGGCAATCTCCATGCCTGTCAGCGAGATGATGGCGGTCTGGTAGTTCAGCAGCGCCTCCAGGCGACCTTGCGAGATCTCGGCCTGATAGGGGGTGTAGGAGGTGTACCAAGCCGGATTCTCGAACACGTTACGCGTAACGGCAGCCGGTACGGCCGAGGGGTAGTAGCCCATACCGATAAACGAACGCAGCTGACGATTGCGCTCGGCCAGCGTACGAATGTGGGTCGCGAACTCATACTCGCTCATACCCTGAGCGAGCGCAAGCGGCTTCTTCAGTCGAATCGACTGCGGAATAACCTGACGGATCAGCTCGTCAACACTTTGAACTCCGATAACCGAGAGCATGGCTTGCAGCTCATCGGGATTGGTAACGCCAATATGGCGTGTGGAAAATTGATCGAACATTATGGTTGTGTGTTTTATGTGTTGTTACCAATGGTTTCTACGACAAAGATAAACTTAATTTCTAATATTTGAATGTGCTGCCTCCAATAAATTCGCGTAATACGGAGGTTTGTGGAATCTCATCGTTGGGGCAGGGTACAAAATTATCGAGGAATTTGAGCATGCGGTGTGCCTCGTTGTATTCGGGCTCTGTGTCGGGGACCTCGCGTAGGATCTTCTCGGCAAAGGGCTTGAGTACCGAAAGCTCGTAAAAGAGCGATGAGTTGAGCATCACGTCGGCCTCCTCTTGATAGGGGAAGATGTGTCGCTCCTCGCCCCGTCGAACAGAGGGAAAACGACGCAGGGTCGAGAGTGCATCGGCGCCACGCATGCGGTAGTCACGCACCAAGCGACGCAACATGCGGTTGTCGGTGGTCGAGATGCGTGAAAGGTTATCCATGGCAACCGACGTCAGACACGAGATATAGATGCGGAACTTTTGGTGGTCGGGAATCGAGGGAGTAAGGCGCGGATTCAGACCATGAATTCCCTCGATGACCAACACCGATCGGTCGTCCAGCTGGAGCGGCTTTTCGTGCCATTGGCGACGTCCCGAGATGAAGTCGTAACGCGGAATTTCGACCGCCTCGCCCTGCATGAGGCGTTGCAGATGGTCGTTGAAGAGATCGAGGTCGATCGCCTCCAGAGCCTCAAAATCGTATTCGCCCGACTCGTCAAGTGGTGTTTTGTCGCGATCGACAAAGTAGTCGTCGAGCGAGAGCATGACCGGTTTCAGCCCCAACACACCGAGCTGGATGCTGAGTCGTTTCGACGAGGTGGTCTTTCCGCTCGACGAGGGCCCTGAGATCAGCACCAATCGAGTCCCTTTGGTGCGGTTGGCTTCGTAGATTTGGTCGGCGATCCAGACAAATTTACGTTCGTGAAACGCTTCGGCAACTTTGATCATCGAACCGGCCATGCCATTACGGATGCGGCTGTTGATGGCCCCGATGGTGGGCATACCCATCATATCGACCCACGATTGGTATTCGTTGAATACGTCGGCCATCTTCTCTTGATGGAGTTCGCAACACACCGTTGTGGGGTTGGTGCGTAGCGGCAGACCGATGTAGAATCCCTTGTGGTAGGGGCGCAGGCAGAAGTGCTTCAGGTAGCCCGATGAGGGAGCCAATGCCCCGTAGAAGTAGCCGATTTCGTCGCCCATCGTGTAGAGGTCACTATAGAGTCGGGGACAACTATCGAGCAGTTCGATTTTATCCTCAAAGCCTCGTTCTGCATAGCGCGCACGGACCTCCTCGGTGCGCAACTTTTCACGTTCGATGCAGAGGTCGGCCTGTGTGATGCGCCGAATCTCATCAGAGAGCCGCTCGGCATCGGTCGCGGTGAGTTGCTCCAACCCCTCGAGCTCGCAATAGAAGCCGCTCTGACCCATCGAGTGACGGATGTAGAGCTTGCGATCGGGGTAGCAGCGTGCAGCGGCCATCTGGAGGATAAACCAGGCCGTGCGTTGCAGTACGCGGATTCCGGCAAACGAGGTGGCGTCGATAAAGCGAATCGTAACGGGCGTGTAAATGCGGTAGGAGAGCTCCTTGATGCGGTTGTTGACCATGGCGGCCAAAACGGGGTGGGGCTGTTCCTCCAAACGGGTGGCCAACGCTGCAAGGGGCGTACCGAATGGAACCTGCCAAATCGCCTGGTTGTTCTCGCAGATGACGCGAATCAAATCTTTCTTCATGAAATCGTGCACTTAATGTAGGCTAAAGTTAGAAAATGTTTTTAATTTTGCCAAACGAATAAACCTAACAAACACAAATTACGAATGAAAAACCTCATGCGAACCCTGGCGCTGGTGATACTGGTGCTGTTGGCCCTGCAGTGGAGCCGTCGTGAACAGACTTTGGTGATCCTCTCAACGAACGATATGCATGGTAAGATTCAACGCTTTCCGCACCTGACGACTGCTGTCAAGGCCTGTCGCGATACGGTGGATCGAGTGTTGTTGGTCGATGCGGGTGACCGTTGGACCGGCAATGCCTATGTGGATCGTGTGGAGAATCACGGAGAGCCGATCATCCACCTGATGAATCAGTTGGGTTATGATGTGGTGGCGCTCGGTAACCACGAGTTTGACTTCGGACAAGCCCATTTAGGAGCGATGCTCGATTCGCTTTGTGTGTTTGAGGTGGTTTGTGCCAATGTCGAGAGCGATACGGCCACCTTCTCGCCCGTGGCCCCCTACACGATTGTCAATCGAGGAGGGGTGAAAATCGGTGTGGTAGGTGTGGTGACCAACTACGAAGGTCAGGGTACGCCTGCTGGTAATAAATCGAGCTATGTCGGGTTGCGTTTTTCGGATCCGCAACAGGCTGCCATCGAGGCTGCCGACGCCCTGCGCGATCGGGTGGATGTGCTGGTGCTTCTTTCGCACATGGGCCACGATCGTGATTACGAATTGCTGGCGCGCGAATCGCGTTACGATGTGATTATTAGCGGTCATACGCACGAATACCTCGATACGGTGGTGTGCGGAACACAGGTCGGACAGACCTATAAGGATGTGCGCAACGTGGGTGCCACGACCATTCGTCTGAAGGGTAAAAAGGTCGTTTCGGTCGATTATGAAAATATCCTCACGACCTCCTATGCGCCCGATTCGCTCTGTAGCGAGTCGGTGGCGCGCTACTATGCCGACGAGGCACTGAACCGCCCGATTGGTGAGTTGACCGAAACGGCTACCCAGGTGGGCTTGGCCAATTGGTTTGTCGAGTTGATGAAGCGTCCGACGAAGGCCGATGTGGGCTTCTATCACATTGGCGGAGTGCGTCTCGATTCGCTGGAGCGTGGTGGCGTAGGTACGGCAGCGGTCTATGATCTGGAGCCCTTCTCGTCGCATGTGGCCGAGATGTGTATGACGCCTGCGCAAATGCGCAAGATGCTTGTGACGAAATACAACGAGGAGACGCGTGAGGGCCATCGCATCGATCTGCATTCGACAACCCCCTATACGATCCTGGTCAATGAGCAGGATGAGGCGGTCGATGTCCGTTTTCCGACGCTGCGTGAGGGACGCGAGTATCGCGTAGCGATTTCAGACTACGCTTTCAAGAATTATCGGGGTCTAGAGTATCGCGAGGGTCGCATTTGTGAGGAGTTGATTACTGATTTGGTGATCGCTGCACTGCGTCAAGCACCTGTGCAACCCGATAATCAACAACACGCCTCGGTTGAACGATGCGAGTAAGGAGACGGTTGTTGCTTGATGCAGGGTACGTTGCGAATCAAGCCTTTAGGCGCAAGGGCCCGACCTTATAAATAACAAAGCCGAAAGAATTCTTTCGGCTTTGTTGTTTGTTTTATGACTGCTGAACAGTCGTGGTTTTATGCTTTTTGGCTGAGGTATTGATCAATCGCACGAGCGGCTTTGCGACCGGCACCCATGGCCAGGATCACCGTGGCAGCTCCCGTCACGGCATCGCCACCGGCAAAGACCCCTTCGCGGGTTGTTTGGCCCTCCTCCGAGGCGGTGATGCAACCTCTGCGGTTAGTCTCCAACCCCTCGGTTGTGGAGGCAATCAGCGGATTGGGTGAGGTACCCAGTGCCATGATGACTACGTCACACGCCATCTCGAACTCTGAGTCGGCCTTCACGACGGGTGAACGGCGACCACTCTCATCCGGCTCGCCCAACTCCATCTCCACGCAGCGGATTCCCGTCACCCAACCCTGCTCATTGCCCAGCACGGCAATGGGGTTGGTGAGCATGCGGAACTCGATTCCCTCCTCCTTGGCATGGTGGACCTCCTCGACACGGGCAGGAAGTTCCTTTTCGCTACGGCGATAGACAATCACCGATTCGGCGCCGAGGCGTTTGGCGGTACGCACGGCATCCATCGCTACATTGCCACCTCCGACTACCACGACACGCTTGCCGACATAGATCGGCGTGTCGAACGAGTTGTCGTAGGCGTGCATGAGGTTGGTGCGCGTGAGGAACTCGTTGGCCGAAACAACGCCGTTGAGATTCTCGCCCTCGATGCCCATAAAACGCGGCAAACCTGCGCCCGATCCGATAAAGACGGCGTCAAAGCCCTCTTCGTCGAGCAGTGAGTCGATGGTTACGGTACGTCCGACGATGACATCCTTCTCGAACTTCACGCCCAACTTCTCCACCTCGTGAATTTCGCGGGCTACGATACGCTCCTTCGGCAGACGGAATTCGGGAATACCATAGACCAATACACCACCCAATTCGTGCAGGGCCTCAAATACGGTCACCTCGTAGCCCCATTTGGCCAAATCCGAGGCGCAAGCCAAGCCCGAAGGGCCCGAACCAACCACCGCTACGCGATGGCCTCGCTGCGGAGCTACGTCGGCGGCAACTTCGTCGCTATGCTCCAATTTCCAATCGCCGATAAAGCGCTCAATCTTACCGATTGCTACCGGTTCACCCTTGATGCCCAGAATGCAGGCGCCTTCGCACTGGCTCTCCTGCGGACATACACGGCCACAGATCGAAGGCAGCGAGCTGTCCTCGGCAATGATCGAGGCGGCCTGCTTGAGGTTGCCTTCATGTAGAGCTGCAATAAAGCGCGGAATCTGCAAGCCTACGGGGCAGGCGCCTACGCAGCGCGGATTCTTGCAATCCAGGCAGCGTGAGGCTTCGAGCTGCGCCTCTTCGAGGTTGTAGCCATAGCATACCTCCTCAAAATTGGTGGCGCGAATTGTCGGATCTTGTTCGCGCACCGGCACGCGCGGTATCTTGTTTGCCATACGATAATCTTATTTATCGAGTCCGATTCGACATTGGTGACCGGCCTCGTGCTCGGCGTGAATAGCTAGTGCGCGCTGCTCCTGGGTGCGGTACATCCCCTGACGGCGCATCGCCTCGTCGAAATCAACCTCATGAGCATCAAACTCGGGACCCTCTACGCAGGTGAAGCGTGTTTTGCCCGCTACCGTCACGCGACACGCACCGCACATACCCGTACCATCGACCATCAAGGCGTTGAGCGACACGGTGGTCTTGAGGTTGTATTTTTTGGTTGTCAGAGCCACGAATTTCATCATAATCATCGGGCCGATGGCGACACACTCGTCGTAGTGGTTGCCGGCTGCTATCAGCTCCTCTAGCTTGGTGGTCACCAACCCCTGTGATCCGGCCGATCCGTCGTCGGTGGTGATGTAAAGATGTGAGGCCACCTGCTCCATTTCGGCGGTGTAGATCAGCATATCCTTGTTTTTGGCACCAATGATTACGTCAACCTCTACGCCCTGCTCCTTGAGCCACTTAACCTGCGGGTAGACCGGAGCCGTGCCGACACCGCCGCCGATAAAGATATAGCGACGTTTGCGCAGCTCCTCCACGGGCTCATGCACAAATTCGGAAGGCCGCCCCAGTGGGCCTGCAAAGTCAGCCAACTGATCGCCCGCCTCCAAGGTGCAGATCTTGCGCGTAGATACGCCGAGCGTTTGAATGACGATCGTCACCGAGCCGGCTGCAGCATCAAAGTCGGCAATCGTCAGCGGAATACGCTCGCCGACCTGATCTGCGCGTACAATCACAAATTGACCGGGTAACGCAGCGCGGGCAACGCGAGGTGCCTCTACCTTCATGAGGTAGATGTTCTCGGCCAAAAGTTGTTTTTCAAGAATCGTAAACATTGTGTTTATAGGATTTCTTCATCTATTTTACTCCTCTACGACAGCATGGATGCGTATACGACGCAACGGCCGTTCGGGGTCGTTTGTCACCACGAGCAGCTCACCGGTTACGAAGCCGTAATCTTCGGCGCGCGGGTGCAGGGTGATCTGCCCCTCGAGCTGCTCTCCCGGTGCGAGACGTTGGCCGATCGGGAATGAGGCCTGAAAGGGGGCGGCGCACTCCACTGCGCGCAAAATCAACTCCGAAGAGCCCGTATTGCGTAACGTAAGTGGCAGCGAGTGGGGTTTTGCATCATGTTTTATCGCCCCAAATTTAAGTATATTTTCGCTAATTTCCGCCTTTGGAGGGGCCTCTTTCTCGGTTTTTGTGGCTGCATCGACTGCGATTCCGTGGATGAGCAAGACCTTTTCGCTTGCCTTGCCGTTGATGTGGATGGCGCGTACGTCGCGGATGGAGCCGTAACGAGGATCCTCGGTCGGAATCTCATAGCGGAAATTGATGGCCGACCGTTCTCCGGGTTGCAGCAGGGTGGGTGCATCGATCTGTAACAGGTGGCTTGTGTGTTTAGCCGGAAAGTCGATACGCCTGGGTTGATCCGAGGTGTTGATGATCGATATGGCCGATGCGATCGATCTGCCTATATATATATAAGGAAAGGTACAGCGCGTGCCACTTAATCGGATGCCACCTCCCGCCTCGATCGGATAGAGTTCCTCGATCGATTTCGGACGAGGGGTCACCTCACCGACGATCGAGATAACTCCCAGTCGTTCGTTTCCCGCTCCGTAGATGTGTAATTTGCGATCGAAGGTGCCTGGACGACCATAGGGGTCGAACGTGACAACGATTTCGGTACTTTTGCCCGGCAGAATCGGTTTGCGCGAGAAGGTGGGGACGGTGCATCCGCAGGTGGTGACAATATCGACTAGCAGGAGTGGTTTGTCGCCTACGTTGGAGGCCTGAAAGGTGCAACTACGCTTCCCACCCTCTTCGGCTATACGGCCAAAGTCGAATCGTTCAGATTTGAATTGAAGCTGTGCGGAGGCTATTTCTGCACTTAAAATCGTGGTAATGAACAGTATGAGGTGTTTTATGCTCATAGGGTCAAAAATCTTTGTTTATGCAAAGTTACATTTTTTATAAAAAAAACATGAATTTTTTTTGCAGGAATGATTTTTTGCTGTATATTTGCACTCGCAAAACGGATGATACCGGATGCAATTGCCTGAATAGCTCAGTTGGTTAGAGCACATGACTGTTAATCATGGGGTCCTAGGTTCAAGTCCTTGTTCAGGCGCAGATGCGCGAGGGTTGCGTAAGGTTCTTTACAAAATGCAAAGGTGTCGAGTACGGGAATGACACTGATTTGAAAAAAACGAAATTTTTCTTCAAAAAGTTTGGAGTTTCAAAAAAAAGAATTACCTTTGCAGTCCCAAGCCATTCTTCGGGAGCTTAGCTCAGCTGGTTCAGAGCATCTGCCTTACAAGCAGAGGGTCGGGGGTTCGAATCCCTCAGCTCCCACAAAACAAAAAGCAGTCAGAAATGACTGCTTTTTTGTTTTGTTATATAGACAGTCCCTCCCCTCTGTCCCCTTCCTTTGAGAAGGGCGGGGCTGGTCGGAAGGCTTAGGATGGGGGTAGGTTCGGCTCGCTGGAAATGTAATATTCAATGGTAATTGCGCGAGTGCTACGCACTTTGAATCCCTCAGCTCCTACACTTTAAAATTAACGACTTACAGCTGTGTGGGTCGTTTTTTTATGGATTACCACCGAATGGGATCGAGGCAAGATCGAAAAGGGCCGGCCAACATCTGTTGGTCAGCCCTTTTGTGGATCGATCGAATGTGATGCGTCGATGCTTAATTGCGCTTAAAGGCATTCATGACACCAAAGAGGGTGATGTAGGCAAATGCAATCAGCGGCAGTGTGAATCCTGCAGCCATGCTGGTTTGGCCCAGCAGACCCATGACGATCGGGAAGACAGCTCCACCCACGATACACATCACCAGATAGGACGACGCACGCTTCGTCTCGGCACCCATGCCGCGGACTCCCAGCGCAAAGATGGTCGGGAACATCGTTGACATGAAGAAGAACGAGAGGAAGAGGGCGATAAGCGAAACTTTACCCATCGAGAGGATGACAAGCGCCATGCAGATCGTACCGAAAGCACCAAAGAGGGCTAAAAGTCGTCCGGGTGAGATCCAGCGCATGAAGAGCGACGAGAGGAGGCGACCCACAAAGAAGAGACCCATGCCTCCCATCGAGAGCATCAGGGCTGCCGTCTGCTTCGACATCATTGGGTCAAGCTCCAGCACGTAGTTTACAAAGTAGCTGCCGATACCGGTCTGCGCGCCTACATAGAGGAATTGTGCCAAGAGGGCCCACTTAAAGTGTTTGTGGCTCCATACCGAACCCTCGGCCGACCCTTCGGCGATCGCGTTTTCGACTTCGTCTTGCTCCATTTCCTTCTCGGGAATACGGGTAAAGGCAAAAACGGCGCAGACAATCAACACAAAGATACCTACTAATATATAGGGCTTTGCCAAATCAAAGGGAGAGCCGTCACCGCCAAAGATCAACAGGCCGCCAATGAGCGGACCAACGATCCAACCTACACCGTTGAAGGCGGCTGCAATGTTGATGCGTTGGGCCGAATACTCCTCGGGACCCATACCCGTAGCGCAGGGGTGGGCGCCATTCTCGATCAGACACAAGCCGCACGCCAGGATAAAGAGGGCAGCAAAGAAGGGTAGCGGCGAGTGGATGAACGAGGCGGGAACAAAGAGCAGTGCTCCGAGGGCGAAGATCAAAAGTCCCGTGATGATGCCTCGCTTATAACCAACCTTGCGCATGACCCAGCCCGCCGGCAAGGCCATGATGAAGTAACCGATATAGACCGAGAATTGCACAAATCCGGACTCGGCCTTCGTCATGTCAAAGGCCTCTTGGAAGTGCTTATTCAACACATCCAACAGTCCGTGAGCCAGACCCCACAACAGGTAGAGCGTGGCAATCAGCAGGAAGGGGACCAGGTAATTGACCCCGTTCCGGCTCTTAAACATCGAGTTCTGTTTCATGGTAGGGCTTATTCGAGGTAAAAGACCTCCTCCATCGTGGCCCACCACTCGCCCTCCTGGCGCGTCTCGAGCGGACGCTGGCAAGGCATGCAGACATCCCACCAACGCTGCGTCTCGGGGTCGGCAGCCATTTTGGCCATATCCTTCTCGTAGTCCTCGCCTACATACTCGTAGTAGCTAAATAGTAATCCGTCTTTGTAATAAATGCTGTAATTCTGGATGTTGCATTCCTTGATCATCTTCAGTACCCCCGGCCAGGCGGCTGCGTGCAACTTCTTGTACTCCTCCAATTTGTCGGCGTTTACGCCGATCACTTGACCATAACGTTTCATACCTTTTCGTATTTTTTGTTTTTTCGATTTTATGCGGCATCTTTTGCATCTCCTTCGCGAGCTGCGAATGGAAAATACCATTAGTAGTCCATCCGCGCTCACTTCACGAAGCCCAAAATCTGCTCGCCTGAAATCAAAAAATGAGTGTGATTCTTGGACGCGCAGATCAATGTCGCACAATTAAACCTCTGACGGTTAAACTTTAGTTCTTAATTGCTCTAAAGAGCGCCTCGATATTTGCGGGGTTGATATCGGGCAGGATAGCCTCGTGGCTGGGCGAGAGGATCAATCCCGTGGGGAAGATCTCCTTCAGGCGTTTCACGTCGGTCTCCACCTCCTCGGGTGTACCGTTCACGAGCAGATGCTGGGCATCCACACCGCCAAAGAAGCAACCCTTGCCCTCGAAATCGGCCTTGAGCTTCTCGGCCTGCATGTCGCGTGCCTTGGCCTGGATCGGGTGAATCACATCAATGCCCAAGTCAAAAAGATCCTGAATAATGGGGTGGATGGCGCCACACGAGTGGTGTACCACCTTCAGTCCGTAGCTCTTGGCCTGATCCACCAAGCGTTTCGTGCCGGGGAAGACATATTCGCGTAGCTCCTCGGGCGACACGAGCAGGCCATTCTGGCTGCCGAAGTCGTTACCGATCAGCACGGCGTCGAGGTAGCCCTTCGTCGCCTCGTAGAAGATCTCACCGCAACGGATGTAGAAGTCGGTAATGCGGTCGATCACGGCACGGAACATCTCGGGGGCGATCATCATCGTTAAGAGCGCATTCTCCATACCGAAGGCCGAGCAGGCATCCTGGAAGTGGGCGGCCCACATGATACCCATGCGGGCGCAATCTTCGGGGGCCTCCATGGCCAAACGGCGAGCCTCGTTGAAGTCGATATGTTGCTCGGGATCGGGCCAGGGGAAGGTGTCAACGAGTGCCGGATCGGTCATATCCTCGAAGAAACCCGGGGCAGTCAGCGTGCGCTCATCCTGCGCACCACCGTCACCACTCTTGGCAAACGAGAGCGAGCAACCGATGTCATTCGTCGGCGGATTGTTATAGGGTACGGGGATTGGGTAGACGTCGTCATCGATTTTGCGTTTCAGCTCGTCGATGCTCGCTACGCCGAAGTGGGCAAATAGCTTTGGTAGGGCCGACGGTACGGGAAGGCCCAACCACGAGGCGGGACGATCGACCGCCTCACCGGCCACAGTTTTGAAAAATCGTTCTCTATGGGTCATCATAGGTGGAAGTTTTGGTTTTGACATGAATAAACAAATGTAGCACTTTTTCGAAAAAAAAGCAACAATCGTAGCGGCGATGCACGAAAAAAAAAGAGATTCGCATTCGGAAAAGAGCATCTTGTTGTATTGTTGGAAATATTGTACCTTTGCGCCTGCTAAAGATATTCGATCATGTTGACTACTAATCCGAAAGAGGGCCGACTGCTGGCTCTGACCCCTCTGATGCTCTTCCTAGGCCTCTACCTGGCCACTTCGCTCATTGTGGGGGACTTTTATAAAATGCCTATTGCGGTAGCCTTTGTAGTTGCGTCGGTCTATGCGGCCCTCTTGTTGCAAGGTATGTCGATACAAGAGCGAGTCGAAGTGTTTTCGCGAGGGGCGGCCGATCAGAATATTCTGCAGATGATCTGGATCTTCGTCTTGGCCGGAGCCTTTGCCGGATCGGCCGAGGCGATGGGGGCTATTGATGCTACGGTCAATTTGACGCTGACGTTGCTCCCGGCCGAATACCTTACGGCTGGCCTGTTTCTGGCTGCCTGCTTCGTCTCGATCTCGGTCGGAACATCGGTCGGAACGATCGTCGCCCTGACCCCTGTCGCTTCGGGGTTGGCTGTCCAAACAGGTATGAACGATGCGCTGTTGGTGGCTACGGTGGTCGGAGGCTCCTTCTTTGGTGACAACCTCTCGTTTATCTCCGATACGACCATCGCTGCAACACGTACCCAGGGGTGTAATCTGCGCGATAAATTCCGATTCAACCTCCGCATCGCTGCGCCGGCTGCACTGGTGACGCTTCTCGTCTATCTCTTGACGGGTACGCGTGTCGATTCCCTCGCAGTGGTCGAAACGGTCGAGTGGGTAAAGGTGCTTCCCTATCTGCTGGTCCTTGTGTCGGCCATTGCAGGTGTACATGTTATGTTGGTCCTGTTGCTCGGTATTGTAGCTACGGGTGCTATCGGCCTTGCCACGGGTACGCTGGATCTCTTTGGTTGGTGCGGAGAGTTGGGTAAAGGTATGGTTGGTATGGGCGAATTGATCATTGTGACGATGTTGGCGGGCGGAATGCTCGAAACGATCCGTCGAGGGGGCGGTATCGACTACATTATCTCGCGTCTGACACGTCGTCTGCATGGCCCACGTGCCGCGCAGGGGGCTATTGCAGGGTTGGTCTGCCTGGCTAACTGCTGCACGGCCAACAATACGATTGCTATCCTGACCGTAGGTCCGCTGGCTGCCGAGATCGCCGACCGTTTTGGGGTGGATCGTCGCAAGAGCGCCTCGCTGCTCGATAGCTTCTCCTGCTTCACGCAGGGTATGCTGCCCTATGGTGCCCAGATGTTGATGGCGGCCGGTCTGGCTTCGCTCTCACCTCTCGAAATCATGGGACGCCTTTACTATCCCTTTGCACTCGGCGTGTGTGCCGTGATCTCGATCTTGGTTAAGAAACGTGCGAAATAAACGAAGCTGTCTAACAGGTAGATGTCGAAAGAGCTCTTGTTATACACCTTCTGACTTTTATGCAACAAAGGCTGTTCGTATTGAACAGCCTTTGTTTTTATGTCGTTTAGCGTGTGAATGGCTCCCATCCGGGGCAGTTGTAGAAACGAATGTCATTGGTCAAATCGCCCTCGAAGCGCACCTCAGGTGTGATACCCTCGGTCTGCCAATTCTCGAAGATGAGGTTACGGCCATCAACCACCTCAATAAGCGGTTTCTCGGCTCCGATCATGCGGAAATTGCGCATCGACATACCCTCGACGTCGCGCAGCAACATCAGCTTTTGGTTACGCGGGTCGCTTTGGTCTTGTGCGGCATTGCGCATGTCGAGCGTGAGATTCTCGATTTGCAGGTAGCGGACGGGGCTCTCGGGAATCGACTTCATGTCGATCAGCTCGCGGCACTCCTCCACGATGATATCACGAATCGTAATACCGCGGAAGGCCGGTGTGAGCTTCGTCCAACGTTGTGCGGGTTTACGTGCGGCTAACTCACCAATCCAGGCCGGATTGCCCAACATATCCCACACGATGGCCCCCTTGGTGGTGCGCATGCGGATACGCTCATAGGTGAGGTTCTCGCCACCCCCGGCACGCGGACGACGGGTCTTGAAACGAATGCCGATCTGGGTGCCGTCAAAGACGCAGTCATGCGTATAAAGGTTGCGAATCCAACCGGCCGTTTCGCTGCCGCAGGTGATACCTCCGTGGCCACGAAGTGTGAGGCAGTGGCGCATCACGATGTTCTCTGATGCACGGCCAATCGCCTCGCCATATTCGTTGCGGCCACCTTTCATGGCGAAATTGTCATCGCCGCAGGCCATGGTCGAGTACTCGATCAAGACATATTTGCAGCAAGTGATATCCACACCGTCTCCGCGCGGAATGCCTACCGATTCGACCTCTACGCCGCGGATGATCAGCTCCTCGCAATAGACCGGTGCAATGTTCCAGAAGAAGCCTTGCTCGAAGCTAACACCCTCTAAAAAGACCTTTTTGCAGTTGATCGGGCCGAAGAAGGTGGGCAGGAAGACTTCGCCTCCTTTTCTGCCGTCGTAGATGCGCTCCTCGACGGGGGTGTTGATGTCGATCTTCTCGACGGCAAAGCTCACCTGACGCTCTTTGATCGATCCCGATTTGGGACCGATGAGTCGTCCCTTACCCGTGAGTGCAATGTTCTCGGCGTTACATGCATAGACGCAGGCACCAAGCGACATGATCTCGACACCCTCGTTGGTGGTGTGGACTGCCGGCAGGTAATCCTCGATCTCGCCGCTGAAGTGCAGCTCGCAACCCTCTTCCAGGTGTAGGTCCACGTTGCTCTTCAGGATGATGCGTCCTGTGTGCCAATGGCCGGCAGGAACAACCACGCGACCGCCACCTCGCTTTGAGGTTTGGTCGATGGCCTTCTGAATGGCGCGCGTAGCCATGCTGCCATCGGTAGGGCAGGCGACACGAGTTGTGTAGTCGGGGAAGGTGGGGCGTACCATCTCGGGCATGAAGAAGGGGGCCTCGATGGGCGCAATGGTTTCGGGACAGGCTGCGGCACCCACCTCGTTACGGGTAGGGATGTGAACCTGCGCCGTAGCGACTCCGCAAAGCAGAGCCGCTAGGAGCAAAAGTAGGTTGCGTTTCATGGTGTGGTTGTTAGAAAGTGTTGGTGATTCTTTTAGCGCAGGAACAATAACTCGCGGTACTTCGGCAACGGCCAGATCTGATCATCGACAATCTCCTCCAGTTTGTCGACGTGGAGACGAATCTGCTCGAAGTAGATCTCGACTGTGTCGTGGTATGCGATCGCCTTCAGTCGCATGTCTTCGATGCGGTTTGCCTTTTTGCGTGCCTCGACCAACTCTTCGGCGAGGCGTACGATCTCGGCCGTGTGGTCCTGGATACGTTTAATGAGGGCAATGTCGGCATCGGCATTCAGGCCCGAACCGATTTGCAACATCTTATACACCTTGTCGAGCAGCGTCGCCTCGTAGCGCGAAGCGGTAGGTACGATCTGATTCATCACCAAATCTCCCAAAACGCGACCCTCAATCTGGATTTTCTTGACATAGGTCTCCCACTTTACCTCGGTGCGAGCCTCCAATTCAACCTGCGAGTAGACGCCTGTGCGGTCGAAAAGCGAGATGGTCTCAGGGGTGAGATAGTGGTCGAAGAGGAGCGGTGCCGAGGTCTCGCAGTCGAGTCCGCGACGTTTGGCCTCCTCTTTCCAGGCCTCCGAATAGCCGTTGCCGTCAAAACGGATGGCGCGCGACTCGTTGATCTTGCGCTTCAATACCTCGTAGATGGCCTTCTCCTTCTTGATGCCTGATTCGATTTTCTGATCAACCTCGGCCTTAAACGAAGTCAACTCATCGGCCAAAATCGTATTGAGGGTGATAATCGCCTCGGCGCAGTTGTCGGATGCACCCGCTGCTCGGAACTCGAAGCGGTTACCCGTAAAGGCAAAGGGTGAGGTGCGGTTGCGGTCGGTGTTGTCGAGCAGCAGGGTCGGAATGTGCGAGATTCCGCTCATCTTGAAGACCCCCTTGGCGTCGAAACGGATGGCGCTGTCGCTCTTCGAATCGGCCAATTTGTCCAATACGGCCGATACCTGTGTGCCGAGGAAGGTCGAAATGATGGCCGGCGGAGCCTCGTTGGCACCAAGTCGGTGGGCGTTCGTGGCGCTCATGATGGCAGCCTTGAGCAGGCCGTTGTGCTTGTGAACGGCCGAAATCGTATTTACGAGGAAGGTGATGAACTGCAGATTCTCGGTGGCAGTCTTGCCGGGTCCCATCAGATTGACGCCCGTGTCGGTGCCGAGTGACCAGTTGTTGTGCTTACCCGATCCGTTGATCCCCTTGAAGGGCTTTTCGTGCAGCAGTACGCGGAACTTATGGCGACGAGCGATCTTGTCCATGACTGTCATGAGCAACTGGTTGTGGTCATTGGCCAAGTTGGCCTCCTCGTAGACGGGTGCAAACTCAAACTGATTGGGCGCTACCTCGTTATGGCGGGTCTTGACGGGGATACCGAGCTTCAGACACTCATACTCCAACTCCTTCATGAAGGCGATTACGCGCGTAGGAATGGCGCCGAAATAGTGGTCCTCGAGCTGCTGGTTCTTGGCCGATTCGTGTCCCATCATCGTGCGACCCGTGAGCATCAGATCGGGACGTGCTGCCCAAAGGCTCTCATCGACCAGAAAATACTCCTGCTCCCATCCTAAATAGGTATAAACCTTCTCCACCGAACGGTCGAAGAAACGACATACTTCCGTAGCAGCTTTGTCAACGGCCGAGATCGAACGCAGTAGAGGCACTTTGTAATCAAGGGCCTCACCTGTATAGGCAATAAAGACGGTCGGGATACAGAGGGTGGTATCGACGATGAATGCGGGCGACGCGGGATCCCAAGCCGAATAACCACGTGCTTCAAAGGTGTTGCGGATACCGCCGTTGGGGAACGACGATGCATCCGGCTCCTGCTGCGCCAGGAGTTTGCCCGAGAACTCTTCGATCACACCACCGAAGCCGTCGGGATGGGCAAAGGCGTCGTGCTTCTCGGCCGTACCGCCGGTGAGGGGCTGGAACCAGTGGGTATAGTGGTCGGCTCCATGCTCCAAGGCCCATTGACGCATGCCGGCGGCAATCGAGTCTGCCACCTCACGTTTGAGGGGCGTGCCATTGGCCATCGTGTCGGCGAGGGCTTCGTAGGTCTTCTTGTCGAGGTATTTGCGCATGGCTTCGCGGCCAAAAACTTTGGCGCCGAAATAATCCGACGGACGTCCCGACGGAGTTTCGACCTCGAGGGCGTTGTGGTTGATGGCTGCATCGACCATCTTGAATCGCAGTAAAGATGTCATCGTGTTTGATTTTAGTTCTTTCCGCAAAGGTAATTATTTTTCGGATTTGTCGTACTCGTAAAAAGTGTAAAAATTCGACTAGGGTTGTAAAAAATGGTGTTTTTTCTCGAAAAATAGGTTGAAAATTGGGGTGTGCGGCTGAAAAAGTGGGTTGTTTTTCGAAAATATGGCTAAAATTCTTGCGGTCTGCTTGAAAAACGCTCTTTTGTGATGTTTAGTAAAATTCAGGTGATATCGTGTAAAATTATTCTAAAAGGCGTGTGATTTAGGAGGGAGGAGAGTGTCGTAAAATCCGTGGTTGGCGGAGTCGGAATTTGTCCATTGCTTCTATGCATTAATGGGCGCCGTGATCTTTGTCCTGCCCCTTTTTATGCACTGTTGTTAGAAAATTAACAAAAAGTTTCGTTCTTTGTCGAATAATGTGTATCTTTACGCGCCTATTTAAGACAAGCTATATCAATTAATCATAATTAACTAAAAAACAGTTATGGCAAATCTTACCGAAAAGCTGTTCGCCGAGTTCCCCGCGGTTCCGACCGAGAAGTGGGAGGAGGTGATCTCAGCTGACCTCAAGGGTGCCGACTACGAGCGTAAGCTGGTATGGCGTACGGGCGAGGGTTTCAACCTCAAGCCGTATTACCGTGCCGAGAACCTCGAGGGCATTGAGTTCCTGCAATCGAAGGCAGGTGAGTTCCCCTATGTACGCGGAACGCGCGCCAACAACGAGTGGCGTATCCACCAGACGGTGGTTGTTAAGGAGGTTGCCGAGGCAAATGCCGAGGCCCTCAAGTTGCTCTCTTCGGGCGTTGATTCGCTTGGCTTCTGCACCTGCGGTGTAGAGTTGACGGCTGAGTCGCTGGATCAGCTGCTTGCCGGCATCGTTATTCCTGCCGTTGAGCTGACCTTCTGCGTGGAGGTGGCTGACCTGGTGCTGGCCAAGTTGGAGAAGGAGGGTATCGAGGATGCTCACATCGCTTTCTCGGCTGACCCCGTTGTGAAGGGCATGGCTACGAAGGGTGCCGTTTGTTCGTGCTGCAACGATGCTGTTGTAGAGCTGGTGAAGAAGTGTGCCAAGTACAAGCACGTGCGTCCCATCACGGTTAACGCTCGCGTGTTTGGTAACGCTGGTTCGACGATCGTCGAGGAGCTGGGTTTCGCCCTGGCTGCCGGTCAGGAGTACATGGCACGTTTGACCGATGCCGGTGTGTCGGCTGACGACGCTGCTCGCTCGATTCGCTTTACGTTCAGCGTATCGTCGAACTATTTCATGGAGATCGCCAAGTTCCGTGCCGGTCGTATGTTGTGGGCCAACATCGTGAAGGGCTACGCTCCTGAGAAGGAGTGCGCTGCCAAGATGTACGTTCACGCCGAGACCTCGCGCTGGAACCAGAGCGTTTATGACCCCTATGTAAACATGCTCCGCGGTACGACCGAGGCTATGTCGGCCACGATCGCCGGAGTAAACTCGTTGGAGGTACTTCCCTTCAACGCCGTATATGCTGAGCCCGATGAGTTCTCGAAGCGCATCGCTCGCAACGTTGAGTTGCTGCTCAAGCATGAGTCGCACTTCGACCAGGTGGTTGACCCCGCCGGTGGTTCGTACTACATCGAGAACCTGACGAAGTCGATCGCCGAGGAGGCATGGAAGCTCTTCCTCGAGGTTGAGGAGAAGGGTGGCTATGTAGCTGCTTACGAGGCCGGTTTCGTGAAGGAGAAGGTTGAGGCTTCGGCTACGCTGAAGGAGAATAATATCGCTACGCGCCGTCAGATCCTGTTGGGTGCTAACCAGTTCCCCAACTTCACGGAGGTTGCTGGTGAGGAGATCACGATGGAGTCGGTTGAGCGCGACCTGAAGGAGGGTAACGTGCTGAACGCCTACCGTGGTGCCATGGCATTCGAGAAGATGCGTCTGGAGGTGGATCGCTCGGGCAAGCAGCCTAAGGCTTTCATGCTGACCTGCGGTTCGCTGGGTATGGCTCGCGCTCGCGCCCAGTTCTCGTGCAACTTCTTCGCTTGCGCCGGTATCCGTGTTGAGGATAACACCTTCTTCAAGTCGGTTGAGGAGGGCGTAGAGGCCGCTTTGGCTTCGAAGGCCGAGATCGTGGTTGTTTGCGCTTCGGACGACGACTACGCCGAGGTAGCCCCCAAGGTGAAGGAGCTGCTGGGCGGCAAGGCAATTCTGGTGGTTGCCGGTGCTCCCGCTTGCACCCCCGAGTTGGAGGCACAGGGCATTACGAACTTCATCAACGTGAAGTCGAACGTGCTCGAGACACTGAAGTTCTACCTTAAAGAGATGGGAATCTAATTATGAGAGCTAAATTTTCGGAACTGAAATATACGGGTGCTGCCCAGGAGTGCTGCGCCCAGAAGGGCTGCGAGGAGAAGCAGCCGTGGATCACGGCCGAGCAGATTCCCGTGAAGGGTATGTATACGGCTGAGGATTTGGCAGGTATGGAGCACCTGAACTATGCTGCAGGCGTTGCCCCCTTCCTGCGTGGTCCCTACTCGACGATGTATGTAATGCGTCCCTGGACGATCCGTCAGTATGCCGGTTTCTCGACTGCTGAGGAATCGAATGCCTTCTATCGCCGCAACCTGGCTGCCGGTCAGAAGGGTCTGTCGGTTGCCTTTGACCTGGCTACGCACCGCGGTTACGACGCCGACCACCCGCGCGTGGTAGGTGACGTAGGTAAGGCTGGTGTGTCGATCTGCTCGGTGGAGGATATGAAGGTCCTCTTCAACGGTATTCCGCTCGATCGTATGTCGGTGTCGATGACCATGAACGGTGCCGTACTGCCCGTTTTGGCCTTCTACATCGTGACCGGTCTGGAGCAGGGTGCTACGCTCGACCAACTTGCTGGTACGATCCAGAACGATATCCTCAAGGAGTTCATGGTGCGTAACACCTATATCTATCCGCCCGAGTTCTCGATGCGTATTATTGCAGATATCTTTGAGTACACCTCGAAGAATATGCCCAAGTTCAACTCGATCTCGATTTCGGGTTACCACATGCAGGAGGCCGGTGCTACGGCCGACATCGAGCTGGCTTACACGCTGGCCGACGGTCTGGAGTACCTCCGCGCCGGTATCAACGCCGGTATGTCGGTAGATGCTTTCGCACCCCGTCTGTCGTTCTTCTGGGCTATCGGTATGAATCACTTCATGGAGATCGCCAAGATGCGTGCTGCTCGTATGCTCTGGGCCAAGATCGTGAAGCAGTTCGATCCGAAGAATCCCAAGTCGCTGGCCCTGCGTACTCACTCGCAGACCTCGGGTTGGTCGCTTACGGAGCAGGATCCCTTCAACAACGTGGCTCGTACGGCTATCGAGGCTATGGGTGCCGCGCTGGGTCACACGCAGTCGCTGCACACGAACGCCCTCGATGAGGCTATCGCCTTGCCGACCGACTTCTCGGCACGTATTGCACGTAACACGCAGATCTACATCCAGGAGGAAACCTCGGTATGCCGTCAGGTGGATCCTTGGGCAGGTTCGTACTACGTAGAGTCGCTCACGCAGGAGATCGCACACAAGGCTTGGGAGCACATCCAGGAGGTTGAGAAGCTCGGCGGTATGGCCAAGGCTATCGAGACGGGTATTCCCAAGATGCGTATCGAGGAGGCTGCTGCCCGCACGCAGGCTCGTATCGACTCGGGTGAGCAGAAGATCATCGGTCTGAACGAGTACCGCCTTGAGAAGGAGGCTCCGATCGACATCCTCGCCGTAGATAACACGGCTGTTCGCGAGAGCCAGGTTAAGCGTCTGCAGGAGTTGCGCGCCAACCGTGACCAAGCTGCTGTAGATAAGGCACTGGCCGCCATCACCGAGTGCGTGAAGACGGGTGAGGGTAACCTCCTCGAGCTGGCTGTTGAGGCCGCTAAGGTTCGCGCTACGCTGGGTGAGATCTCGGATGCTTGCGAGGTAGTAGTTGGCCGCTATAAGGCTGTTATTCGTTCCATTTCGGGTGTTTATAGTTCAGCAGTGAAAAACGATGAGTCGTTCGAGCGCGCTAAGCAGATGTGCGCCGAGTTTGCTAAGAAGGAGGGTCGCCAGCCCCGCATCATGATTGCAAAGTTGGGTCAGGATGGTCACGACCGCGGTGCTAAGGTCGTAGCTACGGGTTATGCCGATATCGGTTTCGACGTCGATATGGGTCCGCTCTTCCAGACGCCCGCAGAGGCTGCTAAGCAGGCAGTTGAGAATGACGTACACGTTGTCGGCGTATCGTCGCTGGCCGCAGGTCACCTCACGCTCGTTCCGCAGATCATCGAGGAGCTCAAGAAGCTCGGTCGCGAGGATATCATCGTGGTTGTAGGTGGTGTAATTCCTGCCCAGGACTACGATCAGCTCTATCGTGACGGCGCTGCAGCTATCTTCGGCCCCGGTACGAAGATTGCCACGGCGGCGATTAAGATGCTGGAGATCCTTTCGGAGGAGTAATAGCAAAAGTCCCAATCTGAGCTGTTTTGTCGTTACGCTCGGGGCGAAAATCCTCACATACGTATAGTATGCTGCGGTTTTCGCCCCTATGCAAGCCTAACAACAACCTCGGATATGAACTTTTGCCTGCGAAGTGGGAGGTTGCTCTATATGAGCAACCTTCTTCTTTTTTTGCCTTGAATTCGCCTCGTCATACAACTTCTCCAAGGTTGATTATGGAAGGTCATTCGCAATGGTGGCCTTCTTTTTTTATGTCTAAAAATCGGCACATCATCCACTATCTGATAGAAAAAGGGTTGTCCCAAACGGAACAACCCTTTTTGCTATCTATATAAGGGGTAATAGTTTCGATCGTCCCCAAAAAAACAAAAGCCCCAATCCGTCGGATTGAGGCTTTTTATTGTTTGACTATTGATTAGTCATCCAGGTGGTAGGTGTGCTGAACATAGATGGCACGCATCTTGTTGGCACGCTTTACCATCGAGGGCTTGTTGAAGAACTGACGGCGACGCAGCTCCTTCAGAACGCCCGTGCGCTCGTACTTACGCTTAAACTTCTTCAGGGCGCGCTCGATGTTTTCGCCCTCCTTTACAGTCGTGATAATCATAGTTGTATTCTTTTTTTTGTTTTGTTAAATCAATTTGTTTTTTGTTGCTCCTCTTGGTGGGCACGGTAGCTTGCGCCGTTGGGGGTTATGCTTATTCGGATGTTGCCTTTTGCACACCAAAGACCAGGTACGGATCGAGCCTTTCGGCCTCCTCTTTGGTCAATATATGTTGTTCAACTAACTCTTGTGTGCAGGTCCAACCTCCTTTCAACTGTCTGTGTTTAATAAGCTTCCTTACGAGTTGCGGCCCGATGTACGGGTGGTCTAACTCGCTTGGGGTTGCAAAGTTAATATCTATTTTTCGAATTTCATCGGCTTTGCAGCAAATTTGTTGCAAAATTTTCTCATAATTGGCCTCTGTGACCCCTTTCACTTCGGCTAATTGCTCCACGCGCAGGAATCCGCCGAGCCGTTCGCGGTAGCGGAGGATCTCCATGGCGCTCTTCGGGCCTATTCCGACTACGCGGACCAGCTGCGCCGAGTCGGCTCGATTGAGATCAATGGGTGCTTCGTAGGGCGAGAGGTCACGTTCAGGAAAGAGGATATATGGCTCCAAGGCTGTGGCGACCGAGTCGTCCACCACATAGCAGGCGCGCACCTCCTCCATGTCACGAAATCCGCTCCGATCGCGCCAGCGGATGAATGCCTCGGCTTGGCGCTTGGTGAAGGCACCGATGGCACGCAGATAAGCTGCTGTAACCGTGTCGATGCGAAACGGAGTGGGGTCGATGACGACGATCTCTTCGCGCGATGCGGCTTGGTTGTGTTGTTCGGTGTATGTCGAACGCTTGATGCGGAACTCCTCACCTATTATTATATAGGGAGCCAAACCCCGATAGGCCGAATCCGAGATGCCGTAGCAGAGGGCCACATCTTCGGCAATGCGGAAAACCTTGCCCGATGCGCGAAATTTGAGCAGCGAAACGGCCTCTTGGCGGCTCATGCCGAGGCTGCGCAAGAGTTCGTAATCGGCCGTATTGGGGTCGAAGGGGCGTAGTTCGGTCTGTATCTCCTCCGCGATCGTTGTGGTCGGGCTGATGGAGACTGTCTGCGCCCTCTCCTCGGCAGTGCGTAGCTCGGCATGCCGAACGAGAAACGCAAGCAGCGCTGCAGCGGTAAGTAGCAGAATACTACCGGTTATCTCCCTTTTTGTAAAACCTTTACTCATGTTGCAAAGGTAGTAAATCGACCTTCAAATACCAAGAAACGAAAGAATTTAGTTGAAAAACTATAAAAAATAGTTGTATAACGAAAAAGTTTAGTTATATTTGCATTAACAAAACTCATAACTATGGAAAAACTGACCAAACGCGAAGAGGCCTTGATGCAACTCTTTTGGCAGCACGGCCCGTTGTTCGTGCAGGAGATTGTGGCAATGATGCCCGAACCGAAGCCCCACTTCAACACCATTTCGACCCAAGTGCGTACGCTCGAAGCGAAGGGCTACCTGAGCCACGAGGCGTTGGGTGCAACTCACCGCTACTATGCCGCAATCAGCGAGGCGGACTTTTCGCGCCAAACGCTCGGCTCGGTGATCGACCGCTATTTTGGCCGCTCCTACCTGGGTGCCGTTTCGGCACTGGTCGAGGAGGAGAAGATCTCGGTTGAGGAGCTGCGAGCGTTGATCGAGAAGATCGAAAACCAATAGTTAAATCGACCCTCGGGGTCACAAACCAAACGAGTATGTCCTACGCCTTTATGCTCTATACGCTCAAGGTGGGTGGTTGTCTGGCCGCCTTCTACCTCTTTTTTAAACTCTTCCTGAGCCGCGAGACCTTTCACACGCTCAACCGTGTGGTGGTGCTCTCGGCGTTGGTAGTGGCGTCGCTGCTGCCCTTCTGCGTGGTGACAATCCGCAAGGAGGTGGCGTTGCCGCTGATGACGGTGGGGGAATTGACGACTATCCCGACCGAGGTAATTTCGCAGGAGGCGGCCTTTCCGTGGGAGACGCTGCTGAGTGCGCTCTTCGTGTTGGGTGGGGTAGTGATGCTCGTACGCGTGGTGTGGTCGATGGTGATGCTGCGCCGCCTGGTGGCACGCGCTCCGAAGCGTGAGCTGGGTGGTGGTGTTACTTTGGTACATGCCGACCATCCGCAGGCCCCTTTCAGCTGGTTTGGCTATGTCGTGGTGGGTGAGCGTGACTTAGAAGAGAATGGCGATGCCATCTTGGCACACGAGACGGCCCATATCCGCCTGCGCCATTCGTGGGATCTCGTGCTGTTCGACCTGGTGGGGGTGGTGCAGTGGTTCAACCCTGCCTTGTGGCTCTTGCGTCGCGATTTGAAGGCGATCCACGAATACGAGGCCGACCGTGCGGTGCTCCGCAGTGGGGTCAATGCACGCGAATACCAACTATTATTGATAAAAAAGGCTGCTGGCGAGAGGTGGTACTCGGTCGCCAACAGCTTCAATCACAGTAACCTTAAAAACCGTATTACCATGATGATTCAAAAACGATCGTCGCGGTGGGCAGCCGCCAAGGTGCTGCTGCTCTTGCCGCTCATCGGCATCGCCCTGGGGGCCTTTGCCGAGACGCGCTATGTCTATTCCGAAGACAAAGATAGCGCAAAAAATCAACTTTCGCAAACCGCCGAGCAGGGTATGCTCCACCTGCGCGTCTTCGACGATGCGGGCAAACCCGTGGTGGGTGCCGTTGTCGTGAAGGTCGGCACGGGCGAAGGTGTCTGCACCGACCAGGAGGGCCGCGCCACGATCGCGGTGCAGGTGGGCGATAAGTTGTCGTGCTCTTACATAGGTAAGAGAACCGAGCAGTATGAGGTCAAGACTACGCCCACCGAGGAGACTGCCCTCACTCTGATCCTCGCCACCGAGTCGCAGCAGGTGGATGAGATTGTCGTAAAGGGCTACGATGCACCCGCACCGAAACAGACCGCCAAGACCGAGGAGGCTGTGCCGTTTATGTTGGTGGATGATGAGCGGAAAAAGGAGATTCTTGAGCAGTCGAAAACTGAACTTGCAACAGCAAAGGCAGATCTCGAAACAGCGAAGGCCGAGCTTGAAACCGTGAAAGCAGAGATGGAGCAGCCCAATGCCTCTGCCGAAGAGGAGGTCTTTCTCATTGTCGAGTCGATGCCCAAATTCGAGGGTGGTGGCATCAACGCCTTCCGTCAGTGGGTGATGATGCGCGTGCAATATCCAGATGCCTTGCGAAAGAGCGGTGTTCAAGGTCCGGTAGTGGTTTCGTTTGTCGTGGGAACGGATGGCTCGGTAGGTAAAATTGAGGTGCTCAGATCGCCCCATCAGGCGCTTTCTGATGAGGTGGTACGCGTGGTGAAGTCTTCGCCGCGCTGGACCCCCGGTACGCAACGAGGTCAAAAGGTTGATGTGAAATATACGCTTCCCGTTACCTTCAAAGTGGATACTCCCCAGGCTGAAACAATAACCCCCAACGGTGTGACGCCAGCCGTGGCTGACTTTGCCGGAGGTGACTATCGTCGCTTTACCCAGTGGGCACAGAATCAGTTGTCGAAAGACGATACTGCCCATGCAGGCGAGGAGCTCTTTGTGACCTTTATTGTCAAGGCCAATGGTGCCGTGGGCGATGTCGATGTGATCGGTCGAGCCGATAAGCAGTTGGCCAAAGAGGCAGTGCGCGTGGTGAAGTCCTCGCCCAAGTGGACCCCTGCCAAGAATCGCGATGGCAAGGCTGTCGCTGCCAAGTATGGTATCAAGCTCCGCTTTGAGGAGGCATAAAAGAGAGATAAAAGGAAATTAAAGACGACTAAAGGCTGCTAAGGGGCTATGAAAACTCCTTAGCAGCTTTAGCAACCTTTAGATCCCGTTGCCTAAAAGACGATGGGTGCGATATGAGAAATTCAAACTTAATAGTTCGATGCGATGAAAAAATTACTTTTAGTGGCTTGCGCGATTGCGATGATGGGTTGTGCGCGTTCGACGCGCATGACGCTGCACTATGAGGGTTTGACGAGTGATGAACTCTATCTTTCGGTGGCCGAGATTGGTCAGCCGATCGGCCAGGTAACCGATACGTTGCACCTCGAAGATGGGCGTGCAACCTATACCGTCGACAACGAAACCCCGATTGCCGTTTGGTTGATGCCTCGCGACTTTCTCTTCGATGAGCAGATTGAGGGAGGCGTGCGCATGTTGCGTAACGGTGGTGGCTTTATGGAGTTGTTTCTTGCTCCGCGAGAGCGTGTGACCCTCCATGCCCAATCGTACGGTGCACATGTGACGGCCGAGGTGCAGGGCTCAATCCTGAATCGTGAGGTGGTGGCTTTGCGTAATGAGCGTAATCCTTTGCTGGGTGAGCTCTACACGGCGGCTCAGAGTGGTGACTATGTTACGATGATGCAGACAGGACCGAAGATGACGGCACAACTGACGGCCTACATCGAGGCCAATCCTGCGAATGAAAGTGCCGCTTATGCCCTCTCACAGCTTGATAAGGAGTGTTTGCCCGTTTATTTCGATAAAGTGGATGCCGTGGCTTTCGAGGGTCTGCTCAGCCCCTTGAAAGAGTCGTTGCAGCTCGCGGCTGAAGGGCAGCGCGTGCTTGAGGGTGCAAAGGAAACAATCGCTGAGGGGCGAGAGGCTCCCGATTTTACGCTGCCCAATTTGGCGGGTGAGTCGGTGTCGCTCCGCTCGTTACGCGGCAAGTGGGTGGTGCTCGATTTCTGGGGCTCGTGGTGCGGTTGGTGCATCAAGGGTTTCCCTCGGATGAAGGAGGTCTATGCCAAATACAGCGATCGCATGGAGATTGTAGGCATCGCCTGCAAGGATCAGGAGGAGCCTTGGCGTGCGGCGGTTGAAAAGTACGAACTGCCGTGGCTGCAGCTCTTCAACGCGCAAGATTTGCGCCCCACCGAGTCACCTATGCATTGCTACGGTGTGGAGGGTTTCCCGACCAAAATCATCCTTTCGCCCGAAGGTGTGATTCACCGCATCTTTGTCGGCGAGAGCGAGGATTTCTATCGGGCATTAGAACAAGCGTTGAAATAGAAAGAATGGGGAATGATGGGCGCGTAGAAACACCGATAAACGGAGCTGAAAGACGACTAAAGGCTGCTAAGGGGCTATGAAAACTCCTTGGCAGCCTTTAATAACCTTTAGTAACCCTTAATCCCCTTGCCTAAAAGACAATCGGCGAGACGATATTCTGCAACACCGCTACCACCGACCAGGCGGCAATCTCGGGGGTTGCGCTGTAGATATCGACCGTAGCGTGTACCTGCGGGTTGCGGATCTCGACGCGCTGCGTATCGCCGCGGAAATAGGGCGAGGACTGCATCGTCACCTCCATGGCAGCCGGGCCTACCGAGGCGCGCGAGGCGGCTACGGTGACATTGACGCGCGTGGGGAACTGGGCAATCGCCTCACGAGCCGTGCCGTGGAAGACCACGCGCTGCTCCTCGAGGAGCTTTTCATCATAGACAGGGGTACCCTTCAGGGCATGGGGGCCCTTCTCGTTGAAGAACTTGGCCGTAGCACCACCCATCAGCGTAGCCGTGCGCAGTACATCGAAGCCACCCGTTGCACCCGAGGCCATATAGACCTTCGTGCTATGTTTGGCAGCCGTAGCACGCACCGTAGCGTAGAATTCGTCATCGGCAAAGGCGCCAATCGAGAGGCAGACAATCGAACAACCGTTCGAGAGGCACTTCTCGGCTACGGCACGCATACCGGCAGGGGTTGCCGCCTCGGCCACGATATCGGGCTTCAGAGCCAGCAGTTCCTCGATCGTTGCACACGGCGTGCAGGCGATACCTCGCTCAGCCATCGCACCGGCCAGACGCTCGGCGCTTGCAAAGGTGCGCGAGTAGCATCCCACCAACTCATATTCGGGCAGCAGACCATTGGCCACCGCCTCGGCCACGATGCGGTTCAACCGTCCGCAGCCCACAATTCCAAGACGCATTTTCTTCATCAAAACGAAATGCTGATTTTGAATCTTAAATTTTGAATTATACAAGGTCAAGGTACGCCTTGATGTTGTTCAGCACCTTCTCGCTCAGGCGATCGAAGGCCTGCTTCGTACGGCCCGTCGAGACATTCACGGTACGCACCTGCGGATGCGACATCCACTTTTCGCCACCCAACGCACCCAGCGTGTCGCAGTAGAGGCGGTTTTTGGGATCGCTCTCAAGCCAGCTGACCATCGGCGCTTCGTCCCAAGCGGGCGACAGGCCCGTATTGAAGAGCACTTTGCCCTTGCCGAGGACCTCAAACTCCGCCTCATGGAGCAATACCGTATTTTTATTCAAGCAGCAGAAGACCACATCGCTCGTCGCGAGCACCTCCTTGAGGGGCAGGAAGCGGTAGCCCTTCTCCGTGGCCCACGCCTTCTCCGAGCGGGCAAAGTAGCTCACCTCAGCCCCGAAGAAGCGCATCGCATCGGCAATCATGCCACCCGACTTACCCAGACCGACCACGCCGACCTTCAGCCCCGTGATCTCGCGCGGCATACCCTCCCAGGGCTCCTCGTCGAAGCCATGCAGCAGACGTACCAGCTCGCTCACGACATACTCCACAACACCCTCGTCGCCGTAGTCGCGAATACCTGTTACGGTGATACCGCGGCTCTCGGCATAGCGAATATCGACGTTGGCACTCTCGGGTGTGTACAAGGAGCAACACATGCCCACATAGCGGATGTTGGGACACTTCTCCATGGCCACGCGCTCCAGGCGTGAGGTGTAGCTCAACAGCACGGCGTCTGCATCGCCCACGCGAACAGCGATCTCCTCGTCCGTGGCGGGCATATCGTTGTAGAGCACCACCTCATCTGCGAGGGTGTACAACTCCTTTTCGGCCGACGGGATCAGACTAACCGGCTCGATAGCAACCAATTTCTTGAATTTCATGACGGATTTTATTTCAACTTCAGCAGCCAAGTCAGCGAGGCGTGGTTGAAGAAGTTCTTGTTATCGATATTGCAAACGTGACCTGCATCGGGTACGATGACAACCGAGGCATAGTCGCCCGAAACCTGCGCTGCCAGATAGACGGGTGGCAGGAAGAGGTAATCGCCTTCGCCCATGAGGTAGAGGGTCGGAATCGGCAGCTTTTTCGCAAACAGACGCCCCAGACGCCCCGTGATGTTGTCGCTCAGGGTGAGCCAACGCAGGAAGTTGTCAAACGACACCTTCTTGGCATTTTCCAGGAAGAGGCGCATTGATTTGCCGTAACGGCTCTGCGGGATGATGGCCTTTGCGATGCACCATTTGAGGATGCGATAGGGGACAATGTGTTTGAACCAATCGGCCAGGCGGAGCAGCGTGCGTGCCTCCCAACCAAGTTGCGTTACAGCACCGGCCAAAACCATTGAATCGACGCGATCGGGATGCTCCTCGGCAATCACGCGGACGATGATGCTGCCTAGCGAAAGCCCCATGAAGTGGGCGCGCTCGATCTTCAGGTGATCGACCACCTCCATCACCTGTTCGGCGGCACGCTCGAAGCTGAACTCTTTGCTTACGATTTGGGCCATCGAGCCACCGTGTCCTACCAGATCGATCAGTAGTAGGTTGAAGTGGTCGCGGTAGTCGCCAATCTGACGATACCACACCGCGCTACTGCCTCCGGCGCCGTGAATCATGACGATCCAGGGCTTTGTGTCCTCTGTGGCTATGGTCTTGTAATGCAACATAATCGGGCGCAAATTTACAATAAAAATTACTGAAAACCGCGACTTTGGATAAATTCTGTAAGAAAAGATCGCTTTCGAAGTGCTCTGTCGAGCGCTCTTTTGCTCCGGATCGGTTGCAATATCGGGCGCAAGGGTTGTGGATGACGGTTGCGCGTATCGTGCAGATCGCTCGCTCATGGATAATAAAAAAGAGAGCCTTCGGGCTCTCTTTTTTTGGGATGAAACCGTTAGTCTTAGTCCTGAATCTTAGCGGCCAAGAACTCACGGTTCAGGCGGGCGAATCGCCCCCTTGTCAAGGGGGAGGGGGGATGTAAATAACAATTGCGCGATGCGCATATTGGTCGCCTCTGCACAACAAAAAACGAGTGACCTTTCGGCCACTCGTTTTTGCGTATGACAATCGTATTAGTCCTGCAGCTTTGCAGCCAGGAACTCACGGTTCAGGCGGGCGATATGCGCGATCGAGATACCCTTCGGGCACTCGGCCTGGCAAGCACCCGTGTTGGTGCAGTTACCGAAGCCCAGCTCGTCCATCTTGGCAACCATGGCCTTGGCGCGACGAGCACCCTCTACGCGGCCCTGCGGCAGCTTAGCCAGTGACGATACGCGAGCAGCTACGAAGAGCATCGCCGAGCCGTTCTTACACGTAGCAGCGCAAGCACCGCAACCGATGCAGGCAGCAGCATCCATCGACTCGTCAGCGTCAGCCTTCGGAATCGGAATAGCGTTTGCGTCGGGCACCGAGTTCGTGCGCACCGAAACGTAACCACCGGCCTGGAGAATCTGGTCGTAAGCACCACGATTTACTACGAGGTCCTTGATCACGGGGAAGGCAGCCGAACGCCACGGCTCGATCGTGATCGTGTCACCATCCTTGAACTTGCGCATGTAGATCTGGCAGGTCGTAGCGGCCTGGCCGGGACCGTGTGCAAGACCGTTGATGTGCAGCGAACACATACCGCAGATACCCTCACGGCAGTCGTGGTCGAAAGCCACGGGATCCTTACCCTCGTGTACGAGGTTGTTGTTCAGAATGTCGAGCATCTCGAGGAACGAGGTATCGGCCGAAATATCGGTTACCTTGTAGGTCTCGAATGCGCCCTTCGATTTTGCGTCCTTCTGACGCCATATCTTTAAGGTGAAATTCATAATTTCTGTGTTGTTAAAGTGTTGTACGTCAAAAGTGATTAGTCTTTGTAGTTACGCTGTGCACGGTGCGTGAACTCGTAGTCGAGCATCTCCTTCGTCAGTTCGGGCTCTTGGTCCATGCCCTTGTACTCCCAAACGGCAGCGTAGGCGAACTCCTCGTCGTGGCGCAGAGCCTCACCCTCCTCGGTCTGGTGCTCCGAGCGGAAGTGACCACCGCACGACTCGGCACGGTTCAAAGCGTCGCGAGCCATCAGTTCACCCAGCTCCAGGTAGTCGGCCAGACGCAGGGCCTTCTCCAGCTCCACGTTGAACGACATCGGATCACCAACCACCTTAACATCCTTCCAGAACTCCTTGCGAAGTGCCTGAATCTCCGTGATGGCGGTCTTGAGCGATTGCTCCGTACGAGCCATACCTACGTTCTCCCACATGATGTGACCCAGCTTCTTGTGGATATCATCTACCGACTGCTTACCATTAATCGACATCAGCTTCGCGATCTTATCCTTCACGGCCTTCTCAGCCTCGTCGAATGCGGGGGTATTTACATCTACCTTCGGAGCCTGAATCTTCTTCGAGAGGTAGTCGCCGATCGTGTAGGGAAGTACGAAGTAACCATCGGCCAGACCCTGCATCAGAGCCGAAGCACCCAGACGGTTAGCACCGTGGTCCGAGAAGTTGGCCTCACCGATTGCGTACAGACCCGGGATCGTGGTCATCAGGTTGTAGTCAACCCAGATACCACCCATCGTGTAGTGTACGGCGGGGAAGATCTGCATCGGCTCCTTGTAGGGGCTTACGTCGGTGATCTCCTCATACATATCGAAGAGGTTGCCATAACGCTGCTTGATGATATCCTCACCCAGACGCTCGATAGCGGTCTTGAAATCGAGGAATACGGCCAGACCCGTCTCGTTCACACCGAAACCGGCATCGCAACGCTCCTTAGCGGCACGCGAAGCAACGTCGCGCGGTACGAGGTTACCGAATGCGGGGTAGCGACGCTCCAAATAGTAGTCACGATCCTCCTCCTTGATATCCGACGGCTTAATCTTGCCTGCACGCAGGGCCTTCACGTCCTCAATCTTCTTCGGAACCCAGATACGACCGTCGTTACGCAGCGACTCCGACATCAGCGTCAACTTCGACTGCTGCGTACCGTGTACGGGGATACAGGTGGGGTGAATCTGCGTGAAGCAGGGGTTGGCGAAACCGGCGCCCTTGCGGTAGCACTGGAAGGCAGCCGAACCGTTCGAACCCATGGCGTTGGTCGAGAGGAAGAATACGTTACCGTAACCACCCGATGCGATTACCACGGCGTGTGCACCGTGACGCTCGATCTCACCCGTTACCAGGTTACGAGCGATGATACCCTTAGCCTCACCGTTCTCAACAACTACGTCGAGCATCTCGTGACGCGGATAGCTCTTTACTGTACCGGCAGCGATCTCCTTGTTCAGGGCTGCATAGGCACCCAGCAGGAGCTGCTGACCCGTTTGACCACGAGCATAGAAGGTACGCGATACCTGAGCACCACCGAACGAACGGTTAGCCAGCAGACCGCCGTACTCGCGAGCGAAAGGAACACCCTGAGCAACGCACTGGTCGATGATCAGGTTCGAAACCTCGGCCAGACGATATACGTTGGCCTCACGTGCGCGGTAGTCACCACCCTTGATCGTGTCGTAGAAGAGGCGATATACCGAGTCGTTGTCGTTCTGGTAGTTCTTGGCTGCGTTGATACCACCCTGAGCCGCGATCGAGTGAGCGCGACGGGGCGAGTCCTGAATGCAGAATACCTTGACGTTGTAACCAAGCTCACCGAGCGATGCAGCTGCAGCACCACCACCCAGACCGGTACCGATCACGATGATGTCGAGCTTACGTTTGTTGGCCGGGCTCACGACCTTAATCGCTGCCTTGTGGTTGCTCCACTTGTCGGCGAGTGCGCCGGCAGGAATTTTAGCATCTAATTTGAAAGCCATATTCGTGTGTGTTTATTTGTTCTTGAATGGTAGGTAATTAGCAGCAGCAACCGCAGTTAGCCTTCACGAAGAATACCACTACAACGGCGGCAAAACCGAGGAAGATAATCGTCGAAACGAGCTGTGCGATGCACTTCAGGCGGGGATACCACGTGTCGTTGGCCCAACCTGCGGTCTGGAACATCGACCATACGCCGTGCGTGAGGTGGAACCAGAGAGCGGCAAACCATACGAGGTAGAGTACCACGTTGTACCACTGCGAGAAGGTGTACTGAATCAGGGCAGCACCATCCGTGGCGGCGATCATCTGACCACCAACCTCCGACTCATGGCCGCCGAGAATCTCAACGAGCTGCATCTTGGCCCAGAAGTGCGAGAGGTGCAGCAGCAGACCACCCAGTACGATCACGCCCAGAACGAGCATGTTCTTCGAAGCCCACGATACACCCGGCTCCTTCGTCTCAACAGCATAGCGCTGCTTGCCGCGAGCACGGTAGTTGTTGATGGTCAACAACAGTGCATAGGCGAAGTGAACTACGACAAGCGCAGCCAAACCGGCCGTACCCACGAGGGCATACCAGTTAGCACCGAGCAGTTCGCAGATCATGTTGTAGGCCTCGGCCGAGAAGATGGCCGCCAAGTTCATAGACATGTGGAAGAGAATGAAGAGCACCAGGGCGCAACCCGAAATACTCATCACCAGCTTCTTGCCTACCGATGAATTGTACAGAAAACAGTTCATAATGTGTAAAATTTGTTATTTTTGTGAATGAATTTGCATTTTCGCCTACAAAGATAATCATTGTTTGCGGAATAACAAGAGTTTTGGGCGTTAAAAATAGGTGTAGAAGTGGATAAAAACGAGATTCGGCGACAGATGCGCCAACGCAATCGAGCGCTTGCCGACGAAGCACGTCAGCAGGCTTCGGGTATCATTTTTCGATATGTGGAGGAGCTTGAGGCGTTTCGACAGGCTCGTGTTGTAGCCTGTTATTGTGCTTTGCCCGACGAACCGCCTACTGCAGGGGTGATCGGTCGTTGGCTGGAGCTGGGTAAGCGGGTCGTGGTGCCGCGTGTCGAGGGGGAGCGGATGCGCTTTTTTGTCTACGACCCCGCCACGCAGGTCGTGGGATCGTTTGGCATCGAGGAACCGGGCGCGGAGGCTGTGCTGTGTCGCCCCGAGGAGATCGAATTGATGGTAGTTCCCGGTGTGGCTTTTACTGCCGTAGGCGACCGGATGGGGCGTGGTCGTGGCTATTACGATAAATATCTCGCACAGAGTGATTTTAATGCGCTGACAATCGGCGTTTGCTACCGCCATCAGCTGGTGGATGCACTCCCTGTCGAACCACACGATATCCGACTCGATGAGGTGATTGCAGGGTAGTTATGTGAAACGAAAAAAAGTCGATGTCTTGAAACAAAGGGCTGCTCAACCATGTTGGGCAGCCCTTTTTGTAGGATATTTTGTATTCTGACTTTACAGGATTGGGAACCAGATAAATACTGCGGCATCCCACAAGGCGTGCGAAATCACGATGCCGGTAAAGTACTGCGGCATGTAGCGGTAGAGGAAACCCCAGACAGCACCGCACACCAATGCGGCCATTACGAGCATAAAGTTGCACGAGGGGATGTGTACGAGGGTGTAGCAGGCTGTAGCCATCCAGAAACCGCGATCCATGCCCCACTTTTTGCTCATGCGCTCCTGTACGTAGCCGCGCCAAAACAACTCCTCGGCAGGGCCGATCAGCAGCAGCAAGAGCAACGACAATACCCACGGCGAGGTGCCCTCCTTGATGCCGTAGATCAGATCCACCTGCGGACGGGCAAAATCGAACATCCACGAAGCAACCTTGTCACCGACCCAGAAGATGCCCCACAGCGCGACAGCCACCACCACACCGAAGATCAAGTTCGGCAGGTTAAACTTCAGGCGATCCCACCAGGCGGGGGCAAAGAGGGTCGCTAATCCGCAGAGAATCAGTGCTGAGCCGGCCATTATTTGCCAGAAATCGAAGCGCGGGGCGGTCAGCGGTGAGAACATCAGTGTCCACAGTATGAGCGCTACGGTCAGGGCAAAGTAGAGTTTTTTCATCGGAGCAACATGTCGATAATGAACGAGATAGAGAGCGTGACGGCAAAGAAGAGCTGCGTCTGGGCCGAACGTTGGTCGAGCATGGCGATTACACGGCTATCGCCCGAATCCTTAAATTCGCGCATCATGCGGGTATTCTGCAGAGCAATGCGCATCACGAAGATCACCAGCAACGAGAGCCACGGGAAGATACCGAAGGGGATCAGCACCACCACCCAGAGGAACGGAATGAGCATCTCTAGCACATAAAGCACCACCGCAGCACGCACACCCATACCCATGGCCATGGTGCGAATGCCGGCCTTGTGGTCGGTCTTTGCGTCGCGCGTATTGTTGGCATGAAGAATCGAGTCCACGAGCAGGGCTACGGGGAAGGCCACCCACAGTACGCGCCAATCCAGCTCACCGACAGCTACCCACGACGAGCCGAGCGCCGGCAGCAGGCCGTAGGCCAGGATGATGATCAAATCGCCCAGGGCGCGGTATTTTAAGTGGGGGTAACCGAGTGTGCAGGCTAGACCAGCCAGGCCGATCCACAATAATCCCCAACCCGTGGTGAAGAGTAGCCAGAGACCGATGGCGAGGGCCGGAATGAGCAGTCCGAGTGCCAGGTTGCGAATCTGCTTAGGACGGAATAATCCACCCTTAATCGTATCAACGCTGATGGCGCCTTCAACCGTATCGACGCCCGAACGGTAGTCGAAATAGTCGCTCCAGGTGTTGCCGGCTGCGTGGAAGAGGATGATGCCGATAACTGCGAGGATGCCGTTAGTCCAATTTACGGCACCGGTCAGCCACTCCAGATAGACCAAAACAACGATGACTGAGAGAGCCGAGGCGGTAAACGACCAGGGACGTGTGGCAATCAGCCACTCTTTTACGGTAAGTTTTTGTTGCATAGGGTTTATTTTTTAGTTGTTTATTGTTCGAAATAGGCTTTGATTTTGCGCGCTTTGGCCTGCCCGACGATGCCGGCAACCTCCTCCAACGGAGCGGTACGCACTTTCTCTACCGTGCGGAAGTGTTGCAACAGGGTCTGAATGCTTTTTGTACCGATGCCTTCTATGTGTTCTAACTCGCTGTGGATAAAATCTTTGCTGCGCTTTTGGCGGTGGAACGTGATGCCGAAGCGGTGCGCCTCATCTCGGATGTGGCAGACAACTTTCAGCGGCTCACCCGTGCGACTGAGGTAGTAAGGCTCGGGATCGCCCGGGAAGAAGATCTCCTCGATGCGCTTGGCCAGGCCGACAATCGGTACGCGGTTTTCGATCCCCAAGGCGCATAAAACCTCGTAGGCGCTCGAGAGCTGACCCTTGCCACCATCGACAATGATTAGATCGGGCAACTCTTGCCCCTCCTCCAGCAGGCGCGAATAGCGTCGATAGACAATCTCGCGCATCGAGGCAAAGTCGTCGGGACCCTCGACGGTCTTGATGTTGAAGTGGCGATACTCTTTGCGCGAGGGCTTTCCGTCGCGGAATACGACACACGAGGCTACGGGGTAGCTGCCTTGCAGATTCGAGTTGTCGAAACACTCGATATGACGGGGTTGCTCTTTCAGATGCAACTCTTTGCGCATCGCCTCCATCAGTCGCTCGGTGTGGCGCTCGGGGTTTTTGATCTCGAGGTTTTTGAGCTGTTCGGCGCGGTAAATGCGGGCACTTTTCTCGGAGAATTCCAACAATTCGAGCTTCTCGCCCCGCTTCGGAACGGTGAAGGTTACCCCGTCGAAGAGCAGGGTCGTCGAGGGGAGGAAGGGGACGATGACCTCGCGCGCCAACTTTCCATCGGTCAGCGTCTCGACAGCGTGTTGGATGGCGAGGGTCAGCATGTCGGCTTCGGATCCTTCGACACCGGTCGTCAGACGCAGGGTGGTAACACCCACAATCGAGCCGTGGCGGATGCGGACAAAGTTGCAGAAGGCAACATCGTCATCGACCAGGAGCGAGAAGACGTCCACATCGCCAATCTTGGCGCTTACGATGACCGAGCGACCGGCATAGTTGTCGAGCGCATCGAGCCGTTGTTTGTAGCGTTGTGCCTGCTCGAAACGCAGTTCTGCGGCGGCACGCTCCATCTCGGTCGTAAGATAGAGACGCACGGGGCGTAGATCGCCTTTGAGGATGGCATGCACCAACTCGAGTTGGGTGGCATACTCCTCTTCACTTTGAGCTCCGACACAGGGCCCTTTGCAGTTGCCGAGGTGGTATTCGAGGCAGACCCCGTATTTGCCGCGCCCGATAGCTTGGGGCGCGAGATTGAGTTTGCAGGTGCGTAGCGGAATTACTTCACGAATAAACTCCAACACGCTGCGTTGCATCGAGATCGAACTATAAGGACCGTAGTATTGCGATCCGTCGCGCACCACCTGGCGAGTGGATTGCACGCGCGGGAAATTTTCACGTCTGACGACAATCCAGGGATAGGTTTTGTCGTCTTTCAAAAGGATATTGTAGCGAGGTTGGAGGCTCTTGATGAGCGAGTTTTCCAACAACAGGGCATCCTGCTCCGAGTCGACCACAATGTGGCGGATCTCGACGATCTGCTTGACCAATACGCGCACCTTGGCCGAGTGCTCCTTGCTCTCGACAAAGTAGGATGAAACGCGCTTGCGTAGACTTTTGGCTTTACCGACATAAATGATCTTACCCATGCGGTCTACGAATTGATAGACACCGGGTGTTAGAGGCAAGAGGGCCACCTGTTCTTTAAGCGCTTGTTTGTCGGTATTCATATTGCGCAAATATAATGAAAAGAGGGGAGAAAACAATCTCCCCTCGATCAATTATTTTGCAAACGGCTACTTGTCGTACTCTTTCGAGAGCTCCTCGGCGCGCTTGATAGCCTTGTGGATGTGGTCCAGTACGTTCTCTTTACCTACCTGGTCCAAAATACCGCTGCGCTCGATCTCGCGATAGACCGACTCGTTTACACCCGAGAGGATGATGTGCTGACCCTGCTTCAGCGAAGCCGCTATGAAGATCTCGAGGTTGTGCAGACCCGTAGCGTCGATGAACGACACCTTACGCATACGCACAATGCGGATCGGCTCGGCGTCGTGCATGCGGGCCATCTCCTCGAATTTTGTGGCCACGCCGAAGAAGAAGGGACCGTCGATCTCGAAGACCTCCGTATGTGCCGGGATGGTCAGACGCTCGTCGCGCTCACCATCATGGTGTACCTCCAACTCGTTGTGCAGTACCGAGATGTGCGTGTTTTCCATGATACGCTTCATGAACAGTACGATGGCCATTACCAGACCTACCTCGATGGCGATGGTCAGGTCGAAGATCACCGTCAGCAGCAGCGTCGTAAAGAGCACCAGCACGTTCGACTTCTCTTGGCGGCACATCGAACGAATTGTGCGCCAGCCGCTCATGTTATACGACACCATGATCAGCACACCGGCCAGGCAGGGCATCGGAATGGCACCTACCAAACCACCCAGGAACAGCAGCACCATCAACAAGACCACCGTGTGTACCACACCGGCAATCGGCGTGCGACCGCCGTTGTTGATGTTGGCCATCGTGCGGGCAATGGCACCCGTGGCGGGAATACCGCCGAAGAAGGGGGTTACAACGTTGGCTATACCCTGACCGATGAGCTCTGTATTCGAGTTGTGGCGATCACCGATCACACCATCGGCAACCATGGCCGAAAGGAGCGATTCGATGGCGCCCAACATGGCAATTGTAAAGGCTACGGGGAGCAGCTGCTGAATCTTTTCGAACGAGGTCAGCGCGCTCAAATCGGGCATGGTGAGCGACGGCAGGCCCGAGGGGAGCTCGTACAGGTCACCGATCGTCTTGATCGAATCCACGCCGGCGAACTGCTTCAGTGTCCAGCACAGCAGCGTCATCAGCACAATGGCGGCCAACGATCCGGGGATTTTCTTCGAGATTTTCGGGGTATAGCAGATGATCAGGATGCTCAAAATACCCACCGCAAAGGCCCACCAGTTGATTTGGCCGATATGCTCGAAATAGCAGATCCACTTGTCGATGAAGTTTGCCGGCACGTTTGCGATTCCGAGGCCGAACAGGTCGTTCATCTGGGTTGAGAAGATCGTGATGGCGATACCGCCCGTGAAGCCGATGATGATGGGGTAGGGCATAAATTTAATGATCGTGCCGAGCTTGCACAATCCCATGACGATCAGGATAATGCCGGCCATGATCGTAGCGATGGCCAGGCCGCCCAGACCGAACTGCTGGATGATGCCGTAGATGATGACGATAAAGGCACCCGTGGGGCCGCCGATCTGCACCTTCGAGCCGCCGAAGATTGAGATCAGGAGACCGGCGATGATGGCCGTTACCAGACCCTCGGTCGGGCCGACGCCCGAGGCGATACCGAAGGCGATAGCCAGCGGAATGGCGACGATACCGACGATAATGCCGGCCATGGTGTCGCGCGCCAAGGTCTCTTTGTTGTAGGTTCGCAGGCAACTCAAAAGTTTGGGTTGGAAGTCGATAGCACTGCGTAAGTTCATACCGTGATGAAATTAAAAATTTTTAGAAAACTGATTTTGAAGCCGCAAAGATAGTCTAAAGTACCTGAAAAATGAAAAAAACAGGCCGCGATTTTTTCGATTGTCAAATTTTATGGATACCTTTGTCCTATATGGCCTTGTTTGCGTATGCTAAATACGCCCGAACGGCCTCTTTTTGTGTAGCCGATCGGTGTGCGATTGTACCCGACGCGGTTGAAAAATCGAAAAACCTCCATGATCATGAAAAAGTGGCTCTTTTTAGCCTTTTGTGGCCTTTTGTCGGCCTGCTCGCAGTCGGGTATCGAAGAGTTGAATACCCCGATGGGCGGCGATACCCCAATCTTTTATGCCTCGGTCGAGGGCGCTGATGCCGAATCGCGTACCTACCTCGACGAGACGGGCAAGATGCGTTGGACCCACGACGACCGCATCACGATCTTCTTTGGTGAGAACTACAACCGCGAATTTGCCTTTGTGGGCGCAACGGGTACTACGGCGGGAAGTTTCGAGCAAATCTCGACCGACGGATTCTATACGGCTGAAAAGATGGCGGCGAACTATGCCATCTATCCCCATGCTGCCAAGACCATCTTGGAGGCGGAGGGTTATTTCAAGTGTACGTTGCCCGCCACGCAAAACTATGCCGAGGGATCTTTTGGCCTGAACGCCAATACAATGGTCTCGGTCACCAAGTCGGTGGACGATCGCTTTTTGCAGTTTAAGAATGTAGGAGGCTACCTCAAGCTCAACCTCTATGGCGATGACGTTACGGTGGCGCAGATCACCCTGCAGGGTAATAATGACGAGCCGTTGGCAGGTGCTGCAATCATCACCCCGACCTATGGCGGTGAACCGACGCTGACGTGGGCTGCATCGGGTACGACGCAGGTGCTGACCCTCGATTGCGGATCGGGCGTTAAGATCGGCCAAACCGAGGAGGATGCTACCGCTTTCTATTTGGTTGTTCCGCCCACCACCTTCGAAAAGGGTTTTGCGGTTACAATTACCGATACCGAGGGAAAGGTGTGCACCAAAAGCACATCGAACGAGCAGACCTTTACGCGTAACGTCACCAAAAACATGCCGGCATT
>JAFYQI010000009.1 GCA_017547175.1 Alistipes sp. | reverse complement strand
TGACCAATATTCCTCACTGCTGCCTCCCGTAGGAGTTTGGTCCGTGTCTCAGTACCAATGTGGGGGGTTAACCTCTCAGTCCCCCTATGTATCGTCGCCTTGGTGAGCCGTTACCTCACCAACTAGCTAATACAACGCATGCCCATCCATAACCACCGGAGTTTTCAACCAAATGAGATGCCTCATCTGATGTTATGGGGTATTAGTACCAATTTCTCAGTGTTATCCCCCTGTTATGGGTAGGTTGCATACGCGTTACGCACCCGTGCGCCGGTCGCCACCAAAGATAGCAAGCTACCTTTTGTGCTGCCCCTCGACTTGCATGTGTTAGGCCTGCCGCTAGCGTTCATCCTGAGCCAGGATCAAACTCTCCATTGTAAAAAAAATAATGTTTTTGTTAGAGTCCTGACTATTTCGCTTCTTTCAAAGTTAAAAGAATTGACAGATAAATACTACATTCCTTTTCTCTCAAAATATAACCAGTAAATCAAAGAACCATTTTGAAAACGTTCGTCGTATTAGTGACGCGAACGGATTGCAAAGGTAAGGCAAGATTTTTAATCTTCCAAATATTTTTGCAACTTTTTTTTTCAAGAACGTTGCTTTCGTTTTTGAGGCGAAAGCGGTTGCAAAGGTAAGACAAGTTTTTCTTTTCTCCAAATCTTTTTGCAAGAATTTTTCAAAAATCTTTCAGAACCTGTTTCCTTGCACTTCAGAGGTCGTTTTGATCTCAAAGCGGTTGCAAAGGTAGCGACTTTTTCCTATTCTGCAAATCTTTTCAGCACTTTTTTCAACCTAAATGCACACTTTTTTGAATCAACACTCATAATCAACAAGTTACAAAATTGGCAAAAACAAACATCGTTAGCAAAAACATAAAATAGGACGAAAACCGGCCTTTATATATAAATATAGGTATAGATCAAGGATTCAAACTCCAAGAAGCGAGTGCTCCACTGCCAAAAACAATACAAGTCAACTAACGAACAAAAGAAGAGGTGCTTAAGTCCCTATAAATTAGGTTCTTAAGCACCTCCTTACACTCACTGCATATCCGATGGTGCTACTCCTCGGGAGCGAACATTGGATCCCAGGGCGGCAAAAGCGTCGGTTCACCCTTCAGCAGCTCGAGAATATCAGCCGGAACAAACTCTTTCTCGGCAACCACGCGGAACATATACTCCTCGAACCACTCGTCGGTCATGATCAGGTTACCCTTCCAACCCGAGGCTGCACCCCAGCTATTCTCCACCATCCACTTTGTCGGCTTACCCGCATCGTCGAGATCGACCGCAATGAGCGTCATGGCGTGCGATGATCCACTCGCAAAGGTCTGGATGCGTTGTTTCTTATCCATCGGGAAATCGGTATTGAAGAGTGAGGCGTAATCCATATTCGTCACATCGAGCACACCTCTCTTACGATCGAGGAACTTACCCACGTCACACGAGAAGTACATGGCTGTATTAGCCTTGATCGAAGCGATGGCAATCTCCTTCAGACGCTCGATCGGCAGATTGACATATAGCCAATTCTCACCGTCGTAAACGTGGCGGTCATATTCGATCTCATAGACCTTATAGTATTCGCGCGAGGGATCATTCATCAGCATCACATAATTCTGCTCCAGATCCTCACCCACGAACTCCTCATAGAAGCTCTTGGGGGTATATCGCTTGGTCGAAACCTTCTGACCCTGCTTGTCGTAACGCGTCCATACGAACTCGGTCGGCGGCACGCCCAGGCACTCGACCAAAATACGATAGATTTCGCTCAACTGCTCAGTTTTGAGTTTCATCGCCTGCGACGGCTTGGCTGCACGCAAGGCAAGAGCATATTCACGCAACTTCCATCCCAAGATCATGCGCATCTGTGCCGTATTGTTGCTCTGGAAAGTCTCGGGCATCGCCTCCTTGGGCACAACACCATACTTCATCACCAGATTCGACACACCCGTGAATTGACCACCGTCACCAATCGGATTCTTCAGCAACCACTCCACCTTACGATCTTCGAGCGCAAGGTCGCGCGTATCGATTACCGCCTGCAGAAAGAGATTCGACTTTTCGAGCAGGTCGTAGAAGGAGTTATAGTTCTGCGAAAATTCAAACGAGGCGAGATTATGCTTCTCGATCATCTTGGCACGCAAGACATTCAGGCCTGTAAAGAGCCAGCAACGCCCTGATGAGAGTTGATCCGTGATGCCGACCGTCTTCACGCGATGCGTAAAATGGGTATCGACCATCGCCAGATTTTCGGCATTGGTAGCCAACACCGCAATCGAATTCGAAGCAAGCGCATTACGCACGGCCTTCTGCGCAGTAGTAGCCGTATAGCCTTGACGAATCTCGTCGAGCATTTTTTGATCGATGCCGCCCATAGTTTGGGCTGTCAGGTTGGTCGCAAGCATCACGGCTCCGGCCAACAAAATGTGTTGAAGTTTCATGGTTTGTGGTTGTTGTGTTTATGCAAAGATACAAATAAGCGAGCAAGAAATGTGAAGTTTACTTCAACATTTTTTTCAGCGAGCGAAAGTATCTTCGAGCGCTAGCTCAAGGATACGAATAAGCGAGCAAGAAATGTGAAGTTTACTTCAACATTTTTTTCAGCGAGCGAAAGTATCTTCGAGCGCTAGCTCAAATATAGAAAAAAAAGAGCAGAAGGCAAAACCTTCTGCTCGGTATTGTGTAAGGATGGGTCTATCACCTCGTAACCGGAGACATCCTAAGACATCTCATCGAGGCACCCTACTCCCCCACTTGCTATTTAACGGCGTTAACTACTGCCTCGAATGCCTTCGGCTCGTTCATCGCGAGGTCAGCCAGAACCTTACGGTTCAGGGCGATACCCTTCTGATTGAGCTTACCGATAAACTGCGAGTACGTCATACCGTAAGCGCGAACACCAGCGTTGATACGGGTGATCCACAACGAACGGAAGGTACGCTTCTTGAGCTGGCGGTGTGCATAAGCATACTGCAAACCCTTCTCGACCGTATTTTTCGCAACGGTCCATACGTTTCCCCTTGAACCAAAGTTACCCTTGGCAAGTTTCAAAACCTTTTTTCTGTGTGCGCGAGACGCAACAGCATTTACTGAACGTGGCATAATAAAAAAGTTTTAGTAGAGCTCACAGCGACGCGGTTCTCCCGCATTCTTTGGGGCTGTTCCGCTCCCGATTAAAAAAATGTGTTGGTTAAATCGGTTTCCCGAGCTATTTATTTAACCAGCAAGTTCTTGATTTTGGCCTCATCAGCCGACGAAACGACACCCGAATAGCAAAGGTTACGCTTCTGCTTAGTCGTCTTTTTGGTCAGGATGTGACTGTGATAAGCGTGCTTACGCTTGATCTTTCCCGTGCCGGTGAAGGTAAAACGCTTCTTCGCCGCGGCATTAGTTTTCATTTTTGGCATTGTTGTAAATAGTTAATTAGTTAAACATAGCGCGCAAAAGTACATAAAATTTCGCAAACGGCAATTTTTTTCGCAAAAAATCTTCGTTCGAAACGAGTGAATCCGTTGCCGCGCGATGAAATCGGTGCTTCTACGAAGCATAAACCTTTCGCTGCACAAAAAAAAAGACGAAGTCGCACACCATGTTGCGACTTCGTCTTATCATCAATACCATGCGAGCAACGCTGTGCTCGTGGTCTAACTCGTTATACCAGACCCGAGAAGCCCATAAAGGCCATGGCCAGGATACTTGCCGTAATCAGTGCGATAGGCACACCCTTGAAGGCCTTGGGAACATCTTCGAAATCGAGGCGCTCACGCAAACCGGCAAAGAGTACCAGAGCCAGGGCGAAGCCCAGAGCCGTCGACACCGAGAAGGCAACACTCTGTAGGAGGGTAAACTCCTTCTGGATCATCGTAATTGCCACACCCAGCACGGCGCAGTTGGTCGTAATCAGGGGCAGGAATACACCCAGTGCCTGATAGAGCGCGGGCGACACCTTCTTCAGGATAATCTCCACCATCTGCACCAAGGCAGCGATCACCAGGATGAAGACGATCGTCTGCATGTACTGAATACCGAAGGCATTGAGCACATAGGTCTGCAGCGGCCAACATACGAGGGCCGTGAGTGCCATTACGAAGGTTACGGCAGCACCCATACCCAGCGAGGTCTCCACCTTCGACGAAACACCGAGGAAGGGGCAGATACCGAGGAACTGTGCCAAAACGACGTTATTCACGAAGATGGCACCAATGATAATTGCAAAATAGGTAATCTCCATAACTACTTCTTGGCTAATTTGTTAAACAATACCATCAGGTAACCCAGCGTCAAGAAACCACCAGGAGCCAACACGAATACCAACGGCATCACATCGGCAATGCCGAGCGAAACACCGAAGATCGCACCGCTACCCAGGATCTCACGCACGGCACCAATCACGGTCAGTGCGAGCGTAAAGCCCAGACCGATACCGATACCGTCGAAGATCGAATCCAACGGGCTGTTCTTCGAAGCAAAGGCCTCGGCACGACCCAGGATGATGCAGTTCACCACGATCAGCGGGATAAATACACCCAGCGAAGCGTAGAGCGCAGGCACGAAGGCCTCCATCAGCATCTGGATAATCGTCACAAACGAAGCGATCACCACGATAAAGGCCGGAATACGCACCTTATCGGGAATCAGATTCTTGATGAGCGAGATCACCAGGTTCGACATAATCAGCACGGCCATCGTAGCCAAGCCCATACCCATACCGTTCGAGGCCGAGGTGGTCGTACCCAACGTGGGGCACATACCCAACACCAGCACGAATACCGGGTTGCTCTTCAAGATACCATTCAAGGTAATTTGCAGCTTATTCATTTTGACCTCCTTCCTGAGCCGCAGGCTCCGTTTGTTCTGCATTTGCGGTCGTAGCCGTAGCACCCGAAACCATATCGGGAGCCTCCTGGCCCGTTGCATTCATCATCGCTACACAAGCGCGGTTTACCGCATCGAGGTAGGCACGCGACGAGATCGTAGCAGCCGTCAAGGCATCCACCTCGCCACCGTCCTTCTTCACGCGGAAGGTACCCGTAGCCTCCTTGCCCTTTACACCGGCCAACAGGGGATTACCCTCGTCGCACATCTTCGTGCCCAGACCCGGGGTCTCGGCCTGCTGCAGGACATTCACATTGTTAATCGTACCATCGGGTAGGAAGCCTACCATCAGCTTCACCACACCGCTAAAACCACTCTTGGTCATCGTCTCAACGGCATAACCGACCGTCTGACCCTCCTTGGTTGCCGTGTAGACCTTGATCGGCATCTCGTCGATCGTCTGCTCTGCAACCTCCGTCTGATCGAAAGCGGGCAGCACGACACCCAGCGCAGCCTCCGTAGCGGCGGCCTTGGCAGCAGCGATCGGCTCTACGGTGATCATATTCACAGCACCGACACCGGCCGATGCGATGAGCGTGATCGAGAAGAGCACGGCTACCATATTAATAAGTGTACTTTTCATCTCTTCATCCGTTATTTCACGCCGAAGCGCTTGGGTTTAACATACTTGTTGATCAGGGGCACGCAAGCGTTCATGATCAGGATGGCAAACGACATACCCTCGGGATAAGCACCCCAGAGGCGGATGCACATCGTAATCACACCGATACCCACGGCAAAGATCACGCAGCCCTTCGTCGTCATGGGCGAAGTTGCGTAGTCCGTAGCCATGAAGATAGCACCGAGCATAGCACCACCGGCCAGCACATGGAAGAGCGGGAACTGCCACAGCAGCGCCGCGTCACCACCGCGCGTCAGCGCCACTACAAAAGCAAATACAGCCATCGTAGCAAGCACCGTTACGGGGATGTGCCAGGTAATCACCTTGCGAACGAGCAGGTAAACAAAACCTGCCAAGAGGGCAAATGCTGCCACCTCACCCAGCGAACCGGGCATCAGACCCAGCATCAGGTTCTCAACAGGGACAATACCGGCATCGGCACCGAACTTCACAGCAGCCAGCGGCGTAGCACCCGAGAGGGCATCCAGCGCAGGATTCTCAACCACGGGGAACGAGGTCATCTGCACCGGGTAGGCGATCAGCAGGAATACACGACCTACGAGTGCGGGGTTGAAGGGGTTCTTACCCAGACCGCCGAAGGTCATCTTGGCTACAGCGATGGCGACAAAAGCACCGATCACCACGATCCACCAGGGAATCGTAGCCGGAAGGTTGAAGGCCAAAAGCACACCCGTAACAACGGCCGACCAATTCGAGATCGTGCAGGCACCCTTGACCACAAATTTCTGAATCAGGTACTCAAACAGCACGCACGAGAGCACCGAAAGCGCCGTTACGAAGAGTACGTTCAGGCCGAAAACCACCACCGATACAACCAGCGCGGGCATCAGAGCGATGACAACATCGCGCATGATCGAGGCCGTAGACTGGCTCGACTGTACGTGGGGCGACGGCGAGACAATAAGTTTGTTAGCCATAGTTTATTACTTTTTTCTGATTTACTTTTTAGGTGCCTGTGCGGCCATACGTGCGCGAATCAGACCCATCACGGTCTGCTTACCCAAACGTACCCAATCCAACAGAGGCAGGTAGGAGGGGCAGGTCGACTGGCAGCAACCGCACTCGATGCACGAGGTGATCATCTCGGCCTCGATCTGCTCCCACTGACGCTTCTTCGAGAGCTTTGCCAGCAGGTAGGGCTCCAGACCCATCGGGCAGGCCGAAACGCACTTGGCGCACTTCATACACTGACCAATCTCCTTGCGCTCGGCATCCTTGCCGCTCATGATCGTAATACCCGAGCAACCCTTCGTAACGGGTGACTGGAGGTTGATCATTGCGCGACCCATCATCGGACCACCGTTGATCACCTTACCGGCATCCTCAGGCAGACCACCTGCAGCATCGATGAGCGACTGAATGGGCGTACCCATACGCGTCAGGAGGTTCTTCGGCTCCTTCACGCCCTTACCCGTGAGGGTTACGACGCGCTCGATGAGCGGCATATTCTTCTGTACAGCGCGATATACGGCATAGGTCGTCGAGGCGTTGCAAACCACGGCACCTACGTCGATCGGCAGTGCGGGAGGAGGCGGAACCTGACGGCCCGTCACGGCTGCGATGAGCTGCTTCTCACCACCCTGCGGATACATCACCTTCAACGGCTCGATCACGATACCCTGGAACTTCTTGGCCAACTCCGTGAGGTGGGCAATGGCATCGGGCTTGTTGTTCTCGATACCAACGATGGCCTTATCGACACCGATGGCCTTCATCAGAATCTCGACACCAACGAGCATCTCCTCGCCCAGCTCCAACATCGTGCGGTGGTCCGAAGTCAGGTACGGCTCACACTCAACACCGTTGATAATCAGGCACTCGGCCTTCTTTCCGGGAGGAATCGAAAGTTTTACGTGCGTGGGGAACGTAGCACCACCCATACCGACGATACCGGCATCCTTGATCTTGGCAATGATCGCAGCGGCATCGAGCGTGCACTCGCGCTTAATCTCCGTCGAGCGGTCGATCGACTCAACCCACTCGTCACCCTCACGCTTGATGGTGATCATCATTTGGCGCAAACCCTGGCCGTTCTCGACCATATCGACCGACTGCACAGTACCCGAGATCGGGCTGTGGATGTTAGCCGACATGAAGCCCGTAGCCTCGGCGATGAGCTGACCCGTGAGGACCTTATCACCCTTGGCTACCTTGGCCGTAGCGGGAGCACCGATATGTTGGCCGAGCGGAATCTGTACCACCTCGGGAAGAGGGAGCACCTCGATTGCCTTGCCGCGGCTCAGCTTATTTTCCTGCGGATGAACTCCGCCCATGGGAAATGTCTTCATATCTTGCGTTTTTCGTTTATTGACAACTTAACTCGGATTTAACGCATGAACTTCAACGGCTTCAAACCCGACTCCTTGAGCTCGACCACCGTACCCTCGACCGACTTGTCGGCCTTCGAGTCCATCACGGCCTTCTTGGCATTGAGCAACAGCAGCGGATTCGTACCCGTCGCCTTCAGCGCAATCGTAGCGGGACCCTCAACGGCCTTCGGAGCGGCAGCAGCCGCAACAACAGCCTTCGGAGCAGCAGCCGGAGCGGCCTTCGGAGCCTTCGGCAGCGGATCCATACCTACGAGCTTGATGGCGCCCGTCGGACACTCGTTTACACACTTGCGGCAAAGCTTACACTTCAGCGGATCGATGTAGGCCAGGTTACCCTCAACCGTAATGGCACCAAAAGCACAAACCTTCTCGCACTTACCACAAGCGATACAACCGGCCTTGCAGGCCTTCATGACTGCAGCGCCCTTCTCCTTCGATACGCACGATACATAGACCGCACGATTCTTCGGCCACTTCTTGCGCAGCTCAATCACACGCTTCGGACAAGCCTTCACGCAAGCACCGCAAGCGGTACACTTGTCGGGATCAACCTCCGGAAGACCCGTTGCGGGGTTGATCGTGATCGCACCGAACGAACATACGTCGGCGCAATCGCCATAGCCCAAGCAACCAAAAGCACATCCCGTCTCGCCCACATAGAGCGAAGCGGCCACGGCGCACGACTTGGCACCGTCGAACTTGTTCGTGCGGGGACGCTTCTCACACGTACCACCGCAACGAATCGTTGCCGTCTGCGGTTCCTTCTCGGCAGCTGCCTTACCCAGATAAGCGGCCACGGCTTTCATCGTGTCACCACCACCAACGGGGCAGAACAGTGCGGAGATGTCATCGCGCTTCACAAGAGCCTCCGACAAACCACGGCAGCCTGCAAAACCGCAACCACCGCAATTAGCACCGGGGAGCATCTTCTCCACCTCATCGATACGCGGATCCTCTTCCACCTTGAACTTCTGAGCCACAAAGTAGAGAATTACCGCCGCGAGGATACCCAACACGCACAGTGTCAGGACTGTGTAAAATAATACCTCCATTTAATTGTTTGTTGTTATTGTGAATTGAATTGATTGTTCGATCTTATCTTTCAACAGCCAAAGTACTGCATAATAGAGCACTACCGCTGCAACCGTGGCCAACACGGCCATCCCTTCACCAAGTCCGAAGAACTCGATCGAGAGCGCCAGCGTGGCTATCAGTACGACAAGCGCTCCCACGTAGGCTAACGCCACGGCCTTCATGCCCACACGCTGTTGCACACCCACCAGCACCGAATCTCCGGCCTTAAAATCGGCCCAACGTGCCGTGTAGACCTCAACGATCTTCTCCTGTGCCTCGGCAAGTCCACACGCCTGCTTGGCCGCACACGAACCGCATGCACTGCGCGAAGTGATGCGGACCACGACTTTACCCTTTTCAGCAGACTCGACCGTGCCGCTATGTTGCACCTCTTTGGCCATCGCTTGGAGTTGAGAGTTAAAAGTTGAAAATTGAGCGTTGAGCGTTATGAATGTTCCCTTCTTGATCCGCTCGTTGCGCCGTTTCTAATTTTGAATGCTAAATTTCGTTAGTCGCCGTATTTGTTAGTCAGCGGCATCAGACGCTCGTGACCAAATGCACAGGTCGAAAGGCGCAACACGGGCGGGAACTGATAACGCTTCTTTTCGTTACGCATGATCATCGCATGGATCTTCTCCACAACCTCCGAGTCAAAACCGGCGTTGATGATCTCCTCGCGGTGCTGGCTCTCCTCGATCATGCGGTAGATAATCGCATCCACCACCTCATACGGGGGGAGAATGTCGCTATCTTTTTGGCCGATATGCAGCTCCGACGAGGGCTCCTTGGCCAAAATGTTTTCGGGAATCACGTCATTGTACAGGGTGTTGATGTAGCGGGCAATGTCGTACATCTCGCTCTTGTAGATATCACCCGTGGGGCTAAACGCTCCGGCCGTATCGCCATAGAGGGTGCAAAGACCCAGCGCATTCTCGCTCTTGTTCGACGAATTGAGCAACATGTAGCCCGTCTTATTCTGCAATGCCATGAGGAGCACCGTACGGATACGGGTCTGGATATTCTCCTCCGTAAAGTCGAACTCCATACCACCGATCACGGGTTTCAGCGTATTGAGCACCGACTCATAAATCTCCGAGATCGGAATCACGTTATAGCTAATTCCCAGTCCCTCGGCCAGCGCCTTGGCATCCTCGACCGACATATCGGGCGAGAAGGGCGAGGGCATCAGCAGGGCATGAACATTCTCCTTACCGAGCGCCTCAACAGCCATGCAGGCCACCACGGCCGAGTCGATACCACCCGAAAGACCTACGCAAGCCTTGTAGTAGCCATTCTTGTGGTAGTAATCCTTCAAACCCATGCAGGCGGCACGATAGACCAGCGAGGTGCGATTCATCGACTCGGGAAGACCGATTACCGGATTCTCCGCCTCGGTATCGTAGAGTGCGAAATCCTCGGCAAAGCTCTCCAGAAGCAAGACGGGCTCGCCCTTGCGATTGATGACACCCGACGAACCGTCATAGACAATCTCGGTCGAACCTCCAACCTGGTTAATCAGCACGATATCCTTTCCCTCGACAAAGGCCAGGTTGCGCATCGTTTCGTAACGATACTGCAAGCTACCACGGCTATATTTGCGGGCATTGATCGAGAGGATCACCTCGGCCGAACGATCGAACTCGTCCACAAGACGCAGATCGTCGCCCACGACGATGATGCATTTGTGGCCCTTGATCGTCACACACTCGTGACCTTTGGCCGAATTGATAAAGCCCATCTCGCGACGTGCCGAGATGTGGTGCTTACCTACGTAGTGGCGAATCTCTCCATCCTCGATTACGACGGCGGCACTAACCGTACCCTCAACTGTCAATACGGGCGAGCCGACCACAACGGCGATTCCGTCGCTTGCGGCAGCGATCGTCTCGAGGGCCTCCTCGCACAACTCAAGAAAGGTGGTTTTACGTAACAGATCGAAGGCGGGGGTTCCGCTTACAGCCTGCTCGGCAAAGAGCACGAGGTCGGCACCTTCGTTTTTGGCTCGATGAACGGCAGCGACAATTTTAGAGCAGTTGCCCTCAATATCGCCAACAGTATAGTTTAACTGGGCCAGCGCAATTTTCATGGTGGTTGCAGTTTAGAGTAGTTCGGTTTATAACTTCGCAAAGTTAACTTTTTATTTGCAAAGTCGGAAATAAAAACCCTTTAATCTACGATTAAAAGCGAAAAAAGGGACCGAACTGGGTAAAAAAAGAGCCGAAGCATACTCGCTTCGGCTCCTTTCAGTCTGTTTACGCGACCACTATTCGGCCATCTCCTCAGGATCAGCCACCAAAATACGGCCACAATACTCGCAGATGATGATCTTCTTGCCCTGGCAGATATCGGCCTGACGCTGGGGCGGAATATGGTTGAAGCAACCACCGCAGGCATCACGCTTTACCGTCACAACGGCCATACCGTTGCGCACGTTCTTGCGAATGCGGTTGTAGGCAACCAGCAGACGCTCGTCAATCTTTGCCTTGGCAGCCTCGGCCTGGGCCTCATACTCAGCTACCTGGGGCGCCGTCTCAGCCTCGATGCCATTCAGCTCGTCGCGCTTACTCTTCAGGTCGGCAGCACGCTCGGCAGCGATCGCCTCAGCCTCTTCGAGCTGCAACTTTTTACCCTTCATCGTATTGGCATACGAACGCAGATGTTTCTCGGCAAGCTCGATCTCAAGCTCCTGATACTCAATCTCCTTCGTGATAGCATCATACTCACGGTTGTTGCGCACGTTATTCTGCTGCTCCTTGTAGTTGCCGATCATGATCTTCGACTGATCAATCTCGCGCTTACGCTGCTTGGTGAGGTTATTCAGCTCCTCAACCTCGGCATTGATATGCTCGATACGGGTATTGAGACCAACCATCTCATCCTCGAGGTCCTGCACCTCAAGCGGCAGTTCGCCCTTCACCTTGTTGATCGCGTCAATCTTGCTGTCGATCTTCTGCAACTCATAGAGCGCCATGATCTTCTCCTGCATCGAATAATCTACTTCGGCAGTCTTCTTCTGTGTAGCCATTATCTCGAATTTTTAGTTGTCTTGAACCAAATAATTGATCGGATTACGCGTAGCGTTGCTCCTCAAGACTGCAAAGGTACATAATTTTTTTGATAAAATATCAAATAAAATCTCAATTACGCAGTATTCGCTCTCAAAATGGCCCACATCGGCCACCGTAAGCCCCCCTTCGGGAAGCATAAAATCGTTATATTTCAGATCTGCCGTCAGATATAGATCGGCCCCGGCACGTTGCGCCAACGCAATCATCGAGCCCCCCGATCCGGTACAGATAGCCACCCGGCGCACCTCGGGCGAAGCAATACGACTGTGTCGGATACAGCTGCAACCCAACACCTTAGCGACTTGGCGCAGATACTGTTCGGTCGGCATCGGAGTCACCAACTCACCTACCACACCGAAACCGACACCCTCGAGTCGTTCGTTAGGCTCGAGCAGCTCACATCGCTCAACTCCGAGCATGGCAGCCAATCGGTAGCTCATCCCTTCGGGCGCACTATCGAGGTTGGTGTGACACGCATAAAGGGCTATGCCGCGACGAATCGCCTGTTCGACACATCGCTCCACCTGCGAAGAGGAGTTAAAGCGTTTGAGCGGATGGAAGATGATCGGGTGATGGGTGATGATCAGATCACACCCACGCGCAACAGCCTCTTCGATCACCTCTTCGGTGACATCGACAGCCAACAGCGCAGCATGCACCTCGTCATCGGGACGTCCTACCACCAAACCCGAATTATCGTACGAAGCCTGCCATCCCAGCGGAGCAAACTGCTCGATAGCTTCGGTTATCTCTTTAATTTTCATCGACTATACATTTTAAAGATGAAAAATGACCAGCCCTATAAAATCGAAAAACTAAAAGAGGGATTGCTCGTAGAAGGCAAACAACTCTTTCGACTCGGCCTCGACCTTTTTCTTGCGCGGACGACGCACTTTCGGCTTCTCGGCCACAGGCTCTACGGGCTGCTCTGCAACTTTCTCCTCGATGCGTACCACCACTTTATCACCCTTCTCCAACGTCGGTTGCGGCTCTGAAACCACCACCTCTTCATCGGGAAGAATATCGTTTTGATCCACCTTCAGATCCTCGCGTACCTCCACCAAAAGGGCACGAATCCGCTGCAAACGCTCCATCAAAGCGGCATTGCGGGCCACAGTACCCTCCTTGCGCTGTTCGCGCAGGGCCTTTTTAGCTCCTTCGATGGTCATACCACGCTCTTTGACCAAATGGTAAATCGTCTTCAGCTGCTCGACATCCTGCGGCGAATAGAGGCGATTACCCTTCTTATTACGCTTGGGTTTTAAGGTCGGAAACTGCTCCTCCCAATAGCGCAACAACGAAGGTTTCACGTCAAACAGCTCGCTCACCTCGCCCATCGTGTAAAAGAGTTTTTCTGCCATAACTTTATTGCGACTTAATCATTTTTCAAAATTCGTAACACATTCGGATAGAGGTTGTTCACTCTTCCTCCAATTCGTTTTGCAAAGCCCAGCGGAAGCCCTTGGCAAACCACCAGATTCATACCTTCGGCAAAGCTCTCCGCAGCCACCTCCTGCTTACGCAGATAGCACAACGACTCCGCTCGCGTAAGTTCGGCTACCGGGACCGCCTCACGACGAAGCCCGACAAAATGGGCCAACGCCTGATCGGGCTTCAGTTTGCCCTTAAACAGTTGCCCCATGGCCACCCCGGAATAGACCACCGAAACCAACTCCGAAAGGCGTTTTACGGCCTCAGCCTGCTCCTTAAACCAACCGTAGCAGGTATCTCCGGCCTGACCAAAAGCCATTGCATCGGGCTCCGAGACCCACCGCTTAAGCTCCGCAACGCTCTGTTTATCAACCGGCGCGATCACCGAACGTTTCGCCTTCGGAAGGCGACCGCTACCTGCATCCTCTGCCTTACGCACCACGGCCGCAAAGAAACCCTCGCCTACCGCTCGGTGGGGCATGAAGCGGAAGGTTTGAAACGCGCCCACGCGCCCCGTTACGATGCCCCAATCGGCATCCAGCGCCACCTCATCGGCCGCCTCAACCTCCTCCGACGCCCAGTCGAGGAAGCGCTCCAACGTACCCTCGTCCTCTTCGCGATTAAAGGTGCATGTGCTATATATTAAGGTACCGCCCGCGCGTAAGGCGCGCCAAGCATTGCTTAAAATTTCATCTTGTCGTTCGGCGCAGATGCGGACATTCTGCTCACTCCACTCCTGACGGGCAACATCATCTTTGCGAAACATACCCTCGCCCGAGCAGGGGGCATCAACCGCCACCACATCGTACCACGACTCCATACGGGCCGCCATCTCGGCATCACCACACGTGACAGCCACATTACCCATACCCCACTTGCGTACATTATCGGCCAGAATCTGCACACGTTTACGGTCAATTTCATTCGCTACGACCAACCCCTTGGGGCCCACCTTCGAGGCGTATAGGGTCGTCTTACCACCCGGTGCAGCGCACAGATCCAAGACACGCATCCCCTCACACGCGGCGGGCAGCAATCGCTCGACAAACTGCGACGAGGCCTCCTGCACATAGTAGGCACCACCGTGGAAAGCGGGATCGAGCGTAAAGGAGGGGCGCTCACTCAGATAACGACCGTGCTCGCTCCAGGGGATCGGGCGGGCAATCGGTAACCCCTCTACCACACCACGCAACGGATGCAGACGTATCGAGGTGGGCTGTTCGCCATCGAGTGCCGCAAAGAGGCGTTCGGCCTCCTCCACGCCCAGCTGTTCGCGGGTACGGGTCAAAAAACGCTCGGGTAACTGCATCGGCTAAAAGAGTCGTTTCTGTACGTCCAACTTATCCAATTCGGCACAAATACGCTCAAAAACGGCAGCATCGGCCACGAAATCCTCCGTATCCTTCTCCACTACCAATACAGGGCCGTCATAGAGCTCCTCGATCCAGTGGTTGTACTTCGTATTCAGACGCTCCAGGTAGGCTGTATCGATGTTCATCTCGTAATCACGACCACGCTTATGGATCTGTCGCACCAGCGTCGGCACACTCGCCTTGAGGTAGATCAGCAGGTCGGGTTTCTGTACCAGGTTGGTCACCAAACGGAAGATCTGCATGTAGGTCTCAATATCACGTGTCGACATCAGCCCCATCTCATGCAGGTTTCCTGCAAAGATGTGTGCATCCTCATAGATCGTGCGATCCTGAATGATGTGGCGATGCTTATTCTCGGCCAACATCGCCATCGTCTGCTCGATGCGGCTGGCCAGGAAACGCGCCTGAAGATTGAACGACCAGCGACGCATATCCTCATAGAAATCGCCCAAATAGGGGTTGTCGATATTCTCCAGATAGGCCTTTGCGCCATACCGTTCGGTCAGCATCTCGGTCAGCGTCGTCTTTCCGCTGCCGATATTACCAGCAATAGCAATATACATGGTACTTCGATTTATTTTTTTACTTCTCTTGCTTCATGACAGCATGTAGCTCATCGGCAATGCGACGATCGTTGGCCAAACGCGGCACCTTGTTTTTGTGGCGATTCTTCAGCCATTCGAGGAAGAATCCACGCTTGACAACGGTCAGGTGTTGACGCTCGATCGTTGAGTGACGCTTCGCGTCGTAGTCCGAATTGACACTGCGCAACGCCTGATCCAACGCCTCAGCAAAGTGGTCGAGCGAATCGGGTTCGACCTCAAATTCGACAATCCACTCATGTGCGCCCTGGTGCTCAATCGACATATAGCAGGGCGCAACCGTATATTCGGTTACCACGGCTCCGGTCTGTTGGCAGGCCATCGTCAACGCCCGATCGGCATTATCGACAATCAACTCCTCACCAAAGACATTGATAAATTGACGCGTACGCCCTGCAAATCGGATGCGGTAGGGATCGGTCGAGGTAAAGGTGACCGTATCACCAATCTCGTAACGCCACAAGCCGTTATCGGAGGTGATCAACATAGCATAGGTCTTGCCACACTCCACACCCTCGAGCGGCACGATGCGATCGCCCTCGCGGAATTCGTAGTAGGTTCCGTAGTCGAGCATCAGGAGCATATCATCACGCGTCGGATCATCGGCTGCGGCAAAGAAGCCCTCCGATGCGTTGTAGGTCTCCATATAGTGCATCTGGTCGGAGGGGATCAACTCCCGATAGGCCTGTCGATAGGGGGCAAACTCCACACCACCGTGGAGGAACAACTCCATGTCGGGCCACACCTCCAAAAGGTGCTTTTTACCCGTACGTTCCAAAACACGGCGCATCAACTCCAGATTCCACGACGGCACACCGGCAAAGGCGGTGATGTGCTGCGAGGCACACTCATCGGCAATGCGATTGATCTTCTCGTCGAAATCTTTCAACAGCGCCGTCGCAATACTGGGAGCTCGCATCGACATACCCCAATGCGTCGTTTCGTGCAGCAACAGGGCCGACAAATCACCCACCAGATTACCCTCCTCCACAAAGCAGTTGCCACCCAAGGTCAAGGTGCGTCCCTTCAAGAGGCGCGAAGCGGGATAGGCATCCAGATAGAGTCCCACCACATCGCGCATACCGAGCGTATGATTCCACAAAATCGAATGACGCGTAATGGGAATGTATTTACTACGGTCGGAGGTTGTTCCCGAAGAGCGAGCATAGAGGGTAACTTTTCCAGGGGCTGTCACCGACTTTTCACCCCCGAACATCCGCTCCACATAAGGTTTAAAACGCTCGTAATCGTAACAAGGGACCTGACGCGCAAACTCTTCGGCCGTCTTTACTCGATCCAACCCGTGGTCACGACCAAAAGCGCAACGTCGTCCTTGCGCAAGACGCAGACGCAACTGCGCCTGCTGTACCTCAATCGGATGGCGACGAAAATAGTCGATCCGACGCAGACGGTAGTCGAGATAATGGCGAAAAAGTTTGGTTGTCAGCGACATAATCGTTCGTTAGTTAAAATAGTAGCCCACCTTGCCTACCGATGCCGGCATCGAGAATACCACCACGCGATCGTAAGGTTTGATCTCCATGCCGCCTTCGGCAATAAAGACCTTATCACCACGCACTATGCCACCCAGAATCACATCGGTTGGCAGCCCCAGATCTCGAATACGCGCCTTGGTGGCCGGCGAGTTGGGTTTGACAATAAATTCCAACACCTCGGCTTCACTACCCGTGAGGCACTTGATGGCCTGCACATCGGTCGACATCGTGAAGCGGAAGATATTCGAAGCCGTCACAAGTTTCTTATTGATGATCGTATCGATACCCATGGACTCGGCCAGGTTGATGTAATTGAGGTTTTCGACCTCGGCGATCACCTTCTTGACACCCATGCGCTTGGCCAACATGGCAGCCAGGATATTCGTTTCGCTACGTCCCGTTACCGCCACAAAGGCATCCATATTCGAAAGGCCCTCTTCGAGCATAGCCTCCGTATTGCGACCATCCTCGTTGATGATCAGCGTCTTATCGAGCAGCTCCGCCAAACGGTAGGCCTTCTCGGCGTTGTAATCGACCAGTTTGATATTGATCTCCTCCTGCAGCTCCATCGCGACGCGTACACCAATGCGCGAACCGCCCAGGATCATCATATTCTTCACCGCAATACTCTTTTGCCCCGAAAGCTCCATCACCTGCTGAATGGCATCGTGGCGGGCAATGATGTAGGCGCCATCACCCTCGATGAAGCGCTCCTCGTCGCTCGGAATGATGGTATGCCCGTCGCGTGTGATAGCCACCGTACGATAGGCAAGCTGCTCACCCTCGACACGTCCCGTCGGTGCCTGCCCGACAAGGGGCGAGTTAGCCTCCAGGTGGAAGACCGCCAACGAGAGTTTTCCGCTCGAGAAATCGACAAATTCGGTAGTCGAGGTGTGTCCCAGCAGATTGATTACCTCACGAGCCGCAATCTTTTCGGGATAGAAGAGGTAGTCGATACCCATGTCGATAAACATCTCCTTGTTGTTCGGCTCGAGGTACTCATTGTTGTCGATGCGGGCGATCGACTTCTTGGCTCCGAGTTTTTTGGCCAACATGGCCGCCACGATGTTGTCGTTCTCCTCGTGATTCACAGCAATAAAGAGATCACACCGTCTGACAGCAGCCCTGCGCAGGACGGCCAACGTCGTCGAATCACCCTCGACGGTAATCACATCGGCCAACGATGCGACCTCCGAGAGCAATTTCGGATCGCTATCCACCACCGTGATGTCGTGGTTGTTTCCGCTCAACATTTTGGCGAGGTGGCTACCCATCTCACCGGCTCCTGCAATGACGATTTTCATATTTTTTCGGTTTTTCTGCAAAAAAGGTTTTTAAGGGTGGCTAAAGGGTGCTAAAGGCAACTAAAGGCCGAAAGCAGCACTACCTTTCAGAACCCGATTGCGAGTGGCTTTTCAAGGCTTGCGAAGTTTTGCAATGCAGAGCATACTTGGCGTATGTGAGCAATTGCAAAACGAGCGTAACGCAGAAAAGACCTCGCAGGCGGGTTCTTGCTCAACCCAAAGGCAACATTTTTGCATTTTAATCTACAAATGTATAAATTTGCAGCGGAAAGCCCAAATATATACTTATAAAAAATTCAAAAAGATGCCTGGCTGGTTGATAGTTGTAGGAATTTCGATCTTGGCGGTCGGTTTTTTCGTGTTGGGATTGTCACTTACGCTGATGATTAAGGGACACCATATCGATTCGGAGATCTCGACCAACAAGGACATGCAGCGTTTGGGCATCAAATGCGCGGTGCAGGAGACCCGCGAGATGGACGGCTCGGCCAGCTGCTCGGAAGAGGCTTCACCTTTGCAGGGCTGCTCGGGCAACTGCGGCGCATGCGACATTGAAGAGGCGCGCAAATAACGTTCAGCCGCCCCTGATTCCCATTACTATACAACAAGAGCCTGCCCCTTTCGGAACAGACTCTCGCCCTAAGCAGTCAGATCGCTTATGCTGTAAAAAACTTCGATTCGCAGCAGAACCAGGGATTGTGCAGATTCTCTTCGTTGTATTTCAACGCACCCGCCTCGGGCAGGGTGTAGGTTTTTCCACCGGCCTCGGCCAAAATCAACTCACCGGCAGCCGTATCCCATTCATAGGTATGCGTCGTACGGACGTAATAATCGACCGTACCTTCCGCCAACATACAAAACTTATAGGATGAACCCTGCTCAACAATCTCAAGGTCAGGATGGCCTGCACGCAGACGATCTACATGGGCATAGGTCTCCTCGGTACGATGACGACGCGACAGAGCCACTCGGAAATTGCGAACGGGGCGCTCCTGCGTCAAGGGGAGCGGTGACCAATCGCTTACGATCTGCATATAGTCGTACGCCGCCTCGGCATCGGGTTTGACCCCCCGTTTCAAGAAGGCTCCTCGACCCTTACCCGCGATGTACATCTTCTCAAAATAGGGCACATAGATCACCGCCGCAATACAACGGTTATTCTCCATCAGCGCGATATTAACCGTAAACTCGTTATAACCTTCGATAAATTCGGCCGTGCCGTCGAGCGGATCAACCAACCAATAGAGTTCCCAATTACAACGTTCGTCGTAGCGCATCTCGCGCCCCTCTTCGCTCAAGATCGGAATACGCGTATGACCCAGCGCCTCGCGGATAGTACGATGGGCCGTGCGATCGGCTACGGTAATGGGGGTTTTGTCACTTTTAAGGGTAATGTCGTAGTCATCTTTATGACCGTGAATCTTCATAATGGCCGCTCCGGCACGGACGGCAGCATTAAACATCGCGGGCATCAAGATGGCATTTACCTGAGTATCTATCATGCGTTTGTTTTTTAGTCCATTCATATTTTAAGATGTAGTAAAGTTAATCATTTTTTAGCATATTCCCTCGTTTTGTCGCCATTTTTTTCCAATCTATTCCTTTTCGAACAACGATAGCGACACTTAGAACGATTTCACAATTGCAAACGATCCAACTGCCGAATCCGCGCACGGCACAACACCACAAAGAGCAACACCACTCCCCAAGCCGCCAACGGGAACCAGGTGCCACACTGGAGCCACACCACAACCCCGACCAGCAGCAGGAGTAGCGTCAGCAGGATCGCCGAGCACCATCCACCCAAGCAGGTGTAACCTCGCAGATAGCGCTCCCACACCACCACACGACGAGCCGAGAGCGTCAAGCTGCTGCGCCTACAGGGAAAACCGCCCACTCGCATCAACGCAGCACGATGCCACACCAGACAGCGCAACATGGGTGCATAAATCAGTTGATCGACCCCATTGAGTGGCTGCCGGGCCAATTCCGTCGCCAAGCGAGCCACACCGCCCGGCACCAACTGCTCGTGGCGACGCAGAGGCAGCAGGTAGTCGTAGGAGGCGACATCGGCCCCCACATCGAGGGCTGCTCGCTCACCTGGAGCACGGCAATCGACCACCACCAAGCGCCGAAAGCGCCGTTTACGGGAACGATAGAGTCCCTGCACCCCTCTCACCGGGAACTCTCCCGAAGGGTGATACTCCACCCGTATCAAATGGTAACGTTGATGCAGATCCTCCACCAACGTAAGCGAACGCTCAAAGTTGAGGATGAGCACCACTTCGAAGGGTGCATACTCCTCCTCCAACAACGCTTCACACCGTTCGAGCCGCTGTTCACCCACCACAAGGGCCGAGATCCCGACACCCAAAGTGCCGCTACGAGCCCCATACATGCGATCGAGCCATCTGCGACGATCATCCGCCCGCTCGGCCAGCTGCCAGCGCAACCCGGCCACGACCACTGCGACAATCAGCACACCCCACATCATCCACATACCAGCGAGCGTTTGAACGAAGCAACCAAAGCCCCGTAACGGGGCATCAACTTCTCACCAAAGAGCCACCGAGCCTGACTTTCGGTATATCCTGCGAGGGCCAACGAACGCATCAATATACACCGATCAATCCTGTCCATTTGGCGTACATAAGCAACCACCTCTTTACGTCGCAACGGTCTGTGCAACAAATAATAGGCTCGAAAAGCCCAAGCAGCCAACTCCCGATCCTGCGAGGCGATCAGAGGCAACAACAAACGATCGGCCTCCTCGATGGCAAAGAGTTCGACAAGCACCACCCCCAGCCGTTGCAGATTGCCATTCTCGGACTCCAACAAAGGGCGATAGGCGATCGGGAGCAACCCGCGACGCAGCAGATGAAGCAGTTCGGCCACCTCACACCGCGACAACGGCTCCTCGTAATCGGCGATCCGCTGCAACACCCGATGCGGGTCGGAGGCCGTCTCCACCAAAAGGACCGCAAAACGCACCTCGCGCGATGCATCATCACGGTAACGAGCCACGGTCCGCACCACCAATTCGAAAGAGGGCAGATCGGCCAAAAGTTTCAGCGCACAGGCACGACGCAGGCCGCGCGTACGCTTGGCGATACGCAACAAGGCGCGATCGACCTTTGATCGACACAACAACTTTGCCAAGGGGAATGGATCGCACCCATAGACGGCAGCCGTAAGCCTTGCAATCAGTTCACCAAGCAGCAGTCGATGCCGTACCGCCCGATCGAGCGACAGCCGCGGAATCGATCGCTCCTCACCCACCATCATACGCACCAAATCACTCACCGAACGGCGCATCAGCAACCCTTCTCGAGCAGCACGCCGACGCTGCAACGTCGCATCGCACAACAAGATCGACAGGTAGATGCACCCTACGGCAACCGCCCCAACAAAGAGCCATTCAAACCACCCGTTCATCGATAAAGAGCCGTTATAACCTTGGCGCGCAGACGTGCCAAATTGAGCGGGAAGGTCATATACTGATCTACACCACACTCCAACATTCCAAGCACCGTTTCATCGGCCTGATGCCACGCCACCACGTAGATCTCGGGGCGCAGCAGGGGCCGTGGGCGCAACCTGCGAAAGAGCGATCTTCCGCCCCAAAAGGGGGCAGTTTCGAGCACCAGCACCAGATCGAAGACCATGCGTCCACTCAAACGAAGAAAAGCCGCATAATCAGCAGCCGTACGGATCTCGGCACCCAACCCCATCAGCGCCGAGCGCACCAGCTCGGTAAGGAGGTCATCGGTCGAAAAGATCAAGATTCGCGCCATAAAAATTCGGTTTGAAGTGCGGACCACAGCGACGAAAAGCGTGCCAAAGCTCCCCTCGCAAACCTTTTTGAACGCATCAAGCCTCAATAGAGCGCTCTTCGCAGCGAAAAAAGTTTGCGAATTGTTTGTTTATGATATAAAAAGCCTCTATATTTGCAGTCCAAATTGTGTTTTTAACACGAACTATTCAAATTCAATGTACGTTATCGTAGAAATCGCAGGTCAGCAATTTAAGGCTGAGAAAGGTCGCAAGCTCTATGTTCACCGTCTCCAGGGCGACGTAGATTCGTCCGTTAGCTTCGACAAGGTCCTGCTCGCAGACAACGACGGTCAGGTAAAGGTAGGTGCACCTGTAGTAGAAGGCGCCTCGGTTAAGTGCAAGATCCTGAAGCACCTGAAGGACGACAAGGTCCTGGTCTTCAAGAAGAAGCGTAGAACTGGTTATCAGAAGTGCAACGGTCACCGTCAGTACCTGACCCAGATTCTCGTGGAGGAGATTGTTGCGTAAGTTAAACCTTAAAAAACTGAAGAAAACATGGCACACAAGAAGGGTGTAGGTAGTTCGAAGAACGGCCGTGAGTCGGAGAGCAAGCGACTCGGTATCAAGTTGTTCGGCGGTCAGTTCGCTAAGGCCGGCAACATCATCGTCCGCCAGCGTGGTACGGTTCACAACGCCGGTGAGAATGTAGGTATGGGTAAGGACCACACGTTGTTCGCACTCGTTGACGGAACGGTTACGTTCTGCAAGAAGGGTGAGAACAAGTCGTACGTGAGCGTAATGCCGCTGGCAGAGTAAGACGCCAAAAGCACGAAAGAAAAAAGGAGTTCCTTGCGGAGCTCCTTTTTTTTTGCTTTTGGCGCCTTACCAGGTTATATAGATAATCCCTCCCAACCCTCCCTTTGAAAAGGGAGGACTTGCTTTTCTAACGCACGAAAGAAAAAAGGAGTTCTTACGGAGCTCCTTTTTTTTGCTTTTAGCATCTACTATCTATTTTGTCGCAGATAGATAGCACAAGCTGAAAAGTCAATGATCACATCGAAATTTTCGAGCAGGGCATTTCCCACCAAACCATCGTAGCGCGTATCAGCCAGCGAGCCTTGTCTATTCTCAGACCAAGTGGCCTGCATGTCGTGAAGAGCCACACCGCCCACGGTAATCGTCTGGACGGTAAAGTCATACTCCACACTCGCGCCACCGACACCACCCACAGCACGCTCACGGCGCACGGCATCCGCAAAACGTTCCTTCAGATTCAGCCGATCGGCCGTTGTGCTGTTAAACGACAACGCATCGGGCATACCCGTATCAACCAAGAAGTTACCCTTGAAGATCTTGCCATCCTTAAAGGTTAGTTCCAAGGGCAGCACCAGGCGCATCTTTGTGTCATCGAGCCAGGTACAGGAAATTTTTACAAAGTTTTGAGGGATCGAATCCGCCGCAGCAAGCAGCTGCATATAGCCACTCTTGTAATCGAAGAGCGCACGACGGCCCTGCATCAGGGTCATGCCCACCATGCCGTCGGTCTTCTCCCCCACAATCTTACGCAGATTCATCACCACTGCCATCCGCTCGGTCATCTCCGTAGCCCCCATGCAATAGCGCCATGTGTGCATCGCCATGCGCGCCGACTCCATCCCGTCGCCCGCACCGCCAAACATCGAACGAAGCAGGGGTACACGGTCGCCAATCTTCTCCGCATAGAAAGTCGAGTCGAGCAGCAGATGGGTGTTTCCCGTATCGAAGAGCATCCGCGCCGGAATAGAATCACACAAAACGACCTCCAAGCAGAGGTGGCGATCGTAATGCATCGGGATAGCCCCATCGGGAATCACCTGCTCCGGAGCGATCTCGACTGCCTCGGTCTGCTTGTGCGCACCGCCACATGTGGAGAGCATCAAGAGCAAAGCAACAAGCACAACCACCTTATCCATAGGAAGAATTCTTAATTTACGCCATATGCGCAGCGACCCACTGCGTGAGGGCTACAAAGTCGGCAACCGACAATTGCTCGGCACGTTTCGAGAAGAATTCGTGTTCCTCGCCACCAAAGTTACCAAAGACGGCACGCAGCGAGTTGCGGATCATCTTGCGACGCTGGTTAAACGAGGCCTTCACTACCTTTATAAATAAGGCCTCGTCGCAATCGAGCTTCTCCACCCCATTGCGCTTAAGGCGAATCACGGCACTCTTGACCTTCGGGGGCGGATTAAAGACCGTCTCGTTGACGGTGAAGAGGTAGTCGATATCGTACCAGGCCTGCAACAATACGGACAAGATGCCGTACTCGCGCGATCCGGGAGGTTCGGCAATGCGTACGGCCACCTCCTTCTGGATCATGCCAACACACTCGGGGATGAGGTGGCGATTCTCGAGCACCTTGAAGAAGATCTGCGACGAGATGTTGTAGGGAAAGTTGCCGATGAGCTGCAGGCCCTCGGGGAAGCGCTCCTCAAGGTTCATCTTGAGGAAGTCACCCTCTATAAGACGCGGTGCAAACTCGGGATAGTGGGCATGGAGGTACACCACGCTCTCGCCGTCGATCTCGGCACCCCAAGTGCGGATATCGTCACGACGCAGCAGGAACTGGGTCAAAACACCCATACCACAACCCACCTCGAGCACCTCACACGGCTGCTCGGGCGAGCCACCCGACAACGAATCACAAATCTTGCGGGCGATATTCAGATCGGTCAGAAAGTGCTGACCCAACGCTTTTTTGGCGCGTACTTCGGCCATAGTATTACAAATTTCGTGGCGGCTTGGCTCAAACCTCACCACCACGCGATTAACATTCAAATTTAGTGTTTTGCTACGCCTAGGCAATGCGCAAAACGGATATCGGCTCCATTAAAATTCGTGTGGTGATGGAATTGCAAGGCTTGCGATGAGCCAAAATGCGGAGCATACTTTTCGTATGTGAGCAATTTTGGATCGAGCGGAACGCAGCAATTACCCGCCAAACGGATTTTAATTTCCTTGTTCGCACATAAACTTTATACGCACCAGACGAATCTCCTCCTCCGAATAGTCAGCACCCAGCTCTTCAATGGCAGCATCGAGCGAATCACTCTCAGCATCCTCCTTAAAATAAAGGTAGATGTCGTCCACCTTATCCTCGTCCATAAAGCTGGTGATGTAGTAGGAGATATCGAGCTTCGTACCCGAATTGACAATACCCTCGATCTCTGTCAAGAGCTCGTCAAATTCGAGATTCTTAGCACGGGCAATATCCTCGAAATCCATCTTGCGATCAATCGACTGGATGATGAAAATCTTGTTACCCGACTTCGAGCCTACGGACTTCACCACCATATCCTGCGGACGGATGATCTCCTTCTCCTCCACATAGGCCTTGATCAGACGGATAAACTCGGCTCCAAACTTACGCGCCTTACCGGCTCCTACGCCGGTGATGTTCTGCATCTCCTCGACGGTAATAGGATATTGGATCGACATATCCTCCAACGAGGGATCCTGGAAGATGACAAACGGCGGTAGGCCCTGCTGCTTGGCCACCTTCTTGCGCAGATCCTTCAGCATGGCAAAGAGCTCCTCGTCGGCTGCACCACCTCGGCCCTGCGGACCGGCCTGCTCGTCGGGCTGCGGATCTTCGTCGTAATTATGGTCAAGAGTGATGGTCACGGAGAAGGGTTTGTCGATGAATTTTTCGCCCTTCTCGTTAACCGAAATCAGTCCATAGTTTTCGATATTCTTGTCGATCAGTCCTAAAATCTGTGCCTGACGCATCACGGCACCCCAGAAGCGGGCATCGTGCTCTTCGCCGGCACCAAACCACTTGGATTTATGGTGGTTGTAGCTCTTGATCAGAGCAGTCACCTTACCCGTCAGGACGGCAATCAAATAATCGACCTTAAACTTATCGCCTAAATCACTCAAAGCCTCCAAGGCCAATTTCAACGGACGCTTGGCATCCACCTTCGGCTTCGGGTGGCGGCAGTTATCGCAATTGCCACAATTTCCCTCGGTATACTCCTCACCGAAGTAGTGCAGCAACGATTTGCGACGGCACATCGAACTCTCGGCATAGGAGACGGTCTCCAATAGGAGCAGTTTACCAATCTCCTGCTCGGCAATGGGTTTGCCGTGCATGAACTTTTCGAGCTTCTGAATATCCTTATAGCTGTAGAAGGTGAGGCAATGGCCTTCACCACCGTCACGGCCCGCACGTCCGGTCTCCTGGTAGTATCCCTCAAGCGACTTGGGAATATCGTAGTGAATCACATAGCGCACATCAGGTTTGTCGATACCCATACCAAAGGCAATCGTAGCGACAATCACATCGACACGCTCCATCAAAAAGTCATCCTGATTGGCGGCACGCGTAGCGGCATCCATACCGGCATGGTAGGCACGAGCCTTGATGCCGTTCGCAACGAGCAGTTCGGTCAGCTCCTCCACCTTCTTGCGGCTAAGGCAGTAGATGATTCCGCTCTTATTCTCGTTCTGCTTGATATAGAGGATAATATCGTGATCAACATTGCGCTTGGGGCGAATCTCGTAATAGAGGTTCGGGCGATTGAACGACGAACGGAAGACCGATGCATCGGTCATACCGAGGTTTTTCTGAATATCCATCTGCACCTTGGGGGTCGCCGTAGCGGTCAAGGCGATCAGCGGAGCGTTACCAATCTCATTGATGATCGGGCGGATACGACGATACTCCGGACGGAAATCGTGGCCCCACTCCGAGATACAGTGTGCCTCATCGATGGCGTAGAACGAAACTTTGATCTTACGCAGGAAGGCCACATTATCCTCCTTCGTCAGCGACTCGGGGGCGAAGTAGAGCAATTTGGTTTTACCATCCAGGACATCCTGGCGCACCTGCTGTACGGCCGACTTGTTGAGCGACGAGTTGAGGAAATGGGCAATACCCGGATTCTCCGAGAAGGCACGCATCGAATCGACCTGATTCTTCATCAGGGCGATCAGGGGCGAAATCACAATCGCCACCCCCTCCATGATCAGTGCAGGCAACTGATAACAGAGTGATTTTCCTCCACCAGTAGGCATCAGGACAAAGGTGTCCCGACCGGCGAGCACGTTACTAATGACAGCCTCCTGATTTCCTTTGAAGGCCGAAAAACCGAAGTATTCCTTCAGTTGAGCGTGCAAAAGGGCCGAATCATATCGTTCCATGTGACCGTTCTTGTTCGTAAAACACAAATTTCAATGTAAAGATAAAAATTTTTTCTAAAAAAAGCATAACTTTGTGGAAAATTTAGTGAAAAAAGTTAGCATGCGCCTCTACACAAGCGAACTGGTCAAGAAGTATAAGTCGCGTACGGTCGTGAATCACGTATCGATCGACGTTAAGCAGGGTGAAATCGTCGGTCTGCTGGGCCCCAACGGTGCCGGTAAGACGACCACCTTTTATATGATTGTAGGATTGATCAAGCCCAACGAAGGCCAGATCTTTCTCGAAAACGACGAAGGGTTAGTCACCGAGCTCACGGGGCTTCCCGTCTATAAGCGTGCCCAACTTGGTGTCGGTTATCTGGCCCAGGAGGCCTCGGTATTCCGCAACCTCTCGGTGGAGGACAACATCCGCGCCGTGTTGCAGATGACCTCCTATTCGAAGGAGTATCAGCGAGACCGTGTCGAGGCACTCATCGAGGAGTTCCGCCTGCAAAAGGTCAGAAAGAGCTACGGTAACCAGCTCTCGGGTGGCGAGCGTCGTCGTACCGAGATTGCCCGTGCCGTGGCCATCAACCCCTCGTTTATTCTGCTCGACGAGCCCTTTGCCGGTGTCGACCCGATTGCCGTCGAGGATATCCAGTCAATTGTAGCCACGCTGAAGCATAAGAATATCGGTGTGATCATCACCGACCACAATGTCGATGAGACATTGGCCATCACCGATCGCACCTATCTTTTGTATGAGGGTAAGATTCTCAAGACCGGTTCGGCCGAAGAGCTGGCTGCCGACCCGATGGTTCGCAAGGTCTATCTGGGTCAGAATTTCGAGCTCAAGAAGAGCCACCGCCTCACGCAGGAGATGATTCGCACGGGCGTAAAGGGCACGGAGAACGGCCCGGAGGAGCCCACCGCCGAAACTGAGGCTCAAGCATCTTCGGAGGATGTAATCACCACCCCCGAAAACGAGTAGCCTATGGATCGTTCTGTCCCGCGAGGGTCGTTACACGGCTCGCTCACACCACCCTCCTCAAAAAGTTACGCACAACGCGCCTTGGCCGTCGCTCTGCTGGCCCAGGGGCGTACCGTTTTACGCGGTCTCGACTTTTGTCAAGACACCCTCTCGGCCCTGGGTTGCATCCACACATTGGGTGCCGAAGTGATCGAGATAGATGACGCTACCCTTGCAATCGGCGGCGGTCTTTCGCCTCGCGAGGGTACGCTCCATGTGGGCGAGTCGGGACTTGCCTCTCGTCTATTCACCCCGATTGCCGCACTCTCGGATCGACCGATCCGCATCGTCGGACGCGGGTCGCTCCTCGAACGACCGATGCAGATGATGATCGATCCGCTCAAGCGTCTGGGCGCCTATGTAATCGACACGCGTGGCCACCTTCCCTTCGAGGTTTGTGGCCCGCTGCGTGGTGGCGAGACGGAGGTGGACGGATCGGTTTCGTCGCAATTCATCACAGGTCTGCTGTTAGCCCTGCCCATGGCCGCTACCGACACCACCTTACACGTCGAAGAGGCGGTTTCGACCCCCTACCTCGACATGACCATCGACACAGCCGCCCGTTTCGGCGTCGATATTTTCCACCGCGACTACCACGAATTCTACATTCCGGGCGGACAGCGCTACAAGGGATTGGATCTGACGATCGAGGGCGACTGGAGCGCCGCAGCCATGTTGCTGGTGGCGGGAGCCGTAGCCGGTGAGGTGCGCGTAAACAACATCTCGCCCCTCTCCAAACAGGCCGACACGGCCATTCTCGACGCCCTGACACGTGCCGGTGCCGAGGTGATCATCGAGGGGGACTCGATCACCGCTTCGCAGCGCGAATTGCACGGTTTTGAATTCGACGCCACACACTGCCCCGACCTCTTCCCTGCCCTGGCCGTCCTGGCTGTTGCAGCCGAGGGGTGCAGCACCCTCTACGGTACGGATCGCCTTACACACAAAGAGAGCAACCGCGCCCTGACCATCGCCGAGGAGTTTGAAAAGATCGGCATTCACGTCGATCTCTCGACGCCCAACACCATGCAGATCGAGGGTGGAGCCATTCGAGCCACCACGGTGGAGAGCCACAACGACCACCGTATCGCCATGGCCCTGGCCGTTGCAGGTTTGCTCTCGGACGGTATCATGACGATCCACGGCGCCGAATGTGTCGCCAAAAGCTATCCCGATTTCTTCGAGCAAATCGAATCGATCCGCGTAAAGTAAACTACGAAACCATGAATCAATTCGGAAATTCGTTTCGTCTCTCGATTTGGGGCGAATCACACGGGGAGGCCGTCGGCATCACAATAGATGGCGTAGCCCCCGGCATCGCACTCTCGGAGGAGGATTTCGCCGCAGACCTCGAACGTCGTCGTGGCGGAACGGCCGGAACCACTCCGCGCCGCGAATCGGACCGCCCACAACTCCTCTCAGGCATCTACGAAGGTCATACGACGGGCGCTCCGTTGACGATCCTCTTTGCCAACGAGAATACCCGTTCGAAGGACTATTCCAACCTGACTCACCATTTCCGTCCCTCGCATGCAGATCGAGTGGCACAGGTAAAATACAAGCACTGCAACGACCCGCGCGGCGGTGGTCACTTCTCGGCCCGTCTGACCGTTGCATTGGTAGCAGCCGGTGTTGTCGCCAAGAAACAGCTGCCCGAAAACATCCGCTTCACGACCCGCCTCGTTGCGGTGGGTGGCGAAATGGAGCCATCGCGCTTCGAAGAGGCCATCCGCGCCGCTCACGCCGAAGGGGATTCGGTTGGAGGCGTAGTAGAATGTTGCATCGAGGGACTGCCCACGGGCTGGGGTGAGCCGCTCTTCGACTCGGTGGAGAGCCTTGCGTCGCATCTTCTGTTCTCGATTCCGGCCGTTAAAGGGGTCGAATTCGGTGACGGATTCGCCGTGGCCACCAGACGCGGATCGGAGAACAACGACCCGATTCTCGACGCTACGGGACGCACCGCCACGAACCATGCAGGCGGTATTGACGGCGGTATCACCAACAGCAATCCGCTGGTGGTGCGTGCAGCTTTCAAACCCACGCCGAGCATTAGCCGCGAACAGCTCACATACGATGCTGCCACCGAGCAGATCGAGCCGCTGACAATTCAGGGGCGACACGATGCCTGCGTAGCACTTCGCGGAGCCGTCGTTGTAGAGGCTGCAATGGCCATCATCCTTGCCGAACTTGCCTTACGTGCCTCCTAAATCATGCAGGCCGCAACACTCATCCGACAACTCAAGCAGGCATGCCTTGCGCTCTATGATGAGCGGGAGGCTGAACAGATTGCGCTCCTTACGGCCGCCCATCTCGTAGGTTTGGACGACCACATCGCCCCCCTGCGGGTTGATCCCATGCGCGATTGGCCGATCGACGAACAGCGGGTTGCCCGCTACGCCAAACGGTTATCCGAGGGGGAGCCTATGCAGTACATCCTCGGGCAAACAGACTTCTATGGCCGCGTTTTCACGGTCGATCACCGCGTACTGATTCCCCGCCCCGAGACCGAAGAGTTAGTCGATCGCATCCGTCGCACGGAGCGTTCGGCACGCCGACTGCTCGATGTCGGCACGGGCAGTGGCTGCATCGCCATTTCGCTCGCCCTCGAACTACCCGAAGCCCAGGTTTCGGCGATCGACATTTCGCCCGATGCATTGGCCGTTGCCCGACACAATGCCGAACAGTTAGGGGCTCGTGTCGATTTTCGTCAGGCTGATGCGCTGCTGGGGTTGGAGAAGGCCTTCGACGGGGAGCAGTTCGACCTCATCGTCTCGAATCCCCCCTATGTCCCCGACAGTGATCGCCAAACGATGCACCGCAACGTCCTCGAGCATGAACCCGCTTTGGCACTCTTTGTGCCCGACGAGGATCCGCTCCGTTTCTACCGAGCCATCGCCGAGGCGGGGCAGCTGCTGTTGCGCGAAGGTGGCCGACTCTATTTTGAAATCTACCACGCCCTGGCCGACGAGATGATTCGTCTGGTCGAGGGTCTCGGATACCAGCAGGCTGTAATACATTGTGACCTGCAAGATAAACCGCGCATACTATGTGGCCAAAAAAGCACCCGATAACCGACCATAAGCCCCGCACAAAGAGTCCCGAGCAGGCCCTCGCCTCGCTCATGCGGCTATGTGCGCGTGCCGAGAAGTGCGAAGGCGATGCTCGTCGTCTGATGCGGGGTTGGGGCGTTGATCCAACGGCAGCCGAGACGATTGTAGCCCGACTGGTCAAGGACCGCTTCATCGACGACCGCCGCTATACCAACCTCTTCGTGCGCGAGAAGCTCAACCTGAGCGGTTGGGGCGCCTACAAAATTCGCACGGCACTCAAGCGCAAGGAGATCTCGGAGGAGATCATCCGCGAGGCGTTGGCCGATCTGGATACGGATCGTCTGCGCGATCGCCTCGAAGAGCAGTTGCAACGCAAACTCCGCACCCTGAAGGCCAAAACGCCCTACGAACTGAAAGCCAAGCTGATTCGCTACGGTCTTTCGCTCGGCTACGAGTACGAAACGGTCCTCGATGCCGCTCAAAAACAACTTTCACAAGCAGCACAATTATGCGACGAATACTCCTGCTGATTTTTGCCCTGATCCCCAGTATTGGAACGGCGCAAAATCTGCTCAACCCCACCGACTATATCTACCCCATCCGCGAGGTGGCAGGTCTCTATTCGGCCAATTTCGGTGAGATGCGTCCGGGTCACTTTCACGCCGGCATCGACATCAAGACCGACGGCGTGGAGGGTAAACCCCTTGTAGCCGTGGCCGATGGCTACGTCTCACGCATCTCGGTACAGGCGGGCGGTTATGGTCGTGCCATCTACCTGACGCTCCATAACGGCCAAACAGCCGTCTATGGCCACCTCAACCGTTTCCGTCCCGACATCGACAGCCTGATGCAGGCCGACCGCTATCGCCGCAAATCGAACAGCGTCGATCGTTGGTTTACCCCCGAGCAGTTCCCCGTAAAGCAGGGTGAGCTGATCGGCTATTCGGGCAACAGCGGCTCGTCGGGAGGTCCGCACCTACACTACGAGTTGCGCGACACGCAGGATCAGCGACTGCGCAACGTGGTGAGCGAGGGGATCATCTGCCCGATCGATTCATTACCGCCCCGCTTCATGAAGCTGCACTACGTGGAGATCGACTCGCTTGCCGAGGGGGTATGCATCCATCGACCTATGGAGAGCTACGCCGTTGTACGCGAGCTGGAAGGGCGCTACCGCCTCACCCACGAAGAGCCGCTTCCCGTCGGACGCAAGGGCTACTTCGTCGCCGAGGTAACGGATCGCCGCAACGGAGTACAAAACACCTTTGCCGTCCACCGAATCGGTATGGAGGTGGATGGTAAAACCTGCTTCGAGTTTCAGATCGACCACTTCACCCACGCCTACTCAAGTTCGTGCGATGCGGTGAGCCACTATGGCTTGCAGCTCGGATCGCGCAACGAGACAATTCGTTTGGCTCAACTGGAGGGTGCCCCCTCGTTCTGCTATCCGACACTGATCGAGCGCGGTCTGATTCGCACCCACGCCGAGGAGGTGCGCACCGTCCGACTCACCTGCGATGATGATTGCGGCAACCGCTCTACGCTCACCTTTATGATCAAAGGACGCACGACCGACTATATGGCCGAGCCGAAAGACTCGACCTGGGTCATGATCCCGATGCAGCACGCCAAAGAACTTCGCCACGGAGCGGAATTCTCGATACACCTGCCGGCCAAGGCCCTCTACGAATCAACCTATGCACGCATTGAGCCGGGGGTGATTCCGCAAATCGACTCGGGAGTTGTGGCCCTCTCTCCCGCCTATCGGGTACTTGACACCCACACCCCGTTGCGTAAGGCAGCCACCGTCGTAATTCACACCTACATCCCCGACAGCCTGCGCACTCGCGCGATGATTGCGGTGCGCAACTGGCGCGATCGAGCAGTTGCTGTAGGGGGTAAATACAGCCATGGCGAGGTCAGCGCAACGACCCGCACGGCAGGCGATTACTTTGTGGTGGCAGATATCCAGGAGCCCACCATCCACCCCATCTTCAACGACGGCGCGGCATTGAGTAAGCAGCTCACCTTCAAAGTCGCAGACAATTTTTCGGGAATTGCCTCTTGGAGTCTGGAGATCGACGGCGAATGGCGCCCCTGCGACCGCTACCCGAGTCGCGGCATCTTGGTCTACCACTTCGACCATCCGGCCGAGGATCGATCACACCACTACCGCCTCACGGTAATCGATTCGGCCGGCAACAGTGCCATCCGGGAAGGAAGCTATCGCCATTAACGACGGTTTTTCTGCCGAAAAGTTTGCTTTTGGTCGGAAAATGCGTAATTTTGCACCGCTAAGCGGGAAAGAGATAGATTTTCAATAAACTGTAACCGCCTTCGCCCTGGTCGCGTAGCTCAGTTGGATAGAGCAGCAGCCTTCTAAGCTGCCGGTCGAGCGTTCGAGCCGCTCCGCGATCACAAAAAGCACCCCTTGCGGAGTGCTTTTTGCATATCATCAGATTAGAAACGTCCTTTAGCCACTTTCGGAATCGGAATTCCCTTATTTTTCAACGTTTTTTTCGATTCGATGTATTGGAAAATCCAAATACTCGCCTTATCTTTGCACCCGAAAAAAGCCGAAAGGCTGAGCGTTTTTTATTAACCTTTACAAAATTTTATAGCAATATGGCTGTTAAAATTCGTCTGGCACGTCACGGTAAGAAGGGTTATGCCTTCTATCACATCGTTGCCGCAGATAGCAGAGCGCCACGTGATGGTAAATTCATCGAGAAGTTGGGTACCTACAACCCCAACACGAATCCTGCTACGATCGACCTGAACTTCGAGCAAGCACTGGGTTGGTTACTCAAAGGCGCACAACCTACGGATACCTGCCGTGCCATCCTTTCGTACAAGGGTGTTCTCTACAAGAAGCACCTGTTGGGTGGTGTAGCTAAGGGCGCATTCACGGAGGCTGAGGCTGAGGCTCGCTTCAACAAGTGGGTAGAGGCTAAGTCGGGTAAGATCGAGGCTAAGGCCAACAAGCTCGCTACGGACGCTAAGTCGGCCGAGAAGGCTCGTTTGGCTGCTGAGGCTAAGATCAACGAGGAGCGCGCTAAGGCTATCGCTGAGAAGAAGGCTGCCGCTGAGGCTGCTGCTGCCGAGGCTGCTGCTGAGGCTTCGGAGGAGGCTACGGAGGCTGCTACGGAGGAGTAATCCTTTAGCAAGACCGAACAAAGGGCGTGTCCAACAACTTATTGGACACGCCCTTCATTGTCTTAAGTCATCGTATAACAAGAGTTGATTTTAGGCTTGCGAAGCTCAAAAAAGCGGAGTTGTCTTTTAAAAATATACTTAGGGAGATGAAAGATTCGAACTACATTATCGAATTTAGCCATATATCAAAATCATTTGGTGAGAAGTGCGTCTTGAATGACGTAAGCCTTTATGTGAAGAAGGGGGAATTTGTGACGATTTTGGGTCCTTCGGGTTGTGGTAAGACTACCCTGTTACGTATTTTAGCAGGATTTGGTACCGTCGATGAGGGTGAGATTCGTATTGCCGGTGAAGATATCACCGACGTACCTCCCCACGAACGTCCCGTCAATACCGTATTCCAGCGTTATGCGCTTTTCCCCCATTTGAACGTGTATGACAACATCGCTTTCGGCCTAAAGCTCAAAAAGGTAAAGGCCGATGAGATCGAGACTCGAGTACGCAAGGCGTTGAAGATGGTCGGCATGACCGACTACGAGTGGCGTGATGTGAACTCTTTGTCGGGAGGTCAGCAGCAGCGTGTTGCTATTGCACGTGCCATTATCAACCGTCCGCAGGTGCTGCTTCTGGATGAGCCTTTGGCTGCATTGGACCTGAAAATGCGCAAAGATATGCAGATGGAGCTGAAGGATATGCACAAGTCTTTGGGCATCACCTTCATCTATGTAACTCATGATCAGGAAGAGGCTTTGACGTTGAGTGATACCATTGTGGTTATGAGCGAGGGCAAGGTGCAGCAAATTGGTACGCCGACCGACATCTACAACGAGCCTGTCAATGCTTTTGTTGCCGACTTTATCGGCGAGAGCAACATCTTGAATGGCAAGATGATCCGCGACAAAGCAGTCGAATTTATGGGGCTGGAGTTTGAGTGCGTTGATGAGGGCTTTGGCGAAAATGCCCCCGTCGATGTCGTCATCCGTCCTGAAGATGTCTATATCATGGCGCATACCGACTCGGGACAGTTCGAGGGTGTAGTGCAGTCGTGTATCTTCAAGGGTGTGCATTACGAAATGACGGTACTTACTGCAAATGGTTACGAGATCATGATCCAGGATTATAACGCCTTCGAGGTGGGGCAAACCGTGAGCATGATCATCAAGCCATCGGATATCCACGTAATGCGTAAAGAGCGCATGTGCAATAAGTTCGAGGGTACGATGGTGGATGCTACGCATGTCGAGATTTTGGGTACGTCGTTCGTCTGCAACGAGGTGGCCAATGTCGCAGGAGGTGAGAAGGTGCTCGTCGAGGTCGATTTTGACAAGATTGAGCTGATGGACAACAAGGAGGATGGAACCCTTATGGGTGATGTACGCTTTATCCTGTACAAGGGAGACCATTATCACCTTACCGTACGCACCGAGAACAACGACAATGTCTATGTGGATACGCACGACGTATGGGATGATCGCGATATCGTAGGAATTCGTATTCAGCCCGATGATTTGCGGATCACTTTCGTATAACGACCCTATAGCCGTAGAGAGATGAAGTGGTTGTTTAAGTTGTTTATGAAACGCAGCAGTTGGAGTTTTCCCTACTTCCTGTTTCTGCTTGTGTTCGTGGTGCTTCCATTGGTATTGATTGGTATCTATGCCTTTCAAGATGATGCGGGCAAGTTTACCTTGGCCAACTTCTCGAAGTTCATTTCCAATCCGGAGGCCGCCAATACGTTTGTCTATTCGATAGGCATAGCCATCATCACGACTATTTTATGCATCGTGTTGGGCTATCCTGCAGCCTATATTTTGAGCAACAGAACCTTGTGCCGTTCGCGTGTGATGGTGGTGCTGTTTATTCTTCCGATGTGGATCAATATCTTGGTGCGCACCTTGGCCACCGTCGCCTTGTTCGACTTCATGCATCTGCCACTGGGTGAGGGGGCGCTCATATTTGGTATGGTCTATAACTTCCTGCCGTTTATGATCTACCCGATCTACAACACGATGTCGAAGATGGACCATAGCTACATCGAGGCTGCGCAGGATTTGGGCGCAAACCCGCTGACCGTCTTTATGAAGGTGGTATTACCGCTCTCGATGCCGGGTGTCATGTCGGGCATTATGATGGTCTTTATGCCCACCATCTCCACCTTTGCCATTGCCGAGTTGCTCACGATGAACAACATCAAATTGTTCGGAACGACCATCCAGGAGAACATCAACAACGGCATGTGGAATTATGGTGCGGCCTTGTCGCTCATTATGCTGTTGATAATCTTTGCCACCGATCTCTTTAGCGATAATGGAGAGGATAGGGCATCCAATGAGGGAGGAATTATCTGATGAAGAAGTTTATTGCACAATCATACCTATGGCTGCTGTTGGCGCTACTGTATGCTCCAATTATTATCATCGCCATCTTCTCATTCACCGAGGCTAAGGTATTGGGTAACTGGACCGGTTTTTCGACAAAACTCTACACCTCGTTATTTCAGAGTGGGGCTCACCATTCGTTGGTAAGCGCGATCGAGAACACGTTGATTATCGCCCTGATTTCGGCGGTTGTATCGACCGTATTGGGAAGCGTGGCCGCAATTGGTATCGATCGACTGCGCGGACACAAGAGGACGGTACTGAATACGCTGAATAATATCCCGATGCTGAATCCGGATATCATTACGGGTATTTCGCTCTTCCTGCTCTTTGTCAGTCTGGGTATCTCGCAGGGGTACATGACGGTTATTTTGGCACATATCACCTTCTGTACGCCTTATGTCGTACTCTGTGTATTGCCGCGTCTGCAACAGATGAATCCCAACATCTTTGAGGCTGCTTTGGATTTGGGTGCGACGCCGTTTCAGGCCTTGCGTAAGGTGCTGATACCCGAAATCAAGCCCGGTATGATCAGCGGATTTATCCTGGCCTTCACCCTCTCGATTGACGATTTTGCCGTTACGATCTTCACGATCGGCACCGAGGGTCTGGAGACGCTCTCGACCTATATCTATGCCGACGCACGCAAGGGTGGTCTGACTCCCGAGCTGCGTCCGCTCTCAACCATTATTTTTGCAACAGTGCTGTTGCTGCTCGTGGTGATCAATATCCGAGCCGAGCGTAACCGCCGTAAGGAGGAGACTTTACGATGAAAAAGTGCTATGTTATAGTAACCTGGTTGCTGGCAATGGGCTTTGCATTGTCGGCATTGACCGGTTGTAGAGTTGATGACAGCCGTTCGTCGATCTTGAAGGTCTACAATTGGGCCGACTATATCGACGAGGATTTGTTGACCGAGTTTGAGGAGTGGTATCTCGAAGAGACGGGCGAAGAGGTGGAGGTGGTCTATCAGCTCTTTGACATCAACGAGATCATGCTGGCCAAGATCGAGCGCGGCAAGGAGGATTTCGATGTGGTGTGCCCCTCGGAGTATATCATCGAGCGCATGTTGCGCAACGATTTGCTACTGCCGATCAACAAGGATTTTGGCGACACGCCGAATTATCTGGGCAACGTATCACCCTATATCCACGAGGTCTTTAACAAGATCGACGGCAGTGGCAAAAACGCCAACGACTACGCCGTAGGCTATATGTGGGGTACGACGGGTTTTTTGTATAACCCGAAGTATGTTGCGCGCGAGGAGGTTAGTTCGTGGAGCGCGTTGTGGAATCCTAAATTCTCGAAGAAACTGCTCATCAAAGATGCCTTCCGCGATGTCTATTGCCCGCTTTTGATCTATGCTAAGCAGGAGGAGCTGGCGAGCGGTGCGGTTAAACTCGACTCGCTGATGTATGACTCCTCGGACGAGTCGATTGCCCTGGTGGAGGGCCTGCTGAAGAAGGCAAAGCCCTATGTAGCGGGTTGGGAGGCTGACTTTGGCAAGGAGATCATGACCAAGGAGAAAGCATGGCTCAATCTGTCGTGGAGTGGCGATGCCGTGTGGGCTATTGACGAGGCCGAAACGGTAGGTGTCGAGTTGGATTATGTGGTACCCGATGAGGGCAGCATTGTTTGGTTTGACGGTTGGGTCATTCCCAAGTATGCCAAAAACACCAAGGCCGCAGCCTATTTCATCAACTTCATGTGCAAGCCCGAGAACGCCATTCGCAACATGGATGCGATCGGTTATGTGAGCGTGATTGCAACCCCGGAGGTGATGGACTACATGTCGGAGTCGGCCGTGGAGGCAGGGCTGGAGGAGCCCATGGATGTCCGCTACTTCTTTGGCGAGGATGCCGATAGTGTAGTGATCAATCCGGCAATGTATCCCGACAAGAAGGTGATCGACCGTTGCGCTATGATGCACGACAGTGGCGCTCGCACGGCCAATCTGTTGGAGATGTGGTCGCGAGTGAAGGGCGACAACCTCAACAACGGCATGGTAATCTTTATTCTGCTTGTCTTTGGCGTGTTGCTCGTGGTAGGCATTATCCGCAAGGTGCGTCGTCGCCGCCGTCGCAACAGACGTTGGTAGGCTGGTCGCAGAGATAGATCAAGGATAAGACCCAAGTTGTCTAACATGGCAGCTTGGGTCTCTTATTTTGTTTTTTCGGCTTATTTTTCGTATCTTTGAATCACAAATTCTAAATTTCAGCTATGACACCTTGCGGTCGCATCAACAAACTCTTTGGCACGGGTGGCGGATTACGCCTCACCCTCTACGAGTCGTTCCCCGAAAACTTTGACCCCGACACCACCCCGCTCATTGTCGTCATCGACGGCTTGGAGGTTCCCCTCTATTGCGAGCAGTTCGATCTGGTCGGTGCTTCGGGAGCCTCGGTGCGCTTCGCCGACATCGACACGGAGCGTCGCGCCGAAGAGCTCATCGGCAAAGAGTTCTCGATCGAACTGGAGGAGGAGGAGGAGCGCGATGAGGATGAGTTCTACCTCGAGGACCTCATCGGCTTCGACGCAGCCATCTTGGAGATGGGCAGCGAGCGAACCTTCACGGGACGACTGATCGACTACATCGACAGCGAAATCAACCCGCTGTTCGAGCTTGAGATCGAGGATCGCGAGGTGCTGGTTCCGGCCGTTGACGAGATGATCGGCGGCATCGATTTCGAAGCCCGCACCATCAAGTTTATTCTTCCTGAAGGACTTATTGATTAAGGAGTTATGGCACGCGTAGTGGTTGGATTGTCGGGTGGCGTCGACTCCTCGGTAGCCGCCTACCTGCTCAAGGAGCAAGGGCACGAGGTGATCGGTCTGTTCATGGTCAATTGGCACGACACGACCGGCACACTCGAGGGTGATTGTCCCTGGCACGATGATCGACTTTTTGCCGAATTGGTGGCCAAGCGACTCGACATCGCCCTGCATGTCGTGGATCTCTCGGAGGAGTACCGTCACCGCGTGGTGGATTACATGTTTGCCGAGTACGAGGCAGGCCGTACCCCCAACCCCGATGTGCTTTGCAACCGCGAAATCAAGTTCGATGTCTTTCTGCGCGAGGCCTTGAAACTCGGCGCCGACTTTGTCGCTACGGGTCACTATTGCCGCAAGCAGACGACGACTTTGCCCGACGGCACGGAGTGTTACCACCTCCTGGCCGGCTCGGATCCCAACAAAGATCAAAGCTACTTCCTTTGCCAGCTCTCGCAGGAGCAGTTGCGCCACGCCCTCTTCCCGATCGGTCATCTGCTCAAACCCGGGGTGCGCCAAATCGCCCAGGAGCAGGGTCTGGCCACCGCCAAGCGCAAAGATTCACAGGGCATTTGCTTCGTAGGCAAGGTTGATTTACCCACCTTCCTACAACAAAAACTCGCCAAAAAGGTCGGCAACATCCATGAAATCAAGGCCGAATGGCCCAAATTTGGCCGCCGCCCCCTACCCGACTACGCCAACCCCAACCCCACCGACGAACAGCTCGAAGCACTCGCCGCGGGGTGGCATTACACGGTGCGCGACGGCAAAAAGATCGGTACACACAACGGTGCCCACTTCTACACCATCGGCCAGCGTAAGGGACTCGGCATCGGTGGCCGCAAAGAGTCGCTCTTTATCCTCGGTACCGATGTGGCGGAAAACGTAATTTACGTGGGCGAGGGTGACAGCCACCCCGGACTGTGGCGACCCGCACTTAAAATCGCCAACGAGGTGATGCATTGGGTCGATCCAGATCGCACGCTTGCCACGGGTGACACCCTGCGCTGCGAGGTACGCATCCGCTATCGCCAACCCCTTCAACAAGCTACCCTTTTCTGCCGCGAAGCGGGGCTTTACCTGCTCTTCGACGAGCCACAACGTGGTATTACGGCGGGTCAGTTTGCCGCCTTGTACGACCACGAGGAGCTGATCGGATCGGGTGTTATCTGCGAATAAAGCATCCCGTCAACTACTGACAAAACACATTGATTACAAGCACTATGCCGCGGAGTTTTACCCTGCTCATACTCTTTCTGTTCGTCGTCATACCGAGGGGTATCGGCCAGATACGCATCGCCTATTACGATCTGGATCGGCTCTACGACACCTCGGCCTCGCTCTTCTACGACGACACGGATTACACACCCCAAGGCCGCAACCGATGGAACAACGAGCGTTACAGTCACAAGATTCGTCAAGTGGCCGCCGTGATCGATACAATGCAGGTGGAGGTGATGGCACTCTACGGCGTGGAGAACGAGCAGGTTGTACGCGATTTGGCCATGACGCTCGAGGGCGACTACACCTACCTGCATCAAACCCTCAATGCACTGGATGGCATGGACTTTGCCCTGCTCTACAAGGCCGACAAATTGGAGGTATTGCGCAGTACGGCCAAACGTTCGTTGCTCACGATCGAAGCATTGATTGCGGGTGATACGGTCGCCATGGTGTTAGGTGTCGATCCGCGCTTTGTGCGGCTGGAGATGCAAGAGCAACGCGACGAGCACCCCACACGCCCGATGGTTGTGGCAGGACGCATCGCCTCGATCGACCCGACCCCTTATGGGTTAATCGACCGTCTGGCTGCTCCGGCCCGTCGCGGCCATGGGAACCGCATACGCAACGGCGGATGGCAGATGCGCGACCGCATCTTCACCCCACCCGTTTCGACCACCTCCGAAGGTGCTGTATATGTACAAAGCACCATGATCGATCCGCACAGCGGAGAGCCGCTCCCCACCTACCGTTCGGGGCGTTATGTCGGAGGAATCGGGCGCTATCTCCCCGTTTGGTGCAGGTTTCGCTAATTTTTCTTGCGCAGACCAATTTTTATTACTAAATTCGCAATCCGCATTGTTGTGTAACACAATCCGCAGAAAAAAACGACAAACAACAAACAATTTTTCATATTTTAACACTATCATTTTATGGCAGACGTAAAACGAGTTTACACCTTCGGTAACAAAGAGGCCGAGGGTAATGGTAAGATGCGTGAGCTGTTGGGTGGTAAGGGTGCAAACCTCGCTGAGATGAACCTCATCGGTATGCCCGTACCTCCGGGTTTCACGATTACGACGGACACCTGCGCCGAGTTCTACGCACAGGGTAAGGATGCAGTAGTTGCGCTGCTCAAGCCCGAGGTAGAGAAGGCAGTAGCCAACATCGAGAAGCTGACCGGTTGCAAGTTCGGTGACAAGCAGCAGCCGCTGCTCCTGTCGGTACGTTCGGGTGCACGCGCTTCGATGCCCGGTATGATGGATACGATCCTCAACCTGGGTATGAACGACGAGGCTGTAGAGGCTATGGCTCGCCGCAGCGGTAACCCCTGGTTCGCATGGGACTCGTACCGCCGTTTCGTACAGATGTACGGTGACGTGGTGCTCGAGATGAAGCCTGCTTCGAAGGAGGATCAGGATCCCTTCGAGGAGATCATCGAGAAGCAGAAGGAGAAGCGCGGTATCACGAAGGATACCGACCTGACGGTAGAGGATCTGAAGGAGCTGGTTGCTTCGTTCAAGGCTGCCGTGAAGGCTTCGACCGGCAAGGAGTTCCCCGCTTGCCCCTGGGAGCAGTTGTGGGGTTCGATCTGCGCCGTATTCGGTTCGTGGATGAACGAGCGCGCTATCCTGTATCGCAAGCTCAACAACATCCCCGCCGAGTGGGGTACGGCCGTATCGGTTATGGCCATGGTATTCGGTAACATGGGTGACAACTCGGCAACGGGTGTAGCCTTCTCGCGTGACGCAGCAACGGGTGAGGACATCTTCAACGGTGAGTACCTGATCAACGCTCAGGGTGAGGACGTGGTAGCCGGTATCCGCACGCCGCAGCAGATCACCATCGAGGGTTCGCGTCGTTGGGCTAAGGCTCAGAACATCTCGGAGGAGGAGCGCGCTGAGAAGTATCCTTCGCTCGAGGAGGTAATGCCCGAGGTTTACAAGGAGCTGGACGCTATCCAGAACCACCTCGAGGACCACTACCGCGATATGCAGGACATCGAGTTCACGATCCAGGACGGTAAGCTCTGGATGTTGCAGTGCCGCAACGGTAAGCGTACGGGTGCTGCCATGGTGAAGATCGCTATGGATATGCTCCGCGAGGGCATGATCGACGAGAAGACGGCCGTACTGCGTTGCGAGCCCGCCAAGCTCGACGAGCTGCTCCACCCCGTATTCGACAAGAAGGCCATCGCTTCGGCCAAGGTGATCACGAAGGGTCTGCCCGCATCGCCGGGTGCCGCTACGGGTCCCGTTGTATTCTTCGCAGACGACGCCGCCAAGGTATTGGAGGAGACGGGTCAGCGTGCCATCCTGGTACGTATCGAGACCTCGCCCGAGGACCTGAAGGGTATGTTGGATGCTGCCGGTATTTTGACCGCTCGCGGTGGTATGACCTCGCACGCAGCCGTAGTTGCTCGTGGTATGGGTAAGTGCTGCGTTTCGGGTGCCGGTGAGTTGGAGATCGACTACAAGGCTCGCACGATCAAGGTTGATAACGTAGTAGTTAAGGAGGGCGACTGGATTTCGCTCAACGGTTCGACGGGTGAGGTTTACCTCGGTGAGGTAGCTACGCGCGCTGCTGACCTGAGCGGTGACTTTGGTCAGCTGATGGAGCTGGCCGGCAAGTACTCGGTACTGAAGGTTCGCGCCAACGCCGACACGCCGAAGGATGCTGCTCAGGCATTCGAGTTCGGTGCTGAGGGTATCGGTCTGTGCCGTACGGAGCACATGTTCTTCGAGGGCGACCGTATCAAGGCTATCCGCGAGATGATTCTGTCGGACGATGAGGCCGGTCGTCGTGTAGCCCTGAACAAGCTGCTCCCGATCCAGCGTGGCGACTTCGAGGGTCTGTTCAAGGCCATGAAGGGTCACCCCGTAACGGTTCGCCTCTTGGATCCCCCCTTGCACGAGTTCGTTCCGCATGATCTGAAGGGTCAGCAGGAGATGGCCGAGGAGATGGGTGTTCCCGTTGAGAAGATCATCGCCAAGGTAGAGGCTCTGGCCGAGTTCAACCCGATGCTGGGTCACCGTGGTTGCCGTCTGGGTAACACCTATCCGGAGATCACCGAGATGCAGGCTCGCGCCATCATCGAGGCCGCTATGAACGTAAAGGCTGCGGGTATGGAGGTACACGTGGAGATCATGGTACCGCTGGTAGGTAACCACAAGGAGCTCCGCTACCAGAAGAACATCATCGATGCAACCGCTGCTCAGGTATTCTCGGAGCGCAACGATAAGATCGACTACATGGTAGGTACGATGATCGAGGTTCCCCGTGCTGCTGTTACGGCTAACCAGATCGCTGAGGTTGCCCAGTTCTTCTCGTTCGGTACAAACGACCTGACGCAGATGACGCTCGGTTTCTCGCGTGACGATATTTCGAAGTTCCTCCCCGTATACCTCGAGAAGGGTATCCTGAAGAACGACCCGTTCCAGATCCTGGATCGCAACGGTGTTGGTCAGTTGATCCGCGAGGCCGTATTCAAGGGTCGTGGTACGCGCGACAACCTCAAGTGCGGTATCTGCGGTGAGCACGGTGGTGAGCCTTCGTCGGTTGAGTTCTGCCACTACGCTGGTCTGAACTACGTTAGCTGCTCGCCCTTCCGCGTGCCTATCGCACGTCTGGCTGCTGCACACGCTGCACTGAATCAGAAGTAATCTTCGGATTTAAGCATATGAGAAGAGGTTACCCAATTGGGTAACCTCTTTTTTTGTAACATAAAAACCGGGACAAAATAGGCTGTTTCATTTTACACCTAAACAAACAAGGGCTGCCCAACAAATTTGTTGGACAACCCTTGTCTTTTGTCTGTGCTCTATTAGAAGTGGTACTTCACCGAAAGGCCGAAGTTCCACATACCGGGACCGAAGAAGCCCTTTGCATCACCGCCGACAACCACACCCACTACAGGGCGATAGTCCAACTCAAGCGAGATCGGGGTATTCTTGAATTGGCAACCAAAGGCGCACGAACCTGCCACGCCGACCAAAAGACCGGCACTCTTGAAGTTATAGAGACCTACCGCAGCACCGGCACCCGCATTGAGGTACCAATCACACGTCTGCGGCGTCCAATCCCACTCACAGCAGCGCCAATTGTAGATTCCCGTAGCCGAGATACCATTATAATTAGGTACGGCCAATGTAAACTGCACGAAATTGCTTTGCGAAATTTCATGCTGGTAGATCGCCTCTACCGAGCCACCAAAGCGCAAGCCAACAGCACGGTCATACTTCTGTGCCTGCACAGCCATCGTTGCTAGGCACAAGGCAAGAGCCAAAATAATTTTTTTCATAGCATCAAGGTGTTGTGAACCCCCTTGGGATTCAGGTTTACTTCGTTTTATAAGCTGCGCGATACTTACCCTTGGCCATCGACAAGAGCTTACTCTTCAAGAGTTGTCGGCGCAGGGGCGACAAGCGATCGGTAAAGACCTTACCCTCGAGGTGGTCGTACTCGTGCTGAATCACACGCGCACGGAAGCCCTCGAAGAGTTCGTCGTGCTCCTCAAAATTTTCGTCTAGATAGCGCATCTTGACGGCCAACGGACGATGTACATCCTCGTGCAGGCCGGGCAACGACAAGCAACCCTCGTTAAAGAGTCCCGTCTCCTCCGACACCTCGTAGATCTCGGGGTTGATGAAGGCACGACGATAATCCTTGCACGACTCGTCCTCCTCGCCCCAGGGCGAGCAATCGACCACAAAGAGGCGGATATTCTTACCGATCTGAGGGGCAGCCAGGCCAACCCCCTCGGCAGCTTGCATCGTGAGGAACATATCCTCGATAAGTTTCTTCAGTTCGGGATAATCCTGGGCGATCTCTACCGAGGGTTTGCGCAGGGCCTCCGAGCCAAAAATTACAATCGGATAAATCATTGTCTATACTGTAAATAATCCTCTAAAATAATCGTAGCCGCAATCTTATCCACCACCGCCTTATCGCGTCGTGCCATCTTCTTCATGCCCCCATCGATCATCGCCCGATGGGCCAACACCGAGGTAAATCGTTCGTCGTAAAAGACCACCTCCTTATCGGGATAGGCAGCCTTCAGGCGACGCGACAAAGGCTCAATAAAGCGCCACGTCTCCGAAGGGGTGCCGTCCATCTGTGCCGGCTTGCCGAGCACGATGACGTCAACCTGCTCCTTCTGAAAATAGTCGGCTAAAAAGCGCTCCAGCTGTTTGGTCTCGACAGTGGTCAATCCCCCGGCGATCAACCGCAGGGGATCACTCACCGCCAAGCCGGTGCGACGTACGCCGTAGTCGATGGCTAAAATGCGCCCCATTGCTCGTTAGAGGGTCAATTTCTTAAAGAGTTTGCGATACGAGCACTCCTCGTCCACCATCTGGCGCAGCTCGCTGATAGCCACACGCTCCTGCTGCATCGAGTCGCGGTGACGCACCGTCACGGTACCATCCTCCAGGGTCTGACCATCGACCGTCACGCAGAACGGCGTACCGATGGCATCCTGACGACGATAACGCTTGCCCACCGAGTCCTTCTCGTCGTAAACCACATTGTAGTCGTACTTGAGCTCATCGACAATCTTGCGAGCAACCTCGGGCATGCCGTCCTTCTTCACCAGGGGCAGCACAGCCACCTTCACGGGAGCCAGCGCAGCGGGGAACTTCAGCACGATACGCTGATCGCCACCCTCAAGGGCCTCCTCGGTATAGGCAGCCGACATCACCTGCAGGAACATACGATCCACACCAATCGAGGTCTCTACGACATAGGGAACATAGCTCTCGTTGGTCTCGGGATCGAAGTACTGGATCTTCTTGCCCGAGAACTTCTGGTGGTTCGAGAGGTCAAAATCGGTACGCGAGTGGATACCCTCTACCTCCTTGAAGCCGAACGGGAAGTTGTACTCCACGTCGGTTGCGGCATTGGCGTAGTGAGCCAGCTTATCGTGGTCGTGGAAGCGGTAGTTCTCATCACCGAAGCCCAGGGCACGATGCCAAGCCATACGCGTCTCCTTCCACTTGCTCCACCACTCCATCTCGGTACCGGGGCGTACAAAGAACTGCATCTCCATCTGCTCGAACTCACGCATACGGAAGATAAATTGGCGAGCCACGATCTCGTTACGGAAGGCCTTACCGATCTGTGCAATACCGAACGGGAGCTTCATGCGACCCGTCTTCTGCACATTGAGGAAGTTCACGAAGATACCTTGAGCCGTTTCAGGACGGAGGTAGATCGTGTTGGCACCCTCGGCCGTCGAACCCATCTGGGTCGAGAACATAAGGTTGAACTGACGCACCTCGGTCCAGTTGCGCGTACCCGAAATGGGGCAGACGATCTCGCAGTCGAGAATGATCTGGCGCAGCTCGTTCAGGTCGTTGTTGTTCAGCGCCTCAGCAAAGCGGTTGTGCACCTCATCGCGCTTGGCTACGATCTCCAGCACGCGGGGCGACGTAGCGAGGAACTGCTCCTCGTTGAACTGCTCCTTGAAACGCTTGCGAGCCTTCTCGACCTCCTTCTGGATCTTCTCGTCCTGCTTGGCCATCCAATCCTCGATCAGCACATCAGCACGATAGCGCTTCTTCGAGTCCTTGTTGTCGATCAGCGGGTCGTTGAAAGCACCCACGTGGCCCGAAGCCTCCCACGTCTTGGGGTGCATGAAGATAGCCGCATCGAGACCCACGATATTCTCGTGGAGCTTCACCATCGAGTCCCACCAGTAGCGTTTGATGTTATTCTTCAGCTCGACACCGTTCTGACCGTAGTCATACACGGCACCCAAACCGTCGTAAATCTCACTCGAAGGGAATACAAAACCATACTCCTTACAGTGAGCAACCAATTTCTTAAAGAGTTCTTCCTGTGTCATGATTATATTGTATTTAATTTTTCGTCCAATGTGCAATTCTAATAGCGGTAGTGGTCGGCCTTGAAGGGGCCCTCGGGCGTTACTCCGATATAATCGGCCTGCTCGGGGGTGAGCTTCGTCAGCTCAACGCCGAGGTTATCCAGGTGCAGGCGGGCAACCTCCTCATCGAGGTGCTTGGGCAGGCGATAGACATCCACCGCCAGTTCCTTCTCCCACAACTCGATCTGGGCCAGGCACTGGTTCGTGAAGCTGTTCGACATCACAAACGAGGGGTGACCCGTGGCACAACCCAGGTTCACCAGACGACCCTCGGCCAGGATGAAGATCGAGTGGCCATCCTCGAAGGTATATTTATCAACCTGGGGCTTAATCTCCGTACGCACGGCACCCGAGGCATTCAGGCGAGCCATCTGGATCTCGTTGTCGAAGTGACCAATGTTGCAGA
>JAFYQI010000001.1 GCA_017547175.1 Alistipes sp. | reverse complement strand
GATTCCTGAAAGTGTAACGGAACTTGGAGCAGGCGCGTTTGCTAATTGTAGCAATTTGCAACATTTTGAAGGTAAATACGCTTCTGACAATGGTCGATGTTTGATCAAAGAGAATGTTCTTATTGCTTTTGCGCCTGCCGGATTGACGACCTACACTGTTCCCGAGGGGGTAACGACGATTGGAGCTTATGCATTCCGATATTGCGAAAGCCTTGCAAGCATCACGATTCCCGAGGGGGTAACCTCGATTGAACATGGTGCATTCTGGAATTGCACAAGCCTTGCGAGCATCACTATTCCCGAGGGGGTAACGACAATTGGATGGGAAGCATTCCGAAATTGCACAAACCTTGCGAGCATCAATATTCCCGAGGGGGTAACCTCGATTGATGGTGCATTCCGATATTGCGAAAGCCTTGCGAGCATCACGCTGCCCGAGAGTTTGACGACGATTGGAGGGTTTACATTCGAGAATTGCACAAGCCTTGCGAGCATCACGATTCCTGAGGGGGTGACGACGATTGGACAAAAAGCATTCCGATATTGCGAAAGCCTTGCGAGCATCACGCTGCCCGAGGGAGTAACGACGATTGGTGATTATGCATTCGCTCATTGCACAAGCCTAAAGAGCGTCTATTGCAAACCGACCACGCCGCCGTCGGGAAGAAGAGACATGTTCGGCTATAACGCCTCCGGCCGTAAAATCTATGTGCCGGCATCGGACGACGACAGCATTATCAATGCCTACAAAGCAGCTAAGTATTGGAGTGATTACGCATCAGACATGGAGGAGTTTCAGTTTTAACCGCTTTATATAAACCAAAAAGAGGCGTATGCAAAGCTGCATACGCCTCTTTTTTGTCAAGCCGAACGCCGATGGTTCGCATCCTGCGCCGAGGTCATCACGAGCGATCCTCGTAACGCGCGTCGACCACCCGCCAATCGATCAAGTGCCACAACTCCTTCACGGCATCGGCACGGCGATTCCGATAGTCGATATAGTAGGCATGTTCCCACACATCGAGCGCAAGGAGCGGAATCATCCCGTGGCGCATCGGCGTGCCGGCATTGCGGGTCGAAAGAATCGAAAGCTCCCCCTCTTCGTTGGTCACCAGCCAGACCCACCCCGATCCGAAAAGGTCGGCTGCAGCCCTATTCATCGCCTCCTTCAAAGCTTCAACCGATCCGAAATCGCGATGAATAGCCACCAACAACGGGCCCGAAGGTTGGGGCTGCGGGTCGGGCGAGAGCTCCTCGAAATAAAACTCGTGGTTCCACACCTGCGCAGCATTGTTGAAAATTGCACGATCGGAGCCGAGGATGATCTCCTCGATCGGCTGGTCGGCAAAAGGGGTGCCAACAATCAGCTCGTTGAGCTTCGTCACATAGCCCACATAGTGTTTATCGTGGTGATAGCGGAGGCTCTCCTCCGAGAGTACGGGGGCAAGTGCATCGTAAGCGTAGGGCAACGGCTTCGGCTCGAAGCCCACGGCAACTTGTACGGTCATGGTCATAATGAGGGGTATAATAAGTAAACGATAAAACATACACAGAGGTTTATCGTTGAGCGTACAAAAACGGTGCCTGAGAATTGGGAGAGGGAGACTAAAGGGGACAAAAGGATGCTAAGGAAAGGGTGTCAGCACCCATTTTTCATTTTAAGCAAGAAGATTTTATGCAGTAAGCCCCAGATGGGTAGTACTCGACGTACGTCCCATTCGGGGCTTGCAAATAAAGTGCGGAAGGTTCCGCTTAAAATGGAAATCCTACAGGAGGGATTCGAGGATTTGGACAGCATTGAGCGCCGCACCCTTACGAATTTGGTCGCTCACACACCAGAACGAAAGACCATTTTCGCAGGTGATATCCTTGCGAATACGGCCCACATAGACCGGATCGCAACCTGCCAGGAAGAGCGGCATGGGATACTTCTTCTCTGCCGGCACATCATCCACCACAACACCCGGAGCCGCCGCGAAGGCCTCACGAGCCTCCTCCACCGAAACAGGGCGCTCGGTCTCCACCCAGACGCTCTCCGAGTGGGCACGCATAACGGGCACACGCACGCAGGTCGCCGAAACACGGATATCGGAGTGCATGATCTTACGCGTCTCGTGGTACATCTTCATCTCCTCCTTCGTATAGTCGTTCTCGGTAAAGACATCGATATGGGGAATCACGTTATAAGCCAACTGGTAGGCGAACTTACTTACCGTAGGCTCCTCACCGCGCACCAGCTCGGCGTGCTGCTCCTCCAACTCGGCCATGGCCGAAGCTCCAGCACCCGAAGCCGACTGATAGGTCGACACGTGGACACGGGTAATATGCGAAAGTTTCTCGATCGCATTCAACGCCACCACCATCTGAATCGTCGTGCAGTTGGGATTGGCAATGATACGACGCGGCGCCTGCTTGGCATCAGCGGCATTGACCTCGGGCACAACCAAAGGCACATCCTCGTCCATACGGAAAGCCGACGAGTTGTCGATCATGATCGTACCGTGCTTGGTGATCGTCTCGGCAAACTCCTTCGAGGTCGACGCGCCGGCCGAAGTGAGGGCAAAATCAATACCTTTGAAATCGTCATTATGTTGCAACAGCTTTACGGTCAGCTCCTGACCTCGGAACGTATAGGTCGTACCCGCACTGCGAGGCGAGCCAAAGAGTACCAACTCGTCAATTTTCAGATCGCGATTTTCGAGGATGCGCAAGAACTCCTGTCCTACAGCACCCGAAACACCTACAATGGCTAATTTCATCGTTTTAAAACGGTTATCTTGTTAAAAAATTAATCGAAAAATTCATCTTCAGCCTCCTGCGACGCATGGTACTCATCGGGCTCAACCGACATCGGACAGTCGTAATCGGGCATCATCGTCGGGCGCACGAACTGATCCTGACGGCTTACATCGAGCGAGCCATCGTTGTAAACCCGCTTGAGGAAGTCGCCGACAATGGGCAAGGCCAAGACACTACCCTCACCGCGCGAGCGCAGGTGTACCTGCTGATCCTCACCACCAACCCAGGCTCCGGCCACGATGCGCGGAGCAACGCACATAAACCAGGCATCGCGGTTTTCATTCGACGTACCCGTCTTACCACCTAACTCGACCTCGTGCAGATCGAAACGCCAACGCAGACTGCCCGCCGTACCGGCATCAACCACGCGCTTCAACATCTGTAGCATCGTATAGGCCGTGCGCTCGTTGATGGCATCCTGCGATTGTGGAATGAACGAAGCAATCAGGTTACCGTGACGATCTTCGATACGCGTCACGAAGATCGGATCGTTGTGGACACCTCCGTTAGCGAAGGTCGAGAAGGCGCTGACCAATTCGTAAACATTCGACTCCGAAGATCCTACGCACAACGCCGGCACGGGGTCAATAAAGCTGCGAATACCCATATTGTGGATAAATTCGGCCACCGCTTCGGGCTCCTTGGTCTGCTTCATCAGCCAAGCCGAATAGTTGTTGCGGCTCAATGCCAAGCCCCACATGAGCGGATGTAACACGCCGTCATACTCCACCTGACCGGCCTCCTTGGGCGACCAGGCCTGACCATTCGAAGTTTCGATTGTCACGGGCAGATTCGGCACCATCGTACACGGCGTAAGGCCCAAATGGTCGATCGCGAAGGTGTAGACAAAAGGCTTGATGGTCGATCCGATCTGACGCTTACCCTGCTTGGCCATGTCGTACTTGAAATAGCGGAAATTGGGGCCTCCCACATAGGCCTTCACAAAGCCCGTGTGCGGATCCATCGCCACAAACGAGGCGCGCATAATGCGCTTGTGATGCAGAATCGAATCACGCGGCGTAAGCAGTGTATCGCGCTCACCTTTGAAGGTAAAGACCTTCATCGCACACGCTTTATTGAACGAAGCCTCGATCTCCTGTTCGGAGAAGCCAGCCTGCTTCATCTCACGGAAACGATCCGACTGACGAATGGCACGACGGATGATGCGCTCCTGCTCCTCGGGCTCGGTATCGACAAAGAGTGTTTTGGTCCAACGGTATTGGGCATCCATTTGGGGCTGGATGTACGATTCGAGCTGCTTCTGCACCGCCTGCTCGGCATACTGCTGCATCTTTGAATTGATCGTCGTATAGATCTTCAAGCCGTCGCGATAGATGTTATAGGTGGTTCCGTCGGCCTTTTCGTTCTTATGGCACCAACCGATGAGCGGATTCTCCTCATACTCCTTAAGCGCCTGCTCATAATCCCACTCGTTGAAGAACTGATTGCGCTTGGGCTTCTTGGCCGTCATCGTCAAGCGCAACATTTCACGGAAATAGGTTGCCGTACCCTCATTGTGCGAGATCGGCTTATAGTTCAACACGATCGGCAGGGCCGAAATCGAATCGCACTCCTCGCGCGTCAAAGCACCGGCGGCACGCATACGCTGCAACACCAAGTTGCGACGATTCAAGGCATTTTCCGGATTGCGCACGGGCGAATAACGTGTTGGCGCATTCACCACTCCGACCAACATGGCCGCCTCTTGTACGGCCAACTCGTTCGGCTCCTTACCAAAGAAAGTCTGGGCTGCCGACTTGATGCCGTAGGCGTTCGAGCCATACTCCACCGTATTGAGGTACATCGTGGCAATCTCCTCCTTCGTGTAGTTATATTCGAGTTTGAGGGCCGTGATCCACTCCTTGAATTTCGCCATCACCAGTTTCGAGGTCTTCACAATCTTACCTCGATTGCGTACCGTATCACGCGGGAAAAGGTTCTTGGCCAACTGCTGTGTGATGGTTGAACCACCACCCTGCGACGAACGCTGCAACAAGACCGTCTTCACAGCCACACGCACCAACGAAGGGATATCGATACCAGCATGGTCACGATAACGCACATCCTCGGTCGAGATCAGAGCCGCCACTACGGGAGGTACATCGTAGCCATCCAACTGAATATGGCACGTCGAGTCGGCCGGGAAGAGGTCGGCATACTGCACATACGAGCGATTTTGGATAAAGAAGGTTGCAATCACCTTACCATCCTCGGAATAGATCTCGGTAGCCAGATTCGATTTGGGATTCTCCAACTCCTCAAACGAGGGCATACGTCCGAATACGCCCGTTGCGGCCAGTGCCATCATCACGACTACCAAACAGACGGGTGCGAAACAGAGTACCCAGATCCAACGTACCGTTTTGGGGCTGATTCCCCCTTTTTCTTGCATTGCCATAGACTCTTTTTGCGATATAACGGAGCAAAGATACGACTTATTTTCGAATTATCTACGATAATTAGAAAGGAAGACCAAGTGAGGCCGAGAACCACTGCTTAGAGGTCGAGGTGCAGAACCACTTCAAGGTGAGTGATGAGGTGGCCGCCGAGGGCATGCGCAACACATTGAAGTCAAAGGCTAACTCACCACCTGCCGACCAGGCATTGTAGTTCTTCAAATGGTACTTAAAACGGGCATAATCAAATCCTGCACCCAATCGGATACGCTTGATATAGAGCACCGAAGGGATACCCCATTCGGGATAGCAGAGGGGCAGACGGTAAGTTGCCGAAAGGGTCTTCAACCCTTCGTCGATCGGGAAGTAGGAGCTACTGAAGCCACGCGGGAGGAGTGTCGATGAGCGGTAGGTCAAAGGTCGCGAGCCCGACGGATAGCGATAGCCCCCCACAGCCTGCTGGAAGGCTGCACCAAACTGAATCGAATGGTGGGCACCAAATCCCGGCAGGTAGAGGTTACCATAGCCGACGAAGGTGGAGGCAAAATCCGCATTGGTCGGATTGAGCGAATAACCCATCTGCAGGCGATAGCCCAAGCGAGGCAGGAAGTCGCGGTGAGCCAACTTCAACTGATCGACAAAGGAGACTGAAAGCGAAAGCTTATGCAACCCCTTATTGTAGCCCACAGCGCCGATATTGGCCATCTCCGAGCCATTCCACTGAATGGCATCGAGGTCGGCTACCTGCCCATTCGTGTAGCTCCATCCCACACCCAAGGCCAACTGACGCACAGCGCGTCCGCGATCGAACAACAGGGGGAGTGTAGCCGAGGCGGTCACCGAATAGCCCTCATCAACCGCAGGTAGCGGCTGGTAGACGTTAGCCTGTTTCTCCGCATCGTAGTAGCCCACCGAATAGACCTGCTGCGCGCCGCCATACGTCGCATCCAACCCAAGCTGCACACCCAGGCTGGTATTGCGCAGTCCCACCTTAAAGATCGACTGCTCCTGCTCGTCCCAACCATACGAGGCATAGGCCTCGGTATTCGAAAGGAGGTTCTGCGAAAGGAGCGTAAGGCCGATATTAGGGTTGGCTGTGTGCTCATCGATCGTTTCATAGGGATCCATAGCTATGGGGGCCCAGCTATGAATGTTCAACCCACGCAACACCTTGCGGAAGCGCTTGGCAGGGTGCGAAGCCTGCTGTTCAGCCTCCACCTCGGGCGTATAATGCACTTGGTCGAGGTTCATCATCGTCGGCGTGCGACGCGATGGATTGACCAGATTCTTCGGCGTCGGCGTCCAAAGTACCATCTGCTGCATCGATGCTGTCAGACGAGCCGGTGCATATCCGCGACGATCATAGACGGTCAACAACACTCCCTGCGCCGACGGGGCGGGCTCAAAGGCACCATACTTCGACTCTGAGAGCTGCACCTCGACCCCTCCGGCCATCAAATCGAAACTGTGTACCTCATCCTTACCCGAACGAATCGAACCGTAGTAAAGTTTTCCATCATCGGCACGCAGATCGCGCAGGGTAACATAGGCGGGTCGATGCAGCGGATGCATCCCCTCGCGATCCAGGCGTACGAGCGCCATACCGGCATCGTCCGTCACAATCGTATAGTAGGCCTTCGTCACCTGATCCCACGCCAGGCCGTGGAGTTCGACACCCACAGGCAACGTGTAGAGCGTTTCGCCATTCTCGACTAAGCGATAGCGACCCTCAGCACGATACTCCACCCAGGCCAAACCGCGCTCCGAAGGGGTCGGATAGAGGGCATTGACACCAATCGACTTGAGGCGTACCGGACGCTGCTCGTCGCTGTTAAAGTCGAGCATCCAAAGTTGCGAGTTCACACGCTCCTCGAAGAGCAACGAACGCTCATACTCGCTCCAATAGAGTTTGCCGTCGTAGAGGTCGGGGCGCGAAGAGAGGCTGCCCACACCGGCCACATCACGCTCGTTACCGGCCGAATCGATCGTCACGATACGCGCCGTACGCGCCAAATCGCTCTTCACGGCCACCACCTCCGCTTCGGTGAGCTGCATCGGCCAACGATAGGTCGTGTAGTTGGTCGAATCAAGCTCCACCAGTCGCCTACTATTCTCCGTCACCTCGGCCAACGGTGCCCAATGGCGGTTCAGATCAGCAAAGGTGTTGTAAAATAGCTCGTTGGGCGTGGTTTGGTAGTAGCGTTTCATGCCGACGCGGGTTGTGGCAAAAACGTAGGGATTGCGCACAGCATAGCGACCCACCTTGTCCCAGATATTCTCGCCATAGCGGTCGTAGGCGTAGCTGTTAAGCTGATAACCCAGGGCGTAGTGGTCAGGAATATAGTCGCGGTACGAGCCGCAGAACCAACGGTCGATATTTTTGCGTTGCTTGCCCTTATGGCTCAAGCCGATTCCCTCGCCAATAGCACGATAGGCCATCGAGAAGGAGGGTTGCAGACCACGGCCGTAGGTTGACATCGCAGTCTCGGTCATCACGGCATCGCCCTCCACAGCCCACAAGGGCATTAAGAGCAATCCCGTCACCGATCCCTGCTGACCGAGCAGCCAGCTCAGCACGCGCGGCACACCGCTGCGCAGGTTGTTGTACTGCACCGCATGGCGGTATTCGTGGGCCACGAGCTGCTTGAGCCAAGGCATCGAGTAGCTGTCGACGGAGGGCGAGGTGAGGTAATCGACACGCTTGGGCATATACATCACCAGCGCGTTCGAGTTCATATTCTCGGGGTGGAGCACAAAGGGGAGCTCCAGAGGCCCTTTGCGGAAGCCCTCGGCAATCACCGGCTGCACGGCGTTGATATAATGGAGGACGCGTTGCGCCACCAGCAACGTTGTATCGGGGGTAACCACACGCACCCCATCCCCTTCGAGTTGTTGCCAACGCATCGGGGCATCGGAGCCCCAACTATAATATTGCGCCACGGCGAGCTGCCCTACCAAGAGCATCGCCAACAGACTGACCCACTTCCAAACCCGTATCAACATATTGCTTTAGTTCAAATCGCTATTTTGACAAACAACTAATTACCCGCCTTCTTGCAACGATAGCCCGCCTTGAGGAGCAACTCCACCACGCGGTCACGGTGGTCGCCCTGGATGAGGATCTCGCCCTCCTTGGCAGCACCGCCCACTCCACATTTCGTCTTGAGCATCTTGGCCAAATCGCTCAAATCCTCCTCACGACCCACAAAGCCCTTGATGAGGGTTACCACCTTACCACCACGCTGCTTGCGGTCGAGCCACACGCGCAGATCCTGCTTGGCGGGCTCGAGCGTATCCTGCTCCTCCACTTCGTCGGTCTTATATTCAAAGTCGGGATTGGTCGAATAGACCATGCCCAGACGCGCTTTCCAATCGTTGTTTGCCATAGTGTCTAAAAAATTGGTTTTTCCGAATTCTATCTTGTGCAAAATTAATCATTTTTTTCTATCTTTGTTCTATATGGCATACAACTTCACCAAAACACTCAATCGACTCAATCCGTTTGGAAAGAGCGACCCCAATCCGGGGCTTCCCACCCCGCTGCCCGATACCTCCGATAAGCACCTCGTGAAGGTCTACGTCGAGGGGTATGAGGATGTATCTTTTTGGCGTTCGATCTTCGATCACTTCCGCAACCCCTACATCCGCTTCGAGATCTCGGTACCGGATCGTGGCAACCTACCGAAGGGCAAAAAGGTGATTCTCAACATGGTGCCGGACTCTTCGGAAGATATGTTATTGTGTGTCGATTCCGACTTCGATTACCTCTTCGAGGGGCGCACCGAAACCGCCCGCATCGTGAATGATGCACCGTTTCTGTTCCACACCTACGCCTATGCCACCGAAAATTACCTCTGTTATGCCCCCACACTGCATAATGTCTGCGTAAAGGCCACGAAGAACGATACGCGCATCTTCGATTTCGAGCGTTTTATGGAGGGCTACTCGCGTACGATCTATCCCCTCTTTGTCTGGTATGCCTTCTCGGCGCAGATGGAGCACCACCATGTCTTTCCGTTGGCCGATTTCAAGGCGGCCGTCCGACTAGGCTACCTCGATCTGACCAACAACGGAGATAATACGCTCTTGTGGCTAGGGCGCAACGTAGCACGTCGTGAGAAGATGCTGCGCGAGAAAAACCCCACGATGATCGCCCCGATGGAGCGCTTCGAGCAGTTGCTCGCTGCCCGAGGCGTGACGCCTGAAACGACCTACCTCTACATGCATGGCCATACGCTGATGGACAACGTGGTGCTGATTTGCCTGCAAAACGTCTGCGAAAAACTCAAAGAGATGTCGATTGCCCGCATTCAGGCCTCGGACAAGACCGGAGTGGCACTGAAGAATGAACTTGCCAATTACAAAAATGCCACCCGTTCGATCCGCGACGTACTGCTCGACAATGACAATTACACCGATTGCCCGCTCTACAAACTCGTCGAACGCGACATCGCGTGTTACCTCGAACGGGCTATCAAACACCTCCTCGCCAAACAAGAGACAAAGGGTTGATATCCCCACAGCAAGCATAACCCCCGTTGAAATCCTCAACGGGGGTTATACTTATTCTCCGATACGATCTCGGAACTTCTCTACTGCTCTTTGATGTAGCCTCGGCGATAGGCTCTCAACAGATTCTTCAGATCTTCGATCTGCTCGCGCAACTCACGACCTACATCCGTATCCCCCACCATCTCACGACGACCCATCATCTCGACGATCTGCGTCGTGCTGTGGATATCCGTACCATTGATCACCGCCTCCTCGGTCGATTTGAAAGGCTCGTGTTGCACCAGTTGGAAACCACGGCTGTGGTAGACCAACGTATAGCCTGCAATACCCGTTTTATTGTGGTAAGCCTTGGCAAATCCGCCATCAATGACCATCAACCGTCCATCGGCCTTGATCGGGTTTTCACCCTTTCCGGCACGCACCGGCACGTGGCCGTTGATGATATGGCGATGCACACCCGTCACACCAAACTCATCGAGCACACGTTCGCACACTTCGGCCGAATCGCGCAAGGTGTAATACCACCCCTTCTCCTCTTTGTGCGTTGCAGAATCGGCGATAAAATAGCGTTCGAAGGTCGCCATCTTCGACTTTCCGAACAAAGGCGAATCAGCTCCGCTCCACAAATACCAGAAATAGTCCGTAGCAAAGTTTCGTTCCTCCGGCTCCGCAGCCTGATCAAAGGCCGTGCGCACCACTTGTTCCACGCGTAGCATCAAATCCTTGCCCTTTACCGTTGCGGGTCCGATCTGGACCTCACGCAACGTACCATCGGCATTGAGCGGCACCGAGGCATGGAACAGCAGATTCGAGTTATAAATCTCATACATGCCACCGTGCGAAAGCAGGCATCCGACATGCGTACGCAGACGCTCGCTGATCATAAACGAGTGGCGCAATCGCTCCATCAAATCGGCTTCCTCGGAAGTGAGCGCATAGGGATCCTCCGGATTGAGGGTCGGGAAATTAGGATCGACTAACGGATAGCTCTTTCCATCGAGCGTGATCGTACCCGCCTTTGTATCGATATGCTCCAACAGGCAACGATGCTCCATACTCCACTGCGGATGGGCCTTGCACATCGCCCCTTCGAGCTTAAACCCGATAATGGTGATGGCTTTGTGCATTTGGGCAATCAGGCGGAGCGTCTTTTCGTTCAGATCGGGGCGACTCTCCTCGACATGTGGCGCAAAGATACGGCAATCGTCATCGGCATAGGTCTCCATGGCAAAGGTTGCCAAGGGAACCATATTGATGGCATAGCCATCCTCCAATGTGAGGGTATTGGCATAGCGCAACGAAAGGCGCAACACACTGGCTATACAGCACATATTTCCCGCCGCAGCACCCATCCACAATACATCGTGGTTACCCCACTGTATATCGAAGTGGTGGTAGTCGCAAAGCGTATCCAAAATCAGATGTGCTCCGGGACCTCGGTCGAAAATATCACCTAAAATATGCAGTCGATCGATCGAAAGCGTCTGAATCAGGTAACAGAGTGCCACAATAAAATCGGCGGCACGACGCGTCGAGACAATCGTGCGAACAATGACATTCAAGTAGGCCTGCTTGTTGCTTACATCGGAGGTCTCATGCAACAACTCCTCGATGATATAGGCATACTCCTCGGGAAGGCTCTTGCGCACCTTCGAGCGGGTATATTTCGACGACACATCACGACAAAGCACAATCAGTTGATTGAGGGTCGTCGTGTAGAATTCATCGAGATTGGGTTCATTGCGACGCACGAGTTTCAGCTTTTGCTCCGGATAATAGATCAGCGTGCAGAGTTCTCGGATCTGCTCATGCGACAGCGTTTGCCCGAAGAGCTCCTTCACCTTGCGTTTGATGTTACCCGAAGCGTTGCGAATAACGTGTTGAAAGGCCTCGTTCTCACCATGCAGATCGGCCAGGAAGTGTTCCGTGGGCTTCGGAAGGTGGAGAATAGCCTCCAGGTTGATGATCTCGGCCGTCACACTCGACACGGTCGGAAAGTCGCGTGCGAGGAGCTTCAGGTAACGCAAATCACCCTTTACATCGCGTTTGATCGGCTCATTTGCCATAGTTTTTGCTTATTTTGTTACGGCATTGCGAAAAAGTCACAACACACCATATACAAATTTAAGGAGTTTTTCTCAAAATTCAAAATCAAAAATGAAAAAGGGAGAAAAGGTACGGGCATACAAGAACTTATAAGCCCTTTCATGCTTACATACTCGACACCGAGCCCCGCTCTTGGCAGGTTTTGTGATTTTAGAGGAGCTGATTTTGGCATGAACGCAGTTCGGGCCGGATGGGTGGTACTGAACGTACGTCCCATTCGGCCCGAGCCATGAAGGACAAAATATGCCCTATAGATCGAAAAGTTATGCTTTTTTGCGCACAATACGCATCGACTCCCACGACATCTGCTTGATGAGGACGTGAGGACCGGTTGAATATTTCTGGCGGAGTTCGTCGTTATAGCCACGAATGGTCAGCAGCTCCATATCTACCATCTTCTGCACGTCGAAATTGGCCTCTCGCAAGGCTTCAACCACCTCGTCGATGTGCCACGACTGATCGACACAGACACCGATATCCACGGCCGAGTTGTGGATCAGGTGGACCTTCACACGATACTTCTCAAGCAGCGAGAAGATGGTGGCAAACTTCTCCTCCAAGACAAACGAAAAATCGCGGGAACGGATGACCAAGAGTACCTGGTCCTTCTTCAGAATCAGGATGGGCACCTCCACTTTGGGCGACGTTCCGCAAATTGCGGTGCCGGGCTTGTGTTTGTCACCGAAAGGACGTACATAGAGGGGGATGTTTTTGTTCTGCAGGGGCTTGATGGTGCGCGGGTGGATGATCTGAGCACCGCTATAGGCCAACTCAATGGTATCGATGTAGTTCAGCTCGGGAATCTTGATCGCATCGGCGAAGATTTTGGGGTCGGCATTGAGCACTCCGTCCACATCCTTCCATACGGCCATCGATTCGGCCTCAAGGATGTTAGCCACCACGGCAGCCGAATAATCCGAGCCCTCACGCCCCAGCGTGGTCGTCGTACCGTCGGGCGCGCCACCGATAAAGCCCTGACCGACAAAAATCGACCCTCCGGCCTCTTGCAGAGCGGCCTTCAAAAGCGGCGTCGAAGCAGCCAAATCAACCTCGGCATCCTTGTGACGCTGCTCGGTGCGGATGGCCTGACGCATGTCGATCCAGGTGTTCTTCAGGCCGGTATGATTGAGGTACTCGGAGACAATGGTCGTCGAGATCAATTCACCATAGGCCACGATGCGGTCGTACCAAGCCTCGGCCTCCTCGACCTTGTAGTTATTAGCTGCCACGAAGGCCTCCAAATCGGCAAACTGAGCCTCTACATGCTCCAACTGATGCGACTCCTGCCACAAGTCTGAAATAATTGCGGCATGATACTCGCGGATCTGATCAATCTCGGTCTGAGCGGCTGCGGGATTGTGCTGTTGGGCAGCGGCGAAGACACGTTCCAAGGCGTTGGTTGTCTTGCCCATAGCAGACACAATGATAAAGAGTTGCTGTTCGCCGTCGATAATCTGGCGCAGGTTGCGGACACCGTCGGCATTCTTCACCGACGCACCACCGAATTTATATACTTTCATCGTTTTCCGTTTAACGGAGGCAAAGTTAGCAAAAAAATAGTTACCTTTGAAGTCAAGAAACAAAAACGACAATAAAGATATGAAAGATTTACAAAAACTCATCGAGCAGGCGTGGGAGGATCGCACGCTGCTGAAAGATCCTGCTACCGAGGCAGCTATCCGCGAGGTGGTACGTCTGGTGGATGCCGGCGAGCTGCGTACGGCCGAGCCGATCGACCTCGAAAAGAGCCTCTGGCAGGTCAACGAATGGGTCAAGAAGGCCATCATCCTCTACTTCCCGATTCAGCCCATGCGCAAGATGCAGGGTGGCGAGATCGAGTGGTATGACAAGATGGAACTCAAACACGGCTACGATGAGCTGGGTGTGCGCGTAGTACCCTCGGCCGTAGCCCGTTATGGTGCTTACATCGCACCGGGTGCCATTCTGATGCCTTCGTATGTCAATATCGGCGCCTATGTTGACACGGGTACGATGGTCGATACGTGGGCTACAGTAGGTTCGTGTGCCCAGATCGGCAAGCACGTACACCTCTCGGGTGGCGTGGGTATCGGCGGCGTATTGGAGCCCGTGCAGGCCGCTCCGGTCATCATCGAGGACAACTGCTTCATCGGTTCGCGCTCGATTGTCGTGGAGGGTGCGCATGTTTGCCGCGAGGCTGTGCTCGGTTCGAACACTGTGATCACCGGCTCGACCCACATCATCGACGTAACAGGTTCGGAACCTATCACTTACAAGGGATATGTTCCGCCGCGTTCGGTGGTCGTTCCGGGCAGCTATCGCAAGCAGTTCCCTGCCGGCGAGTACAGCGTATCGTGCGCCCTGATTATCGGTCGCCGCAAGGAGTCTACCGACAAGAAGACCTCGCTGAACGACACCCTGCGCGAGTTTAACATTAGTTAAGAATTGAAAGGCTGATATGGTCTACCGTTTCGAGGAGGTTACATCAACCAACGACTTGGCACGTGATGCACAATTTGGGCATGGCGACGTGCTTGTAGCCGAACGCCAGACGGCCGGTCGTGGCCAACGCGGACATACCTGGCTGAGCGAGGAGGGACTTAATCTCACCTTCTCGCTCATTGCCGAGCCTACGTTTATGGCGGCACGCGATCAGTTTCTCCTCTCGGAGGCGACTGCGCTGGCCCTTTGCGACTGCTTCGCGGAGTTTGGTATCCAGACCCGCATCAAATGGACCAACGATATCTATGTCGGCGATAAGAAGCTGGTGGGCATTCTGATCGAGCACTATTACGCCGGTGCGAGCCTGCGCCGCACGGTGATCGGAATCGGCATCAATGTCAACCAAACCCAATTCGACCCCTCGCTTCCCAACCCCACCTCCATGCAGCTGGAGACAGGACGTAGTTTCGAACGTGAGGAGGTGCTCTCCACGTTCCAACGTTGCTTCAATGCGCGCTATAGCCAACTCGAAACTACAGTGTGGGAGCCACTTCAGGCTGATTACCGCGATCAGATGTATCGCCTCGAACAACCACAACGCTTCCGTCTGCCCGAAGGCGAAGAGTTCACCGCCACCATCAAAGGCATCGAAACTGACGGAGCTCTTATCCTGCACCACAACGACGGTCAACAGCGCAGTTACCGATTTAAGGAGGTTGAATTTGTGATAAAACGCTAAAAAAATGGCTAAACGGGTAATTTTGGCCCGTTTTTATTTTTTGTTATAGAAATAACAACCTATATTTGTAGTCAAATAGACAAACCATCAAAAAAACAGAAAAAATTATGAGCAACGTACCTGCAAATCTGAAGTACTCGAACGACCATGAGTGGTGCAGCATCGAGGGTGATGTAGCAACGATCGGTATTACCGACTTCGCACAGAGCCAGCTGGGTGATATCGTATTCGTTGATGTTCCGACCGTAGGCGAGACGCTTGCAGCCGGTGAGGTTTTCGGTTCGATTGAGGCCGTTAAGACCGTGAGCGACGCCTTCACGCCCGTTAGCGGTGAGGTGATCGAGTTCAACGAGGCAGTAGATGCAGATCCCGCCCTGGTGAACAAGGACGCCTATGGTGAGGGTTGGCTCATCAAGGTAAAGGTTTCGGACGCTTCGGAGTGGGATTCGCTCCTCACGGCCGAGCAGTATACCGAGTTGATCGGTTAATTCCGATACGCAAGCAAGAATAAGCAAAGAGGATAGCGTAAAGTCATTTACACTACCCTCTTTTGACTATGTACCCAACCTAACGCCGCCAAGGCACCCATTAAGTCGCTTAATGCGGAACGCAGGGTAAGTGGCATAAAAGGTGTTTCAAAAATCCCATAGCCGACCAAAGGACGGCTGTCAAGTCCCCCTCGAGAGGGGATTAGGGGGTGGATGAAAACCAAAACGTCGCCAAAGGTGGCGAGCACAACATGAATTAGCAAACAAACGTTTAATTAACAAAAAACTATTACACAATGTCAAAAGTTACTGTTGTTGGTGCCGGTGCCGTAGGTGCAACCTGCGCCAATGTATTGGCAGCTCGCGGTATCGCCAGCGAGGTGGTTCTCGTGGATATCAAGGAGGGTCTGTCGGAGGGCAAGATGCTCGACATGTTCCAGGCTGCAGCTACGTGCGGTTACAAGACCAAGCTCGTAGGTGTTACGGCTACGGATGCCGAGGGCTACAAGCCGACGGCCAATTCGGATGTGATCGTGATCACGTCGGGTATTCCCCGCAAGCCGGGTATGACGCGTGAGGAGCTGATCGGTATCAACGCCAACATCGTGAAGAGTGTGGTTGCCAACGCTTCGAAGTGGTCGCCCAAGGCGATCTACGTGATCATCTCGAACCCGATGGATACGATGACCTACCTGACGCTCAAGTCGACCGGTCTGAAGAAGAACCGCGTAATCGGTATGGGTGGTGCGCTCGATTCGTCGCGCTTCCGCTGCTACCTGTCGAAGGCTTCGGGTGTAGGTATCCAGGACATCGACGGTATGGTAATCGGTGGTCACGGTGACACGACGATGCTGCCGCTGCTGTCGAAGGCCTCGATCAAGGGTGTTCCCGCTACGCAGTTCCTCTCGAAGAAGAAACTCGAGGAGGTTTCGGCTGCCACGATGGTCGGTGGTGCTACGCTCACGAAGCTGCTCGGCACGTCGGCTTGGTATGCACCGGGTGCTGCCGGAGCATCGGTTGTTGATGCCATCATCAACGATACGAAGGCCATCGTTCCCTGCTCGGTATATCTGGAGGGTGAGTATGGTCAGGAGGATATCTGCATCGGTGTTCCCGTAGTTCTGGGCAAGAAGGGTGTAGAGAAGATCGTGAAGATCGACCTGACGAAGGAGGAGGCCGAGAAGTTCGCTGCTTCGGCTGACGCTACGCGCAAGGTGAACAATGCACTCTACGAGATTGGCGCTTTGTAATCCGGCCCGATAGGCAAAAAAGAATGGGGTTGTCCAGAGGGCAACCCCATTTTCTTTGTAGAAGGTGTACAACAAGAGCTTCTTTATTTATAGAAGAATCGCCGTGCCGCCAGGGGCACATGCTGCTCCTTGGCTTCGGGTGCGGAGAGCGGAATTCCGAAAGGCATTTGAGCCATCAGGCGCCACGAGGGGTCAATGGCCCAGCGGTGGTGCACCGCCTCGTCAATGAGCGGATTGTAGTGCTGCAACGAGGCTCCGATCCCCTCGTCGGCCAGGGCGGTCCAGAGGGCAAATTGGTGCATGGCCGAGGTTTGGAGCGTGTACTCCTCCATGTGGTCGGCATAGAGGGGAAAGCGTTGTTGCTGCGCCTCGACCACCTGCCAATCCTCAAAGAAGAGAACCGTACCAAAACCCGACGCGAAGGAGCTCTCAATCTTGCGTGCCGTCTGCACGAAACGTTCTTCGGAGAGAAGCGGACGCAGGGTCTCCTTGACGATATGCCACAAGGTGTAGTGGTGCGTGCCGAGCAGTAGCACAAGGCGGGTTGATTGGCCGTTGAAGGCCGAGGGAACGGTGAGCAGGAGTTGATCGATCATTTGCTCGATGCGCTTTTCGGGAATGGGAATGTCACCATCCAAATCATAGCAGGTGCGCCGTGCGGCCACCGCATCCAAAAAGGTGTGTGCCATAGGTCATTGGTATTTGCTGTTGCGTCGTGCAAAAGCAATACCAAAATCGCAAAAAGGGGCTAAGGGCGATAAGGGTGGCTAAAGGCTATTCAGTCGCTCGGCATATTTACGCGACACGGGAAGCGTCACCTCCTTGAGCTCAACCTCGGTACGCGATATGCGAAGTAGGAGATTTCGTTGCACGATATAGGCACGGTGAATACGCACAAAGTGCAACTCGTTGAGCGTCGCCTCCCATCGTGAAATCGGCGTGCGCGTACGCAACTCTTCGCCTGAGATCGTATGCACCACCACCTCGTTATCGAGCGACTCGATGTAGCAAATCTCCTCCGTCGAGAGGGTAACATGCCGTCGTTCGGAGATAAATTCGACCGTTTGAGGACGAGCCGCCTCGCGCGCTTTCAGGTAATTATCCAGCAGATGTTCGGGAAGAGCCAAGGCTGCCAAGACAAAAAGAATAAAGATCGGATTGCTCAGCAGGGGCGGAAAATTCATATTACCAAAGAGCCCAACCTCCAAATAGTAATTGACCACAAACAACAGCAAATAGGTCAGCACCAGCACTGCCGCGGCCAACCAAAACGCATTCAGCAACCCTTGAGCAAGGGAGCGGAAAGAGATTTGAGGCACAAAGTATTTGATCATCAACAGTCCGGGCAGAAACATCGATCCAACGAACATGGAGGCGAAAAAGTCATAGCCGAGCGATGAAAGAATCACCGCCAGCACGACAAGACATACCGCCCAATAGAATATCGTGAAAAGCATTCGCACGTTACAAAGATAGTTAAAAAAGGGTTTCGACAAAGCCTGCACACCCCTAAACGGGGGATTTAACACCCCTCTTGGGGGATTCGACCTTGCAAAAACAGCCCCTTGCACCCTATCTTTGCAGTAGCGGAATTCCTAAAATACGTAATGTCAAACCTAACACACAAAACGATGAAAAAGTTATTGATCATCCTCGTTGCACCTCTTTTCTTGATGACCGCCCAGGCGCAAGAGGCATCCCGTGTAACCGAGCAGATAGAGGTCACCTTACACGATGCAGTGGCGGTTCCTCAATTCTCGCTCTTTGAGATCTATTGCGCAGGTAACCCTCTCTTCATGTCACTGATCACGCTCTGCTTAGTGGGAGTATTTTTGGCCGCTTGGAGGATGCCCTCGCGTGTCAAGGAACTGGGATTGCTGGCACTTATGCTCGGCATTGTTAGTTTCCTGGTCGGTATATTCCAAGCTAACTCGGTACTGATGCAGACAGCAGACATTTCACCTGTGGTCATATCCGGTGGATTAATGGCAGCCGTAATCGCTCCTATCTGGGGATGTGCAGTCTATTGCATATCACTCGTGGTGCGACTCATTCAAAAACCGAAAACCATCTAAGTCCTAAAACAAAATCCCCGCAGTCTTTCGACGACGGGGATTTTTATGTTACAACCAGCTAAATCCTGGATAACAAGGCAATTTTTAGGCTTGCGTAGTGGCGAAAAGAGACGTGTCAAAAGTCGTTAGAACGCGCTATTTTTAAGCAAACGAAATCCCGAAGTTCCTCACATACGTCTCCGTATGTTGCGGACTTCGGGATTGAAGTTTAACGCCAAAAGAACCGTTCTAACGGCTTTTGAGGAAACACTCGATCGTATTCTCCATCAAGCAGGTAATCGTCATCGGACCTACACCACCGGGGACAGGGGTGATAACCGAAGCCTTGGGCTCGATAGCGGCGAAATCAACATCACCGCAGAGCTTACCCGTCTCGGGATCGCGGTTCACACCGACGTCGATTACCACGGCACCCTCCGACACCATGTCGGCCGTAACGAACTTCGGGCGACCGATGGCCACCACCAGGATCTCGGCACGGCGGGTCACCTCAGCGAGGTTCTTCGTGCGGCTGTGGGCGATCGTGACCGTTGCGTTCTGATCCAGCAGAAGCTTCGACACGGGCAGGCCCACGATGTTCGAGCGACCAATCACCACGGCCTCCTTACCGGCCATCTCCACACCTGCGGTCTGCATCATGCGGATAATACCCTTCGGGGTGCAGGGGAGCGTGCAGGGCTGCTTCTGCCACAACGCGGCCACGTTGGCGGGGTGGAAACCGTCCACGTCCTTCTTCACGTCGATGGCGGCAATCACCTTATCCTCCGAGATGTGCTTCGGGAGGGGGAGCTGCACCAGGATACCATCGACCGTATCGTCGGCATTGAGCTCGGCGATGAGGCCCAAGAGCTCCTCCTCCGAGATCGTAGCTTCGCGACGAATCGTCGAGTTCTTGATACCCACCTCTTCCGAGGCCTTGGCCTTACCCGTTACATACGACACGCTGGCCGGGTTATCGCCCACCAGGATCACCACCAAATGCGGTACACGGCCGTACTTCTCGGGGAAGGTTTTCACCTCCTCGGCCATGGCGGCCTTCATCTTGGCCGACAGTTCTTTACCACTGATAATCATATCGTTCTTGTTTTATTTGTCAAACACATAGTGACCAATGTCGGTGCGGTGGAAGAGGTTGTCACACTCCACACGTGCCACATCTGCAAGGGCATTCTGGCGTGCCTCGTCAAGCGTAGCACCCTTACCCACTACGAAGAGCACACGACCACCGTTCGTGAGGATCTGCTCACCCTCGGCCTTCGTACCCATGTGGTAGAGCGTACCCTCCACCTGGTCCAGGCCGCCGATCACGACACCCTTCTTGTAGTCACCCGGGTAGCCCTTCGAGGCGAGGACGATACCGAGGGTCATGAAATCGTGCCACTCGAGCTCCGTATCCGTATGGTCGGCCACGGCGCAGAAGATATCGACGATGTCGCTCTTCAAACGGGGCAGTACCACCTCCGTTTCGGGGTCACCAAAGCGGGCATTGAACTCGATGACCTTCACGCCATCGGGGGTCTTCATCAGACCACCGTAGAGCACACCCTCAAAGGGGCAACCCTCCTTAACCATGGCAGCAGCCACAGGCTTCAGCACCTCGTTCAAGGCATACTCCTCATCCTCCTTCGTCACGAACGGCAGGGGCGAATAGGCACCCATACCACCCGTATTGGGACCCTTGTCGCCGTCGTAGGCGCGCTTGTGGTCCTGGGCCAACTGCATCGGCCACACCTTCTCACCCGAAACAAAGCACATGAACGAGAACTCGGGGCCGGTGAGGAAATCCTCCACAACCACCTTGCCCTGACCGAACTTCGTGTCGAGCAACATATCTTTCAGGGCCTCGTCAGCCTCCTCCATCGTCTGGGCAATCACTACACCCTTACCGGCAGCCAGACCGTCATACTTCAGCACGGCGGGCAGCGGACGGCTCTCGACATAGGCCTTAGCCTCCTGATAGTCGGTGAAGGCCTTAAAACCGGCCGTCGGGATGTTATATTTCGCCATCAGCTCCTTGGCAAACTCCTTGCTCGACTCGATGCGGGCTGCAGCCTTCGAGGGGCCAAAGATACGCAGACCCTTCTGCTTGAAACAGTCGGCCACACCGGCAGCCAGCGCCACCTCGGGACCTACGACCGTCAACTCCACACCCTGCTCCTCGGCAAAGGCGGCCAGCTTCTCGATCTCGGTCTCACGAATCGCTACGCACTCGGCCTGAGCAGCCATACCGGCATTACCCGGAGCGGCAAAGATCTTCTCGACCTGCGGCGAGCGGGTCAAAGCATCAACAATCGCATGCTCACGACCACCAGACCCTATAACAAGAACTTTCATATGTTAGATATTCCTTTATTTATACAATTTCTCACACACCTAAAAAGTTGGATAAAAAGAGGGATTTCAAGGCTTGCGAACTCCGAGAAACCGCAGCATACTGGGCGTATGTGAGGATTTCGAGGAGGAGCGTAACGCAGAAATCACCTTTTTAGGCAACTTTTTTAAGCATTAGGATACGAAATCCTAATGCTTAAAGTGGCGCATACCGGTGAATACCATCGAGATACCCAGCTCGTTGCACTTCTTGATCGAATCCTCGTCACGTACCGAACCACCGGGCTGAACGATTGCCGTTACGCCATACTCGGCAGCGAGCGTTACGCAGTCATCGAAGGGGAAGAAGGCATCCGATGCCAGCACCAGACCCTCCGTCACGCCGGCAGCCTTGGCCTGCTTCAGGGCGATCTCGGCCGAACCTACGCGGTTCATCTGACCAGCACCTACGCCGAGCGTCACGCCATCCTTCACGACAGCAATGGCATTCGACTTCACGTGCTTCACTACGCGCCAGCCGAAGTTCAGATCTACGAGATCCTGCTCCGAGGGCTGCTTCTCCGTAACGCACATATCGGCCGTTACATCCTTCGTCTGCGTATCGAGGTTCTGCACCAACAGACCACCGCGTACGCTTACATACTGCTTCTTGGTCGTGTCATCCTTAGTCATATCCACCTCCACGAGGCGCAGATTCTTCTTCGTGGTGAGCACCTCCAGAGCACCCTCCTCAAACTTCGGAGCCATGATGATCTCCAGGAAGATGGGCTTCATCAGCTCGGCAACCTCCTTCGTCAGAGGACGGTTTACGGCTACAATACCACCGAAGATCGACACCTTGTCGGCCTCATAAGCCTTCGTCCAAGCCTCTACGACATCCTTACCGATGGCGGCACCACAGGGGTTCATGTGCTTCAAACCTACGCAGAACGGAGCATCGAACTCACGCACGATGGCCAGGGCTGCGTTGGCGTCCTGGATGTTGTTGTACGACAACTCCTTGCCGTGCAGCTGCTTGGCCGAAGCCAGCGAGAACGACACAGCCTCCTTCTCGGCGTAGAACATGGCATCCTGGTGGGGGTTCTCACCATAACGCAACGACTGCTTCAGGTCGAACTCCAGGAAGAGCTTCTCGTTCAGACCGGCCTGCTTGCGCATGTAGGTAGCGATCATGGCATCGTACTGAGCCGTGTGGGTGTAGGCCTTGGCCGAGAGCTGCAGACGCGTCTCCTTCTTCGTGTTGCCATGCTCACCGATCTCGGCCAGAATCTGCTCGTAGTCCTCGGGGTGGCAAACCACCGTCACGTCGTTCCAGTTCTTGGCAGCCGAGCGCAACATCGACGGACCGCCGATGTCGATATTCTCGATGGCCTCCTCAATCGTTACACCCTCCTTCTCGATCGTCTGACGGAAGGGATAGAGGTTTACACAAACCAGGTCGATAAACTCGATCTCGTTCTCCTTCAGCGCCTTGAGGTGGCTCTCATCGTCACGACGCCCCAGCAGACCACCGTGTACCTTCGGGTGCAGGGTCTTTACGCGACCGTCACAGATCTCGGGGAAACCCGTTACGTCGCTGATGTTGATTACCTCTACGCCGCTATCCTGCAGCAGCTTCATCGTACCGCCCGTGGCGATCACCTCCCAGCCCAGCGCACGCAGACCCTTGGCAAAGTCCACCACGCCACGCTTGTCGCTTACACTTACTAATGCTCTCATTGTATGCTATGTATTTGTTATTATTTTTCGTATGGTCTCTATATAGAGAGGATATTCCACCTGATGGATTCGTCGTTCAAGCTCGGCCAAATCGTTGCCCTCGTACTCAAAGGCACGCTGGGCCAGAATCCGACCACCGTCCAACGAGGCATCGACCTCGTGGATCGTCACACCGAAGACCTTCACTCCCGCCTCCAATGCCTGCTCCATAGCGTGTGCGCCACGGAATGCGGGCAAAAGCGAGGGGTGTATATTGATGATACGACCTGCATAGCCCTCGAGCAGGGTCTCCCCCACCAGACGCATATAGCCGGCCAGGCAGATCAACTCAACACCCGCCTCATGGCAACGTGCGACGATTTCGCGCTCGTAGTCGGCCTTCGAGGCGAACTCCTTCGGACGAAACGTCATGCAGGGAACACCGTGTCGCGCGGCACGCTCCACCACCTCGGCCTCGGGTTTATCCGTAACGACCAACACCACGCGAGCCGGAATCTCTCCCTGCTCCGCAGCCGTAACGATCGCCTCGAAGTTAGTCCCTCGACCGCTGGCAAAGACTGCTATACGACGCTCCACCTCTCTTTTTTTTAGCGGATTACAACACCCTCCGTATCGGTTACACGGCCAATGACCGAAGCCTTCTCGCCCTGCGCCGTGAGGATCTCGATAGCCTTCTCTGCCTCCGCCTCATCCAGTGCGATCACCATACCGATACCCATGTTGAAGATGTTGAACATCTCGCGGTGCGGAATACCACCCCACTTCTCCAGGGCGCGGAACACGGGAAGAATCTCCCACGAACCCTCCGTAACCTCGATACCCTGGCCCTCCTTCAGGATGCGGGGGATATTCTCGTCGAAACCGCCACCGGTGATGTGGCTGATACCGTGAACGTCGCAGTTGCGGATCACCTCCAGCACCTGCTTTACGTAGATGCGCGTCGGGGTCAGCAGCTTCTCACCCAGCGGCATACCGGGTAGCTCCTCATACTCCTTCATCAGATCAAGGTTGTTGTCCGATACCACCTTGCGCACCAGGCTGAAGCCGTTCGAGTGCACACCGCTCGAGGCGATACCTACCAGCACGTCACCCACCTTGACCTTCGAGCCGTCGATGAGCTTCTTCTTCTCCACAACACCCACCGTGAAGCCGGCGATGTCGTACTCACCCTCGGTGTACATGCCCGGCATCTCGGCCGTCTCGCCACCTACCAGCGCGCAACCTGCCTGACGGCAACCCTCGGCTACACCGGCTACGATCTGTTCGATCTTGGCCGGCTCGTTGCTGCCTACAGCTACGTAGTCCAGGAACAGGAGCGGCTCAGCACCCTGTGCCAACACGTCGTTTACACACATAGCCACGGCATCGATACCGATCGTGTCGTGCTTATCGATGGCAAAAGCCAACTTGAGTTTCGTACCTACACCGTCCGTACCGCTTACCAGCACGGGCTCCTCGACCTTGAGGGCCGAGAGGTCGAACATACCGCCAAAGGCGCCGATGTTACCCATCACGCCCAGACGATTCGTCGAGCTGACATGTTTCTTGATGCGACGCACCACTTCGTAGCCGGCTTCCAGGTTTACACCGGCCTTTTCATAAGATTGAGCCATAGTTTTATTCTCGTTTATTGTTATTTTTTACACTTCTTACAAATTGCACTGTTGTGGTAGAGTGCCGTCGGGTAGTGCCCCGTGAAGCAGGCCGTGCAGAGCTCCTGACGGTTACCCGCCTTGTAGAGCGACTCTTCGGAGAGGAAGGCCAGCGAATCGGCACCGATTGCCTTGCACACCTCGGGCACCGACAGACGAGCCGAGATCAACTCGTCGTAGCTCGTCGTATCCACGCCGTAGAAGCAGGGCTCGGTCATCGTGGGCGAGGCGATGCGCACATGCACCTCTGTAGCACCAGCCTCCTTGAGCATCGTCACGATGCGACGCGAAGTCGTACCGCGCACGATCGAGTCATCGACTAGCACCACACGCTTACCCTTAACGATCGTTCTCACGGCCGAGAGTTTCATGCGAACACCCTTCTCGCGCAGCGCCTGCGTGGGCTGGATAAAGGTGCGACCGATATACTTATTTTTAATAAGACCCATCTCATACGGCAGACCGCTCGCCTCGGCATAACCCATCGCGGCACTGAGGCTCGAATCGGGTACACCTACTACGATATCGGCATCGGCCGGAGCCTCCTTGAAGAGCAACTTACCCGACTCCTTGCGGTAGGCATGGACGTTGCAACCCTCGATATCGCTATCCGGACGCGCCAGATAGATATACTCCATCGAGCACATGTGGTGGTGCTTGAACTGCGAGTAGTGGTTCGAGCGCAGGCCGTGGTGGTCGATCGTGATCACCTCACCGGGCTCCACATCACGGATATACTCTGCACCCACCGTGTCGAAGGCACACGTCTCGCTCGCTACGACATAACCGTCGCCCAGCTTACCGATAGCCAACGGATGCAGACCGTGCTTATCGCGGCAGGCATAAATGCGACGCGAAGTCATCACCAGGAACGTAAAGGCACCCTCCATCATATTCAGGGCATCGAGAATAGCCTCGATACGGGGACAGTTACCGCGGAAATCCTTCTTGATCAGGTGAGCCAGAATCTCACTGTCGGAGCTCGACTGGAAGAGGCTTCCGCGCTTCTCCAGATAGGCCTTCAATTCACTTGCATTAACCAGCTTACCGTTGTTTGCAATGGCAAAATCGCCCGAATTGTGGTGGAAGAAGAGCGGCTGGACATTCTCCATGCGGTTACCCTCGGCAGCCGTATAGAGCACATGGCCGATCGCCATCTTACCCTGCATGGTCTGCAACTCATCGCCCTTGAAGACCTCCGTTACCAGGCCCTTACCCTTAATGCGGTGGAACTCGGCATTCTCATCCACACTCACAATTCCACAACCCTCCTGGCCACGGTGCTGCAAGGCATGGAGACCGTAATAGGTCAGCGACACGGCATCCTCGACACCATAGATGCCGAATACGCCACACTCGTCATTAATATTTCGATACTGACACATAGCCATTAGCTTATTTCATACAACCTTCCAAACGTCTTAAGATCTCCTCATAGGCCTCGCGCACGCCACCCAGGTCACGACGGAAACGGTCGTGGTCGAGCTTCTCGCCCGTCTCGATATCCCACAGACGGCAGGTATCGGGCGAAAGCTCATCGGCCAGCACAATGCGACCATCCTCGGTCTTACCGAACTCAACCTTGAAGTCCACCAACTTGATGCCGATCTTCAGGAACAGTTCCTTGAGCACCTCATTGATGCGGCCGGCCAAATCATAGATCTCGGCCAGCTCCTCATAGGTCGCCAGCTCCAAGGCTACGGCTTGGTGGTCGTTCATCAACGGATCGCCCAGATCATCGTTCTTGTAGCAGATGTCATAGATCGTGTTCTTGGGCTCAAAGCCCTCTGCCATACCCAGATGACGAGCCATCGAGCCTGCAATGATGTTACGCACCACTACCTCGATCGGGAAAATCTGCACCTTGCGACACAGCTGATCGCGTTCGTTCAACGTGTCCAGGTAGTGCGTCGGAATTCCCTGGGCCTCCAGATGGCGGAAGATGAGCGTCGAAATGGCATTACTCAAAATACCCTTGTTGTAAATCGTCGCCTTTTTAATATTATTGAAGGCGGTAGCATCATCCTTATAGTGGATAATGATGCGGGTCGGATCCTCAGTGGCTACAACCTGCTTTGCCTTGCCCTCATAGAGCTTCTCAAGCTGCTTCATATACGTTTAACCTAACCTTGTATCTTACTTTTTGCGAAAATAGTTCACGGCATTCTCGAACAACGGCTGACGCTTCTCGCCCGAGATGTTCTTGTAGAGCTGCTCCTCATAACGCTCCGTGTGACCCATCTTACCCAGGATGCGACCATCGGGCGAGATGATACCCTCAATGGCATACGACGAACCATTGGGGTTAAACGGAGCCTCCACAGTCGGCTGGCCCTGCTCATCCACATACTGGAAGGCCACCTGACCACGCTCAAAGAGTTCCTTGGCCAACTCCTCGCTCACCACGAACTTACCCTCACCGTGGCTAACGGCAATAGCATGCTCGTCGCCAAGCTCAAAGCTCGAGAGCCAGGGCGAACGCGTCGTCGAGACACGCGTGGTCACGATCTGCGAGATGTGGCGGTTGATATCGTTGCGGAACAGCGTGGGCGACTCCGTCGTCACCATACCCAGGCGACCATAGGGCAACAGACCCGACTTCACCAAAGCCTGGAAACCGTTGCAGATACCCAGAATCAGACCACCGCGATCCAAGAGGGCGTGAATCTCATCACGCACCTTCTCGTTGTTAAGCACGCTCACGATCAGCTTGGCCGAACCATCGGGCTCGTCACCGGCCGAGAATCCACCACTTAGGGCAAAGATATGGGCCTCACGGATGTGGGCGCACATCTCGTCGATCGAGCGCAGGATATCATCCTCCTCGAGGTTGCAAAGCACGCTCGTACGCACTTCGGCACCCGCCTTGCGGAAGGCCTTGGCCGTATCGTAATCACAGTTCGTACCGGGGAATACGGGCAGGTAAGCAATCGGATGCTCTACAGCCTCGCCCGGGTAGCAATCCGTGCGCGACTCGGGGGTCGAGGTCATCACCTCGGCCTCGTTCTCGCACGTGTCGGGATAGACCGTAGCAAACTTGGCACGGTTGGCCTCGAAGAGCTCCTCGAGGGGCATCTTCACGCCCTCAACCACGATTACCTCTTCCTCGATCGTGCGACCGATCAGCTGTGCATGCTCATAGCTAAGCTCACCCTCGGTCTCCAGAATGATCGAACCGTATGCGTAGTCGTAAATCTCCTGCTCGGGCATCGACAGCTCGACACCGATCTTGTTACCAAAGGCCATCTTCGCGATACCCTCGGCAACACCACCCATGCCTACCGACCAGCCGGCCAGCACCTTACCCTGCTCGATAGCATCGCTCACGAAGGCAAAGTTGCGCTTGAGCTGATCCGTATCGGGCATGTAGTTCTCGTCGGCCGTGTGGCGTACGAGGTAGAGGTTATGGCCTGCGCCCTTCAACTCGGGCGAAATGACCTGCTTGGCATCCACAGTCGTGATACCGAATGCCATCAGCATCGGCGGCACGTTGATATCCTGGAACGTACCCGACATCGAGTCCTTACCGCCAATCGATGGCAGACCCAGCTCCACCTGCATCTTCAGGGCACCGAGCAGTGCCGAGAGAGGCTTACCCCACGAGGTCGGCTCCTTGGTCATGCGCTCGAAGTACTCCTGGTACGAATAACGCATCTTCTCATAGCGGGCACCAGCCGAAACCACCTTGGCAGCAGCCTCCACAACGGCATAAGCGGCACCGTGGTAGGGGCTCCATACAGCCAGGTTGGGGTTGTAGCCATAAGCCATGATGCTGGCCGTATCGGTGTAACCATCAACGGGCAGCTTCTGTACCGAAACCTGCGTCTCGGTGCGCTGCGTCTTACCACCGAAAGGCATCAGCACCGTCGAGCGGCCGATCGACGAATCAAACATCTCGATCAGTCCCTTCTGCGAGGTTACGTTCCAATCAGCGAGGTTCTGCTTGAAGCGCTCCTCAACCGATCCTCCCTCGATCTTACGCTCGAAGGGGTTGCAAACCTCCACGGCACCGATCTTCGCCTCGGCATAGTGCTTGGCACCGGCCGAATCGATAAACTCGCGGCTCAGATCCACCACCAGCTTGCCCTTGTTGTACATGCGCATACGCGCCGTATCCGTCACATCGGCTACATGCACCGCCTCGATATTCTCCTCGCGGCAGTAGCCCATGAACTCATCCACATCCTTTGCCTCGACAACCACAGACATACGCTCCTGCGACTCGCTGATGGCCAGCTCGGTCGAATTCAGACCGCTGTACTTCGTCGGCACGCGATCCAGGTAGATATCCAGACCGTCGGTCAGCTCACCAATAGCTACGCTGACACCACCGGCACCGAAGTCGTTCGACTTCTTGATCAGGCGCGTCACCTCGGCGCGGCGGAACAAGCGCTCGAGCTTGCGCTCCTCGGGAGCGTTACCCTTCTGCACCTCCGAACCGCACGACTCGAGCGACTTCTCGTCATGCTCCTTCGACGAACCCGTAGCACCGCCGATACCGTCACGGCCCGTGCGACCACCCAGGTAGATCACCTTATCACCCGGTGCGGGGCTCTCGCGGCGTACATTCTCGGCCTTCACGGCACCCACCACGGCACCTACCTCCAGACGCTTTGCTACATAGCCGTCGTGGTAAACCTCACGCACGTGCGTCGTGGCCAAACCGATCTGGTTACCATAGCTCGAATAGCCGGCAGCGGCCTTCTTCGAGATGATGCTCTGCGGCAACTTACCGGGGATCGTATCCTCCACCTTCTGGTAAATGTTGCCGGCACCCGTCACGCGCATAGCCTGGTACACGTAGCTACGGCCCGACAACGGGTCACGAATAGCGCCACCCAGACAGGTCGAAGCACCACCGAAGGGCTCGATTTCGGTCGGGTGGTTGTGGGTCTCGTTCTTGAACTGCAGCAGCCAACGCTCCATCTCGCCGTCCACGTCGACATCCACAAAAATCGAGCAAGCGTTGTTCTCCTCGCTCTGCTCCATATCATCCAACAAACCACGCTTGCGCAATACGCGGGCGCCGATCGTGGCCATATCCATCAAACAAAGGGGCTTGTGCTCGCGACCCAGCTCGCGGCGAATCGTGAGGTAGAGGGCCAGCGAACCCTCGATCTCCTCCTTGAGGAACGACTCCTCCACGGTAATACCCTCCAACTCGGTCGTGAAGGTCGTGTGGCGACAGTGATCGCTCCAATAGGTATCCAAAATACGCAACTCCGTCTCATAGGGATCGCGACCCTCCGTGCGGAAGTAGTTCACCACCTCGCCCAGGTCATCGGCATTCATCGCCAGACCCATCTGCTTGCAGTAGGCGGCATACTCCTCCTGCTTCATCTCGCGGAAGCCCTCCAGCACCACGACGGGGATCACCTCAGCCTGCTCCTGCTCGGAGAGGATCGCCAGATTCTTCTCGCGCGACTCCACAGCGTTGATGTAATAGTGGCGGATCTTGGCCATATCCTCCTCCGTCACGCTGTTGTCAAATACGAGCAACTTCGACGAGCGGATACGCACATTGGCCGTCGGATCTACCAGGCGCACGCAATCTACAGCCGATGCGGCACGTTGGTCAAACTGACCGGGCAGGAACTCCACTGCCAGTGAAGGACGACCCTCGGTGTCGAACTCGTCGGTCACCGTATCGGTAACCACCTCTCCAAAGACACCGTAGCGGCACTTCTCCTTCAACTCCTCCGTGAAACCAAAGAGGTCATATACGCACAAGAGGCGCAACTCCTGAATATCGAGATTCAGGTTGTGATTCAGCTCACGCTTCAGGCTCTCGGCCTCAACGCGGAAGCGATCTTTCTTTTCAACAAATATGCGGAAATTCTTCATAGTCTTGTTCGGATTCTTCGAATCAAAGGGATTAAATCTCAACCTTCAGCACAGCCTCGGTCTGCTTCTGGCGGAAGGCGTCGAGCTTCGCGGCCAGCTCCTCGTTCGAGAGAGCCAACATCGCAACGGCATACAAGGCGGCATTCTTCGCACCGTCGATAGCCATCGTAGCCACCGGAATACCCGAAGGCATCTGCACGATCGAGAGCAGCGAATCCATGCCGTTCAGGGCCTTCGAGCGTACCGGAATACCGATCACGGGGAGGGTCGTCATCGCAGCAATCACACCCGGCAGGTGGGCAGCACCGCCCGCACCAGCAATGATCACCTTCAGACCGCGCTCCTTAGCCGTCTTCGACCACTCGGCCAACGCATCGGGGGCACGGTGGGCGCTGATGACGCGCTTCTCGCACTCGATACCAAACTCTTCCAACGTCTTGATGGCTCCGCTCATTACCTCGTAATCGCTTGCCGAGCCCATAATTACTCCAACTTTCATTTTATTGTGTGATTTATTTGTATTTTCAGTTTTGCTTCAAAAAAAACGGTGCCTGGAAAAAATAAAGTCGCCACACCCCTACGGGTATGGCGGCAATGGCTATTTCAAGGCACAATCTACTTGCTCTTGCGGCTTACTCATCGAGATACACTGCACCTGCACGGAGCCACTAAATAGACCCATCGACCCCTCAGCCAATCGGAACGTGTGTTGCCCAAAAACCGTATGCAGATAGTAACTCATGCCTCTCTAAAAAACATTTCGGACAAAAATACAAAAAAATCGTACAAAGACAAAGTCTTTAGCGCGATTTTTCACTAACAAATTATCCACAAAACGGAGTCCGTTTTTGCGGATAATTTGTAGGACATATAGACAATCCCTCCAAACCTCCCCTTGATAAGGGAGGCTTAGTCGCTTCGCTCCTTGGGTGGGGCTAATTAAGTTCCGGCTATCTTCCTTGAACAAAAAAGGGCCTGCAACAAGCAAGGCCCTTTCATTTAGCACTATAGATAACGCAACGCCGCAGTCTTCAGCCCTTCACCATGCAGATAAATTTCATCAATTGACGAGATTTTATACACAATTTCCTTTTTGTTTTCATCCATAATAGCAACGCGCTTATTTGTGGGTGAATTCAAATATAATCGACATACAGGCTTACGGTTATTATCATCAATAAAAACAGCAAAATAACTTTGAGCATCTCGATAAGTAATGCGCTCTGCAGGTATCGTTTCTCTCAAAATGGACTTGATAATATAAAATCCCTCCATCTCTTCCTCAGTAGTAACAATTTTATTCTCCTCAACTACGGGAACTATAGTCGGATTTTCAATTTCTTTAGCCTCTTCCGTCGTATCCTTAATCGCTGCTTTGAGACGATCAGAAATCATATCGCTGATATAATTGCTAATAGTTCGTTTCACAAGCAAAGAGAATTGCTCTAAAACTTTTTGTGTAAAAACGCCTTCATAGACTTGCTTTGCTATGAACTTTACAAATTCTGGCGAGGGATTGACAAACTCTTTTCCAATAACATTTTTCAACTCACCCACATATTTCAGTTCACTCGCCGAACTTAAAATCGTTTCAATATCAAAATACGAGCGATGGAATTTTTTCAGTTCCTCAATTTGCGCATCCTTCAATTCAAGCAAATTGATTTCAAAGAAAGGTTTCTCATCCATTTTGTTCGGCTCTGCCAAATCCGTATAGAAACGATAAATAATACCATTCGTCAAAATACCAAATTTAGCAGAAGACACATTAAAGTATCGGATCAACTGATTATCATGAAGATTCAAATCTTGCGCCCAATGTTTGCACTCGATCAGAATAATGGGATCACCATTCTTAATAATGGCATAATCAATCTTCTCACCCTTTTTAGTGCCAATATCGCAATTCATCTCAGGCAAAACTTCCAAGGGGTTAAATACGTCATAACCCAAGGCGCTAATGAATGGCATAATAAGCGCTGTTTTCGTGGCCTCCTCTGTTTGCAGATTAGCTTTCAATGCTTCAATTCGGTCAGCAACTTGTTTGATTTGATCCTTGAAGTCCATAGGTTGGTAGTGTAGTTCACCGTCAGCTCCAATGGGCGAGTTTCAACAAAAAGAAAGTGTGGAGCTGAATCGTCTATCTGATACGAGGTTCTGGAATACCTAAGCGCAAATAAACAATACCCCACACCCGTATTGGGCGTGGAGCAAAAAAGCAACCATTCATTATCCAATACAAGGTGATGAGTGTGATTGCTCTCCTTGCGCTAATGAAATTTTCCAGATTTCGTATCAAGGATAAAAGCGATTACACTTTCATCAAAAATATGTCTGCCACAATGTGACATACAAATATACAAAATTTTTCTGAATGTATGTTATTCAGAAATAACATTGATATATTTTCTCGATTATCTTCTATTTTTTAAGCTCATCTTTCTTCTTTTAGACTTTTTGAAGAAGGCAGCAAAAAAAAATCTCCTATGTAAAAAAAACATAAGAGATTTTTTGAGCCTATAGATAACGATCTATAGGACGATAATTCTTTTTTTTGCGAGAATTCGCAAGGTGCAGAAATCACCTCCGAGAATTTCTCGCTCGCTACTTGGCTTTTGCCTCGCAGTAAGCACAGCGCAGCGTGCCATCTTCCGAGTAGCGGAAGATCGGATCGACATCCTCCGTAGCCGAGATGCAACGGCCATTCGGACAGTAGTAGTCGCCCGTGATGTACTCCTCGCCAAAGACGGGGGTCTTCTCGAAAGGCTTATTCTCGTCGGCCCACTCCAAGAGCTTGTAGATAAGGGCCATACGCACAAACTTGCCATTCTCGACCTGGCGGAAATAGACCGCACGCGGGTCGTTATCCACCGAACGCGTAATCTCATTCACGCGAGGCAGCGGGTGAAGAATGATCATATCCTCACGGGCAGCCTTGAGCTTCTCAGGATCGAGCACAAAGCTATCCTTCACGCGGTCGAACTCCTCCTCATCGAGGAAACGCTCCTTCTGCACGCGGGTCATGTAGAGGATATCCAGCTCGCTCATCACCTCCTCCATGGTACGCACCTCGTAGAACTCGAGGGCCGAATTGGCGCGCATCTCCTTCAGCATGTAGCTCGGCAAGCGCAACTCCTCGGGCGAGATGAGGAAGATACGGACACCCTCGTAGCGAGACAAGGCTTTGATGAGCGAGTGTACCGTACGTCCAAACTTCAAATCACCACAGAAGCCGATCGTCAAGTGGTCTAAACGACCCTTTTCGCGCTTAATGGTCAGCAAGTCCGTAAGGGTCTGCGTCGGGTGAGCGTGGCTGCCATCACCGGCATTGATCACCGGAATACCGGCATACTGCGAAGCAACAAGCGGAGCACCCTCCTTCTGGTGACGCATCGCAATAATATCGGCAAAGCAGCGGATTACGCGGACCGTATCGGCTACTGTCTCACCCTTCGATACCGAAGAGGAGGCGGCATCCGAAAAACCAATCACCTGACCACCCAACTCCATCATGGCAGCCGTAAAGCTTAGACGAGTACGGGTCGAAGGTTCGTAGAACAGCGTGGCGAGTTTCTTGCCTTTGCAGGCCTCGCGGTATTTGGCACGATTGGCAATAATATCTTCGGCCAACGTCACAATCTCGTGAATCTCTTGTACCGACAGGTCGGTCGGATCAATCAAATGGCGCATAGTTCAAATGCTGAAATTAGAATTTAGAATTCAAAAGGGCGATAAGGGTTACTAAAGGCGACTAAAGTTTAGTCTTTCCCTCCCCCACCTAATTTTGATTTTAGAGGAGCAGATTTTGCGCCAACCGAAGTTCGACTTGGATGGGCTGTACTCGAGGTACTGTCCATTCAAGACAGACAAGAAGGTGCAAAATATGCCCTATAAAATCGCAATTACTTCATCCAGCTCTCGTCGGCCGGATTGTTACGGAACTTAATGAGCTTCTCCTTGTCCTCGGGTTTGATATATCCCTCCTCTGCGGCCACCTCTACGAGAGCGTCGAGATTCGAAAGGGAGTAGTTGATCACGTTGGCCTCGGCCATACGGTCCAAACCCTTCTTCATGCCATAGGTAAAGATCGAGGCCACACCCAGCACCTCGGCACCGGCCTCACGCAGGGCGTTCACCACCTCGATACACGAGCCACCGGTCGAGATCAAGTCCTCGATAACAACCACCTTCTGACCCTTCTCGAGCTTACCCTCGATTTGGTTGCCACGGCCGTGGTCCTTCTGACCCGAACGTACGTAGCCCATCGGCATATCGAGAATGGTGGCGGTGATGGCGGCGTGGGCGATACCGGCCGTCGAGGTACCCATCAGCACCTCCGCCTCGGGGAACTTCGTGCGTACGATCTCAGCCAAACCAGCCTCTACGTGCTTGCGCACCTCAACGGCAGTCAGCGTCAGACGGTTGTCGCAATAAATCGGGCTCTTAATACCGCTTGCCCAGGTAAACGGCTGGTCGGGACGCAGGAAAACGGCGCCAATCGACAGCAAATCTTTTGCAATAAGTTTCTCCATAGTTATATGCTTATTTTTGTTTAATTCAACGCTTTACGCAACAAATGCTCTACCTCGTCAGGGTAGATGCCACCCTCATGCTCCTTCACGCCGTCGATGTAGAACGTCGGGACATAATAATAGTCGTATTGGTCGGCCACGGCCGGCTCTTCGGACTCCTCAATAAGCTCAATCTCGATCGGTTGCAGCTCGGAGTGAGCCGCCTTGGCCTCCTCGATATAGCGCAACGCTTTCTTACAGAAGGGGCAGTTTTTCAGGTAAAAGAGTTGTACGCGTTTCATAGGTATTCTTGGTGTTAAGAGAAAGAATAAAAAGAGGTAGATTTAGGCTTGCTAAGCGCTCAAAACCACAGCATACTTTTCGTATGTAAGGATTTTGAGAGCGAGCGTAACGACAAAATACCCTTTTTAGTCAGCCACCTTTTACTCACCCAAAAACTCTGCCACGCAACGACGATATGCCGCTACAGGGTCGGCAGCAGCGGTGATGGGACGACCCACGACGATGAAGTCCGAGCCAATCTCACGAGCACGTGCCGGCGTGGTAACACGCACCTGGTCACCCACCTCGCCATCGGCGAAACGTACACCCGGCGTGATGGTGAAGAACTCCTTGCCGCAAGCCTCCTTGACCATACCAGCCTCCAAGGGCGAGCAGACAACACCATCCAGACCGGCAGCCTTCGTGTTCTGAGCATACTTCACGATCGTGTCGTTGATCGAAGCGCCAATCAGCAGCTCGTTCTGCATGCGCTCCTCGCTCGTCGAGGTGAGCTGCGTCACGGCGATCAGCAGGGGACGCGTACCATCCTCGCGCGTCAGGCCCTCCAGAGCAGCCTTCATCATGTCGATCGTACCGGCAGCGTGTACGTTGGTCATATCCACATCCAGGCGCGAAAGTACCGACATGGCCTTCTTTACAGTGTTGGGAATATCGTGCAACTTCAGGTCGAGGAAAATCTTGTGACCGCGACGCTTGATCTCGCGCACGATCGAGGGACCCTCGGCATAGTAGAGCTCCATACCGATCTTCAGGAAGGGCTTGCGCTCCTCATCCTTGAACAGATCGAGGAATTTAAAGGTATCCTCAGCCGATTTAAAGTCGCAGGCGATAATTACATCGTTCTTCATCATAATTTGCTTTATCTCTTTATTTTACAATTCCAATAATATCTTGCAGACGCTCGATACCGAGACGCTCCATCTCCAAGGGCAGCTCCTCGACGATCTTCTTCGAGGCATAAGGATCCACCAGGTTGGCAGCACCCACCTGCACGGCCGTAGCTCCGGCCATCATCATCTCAATCACGTTCGAGGCCGACTGCACACCACCACAACCCATGACGGGGATCGAGCAGGCCTTAGCCACTTGATAGACCATGCGCACGGCCAGCGGGAAGATGGCAGGACCCGAGAAGCCACCCATCGTATTGGCGATCACGGGCTTGCGACGCATCGTGTCGATGCGCATACCAAGCAGCGTATTAATCAAGCAAAGGCCATCGGCACCCGCCTCCTCGCACGCCTTGGCAATGGCCACGATATCGGTCACATTGGGCGAGAGCTTGATATAGACGGGCTTGGTTGTCACCGCCTTCACGGCACGCGTCACCTCGGCAGCTGCCTCGGGCGACGTACCGAACGACATGCCGCCATGGCGCACGTTGGGACACGAGACATTCACCTCGATAATACCGACCTGTTCCTCCTTGTCGATACGCTCACAACAATAGGCATACTCCTCTATCGAGAAGCCCGAGATGTTGGCAATGACCGGCTTGTGGAAATAGGTTTTCAGATGCGGCAACTCCTCCGCAATCACATGGTCGATGCCGGGGTTCTGCAGACCTACGGCATTGATCATACCACGCTCGCACTCAGCGATACGAGGCGTGGGGTTACCAAAACGAGGTTCCTTAGTCGTACCCTTGAAGGAGAACGAGCCGAGGATGTTGATATCGTAGAAATCCTTGAACTCGTTACCGAATCCAAAGGTACCACTCGCGGGAATCACCGGATTATCCAGCTTCAGACCGCTCAAAACTACCGAAGTATCTCTTACCATATTACCTCCTTTTTATCCAATACGGGACCATCGACACAAATGCGCTTGTTGCCATATTTGGTCTTGCACGAGCAACCCATGCAGGCACCGAAACCACATCCCATACGCTCCTCGAACGAGAGCTGGCCATCCTGCTCGGTGTGGTCGTAGAGGGCCTTGAGCATCGGCAGCGGACCACAGGTGTAGAAATAGCCGAAGTCGATCTTCAGCTCCTCAATGGCCGTCGTAACGAAACCTTTGACACCCTTCGAGCCATCGACGGTCGTCACGACCACCTCACAACCCAGCGCCTTGAACTCCTTCTCGTAGAAGAGCTCTGAAGCGGTGTTGAAACCCAGGATGACAATCACCTGACGACCCTCCGCAAGGAGCTTCTTGGCCAGGTTGTAGAGGGGCGGAACACCCACACCACCACCTACCAAAAGGCACTTATCAGTAGCCTTCGAGGTGTCAAATCCGTTACCCAGACCGGTCAGCAGATCGAGTTTTTCACCTGCATGCATGCCGCTCATCTGCTTCGTACCCTCGCCTACTATCTTATAGATCAGCGTAATGGTCTGCTCGTCGTAGTCCGACACCGAGATCGGGCGACGCAGGAACTTGCCTGCAAGGGCGATATTCACGAACTGCCCCGGACGGGTAATCCACTGCGTATCACCTTCGAGCACCATGCGCCACACCAGAGGCGTCAAGGGTTCGTTCTTCAGGATCGTATAGATTGCGTTCTTATACATAATAGCTTAAAAGGCGTTAAGGGCATTGAGGGCGTGAAAGGCAACTAAATATGACTAATGGCAACTATAGTTGATTCCCCCTCCTCCCCCATAATTTTGATTTTAGAGGAGCAGATTTGGGGCTTTGTGCAGTGAGCGCGGATGGGACATACTAAAGAGGTATTTCCCATTCGCAGCCCGCAAACAAAGTGCAAAATATGCCCTATAAAATCGAAATTACAAAATTTACTTGGCGTCAATCGTCGACACTCGCAACGTAATCTCCTCCAACACGTCGAGCAGTACGCGTACCGTCTCGAGGGCGGTGAAGACGGTTACGTTGTTCTCGACGGCGGTGCGGCGAATTTCGTAACCATCCAGACGCGTGTTGTGCTGGTTGACGTCGATGGTGTTAATTACATAGCTTACGTGACCCTGACGCAACGAGTCGATAATCTCCGACGAGCCCTCGTTGAGCTTACGACGCGTACGGGTGCGCACACCATGCTCTCGCAGGTAGGCAGCCGTACCGGCCGTCGCCTCGATATTGAAGCCCAGGTCGTAGAAACGCTGGATCAGCGGCAGTGCCAGCGGTTTATCAGCATCGGCGATCGAAACGAGGATCGTACCGTAGTTCGACACGTTCATACCTGTAGCCTGGAGAGCCTTGTAGAGGGCACGCGTGAGTTTGTCGTCGTAACCGATAGCCTCACCGGTCGACTTCATCTCGGGCGAGAGGTAGGAATCCATACCGCGGATCTTGGCAAACGAGAAGGCGGGAGCCTTCACATACCAACGACCCTTATCCACACCATAAACCGACTCGATGCCCTGCTCCTTGAGCGAGCGACCCAGGATCACCTGCGTAGCGATGTGGGCCATGGGCACACCGGTCGACTTCGAGAGGAAGGGAACGGTACGCGACGAACGGGGATTCACCTCGATTACGTAGACCTCACCGGCCTCATCGACGATGAACTGGATGTTATACAGACCTACGATACCGATGCGCAGACCGAGCTTCACGGTGTAATCGATAATCTTATCGCGTACGGCCTGCGACACGCTGAAGGTCGGATAGACGCTGATCGAGTCACCCGAGTGGATACCCGTGCGCTCGATATGCTCCATGATACCGGGAATGAATACATCCTTACCGTCGCAGATGGCATCTACCTCCAACTCCTTACCCATGATGTAGCGGTCAACCAAGACGGGCGAATCGACATTCACCTCTACGGCCGTCTGCAGGTAGTGACGCAGACGCTCTTCGTTCGAAACAATCTGCATGGCACGACCACCCAACACATAGCTCGGACGTACCAAGACGGGATAACCGATGCGGGCTGCGGCACGTACACCGGCCTCAATGTCGGTTACGGCCTCGGCCTCGGGCTGCGGAATACCCAACTCCTCCATGATGCGCTCGAAGCAACCACGGTCCTCGGCATTGCGGATAGCCTCCGTATCGGTACCGATGATGGGCACACCTAGCTCGGCCAACGGCTCAGCCAAGTTGATGGCCGTCTGACCACCCAGCGAAACCACAATAGCCTTCGGATTCTCCAGGTTGATAACATTCATCACATCCTCCACCGTCAACGGCTCGAAATAGAGCTTGTCGCTGGTGGTATAGTCGGTCGAGACGGTCTCGGGGTTGTTGTTGATAATGATAGCCTCGTAGCCGGCCTCACGGATCGACCAAATGGCATGTACGGTCGAATAGTCAAACTCGACACCCTGACCGATACGGATCGGACCCGAACCGAGCACCACGATCTTCTCCTTGTCGCTCACGATCGACTCGTTCTCCTCCTCATACGACGAGTAGAAGTAAGGCACATAGGCTGCAAACTCGCCACCGCATGTGTCGATCATCTTATAGACGGGGAAGATACCGTGCTCCTTGCGGATGGCATACATCTCATGCTCAGTCTTACCCCAGAGCTGACCGATAAACTTATCGCCAAAGCCCATACGCTTGGCATCCTTTAGGGTCTCGATATCGCCCACGTTATTGCGTACAACCTGCTCGAACTCGACAATGTTCTTGAACTTCTCGAGGAAGAACATATCGATCTTCGTGTTGTTGTAGATCATCATCAGATCCACACCGTTACGGATGAGCTGTGCAATGGCATAAAGGCGATCATCCGTACCTTCTTTAATATAGGTAAGCAGATCGTCGTTCGACCAATCGTTAAATTTCTTGTGGTAGATGTGGCATACACCCGTCTCGAGCGAGCGTACAGCCTTCAGCAACGACTCCTCCATCGTGCGGCCGATGGCCATCACCTCACCCGTAGCCTTCATCTGCGTACCGAGCTTGTTCGACGCATCCGAGAACTTATCGAAGGGGAAGCGAGCGACCTTCGTTACAACGTAGTCGATCGTAGGCTCAAATGATGCGGGAGTTGTGGCGATACGAATCTCATCGAGCGTAAGACCCACAGCGATCTTGGCACTTACACGGGCAATCGGGAAACCCGAAGCCTTCGAAGCAAGCGCCGACGAACGCGACACGCGGGGATTCACCTCGATCAGGTAGTATTGGAACGAGAGCGGGTCGAGAGCAAACTGCACGTTGCAACCGCCCTCGATCTTCAACTCACGAATAATCTTCAAGGCCGAGCCACGCAACATCTGGAACTCTTTGGCCGTAAGGGTCTGCGCCGGAGCTACAACCATCGAGTCACCCGTGTGGATACCCACCGGATCGATATTCTCCATCGAGCAGATGGCGATAGCTGTATCATTCGAGTCGCGCATTACCTCGAACTCGATCTCCTTATAACCCTTGATGCTCTTCTCGATCAGCACCTGGTGTACGGGCGAGAGGAACAGAGCGTTGCGCATCATCTCGCGCAGCTCCTGCTCGTTATCGACAAAACCGCCACCCGTACCACCGAGTGTAAAGGCGGGACGCAACACCACCGGATAACCGATCTTGGCAGCAATCGCAGCACCCTCGTCAATCGTCGAAGCAACATCCGACGGCAACACCGGCTCACCCAGCTGCTCGCAAAGCGCCTTGAAGAGTTCGCGATCCTCAGCTCGCTCGATCGACGAGAAGCTCGTACCGAGAATCTCCACCTGGCACTCCTCCAGGATACCCTTCTTGGCCAGCTGCACAGCCAGGTTCAAACCCGTCTGACCACCCAGACCCGGCACAATGGCATCGGGACGTTCGTAGCGAATAATCTTGGCCACATACTCCAGCGTCAAAGGCTCCATATAGACCTTATCGGCGATGTTCGTATCGGTCATGATGGTTGCCGGATTCGAATTAACGAGGATCACCTCGTAACCCTCCTCGCGCAGTGCCAAACAAGCCTGCGTACCGGCATAGTCAAACTCGGCTGCCTGACCAATCACAATCGGGCCCGAGCCGATGACCATTACTTTCTTGATATCTTCTCTTTTAGGCATCTCTTCCCTCCTCCATTAAATTGACAAACTTCTTGAATACATCGTGATACTCGGCCTCGGCACTCGAAGGCTCAAACTGCACCGAGAATACACGGTCGATCTTGCACTCCAGACCCTCGATCGTCTGATCGAGCAGATTGGTGTGGGTCACGGCAACCATACCGGGCAATTCGGGCTGTACCGTATAGCCATGGTTCTGCGAAGCCACCTCTACAAGGCCCGTAGCCAGATTCTTAATCGGGTGGTTGCAACCGCGATGGCCAAACTTCATCTTCTCCACCTTTGCACCATAGGCCAATGCAATCAGCTGATGACCCAGACCCACGCCAAAGATCGGCAGACGACCACGCATCTTGCGTACCAACTCAATCACGGGCTGCACCTCGTTCGGGTTACCCGGACCATTCGAGATCAGCACACCATCGGGACGGAATGCCATCACCTCCTCGTAAGTCGAGTTGTAAGGCAAGACTGTCACGTTACAGCCTACGGCATTCAGTTGACGCACCAGGCTGTTCTTGATACCGCAGTCGAGTGCCACCACATCGTAGGTGTGGTTCGGAACACGCGACATCCAACGCTTCTTGCAGCTCACCTTCTCCACCGGATTCTGCACTGTCTGCGTAGCAGCCAGACGGGCCAACGCCTCCTCTTTCGGAGTTGCCGCATCGGTAATAATCACCTTTTGTGTACCCTCATCGCGAATCACACGCGTCAAGGCACGGGTATCAAGGCCCCAAATGGCCGGGATGTTCGACTCCTCCAACACCTCGTTCAACGTACGGGTGTAACGGAAGTTCGAGGGCAGATCGTTGTACTCACGCACTGCCATACCACCCAACGTGGGGTTCTTCGTTTCATAATCATCATCGGCCATACCGTAGTTGCCGATCAACGGATAGGTCATCACCACCAACTGACCCGTATAGGAGGGATCAGACATAATCTCCTGATACCCCACCACGGCGGTGTTGAAGACGATCTCAAGAACAGCCTCACGGTCGGCACCGAAGCCATAGCCGTAAAACTCACGGCCGTTCTCCAAGACAAGTTTCTTCGTAAATGCTTTCATCGTTATTATTTAATGTTTCGTTGTTTTCTTACCAAAAGGCTCTACGCCTCATACACGGCTTTACCGTCAACCCAGGTCATCACGACACCTCCTTGCACCTGCATACCGGCAAAGGGGGTTGCTTTTCCCTTCGAACTAAACGTCTCGGGATCGATCGTATCACATACCGTCAGGTCGAGCACCGTCAGATCGGCCTTCTCGCCAACCGCAATACCACCACCAAAGCCAAACAGGCGGCGCGGATTGGTACTCATCAGATCGACCAATTTCTCCAACGTCACCACACCCGTCTTGACCAAATGGGTATAAAGCACACTAAAGGCACACTCCAAACCGACAATACCCATGGCGCTCTTTTCAAGTCCGCGACTCTTCTCATCCGCCGAATGGGGGGCGTGGTCCGTAGCAATCACCTCCACCGTACCATCCTGGATACCGGCAATCAGTGCTGCGCGATCCTCGGCCGAGCGAATCGGAGGATTCATCTTCCAACGACCCTCCTCCTGCAGATCGGCATCGCTGAAGATCAGGTAGTGGGGACCCGTTTCGCAACTCACCTTCAACCCTTCGGCTTTGGCGTTGCGCACCAGTTCAACACTCTCCTTAGTCGATACGTGGCAGACATGGTATTGGCAACCCGTCTCACGCACCAACTCGATATCTCGTGCCACCTGCGCCCACTCGCTCTCCGACGAGATACCGCGATGACCGTGCTGACGGGCATACTCACCATCGTGGATATAACCACCCTTGAGCAGGTCGTTCACCTCGCAATGTGCCACAATCGGCTTTCCCAAAAGAACAGCTTCGCGCATCGCCTTCAGCATATCCTCATCAGCCTGCACACCGCGACCATCGTCCGAAAATCCGACCACATGCGGTGCCATGGTTGCCATATCGGCCAACTCACCTCGACCCTTTTGACCCTGGGTGATGCATCCGTAAGGGATCACCTTCACCACGGCATCACGGTTGATCGCATCAAGTTGCAGTTGCAGATTGGGCATCGAATCGGGTGCGGGGTTCAGGTTGGGCATCGAGCACACAAGCGTATAGCCGCCACGAGCAGCCGCTGCCGTACCCGTTGCTACGGTCTCTTTATATTCGAATCCGGGCTCTCGCAGGTGGACATGCACATCCACCAAACCGGGCACTACACAACGCCCTTCGAGGTCGATCACACGATCGTCGCTCGCAGGCTCGACACCGAGGGCCGCAATGCGGTCACCCTCGATTGCGAGGGTTGTCTCCACAAACTGCCCCTCGACATAGATCTTTGCATGGGTCAAAATCGTTCTCATCGGCTTCATTCAGACAAAAAAATAGGGCAACCGAAAACAGTTACCCTATTAAAACAAAATACCCTTTGACTGATCAAAACAATCCGCCATTTCACATTGAATACTCGGGGATATGGTTCGCTGTATAGTCATCGGATCAAATTTATACGTTGGGGCAAAGGTAATATTTTTCGAGCGCTCATGCAACTTTTTTCAAAGAAAAAATATTAACCGTGAATTAACATTTTCGAAAAGCTTTATTTTTCATTTTGCATTTGCAATTTTTCATCCCGAAAAGCATTATCTTTGCACCACTTATGGCCATGCAACAATTCATAGTACCATTCCTGCTTACCCTCGCAGCCGGCCTGGCTACGGGTGTCGGCAGCGTGATTGCCTTTATCGCAAAGCGCACCAACCGTCGTCTATTGTCCTTTTCGTTGGGCTTATCGGGCGGCGTGATGGTCTATGTTTCGTTTGTGGAGTTGATGCCCCAGGGCGCCGAACTCCTCGCCGACCACTTCGCAGGAAAGGTGAGCGAGTGGATCAACTTGTTGGCCTTTTTCGGAGGCATGGCCTTCATCGGTTTGATCGACCACCTGGTACCCACAGTCGAGAACCCGCACGAAGCGCATCGTGTCGAAGAGTTACAGCATAAACCCCGCCAGTCAAAGCTGATGCGTGTCGGCCTGATGTCGGCCCTTGCGATTGCCATCCACAACTTCCCCGAGGGCATTGCCACCTTTACGGCCGGCATGAACGATCCGACGCTCGGTTTAGCCATCGCCGTTGCCGTCGCCATCCACAACATTCCCGAGGGTATTGCCGTATCGATACCGATCTTCTACGCCACCGAAAGTCGCGCAAAGGCCTTCCGCTGGTCGCTGCTTTCGGGTCTAGCCGAGCCGCTAGGCGCTTTGGCCGCCTGGTTGATTCTGGCTCCGATTCTGACGCCGGTGTTGCTTGGATGCATCTTAACGGCCGTAGCCGGTATTATGGTCTATATTTCGCTCGACGAGCTGTTGCCTGCCGCTCGCGAATATGGCGAGGCACACACGGCTATTGCGGGTGTCGTAGTCGGCATGGTGATTATGGCTGTCAGCCTTTTAGTATTGTAACCCCAAACGAAGCAAGAAACAAACATACTATGGATTTTATCTTACTGATTGTGGGCCTAGCTCTTATTTTAGCCGGTGCCAATTACCTGACAGATGGAGCCTCAGCGCTTGCGCAACGATTGCGCATGCCCGAATTTCTGATCGGTCTGACGATCGTAGCGGTGGGTACCTCGATGCCCGAGATGGTCGTTTCGGTTCTCTCGTCTATCAACGGCCAAAGTGACATGGCCATCGGTAATGTCGTTGGCTCGAACATCTTCAACGTCTTCATGGTGCTGGGCCTCTGCTCAATCATCCACCCCATCGCCTTCACGAAGGAGAATACGCGTGTCGATATTCCGCTCTGCGTGCTGGTATCGGCTCTCTTTGTGCTGATGGCTTACGACACGCTCGTTGGTTGGGGTGCAAGCAATATCATCTCGCGCACGGACGGTGCCATCATGCTCATGCTCTACATCGGTCTGATGTACTGGACAATTCGCTCTGCCAAGCGTCCCGAAAAGGACGAGAACGCTCCGAAGCCGATGGCCTGGTGGCTGACGATCGTGATGATCGTGGGCGGTCTGTGCGGTCTGATCTTCGGCGGTGAGCTGTTCCTCGACAGCGCCACCTCGATTGCCCGCAAGGCGGGTATCTCGGAGTCGGTGATCGCCATCACGCTCGTAGCGGGCGGCACGTCGCTTCCGGAATTGGCCGCTTCAGTCGTATCGTTCCTCAAAGGTAAGATGGGGATGGCATTGGGTAATGTCGTCGGCTCGAACATCGCCAACATCCTGCTGATCCTGGGCACCTCGTCGCTAATCCACCCTCTGACCTTGGGCGGCATCACCCTCTTCGACCTGCTGGTTTCGCTCCTGACGGCCGTTTTGCTCTACCTCACGAGCTTCACCTTCCGTCGCCGCGAATTGGACCGCGCCGAGGGTGTCATTTTCCTGCTGCTTTATGCAGGATATATCTACCTGCTTGTGCGCTAACGAAAAAAGTGCTATCTTTGTAAAAACGGACCTAAAACACATTTCATAATGAACCATCTTTTATTTCTTGGCAATTTAGGTTGGGGTGAACTGCTGATTATCGCCCTGGTATTGCTGCTGATCTTCGGTGGCAAGAAGATTCCTGAACTGATGAAGGGGTTGGGTAAAGGTGTACGCAGCTTCAAGGAGGGGATGAACAGCCTCGACAAGGAGGAGCAGGATACCGAAAAATAGCCTCAACGATCCATGCAGGGGGAGCAGACTTTCTGGGATCACCTCGACACGCTACGCGCCGCTTTGCTGCGTGTGGCAGGGATGTTATTGGTCTGCATGGTTGTGCTCTTTGTGGCAATGCCCACGCTCTTCGATCGATTGATTCTTGCCCCCACCGAGGAGCGATTCATACTCTATCGCTGGCTGGCCAATCTGGTTGGTACGGATTCGATCTTCGGAGAGCATCCGCTACACATCGAACTGATCAACATCCACCTCGCTTCGCAATTTACCACCCACCTAAGCACCACCTTCTACGGGGCCCTGCTACTCACGTGTCCCTACCTGCTCTATGAGTTGTGGAACTTTATTCGCCCCGCGCTCTACGAAACGGAGCGACAGAGCGTGCGTGCCGCTTTTTTGGGGGCCTCATTGCTCTTCTTTATCGGATGCGCAACCGGCTATCTGATTGTCTTTCCCCTGACGTTTCGTTTTTTGGCGCAATATACCTTAAGCGATGCCATCGCAACGCAAATCTCGTTGCTCTCCTACATGAACAACTTTTGGGGCATTCTCTTTGCCATGGGGTTGGCCTTCGAACTGCCGATCGTCTGTCGCATGCTTTCGCGTCTTGGATTGATTACTCGTGAGCAATTGCGTCTCGGTCGTCGCTATGCTGTGCCCGTACTGCTCGTAGCTGCAGCCTTGATTACCCCTTCGGGCGATCCGTTTACATTGCTGGTGGTTTTCGTTCCACTCTATATGCTCTACGAAGCAGGTATTTTGGTAGCTGTCAAATAGGTAAAAACAACAAAAAATCCGAAAAATTCTTGTTGGTGTGAATCAACTAACAAGAATTTTTCTAACTTTGTTTTATAAAAGTGACACACAAACCTAATTCAAACCAATAAAATCAACATGGAGCAAAACAAGGTGCAGGAGTTGCACGACGTAGTGATTCGCTTTTCGGGCGACTCGGGCGACGGCATGCAGCTCACCGGCACACTCTTTTCCGACACTGCCGCATTGGAGGGTAACGGTATTTCAACCTTCCCCGACTATCCGGCCGAGATCCGAGCTCCGCAAGGTACTGTTGCGGGCGTTTCGGGTTTCCAGGTACATTTTGGCGACCATCGCGAACTTAACCCGGGTGACTACTGCGATGTCTTGGTAGCCATGAACCCGGCAGCCTTGAAGGCCAACCGCAAGTGGTTGAAGCGTTCGGCGACAGTCATCCTCGACGGCGACTCGATTACCGAGGACAACCTCAAGAAGGCCGGTTTTGCGACCCTCGATCCGATTGAAGAGTTGGGTCTGGGTGACTACAACATTGTAGCCCCCGACATCACCTCTTTGACGCGTGAAGCACTGAAGGATACGGGGTTGGATAACCGTGCCATCGTGAAGTGCAAGAATATGTTCGCGCTGGGTATCTGCTTCTGGCTCTTCGATTGCCACGAGGACCACGCATTCCACTACTTGGAGTCGAAATTCCAAAAGAAAAATCCGCTGATTGCCGAGGCCAACAAGCTCGCAATCAAGGCCGGTTATAACTTTGCAGCCAATACACACCAGCTGGCCAGCCACTACCGAGTGGCTCCCGCCCAACTCGAGAAAGGCACCTATCGCACCATCTCGGGTAACGTGGCTACGGCTTGGGGTCTGATGGCCGCTGCCGAGAAGGCCGGTCTGCCGCTCTTCTGCGGTTCATACCCCATCACCCCCGCTACGGTGATCCTGGAGGAGCTTGCCAAGCGCAAGGACCTCGGCGTGAAGACCGTACAGGCAGAGGACGAAATTGCCGGTATCTGTACCGCCATCGGTGCCGCCTATGCCGGTAACTTTGCCGTAACATCGACCTCGGGTCCGGGTCTTTCGCTTAAGAGCGAGGCGCTGGGTCTGGCCGTGATGATCGAGCTACCGTTGGTGGTTGTCGATGTACAGCGTGGTGGTCCTTCGACGGGTCTGCCGACCAAGACTGAGCAGAGCGACCTGGTACAGGCTCTCTACGGCCGTAACGGCGAGTGTCCACTGATCGTGGTGGCCGCATCGTCGCCGAGCGATTGCTTCCACTACGCCTTCGAGGCAGGTCGTCTGGCCATGGAGCACATGACCCCCGTAGTGCTACTCACCGACGGTTTCATCGCCAACGGTTCGGAGCCGTGGCGCATCCCCTCCATGAGCGACTATCCAGCCATTGTACCTCCTATCGTGGAGACGGCTCCCGAGGGTGGCTTCATGCCCTACGTGCGCAATGAAAAGTTGGCACGCGGTTGGGCCTTCCCCGGCAAGACGGGTCTGGAGCACCGCGTAGGTGGTCTGGAGAAGGATGCTGTGAAGGGCTCAATTTCGCACGATCCTGCCAACCACCAGAAGATGACCTACCTGCGCGCCGAGAAGGTGAAGAAGGTGGCCGATTACATTCCCGAGCAGAGCGTTTATGGCGATGCTGAGGGCGAGCTGCTGGTTGTAGGTTGGGGCGGTACGCGTGGCCACCTGCAAAATGCTGTTGACCAGCTTCGCGAGGAGGGCAAGAGCGTTTCGTTGTGCCACTTCAACTACATCAACCCCCTGCCGAAGGGTGTGAAGGAGATCTTCGCCAAGTTTAAGAAGATTGTTGTTTGCGAGCTCAACGAGGGGCAGTTTGCCAACTATCTGCGTCAGCAGTTCCAGGAGTTCCAGTATGAGCAGTTCAACAAGGTCGAGGGTCAGCCCTTTACGATCGTGGAGCTGAAAGAGAAGTTCGAAACCTTATTGTAAGAAGATCATGGCAGAATTCAAATATACCGCAGCAGACTTTAAGAGCGACCAGGAGGTACGTTGGTGCCCCGGATGTGGCGACCATGCCATCCTGAATGCCGTGCAGCGTGCGCTGCCCGAGATCGCTGATGCGACAGATACGCCGCACAACAAGTTTACCTTCGTTTCGGGTATCGGCTGCTCATCGCGCTTTATCTACTACATGAAGACCTTCGGTTTCCACTCCGTACACGGCCGTGCAAACGCCGTAGCCACGGGTGTGAAGACCGCCAACCCCGACCTCTCGGTATGGGTAGCTACGGGTGATGGTGACTCGCTCGCCATCGGTGGTAACCACTTTATCCACGCCATCCGCCGCAATGTCGACCTGAACATGATCCTCTTCAACAACGAGATCTATGGTCTGACGAAAGGTCAGTATTCGCCCACCTCGAAGTTGGGTAAGATCACCAAGACCTCGCCCTATGGCACGGTCGAGAAGCCCTTTAATCCGGGTGAGTTGGTAATCGGTGCTAAGGGATCGTTCTTCGCCCGCTCGATCGACATGGAGGTCATGCTGACGAAGGAGTGCCTCGTGGCTGCCGCCAAGCATAAGGGCATGTCGGTAGTGGAGGTGTTGCAGAACTGCGTCATCTTCAACGACAAGACGCACGCCCTCTTTGCAGGCGACAAGGCTACGCGCCAAGAGCACACGATCACCCTGCAGCACGGCAAGAAGATGATCTTCGGTGCGAAGGGTGACAAGGGTCTTGTATTCGAGAACATGAAGCTCAAGGTCGTAACGATCGGCGAGGATGGCTACACGGAGGAAAATCTCCTCACGCACGATGCCCACGAGAAGGATACAACACTCCACTCAATGCTGGCCGCCATGAAGTATCCCGACTACCCCGTTGCCGTTGGTGTGATTCGCGATGTAGACGATCCGGTAGTTTACGACTTGGGGGTACAGCAGCAGGTTGAGGAAGTGAAGGCTCAAAGCAAGATTCGTTGCATGGACGATCTGCTCCGCTCGGGTGCCACCTGGGAGGTTGAGTAAGTCCAACACTAATAAGAAAAAAGGTTGCAGAAAACTGCAACCTTTTTTTATGACCATACAATGTCTGAATCGGCTACACAGACACAAAAAAAACGGTCACCCGTTAAGGCAACCGTTTTGGTGGAGAATACCGGGGTCGAACCGGTGACCTCTTGCATGCCATGCAAGCGCTCTAGCCAACTGAGCTAATCCCCCATTGCGTGTGCAAAGGTAGCGCAAAAAATCGAAATCGCAAATAAAATCAAAAAAAACTTACACCCGAGCAAAAAAAAGGTTGCGACTCCCATAGGAATCGCAACCCAATTTATCGCTTCTCAGATCCGTTATCGATCCATAGCATCTACTAGTAGCCCGGGTTCTGGTACTCGTCGCCATTCTCGAAGTTGGCAAGTACCCACGTCGGAACGGGTCGTACGTAGTGCTTCGAGGCATCAAACTCCGTGATCTGCGGATTGCACTTCTGCAGACGGCTCTCGAAAGCACGGAAGCGCTTCAGTGTAAACCAACGCATCCACTCACCGCACATCTCACGAGCATGCTCATCGAGCAGGAAATCCTGATCAATGTCGGCTGCAGCAATCTTGGCAGCACCGGCACGCTGACGCAGTACGTTGATGCGATCTGCTGCCTTTGCGTTGTTCCCCAGACGCCAGTGAGCCTCGGCCGAAAGCAGGTAGGTCTCACCCAGACGCAGGATGATACAGTCGGCACCCGAGTAGGGCTTCGAAGCGTTCGAACCTGCATAGAGCGACGGGGTATCAAACTTCGACAGACTGGGATAGAACTTGCCCGGGTTAGCGGGATCCTTGTAGTTATCCTCGATGTTGTAGATGGCATAGGGGACTGCATCGCGCTCCTCCTGCGTGTAGGTCTCACGCGAGATGTAAACAGCCAACTCACCCAGACCGATGTTGTACTCGGGGTTGCCTACGCGATTCGTGCTCAAGCCATAACGCTTGGCATCGATCTCCGTCCACTGGTAGCCCTTACCATCAGCCGTATTGGCCTTGTTGATGTAGTACTTATCCTGGAAGAAGGCATCATAACGCTTGTCGCCCTCCTCATAGAGGTCGATCAGGTACTTACTCGGCTGGAGGTAGTCGTTACCCTTGGCCAGACGCGGAACTGCAACACCATTCACCGAAGTCTCGTACGAAGCCTGAAGACCGTCCAAATAAACACCGGCATTGTTGGCGTTATAGGCAGAGAAGTGCTTCCAAACACGGTTGTAGTAGTTACCACGGGGGTTCAGAGCCTGCGTCATCGAGTGGCATACCACGAAGAGTGCCTCCTCGTTCGACTTGTTGTTATTCTCGTCGAATACCTCAGCTACGTCGTCATAGAGACGAACACCCATCGAAGCAGCATTGTCGATCAGGAAATCGGCAGCCACCTGAGCCTTGCTATAGAGCTCTTGAGCCTCGGCCGTCGTGATGGCGTCAGCGTGACCCTTACCATCGGTATAGGCAGCATAGGTCAAGCAAGCCTTGGCATAGAGGCTGTAAGCAGCAGCGCGCTTCACGTGGCCATACTCGGCATGCGACACGGGCAGGTGCTTCATGGCAAACTCCAGGTCCGAAAGGATCACGGCGTAGAAGTCGTTCACCTTCGAGCACTCGAGGGTCTTCTTAGCCTCGGTAGTCGGCGTCGTGGCCAGATACTTGCCACCGTACTGCTCCACGATGTGATAGAGTGAGTGGGCACGCAGGTAGTAAGCCTCGGCAACCAGGGCATTCACCTGAGCCTCGCTCAGACCCTGTACCTTCGTAGCATACTCGATGGCTGCATTACAGATGTTGAGCGTTGCATAGAACGAGGTATAAGCCTCACCCAGCAGACCCGAGAAATCACCGCTGTAGAGCAGCAGACGGCTCCAGTTACCGTTGCTACCATCGCGCGAATCCTGCCAAATATCGGTACCACCTTCGGCATTCACCACGAAGGTATCCTCTGCCTGACCGTAGGTAATACGAATGAAATCGTAGTAGCAGGCATTAATCAATTTCTGATAACCGGCGGCCGTTTTCCAATCCGAATCGGTCGTGATTGCGGAGGGGTTCTCCTCTTCGAGGCTGCATGCGCACATCAAGAGGCCGGCCATTATTGCTAATAACTTAAAGTATTTCATAGTAAAGTCCTCCTATTTTTAGAATGAAAGATTAACACCAAATACATACTGACGCGACAGCGGTGCGTAGTCGTCATCACCACCCTTCTCGGGGTCGTAATTCTTCAGATACTTACTCTTGGTGTGGATGAACGGATTGTCGGCCGTGAAGTAAACGCGGAGCTTCTCAACACCGATCTTCTTCAGGTGCTTCTTCGGCACGGTGTAACCGAGCGAGATGGTCTTAATCTTCCAGTACGAACCATCGTAGTAGTCGATTGTATTCTGGTAATCTACCTGACCCGAAGCCTCGGCATTCGGACGCGGATAGCGGGCGTTCTGGTTCTCAGGCGTCCAGTAGTCGCAAATGGCGGGCGAAGGATTGATACCGTCGGCACGATACCAACCGGTAATGCCGTAGCCCATCATGTAGTCCCAACGGGCAATCATCAGGATGTTCAAATCGAAGTTCTTGTACGAGAAGTTGTTGGCCCAGCTACCGGTCCACTTCGGCGTCGAGCTGCCGATGATCTGGTAGTCATCCTGGTTGAGCGTACCATTGCCGTCGTCGTAAACATGAACGTCACCCGGCTTCTGACCGAACTTGGCAGCCTCAGCCTCGTCGGCCGTACCCCAAATACCCATGTACTTGTAACCATAGTAGGTGTGGATGGGCTGACCCTCGATCAGGTAGTAATCACCATACTGCAACGGCTGGTTGCTCGTGGTCTTGATAACCTCCTCCTTGTTCATAGCGAAGGTCACGGTGCTGTTCCACTTGAACTCACCGGTGAAGATGCGACCATTCGCGGTCAACTCAAGACCCGTGTTGCGCGTCTCACCCACGTTCGACCACATCTTGAAGGCGCCACTTGCATAACCACCCAACTCGTACGGCAGCGCCTGCTCATAGAGCAGATCCTTCGTATCGGTGCGATACCAATCGGCCGTGATGTTCAGGCGATCCTTCCACAGACCGAAGTCGAGACCCACGTTCCACGAATAGGACTTCTCCCAACCCAGATTCGGGTTCGAGATGTTGGCAGCGTAACCACTATAGGCAACGGTCGTCTCCTGGAAACCAAATACACCCAGACGAGCTGCAGCAAGCGTACCGTAAGCCGATACAGCAGCATTACCCGTTACACCATACGATGCGCGGAGCTTGAGGTTCGAGATTGTGTTCTGATTCTGCATGAAGCCCTCGTCCGAGATACGCCATGCGGCAGCAACTGCGGGGAATACATCCCACTTGTTACCCTCGGACAGTACCGAAGCGCCATCCCAACGGCTGCTGATCGAGAAGAGATACTTACCCTTGTACGAGTAGTTCAGACGAGCAGCATACGACATCATCTGCGTACCTACAAAACCCGACGAAACGGAGGGCGTACCGGTAGCAGCACCCAAGTTGTGATAGCCATAGGTATTCGAGTCAAAGCCAAAGGCCGATGCCGAAACATTCTCATTGCGATTCTTCGACCACTCGGCTACACCCGTTACGGTGAAGTCGTGATCATCGGCAACGGTGATGTTGTAGGTCAGAATGTTTTGCCACTTATAGTTATAGGTCAGCGAGTTGGGAATGCGAGCCGTCGTACCGGTCTGCAAGCCCTCCCACGAAGCGGGACCTACATAGACACCCTGCTTCGTATTGCGGAAGTAACCACCCAGCACCGAACGGAGCGTAAGACCCTTCACGGGAGCGATCTCGATATAGGCCTGAGGAGCAATCGACAGCGTCTTTACATTATTTACATACTGATCCGAACCCATATCGGCGATAGGCGACATGTAGGCCGTATTACCGTTCACGGGGAAGGGAACAACCTCACCGGTCTCATCGTACGGCGTGCCCATGGGCGGCGTGCAGAGAATACGGTTCCAAACCTTGCTGTAACGCTTGTCGTTATCCTGCCACATACCATAGACATTCACACCATACTTCACCCATTCGGTCGGCGTAAAGTCGGCCTTGGCGCGAATCGAGTAACGCTGCAGCTCATCATCGGGCAGCTGACCCTCCACGTTGTAGTAACCGAGCGAGAAGTACGAGCTCACGCGATCGTTGGCATATGACGAGCTTACGTTGTAGCTCTGCGTCTGACCCGTACGCGTAGCCTCATCAGCCCAATTAACCCACTGGTTGTTGTCCATGAGCGACTGTACATCCGACGGGAAGAGCGTTGCATCGTCAGCCGGACCATTCCACTGACCCACCGTGCGCAGAGCCTCACGACGGAACTCCTTGTAAGCCTCACCCGTGTTCAGCTCGGGGAACTTCGAGGGAACGTTCCAACCATAGTAGGCATCCAGGTTGATCGAGAACTTGTCCTTCTGCGGGTTCTTCGTCGTGATGATCACAACACCATTGGCACCGGCAGCACCATAGATAGCGGTCGACGAAGCATCCTTCAGCACCTCGATCGAAGCAATATCGTTCGGGTTGAGCTCGGCGAACGAACCCTCCATACCATCAATAATAAAGAGCGGCTCGTTGGTAGCATTCACCGAACGGTTACCACGCATGGTCATGTTCATCGAGGCACCGGCATCACCATTCGAACGGGTGATATCGAAACCTGCCACCTGACCCTGAATAGCCTCCATCACGTTACCCGTCGGGGTACGCATGATATCCTCAGCCTTCACCGAAGCCACCGAACCGGTCAGGTCACGCTTCTTGATGGCACCATAACCGATGACCACTACATCATCCAGCATGGCAGCATCCTCTTCGAGCGTTACCTCAACGGCCGTCTTACCACCTACGGCCACCTTGGCATCCTTGTAGCCAAGATATGAAACTGTCAACGTAGCCTTCTGGCCTGCGTTGAGCACAAATTGACCATTGCCATCGGTCGTTGTACCGGTCGTTGTACCATCGACCAAAACCGTAGCTCCGATCACGGGCAGTCCGTTTGCATCTTTCACCGTACCTTTCACCTGTGACTGTGCGAAGGCGAAGGCCGAGATGCCCAAAAAGCAGATCGCAAGCGCGAGCTTTCTGGCTGCCGAGAAGACATGATTTTGTTTGTTTTGTTTCATGTTTTCGTGTTTTAAGTTAAACTTTAGGTTAGAATTTGTTGATTTATTTTTAATTTGTTTTGGCTCAAAAGTGGGGAAAATTCAATACGCCGGGTGAAGCGTCATCAAATTATCGCCGTTATTTATTGCAAAAATAAGATAAAAAACCGCTTGCAAGGTGGATTTTTCTTCGGAATAGGTGGACAAATCTTCGAGATGCATGAGCCCAAAAACGCGTATATACCCCTATAAATAAAGCACTAACATCAAAATAGAGGGAGACAATCGCGAAAAAAAGTGTTCATCAACCATATTTTCCTTTTTTTTTCGTATCTTCGTTTCATAAGAGTGTATATTTACAATAAAAACAACACAAAATGCAAGCATTGAAAAGCATCGTCGAACGCGCCTTTGAAGAGCGTTTCGGCAGCGAAGCCCAACTCTTCGCCTCACCCGGGCGCATTAACCTCATCGGCGAACATACCGACTATAATGGCGGCTTTGTCTTTCCGGGTGCCGTCGACAAAGGGGTTGTAGCAGCCATCCGCCCCAACTCGGAAAACGAAGTACGCATCGTGGCCCTCGACCTGAACGAGGAGTGTCGATTCGGATTGGAGGAGTCCGACAAACCCGAAGCCTCATGGGCCCATTATATATTTGGTGTCTGCCGCGAGATCCAAAAGCGTGGCTATACGATCGGTGGATTTGAGGCTGTATTTTCGGGTAATGTACCGTTGGGAGCCGGCATGTCGTCGTCGGCCGCACTGGAGTCGGTGTTCGCCTTCGCACTGAACGAGCTGTTCGCATGTGGTATCGACCGCTTCGAGTTAGCCCGTATCGGTCAATCGACCGAGCACAACTATTGTGGCGTAAAGTGTGGTATTATGGACCAATTCGCCTCGGTATTCGGCAAGGCCGGATGCCTGATGCGCCTCGATTGCCGCTCGATGGAGTTTGAGTACTACCCCTTCGACCCTGCAGCCCACGGTTATCGCCTGGTACTTGTCAATTCATGCGTCAAGCACCAGCTGACCGGATCACCTTACAACGACCGTCGTTTATCGTGTGAAAAGGTTGCCCAAGCACTCGGCAGAGAGTTCTTGCGTGGTGCTACGATGGCCGAACTGGAGGCACTCGGCAACACGATTTCGGAAGAGGACTACAAACGCGCTTATTATGTAATCGGCGAAGAGCAACGTGTATTGACCGTCTGCGAGGCTCTCAAAAACAACGACTACGAAACGGTCGGACGATGCATGTATGAAACCCATTGGGGCATGTCGAAGGATTACGAGGTTTCGTGCGAGGAGTTGGACTTCCTGGCAACAGTGGCTCAGAAGTGTGGCGTTACGGGATCGCGCATCATGGGCGGCGGCTTCGGAGGTTGCACGATCAACCTTGTAAAGGAGGAGCTCTACGATGCGTTCATTACCCAAGCCCAAGAGCGCTTCAAAGCGCGTTACGGCCACGAGGTAGCTATCTACGAGGTGGTGATCTCCGAGGGGTCGCATCGCATGTAAACTGTATCCAAAAACCTACGACCAACCATGAAACGCTTTTCAACCTTACTATTAGCTCTTGTCTGCGCCTTTGCGGCAACAGCGCAACCGATTGAGGTGCGCGTATTGGATCGCGCCACGGATCAACCTACCATTGCCCCCGAAATCTACGGCCAATTTTCCGAGCACCTCGGCACGTGTATCTACGGAGGCCTTTGGGTAGGCGAAGATAGTGATATTCCGAACGAAGATGGCTACCGCACCGACGTACTGGAGGCACTCAAAGCCTTGCAGATTCCTGTTTTGCGTTGGCCGGGCGGCTGTTTTGCCGACGAATACCATTGGCGTGACGGCATCGGCCCCAAGGAGAATCGTCCCCGCATGGTCAACTCGAATTGGGGTGGCACGATCGAGGACAACTCGTTTGGCACACACGAATTCCTCAACCTCTGCGAGAAGCTCGGTTGCGAGCCCTACATCAGTGGCAATGTCGGCTCGGGTTCGGTCGAGGAGCTGGCCAAATGGGTCGAGTACATGACCGCCGATAACGGGCCTATGGCCGAGGAGCGCAAGAAGAACGGCCGAGAGAAGCCCTGGAAGGTGAAATACCTCGGTGTAGGTAACGAGAGCTGGGGTTGCGGTGGTAACATGCGCCCCGAATACTACTCGGATCTCTACCGCCGTTATGCCACCTATTGCCGCAACTTCAACGGAAATCGACTCTACAAGGTGGCCAGTGGCGCGTCGGACTACGACTACAACTGGACCGAGGTGCTCCTAAAACAGATCGGCAACCGCATGCACGGTCTTTCGTTGCACTACTACGCCGTCAAGGGTTGGCGTGGCAGCAAGGGATCGGCCATTGATTTTTCGACTGACGAATACTACGAAACGCTAGGCAAGGCGCTCGAGATCGAGCCGGTGATCCGTCGCCACATCGCCCTGATGGATGCTGCCGACCCCGAGCGACGCATTGGTCTTTTGGTCGATGAGTGGGGCACTTGGTTCGACGAGGAGCCGGGTACGGTGCGCGGACACCTCTACCAGCAGAACACGATGCGTGATGCAATGGTGGCAGCGCTGACCTTCCATGTTTTCCACCGCTATGCCGACCGTATCACCATGGCCAACATCGCCCAGATTGCCAACGTGCTGCAGGCCATGGTCCTCACACGTGGTGATGAGATGGTGCTCACCCCCACCTACCACGCCTTCTGGCTCTACCGCCCGCATCAGGGTGCTACGTTTGTACCCACGACCTGCTCGGCGGCTGAGCGTCAGGTGACCAAGACACGTTCGATCCCCGAGGTCAGCGTGACGGCTTCGCGCGATAAGGCGGGCAAACTGCACCTCTCGGTGGTCAATCCCGAGTTGGAGAAGGAGCCTACGATCCAGATTTCGTTCGATGAGCTCAACCCCAAGCAGGTATCAGGCACCATTCTGCATGCCGAATCGATTGACGCCTACAACGACTTCGATGCGACCAATCGGGTGGGCATCAAGCCCTTCAAGGGGGCTAAAATCACCAAGACGGGCATTGAACTGAAGCTCCCCGCAGCCTCGATTATCACGTTGGAGATTGAGTAGAAATCTGATCCGAACAGAACTAACGGAAAGGGCTGCCCAACAAATAGGTTAGGCAGCCCTTTCCGTTTTTTAGAAGTTGTATAACACACGGGGAGGGTAAGGCTTGCGAAGTGCGAGAAACCTCAGCATATTAAGCGTATGGGAGTATTTCGAGCACAAGTGTAACGCAGAAATCACCTTGTTAGACGGCTTATTTTTTTAATTGTAGTTTTACTAACGAGACGATCTCCCTCAACGCCTCCAATCGAAAGAGTGCCGAAAGGCCGAGATAGACAAACACACCACACGCAATCTGCAGTCCGAATCGCATCCAGGAGGGCTCAACGAGCCACCACGATATCGCCAGTACACTCCCGTACATCACCGCTGAAACCACCACCACGGGCAGCAACGCGCGCAATGCTCGTCCCCACGAAAGGCGGGCAAGGGGTAATGCGACAGCCATATTGACCACCCAATCAAAAGCAGCCGAGGCCACCAAAGCCCACACCACGCTCTCCACCGAACGGGGGATTGCATAGATCAGCGCAAGGGTCATAAAACCCTTTTTCAGCAATTCAAGTCGAATAATAACTCCTCCCTCCGCCTTTACTTTAAGTACATTATAGGCCATCATCGCCAACGGGGTGAAGAGTCCGGCCAAGCAGACCACCTCGAAGAGAGGCACAGTCGGCATCCACTGCTCACCAAGCAGAACGGCAAACAGATCCTGTGCAACAGCCGCCATCCCCAACATCACCGGGAAGATCACATAGGCCACAACCAACAACACCTGACGGAAACTCTCGGCGAATTTCACCTCGTCGTGGGCTATTTTTGCCATCGCCGGGAAGGTCACAAATTGCACCGACTGCATCGCCGACTGCACCGGCAGGTCTTTGAGTTTAATAGCCTGGTCGTAATAACCAAGGGTGGCATCGAGATAGAGTTTACCGAGGGCCAACTGCGGGACTTTATTATAGAGCGCAGTCACCAAATCCGAAGCCATCAGGCTCATGCTATAGGGGGCCATTTCACGCAATGCGCCCACTGATGCCTTACCGGTAGGCGACCAACCACTCCACCACCATAAAAGAACACTACGTACCGCCATCAGCAACACCTGCTGCCACACCAAAGCCCATACACCAAAGCCGGCATAGGCTAAAGCCACTGCCGACAGGCCGCTGATGAGTTGTGCCGTAAAGATCAATTTCGAGATGCGGGCGAAATCAAAACGACGTGTCAGAATCGTATGCTGAATCACACCCAGTGCATTGAGGGGGATCATCAAGAAAAAGAGGGGTGCGGTGGTTCGCAAAATGGGCATGGCGTAATAGTCGGCCAACCAGGGAGTGAGCACCAACAACAACCCGTAGATGATTACCGAAGAGAGTATATTAAAGAGAAAGACCGACTTAAAGTCCTCGTCACGAGGATCAGCTTTGCGTACCAGCATTTGCGAAAAGCCACTATCCACGACCACCAACGCAAACGATGAAAGCGCCAGCAGAATAGCCACCACCTTCAAATCGTCGGGCATCAGCATACGCAGCACCAAAATACGCACAATGAACTGAAGGAGGGCTGTTGCCACCTTCTCGCCCATCGTCCATTCGGCACTCGCAGCCACCTGCGCTTTCAGTCGGCTCTTCATTACCCGCAAATAGGATTAGGCGTGCTTCAGAATCAACGATTCGATACCTAGCACGTAGGAGTCGAGACCAAAGCCCATAATCGAGCCGATAACCACGGGTGCCAGCATCGAGACATGGCGGAACTCCTCGCGGGCCATGATCGAGGAGATGTGCACCTCAACCACGGGCGTCGAGATAGCCGAAACTGCATCACGCAATGCCACCGAGGTATGGGTATAGCCGCCGGCATTGAAGACCACGCCGTCATAAACCCCCACCGAGCCATGCAGGGCGTTGATCAACTCACCCTCCACGTTCGACTGGAAATAGTCGAGCGTCATGTCGGCATAGGCTGCACGCAACTCCTCGAGAAACTCCTCAAAGGTTTTCGTGCCATATACATCCGTATCACGGCGACCCTGCAGATTGAGGTTGGGGCCGTTGAGAATCAAAATCTTCATCGTAAACAGGTTCTTATTCCGATACAAAGATATAAATTTTTCACTATCTTTGTCCTATCATGGGCGAATTTGAACTCATAGCAGCTATCAAACAGCTGTGTACCACCTTACCGACCAACGATTTTGAAGGAATCGGCGATGATTGTGCCGTACTCGAAATCGGCGGTGGCGAATCACTCGTCTTCACCTCCGATGCCTTGTGCGAAGGGGTGCATTTTCTCCGCGCAGCAACCTCGGCACACGAAATTGGGCATAAAACGTTGGCCGTAAATTTGAGCGACGTAGCTGCGATGGGAGTACGCCCTATTGCAGTACTGCTTTCGCTTTCATTGCCGGAAGGGTTACCAGAAGGCTGGATTGAAGCCTTTATGGACGGATTCACGGCGCTGGCCCGCCAACATAACGTAGCACTCGTGGGTGGCGACACCACACGCTCGGAGCATGGCATCATACTGAACGTAACAGCCATCGGTCGAGGACCGAGCAAACACCTGAAACGTCGTCGCGATGCACGTGTAGGCGATATCATCCTGGTCAGTGACCGGTTGGGAGGATCGGCGGCAGGCCTGAAAGCGATTCTATCGGAACGCTACGACACACTTGCGGCGCATATTCATCGAACGCCGCAACCCGAGGTTGAGGTCGGAGCCTGGCTCGGTGCACGGGAAGAGGTTCACGCCATGATGGATATTTCGGACGGAATCGCCTCGGATCTACGCCACATACTTACCGCTTCGCAGGTGGGGGCCGAAGTCGAGTTGACAGCCATCCCGCTCGACGAGGGGGCAACCATCGACGAGGCCACCACGGGGGGTGAAGACTACAAATTGCTGCTAACAGTCGAGGCCGAGCGATGCACCACCTTGCAACAGGACTTTGAGGCACAATTTCATCGCCCGCTCTATCCGATCGGTCGTATCACCCACGATGGGCTTATTTGGCGACGAAACAACATCGCCGAAACACGAGATCTTCACGGATTTTGCCACTTCTAACAAAGATTTTATTATCTTTGTCGCCAAATAACACAACTGCAATCATGAAGGATATTATCCAACTGCACGACCGTCACTTCAAGGTGATGATCACCGCCGAAGAGATCGACCGCGCCGTAGAGGCTGTGGCCGAGCGTCTGAATGCCGATTACGCCGACTGCGACACTCCGATCTTTTTGGGTGTACTCAACGGTTCGTTTATGTTCTTGAGCGACCTGATCAAAAAGATCGAGTTTAACAACGAAATCACGTTTGTCAAGCTCGCCTCCTATGAAGGAACCTCATCGACGGGAGCCGTGAAGAATCTGATCGGTCTGAACAGTTCGATCGAAGGCCGCCACATTGTGATCGTGGAGGATATCGTTGATACGGGCGGCAGTATCCAGCACATGGTCGAACTCCTGAAGGCTCAGAATCCGGCTTCGGTAGAGGTCTGCACGCTCTTCTTTAAGCCTGCTTCGTACAGCAAACAGATTCCGATTAAATACCGCGCTCTGGAGATCGGCAACGAATTTATTGTCGGCTACGGACTCGACTACGATCAGTTGGGCCGTTCGCTGAAGGATATCTACGTAGTGAGCGAATAGATGGCTTTTGATCCCCATATCGAGCTTTTGGAAGGCGGACGGCGATTGCCGCTCGTAGAGGATTTCTATACGATCCAGGGTGAAGGCTTTCACAGCGGAAAACCGGCCTATTTTATCCGCCTTGGCGGTTGTGACGTAGGTTGTCGTTGGTGCGATGCCAAATACACCTGGAATCCGAAACTATACCCTCCGATCGAAATCGAGACCGTCATTGAGCGAGCCGCCTCCTACCCGGCTCAAGCCATCGTCTTGACCGGTGGCGAGCCGTTGCTCTATCCCCTCGATCCCTTGTGCGACGGATTACACGAACGCGGATTGGAGATTTTTCTCGAAACCTCGGGATCACACCCCTTCTCGGGGCGCTTCGATTGGGTATGTCTGTCGCCCAAGCGGCAACAACCCCCGCTAAAAGAGGCCTATCGACAAGCCGATGAGCTCAAGGTCATCATCGAATCAGAGGAGGATTTTGCCTGGGCCGAACTCAACGCCCGCGAAGTGTCGAAAAAATGCCGGCTGTATCTCCAGCCCGAGTGGAGTCGTGCTGAGCAGATGATGCCCCTGATGGTCGAATATGCCAAAGCTCATCCGCGTTGGAACATCTCGATCCAAAGCCACAAATACATGCACATTCCCTAATCTCTTTGTCGCATGAAGGTCGAGTTTTCGCGTCGTTTTTGGATCATCACAACAGTCATCATCGTGTTTTTCACGCTGATATTTATTGGTCAGAACCTCCTGCATGCCTTGGCCATTAAGCGCGACATTGCCCTATTGGAGACGGAGCAGCAGGCCTACCGCGAGAAGATCGAACGCGACAGTTCGCTGGTCGAGCAGTTGCGATACGACGACTATCTGGAAGAGTATGCACGCGAGCAATTTCACATGCAACACCCCGACGAAACGGTCTATATCATCAAATAGTGTATAAGACTTTTACGCCACTTAGACCATCCATCAACACCGAGCGATTTCTCTTTCTGCCGAGAAATCGCTTTGTTTTTTCGGAAAAAGTTTGTATCTTGGCTTTGAAAATGCAACTGATACAAGCAGCTAAATGAGCTACAAACTGTTTTACACCTTGATTATGATGTCGATCTTCTCACTTTTCGGATGCGGTAAAAAGACCGTTCAATTCCCTACCGACACCCTCACGACTCCCGATGGGCAGGAGGTGATTTTCCATTTCTACGCACACGCCTCTTTGGCTGTCGAGTGGAATGGAAAGATGATCTACATCGACCCCGTCATGGACCATGCCGACTATTCGCGTCTGAAAAAGGCTGACGTCATACTCGTCACCCATCACCACTCCGACCACTTCGACGGTGTAGCTGTTGATGAGCTCTCAACCCGCACGACCGAGATTGTGTGCGACCGCACCTCGGCTGAGGCCTTTGAGATGAACTGCCACACCATGCGACCGGGCAGTATTGCCAATCCGATTGAGGGGGTCAAGATCGAAGCAGTAGCAGCTTACAACACCTCGGCAGGTCACACCCAATTTCACCCGAAGGAGCGCGAAGATTGCGGTTACATCATCACTCTGGGCGGGATGCGCATCTATGTAGCCGGTGATACGGAGCCGACCAAAGAGATGAAGGCCCTGAAACATATCGACGTTGCATTCTTACCGGTTAACCAACCCTACACCATGACCGTTGATCAAGCAGTCGAGGCTGTAAAAGCAATCCGCCCCACCATCTTCTATCCCTACCACTATGGTCAGGTGGAGGAGAAGACCGACCTCGAAGCACTCCAAGCGCAACTCGAGGGAGTGACCGAGGTTCGCATTTTCCCGATGGAGTAACAACAACGAACGCACAAACAAAAGCAGGAGTGGATTATTTCCACTCCTGCTTTTGTTATTGAGAGGCCGATAGGACTTTCCTATCCCCCCTCCACTGCGCAAACGATCGTCTTAACGTTGCACGCGGCCGTTCGTATTTCCGTCGGCTACAGCCATAATCTCCTCAATCGGGAATTGGGCATAGTCACCCGGCACGGTATTTTTCAAAGCACAAGCCGCTGCACCCAAATCCAGCGAGCGCTGCATCGAGCAATCATGCAACATACCGTAGATGATACCTGCATTATAGGCATCGCCCACACCTACACAATCAACCACCCCCTCGATATCGAAGATACGCGAGGTATAGATCTCACCACGATGCCACAACACACCTCCCAACAGGTGGTGCTGGGCATGCAGCACATTGCGTAGGGCAAAGACAATCGTGTGACAATGCGGCAACAGAGCCGCAATCTCCTCAGCCGCCTGCTGATACCCCTCCATCGGCATTTCGTAGGCCGTATCGACCGCCTTAAAGGCTGGCATATCGACCCCTAACGCTTGTTTGTACTCCAACTCCGTGCCGAACACAATGTCACTCTCTTTCATCAGAGCCGGCAATACCTCGCCGGCCGTCTTGCCATATTTCCACAGGTTACGACGATAGTTGATATCGCACGAAACGACCAACCCCATCCGACGCGCTACGCGAATCGCCTCGGCACACATATCGGCTGCACCCTGGCTCACGGCAGGCGTGATGCCCGACCAATGGAACCAACCGGCCCCTTGAAAAATCTGCTCCCAATCCAAATCAGCGGTCTCGACCCGATCAAAGGCCGAATCACCTCGATCATAAACCACCTGGGAGGAGCGCATCGCCACAGCCTCCTCCATGTAGTAGAGGCCCATACGACCCGCTTTGCGGATGACATGGTTGGTGATAACGCCGTAGTGGTTCAGATCACGAATCGAAGCATCGGCGATCTTATTGGCGGGAAGGCAGGTCACAAATTCGCTCGGCAAGCCGTAATTAGCCAACGAAACGGCCACATTGGCCTCGCTACCGCCAAAATTGGCCTCAAAGCGTGAACTTTGACCAAAGCGGTCGAACGAAGGGGGTGTCAAGCGAAGCATCAGCTCGCCAAAGGTTACAATGCGTTTCATGGTTATCGCAAGATTGCTAAAAGTTGATCGATATGTCGGGGTCGCCCGACCTCCTTATGCCTGCTATTTCTTGACCGAAGCCTCGACCTTCAAACTCTCAAAGCCCTTGATAATGGTCTCGGGGTTATTCTTCGTCGTGTCGTAGGTCACGCTCACCTCACGCGTTGCGAGGTCAATCTTCAGGTCTTTGATACCCTTGCCGAGCGAAGGCACGTTATTCTCCACCTTTTTGGCGCAGTTCGGACAGTCGAGGTTCGTCACAAAGACGGTCGTTGTCATCTGCTTGGCGGGGGCCTTCTTTGCGGGCTTCTGAGCCATCGCTACGCCCATGCTCATCACCAGCACGAGGCAAATCATCACAATCTTTTTCATGGTTTTCTATTTTAAGGTTTATTTTTAATACAAATTAAAGCGCAGACCGAAGTAGAACTTGCGGCCCATCAGCGGTCCCCAGATGTTCATCGAGTTGAAGGTAGCCGAATAGGGGTTCTCCGCACCCAGAATCGGTACCTCCTGGCGGTAATCGGCGATATTCTCGCAGCCGAGGTAGAAATCGAACTTACCTACCTTGCGCGTTACCTGCGCATAGAACATCGGATAGGAGGGCGAATAGCTGTCGTCGGCCAGATCACCCGTCTGCGAAGGCAAACGACACGAACCGTTGTACTGCGCCGTCACATCAAAGACCCAACGGCGGAATCGCGTGGCATATTGGATATTGAGCAGCGTCTTGAAGGCGCTCACCAGCGGGCGCTCCACCTGAGCAGTCGAGCCATCGCGACGACGAATCGTCATCTCGCTATCCGTATAGCGGTAGGTAGCGAAGATGTCCAGTCGATCGACCGGCGTCCACGAGAAGTCGACCTGATAGGTATCCGTGTAGGACTTGCCGTCGGTCGTGTAGATGTTAATCAGCGTGGGATCCCACTCCTGATCCACCACCACCGAATTGTCGAACTGCGTGCGGAAGAAGTCGAAGCTGAGCGTGGCATTTTCGTAACCGCAGAGCGAAAAGGTCTGCGTGAGCGAGCCACCCATCGTGAGGGCCTCCTCCATGCGGTCAAACTCGCGGAACCAGTTGGGCGTGTAGTTGCCATCGTTGAATACGATGCGGCGACCCGTAGCCAAAATACCAATATTGTCGGTCAGCACATTGGTCGAACGATAGCCCAAACCGGCCGAAAGGCGCAGTGCCAACAGCGGCGTGATGTTCCAACGTAGGTGGCTGCGCGGAGTGCAGAAAAAGCGATCGTAGAAGGCGTTGTAGTCACCACGAAGACCGACAACGATCGAGAACTTGTCGCGGATGGCGTAGGTGTACTCGCCGTAGAGGCCCACCTCCTGCTCCACACGATCCAGATCAAAGGCATTGACCAGGTAAGGATTTGAGTTGATCCACGGGGTGTAGTTTAGCAACTGCTCGTTGATCGACGTGTGGTAGGCCTGCAGGCCCAGGATCAGCGACGAACGATAGGTGAAATAGTGCTGATAGGCTGCATTGAGCGACAACCAATTCTCGTTACCGCCATAGCTGTTCAGACCGAAATAGGCCTCCTCGTCGTAGTGGTCATAGTCCACCACGGCAATGAGGTTCGAGCGCATCTCGTCCTGCTCCTCCTCGCTCCAGACAGCCTTACCCACCGGGACACCCATCTTGACATAGGCACTGGCCTCGCGGTTACGCAGGTGCGAGCCGTATGCGGGCATCTCCTTGCCCGTCTCGGCCCAATCCCAATCGCGTGCCATGAGCGAGCGATCCTCATCCTCGTACTCCATCATACCACCCAGGCGATTCTCCTGCAGGAGCTTAAAGCCCCAGCGCAACTGCATGCCATTATCGGCCTGGTAGAGCCAGCGATTCGATAACGAGAGCTGATTCGTTTCGGGTTGATCGCGGAAGTTGTCGTGATTATGATCCATTTCGCGCAGATCGGTATCGGCTGATCCATGGAACAAAATAATGGTCGAGAGGCGTTTATCCTTCGTCACGGGAATCGCCGACGAGAGGTTCAGCTCGGGACGCAACTCGTCGTCGAGGTAGAAGTTTACGAACAGACGCTCCTCATCGGTCGGCTTGCGGTGCTCGAGGTTGATCTGACCCGTCACCGCTTCATGACCCGCCGTCACGGAGGCCACACCCTTCGATACCTGGATCGAATTGAGCCACATACCGGGCGTATAACTCAGGCCATAAGGGGCACTCAAGCCACGCATGATGGGACGATTCTCGTCCAAAATCTGCGTATAGGTACCGGCCAGACCGAGCATTTTAATCTGACGTGCACCCGAGATGGCATCACTGTAGCCCACGGTCACCGAAGCGGAGTTCTCAAACGACTCAGCCAAGTTGCAGCAGGCCATCTTACAAAGGCCCGCAAACGAGATCATCTCATTCTTGAGGATACCGTCGCGCTTGACATAGTTGCCGCTCTGCGCACCCTCGATGATTACATCATCGACGGCTACACCATCGGCCTCAAGGCTGAAATCAAGGCGCTCGACCCCATCCTGAACCAGCAAGGTATCATTCGTATAGCCCAGATAACCAGCCACCAGCTTATTATGTCCTTTGACGCGGTAGATGATGTAGTTACCCTCGGGATCGGTAGAGCCTCCGACCGTAGTGCCGGCCCAATAGACCGAAGCACCGATCAGCGGTTCACCGTTACGGTCGGTCACTTTGCCTGCAAGGTTTTGTGCAGAAAGTGACACAAACTGAGCCGCAAAGAGTGCCGTAAATATTAAAAGTTTGATTTTCATAGATGCTTTCTGTTAAGGTTAAAACGTAATGGCCTCGCTGATCGTATTTCGTAGCGGGCAAGACGATGTTCTAACCTAAAACAGGAGGCGCGCGCAGTGCCCAAGGTTGCACGGCGCATAATTGGATACGTGGAACGCATTCATGGATTTTTTCTCCTCCCTCCACCAAACAAGCGACCCCATCGAAGGGTTGCTCAGCAAAGATCATCGGCGGCAGATTACGCACTACCACCTTTGCCCATCGTTCAGTATCCTCGTTTGCGGTATAGAGTTGAATGCGATTCGAATGACGGTCATCGCAACAAGGGAGTGACCAATCGTGCTCGTGCGCAGCAGCCAAGGGGTGAATATCTGTATGCGAGTGGCCATGGTCGTGGCAACAACTCTCCGAATGTTGGTGCAGCTCGACACATGGACACAACAGCGAAGAAAGAGCCGTACCGCCTACTCCCAAGAGGTAAACCGCACACAGCACCACTGCAACCATATATCGCACTCTTTGCACCATCCTTACACGCAACTTTGCTACTCCAAAAGTCCGCACGAAGCGAGTTGCTCAACCCACTTTTCGGCATCTCTGCGCGCTGTCTCGATATCGATTTCGTAACGAGCGACAAGCCGTTCTGCCACTTGATCGACTGTAAAATCGAGCCCTGCGAGTTGTTCCCAAAGGTAGAGCGATGTGGCATTCAATGCTACAACACGGGTCATATCGACCCCATGGCGACCGGGCATAACGACAATATGTTCACCGGCCATCTCGCGCACCTTGTGTTGTTTTGCAATCTTCATACGGCACAAAAATACAACATTTTTTTCAATTTACCATCACCCTAAATGGGTATATTACACCGACAAAGGGGTGATCGCGACCCGTTTTTAGGGAATCGAGACAGATTTTTGGAGGACGGATTTTGAATTTTGACGCTCGAAGAGTTATCTTTGTGGTTAATGAGCGACCAAAAGCTATACGAAGTGCTCCGCAAATATTGGGGCTACGAGGAGTTTCGCCCCATGCAGTTGGAGATCATCCGTTCCATCGCATCGGGACGAGACACCTTAGCTTTGATGCCCACCGGTGGCGGAAAATCGCTCACATACCAAGTCCCGACCCTGGCCGGTGAGGGTTTGTGTATTGTCGTCACGCCACTCATAGCCCTCATGAAGGACCAGGTAGATGCCTTGCGTCAACGCGGCATTCAGGCCGAGGCGATTCACTCCGGACTTTCGCATAGCGAAATCGATCGACTGTTGGACAACTGCGTCTATGGCTCGATCAAATTCCTCTACATTGCTCCCGAACGTATCGGCACCGAGTTGTTCCTGATGCGTGTAGCAAAAATGCGCCTGCGACTCATCGCCGTGGATGAAGCACACTGCATCTCGCAGTGGGGCTACGATTTTCGCCCGGCCTACCTTCGCGTCGCCGAGTTACGAAAATACCACCCCGACGTACCGATCTTAGCCCTAACGGCCTCGGCCACGGAGTTGGTCACGCGCGACATCATGGAGAATCTTCAGTTTGCCGAGCCTCACCTGCTGCGCAGTTCGTTCCTACGCCCCAACCTATCCTACAGTGTACGTATCACGGAGGACAAACAAGGGCAGTTGCTCCGCCTAGTACACAACGTACCCGGAACGGGCATTGTCTATGTCCGCACGCGCGAAGCAACCGAACAGGTGGCTGAATGGCTGCGTGAGGCGGGAATCTCGGCAGCGGCCTATCACGGTGGTCTGGCCCACACCGAGCGATCGCTTCGTCAAGAGGAGTGGATCCGCAACGAAGTACGCGTCATGGTGGCAACCAATGCCTTTGGCATGGGCATTGACAAACCCGACGTACGATTTGTAGTCCATTTCACCATGTGCGACTCACTCGAGAGCTACTACCAAGAGGCCGGACGAGCCGGACGTGACGGGAAAAGAGCCTATGCGCTACTGCTGGTCGGCGCAGACGACAACGATCGGATCGTACGCCGTTTCGACCAAGAGTTCCCCCCATTGGAGCGCGTCAAGGATCTATACGAACAGATCTGTTCGTACCTCCAAGTCGGTATTGACGAGGGCAAAGAGTGTTCGTTTTTGTTTAACATCTACGATTTTTGCGCCCGCTACCATCTCTATGAGGGAACGGTACGTTGTGCATTAAAGCTGTTGCAACTCAACGGCTATCTAACGCTGACCGATGCCCAAGAGAATCCGGCCCACGTGATGTTTACGGTCAGTCGCGACGACCTTTATCGCTTGCGTCTGAATCGCAGCGAACTAGACCCCTTCATTCGAGTTTTATTGCGCCTCTACAATGGTATTTTCAACGATTTCAAGCCGATCGACGAGTGTGAAATAGCCCTATGGAGCGGCTACACGGTTGAACGAGTGCGCGAACTACTCCGCAAGTTGTGGCAGCTTCGCGTCATTCGCTACATCCCTTCGAATCGCTCGCCAATGCTCTTCCTGCATGAGGCTCGTTTACCGCGTAAAGACCTCTATATTGCCCCCGCGACTTACCACCGCCGCAAAGAGTTGATGCACGAGCGATTCGAGCAGATGCTCCACTATGCACAAAACGAAACGCAATGTCGCAGTGAAGTCCTAGACCACTATTTCGGCGCCAAAAACGACCACCAATGCGGCATTTGCGATATCTGTCTAAAACGCAAGCGTGAAGCAAAAGCGCAACAGGGACAACCTCAAAGCGATGAGGCGCAATTACGCACCAAAATTTTGGAACAATTGCATAACACGCCCCTCGATCCGCGGCAACTATCATTACAACTCGAGGCGTCGCCCGAGCGCATTGCCGCGCTCCTCGGTCAGCTGCAAGAGGAGGGGCTAATCCGGTTAGATGCCGCCGGTTTCTTGCAAATTTCGACGTCATAGCAACTCAACACCCGCAATAGCGGCATGCATTTGGGTCGCAAAGCACAAAAACCACTCTGCCGACCGCGAAATTACAAAGCAACGCTTTGCATCTCGCTCGCTTATTCGTATCTTTGCGGTAAACCGCGAAGATACTGCCGCTCGCAGTGAAATTACAAAGCAACACTTTGCATCTCGCTCGCTTATTCGTATCTTTGTCGGCAAGAAAGAGCAACATGGCACAAGCACAATTTATCGCTAAGATCGACAATGAGCAGACGGCTCAACTCCCCGCAATCGAGTTTCGGGGTGAGATCCGCATCATCGACCGCGAAGAGCAGATCGAAGAGGCGTGTCGTTACCTTGCTGCACAACCCATGATCGGCTTCGATACCGAGACCCGCCCCTCGTTCAAAGCGGGCGTTTCGTATCGGGTTTCGTTGTTGCAACTCGCATCCGAGCAACGCTGTTACCTGTTTCGTCTGAACAAAATTCCCTTAGCAAAACCGATTCTGCAGCTGCTCGAAAACCCTGCATTGAAGAAGATCGGCGCCGATGTAGCGGGCGATCTGCGAGCACTTCGACAGTTGCGCCACTTCCGCGACGGAGGGTTCATTGATCTGCAATCCATCGCCTCGGACTGGGCAATTGAAGAGAAGAGTCTGAGAAAGCTCTCGGCCATTGTGCTCGGTAAGCGCGTATCGAAAGCCCAACGTCTCAGCAACTGGGAGAGCTCCGCACTGACCGACAAACAACAGCTCTATGCAGCCACCGATGCCTGGGTCTGTGTGCGCATCTACCAAAAGTTGCTTCAAACCCCGAAAAGCAGATAAACCATGATACCACAAATCATTCTACGCCGTGGCAAGGAGGAGTCGCTCCTGCGCCGTCACCCCTGGATCTTCTCGGGTGCCATTGACCATATCAAGGCTGAATCTCAAGCCGAAATCCGCGAAGGCGCTCTGGTAGAGGTCTATACCCGCAGTGGTGATTTCATCGCCCAGGGTCACTACCAAATCGGTTCGATTGCCGTGCGCGTTCTCTCGTTCGAGCAAGAGGAGATCAACCAAGCTTGGTGGAATCAGCGCGTATCCATCGCCTACGATGTGCGTCGCACGTTAGGTCTGACCGACTCCGAGACAACGACCTGCTACCGTCTGATTCACGGCGAGGGTGACTCGTTGCCCGGTTTGGTGGTCGACATCTATGGCACTACGGCCGTTGTGCAGTGCCACTCGGTAGGTATGTACCATTCGCGGCAAGCCATCGCCGAAGCTATCCGTGCCACCTATGGCGACCGCATCACTGCCATCTACGACAAATCGTCGCAGACCCTCCCCTACAAGGCTGATTTGGGGGCTGTGGACGGCTATCTTTGGGGCTCGTCGAAGCACCCCTCGCAGGTCGTATTGGAGAATGGTCTGCAGTTTGCAGTCAATTGGGAGGAAGGACAAAAAACCGGCTTCTTCCTCGATCAGCGCGAGAATCGTGAATTGGTAAAACGCTACTCGAAAGGACGCACCGTACTCAACACCTTCTGCTACACGGGTGGATTCTCGGTCTATGCGGCTGAAGGTGGGGCTGTCGAGGTATGCTCGGTCGATTCATCGGAGCGTGCAGTGCATCTGGCCGGCGAGAATATGCGTCTGAATTTTAGCGACCAGATTCCCCACTCGGAGATAGCTGCCGATGCCGTTGAATACCTGCGCAACATCGGATCGAAGTATGACCTAATCATCCTCGATCCCCCCGCATTCGCCAAGCACCACAAGGTCCTCGGCAACGCCATGCAGGGTTACAAGCGTCTGAATGCTCGTGCCATCTCGCAAATCAAGCCGGGTGGCATTCTCTTCACCTTCTCTTGCTCGCAGGCCGTATCGAAAGAGTTGTTCCGTACGACGGTCTTCTCGGCTGCTGCCATCGCAGGTCGCAAAGTACGCATCCTGCATCAGCTGACCCAGCCCGCAGACCACCCGATCAACATCTACCACCCCGAGGGTGAGTATCTGAAGGGATTGGTGCTCTATGTTGAATAGTTGAAAGCTGAGTAGGAAGCGTTGACCGTTTTTTCTACATTCAGCCGCTCAACAAAATAAAAGGAGATAGCTTTTTAAAGGCTATCTCCTTTTTTATTGAGCTAACTTAGGGCTCTCAACTTTACTTGCGCTGCTGCTTCTGCTGCATCTCCTGCATGCGCATCAGCTCTTCGTAACGCTGCTGGAACTTCGACTTCTTGCCCTTCGACTTCTTGGCGGCATTGGCCTCCATCTGCAGGCGAATCTTATCATCATCGACCATATGACGTACGATATACGTCTGTGCAATGGTCAACAAGTTCGACAAGAGGTAGTAGAAGCACAGACCGCTGGCGTAGCTATTGAACCAGAACAAGAGCATGAGCGGCATCACATAGAGCATCATAAACTTCATACCGGCCATCTGAGGCTGCGACGAGGCTGTCTGCTGGTAGTTGATCCACGAGAAGATAAAGGTCGAAGCGGCCATCAAAAGCGCGAAGAGCGACACATGATCACCGTAGAAGGGGATCGAGAAGGGCAGATTGAGCACACTATCGTACGACGAAAGGTCATGCGCCCAAAGGAACGACTCACCACGCAACTCGATCGAGGCGGGGAAGAAGCGGAACATGGCGATCAGAATCGGCATCTGAATCAACATCGGAACACAACCACCCATCGGGTTGATACCCGCCTTCTTATAGAGTTCCATCGTGGCCTGCTGACGCTTCATGGCATCCTCCTGCTTGGGATACTTGGCAGCCAAGGCGTCCATCTCCGGCTTCACCAAACGCATCTTGGCCATCGAGACATAGCTCTTATAGGTCAAGGGCGAGATGATCAGACGGATCAGCACGGCAAGGATCAAAATAATGACACCGAACGACGCGATGTGGTTACGCAACAGATCAAAGACAGGGATCACGAACCAACGGTTGATCCAGCCAAAGATACCCCATCCCAGCGGAATTACACGCTCCAAATAGAGGTCATCCTCCTCCGATACCTGCACCTTACGCAACACCGAATAGCGGTTCGGACCGAAATAGAAGGCCAGATCATAGGCCTCGGTCGTCGAGGTATATTTCAGCGACGAAAGGAAGGTATAGCTCTTGATATAACCAGAACCGGGCTTGGCCGTATCGAACGACATCTCGCCGCCCTGCATACCCTCCGAGGCAATCAGCGCCGAAGAGAAGAACTGCTGTTTGAAATCAACCCAGCTCAACTCGGTCGAGGTGTCATCATCCTTATAACCCTCACCCATACCCAGCTCTTCGATCGAGTCCTCACCCATGTGGCGATAGGCCAACGTCGTATACATATTCTCATTCTCGAAGCCGCGCTCGTTCTGATAGGTGCGGCTCATCCACTCCAGGCCAATCGAGGTTTGATTCGAGAGGAAGGGGGCCAGACCGTTCAGACGAACATCAAAGTCGATGAGGTAGTCGCGCTCGGGCGTTGCCGTATTATATATAAGGTAACGATACTCCAAATCTGCGCCCGGAGCCACGGCAAGACGCATCGTCACCACTTCGGCACCCTCGGCATTGGTCACTACCGGATCAGCCGTAAAGGTATAGTCGGCCGTCTGGATCTTCAGGTCATGGAATCCGCGACGTACGAAGAAGGTCAGGTTGAAACGCTCCGCCTCGGGATCGAACATCTGCACAAGCTCGGTACGCGCATCGCGCGGACCATATTTGGTGTACTCCTTCAACTCCACAGCCTTGATTTGACCACCACGGGTTGAGAAGGTGAGCTTCAACACCTCATTTTCAACCGTAAACTCCTCGGCAGCTAGATTCTCGGCCTGTGCCAGCTCCTCGCCCAGCATCTCGACACGACGCGCATAGGCACTCTCCGCCACACTCTTCGGGCTCTGCACATCTACAGATGCCCCTTCGCCGGCTACCTCAACAGCCGTCGTATCGACAACAACCTGGGGCATTGTAGCGGCTTTCACCGAATCCTGATAGGCATTATAAGCTGCCAGCTCCTCCTGGTATCGTTTCTGCTCCTTGCCGTTAAGGTAGGCAAAGCCTACAAAGACCAACGCCAGAACGACGAAGCCTAATATTGTTTTTTTATCCATTTTCTTACTCTCTGTAAACGCTTTTAACGGGTTAATTACTCAATTTATTCAGCCTGCTGATCGATCAGACGAATCTTCTCGATGGCATCCTGCATCTGCATTTTGGCCTTTTCGATATTCTGTTTCACATCGGCTACCAGCGTCTCTGCATTCTTCGACTTGGAGAAGAACCCGATATTATTCTCCAACAACGCAATCTCCTGCTCGAGCTGACGCACCTTGTTGTAGAGCTTTTCGCGCTCGCTCTGCATACGGCGCTCACCACCCTTCATATTCGACAGTCGCTCCTTAAAACGACCCATCTGGCGATCACGCTCCGAGCCACGCAGCGTCTCGAAGAGTTTGTCCACAGCCTGCTTGTAGCGCTTCTGGATCTGGTCCTTCTGCTTAATGGGCACAAAACCGATCTCACCCCATCGACGCTGGAAGTCACGAATCACCTCGTATCCTCCCGTCTTCACATCGGCGGCAGCCATCTCCTCCAGCAGGGCAAGCTTCTTCGCCAGATTGGCGGCATGCTCATCATCCACCGACGAAAAGTGAGCTGCCTTACGCTCGAAGAACTTATCGCACGCCGTGCGGAAACGCTTCCACACCTGATCCGAATGACGACGCGATACGGCGCCAATCTCCTTCCAACGAGCCTGAAGAGCGATCAACTCATCGGTCGTCTTCTTCCAATCCTCGCTCATCTGCAACGATTCGGCCTGCTCGCACAGCTCCACCTTATGTTGCAGATTCTGCTCCATCTCGCTCTTTACGTCGACATAGAAGCCGCGCTTCAACTCAAAGAATTTATCGCATGCCGTACGGAAACGCTCATAGATACGGTTGTTATCCTTCTTGGGGGCAAAGCCGATCGTCTTCCACGTCTTTTGAATCTCAAGCAGACGCTCCGACGCCTTATTCCACTCTTTACGCGAGGTAAAGGGCTGGGCTGCCAGTTCCTCAACAACAGCACAAAGTTCGGTCTTCAGCTCCAGATTTTTTACCTGCTCGGCCTTGAGCTGCTCAAAATGCTCCTGGTGCTGCTTGTTGATACGGCTCGATGCTGACTTAAAACGCTCCCAAAGCGACTCCTTGTGCTCCATGGGTACAGGACCCGTCTCACGCCACTCGTCGTGCAACTTCTGCAGCTTGTGGAAAGCCTCCACCACCGAATGTTCCATGACAAGAGCCTCGGCTTGCTCGCACAGTGCCACCTTCTGCTCGTAGTTCTTCTTCAGATCCAGATCACGCAACTCCTTGTTGATCTTGATAAAGCTGTAGAAGTGCTCGACATGCAGGTTATAATTCTCCCACAAATCCTTCACATGGCTTTGGGGCACCAAACCGGTCTCCTTCCAACGGGTCTGCAGCTCACGGAACTTCGTAAAGGTGTGATTCAACGTCTCATCCGACGAAATCAGCTCCTTCAGCTCCTCGATAATCTGCAGTTTAATCTTCAGATTGGCCTCCTTCTCGGCATCGAGGTTGGCTATATAATCATCACGACGCTGACGGTACTCCTTGAAAAGCTCCTTAAGACGATTCTCGGCCTCATCAGTCGGTACCACGAAATTCTCCTCCGTACCACCTGCCTCGAGGTGCTGACGACGCGCTTGTTCGACCTCGGCTCGACGAATGCGGTAGAAGGCTACCTTGACACCCTCAACCGTACGGCGCAGGGTGGGAATGGGGCGCTCCTCGAGTTGAGCGGCAAAGTAATCGAGTAATTCCTCTTTCGTCTTGCCGGAGAACTCATCCTCAGCCACCACGGTTGCCACGGCTGCCTCTTCAGGCATCTCGTCGCCAACCTCCAGGCCAGCCTCACTGGCGGCCAATGCGGCCTCTTCGTCCGAAAAATCGACACGAGAGGTTTCAACCTCCTCGGCCGTGGTCACATCATCAGCTGCAACAACCGTCTCGGTTGCCGTCGTCTGCACATCTTCAGCCTGCATCGGGCTGACTTGCTCCTCGGGAGCAGAAAGGGTAAGGTTTTCAGTAGCCATTGTCGTATTGGATCGTTTAGGATCCGGTTTTAAGTGGTTAAAATTTTAAGGCTCTCTACGTACGCGCACATCATGCGTGCGCGCCTAAACAATGCGACAAATATAACGAAAATCTCTTTCCAAAGAAAGCTTTTTCGGCAAATTTTTGTATCTTCGTCGCAAAGTGACAAATCAATCTCCGCGATCGACCATCCATAACTCAAAAATAGACTATGAGCCACCGCATTTTGCTCGTCGATGACGAGCCCGATATTTTAGAGTTTGTACGCTACAATCTTCAGCGCGAAGGGCATGAAATACGCACGGCAGAAAATGGAGCCGAGGCGATGCGCATCGCTACCGAATTTCACCCCCATCTGATCCTGCTCGACCGCATGATGCCCGTCATGGATGGCGTAGAGACGTGCCGTGCCATCCGTCGCGACCCGACCCTCAAAAATACTCACATTGTCTTTTTGTCGGCACTCAGCGAAGAAGACGAGCAGCTGACGGGGTTTGATGCAGGGGCTGACGACTACCTTTCGAAACCGATTCCGATGAAGTTGCTCGTAAGCCGTGTCCAGGCCATTCTCAAGCGTATCGAGAGCTCAGACAGCAATGCAGGAAGCGTCGAAAACGCCATCCTCATCGACCCCTCTCGCCACACCATCATCCGCCATGGCGAAGAGATTCAACTACCGCGCAAGGAGTTTGCTCTGCTTGAACTTTTAATCAAACACCAAGGGGAATTACTCACACGCGAGGAGATTTACACCAAAATTTGGGGCCGCGAAGTGGTCGTCGGCGACCGCACGATTGATGTGCATATCCGCAAGTTGCGCCAAAAGATCGGCGAAGAGCACATCCAAACCATCAAGGGTGTCGGATATATGTATGAAAACTAATTTTTATACAATTTACAATTTAACAGCATTAAATCATCAATTGTTTTTCAACCCCTCAAAAGATGCAACGGTTCACACCCTTGCATCTTTTTCTTTTTACCCTTTTTGCCATCTCCACACGCCAATCATTCCTCCTCTAAAACAAGAATTTTCAACTTGCATCTTGAATTTTGAACGAAAATTTGTCCGCTTGTGTTTTTTTACCTATCTTTAAGGGATGATTTAGACTTAACAGAAAATTTCACAAAATAAAACAACATTCACAATGGTTATTCTTGTATTGAATTGTGGCTCCTCGTCGATCAAATATCAGGTGATCGACATGCAGGAGAATTCGAGTAAGCTGCTCGCCAAGGGTCTGGTTGAGCGCATCGGCCTTGCAGAGGGCGACCTGACGCACAAGCCCGTAGGTAAGGAGAACTTCCACATCCAGCAGCCGATCCCCAACCACACGACGGGTATCAGCCTCGTCATGGACGCGCTGATCAACCCCGAGCACGGTGTGATTTCGTCGCTCGACGAGGTGAAGGCCGTGGGTCACCGTGTAGCCCATGGTGGCGAGTTCTTCCCCGCCAGCTGCATCGTTAATGAGGACGTGAAGGAGAAGATCGCATCGCTGTGCGTGATTGCTCCGCTCCACAACCCCGCTTCGCTGCAGGGTATCGAGGCTATTGAGACCGTTCTGCCGGGTGTTCCGCAGGTGACGGTATTCGACACCTCATTCCACCAGACGATTCCCGCCACGAACTACATGTATGCTCTGCCGTATGAGTACTACGAGAAGTACCGCGTACGTAAGTACGGTTTCCACGGCACGAGCCACAAGTATGTAGCTCGCACGGGTGCCAAGCTGGCCGGTTTGGATTTTGAGACCGCTAAGATCGTAACCTGCCACATCGGTAACGGCGGTTCGGTAACGGCTGTAAAGAACGGCAAGTCGTTCGACACGTCGATGGGCTTCTCGCCGCTGGATGGCCTGGTGATGGGTACGCGTTGCGGCTGTGTTGACGCCAGCGCCGTGACCTACATCGGTCAGAAGGAGAACATGACCTACGCCGAGCTGGATGCCATGATGAACAAGAAGTCGGGTGTACAGGGTCTGACGGGCATTTCGAGCGATATGCGCGATATCGATGCTGCTTACGACGAGGGTAACGAGCGTGCCATCATGGCTCGCGACATGTACTACAACCGCATCAAGAAGTTCGTGGGCGAGTATGCCGCCGAGATGGGTGGTCTGGATCTGATCGTCTTCACGGGTGGCGTAGGCGAGAACTCGAGCGAGATGCGCGAGTGGGTATGCTCGGGCCTGGAGTTCATGGGCGTAGAGTTCGACGCTGCGAAGAACGCCGGTGTACGTGGTATTGACAAGATTCTCTCGGCCGATTCGTCGCGCGTAAAGGTTGCCGTGATCGCCACCGACGAGGAGTTGATGATCGCCACCGACACCTACAACCTGGTAAAATAATCACTTAAAAACAGAAATACTACAATGGGAGAGATTAAGAAACTTGCCGACATCGTTGTCGAGGCAAGAGCAAAGGGCCGCAAGAAGATGGCCGTAGCTTATGGTCAGGATTCGCACACGCTGGAGGCTGTTTATGCCGCTTACCAGGAGGGTCTGGTAGATCCGATTATCTATGGCGAGAAGGCCGTTATCGAGCAGGTTTGCGCCGAGCACGGTATCGACGTTTCGGTATTCACGATCGTAGATGAGAAGAGCGACGTAAAGTGCGTAGCTCAGGCCGTACAAGCTGTTGCTTCGGGTGAGGCAGACGTACTGATGAAGGGTCTGGTTACGACCGAGAAATACATGCGCGGTATCCTAAACAAGGAGGCCGGTCTGTTCCCCCCGAAGGCTACGCTGAGCCACGTTTCGGTGATCGAGATGCCGGTTTACCCGAAGCTGCTGATCGTATCGGACATCGCCATCATTCCGCTGCCCGACATGAAGCAGAAGATGCAGATGATCGGCTACCTGGCACAGACGGCCAACACGCTGGGCGTAAAGGTTCCGAAGATTGCCTGCATCGCCCCCGCCGAGACGCTCAACCCGAATATTCCGTCGGCTGTTGAGGGCGCTCTGCTCTCGAAGATGGCCGACCGTGGTCAGCTGGGCAACATCATGGTAGATGGTCCGCTGTCGCTCGACGTAGCCCTCTTCAAGGAGGTAGCCGAGCACAAGAAGGTAAAGGGTGCTCCGTTCGCAGGTGACCCGGATTGCTTGCTCTTCCCCAACTTGGAGGCAGGTAACGTATTCTTCAAGGCCGCATCGCACCTCTGCCACGGCGAGATCGCTGCTATGCTGGTAGGTGCTAAAAAGCCTTGCGTGCTGACCTCGCGTGGCGATAGCAGTCAGAGCAAGCTCTACTCGATCGCATTGGCTTGTCTTTCGGCTAAATAATCCGATTTTACGCAGTAAATAAGGGGCTGCCCATCTAATTGGCAGCCCCTTATTTTTTTTTGCGTGGTCTATCCTCTTACACCACCTGCAAGGCCGAGCTATAATAAATAGGTATACAAACAAAGAAGGGAGTTTCCTAGCGGAAACTCCCTTCGTCTATACGATCGAATCGGATTAGAACTCCATCTTCGAACGACGTACGTAGCCGTTGTAACGCCACTTAGCGTTCTCCTCGGCTGCCTCGAAGAGCTCCTTAGCCTCAGCGGGGAACTGCTTCATGAGCGACGTGTAACGCACCTCGCGCATCAGGAAGTCCTGGAACTTCGTCCAATCCGGCTCCTTCGAGTCGAGCACGAACGGATTCTTGCCCTGTGCCTCCAGATCCGGGTTGTAGTGGTAGAGGTGCCAGTAACCGCAAGCAACGGCATCCTTGCCGATCTGCTGCGTGCGCGTCATACCGCCCTTGATACCGTGGTTGATACACGGTGCGTAAGCGATTACGAGCGACGGACCCTGGTAAGCCTCAGCCTCCTTCAGTACGTTGAAGAGCTGCTGCTGCGAAGCACCGATCGAAACCTGAGCTACATATACATAACCATAGGTCATGGCCATAGCACCCAGATCCTTCTTGCGGATACGCTTACCGCTCGAAGCAAACTTGGCAACGGCACCTACCGGCGTAGCCTTCGACGACTGACCACCCGTGTTCGAGTAAACCTCCGTATCGATAACGAGGATGTTCACATCCATACCCGAAGCCAATACGTGGTCAACACCACCGTAACCGATGTCATAGCCCCAGCCGTCACCACCGATGATCCACTGCGACTTCTTCACCAGCCAATCCTTCATCTCAAGGATCTTCTTGCAGGTATCGCAACCGCAAGCCTCCATCATCGGAACAAGCTTAGCCGTAGCTGCAGCCGAAGCCGACGACGAGTAGCGAGCCTCGATCCACTCCTTCATGGCGCCCTTGAGCTCCTCCGAGCACTTCTCGCAGTTGGCGATAGCGTCCTCCATGTAAGCCTGAACGCGGTCGCGGAGCTTCTCGATACCTACGTGCATACCCAAACCGTACTCGGCGTTATCCTCGAAGAGCGAGTTAGCCCAAGCGGGACCCTGACCCTTCTCGTTGGTGCAGTAGGGAGTCGACGGAGCCGAACCCGAGTAAATCGAGGTACAACCCGTAGCGTTAGCAACCATCATCTTGTCACCGAAGAGCTGCGTGATAGCCTTGATGTAGGGAGTCTCACCGCAACCTGCGCAGGCGCCCGAGAACTCGAACAACGGCTGTGCAAACTGCAGGTTCTTCACCGACTTGGTCTTATCAACAACCTCCTTATAACCGACCGTCTTGATCACCTTCTCCCAGTTCTCAGCCTGAGCCATCTGGCTATCAAGCGGCTTCATAACCAAAGCCTTCGTCTTGGCGGGGCAAGCGTCCACACAGTTGTTGCAACCCGTACAATCGAGCGGCGACACCTGGATACGGAACTTGTAGGCCTTCGTCTCACCAAGACCCTGCTTGAACTCCAGACCCGTAGCAGCAGCCTCCTCATCCGTAGCCAGGAAGGGACGGATAGCAGCGTGCGGGCAGACATAAGCACACTGGTTACACTGGATACAGTTATCCATTACCCACTCGGGAACATTCACGGCAATACCGCGCTTCTCCCAAGCAGCCGTACCGTTGTCCCACGTACCGTCCTCACGACCAGCAAAGGCCGATACGGGCAGCAGATCACCCTTCAGGGCGTTGATCGGATCAACGATCTTCTGAACGAACTCCGGACGTGCGCTATCTACCGTAGCGGCAGCAGCCTTCACCTCGATGTTAGCCCACTCGGCAGGTACCTCAACCTTCTCCACAGCCGAACCACCGGCATCCACAGCAGCGTAGTTCATATTCACGATATCCTCACCCTTCTTACCGTAGGACTTCAGGATGGCGTGCTTCATCTCCTCAACAGCCTTCTCGAACGGAATCACGGCAGCAATCTTAAAGAATGCCGACTGCATGATCGTATTCGTACGCGAGCCCAGACCGAGCTCTGCGGCAATCTTCGTAGCGTTGATGATGTAGAAGTTGATATTATTCTTGGCCAGATAAACCTTCATGTGGTCGGGCAACGTGCGGCAGGTCGTCTCGGCATCGTGCGTCGAGTTCAAGAGGAACGAGCCACCCTTCTTCAGACCCTTCAGTACATCGTACTTATCTACATACGACGGAACGTGGCAAGCCACGAAGTCAGGCGTCGTAACCAGGTAGGGCGACGTGATCGGGTTGTCACCAAAGCGCAAGTGCGACGAGGTGTAACCACCCGACTTCTTCGAGTCATACGAGAAGTAAGCCTGGCAATACTTGTTGGTCGAACCACCAATAATCTTGATCGAGTTCTTGTTAGCACCTACCGTACCGTCAGCACCCAGACCGAAGAACAGGCCCTCGAACGTACCGGGCTTGGCCATCGAGATCTCCTCGCCTACGGGCAGCGACAGGTTCGTTACATCGTCCACGATACCTACCGTGAAGTGATCCTTCGGCTCAGCCTTCTCCATGTTCTCAAATACGGCCAGCATCTGAGCGGGCGTCGTATCCTTCGACGAGAGACCGTAGCGACCACCGATGATCTGCGGCTGGTTCTTCTTGCCATAGAACATCGACTTCACGTCCATGTAGAGCGGCTCACCCTCGGCACCGGGCTCCTTCGTGCGATCCAGCACGCAAACCTTCTTAACCGAAGCGGGAACTACGTTGAAGAAATACTTCTCCGAGAAGGGACGATAGAGGTGTACGGTGATAAGACCCACCTTCTTGCCCTGAGCGCGCAGGTAATCGATCGTCTCCTTGATGGTCTCGGTAACCGAACCCATGGCAACAATCACGTTCTCAGCCTCGGGATCACCGTAGTAAACGAACGGAGCATACTCACGACCCGTGATGGCCGAAATCTCCTTCATCGCCTCGGCTACCATGTCGGGCACTGCATCGTAGAACTTGTTGCAAGCCTCACGAGCCTGGAAGTAGATATCGGGGTTCTGAGCCGTACCACGCGTTACGGGGTGCTCGGGGTTCAGCGCAGCAGCGCGGAACTGCTTGAGAGCATCGCGATCGAGCATAGCCGTCAGCTTAGCCTCGTCGATGAGCTCTACCTTCTGAATCTCGTGCGAGGTGCGGAAGCCATCGAAGAAGTGCAGGAACGGAATGCGAGCCTTGAGGGCTACGATATGAGCCACACCGGCCAGGTCCATAACCTCCTGAACCGACGAGGTGGCCAACATAGCGAAACCGGTCTGGCGAGCAGCCATCACATCCTGGTGGTCACCAAAGATCGAAAGAGCGTGCGAAGCCAAAGCGCGAGCCGAAACGTGGAATACACCCGGCAACAGCTCACCGGCGATCTTGTACATGTTGGGAATCATCAGCAACAGACCCTGCGAAGCGGTAAAGGTCGAGGTCAGAGCACCCGACTGCAACGAGCCGTGTACGGCACCGGCGGCACCAGCCTCCGACTGCATCTCAACCACCTTAACGGTCTCACCGAAGATGTTCTTGCGACCCTGCGCAGCCCACTCGTCCACGTACTCAGCCATGGTCGACGACGGGGTGATGGGGTAAATAGCGGCAACCTCCGAGAACATGTAAGCCACGTGAGCTGCAGCATAGTTACCATCACAAGTGATAAATTTCTTTTCTGCCATTTTTTGTTAAAATTTTAGAGATTTATGTGTGTTTTAAGTTGATTGCATCATTCTCACACAAAATATGCGTTACAAAGTTAAAAAAACGAGATGAAAAAAACAACCCCTTCGACCCAAAAATTGAGGGTCAAAGGGGCATATTTTCATCTTTTTTATACACATGTTTGCCGTGAAAAATTCACAGCCCAACTGCTTATTGTTTCAAATCCAAACGCACTACCTGTGCTGCATCGGAAGGATAACGACCATTTTGAGGGATCGTAAGCTGCAAAGCATCGTCACGTTGCACGAACGCACAAGGATAATTTTTCTTCACCGAAAGCAAGGTTGCACGCTCCACCTCGCGACCTCCCAACTGCGCAGGAATAATCTCCTTCAAAGCAAGTGTTGTGCCTTGTCCAGGCCAATCGAGCATAATCACATAGAGCGCATCGTCGGTCTGCGTATAACGCACCTCACAACCGGCTACCTCCTCGCCCGAAACTACATAGGGTCGAGTTCCGTAGATCGCCTCACCATACGACCAGAGCCACACGCCGACATTCTGCACCACATCCTGCTGATTCTGCGGGATCGTACCATCGGCCATCGGAGAGAGATTCAGCAGCAGACGGCCGTTGTTCGACACGACACGAATCAGGTGCTGGATGATTGCCTTATCCGTGAGGAGCTTCATGCCCTTCACATAGCCCCACGAACGGTGATAGCCGTCGCTGATCGTCAGGTCCGACAACCACGGTTCGGGGTCGATCGCGGTCGGGGCGTGCATCTCATGGTCGAGCATGCAGATCGTACGCGGCAGCTCCTCGTATTTGTAGGTCACAACCACATCCTGGCCGCGCTCCTCGGCACGGTTGAAATAGTGTGCCAAAAACTCGCGCTTGAGCGAATCGGGAATCTGATCCATCCACGCATCGAAGTAGATGATATCGGGACTGTATTGGTCGATTACCTCGCGACCCTTGTTGAGCCACATCTCGAGCCACTCATCGTGGTCCATCAGGCAGCCGTAGAGCTTTTCGTACTTCGGATTATTGGCTGCCCAATGCTCCTTGACCTTGACATAGGTATAGTTGTTCTCGTGGTGAAGCGACAGGAAGAGCTTCATGCCGCGCGCCTTGATCGCCTTACCCAGTTCCCCTACTACATCGCGCTTGGGTCCCATCTTGGCGGCACAGAAAGGGGTCTCGTTTGAGTTCCACATCGAGAATCCGTCGTGGTGTTCGGCTACCATGCCGGCAAACTGCGCACCGCTCTCCTTGAAGAGCGTGGCCCACGCCTCGGGGTCAAACTTCTCGGCCTTAAACATCGGGATAAAGTCGTGGTAGCCGAACTCCTCGAGCGGGCCCCAAAGTTGCTCATGGCGACGATGACCGCCCATCAGGAAGTTCTCCGACGTGGAGTCACGGTGCATGTAATAGTAGTACTGCTCGTTGCCATAGGCCGGCACCGAATAGACACCCCAATGGACGTAGATACCAAACTTGGCATCGCGCATCCACTGCGGCACAGCTTCATGTTTTTCAAGCGACGACCACTCCGGTTCATACGAACCCACCGGGGGTTGCATCGCCGGCTGACAAGCCGTCATCATCCCTACAAGCGCCGTCAGCGCCACGATCCAAAGTCGTTTCATACTCTTTTTAATTATTCAAACAACGTTTTCAACTCCTCGTAAAACTCCTTGCTCTCGCCCTTGAAAATCTTGTGGATCGTACCCTCGGGGGTAATGACCACCTTCGTCGGATAGCCCTCCACGGCATAACGGGCAGCCACCGACTCCTGAATAGCGGCCTCCTTCGGATCGATCACATTGACCCACGGCAATTGCATCTTATCGACAGCCGTGCGCCACGTCTCGATCTTATCACCACATGCCACACCGATTATCTCCATGCGGTCGGCATACTGCTCATAGACTTTCTTCATATGGGGCATACCCTTGATGCACCACGAGCACCACGTTCCCCAGAAATCGAGCACCACCCACTTGCCACGATGCGACGAGAGGGTCACCGACTTTCCCTTCGGATCCTTGAGAGCAAAATCGGGGGCCTGGGCACCCTCCTCGATCTGCGCCTTCATTTCGGCACGTTGCGACTGCTCCTCAAAATAGCGTTCGGCTGCCTCCTTTACCGGACGGAATACCCCCTTAAAAACCTTCGGTTCAATCTGGCGATAGTAGCGTTCGCCACGTTGGGGTCCCATCTGAAAAAAGCAGTAAGCCGAGACCTCTTGTTCTGGATGAGCCTTCACATACTCGGCATAGACCGAGTGCAGTGCCGAGCGGATATTCATCACGCGATTGCGCAGCGAATCGACCGCCGTGCTCTTGGTTGCCAGGGCCTCGTTCAGCGCAAAGCCGGTCGCATACATATCAACCTGCACCGAACGCACTTGATTGTCGAGTTTCGCAATCTCGGCATTGAGTTCCGAACCCGTAATTTTGGCCGTCAAATGGCCATACTTATGGGGCTTTAGACGAACTTCTATCGCCTCACCGGGCTGTACCAAGAGACCAATGCGACCGGCCGGATGGTAAAAGGGGCGACCATGACTGCAATCGCGATAGTCAGGCGATTGGAGAGTTACTAGTTGCACCTCATCATTCGGCCATGTAATCTCAACGCGACCATCGACAAACAGCAACGTATCGACCTGCTGCTGGTAAGCCGAGTTGTCACCGCGTGCCATGATATACTCTTCAAAATTGCAACGCTCAACAAAAAGCGTATCGTTCTGCAACCCCTCGGAGAGGATCATCCAACGGTTATCCTTATGGCACGAAACCAGCCCAAGAAGAGCTAAAATTCCTATCAAATGTTTCATAGTTACAATCTATTTTGTGCAAAGATACGAAGATTTTCAAGAAAATCTCGTTTTTCATTTTTTCATTCTTAGCTTTTCATTTCCTACCTTTGCACCCACTATGATCCCCTACAAGAAACGCATACTGAAAAATGGTCTGACGGTGGTGGTCAATCGCGACCATACGTCAAAACTTTCGGCCGTCAATCTGCTGTATAAGGTGGGTGCCCGCAACGAGGATCCCAACCGCACGGGCTTTGCCCATCTGTTCGAGCATCTGATGTTCCGAGGCACACGCGACGTACCTTTTTTTGATCTGCCGGTGCAGATGGCCTCGGGCGAAGACAACGCCTTTACGAATAACGACTACACCAACTTCTACCTCACCCTGCCGGTCGACAACCTCGAAACAGCCCTTTGGCTCGAGAGCGACCGTATGCAGGGGCTTTGGATCACACCCGAGAAGCTCGAAACCGAGAAACGCGTAGTGATCGAGGAGTTCCGCCAACGCTATCTGAATCAGCCCTACGGCGACCAGACGATGCTTCTCAGGGAATTGGCCTACACGACCCACCCTTATCGTTGGGCGACCATCGGCCGTTCGACCGACCACATCGAGGGGGCAACCCTCGAAGAGGTAGAGCACTTCTACCGCACCTTCTACCGCCCTTCGAATGCCGTATTGGCACTGTCGGCCGATCGCGACGAAGAGGCGCTACTTGATCTGGCAGAGCAGTGGTTTGGTCATTTAAACGATACTCCGATCTGCCATCAGTCGATCCCGCAAGAGCCTCGACAAGAGCAAGCGCGCCTGAAAATTGTCGAGCGCGATGTGCCGGCCACCACCATCTCGATCGCCTACCACATGGGAGATCGTCTGTCAAAGGACTTCTGTACGGGCGACCTTGTGTCGGACCTGTTGTCGGGAGGCGATTCGTCGCGCCTATATCAGCATCTGGTCAAAGAGCAACGTCTATTTGCTTCGGTCAACGCCTACATTTCGGGCGATGTTGATCCGGGACTCTTCATCCTTACCGGCCAGCTGCTTCCCACCACCTCCGAAGAGCAGGCCATCGAGGCATTTGAGCGCGAGATCGAAGCTCTCAAGCACGAGCAGCCCTCGGCATACGAATTAGAAAAGGTCAAAAACAAATTCGAGGCGAATACCCTCTTCGGAGAGTTGAACGTCATGAATAAGGCAATGAATCTTTGCTACTACGAGTTTCTGGGCGATTTGGCACTAGTCAATCGTGAAATCGACGAATACCGTTCGATCGACGCCGATCGCATCTTCGAGTTTGCGGATCGTATTTTCCGCACCGAAAACAGTTCCACCCTTATCTACCGTGCACGATGATGAAGCTTCCCGTCAAAACCACGCAACCAACCGTAGAGATCGCCAACGCCGAGGTCATCACCCTCTGCAACGGCATGAAACTCTATATCCTCTCCTCGGACGATTTCGAGGTCATGCGTCTTACACTGCTCTTTCGAGCCGGATCATCACGCCAACGTGTCCCCTTCTCTGCCTCGGCAACTGCCAATTTGCTGGCTGAAGGTTCACAACACATGACTGCGCGAGAGATCTCCGAACGTCTGGATTTCCACGGCTCCTACTTCGACGTGAATACTGACCGCGATTACAGCTACATCAGCTTTGCGATGCTCTCGAAGTTTGTTCCTCAAACGCTCCAGGTCGCCGAAGAGATTTTGTTGCGTCCCACCTTCCCCGAGGAGGAGGTCGAGACCTATCGACTGAAGCGCAAACAGCGTCTGGCCATCGAGCGTCAAAAGGTCGATGTTCGTGCACGCGAAGCCTTTGCCAGTGCCATGTTCGGCGCCAATCACCCCTATGGACAATGTTTCGAAGAGGAGGCTTACGACCGCTTGACGCGCCAAGATGTGGTCGACTTCTACCACAGCCACTACACCGCCACGAATGGCTTTGCCGTTTGCAGCGGACGCGTTGACGAAAAGGAGCGTACTGCCATCTGTACCCTTTTGGAGCAGTTCCCTGTGTGTGAGGAGTTGTCACATAAGCCCTTCCCCACCGTTGAACAGCAGTACGAAGTACGTTTGACACACGAGGGTGCGGTACAATCCTCGATCCGCATCGGACGACGACTTTTCCCGCGCGAGCACCCCGACTTTGTGGGTATGCAGGTGGTAGCTGCAGCTCTGGGAGGCTACTTCGGATCACGCCTGATGCACAATCTGCGCGAAGAGCACGGCTACACCTACGGAGTCATCTCGGCCATGGTCAACTTCGAGCGCGAAGGCTATCTGGCCATTGCCACGCAGGTAGGCTCGGAGGTAACAGACGAGGCTTTGAAGGAGATTTATCACGAGATCGAGCGTCTGCGCACCGAGCCGATGGATGACGAGGAGCTGCAACTTGTCAAGAATATCATGACGGGCGAGATGATGCGTATCCTGGATGGCCCGTTCGGGGTGGCCGACGTCACGATCGAAAACATCCTCTGCGGTCGCACGAACAGCATCATCGCTGAGAATGTAGCACGTATCCGACAAACTACACCGCAAGAGGTGCAACAACTGGCCGAGAAGTACCTCCGACGTGAGGATCTGATCACGGTCGTTGTGGGATAAGCCGTACGCACAAAACAAAAGAGGTTGCTCAACGTAAGTCGGGCAACCTCTTCTGTTTTAGGCGAGTTAGGCTATTCACTCTTCTGCTGCAGTTTGACGATCTGCTCTTCAGCCTTGGCTACTAAATTATCGGCCTGCTTTTGGGCCTCCTTGACGAGTTTATCGCCGGCAGCCTTGGCTGCAATCTCGGCCAATTTTCCCTTTTTGGCGGCCTCGGAAACCAACTTAGCGCTCTGCTCCTCGGCAGCGGCTACGAGTTTCTCGCCCGCACGACGAGCCTCCTGACGCAGATTCTCGGTCTGCTTATCAATCTCGGCCGAAAGCGATTCGCTGCCGGTCAGTTTCTGCACCTGCTCATCCACCGCATGTTTCACAGCCTCCTGGGCAGCCTCCTTCAAGCCGAGTTTGATCTCGGGCTTGGTGAATGTACCGCCGATGCCGACATTGATCGTACTCAACAACCCTTTGGTGGCACCCTCGGGCAGGGTTACCTTGGCCGTATAGTCGATCGTCTGATCCAGACCCGTCGAGCCCGACAAGGTCATCTTGGTGCTACCCATCTTTAGGTCGAACGGCTCGGTTGTGATGCGGCCATCTTGGATGGCAAAGTCGATCAACACATTCTCAGCCTCGATCAATTTCAGTTTATCGGAATTCAACGCCTTGGCAAGTGCATCCAATACGCCGATATTCTGCAAACGGATGCTCGCCGAAGAGAGTTGTCCATGGGCATTGACCGAGTTCATAACGGGCGACATAGTGGCATCAAGTGCCGTCTCAAGATTCATTGCAAGGGAGTAGTTACCACCGGTCTTTTCAAAGAGCGGCACCAACTTCTGCACCAATTCCAACTGTCGGAAAGTCTCTTGGAACGAAGCCTGCTTAAGCGACAAATCCATAGCGAAGGTAGGTTGTGCAGGGTTGGTCGTTGCATACTTACCCGAAGCCTTGGCCTGACCGTCAAAGAGGCCCAATGCGAGATTATCCAACGCCATAACACCACCTCGAATCGACATGGCACCGGCCACATCGCTAATGGTCATATTTTGGAAAAGGATCTTCTTTAGATCGGTCGAAAACGAAATATCAAGATTCTCCGGAATCACAATCACGCTTGCTGCAGTTGTCTCGGCAACAACCTCTCCATCAGAAGCCGGAGTCTCGGCAGATACAGCGTCCCCCTCCGAAGCAACAGCCTCCATCAACTGATTCAGATTCAGCAACTCGGACTTCACATACAGACGACCCGACAACTTATCGCCACGCACAAGGTAAGCCAAATAGTTCGAGAGTTGACCATTGGCAGCCAGATCACTCTCCCCGACCATCATCGAGAGTTCACCCAAGGTCATCGACGAAGGTGAAATCGTAGCCGCTGCACGCATGAGTTTCATCGGGGGCAGCGAAGCCATATCGAGCCCCACCTGCTCTACGACAAAGGCACCCTTAGCGTGCAACTGCTCATAACGCTCTTTTTCCAGATCGGACATACGACCCGCAGCCTCCAAATCAGCCGTAATCGTACCTGCGAGCTTCATATCCTCGAGCGGATAGACCTGCTCGATCATGCCCAAATCAAGTTTGCCGTTGAGCGTAGCACGCAGTTCAGGATCACTGACGAGATTCGTTCCATAGAAGGTCGCCGCAAGTGCATTATCGGCCATGCGCAACCCGAAGCGAGAAAGATCGACAACCGTACGATCCATCACGCCACCCGGATTCGTAATTTTGGCCGATACGTTAATGTCCGTCACGGCCTTAGGCAAGGCGGCATATTGGAATCGACCCTCATTCACCGCGACATTGAGTTCGAATGCAGGCAGCGAGGCGCCCTGCATTTCACCCTTGGCCCAGGCATTGAGCACGAGTTCGCCACCAGCCGTCAAACGACGGAAATCCTTGGTATAGAAGGCCGGAATCAGCGATAGCACATCTTTGAACTGCACCTTATCGGTATCGAGCGAAAGATCCATTGCCACGACCTCATTTTCGAGCAGCTGCGCCCATCCGTCAAGCGTCAATTTGATATCGTTCAGACGCAATGTATTCTTGGCAAAGGTAAATTTCTGCTGCTCCAAATCGGCGCCAATCGTTGCATCGAACTCCATTTCGGCACCCGACAACATCGTTACCACACCCGATTTGAAATAGATTTGCTGCATCAACAGATTCAGGCTTAACTCGCTCTGAGCCGCCGATAGATCACCCTTAAGACGCAGGTTAAGCGGCGCGGTCGAAAAGGCCATACGGGTCGAATCGTCCTCGTAGCGAATCACCGCATCCGAGATCCGAAAATCCTTGACAGCCAACTTAAACGACGAAGAGGCGCTCGACTCATCGGTCATCTCCGAGGAGGTAGCATCCTTCGACGCAGGCTCGGCAGGTTTCATAACATCCCAATTCACGGCTCCATCCTGCTCCTTACGAGCATGGATTGCCGGATCGGCCAGCAATACTTTCTTCACCACAAAGCCATCATCCGAGAGCAACGAAAGTGGACTGACAACCACAGAGATACGCGATGCAGCGACAATCGTATCACCCTCGAAACGCTCTACGCCGACCAATGTAAGCCCTTTCAACTCGAGCGAAGCATTCGGGAAATGGCGCAAAAGGCTGATGTTAAGTTTCTCAAAATCGAGTTTGGCCTGTAGCAGATTATTGGCCTCTGTTTTGACAATTTCGGAGATCTTTCCGCTAAGCAATGTCGGAGCAACCAGCAGCACGCCAAAGAGTACCACCACCCCGATCAGCAAGTTTTTAACCCATTGTTTCATGGTTTATGCACGTTTATTTGGAACAAAGATACTCTTTTTCGCCGAAAAGCCGTTGGGGTTTAGCGAAAAAGATTAACTTTGTACTACTAAAACAGGATGAAAATGCGTAAATTGGTCATCATACCTACCTATAACGAACGCGAGAACATCGAGGCGATGATCGAGAAGGTGATGTCGCTCAAAGGCAATTTCGACCTTCTGGTGATCGATGACGGCTCGCCCGACGGCACTGCTGAACTTGTGGATAGTTATCGCCAAGCCTACCACGGCCGTATTCACATGATTCGACGTGCCGGGAAATTGGGCCTTGGTACCGCCTACCTCACGGGATTTGAGTGGGGCTTGAAAGAGGGTTACGACTACCTCTGCGAAATGGATTGCGATTTTTCGCACAACCCCGATGATTTGGAGCGATTGGTGGCAGCTGCCGAAGCCGGTGCCGATGTCGTTGTCGGATCACGTTATGTAAAAGGTGTCAATGTCGTCAATTGGCCCATGTCGCGCCTCTTGATCTCCTACTTCGCCTCGAAATATGTCCGCATCGTAACCGGCATGCCGATCCACGATGCCACGGCCGGCTTTGTATGCTATACGCGAAGCGCCCTTGAGCAGATCCTGAAGAACGAGATTGCGATGAAGGGCTACGGTTTCCAGATCGAGATGAAATATACGGCGTGGCGATTGGGGCTCAAGCTCCATGAGGAGCCGATCATCTTCACCGAGCGTCGTGAAGGAACCTCCAAGATGTCGAGCGGCATCTTTAGCGAAGCCTTGTTCGGCGTGATGAAACTTCGCATGAAGAAGTTGAAAGTTTAGCGTTACGCTATCATCAACAAGAACAAAGAGGGAGATAACCGATGGCTATCTCCCTCTTTTCGTGCTATGATGCGATCTATCGGTCAAACTCTACGACCAACACACCGCGAGCAGGGACCGTCGTCTCATCGTTCAGCTCCATGGCCTCACCCGTCATCACATTGCGACCGTTCTTCAGCGTCGAGGCAATCTCCACATAGTGCGACCAGGGCACCTGCTTCTTACCACGCGAATTGTTGGCAAAGACAAAGACTGCCTCTTGATCCGTATAGCGGAAGAAGGCATAGGTATTGTGCTCACGATCCACAAAATGGAGCGTCTTACCGCGATGTATCACCTCCTTCGTCTTACGCCATTGGAAGATTTTGCGCGTGAAGTCGAAGAGCTCCTTCACATCCCCCGTACGGCCCTCCTCGGTAAAGAGGTTCACCTTGTCGCCGTCCCAGCCTCCCGGGGTGTCGACGCGCAGACCACCGTGGCCCTGCTTCAGATCGACCGAGCGGATCATCAGCTCATCGCCCGTATAGATCTGCGGATAGCCGCGCATGGTAGCCAACAGCGCCATGGCAATCTTCATGCGGCCTACGTTACCCTTCAGCACATCGGCCGTACGATCCGTATCGTGGTTACCCGAGAAGATCATCATCTTCGAAAGGTCGTGATAGACAAAATCATCGGACACGGTGTTGTAGATGCGGATCATACCGGCATCCCACTTGACCGAATCGGTCGAGAGGGCGGCACACATCGCATCGCGCAACGGGAAGTCCATAATCGAGGGCAGGTGGGTATCGAAGCCATCCTTATTCGGATTGCCACCCTGCCAATAGGCCAACTGCGGGATATCACCTGTCCAGCACTCGCCCACGATATTGAGATTGGGATACTCGGCCAAAACCGCCTCACACCACTCGCTCATCGGCTGCTTCTCGTTATAGGGATAGGTATCGACACGCAGACCATCCAGATCGGCCCACTCGATCCACCACACGGCCCACTGCTTGAAGTACTGCAAGAGGTAGGGGTTATCGAGGTTCATATCGGGCATCGAGGTATCGAACCAACCACTCTCCTGCAACTTCAGATCATACTGCGAAGCGTTCGGATCCAGGTTGGTCGAGAAGAGCGAATTGGTACGCGTAAAGGTCGGGAATTGGTGTATCCAATCCGTAAACGGTAGATCCTCCATCCACCAGTGCGCCATACCGCAGTGGTTCGTCACAATGTCCATGATGATCTTCAAATCACGCTTGTGCGCCTCGGCCACATACTCGCGATAGAGCTCGTTCGTACCCATACGCGGGTCGATGTGGTAGTAATCGGCGCATGCATAGCCATGATAGGAGTATGCCGGCTCGTTGTCAAGCAACAAGGGGGTTGACCAGATGGCCGTCATACCCAGATCGGCAATGTAGTCCAGGTGGTCGATCATACCCTGCAAATCGCCACCATGACGGCCGTGCAGATGGTTGCGGTCGGCCTTTTCGAGCGTATTCTCCGTATTGTCGATCGACGGATCGCCATCAGCAAAACGGTCAGGCATCAAGAGGTAGATAGCATCGGCGGTCGTAAAGCTTTCACGCTCACGCGATCCGGCACGACGAGCCTCAATCTCATAGGGGACCTTGAATTGTTCATCGCCACGCGTAAAGACCAGATAGCGCGTACCGGGCTCGGCTTGGGCATCAATTTCGACATCGACAAAGAGGTAGTTCGGACTTTCGGCCTTGTGAATCTGCTTCACGCGAACACCACCACCCTCAATTTGCAGCGTGCACTCCGAGATGTGATCACCCTGCACTATCAGTTGCAGCGGTGTCGTCATGCCGACCCACCACGAGAGCGGCTCCACGCGCGTCACCTGACCCTCGGCATCAGCCACCGACGCAGGGTCGAACGGCATTGCAGCATTACACGAAACGACTGCCATTGCAAGCATAGGAATTATCGTTCTATATAGTTTCATCGAATTCTCATTTATAAAGGCGTATGGGGGCGTTCGAACAACACCTACCATACGCCTTCAAACCTTCAGGATTATTTCGTCAAAATCACGTAAGCCCAAGGCTCGAGGTGAAGCTCCTTGCCGGCCTCGATTACTGCCTTCTCGCCCGTCATGGCGCAGGTGTACTCACCGGCAGCCTCAACCGTAGGAATCACCGACTGCGGCTCAGCCGAGAGGTTGAACAGGCAGACAGCCTTGCTACCCTCCACCTCACGCGTGAAGGCCAGCACCTCCTCGACTACGCCCGTCAGGTAGACCAGCTCGCCACCCTTCTCACCGGCCCAAAGGGCGGGCGTCGTGTGGCGCAAGGCGTTGAGCGTACGGTAAAAATCTGTATACTCGTTCTCCTCCCAACCCGGGATCGGATCCTTCTCAAAGAACTCGAAGCGGTGGTCGTAACCAACCTCCTGACCCGTATAGATCAACGGCTGGCCCTGCGGCAACACATAGGTCAAAGCGGCAAAGGTCTTGGCGGCAGCACCCAAACGCTCGAATTCGGTACCCGACCACGAGTTCTCGTCGTGGTTCGAGGTGAACATCAGCTGGATAGCCTCACGCGGATACTCGGTCGTAAACTCCTCGATCCACTGCTTCAGATCGCCCGTCGTCTGCTTGCCCTGTGCAATGTTATTCATCACATCCTTCAGTTTCCAGGCATAGCAAGCGTCAAAACCATCGGCATGGAAGTTCGAACCCTCACCCTCGGCCAGGAAGTATACATCGGGGTTGATGGCACGCACCTCATTCCACGACTCGGTCCAGAAATCGTCGGGCATCTCACCGGCTACGTCGCAACGGAAACCATCTACACCCTTCTCGATCCAGAACTTCTGCACCTCCTTCATCGCTACACGTACATCCTCGCAAGCGTAGTTCAACTTGGCGATATCCCACCAATCATACTGTACCACGGGCTCACCTACCGAATCGCGTACATACCACTCGGCCGGCTTCTCCGTAACCCACGCTGCATCGGGCGAGGTGTGGTTGGCCACATAATCCAAGATCACCTTAAAGCCCAACTCGTGCGCCTTGTTCAGGAAACGCTCAAAGTCGGCCATCGTACCAAACTCGGGATTCACATCGCAGTAGTTTTTAATGGCATAATACGAACCAAGCGTACCCTTACGGCCCTTCTCGCCAATGGGGTGAATCGGCATCAGCCAGATGATATCAACACCCAACTCCTTGAGGAACGGCAGACGCTCCTCGGCAGCAGCAAAGGTACCCTCCTGCGTCTGCTGACGCACATTCATCTCATAGACAACCGAGTTATACACCCAGTCCGCATGACGATCGGCCACAACCTCCGTCTTCGGCGTGCAGTTCGTAAACAACAAACCACACAATGCGCCAAAAAGCGCAACAAAACTCAAATTACGTTTCATGGTTCTTCTTATTTTAGTTTCTCGTTAAAATTTCAAATTCATTGGCCGGCACCTCAATCGACAACGTACCATCCGCCGAGAGGTCGAATTGACAACCAAAATTAGCCTTCAGCGACTGCGTAGCATCAATACCGTTGGGGAGCACGCACTCGATCGAGGCAGCCTCGTCACCCGTATTGAGCACAACAACCACCCACTCGCCCATATAGACACGCAGATAGGCCCATACCTTCTCCGAGAGGTAGATGGTCATCTGATCACCATACAGCAGTGCCATCTGCGAACGACGTAGGTCGATCAACTTACGCGTAACATCCAGTTGAAGCTGTTCCGCCTCGTTGTAGTCCTCGAAACGCATCATACGACGGTTGTCGGGATCGTTACCACCCGGTTCGCCATACTCATCACCCTGATAGATACACGGCACACCGGGAATGGTCATATTCAACGCATTGATCAAGGCCAGCTTCTTGTAACCCACCGGATTACCCACCTCAATTTTACGCGTCCAACCGGCCAACTTATGGTCCTCATCCGGATCAAGCGTACCGCCTGCCAACGAAATCAAACGACCCTTGTCGTGGTTACCCGTAATGTTACCCATCGTATGGTGCGCGCCATAGGCAGCAATCGACTGATCGACCACCTGAGCCAAAGCCTTGACCGAATGGCCGCGGGTCAGCACATCCAACGCCGTGTGATAGACATTAAAATCAAACTGGGCATTGATCATACCGCTACGTACATAAGAGCCGATCAACTCGGGCGAGCCATAGGTCTCACCAATCTGCCACAAATTCTTCTCCGGAACGGCTTGACGCATCTTCTTGGTAAGTGCACGCCAATAGTTGAGCGGAATATGCTTGCAGGCATCATGGCGGAAACCATCAAAATCGAAGTGCTGCATCCAATAAACAGCCGAATCGGTCATCGGCTCGACCACCTCCGGACGCTCATGATCCAGCGTCGGGATATGCTCATCGAACCAGGTTGTCAGACGCTGCTCATCCCACAAGCCAATGTTCTTACGACCATCGGGCAATACCAGCGGCGTCACCCAATCGGGATGCTCCTGCAAAACTGGCGAATTGATATGCAGGTGGTTGGCCACATAATCCAACACCACATTCATATCGTGATCATGCGCCGTAGCCAACATCTCGTGCAACTCCTCCTCGGTACCGAAGCGGTGATCAACGACCGTCGTATAGATCGGCCAATAGCCGTGATAGCCCGAGAAACGGGTATAAGGTTCCTGATTCAGGCCCCACGCATCTTCGGGATTTTGCGTAATGGGCGAAATCCAGATGGTCGAAATACCGAGATCATCGAAGAAACCCTCCTCGATCTTGCGGGTGATACCCTTCAAATCGCCACCCTGATAATCCGCCTGAGGCAATACATCCGGACGATTGAGCGGCTTATTGTTCTCCGCCTTACCATCATAGAAACGGTCGATCATGAGCGAGTACAGAATCTGACCCTCGTGGTCGTGACGCGTAAGGTGGTTGGCCGAGGTGACTACACGTCCATTCTCCAGCGGCACCAACACATCGTTAAAGAGGCCCTCTTGCGATGCAGCAAAAACACGCAGGTATGAGCGCTCCAAATTGGCAGCATCGCGCGGAATGAATACCTCGAACGACTCCTCGTCACGTACGATACACGGCTCGGGGAGACGGCAGTTTTGCCACATGGCCACGATCTCGGTAGGACGCACCGAAGCCTCCACAGCCACCATACGCATCATGCGACCCGCCGTAAAGAGGCGGGCATTCGGGTTACGCTCTCCAGCCAAAGCCACGATCGAGCACGCTTGACCCGCACGCCATGCGGTAATGGTGGTCACCAGCGGAGCATCGCCACATTCCACCTCAAACTCCGACCAATCGGCCTTCGTGGGCGTCAAGGTCAAGGTAGCATCAGCCACCGTCAGCGAATCGGCACCCTCCCACGTGGGCAGATAATCGGTCAGGTAGCACTGCTGTGTACCTGCCACAAGACGCATCGGCACAATGGGAGCTGCAGCAGCCTCCGCATCCACCTGTGTAAACAGTTCACCGTTGCAAGCCGTCAATACGGCAGCAACAAGGATTAACATCAACTTTTTCATATCGGTCTATTCGTTTTTGTTTCGGTTCCAGCAATTACACAAGGCCTCTATTCGGCTACATCGACCATCCAATCGATACCCTCGTGCAGGTTATTCTGATTCGTAAAATCCCAATAGGAGTTATTCTCCCAGGTCGAGCCGTTTGCCCATGCTGCAGGATAGGTATAAAATCCATACTTTCGAGCACCGGTCGTGGTATTGGTTATCACATCCGCAAGCGACTCCGTCCCCCAGGTGATCACACCTGCACCTCCACCGGCTTTCAGCTCCTCGGCCAATGCCTTCAACCAGGCACGCTGCTTGGCAGGGGTGTAATTCGTTGCATTCGTAGCTTCGTTCCAATCGGGATAGTTATAGGCATTCGAGCACCAATCGCCCATCCAGGCTCCCGAGGCGTTATTACCCGTCGTAAAGCTATAGGCCGTCTCCAAAATCACCGCAGGGGCTTTGAAGTCGTTTTTACATACCTCGGCCATCTGTTTGATCGACTGAAAACCCAACGTATGGCCGATATCCTTACCCGGATACCACGAGATACCGATCAGGTCGAAATCCGAGCCGCCCGCTTCGGAGATCTGCTTGGCATACGAATAGACCTTCGACGGGTTGGCGATGTGGAGCATCGTCTTTACGTTCGGATTGTACTTTTTGGCATAGTCGCGTACTGCCTTGAATCCCATCTTCAACAATTTACCGGTACGCGTGCCATCCGACGAAGCCGTGCGCGAAGGTCGCATAAATCCGATATTGACCTCGTTGCCGACTGCCACCACACGGGGGTAGATTTGCTCCTGCTCGGCCAATTTCACCAGGCTCTCATAAACCCATTCGTAGAGTTTTTCACCCAACGCCTCATCGCTCAGCCCCTGCCATGCCGTCGGGATCAGGTTGTGATCCGTTCCACTTGCCGTATAGCTGTCGGCATCGGGTTTTAACGTAAGGAGCAGATCAAGCTTATTTGCACGGGCACGTTTGGCATCCTTCACCACCGCCGAATAGTCAGCCCAGATGATCGACTCGCCCTCAAATTTGGAGAAGGGTTCGATGTTATATTGCAGACGCACGATGTTGGCCCCATGTTTTTTCATCGAAAGGTAGGGGTCGGTTGCAGTTCCCTGCTCGAGATACTGCAAACCATACGCCTCGAGGAAGGAGGCGAACGACATGGTCGAGCCCTTCATGAACCCCGTTGAGAAATATTCGGGGGTCACGACTGGATCGGGTGTCGGGTCAGGCGTGGGAGTCGGGGTTGGCTGTGGCTCAGGTTGCGGCTCTTCGCCGCCACCGCCATCACCACCACATGCTACCAACGCAACGGCCAGCATCAACATTGAAATCCAACGTCTGAAGGTTATCATCTGCTCTTGGTTGTTTTGTTTATTTCAAGAGGAACACCACCGTCGAGAAGCCCGGCATCTTAACCGTTTGTCCCACCAACGTAATATCGCCTCCCACTACGGCTACCGCCTTATTGATCGAATCGTTAATCGACACCTCGATCGGCTGACCGGCGACGTTGTGCATCACGAGCAGTTTCTGACCCTCATACTCACGGTAGAAGGCAGAAAGAGCGGCCGGATAGTTCGACGAATTGTAGCAGGCTGTCAACGAACCCAACTCCGTCATGGCGGGATAGATGTTGCGCAACTGACCCAACGTGCGATAGGTATTCAGGATCGAGTTGGCATTTTTCTCCAGATCGGCTACCGAATTAAACTTATCGAACGACGGCAGAATGGCACCCGTATACTTGGGATATTCGGTCGACGACCACTTCATCGGCTGACGCACGTAGATATCGCTACTCTCCTTCGTACCCGTATAACCCAGCTCCTCGCCGTAGTATACGACCGGACGTCCCGAGAGGGTCAGCAGCAACGCACCGGCCATACGCATACGGTTGACATTTCCCTCCAAATCCGAGCCGGCACGATGCTCATCGTGATTCGTCAGCTTCACGGCATCGATATAGGTCGATTTGGCATTCTTGAGCTGCGTCTGGATACTCTTCAAGCCCGTTGCGATATCACGGCCTTTACCGGCCTTCAAACCTGCAGGCAGCACATTCCACCAGAAGTCGAAGTTGAAGCACGAAAGCGGCGTATTCTTGGCGAAGCCCGAAACGACACCCGTACCATCAAAAATCTCGGCGACCATGTAGATATCCTTGCCGTTATATTGCGGTTTGGTTTTGTAATAGTCGTTCAAATCTTTGTGGAAATTGGTCCAGAAGGTATAGTCGCGCGAATCGATCGACCAAATGCCGTACACATGTTTGGCGGCATCCAGACGGAAACCATCTACACCCTTATCCAACCAACCCTTGGCCGAGGCGATGATCGCCTGATAAGGCTTGTTGTTGCGCAACTCACCGATTACGCCGTAGTTCAACTCAGGCATCCAAAGGCCAAAAATCGGGGCAAAAATCTTCAGCGACTGCATCGACTCGAACTGAATATCGGCAGCCGTCGTATTATTGAGCGTATACTCGACACCCTCCTTGATGTAGCTGCCGTTACCGCCATACTTCGTACCGCCATCCCAGCTCGTATCCGAGGTGCGTACCAAGAAACCCCAGGGCGACTTGAAATCTACAACAATCTCATACAGGCCGTTGCCCTTGTCATAAAGACGGTAGGCCACACCCGGATCGCCAAAGTAGATAAACATCTTCACATTGGTATCCGAATTCGAAGCCTGCGCAGCCTCCGAACTCTTCTCGACCTTTACAGTCGAGGGTTTACCGTTCGAACTCTTGATCGTAAACTTATAACGGATCGTCTCGGCAGCAGGATCGGAATAGCCATCAGGGGTATACCAATCAGCCGAATTGTAGGTCGAGATCATCGGGAACTTACCGGCAGCCACATCGGCAGCAGGATTGAACGAGAGGTTGTACCAATTCCAATACTCGCTCTGCTCACCCTTGGCCAAGGCATCGGTATACCACGAATGACCTTTACCCGTATGGTTGACTACATAGTCCAGATAGATCTTAATGTTCTTCGCATGTGCAGCTTTCACCATATTTTCGAAGTCTGCCATCGTACCGAACTGGGGATTGACAGCCGTATAGTCACGTACGTCGTAGCCGTGGTACGAATCAGCCGGGTGGATCGGCGAGAGCCAGATGGCACCGGCACCAAGCGAGGCGATGTAGTCCATCTTTTGGGTAATACCATTGAAGTCACCAACACCATCGCCATTACTATCGGCAAAGGCGTAAACAAGCACCTCGTAGATCATCTCACCACGTGTCTTGCCATCCCATTGATCGGGCTGGGCTACCACATAATCCGATGCAGCGGCATTGGCTGCCTGCGTCACGGTAATCGACTGCGAGTAGCCTCCGGCAGCCGTCACAACCAGTTCGGCCGTGCGCTCCTTGCCGGTATTGGCCGCTACAATCACCTTGGCAACGGTCGTTCCTTTAACACCCTGCTTCGGATTCAAATAACACCAATCGGTCGAGGTAGCCGACCAAGCAGCGGGGGCATTGATCGTCACATCCTGCAAATCGCCTGCAGCCGAAAGGCTGAACGTAGTCGGTGAAACAGTCAATTCAACAGTTTGCGGCATTTCGGGCTCATCCGTACCACCATCACCACCACAAGCCGTGGTCAAGGCCATAATGACCACAAGCAACATCAGTTGCAGATAATCAAAAAATCGTTTCATATTCGTCTCTTATTCTTCACTCGTGACCGGTGCGCCGATCAAAGCACACCGGTCTAAACACAACCCGCAGCCCCCTCGCAAGGAGGCTGTGGGTTGGAAAAATCAGTTTACTGCTTCGGCGTCCACTTGATGTTGAAGACGTTGATACCGCTCTTCGTGCTATACATGTTGATCACCGAACCGGCCTTAGCCGACGAGCAGTCGATCGTATAGACGTTACGTGCATCGGGATCGGCAAATGCGCCATCACCATTAACAACCGTACCATCAACGGCTACGGCCAGCGTACGCGTATTCGACGAACCACTTGCCTGGATATCTACCGTCAGCGTACCGGGACCCGTTACGGGCAGCTGAAGCGTACACTTCGTCGTGCTACCCGAGCCACCAAGCTGGATGCGGTGTGCGTCGTCATTGGCACCAAATTTGGCCTTCGAACCACCGGCAATAAACTTCAGACCGTTCGTAAGGTCAATATCGTCGGTAATCTCCGTACCATTGCCATAGGTCTCCATGAACTGGGCAAAGAGCGCATCACCCCACTCCAGAGCCGTTGCGGGCGTCGGAGGCGTTACGGGCTCCTCGGCCTGCTTTACCACCTTGATCTTGGCGGGCTGCGAAGGAAGTACACCGTTCTCATCCGTTGTGGGATAGAAGTAAATATGGTACTTGCCATCGGCTGCAACCTTCATGTTGGCCGAACCGCCACCACAAATCAGCGTCTGCTCAACACCGTCAGCCAGCGTCGTAGCGCTCTCGGGACCCCAGTTGAAGGAATCCTCCCAAGCACCGGCCTTGCGTACCTTGAACTCATCAGCTGCCGTCAGTGCTACGTTCTCGGCCAAGAAGCTGCCATCAGCCTGCTTGGTCATCATTACATCCGAGCTCCAATTGGTCATCGAACCAACCAGACCCACCTCGATCGGCTGACCCTGCGGGGTCGGAGGAGTTACCGTACCCACCGACTCGATCTTGATCTTTGCGGGCTGACCCTTTACAACGGCCGTACCATCAAGAGCGGGATAGAAATAGACGTTATAGGTACCATCAGCGGCTACCGACATATCGGCGCTACCGCCACCGCACGTCAGCTCAACCTCAACACCCAGCTCTACGATACCCTTCGAAGCCAAGCCCCAGTTGAAGTTATCGTCCCATGCACCGGCCTTGCGAACCTTGAAGGTATCGGTTGCAGCCAAAGCTACATTCTCAACCTTAAAGCTGCCATCAGCCTGCTGGGTAAGCTTCACGTCATTGCTCCAGTCGCCACCAACACCAATCAGACCTACCTCGATCTGCTCCGAATTAACAGCAGGAGGCGTTACAGGCTCACCTGCATCGGCAGGAGTCTTACCCGGGGTCATCACATACAGTTTCAGGTCGGCCGGATAGAAATAGAGGTCATAGGTACCCGTCGTCTCAACCGACATATTCTGGCTGCCACTACCGTTTACGAGTGCCGTCTCAGCGTTGATAGCTACGTTACCCGACATCTGGGCACCATAGTTCTCCTTATCGTTCCACTCGTTGTTGGCGCGAATCTTGAAGCCCTTACCGGCCTCCAGCGTCTGACCGAGCAGTACATACTCACCAGCACCCTTTGCCGTGAAGGCGATGTCGGGCGTACCACCCCAGCTGTTCAAATCACCAACCAAACCGTAGTTTACTGCAGGCTTCGGCAGATCCGAACCGGCCGTAAGAGCCATGAACTCCTTGGTCTCGGCGTTGAAATAGAAGTCGTACGTACCGGCAGCAATCGACATGTTTTTACCGTTGGCAACCAACGTCTCAGCCTGAGCAGGAGTCAGCGCATAAGGCTCAACATTACCTGCAGCACCGTAGTTCTCGGCCCAATCGTTTGCAAAGCGTACCTTGAACTGGTCCTCGGCCGTTACCGTTACATTCTTCACAGCTACATAAGCCGTACCGGCAACCTCAACGAACTCCATATCGGGCGTACCACCCCATGCGTTGATCGTACCAACCAGACCATAGCTCGACGAGGGCAGTTCAGCACCGGCTGCAACCGCGATAAACTCTTTCGTCTTGGGATAGAAGTAGAAGTCATACGAACCAGCAGCCATCGACATATTCTTACCACCGGCAACCAGCGTAACCTTCGTATCAACGGCAACTACAGCAGGCTCGGCATCGCCCTGAGCACCGTAGTTCTCATTCCAATCCTGATCTACGCGGATCTTGATCTGATCCTCAGCCTTCAGCGTTACATTCTTTACAACCTTGTAATCCTTGCCCTCAACAGCCTCGAATACCAGGTCAGCCGTCTCGCCCCAGTTGTTAATTGTACCAACCAGACCGTAGTTCTTCGTCATCGGATCCTCGATCACCACGTCGCCCGTCTTGGTAAAGGTCAGCGCATAGTTCGTGTTGTTCGAGAGATTCATCGTAATATCGTATACACCCGGCTCCGACGGAATATCCGAGCCACCGAAGGTCATATCGTTCGGATCGCCACCCAGGTTGTAGGCATAGGGATCCTCCCACGGGTTGCCCCAGTTGTCGTTTACGCGTACCTTGTAAGCACCCTCGCCCAGCGTTACAGCCTTGAGCTCCATAGCGCCCGTCTCGGCGTTATAGGTGAAGTTCGTCTGGCCATCCCAGCCCTTCTCCGTAGCCGAACCGATCAGACCGATCGACGAAACGGGAGCCATCGTGAGCTGTGCAGCAGCCAAATCGAGGTAGAATACGAACGTACCCTCAACGCCACCTGCACCATCGGCAACCTGCATCATGTTACCTGCCGAAGCGCTGATCGAGAAGGTGTAAGGCTCGGCCTCCGAAGTAGCCGTACCACCCATCCAAACAACCGACTGGTCTTTCGGGTTGGTGTAGATCACCTTGAAGCCCCACTCCTGACCATAGATCGATACCAGACCGTGGTACTCACCCGTATTCGGATTACCCTTCAAAATGGGCAGAGCACCTTCCGTGTTCCAAGCGTGGCCACCGAAGTCACCGCAAAGCTGTACGAACTCGGGATACGAGGGGGTGTAGGTCGTCACCTTTACCGTAACGGCCGTCGACTCAAGCTGTGCAGCGCCCTCACCTTCCAGGTACGACGTTACGATCAGCTGTACCTCACTTGCAGCATCCTTCGGGCAACCCATAGCAATCAGGGTCGAGTTCAGCGTTGCAGGAGCAATGGCAAACGAAGTGGTTGCAATACCACTGGCCAATACCTGACGCTCACCATCGTTGAAGACGATCTCAACCTTGTAGAGCGGATTCGTACCATACTCAAAACGAGCAGCCGTCCAGTTGATCAGCTCAATATCCTCGGTCATTGCATCGGTGAGCACAACACCCTGCTGAACTGCCTCGGCAACCGAAACAATAGCGGGCACATAGTCACCATAAACAAAGACATTCATCGAGATCGGCTCCGACTTTACGACCGTCAGACCGTTGTCGGCAGCCACATACATACCAATCGAGAAGTTGTCGTTGGCAGTCAGGCCGAAACCATTCAAAAGCTGCGTACGGAAAGCCTCCTTATCGGCCGTGAAATAGGTACCATTGGTGGTCGTAAGCGAAATCTCCTGACTATTCAGCGTAGCATAAAGCGTATACATTACCTCATCGCCCATACCGCGAGCCTCCTTCCACGAGAAGGTCACCGACTCGGTGGTCGAATTCTCGGTCAGCAGGATGTCGGCATGCGCATCCATCACCGGAGCCGTGGCCTCTACTGCGTAGAGATCAGCGGGATCCTTCTCGCAAGCGGTGAAGGCCATAGCACCCGCTACCAGGGCTACTAAATATTTGAAAAATTTCATAGCTATTTTCTGTTTGTTTGAATTGCGGGCGGGGCATTACCCGAGGGGCTGACCCCGCTCGCATTTCGTTTTTTACTCTACTTTCTTACTCGGCCTGGTAAGTTACAACCCACGGCGTGCAGTTTGCATGGAGGCAAATCACACTCTTCACAGGCGTCAAAATGTTACCGGCACCCTGTACCAGCTCGAAGCCGTTGGGATAGATCTCCGAAGCATCCGTACCACCACCGTAGTTGATATCCCACGAACCATTCAGGCGGAACTTGTACTCCTGACCGGCATCAACAGCCGTCGTGGTCTTCCAAACATTGGCAGCCGAATCGTACTCGAGGATCATCGGATCGCTCCAACCGTTGAAGCCACCCATGATATCTACCTGCGAGTACTGCTTGGCATCGATAGCCATGTTGTTCAGGTCAATCGAGATCATCCAGATACCAGCGGGCAGCAACAGGTTACCGTCGCTCGACGAAGCGAACTGCGAGCCCAGCGTCGAGAAGGCACCGTAGCCCATCTCACCACCGTCCCAAGCCCGGTTCGGAAGCACCTTGAAGCCCGACATACCCGGCGTATTAGCTGCATCCTCGGGCAGATATACCATTGCCTCGTAGATGTTCGAACCACCCTTGTTCTCCCAAATCTCGACAGCAGCACCAGCATTCCAACCGTTGAATACACCGCAGAGGTGGTACTTACGCATGGCAGCCTTGAAGGTCGTAATCGTGAACGAAATCACATTCGACTTCTCGGTGCACAGATCCGAAGCACCAGCATAGGCAACTACATAAGCGTTCACGGTAGCCGTTTCGTTGGCTGCCACGCCCAGATTATTCACGATCTTACCATTGAGGTCCGATTTTTCCATCGTGATCGCGGGATAGTTCGACTCGGCGGCGAGGGTCTCCACACCGTCCTTCTCAAAATAAAGCTGATAGGTAATAGCGACAGGCTGACCAAAATCGGCCTCTGAGCAGGTGAACGTAACCGACTCAACATCGATGTTGTTGCCGTTCACTACGATATCGCCCTGCTCATTCAGCACGGGAGCGACGAACTCCGTCTCGGGAGCGAGCTGAACATGCTCTACTACCGTCTCACACGAAGCAAACGTAAACGCTGCCATGGCGAGAGTCGCAAGATATTTCGTATATTTCATAATACTATTCGTTTTAAGCGTTTGTTTTTCGTTTCGCTTCGATTAATAACCGGCATTCTGTACCAGGTTGGGGTTGGCAATCAGGTCGGTCGTAATGATCGGGTACACCTTGAGGTGATCCGACAAAGCTACCGTACCGGCTGCAATACCACCCTTGTAGGGCCACGGGAACGAAGCAGAGGTAAAGAGACCGTAGCGGATCAAATCCACACGACGGTGACCCTCCCACATCAACTCGCGTACACGCTCCTTCAGGATGTACTCCAAGTCGATCGAGATCGGCATGTTGGCAACGCCGTTAGCACGCGTACGCAGCTCGGCAATGCGCTTGTAACCGTTGCTCGTCGAGGTCAGCGTACCACCGTTGAGACGGGCCTCAGCCTCGGCCGAGATCAAGTACATCTCACCCAGACGGAAGATCGGGAAGTCGGCCGACGAGAACTCGATACCGCTCTCGATGCACGATGCGCGATTATCGGAGCTCAGCGGAACCCACTTCAGACATGCCCAACCAGTGTTGATATCGGCCGACTCGGGATCGATATTCTTCGTAAAGCCAGCATTGGTGAATACGGCACGCTGATCAGACAGAGCACGATCGTAACCCCACTGGTCTTTGTTATCCCAATTTACACCCTGCAACTCGAAGTTGTCCATCACGAACTCATCCGAAACATGATAACCATTCCACTGGTTCATGTAGATATCGCTCGAGAAGCCGAAAAGGCTCGACGAAATCAGACGCAGGTCGGCATAAACCGATGCATAGAGCAGGTGCGTCGTACCACCGTAGCTGGGGGTCTGAGCACCATCGTACAGCGCAGCAACGATAAACTCGTTCTGAGCACCATTGGTCGAGTTATCCTGACGGAACAGGTTATCCCACTTCGAGCACAGCTCGTAGCCACCGCTCGTAATGGCCAACTCGGCATACTTCTGAGCATCAGCCCAACGAGCCGTACCGGTATAGACCTCGGCATTGAGGTACATACGGGCCAGAATCGCATAGGCAGCACCCTTCGACAGACGAGGATATGCCTTACGAACAGCGGGCAGATTCTCATCGGCGATCAGATCCAACAACTCACCCTCGATCCAGGCAAACATACCGGCGCGACCCAGCTGCTGCGGGAAATTCGTCGTACCGATGTTATCGGGAAGACACAAGGGAGGATTGCCAAAGAAATCCAACATGATCTCATAATACAAGGCACGCAACAGGCGCATCTCTGCACGATAGATGCGTACGTCGGCAAGTTTAGCCTCGTGGCCACGACCCTTAACGGCGCCATCACCCGAAACTGCCTCATCGAGGAACTGGTTACAGATAGCAACAGCCTTCAGACCACGCAGATAGACAGCCATGACAGCAGCCGACGAGGTCGTCCACTTGGCATACTGAATACCATCGATATAGTCATCACCCCAATTACACTTCAGGGCATCGGTCGAAAGCTCGTTCAGAATCATGTACTGACGGACAAATTCGCTCTGACCGGCATCCGATACGGCGATATCCGACTTACCCGGATCGGCCTGCGATACGAGCGAGAAGTAGCTGTACGCATAGTTTACGTACTGGTCGTAGCTCTCCGGCTTCTCGAAAGCCTTATCGGCCGTGATGGTCGTATCGGCCAGCGGCTCGGCATCCAAATCACCCAAACACGAGGTGATCATTGCAGCCGAGGTCAGAAGCGCTACACTATATAATAAGAACTTTTTCATAATTGCAGTGCTTGTATTGATTAGAAGTTAATGTTGAGACGGACCGTGTAGAGGCGCGGACGCGGAATCAGCGTGCTATATACACCATCAGCGCTGTTCACCTCAGGATCCAGACCCGAATAGTCGGTAATCGTAAATACGTTCTGGCACGAAGCAGCCACACGGATATTTACCTTCGACTTACCAACCTCATGGAACGTGTAACCGAGGTTGATATCATCCAGACGGAAGAACGAAGCGTTCTCGATGAACATATCCGAGTAAGCCTGATCGGTCGACGTGTTACCCGTGAAGCCCGTACGGAAATTGTACTCGTTCAGGTTGCGCAGGTAGTTGTACGACAGCGTACCGCAATAGGTCGACGAGTTATCGACAGCCAGTTTGTTGATGGCATAGTTGCCAATCGTACCGTGGCCGTTGAAACCGAAGTCCCAATTCTTGTAGTTCAACTGCATCGAGATACCGTAGTAGAAGTCAGGCGTCGACGAACGACCCGTGATGTACTTGTCATCCTCGGTAATCTGACCATCACCGTTGCGATCTACGAAGGTGTTCATAACGGGCTTGCCCTGTGCGTCATAAACCTGCTGGAAGAGGTAGAACGTATAGGGGGCATAACCCTGGTAGTGCAGCGACGAGTTACCACCCGTACCCGAAAGCGACGAACCTACCTTCACGATGTTGTCGTTCAGGTCGCCGATCTCGGTCTGCTGCCACGTACCGTTCAGGTTGATCGTCCAGTTCCAATCCTCGGTCTGTACGGGGATCAGGTTCAACGAAACCTCAACACCCTGGTTTACCATCTCACCGATGTTCGACATCAGGCGGTTCGTGAAGTTCGAACCGGTCGGTACGTCGATCTCCGACAACAGGTCGGTCGTATGACGATAGTAGTAATCAACAGCACCATTGATGCGACCCGACAGGAAACCGAAGTCGATACCGGCATTGTAGGTCGTCGTGGTCTCCCACTTGATGTTGCGGTTGAAGGCCTGCGGAGCCAGCGTACCGGCTACACCGGGCATATACTGTGCATTACCATTGTTTACATAGTTGTAGAGCGGATAGTAGGGATAGTAGTTGTCACCAATATCCTGCTGACCGGTCTGACCCCAACCCAGACGGAGCTTAAGAGCCGACAGGGCCTTCGAGTCCTGGAGGAACTTCTCCTGGGCGATGTTCCAAGCAAAGGCAGCCGAGGGGAAGAAGCCCCAACGATTGTCCTCCGAGAAACGCGACGTAGCATCCTCACGTACGGTGAAGGTGAACAGGTAGCGCGAATCAATCGAATAGTTGATACGACCGAAGAACGAGATCAGATAGTACTCCTTCGGATAGGGCTTGCGAGCCTCCTCCGTTGCACTCGACGAGTGGAACTCATTGCGATTTGAGTTGTAGTAGTTCAGCGACTGCGTTCTTACATAGTTACGCTGCCACGAATAACCGGCCATGGCATCCAGACGATGTACACCAAACTCCTTGTTGTAGTTGGCGTAGAACTCCAACAGCGTATTCGAGTTGAAGGTCGTCCAATCCGTGTAAGCATCCTCAGCACCGGCCTTCATGTTGGCAAACGAACCAAGCTCGTTGTAATGTACACCGGTCGACTCGGCGATGTCATAACCCAGGTTCAGGTTCAGACGCAGATCCTCCAGACCGTGGATCTTATAATCGAGCTGTGCGTTACCTACCGAACGCCACGTGGTCGAGTAGTTCACATAGTCGTTCAAGCTCGACATGGGGTTCGTATTGGCATTCTTCTCGGGGTTGAAGTTACCGGCATCGTCGAAGTTACCCCAGTTGAAGTAACCATTAGCCAGCAAGGTGTTCACCGAACCATCCTCATTGTAGAAATGAACCGGCTTGGTGGGGTCATACGACAAAGCGTCACCCACGGCGTTGTTGGTCCAATTCGACTTGTTGTACACACCCTTTACATTCATGTTCACGGTCAGGTGATCGTCGAAGAACTTCGGGGCGAGGTTTACGCTGGCATTTACGCGCGTATTGTCACCACCCTTCACGGTACCCTGATCATAGTTGGCACCTAACGAAACACGATAGGGGAAGTTACCCTTCTCCGTGTTGCCATAGAGCGACAAAGCGTGGTCGGTAGCAAAGGCCGTGCGGTAGATCAGATTCTGCCAATCCGTATCGTAAATCTTGCCGTTGTAACCCAGCAGCGACTGGATCTTCTCGGCATCAGCGGCGCTGTTGGCCTGATATACGTTGGTCATGTAATCGGCAAACTCCTGACCCGACAATACATCGATCTCGCCTGCGTTCGACTTCACCGTATAGCTCGAGTTGTAGCTCACCTGAAGTGCCGAACCCTTACCCTTCTTGGTGGTGATGATGATCACACCATTCGAAGCGCGCGAACCATAGATAGCCGTAGCCGAAGCATCCTTCAATACCGTGTAGGTGTCGATATCATCCGGATTTACCGTAGCCAGCGGGTTACCCATACCGGCACCGCCATCACCCGTTACGGGCACACCGTCGATCACGATCAGCGGGTTGTTCGAGGCGTTCAGCGATGCATTACCGCGAATACGGATCTGTGCACCCGAACCCGGCTCACCCGAAGCGGGCGTTACGAGCAGACCCGGAACCTTACCCAGCAGCAGCTGATCGGGCGAGGTTACCGCACCGCGGTTTACATCCTCGGCCTTGATTGCTACAACCGAACCGGTCATATCGCTCTTCTTCACACCACCATAACCGATCACGACCACCTCATCGAGGGTCATGAGGTCCTCTTCCAACGTCAGATTCTTCAACAGCTCCGACGCAGCTACCAGCTCCACGGTCTTATAACCGATGTAGCTGATCGAGACCACCGAATTGGCGTCCTTTACATTCAGTACATACTGACCGTCTATGTCGGTCGTCGTACCGTTTACGGTACCCACCTCAATGATCGTTGCTCCGATCACGGGGATACCCGCGGCGTCCACCACGACGCCCTTCACCTCATACTTACCTTGGGCAAGCGCGAAGTGAGGGGTAACGATGCCAAGTAGCATCATACCCAAGCACATTGCGAGAAATTTTCTCATAGGGCTTTTTAGTGTTAGTTAATTAATAGAGTTATAAAAATTGTTGTAAAATTGCTTGCTTCAGCAGAAGAGGTTAAGCCTCCTTTTTGGTTTGGATACCGAATACGGCCACGGCACCTGCCATCAAAGCCACACCGGCAACCACGAGCATCATGATCTGTTCACCACCGACCAGCTTCAGAATAACGCCACCGATCAGAGCCGCAATAATCTGCGGCAGGCAGATCGTACAATTAAACAGGCCGAGATAGGCACCCATCGAGCCACCCGAGAGCGAGTTGGTCAACAGGGCAAAGGGCATAGCCAGCATGGCGGCCCAACCGCAACCGATCAAGAGGAACGATATAAATAATAAGTATTGGTCATGAATCATCGAGGTGGAGATAAAGCCCAGACCACCCAACACGAGGCTGACGGCATAACCCACCTTCACATTCTTAAATAGGGGCAACACCATGGCCCAAAGGATCGAGCCTACAGCCTGTACGGCAAAGAGGACACCCACCCAGTCACCGGCAGCCTGATAACCGGCCGATGCCACGTCGGTCGTATGCCATACCGTCTCGGCGATACCGCCGTTCGTATAGGTCCACATGTAGAGGAAGGCCAGCCACGAGAAGAACTGCACCAGACCGATCTGCCAGAAGGCCTTGGGGGCATGGGCCAACAGCTTCAGCAGGCTTTGCTTCTGCTCCTGCGACTCCTCCTGCTTCTTCAGGTTGTGAAAGGCGGCATACTCCTCGGGATTCATCTCTTTGACCGAAGCTCCCGTATAGAGCACACACAGAATCAGGATGGCGGCACCGACATAGAACGAGTAGATCACCGAATCGGGGATAACACCCTCGGGGGCGATGTTCGAAATACCGACCCAGGTAAAGATGTAGGGAAAGAGATAACCCACCAACGAACCGGCATTGCAGAGCAACGACTGAATCGAGTAGGCCTTGGCCTTTTGGCGCTCATTCACCATATCACCGACCATCATCTTGAAGGGCTGCATGGCCATATTGATCGACGTATCGAGCAACATGAGCATCACCAGACCAAATGACATAGCCATTTTGACCGTCAAGCCAAGCGAGCCGGCATTCGGCAAGAAGGCCATTACGGCTACGGCAACCAGCGCGCCGACATAGAGGTAGGGCTTGCGACGGCCCCAACGGCACCAGGTCTTATCGCTCCAAGTACCGACGAGCGGTTGTACGATCATACCCATCAGCGGGGGCAGGATCCAGAAGAAACTTAAATCGTGGGGATCGGCACCAAGGGTGGCGAAGATACGGCTGATGTTGGCACTTTGCAGTGCATAAGCGATCTGAACTCCGAAGAATCCGAAGCTCAGGTTCCACATCTGCCAAAACGACAGGTCACGTTTTTGCATATTTTAGGTTTTTGCGTTTAGTTTTTTGGTTTGGTAAGACAAATATACGCGTGCACGATGATGCAGCCAATGATCGACCGACGAATGGTTGCATCAAAGCGACGAGCGGCAGATTAAAACGGACGAAAGAATCGCGCAAAGGCCTTATTTCGGCACTTTCGATAAAAAAATTTGCAAAAATCGCAAAAAAAGCATACCTTTATTCGTTGGAAATGCACCAAGCACACCATGAAGCAACATTCACTATCGACGCCGACCATCATCCATCTCTTTGCGATGGCACATGCCGCCATCGCCATCCTGAGTCGCATCGCCAACTACGTGGATGATGTACCGCTGACCATCTTAACCTTGACATTGGTGGCGGTCATCTCGCTCCGTCACCACATCCAGGCCGAGATGATTGCCGTCATGGCCTTGGTGGGCACCTTTGCAGGCTACTTGCTCGGATCATTCGGCGGTGAATGGGTGGCACTCGTAGTCCACAACGAGTTGCTTGCACCGGCCATCACCACGGCGTTGCTAACCGAGCTGCTTGGCTGGGGTGTCTATGCCTTTGCCTATCTGCGTGGCGACAAACACCCGCACCAACTAAGTTGGTCTCCTCCCATTCCTCAGATCGTACTCATCGTGTTGGCAATCCTGCTCTTTCGCATCTCCTACACGCTGATTTTCAGTTCGCCCTATTTCATGCAAAGCTCCATTACTACGGAGCTGCATCATCTGCTTGGCAACACGGTAGCCATCTTGCTGATGCTGTGTGGCAACATGCTCTTTGTCAGCGTCCGTATCGGTCGCATCGGTCGTCCCGAGTGGCGCACGATCGGTGCAATAATCTTCACCATCGGACTTTCGACATTGGTCACGCTGCTCGTCTATTACGACTTTCCGCAGGGCAACGACCAATACTTCTCCATGCCGCGTTTTCTGCGCCAATACGCAGTCATTTTACTCTGCGACATTGTGGTCTATGCCATCTTCAAATTGGTGTCCTATGTGCTAATTTCGAGGGCCGAATTACACGCTGAGCGCGGCAAGAAGCACCAAGCTCAATTTCGGTACAACAAGCTCAAGATGCAGATCAACCCGCACTTCTTGTTCAACTCGCTCAACATACTCGATTACCTGGTACAGGAGCAGGAAAACGATCGAGCCTCGGCATTTATCCGCAAATTGGCCGACTGCTATCGTTACATGCTCAAGAACGAGGATGAAGCGCTTGTCCCCTTGCAGGAGGAGTTGACCTTTGCACGCAAATATGGCGAGTTGCTGCAGGAGCGCTTTGCCAACGGATTCGTTGTGCGCTACGAAATTCCGAGCGAACTCTACGCCCGTCACATTATCCCCTGCGCCCTGCAACTACTGATCGAAAATGCGACCAAACACAACATCGTCAGCCCCGATCAACCACTCGAAGTGCTGATTTGCGGCAAGGAGGATCGCCTCACGATTTCAAACCGACTGCAACCACGCATGAGCAAACAACCTTCAACCGGTAAAGGGTTGAAAAACATACAACAACAATATCTCGACTTAGCCGATCGCACCGTTCGCATCGAGCAAAGCGAAACCGAATTTATCGTAGAATTACCCTTGTTATGACACCTCGTTACAACATCCTCATTATTGAAGACGAGCTACCGGCTCAAGCCAATCTGCGCAGACAGCTCGAAAAACACTACGACGACCTTGCCATTGTCGGCATAGAGGCGTCGGTCAAAGGGGCGGTTGCATGGTTGAAGTGCCCCGACAACCACGCCGATATCATCTTCATGGATGTCGAACTTTCGGACGGCATGTGTTTCGATATCTTCTCGCAGGTCGAGGTCAAGGCCAAAGTGATAATTACAACCGCCTATGACAGCTATGCCGTCAAAGCCTTCCGTACGGGCACGATCGACTACCTTCTTAAACCGATCGATTCGTCCGAATTGGAGGCCGCAGTCGACCGATGCCGCCGTGCACTCAAGGCCGAGGAAAAAATCGCACAACAAATCGACATCGAAACACTTAAACGTGCTCTAACGGGGGGGGGTAAATCTGCCTACCGCAAGCGTTTTGTCGTTCGCTTCGGCGACCGTCTTTCGGTCATCGAAATTGCCCAGGTCGCCTATTTCTACGCTGAAGACAAGAGCACCCACCTGGTAACAGGTGAAGGACGCCGTTACATCCTCGATCAATCGCTCGATACGCTGGCCGACGAGGTGGCTCCCAACGATTTTTTCCGTATTTCGCGCAACTGCATAGTCTCAACCCGCGCTATCGGAGGCATCTCGAAGCACCCCTCTAACCGCCTAAAAATAAGCCTAATTCCAAAGCCTGATTTCGAAGTATTCGTATCACGTTCTCGAACGGCCGACTTCATGACCTGGCTCGAGGGCAAATAAGCACATTACACTTTTTTTATACCATGAAACACATCATCTTATCTCTCTGTGCGCTCCTGTGCACGTGGTGCGCCTCGGCCCAAGAGGCGCTTGGGGAGTCAACTCTCCCCACCTCGCCCGAGCAACACACAAACGGTACCGTGACCTTCCGTTACACCGCGCCCAAAGCCACACAAGTCACCGTTTCGGGCGACTTCTCGGCCGAGCCGCTCCCGATGACGTGCAACGCCGAGGGGGTCTGGGAGGCAACCACCACCCCGCTCGATTCGGAGCTCTACACCTACTCGTTCCAGGTCGATGGCGTACGCACGATCGACCCAAGCAATGTCCACACCGTACGCGACATTGCCACCGTGAGCAACCTCTTCATCGTGGGTGGCGAGCGTGGCGATCTGTATAGCGTACAGCAGGTTCCGCACGGCACCGTATCGCGTGTATGGTACCCCTCACCCACGCTCGGCATCGAGCGCCGCATGACCATCTACACCCCGCCCGGCTACGAAGAGGGCAAGGGGCGTTATCCGGTGCTCTACCTGCTGCACGGCATGGGTGGCGACGAGGAGGCTTGGATCGCCCTGGGACGCACGGCTCAGATTCTCGACAACCTCATTGCCGCAGGCAAAGCCGAGAAGATGATTGTGGTGATGACCAACGGAAACGCCATTCAGCAAGCCGCTCCGGGCCATTGCCCTGAGGGTCTTTACAAACCGCAATTCAAACTTCCGAAGACCATGGAGGGATCGTTCGAGCAGTCGTTCGGGGATGTGGTCAAGTTCATTGATCAGCACTACCGCACCCTCGCCAAACGCGAAAAACGCGCCATTGCCGGCCTCTCGATGGGTGGATTCCACGCCCTGCACATTTCGCGCACGATGCCCAAGACGTTCGATTGGGTCGGTCTGTTCTCGGCCGCCACGATGAAGGGCGAAAACGAGGCCTTCTATGCCGATTGGGATGTGACGCTTAAGGCACAGCGCGACAACGGGTTAAGTCTCTATTGGATCGGTTGCGGCACGGATGATTTTCTGTGGAAGATGAACGCAGGATTCCGCCAAAAACTCGACGCCATGGAGTTTCCCTACACCTTCCGCGAGAGCGACGGCGGCCACACCTGGCGCAACTGGCGCATCTACCTCAACGAATTCGCTCAACTCCTCTTTAAATAGCCGTTGCAGCCCCTAAAACCACAAAGGGAGTTTCGCCGTTTTTTTTATTGGCTGATTCCCATTTTTTTCGTTATCTTTGCACATCGAAAATTCAATAAAAACAAATCATATTCCTATGGATGCTATTGTAAAGACCAATTTCAACCTGCCGGGTCAGCAGGAGCACTATGTTGGTAAGGTGCGCGATGTCTATTCGATCGAAGGCGACTACCTCGTAATGGTTGTTTCGGACCGTATCTCGGCTTTCGACGTGGTACTGCCGAAGGGTATCCCCTTCAAGGGCCAGGTGCTGAACCAGATTGCTGCCAAGTTCCTGGATGCCACCGCCGACATCCTCCCCAACTGGAAGATTGCCGTACCCGATCCGATGGTGACCGTCGGCCACAAGTGCGAGCCCTTCAAGGTGGAGATGGTGATTCGCGGCTACCTCTCGGGCCACGCATGGCGCGAGTACAAGGCCGGCAAGCGCACGATTTGCGGTGTTGAGATGCCGGAGGGTATGGTTGAGAACCAGAAGTTCCCCACCCCGATCATCACCCCGACGACGAAGGCTGCCGAGGGTCACGACGAGGATATCTCGAAGGAGGAGATCATTGCCCAGGGTATCGTGAGCCGCGAGGATTACGAGCAGCTGGAGGCCTACACGCGCGCCATCTTCGAGCGCGGTACGGAGATCGCCGCCAAGATGGGTCTGATTCTGGTTGACACGAAGTATGAGTTCGGTAAGAAGAACGGCGTGATCTACCTCATGGATGAGATTCACACGCCCGACTCGTCGCGTTACTTCTACGCCGAGGGTTACGAGGAGCGTCTGGCTGCCGGCGAGAAGCAGAAGCAGCTCTCGAAGGAGTTCGTACGCGAGTGGCTCATGGCCAACGGTTTCCAGGGTCAGGAGGGCCAGCAGGTTCCGGAGATGACCCCTGAGATCGTGGAGAGCATCACCGATCGCTACATCGAGCTCTACGAGCACATCACGGGCGAGAAGTTCGAGAAGGTGGCTTGCGACAATGTCGAGGAGCGCATCGAGAAGAATGTTACCGAGTGGTTGAACAACCTCTAAAATAGACCAACACGAAAAAGCCGCATCCGAAACGATGCGGCTTTTTTTGGCTATATTATCCACCGAAGAGCGGCTCTTGACTAAACCGTGATCCCATCAACACTCGAGCACGTTGTGCTCCTCGCCACGAAAGCTGCAAAACAAAAAAAGAGAGAAACTTTCGTTTCTCTCCTCTGGTACCCGGAGCCAGGGTCGAAGTGCGGAGCACTCGCGCAAACGCCATTGGCGCAGACCGAAGGTCGAGCAATCAACATAACGCTGTTTGCGCAACCGCCTATTAAGGTGAGTACCGCGGAGTTGGATGGGGATTCGGGGCGAGCGTAAAGCGTAGCTTGGAGGGTGATGTTGGTGTCAGTGCAAGTTTACTTGCTAATGAGCACTAACATCGCACCCGAGCACGTTGTGCTCCTCGCCACGAAAGCTGCAAAACAAAAAAAAAGAGAGAAACTTTCGTTTCTCTCCTCTGGTACCCGGAGCCGGGGTCGAACCGGCACGTCATTGCTGACATTGGTGTTTGAGACCAACGCGTCTACCGATTCCGCCATCCGGGCAGGCCGATAATCGTTGAATCGGGACGACAAAGATAGAAACCTTTTTTCGAAAAACCAACACGGAGCCCATTTTTTTTCATCAAAACCGTTATTTTCTGCCTCGAAGGCTCTATTTTGTTCCCCATGCGCGCAGCTTTGCGTCCTCGTTACGCCCGCATCGCGCACCTCAACCACACGCACACCACAAAAAAGGCGTATGCTATAACCTGCATACGCCTCTTTTTGGTTTATATAAAGCGGTTAAAACTGATACTCCTCCATGTCTGATGCGTAGGAACTCCAATACTCAGCCGCTTTGTAGGCCTTGATAATGCTATCGTCGTCCGATGCCGGTACATAGATTTTACGGCCGGAGGCGTTGTTGTTGAACATGTTAACTCTTCCCGTCGGCGGCGTGGTCGGTTTGCAATAGACGCTCTTTAGGCTTGGGCAATTATAGAATGTAAATTGTCCAATCGTCGTCACCCCCTCGGGAAGCGTGATGCTCGCAAGGCTTGTGCAATCCCGGAATGCATAACTTCCAATCGTCGTCACCCCCTCAGGAATCGTGATGCTCGCAAGGCTTGTGCAATACTCGAATGCATCATCTCCAATTGTCGTTACCCCCTCGGGCAGCGTGATGCTTGCAAGGCTTGTGCAACGATAGAATGCACGAAATGCAATCGTCGTCACTCCCTCGGGAAGCGTGATGCTCGCAAGGCTTTCGCAATTCTCGAATGCTCGCGCACCAATCGTTGTCACCCCCTCGGGAACAGTGTAGGTCGTCAATCCGACCGGCGCAAAAGCGATAAGAACATTCTCTTTGATCAAACATCGACCATTGTCAGAAGCGTATTTACCTTCAAAATGTTGCAAATTGCTACAATTAGCAAACGCGCCTGCTCCAAGTTCCGTTACACTTTCAGGAATCGTAATGCTTGCAAGGCTTGTGCAACCATAGAATGCATTCGCTCCAATCGTCGTTAGTCCCTCGGGGAGCGTGATGCTCACAAGGCTTGTGCAAGACTCGAATGCCAATTCTCCAATCGTCGTCAAACTCTTGGGAAGCGTGATGCTCGCAAGGCTTGTGCAAGTTCTGAATGCATAATTTCCAATCGTCGTCACCCCCTCGGGAATATTGATGCTCGCAAGGCTTGTGCAATTTCGGAATGCTTCCCATCCAATTGTCGTTACCCCCTCG
>JAFYQI010000008.1 GCA_017547175.1 Alistipes sp. | reverse complement strand
TAATGCTACAACGGATAACGGTTATTTGGATATTGTTGATTTCATTTTGAGTGGCTGCACTGATGTAGATGCCAACTTGCGAGAGTTGTTCCGCCGAGTAGCGTTCAATATATGCATAGGTAACAGTGATGACCATTTCCGTAACCACGGATTTTTACTTACAGCGAAAGGCTGGACTCTTTCGCCTGCATACGATATGAATCCAACGCTGAACGACCACCAAAGTTTGCTTATCAATAGCAAGACGAATAAGGCTGATTTATCTATTCTGATTGACTCTTGTGAAGAGTATATGCTCACGCTAGAGGTGGCTAAGGACATAATCAACGAGGTTGTAACGGCAGTCAAGGATTGGCGCACACTTGCAAATAGGTTAGGCATTGCCAAGCGAGAAATGAGTTTGTTCGAGGGTGTGTTTGATGATAGAATTAAATTCTAATCAAGTTTCAAGGACTCACAACAACTCATATCCCCAGTCAATAAATAATAGTATATGTTTATGCATGAGTTACAAGGTGATAATTGATAAACTTTTAGAGAAAAAATGAAAAGTTTTCAAACTTATTATTTATTTTTCAAAAGTTTTCAATATTTATATAATAAAAATACATGATTTTTATGAATAATTGTACAATTCAAAAACATCCTGTACATGCTTTATTGGATGACTTCTTTGTAAAAACGGAGATTAGTGATGTAATTGCAGAGTATCAACGCAAGAATTCAAATCATAAAAAGTGGTTGATGTTCAGTGACTATTGTTTTGATGACAAAAACAAAGCTAACGATGTGATGACTTTTGTGCTTATGCCATATGTGAGTGAAGAGAAGTTTTATGAAATGCAGAAAACCATTCATAATATGCAACCATCAGACATTAAGAAGACGACCACGGTAAGTAAAGCTTTTCTTTCTTATCTGAAGAGCGAGAATGTGTTGACTTTCTCGTTTGTACTCAACGATAGAAAGCATTTCTTTGCCCCTTCGCACGCCCAGTGTTTACAAGGTGTCAAAGAAACATTACAAGAGATTCGCAACTGTTATGAAGGATGGAAGAAAACTGCTAACAACGAAAAGGCTATAAAGCATTACGAAAACATTGTAAAGAAAATTGAGTTGCAACTCGCACCGCTTAACGGTAAGAACCCTAATATCAAGTTGCTTAACGATATCTTGATTACGGCATTTCTCGGAGCATATGTATCGTCAAAAGTTCTGGAGAAACTATCAATAGAGGTGTTTGGGTGGTTTAGTGATCGCGACAATATTATTTCGGGCAGAGGGAATATCATTATACCGATATTTCACTTCTACCAGCACAACATGTTCGGTGGTCACCAGTACCAGTTCTGTACCTTTACTCCGGATAGCAGTGTGGAGCCATTCTATGAAGAATTTAACCGCATTGCAGATGTGATTACGGGAGCAATAGCTGACTACAATATGGAGAATGACTGCATCACTGCAGATAAATTTAGCACCGTGCTTATCGACTTCCTTGCCGACAACAGGCAAGCCTTGATTTTCCGCATCCACAAGGTTTGCGACACCTACAATGTAAGTCACATTGTGATGCATCCTATTTTACCAACATAGCAGTGCATCAAATTTCTATTGGTTTCTTCAAATCGGCAATATCTTAAGTCCTATTATATATTACTCGGCTCATCTTCATGCTCTAAATTATTCATAGATATTCTATAATATGGAAGCAAGGCACACTTCCTTTGATGAGACGGTAGAACTTCCTCAATTAAAAACAGATAATTGGTATAGGACTTTAATGTTAAAAGATGCAGATATATGCTTAACTAAATTCAAAGACACACCTATGTAATATTTATGGATAAAGTTAAAACAACCAATACAAGAATCCCCTAATGGAAGGAATTAGGTATTCCGAATCAAGATAGAGCAAAATTTAAGTGTAGTCATTTCTGTTTCAAATATTTTCACTACTTTGGCTTCGCCGAAGGTAGGCGGCGCCTCGGAATAAAAAATAAACTCTTTTATTTTGTTCTTCTCTCGGCTTGCACTACCTTTGCGTCAAAGTAGGAACTCGACTCTGCGAGACACTGCAGAATGGTGCAGAAATTAGGTGGAGCAATAGCGGGAGATTACGTTTGGAGCATTTCTTTAATACGAAGATATAGAACCATTTAGAAAAGGAACTCATTTTCTGGTGGCACCACAGCAACAAAGAGAACTCAGACGAGTTCTCTTTGTTGTTATAAGACGCATTGGGCGCATTTGCACACTCGAGTTCGGAGCGTTAACAGAATCCTGAAACCACACACCAACCCCTCTATAAACACATAAAAAAAACCTGCTTAACCGATGGTCAAACAGGTTTTAGCACAGATGCCTCACCTACAAAGTCTGTCTGGATGAGCGCATTATCAGCACCGGCATAAAGGCCGTATTTCGTCGGCTACATCAGTTCCTCTACGCTCTGCTTCTTCTTGCCCTTTGCCTCGCGTTTCAACTGCTTTTCGACCTGCCTGTCGATATACTGCGACCAAGGCTCCACATCGGTTCGAATAATGAATCGATACTCATTATAAGACTCGTCCACATTCTTTACGGTCTTGTAGTCGATCGTTCGAGCCGAGGTGCGGCTGATGAGGTGCTGCTCCATATTGAGCTCTACCGCATATTCGCCACAATAAGCCTGGTACTTAATCAGTTTTCCGGACGAGGTCTCCACCATATCCCGACCATTGTCTTTCAAGAAGGTGAGCAGCTTGTGGTAGGTCTCATCGCTGTAGAAAACCACGCGGACGTAAGAAGCCTCATCCTCCTTGCCCAACTGCACCGTAATAGCGTAATCATTCTTGTTGGGACGCACATCCTCCACGGCATCGGCAAGAACAGCCAGCACATTGACTGTCATCTTCAAGCCGTTGATCTTACGCAAAATCCACGCATTGGTGCGCTCATCATACTTGAATTTGTGCTCCTAAAACTCGCCTTTGTCAAAGTCAAGGTACTTGGCGTACGGCACCTCTTGTGCTTGCGCAGCAATCGCCACAAACAATGCCAAACCCAACAACAGAAATTTTTTCATCGCGCTAATCTTATCGTTTATTTACAATACGTCACCCATTTCAGCAATCGCTTCATGACGGTTGCTCAATGCGCACGTTATTCGATGGTGAGCAGACGCGAAAATCCGGTCAGATCAAATACCGATCGTACCTCATTATTGAGGTTTCGCACGATAAAACGACCACCTACGGCCGCTAACTGCTTGTGGGTCGAGAGCACAACACGCAAACCCGACGAGCTTACATAATCCATCTGCTCGCAATCGAATACAATGGTTGCACCCAAATCGATAAGCGGCTTCACAGCCTGATCCAATTCGGGCGATGTTACCGTATCCAAGCGGCCTACGATATTCACGATCGTAGCGCCATTCTCCTTTAAAATTGTAATATCCATAAATCTATTGTTACGTTTAATTTTCAGTCACTTCTTCCTCAATTACCTTCACCATCGTCAAGATGTTCTTATCCCCTACACGACGATACTCCACCGCCTGCATGATGCGACGAATCAAGAATATACCCAATCCGCCAATGGGTCGCTCCTCGAGCGAGAGGGTTACATCCGCATCGGGCTGACGGGTCGGGTCAAACTCCTTACCCGTATCAATAATCTTAAATATCAGGCGGTTATCCACATGGCGTACGGTAAGTGCAAACGCATGCTCCTCACCCTGCGGATAGGCGTACATAATCACGTTCGACACGGCCTCCTCCAACGCCAGATGAATGTTAAACGACACCTCCGGCGAGAGATTCAGCTCCTCGCCCATCTCTTCGAGGAATGTCGCCATACGGCCAATCTCCTCAATTCGATTATGCAGGACGATCTTTCGGCAATCTTGTTCGTCAGGGAGGTAGTCCAACGAACAACACAAAATCGTAATATCGTCACTCTGCTCGGCATCCTTGGCGTGCAACGCGATATCGCTGAGCACATGATCCGTAATGATACGCGGCGAGCGCGAAGGTTGCTTCTCGAGCAGCTCAAGCAGGCGCTGATCTCCATACAGCACCTTATTGACATCCTCCGCTTCAGTAACACCATCCGTGTACATAAACAACATGGAGCCGCGCTGCATCTGGTAGGTCTCCCCCTGGTAAGCAAAGCCATTCCATATACCCAAAGCCAGATTGGGAATCACACTTAAAGTGGTTGCACCACCCTTAGGAAGAAGCACCACGGGCGGATTATGGCCGGCATTGCAATAGTTCAGCTCACCGCTCTTCAAATCCAGAATGCCGACAAACGCCGTACAGAACATATTCGACTCATTCGACTCCGAAAGAGCTTCGTTGAGTGTAGCCACAATACCCTCCGGAGTGGTAATATAGGAGGCAATTGTTCTAAACAGGCGGCAGGTTACGGCCATTACCAACGATGCAGGAACTCCCTTACCCGATACGTCGCCGATAATGAAATACAATTTTTCATCTTCGATAAAGAAATCGTAGAGATCACCTCCCACCTCTCGGGCAGGACGCAGTTTAGCATACAAATCGATATCCTCGCGCTCGGGGAAGGGCGGAAATATTTTGGGCACCATTCCCATCTGAATCGAACGGGCAATACGCAATTCACTCTCTATACGCTCCTTGTTGGCCGTGGAGGTCTTTAATTCGTCGATATATCGAAGCAACGACTGTTGCATATCGGCAAACGAATCGTGTAACGTACGCATCTCATCGTGGCTCGAGATTTCAGGCAACTTGGTTTTCAGGTTGCCTTGAGCAATATCCATCGCCGCATCTGCAATCAGAGTCAACGGAGCAGTCATACGCCGTATGGTCAGGAAACAGATGAAGGTCATCAGCATCAAGCCGATAATACCTAAGATGTACGAGTACTTACGCGCACTCTCTACACCGGCAAAGATATCGGAATGCAGACACGCTACAGCAACCGACCAACCCGTAGCCTTCACCGGAGCATAAAAGAGGTAAAAATGTTTGCCCTGACGCTCAAACTCACCCATACCTCGCTGTCCACCGACCATCTCATGGGCCACTGCCACGAGTCCTTCATCATCGTTCGAACGTGCCGAAGCAAACATCGTTTCATTGAGAATCTGCTCCTTCCTATCGTGTACCAAGAAGGTTCCTCCGCGACCGATCATCATGTTGTAGGCATTCGGATAAGGCTTGATGCTGTTCACCTGCTCGGCAAACCACTCGAGAGAGAGGTCTGCAGTGATGATTGCAATAAATTTACCTTGCTGATCGTATATCGGGTAGGAGTAGGTCGTCATAATGATATTGGCGCCTCCCTCATCATAGTAGGGTTCGCTCCAATAGGGCGTATTGAGCAATCGGGGGATCTGATACCAATCCATATAATGGTAGTGGTAGTCCCGTGTACCCAACTGCTTACTCTTTATCTCACCTCCCTCACGATATGAATAAGGCGAGAAAAAGAGTCCATGCTCCTTATAGTAATGGGGTTCAAAAGCAATTGCCGATCCCGCTATAAAATCGTTATTTTGAACAATATGCTCGGTAATCGAGTAGAGCCTTTCCGGGTACTTCAGATTCTCCTTCACCATCCAAGACTGGTTTTGTATGGCAACCTCGACCGACTGCAACACGTTGTCGATACGCAGAATGGTATTTTCGAGCGCTGATTGTGCATGTTCGATCGACTCGTGTCGTACATATTTACGTGCCGAACGTGCGTTCACGGCATACGTTATAGCAGAGAGCAATGACACCAAGCCCAACACCACCAAGCTCAAACGCAAAGGAAATGAGCGAGTGAATATTTTATCCAATCTGATCATAACTATCTTCCTTGAAGTTGTTCGACACTAAGTCCCTTATTGATACGTCCATAACGAACCAGCAGACGATTGAGCGCATCCACCTTTTCAGGATCGAGCGCAAAACTTGGCTCACTCGCCCCTTGAGGACATTGTAACTTCAACACCTCATTCAGCATCCACTCTTGATGTCTGCGGCTTGCGGGTACATGCTCTCGCTCCATCACCTTCAAGACAATCTCTAACGTCTTCTCCGGATTTTGACGGGCCCACTCCCAACCTCGGCGCGACGCTTCGGCAAAGGCCCGGGCCTTGTCGGGATACTTCTCGCAGTATTCGCGCGAAACATAGAGGCCCTCATCGGGATAGTCGTGGCCAATCTCATCCATCGATATCACTCGCTTATTCTCAAAACCTGACGAGCGAATCCAATACAACTCGTTGTAGGTCATCGCCAGCGTTGCATCAATAGCTCCCGATATATAAAGATTAATACTTTGGATAAAGGTGATCCACTCGATATTGAGGCCGTAGTCCAAATTGATGAGGTCGGCCAACTGATTGAAATTCGAACGCCAAATACCCACGCGCAGTCCTTGCAGATCCTCGATCTTCTTGATGTTGTCATCACGAACAACAATCACATGGCCCGACCGCTGCGAGGTCTGAAGCACGTTGACGATCTCAACGCCCTGACTGATGTGACTGATAGCATCGAACAGAAGCATCGTAATAGCATTACTTTGGCCTCTGAGCAATCGATTTAGAGCGAAATCCGATGTCGATGTGTGCTCAATGACGACATCCACCCCGGCCTCCTCATAGAAGCCCATCTCTTGAGCTACATAATAACCCGCAAACTGACTCTGTGCCGTCCATTGCGGCGTAAAGACAATTTGTTGAGCCTGTGCACCGACTCCTACAAATACCATCAGTGCGATAAGAAGTTGCTTCAATTTCATCTCGCTCTAAAATTATTTCAACAACAAACGTTCTTGGTTCAATTCCATATGCAGGATGCGCTGCCCCTCTTCCACGCGCTCCTCCAACACCTCGCACAAGCCCTGCAGCATACTGAGGCTCAGGTCATCCGAGCAGCTATCCTCCTCGATATAGGAGACACCCTTATCATCTACCATCAACTCGAGCGACATACGCACCTCCTGATCTGCCTTCGAGAGCAGCAGGCGCGCTCCTTTCTCGAGCGGAATAAGATTGAGCGCCTCCTCAACCGCAAGCTGCACGAAGCGGAAAGCCTGACCACCCAAACCAAAACGGTTGCAGTACTGCTCGATTCGAGCATTGAGCTCAGGTCGGTCAAACTGCGGAGACTCGATCGTATAGTGCAGGTCCTTCATGTAGCTCAAGAATCGGCGTGTAGCCTCCTCGCGCGGAGCAACAAGGATCTCATCAGGGGTACCCTCCTCACATACACGTCCTTTGTCGAGGAACACGATTCGATCGGCAAGCTCGGCGGCAGCACTGAGTTTATGGGTATTCATGATCAAAGTAACCTCCTTCTTGAGTTTACGCAACACATCCATCACCTCGCCCGTTGCGATCGGGTCGAGTGCCGAAAGCGGCTCGTCGAGAAGAATTACCTGAGGCTTCATCACCAAGCAACGCGCAATGGCGACACGTTGCTGTTGACCTACCGACAAATCCTGAGGGAAGAGGTGGCTCTTATGCGCCAAACCGACCGACTCGAGCTGTTCAAGTGCCATACGCTCTGCCTCGGCAGCCGATAGCCCCAACACCCGCATAGGTGCCAAGGTAAGGTTGTGAAGCACATTGAGGAAAGGGAAGAGGTTGAAATGTTGCAGAATCATGCCAATGCGCGGTTTCTCCGCTGCAGAAAAGACAATCTCTCCCGAATCGGGCTCCACCAAACCCGCCAGGCATCGCAGCAAGGTACTCTTACCACAACCCATGGGGCCGATCACACAAACCATCTCTCGCTCAGCAAACTTCAACGACAGATCGTCAAGAACTCGATTGCCGTCAAACGACTTGTATATGTGTTTAAGCTCAATCATACTTGAAAAATTTTACATACAAGGAATGTATTACTTGAGCAATCATCCACGAAAGAATCAGGTAAAGTATCGACACGATGATCAACGGCAAGAATGTATCCGCATACTGCTCACGCACGGCAAATACCGCTTTGATCAAATCTTGTTGAGCAATATAACCGGCATACGATGTAGCACGCAGCTGGACTTTAAGGTCCGCTATAAAGAGCGGCAACATCGATTTCACCGCCTGCGGTAACACGATGTAACAGTAGCATTGACGCGTAGTCATACCCAAAGCTCGTCCCGCTTCGATCTGACCGTTACCCACCTGCAAGATGTGTACTTTGAAGATTTTAGCCAAAGAGCCCGAGGTATAGACGCCCAAAGCGATAATCGACACAACGACTCCGTTTAGCTCTCCGGCGAAAATTACGTAATAGAAGAACATCATCAGAGCCACCGAAGGGATATCGTGTACGGTTGTCACAAACCAGCTCAACGGTTTATAGAACCAAGGCCACTTATGGCTGATTGCCAGATAGGCCAATATCGCGCCGAGCAGGATGGCCGCTATTGCCGCAAAGACAAATATGATGGCCGTAGTGCGCAGACCACCCAAAATCAAACGCCACATATCCCACGAAACAATGCTTTGCACTGCATGGCGCCACTGTTCGCCAAGCGATTTGTGCGACTTCACAACCTCGTGGTGGTCGCTCGCCGCTTTACCCTGCGTAAGGTGAGTCGTCGGCGTCAGGGCCGATACGGTATCCGCCTGCTCCGCAGATGCTGCGCCAGAAACATCCGACGACACAGCCGAAAGTTGAACCGACTGCTCCCGGCTCGGCTCTGAGGCGACACGCGCCTCAACAGGCGTTGCTGGCCCGAAGATTGCTACTGCAACCAGGAGACTCGTAACGAGCCATATTTTTTTCATCAGGGGAATCTTCATCTCGATGCTTGAAAAAAAGAAGGCACAGACACCGTCAGCAAACAGAGTCCGTGCAATCCTCGTATTGGTTAACAATATCGTTATTCAATATTGAAAATCTGGCTGAAGCCAGACATATCGAACACGCCCTTAACCAGCGGCTCCAAGTTGCGGATAATCAACTTGCCACCCTTGGCCGTGATATTCTTGTTCAGAGTGAGAAAAACACGCAAACCCGAAGAGCAGATATAGCTCATACCGGCGCAGTCAACAACGACAAAATCCCCTAAATTCACCTCCAGATTATTGATATCCTGCTCCAAATCGCGCAGGTGGAGAGCATCCATCGGATAGTTAGCGTAGATCTTATGTGTTTTAAAATTATCTGCCATAACTTCTTTAGTGATTTATAATTGCTCAAAGGTAAGAAAAAATTCGAAGCGACACAAAACTTTTATTATTTTTGTGTGATTTTTTTAAGACCATACAAAAACCTTTAACCCTATTTTCTTGGCAAAAATGAGCATAGCATAGAACCAACTACCACACCGCCCCTTTCATGCGTGTTACACGATACAACACCATGATATTTCGTGATTTGCCGACACCTTCCACAAGGGAACAGTCGACCACGCTGACATGCGGTTATTTTTGTTGATCACACGCACCATTACAACCAACATACGACCCACATTATCAATCGCAAAATAAAACCCAACAACAAACACATAATGAAGTTATGGAAGTCCTCTTTTTAGGCTTAACAGGAGCCGCATGGTTTGTCATTTTCGTCATCGTGCTGGTATTCACACTCCAGCTATGTACCAAATTACCAGCCGATTTTGTCTTTTTGGGCGGAATGATGCTTTTACTGATTAGCGGCGTGATTCCGACAGACAAGCTCCTCAGTGGATTTTCATCCTCTACGGTAATTTTGCTAGGCGCCCTATTTGTGGTTATCTGCGGATTGGTACACACCGGCTTCCTGCAATGGGTAGTCCGTAACTATTTGGGGGCACCCAAAAATTATCATTGGGCCATCGTGCGCCTGATGCTGCCGGTGGCTGCATTAAGCTCATTTCTGAATAACACGGCCGTTGTCGCCCTGTTTACAAAAGTTGTTCGCCTTTGGGCTAAAAAATTGGGCATAGCACCCTCAAAGCTCTTGATTCCGCTCAGTTATGCAGCCGGCATGGGTGGCATCTGTACCTTGATCGGCACAGCACCCAACCTGCTTGTTTCGGCATTTTATGCCAATGAGACCGGAGTTATGATGGGATTCTTCACCCCTACGCTTGTGGGTCTGTTTTGTCTTTTTGTGGGTGTGCTCACCGTCATTGCCTTACGAGGACTGATCCCCGAGCGAGTGTCGCCCGAAGATGCCCTACAAGACACCAAAGAGTATACCGTCGAGTTGATGGTTCCCACCATGTCTGATTTGGTCGGCTTGACGATCCATGAGGCGGGATTGGACAAGGTGGATGGCGGCCATCTGATCGAGATCATCCGTCTGGATCGCGAAGTAATTACCATGGTGAGTGACCAAGAGTTCATCTTCGGAGGCGACCGTCTGATCTTTTCGGGCGATATCGAAAAGATGATGGCGCTCCGTGACCGCTTTGGCCTGGTCAACGCAACTCATCATGTCTTTTCGCTGGATGATGTCGCAAAAAATCGCAAGCTACGCACCGCCAGCGTGGGCTTCAAGAGTTCGCTGATCGGTAAATGCATGTGCGACACCACCTTCGAGGAGGACAACCATTTGGTTTTGGTAGCCATTGCTCGTCATGGCGAGGTTGCGAAGGGAAGTCCGCGCGAAGTGGCATTACAGGCAGGTGACACCTTGTTGTTGGAATGCCCAACTCGCTTCAATGCCGCACAATCGTTGGGTTACGACCTTCAAGAGACCGGCCACGAAACATTCTGCAAACCCGACGTAAGAACGCTCTTCTCGTCGTTGATTCTTATCGCAATGGTCGTAGTTTCATCCTTGGGATACATGACATTGTTGCAAGCCGCATTCATCGCCGCTTTTGCGATGATCGCCTGCCGCTTCTGCACCATCCCTCAGGCCCGCGCAAGCATCGACTGGAGCCTGCTGATGATCTTTGCAGGAAGTATCAGTTTGGGAACAGCCATTCAAGAGACGGGTATTGCCGAGTGTATGTCGCAAGGCATTCTGTCGATGTGTGACAGCAATCCTTACATTGCCCTGTTCAGTATCTGTTTGGTGAGCACATTCCTCACCGAATTTACCAGCAACACGGCCGCCGCGGCCATCTTCTGCCCGATTGCCTATCAAATGGCCATCAACCTGGGGGTTAATCCAATGACCTTCTGCATTGCCCTGATGATCTCCGTATCGTCGAGTTTTGCGACTCCGATCGGCTCACCAACCCACATGATTGTTTATGGTCCGGGCGGTTATCGGTTCAGTGATTTTGCACGCATCGGTATTCCTATGAATTTTATTATTTTAGCCGCCAATCTAACCGCCACGCTGCTCCTATTCCCTTTGTAGCACATTGTGATCAAACTGAAGTGCAACGAAGATTTTCGTTAAACTTGACAGCATACAATTAAGGTTGTTGGCGTAAGCGTTTTTGCTACGACCAACAACCTTTTTTCAATATGGTTTCCGGCGCTATTTGCGCTTTTTCAGCTCCTTCATTTCGATCACGATCACGCCATTCTTGGCATTTTCGTAATCCATGAACTTCTCGATGGCCTCTTTGTCCTTTAATACCGAGATGGCCTTGATCAGGCCGGGATCAATCTGCTTCATCTCCTCGCTGGTCAGCTCTTTCCACTGACCCTCCTTGACCTGCAGCAGGATGAGCGGGTTAGCAACAGCCGTAGCCTTCTCCGAACGGTGCATCACGCGGGCTCCCGAGCCCTCTCCGCCGATGAACACAACATTCTCCTCTTTCTGCTCCACAGTTGCCGTGCCGGTCTCTTTATTGATATGCACAGTGGTGATTTCCAGCTTCTCGTCGGCCTCTTTGGCAATCTTGATACTCTTTACATCGCCCTCCAGGGGAAGTGCTTTTTTCGTAGTGACCACGATGGTACCCTCGATGTTCTTGAAGATATCGATGTTTTGGATTTGGTCGGGATCGAGCGCATCGAATTCCGCCTTCGGCACCACCTTACCATCGACCACGACAAGGGTTTTGGAGGGTTCCTGGGCGTAGAGCGCACCCACCATCAAGAGAGCCGCAACGGCCACTAAATACTTTTTCATCTTCGTCATTCGTTTTAAGTCATACAACATGTTTGGTGGAAGTTTACCGGTTTTTCCAAGTGCAAAGATAGGACGGAAACGGTGCCTCGAAGTCAAAAAAGTGTTAAGAAATGTTAACTAATGTTAACTCGGTTGCGGGTTCGGATTTTATCCCTACCTTTGTGTATAAGTAAACCGCTCACCCGATGAATCGTACCTATTTTCGTAACCTCTCACTCGTGGTTGTCAGTTCGCTCACGCTGCTGGCTGCCGTGCAGTGTTTTTGGGCCGTGAGGATGTATCGCGAGCAGGTGGGCGACTTTCAACGACGGGTCGAATCCTCGGCCTACAAGGCGGTCTACAAGAGTTTCCGCATGGATGCTATCCCGGGCTTGGTTGCGGCCAAGCGCATCAACATCGATCTGGACGACTTCGCCATCACTTTCAACCCCAACCTCCTGGAGCTGGATGCCCTGACAGCGTGGCGCGCCGAGATCATCGACCGCACGTTAGAGGACCGCGTGGTGATGCGTCGTGTGCAGGAGCAGGAGATGTCCCATCCGCGCACGGCCCTGATCGAGATCGATGACGACGGGGTCTACCTCCTGCGCCTGACCTACGAGATGCCCATCAATCGCTTTTGGGGACAGATGTGGGTGCTGATGATCTCCTCGGTGCTGACTGTGTTGCTGCTGGCCCTGGTCTTGGCCTACCTGGTGCGAACCATGAAGCGCCAACGCACCTTGGAGGAGATGCGCCGCGACTTTACGCACAACATCACCCACGAACTGAAGACCCCGATTTCGGTCGCCGTGACAGCTACAGATGCCCTGCGTAACTTCTCGGCCGAAGCCGATGCGGCACGTCGAAGTCGCTACCTGGAGATCATCGAGAGCCAACTCACGCAACTCTCGGCCATGGTCGAGCATATCCTCGCCGTCTCGGTCGAGGGGCGTACCGTGAGCCACAACCCCACACGCATCCTGCTGGCCGAGCTGTTGGAGGAGGTGACCGTAGGTCTGCGTCTCGAAAAGCGGGCCGAGATCACCATCTCATGCCCCTCGGAGCTGACCGTGGAGGCCGACCGCTTCCACCTGCGCAACCTGCTCACCACGCTTCTGGACAACGCTTTGAAATACACCCGACGCGACCCGATCCTGCACCTGGAGGGCTCTACCGAGGAAGAGCAGGTGGTGATTCAGCTCACCGACAACGGGTGCGGCATCGCCCCCGAGCACCAGCCCTACCTCTTCGAGAAGTTCTACCGCGTACCACAGGGCGATGTGCAGTCGGTGCGTGGCTATGGCTTGGGACTCTACTATGCCCGTCGTGTAGCCGAACGCCACGAAGGCACCATCACGGTCAAAAGCCGCGTAGGCGAAGGCTCCACCTTTACCCTGAAAATTCCTGCCCATGGCTGCTAAGATCAAGATACTGCTTGCCGAAGACGAGCGCATGCTCTCCGAGATTCTCTGCGACACGCTTCGCGACCGCGATTTTGAGGTCCAAGCCGTCTATGATGGCGAGGAGGCGCTCGAGCGGGTCCGCACCGAGTCGTTTGATGTCATCGTCACGGATGTCATGATGCCCCGCATGGATGGCTTTACGCTGGCCAAGCAACTCCGCAAAGCGGGTTATCAGACCCCGATTCTCTTCCTCACGGCCCGCTCGGCCACCGAGGATGTGGTGAAGGGGTTCGAGGTGGGTGGCAACGATTTCCTGAAAAAACCCTTTGCCCTCGATGAACTGATTGTCCGTCTGCGAGCGTTGGCCGGACGCATCCAACCCCGCGAGGAGAGGTCCACCTACCAAATTGGCCGCTACACCTTTGACCCGCACCACAACAGCCTGACCCTCGAGCAGGAGCAGATCACCCTAGCCGCCCGCGAGACGGCTGTATTGCTGCATCTATGCCGCCAAATGGGCCAGACGGTCGAGGCCACGACCCTACTGTGCGAGTTGTGGGGCGACGATAATTTCTTCAACCTCCGCTCGCTCAACGTTTATATCTCGCGCCTTCGCCGCCACCTTGCAGCCGATCCGCAGGTCGAGATCGTCAATCTTCGCGGCGTCGGTTATTGCCTCAGAGGATAAATAGCAAAAAATTGAAGCAAGTTTCTTCTTTCTTGCTTACTTATCCGTATCTTTGCCCTACACGAAAATAATCTACTATGCTTACATTCAAAGATAAGACGGTGCTCATCACCGGAGGTGGTAGCGGCATCGGCGAGGCGTTGGCCTACGAGTACGCCCGCAAGGGAACGCATGTGATTCTAACGGGTCGTCGCCTAGAGACGCTTGATAAGGTGGCCGAGGGTTGCCGTGCGCTGGGCGTGAAGGCCTGGTGCCATACGGTTGACATGGAGCAGGCCGCTACGATTGACGAACTGGTCAAATGGATCTACGCAGAGGGCCACCAGATCGACTTCCTGCTGCTCAACGCCGGTATCTCGCAGCGTGCGTTGACGCTCGAAACCGACATCGCGGTCGATCGTCGTTTGATGGAGGTGAACTACTTTGGTGGCGTCTATCTGGTTAAGTCGCTCAAGGAGATGTTCCTCGAGCGCGGGGCGCACATCGCCCTCGTATCTTCCGTGTCGGGTGTCTTCGGATTCCCCGTACGCTCGGCCTATTGTGCCTCGAAGCATGCCATCCATGGCTTCTACGAGACCATTGCGTTGGAGTATCCCCAGATCAAGACCACGATCCTCATCCCGGGACGCATACACACCGACGTGTCGAAAAATGCACTCGACGGTGCCGGCAAAGCCACGGGCATCATGGATCCGGGTCAGGCCACCGGCTACGACGTGAAGAAGTGCGCCCGCAAGGCCATTCGCGCCATTGCCCACTGTCGTCATGAGCAGGTGATCGGTGGCTTTGACACCATCATGGTCCCCTTCTACCGCTACATCACGCCGCTGTTTCGCCTTATTGCACGCAACGTTTCGGCGCGATAACCGTTTTATCGCACAGGGATAAACCCACACAAATGAATGAGGGTGCTCGATCTACCGGATCGAAGCCCCTCATCTTATTTTATGGCGGAAATGGGTCGGAGATTCTCCGGTATGTTTACGGAAGAAACGCCCCAGATAGCTCTGATCGGGGAAGTGCAGTCGATAGGCGATCTCCTGTACTGAGAGGTCGGTAGTTTTCAACAGACTCTTGACCTCAAGGATGACCATGTGGTCGATCAACCCTTTGGCGGTGTTACCCGTCACATTACGCACGATGGTCGAGAGATAGCGGGTCGATATACAAAGTTGCGCAGCGTAGTAGGCCACCTCGCGCTCCTCGCCATAGTGGAGACCTACAAGGTCCATAAAGCGCGTAAAGATCTCCTGTTGGCGCGAGTTGCTTTCGGTGTGAAGCAACCGCTCGTCGGAGTGTCGCAATACCATGTCGTAGGCCTCCAGGAGGGCATTTTGCAGGCGGTTTTTGATAATCAGGTTGCGGAAACGGTTCTCCTTGTCGCGGTAGGTGTAGTCGATGATGCGCAACCACATATCGAGATTCTTACACCCGGCCGCTTCGAGCTGTTGAATCGGATGACTCTTCAGCAGATGCATAAACTCGATCGGGATGCGGTAGGCCGCCTCCGAAAAGAGCTCGGCCGAGAAGGCGAAGTAGCGCACCTCGAAGTCCGCCGAGTGGTTGGGACAATGCAGAATCGTTCCTGGCAACAAGAAAAGCGAATGGTTGCGCTTAAACGTATAGGAAACATCGTCCAACACGAGTGTAGCCTTACCCTTATTGCAGAGAATAACGGCTCCCGTATCAAGACGGCCGCTATAATTTTCAAAAAATGCAAGATTACTATGACCAACCGAGAACTGCTCGTCGGCAACCATACGCAGGGGATTCAGAGTCATTGTCATACGGGGAATGCTTTTTTGCAAAGGTATAACGATTTTTCAAATTGTCCGAACGCTTGTTCCGAAAAGTACCACCATTTAATCCGTTAATACGACTTTCAAAGATTGAAAGTCAACACCGAATTTCTTTTTTGACGGATCAATCTGCTATTTTCAGGAGATCGCATGTAGTTTTTCCCATTTTTTTGCTATTTTTGTTAATTGGCAAAGGCCGTTTAGTTCGATTAATCACACAAATTGATAAAACTCATGAAACGATTCATGCTGCTTGTAGCACTTTTGCTCTCGACCACGATGCTGTGGGCCGAAACGCCCCACTGGTTACGCTATCCGACCATCTCGCCCGATGGTAAAACGGTTGTATTTAGCTATAAAGGTGACCTATGGTCGGTGTCGACCGCAGGCGGTGAGGCACTCCGTCTGACCGCCCACACAGCCTATGACTACGCCCCCGTCTTTTCACCCGACGGCAAGGAGATCGCCTTCGCGTCGGATCGTCGCGGGAATTTCGATATCTACACGCTCCCCGTCACAGGTGGTGAGCCAAAGCGCATCACGACCCACTCGGTGAAGGAGACCCCCTGGTGCTATACGCCCGACGGCAAAGAGATTCTCTTCACGGCGGCACAACAAGACCCCGCCGCAAGCGTCCTCTTTCCGAAGAGTTCGATGACGGAACTCTATGCCGTAGGCCGCACGGGAGGTCGTCCTCGTCAGGTGCTGGCCACGCCCGCCGAAGAGGTGGCGTTTATCGGTACGAGCGACAAATTTGTCTATCAGGATTGCAAGGGTGGCGAGAATGAGTGGCGTAAGCACCACACCTCCTCCATCACGCGCGACTTGTGGCTTTACGACGGTGCCAAGCACACGAAACTCACTTCGTTCGAGGGTGAGGATCGCCAGCCGTGCCTCTCGGCTGATGGCAAGACGGTCTATTACCTCAGCGAGCGCGAGGGTACGTTCAACGTCTATTCGTTCCCGCTGGCCGACCCCTCGGCCGTGAAGCGCGTGACGAACCACAAGACGCACCCCGTACGTTTCCTTACGATGGCTGCGGATGGCACGCTCTGCTACGCCTACGATGGCGATATCTATCTGAAAGCCGGCTCGGCTGCGCCGCGTAAATTGGCCGTGACGATTACGGCCGATCTGACGGCCGAGGATCGCCAATCGTTGCCCGTGCGCATGGGTAGCGATGCCGCCATCTCGCCCGATGGCAAGCAGTTGGCCTTCATCTTCCGCGGTGAGGTTTTTGTCACTTCGACCGACTACACGACCACCAAGCAGATTACCCACACGGCCGCCTCGGAGTCGGACGTAAGCTTCTCGCCCGATGGTCGCAAGCTGATCTACGCTTCGGAGCGTGACGGCAAGTGGCAGCTCTTCACGGCCGAGTTGGCTCGCAAGGAGGATGTAAACTTCCCGAATGCCACGACCCTCATCGAGAAACCTCTCTTTAAGGAGAATAAACTCGATCGTCGCGCCCCGCTCTTCTCACCTGACGGCAAAGAGGTGTCGTTTATCGAGAACCGCGATCGCCTGATGGTGCTGACCCTCTCGACAGGCAAGGTGCGTCAGATTACCGACGGCAGCCAGTGCTATTCTACCTCGGGAGCCTTCAACTACAGTTGGTCGCCCGACGGTAAGTGGTTTGCCATGAGCTATACGGGCAACGGACACGAGCCCTATACCGACATTGGTATCGTTTCGGCTGCCGGTGGTGAGCCGATTCACAACCTCACGAACAGTGGCTATACCGACTCGTCGCCCCAATGGGTGTTGGGCGGTGATGCCATCCTCTTCAGTTCGGAGCGTTACGGCATGCGTAACCACGCCTCGTGGGGTACGCTGCGCGACGTAATGATCCTCTTCCTGAACCGCGAGGCCTACGATCGTTTCCACCTCTCGAAGGAGGAGCTTGAGCTGGTGAAGGAGCAGGAGAAGTTGGCCAAGGAGGGCGAAAAGAAGGAGCCCTCGAAGGAGGATAAGGACGTGAAGAAGGATGCGAAGCCCGCCGCCAAGCCCAAGAAGGAGATTGAGGTGGAGCTGCGCAACATCGAGGATCGCATCGTGCGCCTCACGCCCGCCTCGTCGCAGTTGGGTGCCGCTACGCTCGATAAAGAGGGTGCGATGCTCTACTACCAAGCCGCCTATGAGGGTCCGACGAGCCTCTGGCAACTCGACCTGAAGAAGGGCACGCCGACCAATATCGGTGCTGCAAGCGGTCAGATGGTTTGGGATGAGAAGCAGACGACGATCTACGTGCTGGGGGCACGCGCCATGAAGCTCAAGCCGGCCACCAAGAAACTCGAACCGATTACCGTAGCAGGTGAACTAATGTTGGATCGCGTGGCCGAGCGTGCCTATATGTTCGACCGCGTCTATCGCCAGGAGAAGGCACGCTTCTACAATGTGAAGATGCACGGCGTAGATTGGGAGATGCTGCGCGACAGCTATGCCAAGTTCCTGCCTCATATTGGAAATAACTACGACTTTGCCGAGTTGCTGAGCGAGTGGTTGGGCGAGTTGAACGTATCGCATACGGGTAGCGGCTATCGCGCACCGGCCATTGCTACGGCCGATGTGACGGCCGACCTGGGTCTCTTCTTTGCCGTAAATCATGTCGGCGACGGCTTGCAAGTGGAGGAGGTGATCGAAGGTGGTCCGTTCGATCGTGCCGCCTCGAAGCTCACGGCCGGTGATGTGATTTTGGCTATTGACGGCGTCTCGATCAAGGCCGGCGAGGATTATTTCCCGCTTCTGAACCGCATAAGTGGTAAGCGCGTGCTGGTGCAGTACCGCAAATCGTCGGGCGAGACCGTCGAGGAGGTCGTGAAGCCCATCTCGCGCGCCAAGCGCAACGAGCTGCTCTACAAACGCTGGGTGAAACATGCCGCCGCCGAAGTGGAGCGTCTCTCGGGTGGTCGTCTGGGTTACGTGCATATCGAATCAATGGGAGACCCGAGCTTCCGCACGGTCTACTCGGATATCTTGGGTCGCTACAACAAGAAGGAGGGTATCGTGATCGATACGCGCTTCAACGGTGGTGGTCGCCTGCACGAGGATGTAGAGGTGCTCTTCAGCGGTGAGAAGTACCTCACGCAGGAGATTCGCGGCAAGGATATGTGCGACATGCCCTCGCGTCGTTGGAACAAAGCCTCGATCATGATCATGGGCGAGGCAAACTACTCGAATGCTCACGGTACCCCCTGGGTCTACAAATTCAAGCAGATGGGATCGCTGGTAGGTATGCCCGTTCCGGGTACGATGACCAGCGTGACGTGGGAGACATTGCAGGATCCTACGCTCTACTTCGGTATTCCAGTAGTGGGCTATCGCACAGCCGATGGTTCGTATCTGGAGAACAAGCAACTGGAGCCCGATCTGAAGATTGAGAACACGAAGGAGCTGGTCGTTGAGGGCCGTGACGAGCAGTTGGAGGCCGCCGTGAAGCAACTCCTGAAGGAGATCGACGCAGCACGATAGTCCGAATTGAATATTCGTCGTATGATGCGTTCCAAGATTCTGTTTGCACTTGCAGCCCTATGGACGACGGTGTGTCACGCATCGCCGCCCAACTGCCATGTGGAGCACTTCTCGCGTGAGCTCCTCTCGCGCTATGTGGAGTATATCGCCCAAGATCATTCGGGATTCATCTATCTTGGAACGCGCAACGGCTTGTGTCGCTACGACGGTCACGAGTTCCGCTTCTTCAAAAGCTACGCCGGCGATGCTTGTCGATTATCGAGTAATCGCATCAATTACATCCGCGTCAGCTCGACCAATTTGGTATGGTGTATTGCGCAGGATCAGCGCTGTTATCTGTTCGACCCCGACACCGAGCGTTTTTACGATCCGCTGGCAACCATGGCTCATGAGTTGGGCAAGATCCCCTTCTCCGAACAGGTTTACATCCTGCCAAACGGTATTACCTACATAGCCTGCAAAGGGCACGCTATCCGCGTAGACGAGAAGGCTCTGGGTGAAAATTTCGATCAAACGGAGGCCTTGACCATCTATCCGTTGTGCGATGAGGGGCTTGTGGGCAGTACCATTGTCGATGTAGTAGCCGACAGCAATAACAACGAATGGCTATTGACCGATCAGCGAGTCTATCAATTCGGCTCGGTCAAGCGTACCGACCAATTGGGCCCGGCATCCATCTGCACCACCTCCGAAGCTGTATGGGTTGCCGAGGCCGGAGGTCGCATCGCCCGCTATTCGCTACGCGCCATCGAGCCGCAATATCTCCACATGCCGGTTGCACACGGTCACATCCGCAACATCGAATCGATTGGCGACAACGAACTGGCCATCTCCACAGATCGCGGTCTGTCGATCTGCTATGTAGCTCAAAATCGATTTGAGTTTATCCCCATTGACGGGGGCAACGTCAACCGTTGCTATCGAGACTCGCACGATGCGCTGTGGATCTTCAGCGATCGCGAAGGCGTATGGCGCTGGGATTTGAAACGCGAGGAGTTGCAGCATCTGAAAAACCAGGCCGGGGATAATTTACAGGAGAACGAAAACGTAAATTTTTGGTACGAAGATGCCGAAGGCCGGGTCTATGTGGTGCCGACACAGGGAGTCTTCTCCTATTACGACCAAGAGCACAAACGCCTCGAATTGTTACACTCGGTAGATAGCAAGCTCCCCTACAAGGGCCATACACGTGGTTATTTGGTCGATCACCAGTCCAACATTTGGTGTGCTGAAGTCGAGGGTGTATCGCGTCTGTCGATTATTCCGGGCTCGTTTCGCCATCTTGATTTGAACTACTCGGCCGACACGCGTGCATTTTTATGCGACAGCCACAATCGCCTTTGGGTCAGTTCGCGCAACAGCATAATCCAACTCTTCGATCGCAATCTGAATCGTATCGGATATCTACGGGAAGATGGTCATGTAGTCAACACCCCCTGCTCGTTTGGCGCTCCGGCCTACTGCTTCCACGAAGATGCCAACGGGGTGATTTGGGTCGGTTCGCGCTTCGAAGGTTTGTCGCGTCTGACGCCGATCGACAACAACCAATACTACATCGAACGATTCCGCCACAACCCTTCCGACCCATGGAGTCTCAGCGATAACAACATCTACGACATCTGTCGCGATCGCTACGGTCGTTTGTGGATAGCCACTTACGGAGGCGGCCTGAATTTGGCAAGCGAGGATGAGGAGGGCCACTTGCGCTTTATCCATTCCGGCAACGGGCTCCCCTTCCCGACCGAGGCTGCCATGCAATTGCGCACACTTCAGGAGATCGAGGGGTGGATGTTTATCGGCACGACCGATGGTCTGGTCACGTTCCGTACCGACTTCTCCTCACCCGAAGCGATCACCTTCAACCATTATACGATTTCGGAAGACGATGTTGAGGGTTTGCTCTCCAATGATATTCGCGACATCCACCTCACTTCGTCGGGGGAGATATTCTTACTGACCTTTTCGGGAGGATTGAACCGCGTGCAGATCAACGAAGAGGGGGCATTGGACTTCTCTAACCTCACCCAAAAGGAGGGGTTGCCTTCCGATCAAGTACTGGCGATGATCGAGGATGCTCATCGAGGTCAATGGATCATTACCGAAACGGTAGCCTTCCGTTTCGATATCGAGACCAACCACTTTGAGACCTACGGAGAGCGCTATAGCAACGAAAAATATTATTATAGCGAGGCGAAACCGGTACTTTACGGCGATCACCTGTTGGCTGGTACTTCCGATGGTTTTTGTACGATTCCGACCTCTGAAGTTGTGAGCCACTTTATACCCCCGATCGTATTAACCGAGCTGAAGGTCGAAGGGCGTACACTCCGACAAGGGGTGGGTCATCTGCGCGAATTGCACCTCGACCCCGACGAACGCGACCTGCAGATCACCTTCTCGGCGCTCGATTACGTGAATCCAACCGCCATTCGTTATGCCTATCGGTTGGAGGGCGTACATAATAGCTGGCAACAACTCGGCAAACAGCACAACATCCATTTTATCGATCTCGACACCGGTGATTACAACCTATTGATTCGTTCGACCAATAGCAACGGGCAGTGGAACAACGAGCCCTATCGACTGCACATTGTCGTAGCACCCACCTTTTGGGAGACTCGTTGGGCATGGATACTTTATGCCCTATCGCTCATATTGGCAATGCTGATTCCAGTCTATATATTTCGTCTGCGCTCACAGATTGAGATGGAGCAGCGCATGAGTGACATCAAGCTGCGATTCTTTACAGATATTTCGCACGAACTACGCACGCCACTGACGCTGATTACAGCACCAATTGACATGCTGCTCGGACGTGAAAAGCTCTCCGATAAGGGACAACAACAACTGATGACCATTCGCCACAACACGGAGCGTCTGCTCTCGTTGGTGAATCAGATTCTCGATTTTCGCAAGATTGAGAATCGAAAGATGCGTTTGGTCGTTGAGTCGGGCGATCTGCTGGCCATTATTCGTCAAGTGATGCATCACTTCGATCTATTGGCCGAAAAGCACCATATTGATTATGCGCTCGATTGCGACATGGAGCATCTTGCAGGATGGTTCGACCGCGACAAGTTGGAAAAAATCCTCTTCAACCTGCTCTCCAATGCTTTCAAATATACCCCCGACGGAAAACGGATTACGGTTGGCGTTTCGGTGATCGACCGCAGGGTGGTTCTTGAGGTCATTGATGAGGGTATCGGATTTGACGACTCGGTCCGCAAACGGCTTTTCCAACGCTTTGAGACCCTCTCTCAAGCCAATCTATTCAAGCCTTCATCGGGTATCGGGCTCTCGTTAGTGCATGAATTGGTCATGCTCCATAAGGGCACAATCGAGGTATCGAGCACACCGGGTATCGGTAGTCGGTTCACGGTATGCCTACCCATCGAACAGGCCGATTTCAGCAGCCTTGACCAGGTGGACTTTTTGCTCGACAATGGATGTCGTGGCGACAATGAAGAGAAAGACGTGATGGCCCCGCAGACCTTTGACCAAGCTTTAGCGGCCATCGAAGAGCTCGATACGCGCCCCACCATTCTGGTCGTTGAGGATAACGACGAATTACGCGCAATGATGTGTTCGATCCTGTCGGAGGAGTATCAGGTATTTGAGGCTCGCCAGGGTGAAGAGGGTCTTCATTTGGCGCATAAATGGCAACCCGATCTGATTGTGAGCGATGTCGTCATGCCCATCATGGATGGTCTGGAAATGGTGCGCCGACTGAAGGAGGACCCGGCAACGGCCCATCAGATAATCGTACTGCTCTCGGCCAAAACCTCGCTCGACGATCGCATTCTCGGTTTGGAGCAGGGCGTGGATGACTATATTGCAAAACCCTTCCACGCCAGCTACCTCTTGGCGCGTCTGCGTTCGTTGCTCGAACGCCGTCGCGAACTACAACAGCGTCTGCTGACGCAGCTGGTAGCCTCTCAAAACATCGAGGAGCAGGGTGAACCGATCTCTTCCGAGGTACGGTTCCTGCATGATGCAACACGCATCATTGAGGCGCACATCGATGATTGCGAATGGACCATCGAATCGTTTGCTGCCGAGATGTGCCTTTCGCACACACTGCTCTTCCAAAAGGTGAAGAGTGCAGTCGGCCTCTCGCCGATTGAATTTATCCGAGAGGTACGCCTGAAACGAGCCTGCGAGCTCATTGCCGACGGCCACCATAACATCGCCACAGTCAGCTACATGGTTGGTTTTTCCGATCCGAAATACTTTACGCGTGTATTCAAGAAGCGCTTCGGCGTTCCTCCGTCAAAGTATGGCGAGTAGGGCCCTGTTGCGGAAGCACAATAAACAAGGGACTGTAGTTCTCACCAACAGCCCCTTGCCACTTAACTAACTCAGCCTATCGAAGCTAATCCAATAAGGACTACTTCGTTGGTGCAAAGATTGCACTTTCCTCAGCCAAAAAGGTGCACAAATCATCAGAAAAGGTGGACACCCACCTTTTTTTTATCTTTTTTTCGAGATAAGACGTGTAAAATGTAGGTCGTGATGCCGATCATCTCTTTTCATGCCCCAAACTGCCTAACACAAAAAACGAGCGGGAGTCATCACGACTGCCGCTCGCCTTCGGGAAGCATTGCACCTCCCTAAAACTACTAACCCAAACTTAAATAAATGAAGAAACCTCACTGCAGTTGCTGATCTGCAGCTGTGCAAAGAAAGAACAAATCCAATGCCAAAACAAAATGTCCGCCCCCAAAAGGACGGACATTTTCCATATGCGCAATCTTTCGATCAAAACAGACTATCAGGCCTCTTCGCGCGTGTGCTTGTATTTGAAAACAAGGGCGAAGAGCAGGGCTACAACCAATGCGTAAGCGGCGAAGAGCAGCCACGATGTCGACCATCCTGCGACCTGTGTTGCAGGGTCGGACTGGGCATAGACGAAGTGGTTTACTACGGCTTGTGCACCCAACGTACCGATGGTGGCACCAATACCGTTGGTCATAATCATAAAGAGGCCCTGTGCGCTGGCGCGGATCGTTGTGTCGGTCTCCTTGTTGACGAAGAGCGAACCCGAGATATTGAAGAAATCAAAGGCAACGCCATAGACAATCATCGAGAGGATGAACATCCAAACACCGCTACCCGGATTGCCCACACCAAAGAGGCCAAAACGCAGCACCCAGGCGAACATGGCCATCAGCATCACGTTCTTAATACCGAAACGTTTCAGGCAGAAGGGGATCAAGAGAATGCAAAGCGTCTCCGAAACCTGCGAGAGCGAGATCAAAGCATTTGCGTGGTTTGCACCAAAGGTCGATGCAAACTCGGGAATCTCACGGAACGAGGTGATGAAGGGGTTGGCAAAGCCGTTGGTAATCTGGAGTGAAACGCCCAACAACATAGAGAAGATGAAGAAGATTGCCATCTTTTTCTGCTTGAAAAGGGTAAACGCTCGTAATCCCAGCGCCTCAACAAGCGATTTTTGTTCGCCACCACGGTTGGTGGGACAAGCCGGCAACGTAAAGGCATATACACCCAACACCAGGCCCAACACAGCACACTGCATGAACTGCATATAGGTCGTCTGGAATCCGGCCATATCGCAAACAAGCATGGCACAAATAAAACCGATCGTACCCCAAACTCGGATGGGCGGGAAGGATTTGACCGTATCGAAGTGGTTGCTTTCGAGCACGCTATAGGCTACCGAATTAGAGAGAGCAATGGTCGGCATATAGAAGGCCACACTCAACGAGTATAACGTGAAAAGTGTGCCAAAATCAACCGCACCCCCTGCACTCAACGCATAGTAACCGGCACCGGCAATGAAAAGGGCCGCCAACGCATGACAGATGCCGAGCAGACGCTGAGCCTGAATCCAACGGTCGGCCAAGATACCGATAATAGCCGGCATGAAGAGCGACACGATACCCTGCATGGCATAAAACAGACCGATCTTTGAAGCCAATCCTACCCCTACGAGGAACGAACCCATCGAAGTAAGATAGGATCCCCATACGGCATACTGCAGAAAGTTCATGACGGTCAGACGAAACTTAATTCTCATAATCGTTTGATTTAATGTATATTTCCAGTCTTTATGACACTTTTCGAGCCACCCGAATAACAAATATATGAAATTTTTTTTTGATTTTTCTTGGCATTTGCAAAAATTAGTTCTACTTTTGCATCGTCGAAAGGGACATTGAGCTATGGTGTAATGGTAACACAACAGATTCTGGTCCTGTTATTCTAGGTTCGAATCCTGGTAGCTCAACTAAAAAGGATGACTTAACGGTCATCCTTTTTTTGTTTCTTATCCGGCTCTACAGCCTCACCATACCCAGCCTACTTGCGCTCCCTACAAGATCTTTTGCAGCAAGATCTCATCTTGCCACCCTTGCGCGGTACGCAACCACTGTCGCTTTACGCCACACTCCTCGAATCCGCACCCGGCAAACAGGGCGCGACTCGCTCGATTCTCGGCTCCTACATTGCACCATAGCTGGTGAAGGCCCAACACCTCATGCGCATAACGCACAATGGCTTGAACAGCATCTTTGGCATAGCCCTGTTCACGATCCTCGGGATCTGCAATCAAAATTCCGATGCCGGCACGCCGATGCAACAGATCGAGCTCAAAAAGATCCAGAGCACCCACAACGCGTCCGTCGTCGCGGGTTTGGATCATCAGACGTTGCTGACGAGTCTGCTGCAGGTCAAATTGCTGCTCTTCGAGAAAACGCTGCAGTTGATGACATGAGAAGGGGGCTATGGTTCCGCTTACGGCCCATATCGATGAATCGTTCTCCCAACGATACATCCACGATATATCCTCCGGCTCAACAGCGCGCAGGCAAATCTTCTCCCCCTCGATGTGCATCCTACAAACCGATAATTTTGTTGCGAATCAACATCGCTACACCCCATGCTCCGGCATTCTCATTCATCTTCGACACACGGAACTTGGTATCCTTATAGACCAAATTGAGCGAGAACTTGTTGGTCGCCGACTTCAGGGGAAGCATGATATAATCACCGGCCATGGCGAGATTACCTCCCACAATCACGGTCTCGGGATTGAAGGTATTGATGAGGAAGGCCACTGCCTTACCCATCTTTTCGCCGGCCTCCTCGATCAACTCGATCGACAGATTATCGTCATTTTTTGCCGCTGCAATGATCTCATCAATATGAATCGTCTTACGCTGGGCGTACTGCTCACGCAGAATCGTATTAACCCCCTTCTCGATTTCGCGGCACATCTTCTCTTCGATGGCAATACCCGAGACCTCGGTCTCCAGACAGCCCTTCTTACCACACGAGCAGATAATCTCGTTATCGAAGAAAGGAATGTGACCAAACTCTCCCGCAAAACCACTCTTGCCGTAGTAGAGCTTACCGTCCATCACAATACCGATAGCCACACCACGACCCATGTGGAGATATAACACGTTGCTCTCATTCTTCGACTTACCAGTCGTATACTCGGCATAGCAACGCGCACGGGTATCGTTCTCAACCAAGACATGCAGACCGATGCGCTCCTCAAGGATCTCGCGTAACGATTGATCAAGGAAGGTGAAATATTTGTAGCTGCGACCCGTATCGGGATTCACGCGACCCACAATGCAGAGACCCATACCAAGAATCTTGTCACGATCGATCCCGCTACCGGCAATAAACTCTTCGGTAGCCGAGCATATTCGCTCGAAGCACTGCGGACGATCCTGCAGCTCGAAAGTGGCATCAGTATGCTCAACGATGATGTTATTTTGCAGATCGGTGATCACAAAGCGCATATTGTCGCGACCGACATAAACACCGGCAAAATAGATGGCCGAATTGGCCAAACCGAAGATATTGGGGCGACGACCACCCGGTGTCTCTACCTTACCCAAATCGGTCACGATGTTCTCATCTACGAGCTCCTGCACCAATTTGGTAATCGTAGGTACGCTGATATGGAGTTCCTTCGTGAGTTCCGAGAGGGTGCACTCGCCATTAACGGCCATGTGCGCAATGATATTACGCTTAATAATACTATTCTTATGGGTAACACCCTTTACGCTTTCGTCTTCATGTTTGACGAAAAATTCAGTAAGAGAGGTCATATGCAAATGATTTACTTAACTAACCATGCAAATATAAAAAGTAAAATTAAAAAACCCAATACTTTTTTTAAATTTATTTAATATATTTCCATCGCTCATTCGCAACAAAAAATCGGAATCTGTTGATTGGCAACAAATTCCGATTTTCGAACTGCTTTCCTGTTCACGACGAGATTATACAAGGGTCGATTTTGACTCGACAGGCAAATCCGCGCTCACCTTGCGTACCAACCCCTGCAAGACTGCACCAGGCCCCAATTCGGTAATCTGCTCCACTCCATCAGCTACCATCTGTTGCACGGTTTGCGTCCAACGCACGGGGGATGTCAGTTGAGCTATCAGATTCTGTTTGATCTGCTCAGGATCGGTGTGGGGTTTTGCATCGACATTCTGGTAGATCGGACAACGGGGCGCCGAGAACTCAGCCTCGGCAATCGCCATTGCCAACTCTTTGCGTGCTGGCTCCATCAACGGCGAGTGGAACGCACCACCCACGGGAAGCGGCATCGCTCTGCGAGCACCGGCCTCCTTGGCCTTCACACAAGCCACCTCAACAGCACCCTGCTCACCCGAGATTACCAGCTGCCCCGGACAGTTGTAATTGGCCGCCACCACGACACCCTCCGTAGCCGCACAAACCGCCTCAACCACCTCATCGTCCAGGGCGAGGATCGCAGCCATCGCTCCGGGAACGGCCTCACAACAGACCTGCATGGACAAAGCACGTTTTGAAACCAGGCGCAGGCCCTCCTCAAAGGAGAGTGCACCGGCAACCACGAGCGCCGAGAATTCACCAAGCGAGTGGCCTGCCACCGCATCGGGCACTACGCTGAGCGCCTTGGCCATGGCCACCGAGTGCAGGAAGACGGCAGGTTGGGTCACCTTCGTCTGACGAAGCTCCTCGGCCGTACCCTCGAACATAATATCGGTGAGACGAAAGCCTAAAATTTCATTGGCACGCTCCATCATCGCGCGCACCTCGGCATTGTTATCATAGAGGTCCTTGCCCATACCGGTATATTGAGCACCCTGACCCGGGAAAACATAAAAGTGTTTCATAAATGTATATTACTCTAACATATGATGGGATTGTCAAATTATCGAATCCGAAAATTGCGCAGTGAGCGATTCAACTCCTTCTCGCGGCCGCCGACCAGGCTGTCGAGCAGGGCGTGAAAACGGGATGAGTGGTTGTGATGTACCGTATGACACAATTCGTGCAAAATCACAAAATCGCGCAAGGCTTCGGGTAACTGCATGAGAAAAAGGCTGAGCGAAATGGCATTTCGGGAGGAACAACTCCCCCACTTGGTGCGGGCTGCACGAATCGAGAGCTTCGTGTAGCGCAGGCCGGTCTGCTGCGAGAGACGTTCTATGCGAGGCGGAAGGTCCTCCTTGGCCAGACGGCGCAGACGCTCAATCTCGGCACGCTGCTCCTCCTCGCCCCCCACAGGCATCGCCTGCCGGCGTTCACCCACCCGCTGCAAAGCTCGTTCCACCCAATCGCGTTTCGAGTCGTAGAAGGCCAATGCCTGTTCGCGCGTTGCAAAACGCGGATAGCTTAGACGCACCTCGCCCGATGCACGCACCGAAAGGGTGATGCGACGCGCTCGCGGAGAACAGACTAGGGTGAGTTCGCTGTCGATCACAATTAAAATTCAAAATTAAGAATTAAGAATGGGAAGCTTTTCCCGATTTGAGATTTTAGGCGAGCAGATTTTGCCTCGACCGTAGTTCGGTTCGGATGAGCTGTACACATCGTACTGCCCATTCAGGCCGGACAAGGAGAGTAAAATCTACCGCATAAAATTCAAAACTACCCGATGCGCTGGCGCACTACCTCAAACAACATCACTGCGGCGGCAGCCGATACGTTGAGCGACTCAATATGGCCGATCATAGGAATAGCGAGCTGCTCATCGCAAAGCTTCAGCACAGCGGGCGAGATACCTGTATCCTCGGCACCCATCACCAAAACGGTCGGTTTTTTGAAATCGGCATCGTAGAGCAATTTGCGGCTCTTCTCGGTGGCTGCCACAATCTGGAAACCCTCCTGTTGCAACTGTGCAAGGGTCATACGAATCGAGCCTACACGAGTGACGGGGATCACACTCAAAGCACCTGCCGACGAACGGATCGCCTCCGCATTGACCGGAGCCGAGTTCTTGAGCGGAGTAATCAAACCATGTGCACCGGCACACTCGGCCGAGCGGGCAATAGCTCCGAAATTGCGCACATCGGTCACACCGTCGAATGCGACGATAAGCGGCGTCTCATCCTCGGGGACACGTGCCAAAATATCCTCCAACTCGACATAGGCAATCAAGGCCGTTTGTGCTACGACACCCTGATGGTTACCCTTCGTGAGGCGATTGAGTTTTTCGACCGGCACCTCTTGGTAGCGCAATCGGTGACGAGCGATAAGATCCTTCAGCTCCTGCATCAACGGGCCCTCGGCACCCTTGCGGATATAAAGTTTCTCGATCTGCTGGCGAGCTTCGATGGCCTCGGCCACGGGTCGAATTCCGAAAATCAAATTATCAGCCATATTGTTGTGTGTAAATATTTAATCGTTGTTTGGGCAAGCAAATTTAGCCTTCTTCGACAATCTCCACCTCATACGACGCCTTCTCCCACTCATGCATCAGGTGGTCGTAGTGCGCCTTCAGGTCGTTATAGGCTTTATAGTCCGCCTCAACATACTCGGTGGCAGTGGCAAAACGGGCATCGTACGAAGCAATCTGTTGCTCAACGGAGGCGAGTTCGCTCTCGATTGTCTCCACCTGCTTACGCAACTTACGCAACAGTTTTTCCTGCTCCTTTTTTTGTTCGTAACTCAATTTGCCGACACTCTCCTTAGCAGGTGCCACCGCAGTCGGCTTATCATGACGCTCAATCTCTTGCAACGAAGCCAACTTACGCTTTTCCAAAAAGTAGTAGATACCTCCCAAATACTCCTGTACCCCTCCGTCACGGAATTCGTAGATCTTATCGACCATTCCATCCAAAAATTCACGGTCGTGCGATACTACGACTACCGTTCCGTCATACTTCAGGATCGCCTCTTTCAAAATATCTTTCGAGCGCATATCCATATGGTTCGTCGGCTCGTCAAGCACCAATAAGTTGCGCGGCTCGAGCATCATGCGGGCCATGGCCAGACGCGAGCGTTCGCCACCCGAGAGCACCTTGACCTTTTTGTCGATATCTTCGCCGCGGAAGAGAAAGGCTCCCAGAATATCGCGCAAACGGGTACGAATATCACCTACCGCCACTCGATCCAAGGTGTCGAAGACGGTGAATTCACCATCCATCAAATCATCTTGATTCTGGGCATAATAGCCGATATTTACATTGGCGCCCAACCGAATCGAGCCTTCGGTCGGAGTCAATTCGCCGACAAGCATTCGGGCCAACGTGGTTTTTCCCTCGCCGTTGCGTCCAACCAATGCAATACGATCACCCTTCTCGATCGTGAACTCCGCCCCCGAGAAGACATGCTTTGCACCGAACGACATACCGGCCTCTTTAATTTCAGCCACAACCTGTCCCGAACGAGGTGCAGGCGGGAATTTGATATTCAGGTGGGCCAGATCCTCCTCCTCGATCTCCAGACGATCGAGTTTTTCGAGCTGCTTGATGCGCGACTGCACCTGGTTCGATTTGGTCGGCTTATAGCGGAACTTTTCGATAAACTCCTCGGTTTTCTCGATCATGCGCTGCTGATTTTCATAGGCAGCCTTCTGCTGCTCACGACGCTCACGACGCAGTTCGACATATTTCGAGTAGGGAACTTTATAATCGGTTACCCTGCCTAGCGAGAGTTCCACGGTACGCGTTGTCACATTATCCAAAAAGGCGCGGTCATGTGAAATCAGAAGTACAGCACCGCTATAGTTCTTCAAATACTCCTCCAGCCACTGGATTGACTCGATATCAAGGTGGTTGGTCGGCTCATCCAACAGGAAGATCGAAGGGCGACGCAACAACAGTTTCGCCAACTCGATACGCATACGCCATCCTCCCGAGAATTCAGCCGTGGGACGGCCAAAATCACTTCGCTTGAAGCCCAGACCCAACAAGGTCTTTTCGATATCCGCCTCGCGCGTATCACCACCGAGAATCGCAAAGCGATCCTGCGCCTCATTGAGTCGATGCAAAAGGTCGGCATACGAGTCACTCTCATAATCGGTACGCTCCGCGATCTCGGCCGTCAACGATCCGATCTCGCGCTCCAAAGCATTGACCTCCTCGAAGGCTTTAGCGGTCTCCTCGACCAACGAGGTCGTATCATGCACACGCATAGTTTGGGGTAGGTAGCCAAGCGTACACTCCGCACCAATTGTCACAGCACCCGATGTGGGTTGCTGCTCTCCCATGATCAGACGCAACAACGTTGTCTTACCCGCGCCATTTCGCCCCACCAGACCAATGCGGTCTTTGGGGTTGATCAAAAACGAGATATTATCAAAAAGGGTCCAACCGCCATAAGAGACGGTGAGATTATCGAGTGAAATCATAACTTTAACGTGCTTCCAACATGGCATGAATCTCTGCCTCAGGGTCTTCGGCTTTGAAAACCGACGAACCGGCCACCAACACATTGGCTCCGGCCTCAAAAAGCAGGTGTGCATTCTCCGATGAAATACCGCCATCGACCTCGATCAGCAGATCCTGATTTACGACATCGGCCATTGCACGCAGCGCACGAATTCGATCGAGGGATTCGGGGATAAACTTTTGACCTCCAAAACCCGGCTCCACGCTCATGATAAGCACCATATCGACCTTATCCAGAATCGGGCGTAAAGCCTCAACATCGGTTTTTGGTTTGATCGAAACACCCACCTTCGCGCCACTTTCGCGAATGAGATGTATGCAGTGTAGCGGATCCTCCGTAGCCTCCAGGTGGAATGTAACCCAATCGGCACCATCGTGGGCAAAACGCGCCACATAGCGTTCGGGCTCGACGATCATCAGGTGAACATCGAGCGGTTTCGTAGTGGCCCGTCTCACCGCACGCAATACGGGAAATCCGAACGAGATATTGGGGACAAAACGCCCATCCATCACATCCACATGCACCCATGCTGCTTCACTGCGGTCCACCAACTGTACCTCACGCTCCAAATGTCCGAAGTCGGCTGCCAAAACCGACGGTGCTATCATCCGTTTCATTTTCTTCTTTTAACAGAGATTCTCATGCAAAGATAGCAAATTTCGCCGAAAAACGCTTATCTTTGTCTATTATGAATAGCGTTATCTTGATTCTTTGTTCGATTTTGGTCCTTGTGACCGTGGTAGCAATCGTCGTAACGGTTGTTTTGCGACGTGATTTGCACGCAACCCGAGCCAATCTGGCAACCGTGCAGGGCGAATTGGAGACTGCGCGCAACGCCTTGAGCAGCCAAACCGAGGCGCAAAATCGCACCGAGCGCGAGTTGGAGATCCTACGTGCCACCTCGACACAGGAGATCGAACGCCTCAAGACGCGCAATGAGGAGCAACAACGCGAAGCCGAAAAACGCCGTACGGAGGAGTTTGCCCACCTCAAAGACCACTTCAAAAGTCTTTCGGCAGAGATCCTGAACGAGCAAACAAAGCAGTTCCGCGAAACCAACAAAGAGTCGATGGATGTATTATTGAAACCCTTCCGCGACAACATCACCGAGTTCCGCCAGCGTGTTGAGCACATCTACTCCCACGAAAACGAACAGCGAGGCGAACTAAAAAATGAGTTGCAGCACCTCCTGGAGCTCAATCGCCGTATTACGACCGAAACAACAAACCTAACCAACGCCCTACGTGGCAATTCGAAGGTACAGGGCGACTGGGGTGAGACGATGCTCGAGACGATTCTCGACAATTCGTCTCTCGTCAAAGGGGTCCACTATCTCACCCAGCACAACCTCAAGGACGCAGAGGGCAACAACCTGCGCCCCGATGTCATTCTCTGCCTACCCGAGGAGAAGCAGATCGTTATCGACTCAAAGGTGTCGCTCACGGCCTATGTGAACTACTCGGCCGCCATGGATGAAGAGGAGCGCCGCCAACACCTTGCCGCACATGTCGCCTCGGTACGAAAACATGTCAAGGAGTTGGGCAACAAGGAGTACCAAAAACTGCTTCAGTCACCCGACTTTGTCATCATGTTCGTCGCCAACGAGCCGGCCTTCCTTGAGGCCCTGAAGGCCGACCCTACACTCTGGAGCGAAGCCTACGAGAAGAAGGTGCTGATCTCTTCACCCACCAACCTCTTCGCGGTACTGAAGATGGTAGCCGACATGTGGAAATACGATGCGCAGGACAAAAACACAAAGCGCATCGCCGAGTGTGGCTTGAAACTCTATGAGCAAGCCGTAGCTCTCACCGCCTCCCTGGAGCAGGTCGGAGGTGCTCTGCAAAAGGCACAAGCGGCCTACGAAGAGAGCTACAAACGCCTCCACACAGGCAACAACAACATCGTGCGCCTTGGGCAGCAGCTCAAAAAGACGGCACGCCTACAATCGAAAAAGGAGTTTTCGGCAGCCCTAACCGAAGCTGTCGATGAGGGAGAGGAGGCGTAACGCCTACAGCCCCAATAACGAATCAGGCGACTATCTTTCGATAATCGCCTGATTTTCAGTGTGACACCGACAGGACTCAAACCTGTAACCTTCTGATCCGTAGTCAGATGCTCTATTCAATTAAGCTACGGTGCCGAATTGCGACTGCAAATGTAGGGCGAAAAAAGTGATTGTGCAAACTTTTTCGTAAAAAAATTCAAAAAAAATCACAGCACGCCCCTTGCACAACCGCGTAACACCCTGTAAATCCTAACAATATAGCTTCACATCTTCTTTTGTGATTTTTTCGCTCGACAAGACAATCAATCGCTCAACCGCATTACGAAGCTCACGGATATTCCCACTCCAGCTCCGCTCCTTCAACGCATCGAGTGCCTCGGAATCGATCGTTTTCGGCTCTATGGCGTATTCATGGGCGATGAGGCGAATGAAGTGGTCGGTCAGCTGTGGAATATCACCGGCACGGTCACGCAATGGAGGTACCCGAATAACAATTACACCAATACGATGGTAAAGATCTTCCCGAAAATTGCCTCGACGAATCTCCTCCTTTAAATCTTTGTTCGTGGCTGCAATAACGCGCACATTCACCTCAATGTCGCGATCACTACCTACACGACAGATTTTGTGTTCCTGCAATGCACGCAAAACTTTGGCTTGCGCCGCAAGCGACATGTCTCCAATCTCATCCATAAACAGCGTTCCTCCATCGGCCAACTCGAACTTTCCCTTGCGCTGTTTGATGGCCGAAGTAAAGGCCCCTCGCTCGTGACCAAATAGCTCGCTCTCGATCAGTTCCGAAGGGATTGCCGCACAATTCACCTCCACGAAAGGAGCTGTCGCACGAGGGCTCGAAAGGTGTAGATGGCGCGCCACCAACTCTTTACCTGTACCATTTTCACCCGTGATCAGAACGCGCGCCTCACAAGGAGCCACCTTCTCGATCAACTCTCGGACATGGCTTATCTCTGGCGAAGAGCCTATGATCGCCTCAACTGCGGTCGGCGAGGTCGCACGGCGTGCCCTGCGTTGTGGCTGACGACGGGCACCACACGCCTCTTCGGGCTGATCCAAGGTGCGATGGATCGACTGCAACAGACGATTCATATCAATCGGTTTGGTCAGGTAATCCTCGGCTCCGGCCTGCAAAGCCGCAACAGCCGAGTCGATGGTCCCCTCACTCGAGAGAACAATAAAGGGTGTTTGCAGCTCTTCCCTGCGATACGATTCCTCGTCGGTCAGCAACAAATCAAAATGCAGTTCACGCATCAATTGGCGGGCTGCAGCCTCGTTGTCGGCCGTTTCAGCCGTGAAACCTTCATATTCGAGTCTTTCGCGCAACGTGTTTCGCATACTTTTTGATCGGTCGAGAATTAAAACCTTACTCATACTTGATAATTGTGAAAAATTCGCTATTTTTGCCTTCAAAAGTACAAAATCCGACCCCCGAAACCCAAATTCGTGTGGCGGGTCAGGATCGGCAAATCGGAGTGCACTACGTGCGATTCAGCTGCACCAAATGCAGCTTCAACGAGGCCGAAAAGGCCATCGAAAACTTCGTTTTTGAATTACACCACGATGAAAAAGAACTATAATTACACACGTCGCAAGTTGTATCTGCCCGAATACGGGCGACACATCCACGAGATGATCGACTCGTTGATGCTTATCGAAGATCGTCATGAGCGTAACCGTCAGGCGCGTGCCGTCATTGCCGTCATGGGTAACCTTTTTCCCCTGCTGCGCGATACGGCCGATTTCACCCATAAGTTGTGGGATCACCTCTTTATCATGTCTGATTTTCAGCTTGATGTCGATTCGCCTTATCCACGTCCGTCGCGTGAAGATCTCACGGTCAAACCTCGCCGGTTAAATTATACGCAGGATCGCATTACTCATAAACATTACGGCAAATATCTCGAGCGCATGGTGCGCGCATTGGCCGAAAAAGAGCCATCACAAACCAGCGAGGCGGTCGATTGCCTGGTACGATACATGCGTTCCAAGAGTTTCGAGTATAATCAGGAGCATCCGAGCAACGAAGTCATCGTTAAAGACCTCAACCGCATGTCCGATGGCGCTATTACGATCGACGAGGAGGCCTTGAATAATCTCCGAATCGATTACAAACAGCACTTTTCGGCACGTCCGACACGCGGACAGGCGGCTCGCAACAACCGTTCGCAAAAGGGTCAACAGCCTCGCCATGGCCGTAATTTTACGAAAAACAATGCCCAACATCGCAATTTGCAGAAATAAATAGGCGATTTGGGAAATTTTGGTTACCTTTGTTAATTGAATTTTGCATTAGAAACAACCCAAATGAATAAAAGAACATTTATCTCATTCGTAGCAGCCGCCCTATTGTGCGTAGGCTGCCAATCTTCGAAGGTCAATATTGCTGGTCGTTTGGTTGCAGGCGATCAGAAGACGGTCTATCTGGAGCAGGTAACTGCGCTCAACCAACAGGTCATCGACTCGGCAGTACTCGACGCCGAAGGAAATTATCGTTTCGAGGTGGAGCAAGTATCGAAGAGTCCGTCGCTCTACAACATTCTCTATGCAGGCGACCGCATTCCGCTCTTTTTGCAGGCCGGTGACCGCTTAACGGTTAATTCGGTGGGCAATATCGTACGCAACTATACGGTCGAAGGCTCTGACGAGTCGGCTCTGCTCCGCACCTTCTACCAATCGTTCATCACCGGTGCTCAACAGCTGGAGGCCATTGCCAAGAAGGTTGCCCGTTACGACCTACCCGAGGCCGAGCGTAAAGCTCTGCTTCAGCAGTACACCAATGAATACTACCGCATCCGTCGTGAGCAGATACGTTTTATTGCCGAGAACAACGCTTCGTTGGCAGCTGTTTATGCCATCTATCAGCGTCTTCCGGGTGATCAGTATCTGACTGATGGCGTAAACGACGTATTGCACTACCGCGCTGTAGCCGATGGTCTGTCGGAGCGTTATCCCGACTCGCCCTATCTGGTCATGCTTCGTGGCGATATCGCCCGCATGGAGGCTGCACAGCGTCTTTCGGCCGAGATTTCCGAATCTGAATTCCCCGATTTGGAGTTGTCGGACATTTATGGCAAGACGGTTCGTCTTTCGTCGCTGCTTGGCAAGGTGATTCTACTCGATTTCTGGTCGGCCGAGTTGGGCAACAGCAATGTTTTGAATGCCGAGCTGAAAGAGATCTACGCCAAATACCATACGGCCGCTACCCCGCTGGAGGTTTATCAGGTAGCTGTTGACACCTCAAAGCCACTCTGGATCAATGCCGTGCAGGAGCAGCAACTCCCCTGGATTTCGGTGAGCGATCTGCGTGGCAGAGCATCGACGGCCGTGGGTACCTATAATGTAACGAAGCTCCCCACCTCGTTCCTGATTGACAAGACGGGTACGATCGTTGGTCGAGATCTGCGTGGCGAGGAGTTGGAGCGCAAACTGCAAGAGTTGACGCGCTAATGCACTACTTCGCCTCCGACATCCACCTGGGAGTAGGCTCAGCCGAAGAGGTACGGGCTACCGAGCAACGCTTTGTAGCCTGGCTCGATCGTGTGGCCGAGGATGCCGAAACGGTGGTATTGGCAGGTGATATTTTTGACTTCTGGTTCGAATACCGCGAGGTGGTTCCGCAGGGGTTTGTCCGTACGTTGGGCAAACTCGCCGAGCTGACCGATCGCGGCATTCGCGTTTTATTCTTTACCGGCAACCACGATATGTGGGTGGGTAACTACCTGTCTCGCGAATGCGGCGTGGAGATCTACACCAAGCCCACATCGATCACGCTCGAAGGTCGCACCATCTTCATTGCACATGGCGACAACATGAACATCGACGGACAATGGGTGCTCAAGGCAATGAATACCATGTTCCGCTCACGGACGTTGCGCTGGTGTTTTTCGTGGTTAATACATCCCGATTGGGCCATGCGCTTCGGCCATTGGTGGAGTGGACACTCTCGCAAACAACATGCAACCCAAACCACCCTCACCGAATCGGTGACGGCTCCACTCATTGAATACGCGCGTACTCACGCGCGCACGCACGAAGGTGCAATCGATGCATATCTCTTCGGTCATATGCATTATGCACGCGACTATCGCGAAGAGAAGCTGCATGTCGTCCTTCTTGGCGCGTGGGATCACGACCCTACCTTTGCCGTATTGGACAAAGCGGGAAATCTTGAACTGAAACATCTCGACCTATGAAACAATACCTCGAACTGTTGCGTCGCATCAAGGAGGAGGGCACCGTGCGCGGAGACCGTACCGGAACCGGCACAAAGAGCATCTTCGGCCATCAGATGCGCTTTAATTTGCAGGAGGGCTTCCCTCTGCTGACCACCAAAAAGGTCTTTTTGAAGGGAGTGATCCATGAATTGTTGTGGTTCTTGCGTGGCGATACAAACATCCGCTACCTGGTAGAAAACGGCGTACATATTTGGGATAATGACGCCTATCGCTACTACAACGAGCTCTGCGTAAAGCACGCCGTACTCCCGGTTGATCGAGAAACTTTTTTGGCAGCTGCCGGTGAAGAATCGCCTATCGAGGGGTATCGTTTTGGCGATTTGAACCATGTTTACGGCTATCAGTGGCGCTCGTGGCCTAAGGCCGACGGAGGTGTAATAGACCAGATTCGCGCAGCGGAAGAGTTGATCAAACACAACCCCGAGTCGCGCCGCATCCTGGTGTCGGCCTGGAACGTTGCCGAGGTGGAGGATATGGCCCTGCCTCCTTGCCATGTCATGTTCCAATTTTATGTTGCCGAGGGGCGCCTCTCCTGTCAGCTATATCAGCGCAGTGCCGATACCTTCCTCGGTGTCCCGTTCAACATCGCCTCCTATGCGCTTTTGACGCAGATGATGGCGCAGGTATGCGGCCTCAAGCCGGGCGAGTTTATCCATACGTTGGGCGACACGCACCTCTACCTGAACCACATGGAGCAGGTCGATGAGCAGCTCGCACGTGAGCCACGTCCGCTGCCTCGCATAGTGTTGAATCCCGAGCGCAAGTCGCTTTTCGACTTCACCTATGAGGATTTCACGCTCGAGGGATACGACCCGTGGCCGACGATCAAAGCCCCCATGTCCTTTTAATACGCACAGACCATGATTTCTGTAATCGTAGCAGTGGCCGAGAACGGCACTATCGGAGATAAAAATACCCTACTGTGGCACATCACGGAGGATATGAAGCACTTCCGCCAACTCACATCGGGACATCCCGTAGTGATGGGGCGCAAGACCTACGATTCGCTGGGGCGTCCCCTGCCCAATCGCCGAAATGTAGTAATCACGCGACAACCTTTGCAGATCGAGGGGTGTGAGGTGGTCCACTCACTCGAGGAGGCACTCGATCTCTTTACCTCCGATGAGGAGGTCTTCATCATCGGAGGCGCACAGATCTATGCCGAGGCGATGCCTTTGGCCGACCGCTTCTACCTTACCGTCGTCGAGCATCCTTATGAGGGCGACACCTGTTTTCCGGAATGGGATCGCACGATGTGGGAGCTTGTGGCCGAGGAACGTTTGGAGCAGGGCGTAAACTATCCTCACCCATTCCGCTTCGAAACCTACGAACGAAAACAAAAATAGACTAATATTATTGGTCTGATTTACAGGCAAAAACGACATATCGGAAATATTTTATCGCTTTTTCCTTTGGTTTTGAATCTTTTTTGCCTTATCTTTGCATCACCAAACGATACATCGCGGGGTAGAGCAGTTGGTAGCTCGTCGGGCTCATAACCCGGAGGCCGGAGGTTCGAGTCCTCCCCCCGCTACTAAAGAGGACAAATCGAAAGGTTTGTCCTTTTTTTGCATATAATGCAAAAAACACTTCATTGCTGGAGTCATCCCATCAGTTCGATAGCTTCAACCTTTATAAACCCATCATGCACTCGTTGTAACGATGCACCGAACTTTTATTCGACAATAAATGGTGATGTTACCCGGAATGAACTCCCTACCATCACCATTTTCTCGAAATAAATTTGGCATTGCACACGCCTTACGCTATCTTTGTACCCATGAAACTGAAACTCAAAAATATCGCTTGGCTGGTCGTCGTACTGTTGATTGCCGACCAGGTGCTCAAAATCTGGATTAAGACACACTTCGCACTTGGCGGAGGGATCACCGTATTCCCCGACTGGTTTCAACTGCGCTTTATCGAAAATCCCGGAGCTGCATTCGGCATGCGCCTGATGACGGGAGAGGGTTATGACTGGGGCAAACTGATCTTGGGGCTCTTCCGCATCGTCGCATCATGTGCAATCGCCTATCTCATCTACCACCTCAACCGACGCAGCGATACTCCGAAAGGGGTCTTGATCGGCATGGCGCTGATCCTTGCCGGAGCCGTTGGCAACATTCTTGATTCGGCATTCTACGGCTTGATTTTCTCGGCCTCAACCCCGATGACGGTAGCCCACTTTGGCGGATCGTATGCCGGTTTTATGATGGGCAAAGTGGTCGACATGTTCTACTTCCCGCTCTTTCAGTGGAACAGCTGCCCCGATTGGCTCTCATTTTTGGTGGACCACAACAACTACTTCTTCGGTCCTGTCTTCAACTTGGCCGACAGTTATATCTCGGTAGCAGTGGTCTATCTGCTCATTTTCCACTATAAGTATCTCAATAAATAGCGGAAGAAGGACATTTTTTTCATTTTTTTCGAAAAATGCTTGCAGGTTGGTTTTTTTTCACTACCTTTGCCCCTGCAATTCCGAAATGCCCAGGTGGCGGAATAGGTAGACGCGCACGTTTCAGGTGCGTGTGCCGCAAGGCGTGCAGGTTCGATTCCTGTCCTGGGCACTGGAAAGGGTTGGCTAAAAGCCAACCCTTTTGCATTTTCTATCACTTCTGATCCTTATTATATAGTTAATGGCTGTTTTGTCCCATTTCACGGGAAGCAAGTTCTGTCCTTAATGCGTCGATATCGGCATGTCTCGATAGAGCATCCAGCCCTTTTCTACCGCCTCGAGATCAGCTTTAGCGCCATTTTCCACCTCCGAGATGGCTGCAACGAGAGCGATCATTTGACGCTGAGAACACGTATCAATCGGCTCGTCATCTCGCAATCCCGTTCGCGCCACGACCGCCCGAATATAGGCTTCAGTATGATTCTCCGAAGGGGGAGCCCAGCGGGAGATCATTCCTCGAATGGTATCGAGCCGGTATTTTTGGCGATAGGTATTCAGGGTCACGAAGATAGCACGGTAGCCCCACTCGATCGACTCAAACTGTTTGAAGGCAGGATCGCGCGACGGGGATATCTCCCCTCGGTAGCGACTCGACGACCGTCGAATATTACCCGGATTACAGTTCGCAAGACCCCTACTCATCGCCTACCTCCTGTTCAATTCTGCGATGGACAAAGCGACGCAACCACTCGAAAACAGGCGCATCGGAGAGTTGGGCCGCATTTTCCAGGAACGACCACACCTCCACGCCGCAGGTAAAGCCGGCCAAAAGACGCGCCACTCTCAACTCGGCAAAATCGAGGATGCAGCAATCGATAAGCCAAGCCATCGCGAGCGCCACAACCACCAAAGCCGCTTTACGGACTGTACGCCACGCCTTGGCACTCTCGAAATACCAGGTTCGGTCCTCTTTGCGAGCAGCAGCACGATCGGCAGCCACACCCGACAAAAAATCGATGGCTATACAGCTCAACGTACAAAGAATCATCGGCGTAGCAGGGGCAAAAAAACCTACAAGCGAGAGCAATAGTCCGCTAAATAATTTGTACAAAGCCTCCATCGGTCATGCAACGATTAAAAACATTTTGATCGGGATCGTATTCAGGGAACTCGTTCTTATGCGTGTCGAGGTACTCGGCAGCGCGCTTCAGGAGTGTCTTGGCCTGCATACGCAACTCACGCATCAGCGCATGACGCGCCTCGGTCTTTGCCGTTTCGGTTGTCGCAGTCTCGGCCATCAAAAGTCCGACGGGTGAAGCAAGCAGGGCCAAACGCGGCTGCGCAACCAATCGAGTTAAGAAGGCCAATGGGGCTGCCAAATACTCCTCCACAAAACGGGTATTCCCACCTGCAAGTAACCTGTCGTGGAGCGAAGCTCCCAGCATGGGCCGCAGGAAACGTTGTTCGGCCACCGCCACATCAGCCTCGGCAAAGGTGTCTGCGGCAAGACGCTCATCGGAACGAAAGGCTCGTCGCAGTGCTTCAGTCGGTGTTATCAAGGTATTCATCGGTTAATCGATACTTTTTAAATTATACTTCGTGATTTCGGAGAGGAACTGTTGCTGTCGCTCATCCTCGGGGTCGTAATCCAGGCCATCGGCCTTACGGGCCTCCCAAACCTTCATATAGATTGGTTTAGAACGCGACGGGGGACGATTGACAATTTCTAGCGACGAGCAATCGACACCCAAAACGGCCGATATAACCTCACGGATCGGCTCGGTGAGTTCAGCCTGCTCGGAAAGAATCACCGTATTCAGTGCCACCTCATACTCTTGCAGGATACGCTCCGAATTAAAACCTGCATGGTAATCCAATCCGCTAAGCGAACGGAACCAGGAGTGAGCTACAACAATATCCGAAGTGGCCTGCTCATGCAACGACTGCCAATCCCCTTCGTTACGAGCCTCGATCGGGATAAAGCGAGAATGGTCCTCTTCAGCCCCCTCACGCAACAGGAACATCACCTGTCCGGGATTGCCGGCAAACTTCTCTTCAGCCAGGCGAACAATTCGCTCGGCATCGGCCTCATTATCCACCGTCGAGTCGAGCATCATCACACCCGAAAGTTGAAACGAGTTATCCAGACGAGCAATGTTCCAGCGATCGGTCTTATAGGCAATGGCCGACACATTCATACCGGCGATGTATGCCGGCACGCCATAATGGCGAAACATCGGCTCATAATCCTTGTAGTGTATCATCGTACGGAGCGTACCATCCATCTGCTCTTCATAGCGCGGATAGAGGGGCAGCGAGCGAGCCTCCTCCGGGCGAAAACGGCTCCAATCAGGATGAAGGAGGATATGTTCCGAATCACGTGCTACGCGACACAGTGAGGCATCTTGATGATAGAGTGAGAGGAAGGTATGCCCCGGATCGGTAACGACCTCCAAAAAGGCATTTCCAAAAAGGGATTTATCGAAGGCCAGGCGATGCAGCACAGTTCGCAAACTCTCGCCCGATCCATTCGCTCGCCCTACAAAGGCAGCAAGCATGGGTTCATCCTCGTTGCAGATAAAACCCTTGCCGGCAATATAATCGGCCTTATCGTTGATGATACGACGATGAGTCGTCGAACGACGTGCCATGAGCGCCAACACGACGGGCAACAGGTTGTCTTCACCCCATCGCCAAAAACGGTCACTCTCGACCCGTGGAGCGATACAGCAATAGGGGTCTGTATAGTTGGATATAGCCACAGCGTGGCTCTTGAAAGTTGGTTTTTCAGACATGGTTCAATGCGATTTAGGGTTAGCAATCATCCGGTTGCGGATGGCGATCGGAGATCCGACCGCCATCCACCGTTCCACTACTCACAATAGGCGTAGCAGAGCATCTCCTCATCCAGGATCTCGCAACCGGCCATAAAGACAGCACGCTGGCGATTCTCCATCTCGTCAGGATTATACCACATACGCACCTCGTTACCGGGCATATCGGCCGTATTGACCGCCATAACCAGATTGCGACGATCGGTCAAGAGGCAGAACGACTGATGGAGCGTAGTCTGCGGCAGATAGTGTCCCAGGCGCACATCAATAATCGGAATTCCATGATAGGTCAGCGCAGGATGACCCTCAACGGTTGCACGGAACGAACTATCAACACCCATCGAATCGAGATACTTCTCGTAGAGGTAGTAGATATCCGAAGTACAGAAGATGGCCAACTGGCCCTCCGAGCGAGCCGACTGAAGACGCTGATCAGCCGCCTGCCACAGGTTGTCAAAGAGCTTCACCACCTCTTCAGGATTCTCCAGTTGTTCGGCCGAATAGGTCTGATAATTGATCGACTCATCATCCACAGCCGACTTCAACGAGGGGAGGAATCCGTTAAAGCTATTGTAGCCCGCCGAGAGCGTGGTATCACCGATCCACATCGTCACACGCAGATTCTCAGCAATGCTCTGCTTAAAGAGCTCCGTCTCGGCCTGCTCGAGGATCGTACCGTTCAAATCCTCCATGTTGATATCGGAACGTGCCGAGATCTGCTCATAGACGAGCGTAAAGTAGTCGGCCGCCGAGAAGCCCAACTCGGCCTTCACACGCTCCATGGGGATCTTCTTCTGGTATTTCGTGGCCGCCTTACCACCTGTCCATCCATTGGAGGTAAACTTCTTTAAGGCAAGGCGCTCGCCATCCCACAATTGCACGATGGTCGGCATCGGCATGTTATAGAGGATACGGACACCCAACTCCTGGGCACCGGGGCCGGTCAGCATGGGACGAAAGAAGATCGACTCTACGTCGTTACCGGTGTACTGCTTAACTGATTCAATGTAATTCATAATGTTTGTGTTTTAAGGTGTTTGGTTAAATAGGGGTTAGTATTTACGAAAAGCCTTTACATCACGTGCATAGGCTGCTTCATTGGCCGTTAGACGCTGTTCGCCAATCGGAGGATCCTCGACCGAGGCAACATGAGTGGCCTGCACCGTCTGCTGTCCCGTGGCGAGCAACTGTTCGCTGCGTCGTCGCAACGCATCCGTTTCGATGGAGTGATGCAACACGTTACGATCCTCGGGCAGCGCATCCGTATCGGGCCAACCGACTGCATGAGCCAGACGCTTCAGACCATTACGGATCTGCTCGGTGAAGGTGGTATTGAATGCTTCGCGACCGATAATGCTATCGACCAGGCCGGCAGCCATCGCCTCTTCGGGTGAAAGCCATCGCCCATCACCACCGTTCTCGGCCATAAGTGCCTCGAACTCCTCCTTCGCATGACCCGAGCGTGCTGCATAGAGCAGCGCCAAACGCTCATCCGTAGCTCGCAAGAGGGCAATCTGCCCCTCCAAATCATCGGCATTGCCTTCGGTCGTACAGGTGGCTCGATGTATCAGATAGAGTGCATTCGCCGAGAGCTCACGACAACCCTCCGAGGCCGCTTGTGCAATGATTGTTGCTGCCGAAGCGGTATAGCCGTAACAACGGGTCGTCACACGACCTTTCAGTTGCCTGAGGGCATCATGAATCATGAGTGCATCGTTCACGTCACCACCTGTCGAGCGAATCGTCACAATGACCTCTTCGGCCTCAATGGCGGCTATGCGTGCCAAAGTTTCACGAAAACGTTCATAGGTCGCCACCCTCGAATCAGGATCTTCGAACTGCCACTCCTCGGGAACTCCAATCGTTCCCTCAATCTCGATCAGGCAGCAATTTGCTTCGTTCTTAATTTGAATGTTGGTTTTCATTCGGCGTAGATTGGTTAATTTTTAGGATTTATAATAGATATTTCGCGCCTTTTCGTAGGAGCAGCAGAAACGATCGGCCGCCTCCATGAAAGCATCGACCCGTCGGGCCCCTTTGCGGATCGAGCGTTCGATGTCACGACGAATCGCCAACTCCTCACAAGCTTTGCTGTTGATAAGTCCCAACGCATACAGCGCATCAAAGGTGCGACGCGAACACCCCGATGGCAAGACCTCCAACACCTCCTCGCGCCAAGCGCGTTCTACGCGGGGAACACTCATCGGTCACTGCGAGAAAAGGTACAACGAATAGGCCCCACTCCGGCCACACCACGCTCAATCGTGTGTAGCGTACCTCGGAACTCTCCACATGAGCTGCGCAGGCGGTAGTGCGCGCCAAGCGAGGGACCTTCAGAGGCGACATGCAGCAGTTGCTCCAACTCGTGAGGTGCGAGGTCCAGTGTCACTTCGGCCAACCCACCTTCCATCTTCTCGCGCAGGGTTGCGTCGTAGTAACGGTGCAAGCCCTTCACCCCATCACGATCTTCGAAACAGAGTGTAAAACCCGACTCTTCCCCCTGTGGAGGCAGGTGAAAGGCGATTAGCGGATACTCGGCCCGATGTAGCGGATATCCCCACATTTCACCTTCAGGGAGTGATTTCACACCGCGATAACTCACGATTCGCATCGAAAAGTTGGTCCCATCTCCCTCCGTAGTATCGCGATCACCCACTTGCAACAGTCTGGCCGAAGGCGCATTACGATAGTGGCCCACACTGTTTATCGAAGGGCTGAAGAGCGGATTGCGCTTTATGGCTTCACCTTGCAGCGCAGCAGCACGATTGCAGGAGAAACTCCACGCTCCAAATGGTCCATCTTCTTGTTGCTCGAAGCGTGCCACAGCTCCATCACCCTCGCGATAGCACCAAGTTTGCTGCTCATGCAGCTCCGGTGTCAGGTCGATCAGCCGGATCGGATCCGTAAAATCGACCCTTTCGCGCCAATCAACTTCATGATCCGTTTTATAAAAGAGCTCTGCCGGCTCCATATACACCACTTTTCGCTCCTCATCACTCCAAAAGCGCAGATTAAAGAGGTGAGCCAAAGCCTCTAATAATTCGATTTGGCGGATCGAATGTTGAGCCACAGTGGCAAAATCGAGGGCCGATCCATAACCCGGAGTCGAACGAAAAAGAGGCTTAAGCGTACAGGTTCGATCCAAAGTCAACTGCATACCGGGCTCGGCTCCGCCGAAAAAGATGGTATCGAAATACTTCGGATTTTCGGGAGTGACCACCTCAGCCGCCGAGTGCAGACGCATCTCTACCTGCGTAGTTCCCACTTCGTCAACATAACCCTCATAGAGAGCCCAATCAAGCGTCGTATCAACCCATCCACGCTCGCCAAGCAACTGCAATTTCAAATTCGACAACGATCCTGTCGCAGGCGAGGTGATCAACACCGAGCGGCTCGAAAATTCGGTCCATACCACACTGTTGACTCCATTCACGGTAAGCTGAATACGGTATTGATTCCCCGCTTCATGGTCAAAAACCAAGGCACGGTAACTGTGGTTGTTACGTAATGAATGACGACAATCTGGATAACGATTTGTCAAATGCGCCGTAATCAACCCACATCCCGGAATATAGAGACGATCGAAGCCGATCAGTTCGGTACGTGAACGAATGCGATGGTCGGTGGTGTAACGTAGCAGGTATTCAAAACCCACATGCACTTCACCCAACGGTCGAAAAAGGATGCGCCCCTCTTCCATCGTAAAACAATGTCCATTGTTGTAGAGCTCTTGCAACACGGCCCCCACCTCATCAACAGCCAACGGAGAAGCACTCTCCACCAGATTGCCGACCGTACTATATAAGGCTGCTGGATCGGCATAGACACGCCCCATATGGTCTGCTTCGGCTGTTACGGCTTGTAAGCGTCGCGCCAAAAAGCCCATTCTGTTTTGTGCTGCCGTCGTATCTCGCGACGAATAGGCACCACTCAAAAAGAGTTTCTGAAAGAATTCCGAGCGCAAAAATCGACTCTCAATCGTATAACCCGCATCGTAAAAGATCTGTTCGACAAGTGTCGCTATGTGGAGGAACGGGAAATAATCATCGACGGTTAAAATGCGCTCTTGAGGAAGCAGATCCGAGCCGGAGGGCGTCTGTTCGTAATCGTCGCGGTGAATCGGGAAGAACTTAACAGGCGAACTATCGCTCCAACTGCGAACAATCATGGTAGGGGTGAGTGTTTCGGCATAATCGATCTGCAAGGCATGAAGCATACGTAACGCCGCTTGCGTAGCCCATCCGGCACTTCCCTCGACCAATCGGATGTGATATCCTTCGTCCGATGCAGCGAGGAGAACAACTCGCCCTTCAATCAACACCACGCCGCTATCCAGCAACTGACCGTGGTGACTCGTTGCGTTGAAGCAATCGGCCGTTTCGGGATCTCGTGCAAAGCCAAATAGGCGATCATTCGTTGCCGTAGCAGGCAGATGGAGTTCCAAACGACGACCTTCTCGGAATGTGGCAACCTCGCCCAAACGACTCAAATCGAGTTTTGGAAGACGAATCGGCTCGTCCGACCTATCACAAATTATAGTGTCGATAATTAATTCCATAACGATTTGTTTTTCTGTGTTGAACGAATTTTAATAACCAGCGTGGATAGAGATCCGTGATGGTAAATATCGGCCTCATCGGTCAATACATCGATTGCCTCATACCCGTTTTTCCCGACACGCCACACCTCTTCAGCCGTCAGCAACTCTTTTAGCCCACGCATCATCTCCTCTTGCTCATAGGCTGAACGAAGCACTATTTGTTCCTCTCCCAAGGCACGAATCACTCGTACTCCGATATCATTGCAAGCGCGCTCCTTTTCAATCGTGGTTGTCACACGCTCAACAATCGGGAAGGTATAGTGGTCGACTCCGCCACGACTGTTACGCCAAGCCAAGCGACAAGATCCTTCGGGGGCATCAAGCATCGTATAGCGAATTACCCCGATCGGTGAAGCATCAAACAACACGGTGTCGGCATCGGGAAAATCGGCTGCCCGGATTCGAAAACGCCATAGCGATTGTGCCGGGATAATGTATTCCTGAAGCGTGACCGAGCCGTCACGCCCCGTTGCAACCAATCGAATAGGTTGGGGTGCATCGGCAAGAATGGTCAATTCATCACTTTCTGCAGGTGCAAGCAAACGATTTCCGGGAAGACATGTCAGCAGTGCATAGGTTGGCTCCTCGGAACAGGCGATACGCAACAAAAAAGGGGCTGAACTGATCACCTCACCATCGGCCTCCGCCTCGAGGTGTACCATCAACTGACGATCGGTGGCCACTTGCGCTCCGGTGGCCTCATCGGATGCAAGGTTGAAACGTAGACAGCCTTGTAAATAGGGAGCGATGTCAAACCGAGGGTTCGTATGACCTACCATACGCTTTGTCCCGAGCAGAATGCCCGGCGAAAGGATGATACGTACCTCGACCATCGACGCAGTAACATCGCCAAGAGCACAGTAAAGCGGAGCTCCAATTGGCGCATAGGCTGCCGGAAGTAGAGTAAAAATCATAATAAGAGCAGTTTTAGGGGTAAAACAAGCGAAATCGGAGGTGCAGAATCGAAAAAAAAGCACACACCGGTTCGGTGAGAAAAATGACTGTCGATAAAACGACGATAAATTGTCAATAAGATTTAACAACTCCCCTTAACAGATTGATTATCTTCCGCTTTTAGAATGTTAATAACTGCGGGACTTGGGGATTAACATGTCGATTGACAGTGCAAATATACGATCGGCAATACCCCCTTGTCAAGTCTTTTTCGCACTTTTTCCAAATTTTATGGAAAAATATTACGATTTTTGTTTACTTTTGCAATACAAACCATACTGTGTTTCAATTTATATGGATGATGGCTTTAGTTACACGGATAGTTGCAGCACTGCGCAGCGGCGCAATGCAAAGCCACTGTGGTGTTAAGCACGCGTTCTGTACGCGCGCCTATGGCCTATATACCTTGTTGAAACTTATCTCTCTCCACCTGACGCAGGTGGTATTTTGGTCATCGCTTAAAACTTGTTGGGATGCAGGATTGAAGATCGCTCCTGTTCCCAATCCCGGCTGAAGAGGTTAGCGAATCCCGCCCAAGGGGTTCGCCGTCATAGGATGCGAATAAACCAAAGCACAGCGAATAGCAAGAAAAGCGAACCTTTGTCATGATTACCATCTACCTCAAGCAATACAACAAGATCATCCGCAACGCCGACACCCGCCTCTTCGATGAGTTGGGCTATGACGATATTCTCTGGATCGACATGATGCAACCTTCGATCAAGGAGCAGCGAGCCGTTGAGAATTTCATCGAGATCAACCTTCAGTCGCGCCAACAGGTCGAGGAGATCGAGTCAACTTCGAAATACTCCGAGAACGAGAATGCCATCATCTCGAACTCCAACTTCTTTATCCCCACAGGTGATTCGTTCCTCATCGAGCCCGTCTCCTTCATCATTTCAAACGAAGGCGTATTGGTTTCGGTGCGAAATGTCGAGTCGCGCACCTTCCGCGAGACAGAAAAGCGACTCCAGATGAACTACCGCAACTACTCAACCGGCTACCACCTCTTCATCTCCCTACTCGAGGTGCGCATCGACTTCGATGCCGACCTCGTGGAGTTGGTTGCCAAGCAGGTTGCTACCCTCTCGAAGGATATCACCTCGGAGGATTCGATCGACAAGGAGATTCTGCACCGCATCAGCGCCTTGCAGGAGAGCACAATGTCACTCCGTGAGAACATCTTCGACCGCCAGCGCGTCCTTTCGGGCATCTTGCGCTCGGAGCGCTTCCCGCACGATATCTATCCACGCCTGCAGCTGATGATCAAGGATGTCAACTCACTGATCAGCCACGCCGACTTCTCAACCCAGCGTCTGGACTACATCCAGGATGCTGCTCTCGGTCTTATCAACATCGAGCAGAACGAAATCGTCAAGATCTTCTCGGTGGTAACGGTGATCTTCATGCCCGCCACGCTCATCGCCTCAATGTACGGTATGAACTTCAAGGTAATGCCCGAGCTGGATTGGCAGCTGACCCTCTCAAACGGTTGGACATTGCCACTTGGCTACATCTTCGCCATCTGCCTGATGTTGCTCTGTTCGGGACTTACGGTCTGGTATTTCAAATACAAAAAATGGTTGTAATCAATACAATAAAAGCCGCCTAAATAGGCGGCTTTTATTGTAAGTATCAAGAGCTGAACACCCTAATTCATCCGTACCGTTTCAGCCGATTTCGTACGCACCACGATCGCTCCATTGGCACCTCTTACGCCATACATCGCGGCATCCTTCATCACAATGACATAGGCCACTTGATTAAGCTGAATATGGTCAATTGACTTATGCTCCATATCATCGACAATGTAAAGTGGAGCGCTGTTTTCGTGGTAAGCGGCACCACGAATCGTAATGCGATAAGCTCCGGTCTCAAAGTCCTGATCCACCGTAAGTCCCGGAATCATACCCGAAAGCGCCGACGGGATATCGGTACATCCCGTTGCCATCAACTCTTCGCCAGTGATGCGACTGTTGTAGCCTACATATTCGCGCTGACCCACATAGCTCATACCATAATCGAGCAACGATTGCGACTCCTCACTCTCAAACTGATCCACATTGTGGATGCGAATCTTCATGCTGCGCTTGCCATTGACCGGTATCAGGTAATCACACTTCTCATAGCGAATATGAAGCGTGTCGGTCGGTTGCACATTGGTTAAACCAAAACGACCCTTACGATCGGTCTGAGCATATTTATCGGGATCATTCACATAGACACGGACACTGCGGGCAGGTTTCCCATCACTGCCAATCAAAAGGCCGTTAAAGGGAATCGGCTCACGCTGTGCCATGGCTGACAATGCAACCACCAACAACATAATCACACTGAAAAGACGTTTCATAACCATTGGATTTTGGACAAAAATACAAATTATCGACAAAAAACCAAACAACCACAACCACTTAAAGGGAATAACACGCCCAAAAACTCGCCTCGCGCGAGCGCCCTACACTCACCTACGCGTACGCTCGCGCAAAATTCTTACCCCACCATGCTTACTAATCGCGGATTTTATCTATCTTTGCAAGATAGATTGGAGTGTTATGCTTGAAAAATTGGCCAAACAGACTGCAGTTTACGGGGTCAGCACGATTCTCGTCCGATTCCTAAGCTACCTGCTCACGCCCTTTTACACGCGCGTGTTCGGGCAGGAGGCTTATGGTATCGTGACCGATATCTATGCGCTGATTCCGCTGGTACTCACGCTGTTGACAATGGGCATGGAGTCGAGCTACTTCCGTTTCGCAGCCAAAGCCGAAGAGGCCGGTGCGGAGATTCAACACGCCAAGACACGCCTCTTTGCCACCACATGGGGTATCACCACATTGGCCGCCCTGGCGTTTGTAGCATTGGTAACTTTGTTCCGCGCACCGATTGCCGCTGCCATGGGTGAGGCGTATGTGACCCACCCCGAATACATCACATGGGTAGCGCTGATCATCCTGCTTGATGTGTCATCGGCTATCCCCTTTGCCCGCTTGCGTGAGGAACGACGTTCAATGACCTTCGTGGGGCTGAAGCTCTTCGGAGTTGTGATCAATGTAGCATTGGCATTCGGATTCGGTATAGCCGGATTGTTTGCCACTGATTTCGGGGTAGGATGGGTCTTTGTTGCCAATCTGGCAGCGAGTGCCGTTACCTGGGTTTTACTACTTTTCGCTACGAAGAACTGTTCTCTCAAGATCGACAGGAGACTCCTGAAGCGCATTCTCGTTTATTCGCTCCCGCTGCTGGTAGGAGGTTTAGCAGGTACCGCCAACGAATTTTTGGATCGCCAACTCATCAAGTACCTTGTCCCCGAAGGGGCCATGGCCGAGTTGGGAGTATACGGAGCTATTACAAAGATTGCGGTTGTGATGATGCTCTTCTACCAGATGTATCGTTTAGCCGCCGAGCCCTTCTTCCTCTCGAACTTCAAGAAGGAGGAATTCAAGGAGATGAATGCCGCTGCCATGAAATACTACTTGATGGCCTCGATGGTGATTTTCCTCGGCATAGCCCTCTTCCGCGACCTCTTTGCGCTGATCGTGGGTCGCGATTTCCGCGAGGGAATCTACATTTTGCCGATAGTGCTGATGAGCAATGTGCTGGCAGGAGTATGGCTCAACCTCTCGTTCTGGTACAAGCGTGAAGAGCGCACCTCATTGGCCATTGTGGTTACCGGCACGGGGCTACTCATCACCTTACCTGCGGGCTTTGCTCTGATCCCATCGCTCGGATACTACGGAGCCGCTTGGATGCGTTTGATGAGTGAGGCAACCATGGTCGCCGTGAGCTTGTGGCTGACACATCGCTACTACCCCACCCCCTACCCTTGGGGGCGCATTGCGGAGTATGTGGCCGTAGCGTTGGGCATATTTGCCTTGGCAGAGACAATCACCCTCCAGAGCGCAGGAGGCTACGCGCTTACCTATGGAGCAAACATCGTACTCTTTGCCAGTTACCTCTTCTACCTCGTAAAACGTGAAAAGATAGATGTAAAGGCGATGATACGCGCCATCATGAAACGAAAATAAGCAGATAAGATGCAGTTTAAAGATATTATCGGACAAGAGGATTTGAAACGCCACCTGGTACGCTCGATCGACCAGGGACGCATCAGCCATGCCCAACTCTTTACGGGTGCTGCGGGCCAAGGCTCGTTAGCGATGGCTGTTGCTTACTTCCAATACCTCTGTTGTCGCCATCGACACAACGGCGATTCGTGTGGCGAGTGCCCCGACTGCCGACAGATCGCTTCGCTGGCGCACCCCGATTTGCATCTGGTCTTTCCGGTCAACAAGCAGGGCAAGAAATCGGGTGAAGCGATGCTTTCGGATGAGTTTTTACCCATCTTCCGCACCCTTTACGAGGAGTGTGGCGGTTACTGTTCGCCTCAAGTCTGGTACGAACGACTCGACTTGGGAAAGACGCTTAAAGGGATGATTTCGGCCCGCGAAGCCGATGAGATTATTCGAAAACTTTCGTTCAAGAGTTTCGAAGCAGATTACAAAGCGATGCTCATTTGGCTTCCCGAGACGATGAATGAGGAGGCTGCCAACAAAATTTTGAAAATTTTGGAAGAGCCGTGGGAAAAGACCCTTTTCCTGCTCGTTTCGGAGCAGCCCACACGCCTATTACCCACGATCCTTTCGCGCACTCAAGAGGTTTCGGTCGGACGTATCGAGAAAGAGGTCTTGGCCGACGTTGCCATGCGCGAAGGGGTCACCGACCCCATGCAGGCTCGCAACATGGCCCGTCTTTCGGATGGCAACCTGCTCGAGCTTCGACATTTGATTGCGGGCGAAAGTAGCCAACAACGCAAAGAGAATTTTGACCTTTTTTGCGCCTTGATGCGCCTGAGCTATAACGACAAGCACCTCGAACTGATTACATGGGCCGAGGAGGTGGCCGCTCTGTCACGCGAGCAACAACGATCCTTGTTGCGCGATGCGGCACGCCTATTACGCGAAAGTTTTATGCTCCATGCCGGTCTTGGCGAGATCTCCTACCTATGGGGCGAGGAGTTGGCCTTTTGCGCTAAATTTGCCCCCTTCGTGGGTATTGAAAATATCGAACCGCTGATTGCCCAGATTGAAACGGCCCAAGCACAGATCAACCAAAACGGCAATTCGACGATTGTATTTACCCATTTTGCTTTAGCGGTAAGCAAGATGATCAAACATTTGTAACAAAACGATAACCATGGCACGAGTAGCACTTCTTTTAGGAGGAAACGAGGGTGACATGAAGCGCACCTTGCAAACAGCTCAACGACTCATCAACGAGCGAGTCGGAGCCGTGATGCGCTGTTCGCATCGTTATCAAAGCGAGGCGTGGGGCTTTCAATCCGTACACCCCTTTACAAATCAAGCATTGGAGATCTCGACCGACCTTAGCCCGATCGAGGTGCTTGACGCACTGCAACAGATCGAAAATGAATTGGGGCGCAATCGCGCTGCCGAACAGATCGAGAAAGCGGCTACAGGCGCTCGCTACACCTCTCGTCCGATTGACATCGACATTATCTTCTACGGCAACGAAGTCGTTGATGAGGCGCGCTTGCAAATTCCCCATCCGCTGCTGGCAGAGCGGTTATTTGCCTTGCAACCTTTGGTCGAGATTATGCGTTCGTTTACGCATCCGGTGACAGGACTTAGTGTGGGCGAGATGTTTGAGGCTCATCGTAAATCTGAAACGGAACCAACCGAATAAATACAGCATGAAACGATACCTGATATACGCTTTATCGGCCCTATTGCTGAGCGGATGTTTCAAGGAGGTAGCCACCGACACGCTTTACGTCCTAAAACCGCTCGTACAAACCACTTCTGGTGGTGTGCCCGAGCCGCTCATCGACGCAGTGGCCTACGCCTTCGATGCCGATACGACCGATTGGTTTGTCGCCTCGTATGAAGATGCGGCACGTGGTGTGATCACCTCAAAAAGCGACCATAAGCAGACGCTCTCGACCATCCTCGCCGAGGGTCTCCCCTGCGATACCGAAGGGATGACCGACCGACTGCAAATGAGTCTGCCACCCCGCAGTGTCATGCTCGTAGCCGTCGACACCCAAAATCGCATCTTTGCCTACAATCAAGTGGAGATGCAGGAGAATATCGGTCAACTCTACGTAACTTTGATCTTCAAACCTTGGAAAGAGGCTTCGATCTGGAAAGAGGGATGGACCTTCTGCAACCCCGACTATGCTCCGACAATCACCAAAGAGAGCTTTGTCAAAGTTGCGGCCCAAGCCGTCGAAGGTGCCGGCAACGAGACCATCCAGAATGTAAAAGTGATGGCTTTTGCCGCCGATACGACCGAATGGCGTATTGCCTCCTACGACGATGCCGTGGGTGGCATGCTCACCTTGAAGCAGGACGCAGCCGTTACCCGATCGAATCCGGAGTTCAATGGCTACGAAACCAACGAGAAGGGAACCTTCCGCATGAACGTAAGCGGATCGCCTTTGATGGTGGTTGTCGTCGATCGCACCCATCGCATGTACGCCTACTCGCAACAGATCATCGATTACGAATCGAGCGAATCCCCCACCTTCTCTATTCTCTTCCGCCTATGGCAAAACTGCTGGATCAGCAAAGAGGATGGATGGCGCGTGGTAAATCCCGAATATGAACCTGTAACGGAGGAGGAGCAAACTCCCTCAACCGAAAACCAAGAATAATGAACTGCACACATAGGCATATCAACCTGCTACGTACAGCCGTAGCACTGCTTTTCACAACGGCCTTTTTGTGTCGTTGTGCCACAATCGGCTCCCCGACGGGAGGGCCGAAAGATTCGTTGCCGCCCGTGATTATCAACCTCACGCCCGACAACTTCTCGACCAACCGACCTTTAACAGGTCATGAGCGTATCTTCATCGAATTTGACGAATTCGTGCAGATCAAGGATCAACAGAAGGAGTTCTTCACCTCACCGGCCATGAAGAAAAAACCGCTCATTACCCTTAAAGGCAAGGGAATCATGGTGCAGTTGCGCGACACGCTGAAGCCAAATACCACCTATGCCCTGAACTTTGGCGGCTCCATTCGCGACAACAACGAGAGCAACCCGCTCAACGCCATGCGCTACGTCTTTTCAACGGGCCCTGAGATCGATTCGATGATCGTATCGGGCTATACGGCCGATAGCTACAAGGCCGATTCGGTCTCGAAGAGTTTTATTTGGTTTTTCGCCGCGGACTCGGTTGAGCAGGTGATCGATCACGATTCGACCATCTTCAAATACAAACCCGACGTGATTGCTCGCGCCGAGAACAATGGTATCTTCATTGCTCAGAACCTCAAACCGATCCCCTATCGTGTCTATGCCGTACAGGATAAGAACGATAACCAAATGTACGAGCCGGGGGCGGATCAAATCGGTTTCTTGGATGAGGTCATGAATCCCGCTGAGCAACCCGATTTTGCCATTTGGTACGACTCGTTGCGCCGTTATCCCTCGGCCGAGCCACAGCTCTATATGCGCATGTTTACCGATCGAGCCTTCCGACGCCAGGTATTGCAAGAGTCACAACGTCCGATGCAACACAAAGCCGAACTCTTCTTCTCGGCTGCCTTCCCCGAAATCCAAGCACTGCGTTTTGAAGGTATTCCGTCGGACAGCATTCTGATCGAGCCGGTAACCGAGGGGCGTGACACGCTCAATGTTTGGTTCAATATGGCTGCTACCTCACTCCCCGACACAATCAAAGGCGAGTTGATCTACCTCAAGCACGATACGGCCAACATCTTACGTCCCGACACCTCGTCATTGAAACTTTCGTGGCGCAAGGTTGAGACAAAAGAGGAGGAGAAGGAGCGTGAGCGCCTCGAGCGTGAACGAAAAAAGGCCGAAGCGGCTGGTGAAGAGTGGGTTGAGCCCAAGAAGCCCAATCCCTTCAAACACTCCATTCCCGAAAAAGCAGAAATCAATCCCGAGGAGCATCTCTGGGTCGAGTTCGACTATCCTTTGACGAAGATTGACTCCTCAACTATCCTACTCACGCGCAGCTTGGAGGATGGGTCAATCGAGGACCGCACGTTGTACTTCGTGCGTGACACCTTTGGCCTGCGACGCTACCAACTGCGCAGCAATTGGGAACAAGAGGGCACCTACACCCTCACCATTCCCGAAGGAGCCTTGGTAAATGTCGCCGGCGAAAAGAACGACTCTATTGTTGCCTCCTATACGGTCTATGATCCTGCAAAGTATGCCACGTTGTTGCTGAATGTGCAAGCTAAAGATCCCGAGGCCACCTACATTGTGCAGCAACTCGACCAGTCTGGTAAACTTCAACAAGAAAAGCGCCACGTAAAAGCGGGTACGGTTCAATTCAACTATGTATCTGTGGGCGAGATCCAAATTCGTGTGGTAGAAGATAAAAACCACAACGGCAAGTGGGATACCGGCAATGTGGTCGAAATGCGACAACCTGAGCGTACCGAGCTCTATGCCAACGAGAAGGGAGAAACGCTCTTTGCCACAAAGGCCAATTGGGAGATCGAACTGACGATCGATATGGATAACCTCTTTGCACCCGTCACGATGCATTCGTTACAGCATATGCTCGATGAGCGCGAGCTGCAACGTCTTGAGCGCGAGGCTGAGCGACGTCGTCAAGAGGGTCCCAAAAACCAACAACACAACCACGGTTCGGGAGGTTTGGGCGGTTTCGGCAGCATGAACAACAGCACGATGAATATGACCGGTGGTATGTTCAACACAAGATAATTAAGGATGAGAACGAGATTCATATACTTAGTATGCAGCCTACTCTGCTGGCTCCCCTTCGCCACTGCATCGGCTCAACATACGGCAGGAATTTATGGCGGCGGTGGTATCGCGACCGGCCGTTTTGAACCCACGCAAGAGACCAAACCGATTTGGGGGACCCTCACCTTTGGTGCGTCGTGGCGTTACTATTCGGCACAACGCATTGTGGGTGGAGTCGGCGCTGATTTGGAGTTTATTCAGCGCGGTTTCCGCATCGCCACCAACACCTCACGAGTCGATGATCCGAAAGATTATCTTTACTACACCCGCACGATCAACTCGATGATGTTGCCAATCATTTGGCAACCTCACGCCTACCTGTTCAACCACCATCTGCGCCTTTATGGCGAGGCCGGTGTCACCTTCTCGTACAACCTCTCGTCAAAATATGAGATCGAACGATTGAAGGGCGAAGAGAAGGTTGTCGAGGGAGGTGATTACCACTTTATGACCGCACGCGACAACCGTTGGGCTTACGGCCTGTGTGGTGGCGGTGGTCTTGCGGTGTTAATCAAGCAGCTGGAGTTGAATGCTCGTATCCGATATTACTTCGGCTATTCGGACATCCTGCGTAACCGAAACAAATACTACGATACGATCGAGGGTTTCACGCTCACTCCATTGCGCTCGCCCCTTGACAACATCACAATCACCATAGGTCTTACCTATCGCTTCAACAAGGAGGGTTTCGAGAGTTGGAAACCTCGTCGCAAGCGTGAAAAGAACCGCGAAGTTTTTGAATTTACACTCTAAAAACAGCCAATACAATATGGAAACAACCCGCCAACAAAAGGTATCAAAACAGATTCAGAAGGATATAGCCGACATTTTTCAGAAAGAGGGCTCGCACTTGGTCCGCGGCCTACTCGTTACGGTATCCACTGTACGCATTTCGCCCGATTTTGGGTACGCGAAAATCTATGTAAGCGTCTTTCCCTTCGACAAACACCCTCAATTGCTGGCCACACTCGAAGAGAACAATTGGTTTATTCGTCGCCAGCTTGGTCAGCGCATTCGCAACCAACTCAAAGTGGTGCCCGAGCTTCAGTTCTTCCTTGATGACTCGCTCGAATACATTGACCACATCGAAGAGGCGCTGAATCGCTAAAAACGACTGACACAATCTGAACACAAGGCCTATGCTCGCATCACTCTTTGCAAAGAGGTATCTCTTTTCGGCTAAATCGCGCTCGGTAATCAACCTGATTGCCGCATTGAGTGTGGTTGCCGTTGCTATACCCGTTGCTGCAATGGTGGTGCTTCTCTCGGTCACCAATGGTTTTGAGCAGTTAATCCACCGCTCATACGCTGTTTTTGATGCCGAACTGCAACTTCGCCCTGTGACAGGTCATACTTTCCCGCTCGAGAAGATTGACACCACAGCCCTTAATCAGCTTGCAGGTGTTCACGGTTGGTCTGCCATTCTCGAACAAAAGGTGCTGGTGGAGTCAAACGGACACCAAGCCACCACAACACTGCGCGGTGTCGACGACCGCTACCCGACCATTCTGCCGCTTAACGAGGCTGTCACGGTAGGAGAGAGCAGTTACCGATTAGGAGAACTCGACCGCGTTATACTCGGACATGCCTTGGCTTACGAATTAGGCTTTCGCCAACTACTAGGGGCGCGGGTCAATCTCTATGCGGTACGCCGCAGCGCTTTCTCAACCATGCTCCCCTTCTCAAACTACACCGCTAAACAGAATCTGCCTGTAGTCGGCCTCTTTTCGGTCGATTATGGTTCGGAGCGCGACTATCTGATTGCTCCGCTCCGCTTAGCCCAACAACTGCTCGAACAGCCCGAAGCCGTTTCAGCGCTGTTGTTGCAAACCGACGGATCGGAGGTGACTCGTCGTGCGCTTGAAGAGTTGGTCGGAGCGGATTTCAGACTCGTAGAACGCGAAGAGTTGCACGCCTCGTTCTATCGTCTAGTGCGCTACGAGCGTTGGGGTATCTTCTTCATTGCACTCATGGTCTTGCTTGTCGCCTCTTTTTCAGTGGTTGGCGCACTCTCAATGCTGATTTTGGAGAAACGTGACGAACAACGCATCCTCCACGCCTTGGGAGCCACAGACCGCTTTATTCGCTCCATTTTCCGTCGCGAAGGGTATCTAATTTGTGCATTGGGAGGAGTCATTGGATTATTGATCGGCATTGCACTCTGCTTGCTACAACAACTATTCGGATTGATCCGTATTCCAACCAACGGATTCCTAATCGACCGCTATCCCGTCGCTCTCAATGGAGGCGATCTGATTCTTATTGCGCTATCCACTACGCTCATCGCCTGGATACTCTCTACGATGACCGTACATAACATGATCAAATCAAACAAGAGAATATGAAACGAATCCTGCTGCTAAGCTTCATGGCGGTACTGCTCTCCACTGCCTGCAAACGCACCACCATCATACCCGACGATGAGTTGGCGTTAATTTTTCGCGATGCCTTTCTCACCAACGCCTACCTCGAAAACAAGCATATCAAAGAGGATTCGCTCAACCTCTACGCCCCACTTTTCGACCGTTACGGCTACACGACTGAAGATGTGCAACTCACGATCGGTAACTTCTCCAAACGTAAAAGTGCACGTTTAGGCGATGTTGTCGAGCAGGCCATCAAATTGTTGGAGGAGGAGGGCCTACGCTACGACCATCAAGTGATGATTCTTGACACGATTCGCGATGTCGCCATCCGTCGATCGAAACAGGTCGTATACCAAGACTCTCTGATTCGCGTTCAGAGCCTGAAAGATACTACGTTGCTAGAAATTGCCATTCCGGCCGAAATCGGCGAATATGAGATCGACTTTTATTGCAACGTAGATTCGCTCGACAAGAATAAGCGACTGCAACGACGTATGTGGGTACAGCGCAAAAACGGATCTATCGCTTCACTTCAATACCATACCCTCTCGCGTACTCGTGAGGAGCATGTGGTGCGTACGATCAAAACCGATTCACTTTCGGACACCTTGCGTTTGAAATTAATCGCTTTCCCCGAAAGCCCCAAACGCCCTCGTGTAACCGTCCGCGATCTGAAAATCACCTTCACCCCCACCGAGCGTCAGGCAATTGAGGAATTGTATCACGAACAACTCAACCTCCGAATCTTTGCCGAAGAGTTCATTCATGCCCTTCATGCGAAAGATAGCATCCAATAAACTGCTCAACCGCGACGGATTGCTATTACTCAATCCGCTCGTCGAGTTAGACGAGCAGGGGTTGATTATGCAGATAACAACCACCTGCAGCCCGGATTGCGAGCCCTTTACGGAGTTCTATGCAGGCTTGCTCGTTGTGGGATTGAACGAAATGCTGGCTGCAGAGGTCATGCAAAGCACACAACCACTCACCGAGTGGCTCCCGAGTCGCCTTACCGACAATTCGGAGCTTTGGCTACTTTCATCACTCGACTTTCAAACGCTGCGCCCAACTCCACAAACGCACATTCAACGCATCGGCGCGGAGGGATCGCTCCCCTATATCTAAAGAGTCGTCCCCGAGATAGTCTGCTTTAGGAGTGAATAGTTGAAATCTTCTGCTTAAACTTCATGCTACGAAGATGCTTCTCATGGAGTCTTGGGAGTCTTCATGAAGATCTATTCGTACATTATCTTTTTATTTTTGGCTGAAAAATTTTTCTTTTTTCTTGACTCGTCCCTAAGGGCACCTATTAACTTTGTACTCGCTAGCAAATAGTTCGTACGATTATGCGTGAAAAAACAAAGTTAAAAATCGGAGAGTTCTCAAAAATGATGCAGGTGACGGTGAAGACTTTGCGTCACTATGAGCTAAAAGGATTGCTCATTCCCGATGAAGTGGATATGTGGACAGGATATCGCTACTACAGCATAGCACAGATGCAGCGCCTGGGCATCATTCGCGGACTGCAGCGCCAAGGTTTCACACTCGAAGAAATCAAGGAGTTGTTAGAGGAGGGTGCACAGATGCCAAGCATCGACCAACTCACTCGAAAAATTGAGGAAACCGAAAGGCAACTGCAAATGCTAACGGAGCGCCGCGACCAACTGCTCAAATGGATAGACTCTCACAAACTTATTAAAACAATGGAGAAATTTAGTATTCAATCTTTGCCCGAGATTATTGTGGCAAGTCATCGTGAAATCATCTCGGATTACAGCGCATTGGGACCTCTGTGTGTAAATAAGATTGGCCCAGAGATGCAACGCCTCGGCTGCAAGTGCCCACCTCCCGGATACTGCTTTACCATCGAGCACCACCAAGAGCACCGCTCCGAGAACATCGACATTGAGTATTGTGAGCAGGTAGAAGCGATGGACGAAGATAGCGACATCATCCAATTTAAGCGTCTGCCTGCTGTGGCGAAGGCACTTTGCATGAAACATATCGGGCCTTACGAACGCTTCTACGAATCATATACTGAAGCCTTCAGCTATATGGAAGAGCAGGGATATAAGGTTGCAGGACATCCGCGTACTTGCTACATAGACGGTGTCTGGAATCAAGAAGACCCCGAACGATGGCTCTCTATCATTCAGATTCCGATCGAATAACCTTGTATAAATTAAGTGGCGTATGGAGTGTAGTTCCTTCATACGCCACTATATTTTGCATCCTCAAAAGATGCTCGATTTCTGCGTTACATTAACGCTTCGTCGCCTTCAACTGCTCGATAAATTCCGGCCACTGTTGCCACAACGACTCGGTACGCAACCACAACTCGCGGGCTTCAGCCTCGGGCGTAGGACGTTCCGATTCGATCGAACGCAAGTAGACTTCATCTGCCGGGTGCTCCTCAGCTGTAAATTCCCGATAGTAGGGTGCATACCGCTCCTTGAGTTGCTTCAACTCCCCAGCGGGTAGCACTCCCTCGCGACGAACACCGGCCCAAAGGAGCAGGATCAACCGATCGGCATGCTTCTCCGACACATCATTGATCACCTCGTCAAAAAGTTCCTGTTCGTCCATCGCCTGATAATCGAAAGCCAACAGCGTAGCCGCCTCCAGATGGTCCTCGGGGTCCAACTCCATCAACAATTCCAATTGGGCCGCCGACATCTCGAAATCGCCAATGAGGAAATGATCCACCGCTGTCGCATAGAGCAGCTCAAGTACGGCTCGTGAATTGCGATGGTTCCACTCGAGGATAATCTCTTCATCGTCGGGCAACAACTCCATCAGCCGCTGAAAAGCCTTAAAGCGTTGATTGCAGGCCTCTTCTACGCGCCCTTCGTGCTGCATTCGGGCGGCCTCATCCACTATTTTGCGAAAATCGAAGGAACCCGATCCTACCAACTCGAAGGTCTGATCAGGCGTCGGATTAAGCTGCGGTTTTTGCATTTTTGCGAAGTATATAAATTAAAAGTCGTGTTATCATGATTGTCAATACGCCACCCAGCACATAGGCCAGTGTATGGTTCTCCATACCGAAGAACTGATCCGAAACGAAGAGGAAAGAGGAGCAGATATAAGTCATCACTATCGCAGGCAGGAAGGCCAGCCAATAGTTGGCCTTTTGGCGATGGAGATAGATGGTGATGGTCCATAAAACCACCGTTGCTAACGACTGGTTGGTCCACGAGAAGTAGCGCCACACAACCGCGAACTCAACCGTCGTGATCCAATAGCCGATCACGAAGAGCGGAATGCAGATCAGGAAACGCTTCCACACGGTGCGTTGCTCAAGATGCATCAGATCAGCAATAATCAGACGCGCCGAACGGAAGGCCGTGTCACCCGACGTAATCGGAGCTGCCACCACGCCCAACAAGGCCAAGACACCGCCAAAGGCACCCAACATTCCACTCGAAATTACACCCACGGCCCACGAAGCACTACCTCCGTGTGCTGCCAACGCGATTCCCAACTCCCGTGCTCCGCCAAAGAATGCCATTGCCACAGCTGCCCAAATCAGCGCAATGATACTCTCTGAAATCATTGCTCCGAAGAAAACCGATCGACACTCTTTTTCATTACCCACACAACGCGCCATGAGCGGTGATTGCGTAGCATGAAAACCCGAAATTGCACCACAGGCTATCGTGATAAAGAGTGCAGGGACAATCGGCAAATCATGAGCATTGGCCTGGAAGTTTTGGAAAGAGAGCTCCGGAATAGTATAGTCACCCAACAACACCGCAACCAACAACCCCAAAGCCATCAGGATTAGCGCCATGCCAAATATCGGATAGATGCGACCGATAATCTTATCAATCGGCATGAGCGTAGCCACAAAATAGTAAGCCAAAATAATCCACACCCACGCTGTGAGGGATATCGATGGAATCATCGCATCGAGGAGTTGTGCCGGACTGAGGATAAAGACAGCTCCGACCAAAATCAGAAGCAACACCGAAAACAGGCGCATGAATTGACGCATACCATCCCCGAAATAGTGCCCTACGACCTCGGGAATGCTCAATCCATCATGACGGACCAACAACACGCCCGACAAAAAATCGTGAACAGCACCAAAGAAGATACCGCCCAATGTAATCCACAAAAAAGCAACAGGGCCAAAGCATGCACCCAATACCGCGCCAAAAATAGGACCGGTACCGGCAATGTTGAGCAATTGAATCAAAAATGTGCGCCAACGCGACATCTCGACATAATCAACTCCATCAGCCAACCGATGACAAGGGGTCACCGCCCTGGAATCGATCTTCAACTGACGCTCCAAATAGCGACCATAGGTAAAATAGGCAGTCACAAGCAACGCCAAACAAACCAAAAACGTGATCATATTGGTCTAATTTTATGCGAAGATAACAAAAAAGTAACTTTTTTTCGAAAATAGTTGTGGGATTTAATTTTTTTTCTGATATTTGCACACCGAAACGGGAACACAAGAATCCCGAAAGGCCGAAATAGCTCAGCGGTAGAGCACTTCACTCGTAATGAAGGGGTCCCGAGTTCAAATCTCGGTTTCGGCTCTGAAAATCAAGGAGTTGCAGAAATGCAACTCCTTTTTTTGTGTCCTAAAACGACCTATTCAGGGCAAAGTGTGTTACCATTTGTGTTACCACCCAATGGCAGTTCTTGCCACTCGATTCTCATTCGAACAACCGCGTAACTAAATGAGTATCAAGATCAATGCTTTTTGTAGAAAAGATCGCATTGCGACCGATCAAACTACAATTCTTTATTTGCGTTTTACCATCCATCGCAAAAGTCGTTATGTAAGTACCGGCATTAGAATCCCCGTTGCACAATGGAACTTTGAATCCCAATCCCCTCAACCTTCCGCTCAACATCTTTTGTATCAGATATATGAGCAAATGGAGCCCTATCAGAAACAGATTCGGCGTATGGAGGCGTTAGATATGGCGATAACGCTAGAAACCTTGCTGGGTAAAGAGAAAAAGCCTATCAGTTGCACCATTGCTGATTATTGGGAGCATATCATTGAGCAAACCGAGCGTGAAGGACGGTTGAGTTCTGCATCGAGGTACAAAGTGATTCTATCACAACTCAAACAAGCTCATTTGTCGCATCTTCGTTTTGAGGAATTGACGCTTGACCATCTACATCAGTTTGAACAGATATTGAGAAAATTGGGGAATAAGCCCAATTCGATTGTAACAAAAATGAGTGTGTTCAAGGCAATCTATAATCGAGCCCTATCCAATCGCGTTTTTATCTGCTCGGAGAATCCGTTTGTACGATATAATATTGGCAAGTTTCGAGAAATACCGCAAAAACGAGCAGTCCACAAAGAGGATATTTTGCGACTCATGGAAGCCCCCATGCCCCAAACATTATCCCTATATACCGAACTTTCAAGAGATTTGTTTCTCTTCTCTTATTTTTCGGCAGGGATTAACTTTAAGGATATAGCGATGTTGAGGTATTCCGATATTCGTGATGGCCGTATCTATTACTGTCGCAAAAAGACGGGCAAGAAGATGAATTGTCGTTTGATACCTCAAACGCAAGCCATTATCGACAAATATGCGCAGCCCGATCGGACCAATGATGATTATATTTTCCCGATTCTCGATTGCTATATGCACAAAACACCTCAACAAATCGGGAATAGGCTACATAAGGTGTTAGCACACATCAACCGAGAATTAAAGCAATGGGGTATCCGTTTAGGGCTGGATACCAAGCTGACAACCTATGTTGCTCGCCATACATACGCAACCGTCCTCAAACGATCGGGCGTCAATATCGCTATTATCTCCGAATCGCTTGGTCATTCCGAACTCTCCACCACCCAAATCTATTTGGATTCGTTCGAGAATACGCAGATTGACGAGGCTATGAGAAACTTAATGTAAGATGTAAAAAAGGGCCGTATCAGTTTTGCTTGATACGGCCTTTAATAATGCGCATAGCATATTATATATCAATATATTATGCTTGTTTGTTCTCGACTATATGTTTATTATTATTTTTTTTATAATTTACTACATATTTCCAAAATAGTTTTCACTGCATTATCTTTATCAAGCATACTGAATAAGGGATAATCTATCTTTTCCCCATTTTTCAAAGGTCCTTGAACTCTGATTGCATCAAATAGTTCAAATAGATCTTTTCCATCGACAAGAATAACCGGCTTCTCCGATTTTCCGACATAGAAATCATGCAGAAGTTCTGCGATCTCAATTGCTTGTTTCTTATCCATATCTTTATAGTTTTAGGTTTACTGCAAAGATAGTATTTTCTCCCAGACTCAGAAAAATATTTTAAATGCCCATTTGCCACATCGCGCAAACATAATTATTCATTTTGAATAATGCGTATCAAATAATCAGATCGGCTAAATGGCCAAAATATTCGGTACAATGTGATTGTGGCATAAAAAAACACCCACGAGTACCCCTCGTAGGTGAATCAAATATCTATGTACTTAAGATTTACGGTATGGCTCTAATAATAATTTCTGCTATGACAGCGAATATTACACCTATCATTCCCTCATACAATTTAGTCTTCCAACAAAAATCATTTTGATATTCAGGTTGTACCGGCAAGGGTTTATTTGAAATTCGGACATATGGAAGTTGTATTTTAGGGGTAAGTATTAACCCAATCATACACATTAATATACCACAACACAAACAAAGTCCTAGTAAGGAATTATCAAAAGTTTGACTTCCTATAAATAAATGCAAAGTACTCCAAATCGTTAAACCAATACCCGTAATAAATGCAAATCTAAATAATATTGATGCTAAAAGCACTATGATTACCCAGACATATTCAAGCAGAATAGCTAATATTGCAGTTATAGAATTGGCTGCATTTGGATCTATATCAACAGCACAAGAAGAGAGTGATAATACTCCAAAAACCATTAAATAGACAAAACCACAATGTTTTTTCTCCATAAACTATCGTTTAAGCAATATATCAAATTAATACTTAGACTTTTAAAAAAGTCACTTTAATTTACCCTGTTGTCTGAGTTTTTCAATATTTTGGGCAACCTTTTCTCGGTTATTCAGGGTATTCCCTATTTCAAATGGTTCAGGAGTTTCATAAAATGCTTGCTTTTCTAGATCACTCAACGCATTCTCTCTCACTCTAAACTCCCAATATCCATTATTACTTCTACCAATAATATCCCCTTCTTTTAGTAATTCTAATAATCTATTCATACCTTCACTTATTTAAGGTTAAACATTTACTCCCAATCAGTTACTTCGCCACCAATTTCCACCTCAATCTGTTCTGGGGAAGAATTGAGGGTGATGGCAACACTATACTGCACTCCTGGTAAATATGAGAACATATCCTCTGTTAAATAGGATATTCCCCCCATTGTAACCTCAATAAATGGCATGTTTTCAGTGATACTTTGTGGAATTAAAATTACCTCATATGTATCAATAGATACTTGACGAGCCTTGATTTTTTGTCGTTCGCCATAAATGTCTTTTGAGATATTGCCTGTTGTAAAATTAATAGTTGCAGTTGGGACTGTACTATGTAAATAGACCTCTGTATCATTGGGGAACTCGTCAGTAAACGCCTCTCCTTTTACCAACTTAATTACCATTTTCGTACACTTATGCTTGAATTGCAACTGCACATCGCCATTCGTCTGCTCTACTCCCGTCGCTTTTGCCCATAGGAAATCCGACGCTTCATATCCCGAAAGTGCATCGGCTGTTTCGGGCGTTGATTGGTCGAGTTGCACCGACCATAAATGCTCGTCAATAGATGTTGGTGTCATATATGGATAGTAACCATAGACATCCATCTTATTCTCACTCCAAAAGATTTTCTTGGCGGGAGTCCACACCGATCCATTGTAGGTGGTTGCCACATTGTTTGCCCAGTTACCCGAAATCTGCAGCGGAGCAGCCACCTCACCCGCATATTCGGTTGCATACAGTCCAATCACATCGCCACTCTCAAAGGCGGTTTCGGTGGCTCGGGTGGCCGAGGGGTGCAACACCTCAATGCGCATCGCACCCTCCTCAACCTGATAACTATCCTCTTTCTCGCAACCCATCACCAATAGGGCAAGGGTTGCCAATCCGATATATCTTTTCATCTTTTACTCGTTTTAGAAATTCAACATAGGTTTCTTTCCCATAATTACAGGGGTACGATGGGACGTATTGTTTTCATTGTTAATCACTACCGTCGAGCGCGACACTGATGTAGTCGAAGCCGTTGTGGTAATCGGGCCCCTTGCCGAATTGTCTTTCTCCTTAAACTTCTCAAAAGTATATTCCTCCCCTGCATACTCCATAATTCGTTTTACAATTTGCTCACGAGAAATTGCAGAAAAATAGGGCACATTGTTATTCATACAAGAGTTTAGCTCTGAACGGAATACGCCACGAGCGTGTAAATATCCACCCTCATACATATCCACAGAATTTGAGAATTGAGGATCGAAAATCATATGCGACCAAGGTACTTCATAGATGTTTGATTTTAGAGAGAGGTTTTGATACCATCCATTATTTTGTCCTTGTAAAAACTCCTTTACATGACCCGCACTACAGTCACATATATCAATAAAATTGCCACTATAGATATATTCATCTGCCAATTTGCCAAATGCATGTCCTCCTACTTCATGTTGCACGACACCACGAAAATCATTAGGATAGTCATTCCTCATAATAGAGCAAACTGCAATAGCAGAATTGTCATACCACATCCTTGTTACACCTCCATATACATTTGAATTCTCAATCAAAACAACAACTGTTTGATTCAAATCTTCTTTGGTAATTGTTGGTACCTTGCATGCATATTCAAAGCATTCTGTATCGTTGAACTTAAATTGGAAACCATCATTGCCATAGGCATATTGCGACCCGAATTTAGATTCTTGGTTGATAGAATAGGTTGTCGGCAAACCGCTATCTGGCGAGTGACCAATTACAGTATATACATTGAAGTAATCTTTATAGGTCGTGTAAGGCTCAACGGCGAAGAAATAACCGATAGCCTCATCCATTATCTCTTTATAGTATCCACTTGCAATATCTTTTGCATCAAAACAATCTCCCATAAAGACAATGTTTACTCCATTGCCTACTGTTGCTGTCTGATGCGTAATTACATCACCATCTCCATACTCTGAATCATATTGATTTAGTTGCACTACTTTTTGATAGTCATATTCAATCGGTTTGAATACCAAACTATCAACACGGCTGCCGCTACCTTTGGCAAGTTCATCAAATGTAATAGTCACCTCTACCTTGCCGGTGCCTTCCGTTGGAGTCACGGTTACCCAATCGGGCTTATGTACGACATTCCAAGTTGTGCCACTTGGTGCTCTCACGATGGTCTTTTTACTAAACTGTGCATTTAGAGCATTTATATTTACATTATCAATATTGAAATCTCTATACACAGATGGCATCAAATCTTTCCACCCATCAGCCTGTTGATATTTTTGTAAAGATGTTTCTGGAACCTCAACAGTAATAGGATATGCACTAACAAATGAGGCCTCTTCACCACCTCCTCCAAGCCCATATACGGGTGGATTTTTAGCTTTACACACAATTGTTTTGAGTTGATTGCAAACAAAGGCTCCATCTTCGATTTCATATATATTTGAATGTAAGATAACTTTATTTATATTATGGCACTTACCAAAAACAGCTCTTTGAACCACTGAAATCTCATGTGGAATTTCAATTGTTCCATTAAATGTTGTCCTATAAAAAGCGAGCTCTCCTAATTCTGTTAACGATTCTGGCAATTTAAGCATTCCAGAAAATCCCGCGTCTCTGAAAGCCTGTTTTTTAATAGACATTACTCCCTCTGGAATTATTAATTCGCCTGTAAATGTATTGTAAGCGAAAGCTTCTTCCCCAATAGATATTACACCATTAGGAATAATGAGCGAGCCAGTAAAATAATTGCCAGCAAAACAGTATCTGGGTATATTGGTAATTTTATTCGGAAGTTTTAATTCTCCAACAAAATCACAATTTGCAAAACTTGAATCACCTAATTCCTCAAGGTTATCAGGAAGAGATAAAGTGCAATTTTCAAATCGACCTTTACCGCGAGCGCCCGCAAATGCGCCGTCGCCTATTTTTTTTAGTGTATTGGGAAGTGAGAAGTTTGTCCACTTTAACTTATCGCAATAAGCAAAAGCATTGGCTCCTATTTCCTCTAATTGCTGAGGAAGATTAATAGATTGCAACTCATTACAATCATTAAAAACACTAGCACCTATAAATCTAACTGTGCTTGGGATATGAACAACCACGAGTCCGGTATGGCTAAATGCTCCGTCATTTATAGTATGAATCGTATTTGGAAGTATTATTCTCTGCAACGATTCTTTGTAGTTGAAAGCATATGCTGGTATAGTATCATCGTTATTGCCTCCAGAATTAGAAATACACCAACCTCTAACAATTTTCACTTCTTCTAAATTTAAGTTGGTTAACCTTGGCATTTCATTCTTCATAAAGAAGAAATCGTTTGCATCAATTTCTCCTGTTATTTTCAAATTCTTAACCTTCGCATATTCTATTTTTACGGTCTCAAATACCGATTTTAATGCACTAATATTTGGAGATGTAGTGTCTGTTCCTGATGCCTTTGGAACATTTATCACCACATACTCTCGTGCTGTACCATCGTGGGTGATGGTTTCACTCTCCCAAGCGGTGATTGCCTCACCAATGAGTTTGAACTCCAAGCCAGATTGTTCTTTCTTTTTAACCTCGATGATGAATTTATGGAGTTTGCCTGCCACATACTCAAAAGCCTCGCCCTTACGGAAGATGTAGGGGATACCATCGACCGTAATGTTGAGCAAAGCCATCTGTGCGGAAACCGTCTGCGGGACAACTACCGCACGCCACTGCTCACCACTCTTAGCGGGAACGATACCCGTGGTCGGAATCTCGCCCGTAGGAGTTACGACACCCGTGGCAAGATCAATCGAGGCTTTACGAATGGTGTTAGACACCAAAATCTGCTTATCGAGTTGCGCCCATTCGCCCCCGGCAAAACCTTCACCCTCGACTAACTCGACCTGCACACCGGCCATACGGTGCTGATAGGAGATGGTCACACGCGAAGAGGTCGGAGTGATATTTGCCGCTTTACCCCACAAAAAATCACTTGCCTCATAGCCGCCCATCAAGCCGTTGGCAGCCTCCGTCGATTGGTCTTTGGCAACCTCAAAGGGATAGGTGTTTACCTTATCGATATTCGAGTAGGGATAGTAACCGATAATATCAACCGGAGTTACCTTGTCGTAGTAATAAATCGGATAATCGGGTGTCCACGCAAGGTTTGCTTCGTCGAATACAAAGCGAACATTGTCAGCTTGGTTACCCTCATCGAGAAGCGTGCCACTCACGCCATCGACATAATTTACCACATAGATACCGACCCCGTCGCCATCACAAAAGCCCTCGTCATTGACACGCGAGGTGGCTACTTGGTCGATTTGGCCTCCCAACTGAATCGGAATGAGTTCCTCGCGCGGAATATCCAATTCGTTAAGGTCTTTTTGGCAACCGCCCAACACGGCTGCGCCCAAAAACAATGCAAATAAAGTTTTCAGTTTCATATTGGGTTGATTTTAAGATTTTTCGTTATTCAGCGTTATTCGGCCGAGCCCTCGGTCTCCTCACCGTCGCCCCAACCGCCGACTCCCATATTGGTATCGGACGAGGCGATGGTGAGTTCGCGGGTAAGGGTCTTGTACTTGTTGCGATTGAAGACAATTTCGTTCGCCACCTCATAGCTCTGCAAGCCTCCGTAGTAGCCATTCACAGTTATGCGGATGCCCTGCGTAGCCGTGAAAGAGGGAATCACGATCCAGAAGGGGGTAGCAGTCTCCTTGGTCGTACCAATAGCAATGCCACCGTCGCCGCAATTGAGCGTAACCGTAGCATTGCTCTCCAGCATCGTCATCGAGGGGGTCGAACCATAGACGGGATAGATGGCTGCCTTGCCTGCAAGCGGCTCACCACCAATCGTGGTCATCGAAATCGAGCCGACCGTCTGCTCTGCGCCATACAATTTCACGAGCAGATAGCTGCCCACATTGCGGAAGCTTAAATCGAAATCTTCCAAATCAGCCGTGATGGCCACCATCGGATTGGCACCCAGGCCTACCGAACCTGCAACATAGGTCTGCGTGGCTGGAAAAGTGTAGGAGATATAGTCCGCAGCACCACCACTGCCGTAGGTATACTTCGTGGCCGCAGCATAGGGATAGACGGCATAGTAGCGGTCGAGGTCGTTGCCTGTACCAAAACCGGCCTTTACAAACTCGAATTCGCCCGCATTATCGCCCGTCTCGCCCATAAACATATACTGCTTGTTGCGCGTCGTGCCCTCAAAAAGGGTAATACGGTCATCGGCAGTCCAACGCAAACGAATATCCTCATCAAGATAGGTACGGGTATCCGCCTCCTCCAAATAGGCATGGAATGTCGGGTGAGAAGCGGGACTTACGAACTGCTCCTCGACCTCGTTGCTGCATGCGGCCATAAACACCGCCACAGCCAAAAGCAATCTTTTCATCGTGAAAACTGTTTAGAGTTCGCCATCCTCTTCGGGGCTCTCGAGCGATCCCGCAAAACCCTGCTCAACAGCAATCTCAATCTCCTCAAAAAGAGGCTCAACATAGATAAATTTGTCCATAGTAGTAAGAATTTTATTTGTTATTTGTTTGCTCCAATTCTTACTACCCGCACCTCGGTAGTGATTATATCAAAAAAGAAAGCGTGGTGCTGAAAACTTATTTTAGGATACAGGTTCTGGAATACCTATGGGATAAAATAAGCAACAGCCCCACGCCATACCCAATATGCAGGTATGACGCGGGAAGATGTCCGCTTATCCTCTCCCTTTGAATTTTCCAGATTCGTATCCGAGAATAAACTTACACTTTCCGCGTAAAATCAGTATGTTGCTACAAAATTAGCAAACATTTTCAGAAAATGCATTGTATGTGCCATCTTTTTTGCTGTTGCCGATGCAAAATTGCAAAGAACTCTCCTGAAAATCAAGATTGAAACAAAACTACGTTCTTTGTAGATTGGAGCAATCCCTAATGTTTTTCAGGGGGTTATAAATAAACAAAAAACAATGAAACTATGATGATACACATACCCTTTGATCATATCAAAGTATTGGATAACGGCAATTATGGCTGCACACTGAATTTGGGTAGAAATATCTATTGTGCTGTTTGCACTCCTGATTGGGATTGGATAGAACCATTGCACGAAGAAGCATATGACCCATACCAAGATTGCACATACATTCGAGATCGCGGATTTCTTGAATTATGTTCCTATTACAGCGAAAGCAAACTTCATGTTATTGATGAAGAGCTAATCAATCTTCTTCAGCTCAATACTAAAACAATACTATATAGTGTTGTTGCTGAAATTGATGACTATATTTCTGATGCCAAAACACATGACGATGAATTTACAGTCTGTTTGTTTACCGTCCGCTATCTGAATCAGAACGCGGATTTTGCTTTTGATTTGGGCGATACGCTGGCTCCCTACCCCGCAATGAGTAACGCAGGAATCCGTTTTGTATTTGAAGAGTATCAGCGATGTGATTTTGACGGGCTATTAACGATGCGGAATTTGGGTATTACGGTGGATTCCAGAGGTGAAATATCTGAAGCAACATTGGATTTGATAGGTTTGTTTGAATGCATATACCGCACCATTGAAGGTTGCCAACAATCGCCATCCAAGCAACTAATTCTGGATCTTTCGACGATGCTTCTAACCTTGGGTTATTGCGAGTCGGGATTGTTTGAATATACACGACTGATCTATCAAAAGTACCTCAGTCCGTTTGTATTGAGGAAATATTGACCGTGTTTTTTCGATAAAAACAGTTCAAAAAAGGCTGAAAAACAGTGGATTTATACTTATTTTCAGTGAATATTGAGCATCTTTCGTTAAAAAAAGAATACAAAAACCAATAAAAATGGTGTAAAAACACACATGCGCAAAACTTAATATGATGATAATCAGCGTATTAACAAATTGATGTTGCAAAAATCAATATGGTTGAGGTTTTTCAGGTAGCCATTATAAGCCATAAAACTGCCTCGTGGTTAAACTTGACTGTTATTTTTTCGGCTTTTTTGCGATTATTTCGTAACTTTGAACAAACAGAAAAATAGCAGTATGGCAAAACAAAAAGCAGAGCATACTATTGAGTTTGCTAAAACGCGAATAACAATCTATCTCACCAAGGCAATTTACGCAACCATCGAGCAGATTGCTCGAACACAATATAGCGACTCTCGTTCTGTTAAGGGTGTTATTCAAACCTATGCCGTAATCCTATTCTATTATCGATTGGGTTATATCAATAAGTATGTCCCTATACACAAAGAGATCTTTCAATATATCAGCAAGCGCAATTATATTGCCTATCGCGAATTGCTCTACAAAAACGGCATCATCGAATATCACAAAAGCGAGTATACACAATATAAGACCGAAACGGGTGAAAACAGAATCAGTAGTACAACAACCGAGTATCGCATTGCGAAGGTAATTGGAGTTTTGTTTGATAATGATAAAACGGTACCTGTTCATATTGATTTACCGTGTGAGTTTGTGAGGGCGCTTGAAAAGAAACACAAGCACATCGCTGACGAGTACCTTTCTTCGCAAGAGAAAAGAAAATCCATTTTGGAATTGAATCCAATGGAGATTGTTGTTGTGGACCTAATCACAAGCTTGCTCAAAGATGTTGCTTCAAATCGAATAACAACAAAGAGAGCATTTGAAAAACGATTATCACATATCGAACAAATCAATAAAAAGATTCATTTTGATAGTGATATATTGTGTTTAATAATGATATTAATAAGAGTTATTAATAATAAACAAATAGCAGGGAATAATCTTGCATATCTATTTGACAACCAATTTGATGTATTCGATATCAAAAGCAATGATAAGCTGTCGTTTTATCAAGATTTAAAGGTTGATATTAAAGCACTTGATGACTGTTTAACCAAGCGAGATTTGTTGCATATCTCAAGAATTAATACTGTCCCGAATTATGGAAATGGCGGTAAGATCTATTCGGCACTTGCCAATCTGCGCAAACCGATTCGAAAACATATTATGTACAAAGGAGAAAATCTTGTTGAGGTGAGTGATGTGAGCTGTGCACACTTTACTATGCTACCCGTTATCTTCAAACGGCACAATATTGCTATACCAAATGAAGAGTTACTGCGTTATCGAGAATTGACACAAAAGGGCGATTTGTATAGCGCAGTCGTTGAGGGGACCGATATGCTGCGTGCGGATATTAAACAGACCTTTCAACCGTTCCTTTCCATAAAGCACAAAGCACAATTTCTGTATGGACAGGACAGCGAAGAAACTCGCAAACGGGAAACAATTTGCGAATACTTCGAAGCGCACTTTCCTTCCATCTTCAATGCGTTGCTCTTGTGGCATACTCATACTGAACAATCCATAAAGAGCGTGGCAAATGAGGTAGAGAGCGACATCATGAATTCGATCTGCAATCAGTTAATCGCAGACGGATTACATCCGTTCAGAATTCATGATGCTATTTATTTACCCGAAAACGAGGTTAAGAATTTGCCGTTTAATATCAAAAACGAGGTAATGAGAGCAATTAATGAAGGTATACCTACTTAAATAAAAGGAGGTGCTAAAAGGTCTGCTAGCACCTCTTTTTATTTAGCTATTTCCCATTTGAATCGAACAAAGAGAGGTACGCATCAAAGACAAACATCCTATTCCGACTTTGTCCAGTCATCTCCCTAACGATATTATCACCCTGCATCATTTTCACCAAATCATTTGCGGCCTTGTATGTTACCTTACATATGTTAGACGCTTGTTCAATTGTGATAAAGGGATTGCGAAACATTGCATGTAATAGGATGATAGCATTTGTACTCCTTTTCCCATATTTTTCGCGAATCAGAGTTTCTATCCCCTCCTTTAACTTTATCATTGAGGACAAAGTTTCAACAGCCTTTGTTGCTGTTTGCTCAACTCCGACCAGAAAATATTTTATCCACTGCAACATATCATTTTTTGTGCGAATATTATTCAAATTATCATAGTACAAATCTTTTCGTTGCTCAAAATAAGAAGAGAGGTACAAAAGTGGCGCATCCAGAATACGCTCTTTAACCAGGTAAAGAGTGATTAATAAACGCCCAATACGGCCATTGCCATCTAAAAAAGGGTGAATTGTTTCAAACTGATAATGCGTTATTGCAATTCTCATCAAAGAGGGCACATGAATGTTTTCATTATTGAGAAACTTTTCTAAGTCACTCATCAAATCGTCGACATATTGATGATGTGGTGGAATAAATTTGGCATCCGCAAGTGAATTACCTCCAATCCAGTTTTGGCTACGCCGGAATTCCCCAGGTAATTTATGCTCGCCTCGCACACTAGCAAGCAATTGTCGATGAATATTACGAATTAAGCGGGACGAAATCGGAAGACGCTCTAATTCTTGAATAGCATTATTGATTGCTACAATATAATTATTTACCTCTTTCCAATCATTACGGCGTTCTGGCTGTACTTCTGTTTCCGGTAACAATGCTTCATCCATTCGAGTTTGAGTTCCCTCTATGCGACTAGAAACAACAGCCTCTTTAGTAACATGTAATTGAATAAACAAATCGATATTGGGAACAAGACGAGAATACGAGTTTAATTCACCCAACTTAATGGCAGCACGCTCCAATAGCTTCCCTATATGAGGATCCGACCAAGACCATTCATCATTGATCTTATTGGGGATAAAATACTTATAATCATATCCATTCTCATAATAACCGGCTTCGAATTTTTCAATTTCTTTCATTGCTGTACTTTTAATCATTCCTACTGCAAAGTAAAATAAAAAAAATCATATTTTACTTTTTTTGATTAAAATAAAATAAGAGAAACTTTATTTTACTTATCTAACTTACTATTCGCACAGAAATTCTTTCAAATATTTTCGATATAGTTGGCTATTATCTTTTTGTTTTAAAGTTGCCAGAATGCTTAAAAACAATCACAAAAAGCATGCTGTGATTATTCTATGTCGTTTATTATGGTTATATTTGCAAAGAGAATATAAACAATTGATAATAACCGAATTACAATTAACTACTAACCTGCGAATACGAATTGAGTGTGTTACCATTTGTGTTACCATAATGGAACAGAACAAAATAAGAGGATTGTAACAAGTTGATTTTTAATCCGCAACGCCGAAATAGCTCAGCGGTAGAGCACTTCACTCGTAATGAAGGGGTCCCGAGTTCAAATCTCGGTTTCGGCTCAAAAGCAAGCGATAACCAACCGGTTGTCGCTTGTTTTTTGTTTATACGCTGGTAGAACTCGGGACCCCGAAGCCTCCCTTCTCAAAGGGAGGTTTGGAGGGATTGTCTATATAAAACAGGAGTTGCAACGCAACTCGGCGAGTTCCCCTGCCGCAACAGCCGAGCGCAGAGGCTGCGTGCAGACTATGCCGAGGCGCGCAGGTAGTCACAAGTATTGCGCAGCAATGCTTGTAAATCTCGGTTTCGGCTCAAAAAAGCAAAGTCTCAGATTTCTCTGAGACTTTTTTGTTTTATCCCTTTGCGGGAAATGCGACTTACTCTACAGGTGACTTTAAGGATGAGCCAGGGAAAAATATACTCTAAATAAGGAATATTGAAAACCAATAACCCTATTCCGCTTTATCGATCCCTAGGTAAAATGTTCACCAGCAAGAATTCACGCCCTATCAACTGGTAACAAAAAGAGGGAGAACTCGAAAATTCTCCCTCGAAAATAAAATTGTGCGGATAAAGGGACTCGAACCCCCACGCCGTTAGGCAACAGATCCTAAGTCTGTCGTGGCTACCAATTACACCATATCCGCTCACGATTCGAAGGACAAAGGTAGGTAAAATTTCGGAAAAGACAATCCTTGAGGACGAAGATTCCGTTTTTTTACCTATTTTTGTCTTTTGGAACATCACACGTTATGCCCCACAAACTGACCCTGCAACTGCAGCCGCGCGAGGCTGCCGATTCGAAAATCTATACCGCGTTGGCCGCACGCCGACTCGGCATCTCGGATTGCGACATCGCCTTGGTGCGCGTCGTGAAGCGTTCGATTGATGCGCGCAAGCACCGTCCTTTGGTCAATCTGACCCTTGAGATCTATGTCGATCAGGAGGAGCAGCCAGCTCCACTGATCTTTGACTACCCATCATGCGTCGGGAAACCCGAGGTAGTCGTGGTTGGCTCGGGCCCTGCAGGTCTGTTTGCCTCACTCAGATTGATTGAGTTAGGCTATCGTCCCATTTTATTGGAGCGCGGACGCGATGTATCGGCACGCAAGATCGACATTGCAAAGATTAATCGTGGCGAGGAGATTGACCCCGATTCGAATTATGCGTTCGGTGAGGGTGGAGCCGGCACCTTCTCGGATGGCAAACTCTTCACCCGCAGCAAAAAACGTGGCGACTACAACAAAGCGCTTCAATCCCTTGTTTTTCACGGGGCTAACCCCGAAATTCTGTTTGAAGCCCACCCACATATCGGCACCGACAAACTCCCCTACATCATCCGCAACATCTGTAAAACGATCACTGAATGTGGTGGCGAAGTATTATTCGAGCGCAAAGTAACCGATCTGATTCTGCACGAGAATCGTATCAAGGGTGTTATTTGTGGCGACGAGCGCATCGAAGGCGCAGCCGTCGTATTGGCCACGGGTCACTCGGCACGCGATATCTACTATCTGCTCCATAAACGGGGCATACGGTTGGAAGCCAAGGCCTTTGCCATGGGTGTCCGTATCGAACATCCGCAAACGCTTATTGACCGCATCCAGTACCACCAGCCCGAACGCGGAGAATGGCTTCCTGCGGCCTCCTACTCCCTTGTCAGCCAAGAGAATGGGCGCGGAGTCTATTCGTTCTGCATGTGTCCCGGTGGCTTCATCGTGCCTGCCATGACCGATGCTTCACACTCGGTCGTAAACGGCATGTCACCGAGTGGTCGTACCTCACCATTTGCCAATTCAGGATTGGTCACCGAAATTCGCGAGGCCGATTACGCCCACCTTGTCGAGGAGTGGGGACCTTTAGCCGGACTGCGTTTACAAGAGCTATTCGAGGCCGATGCTCGCCTTCATGGTGGCGATCATCAGGTTGCTCCCGCTCAACGCGTAGCCGATTTTGTAGCAGGCAAGGCCTCTACGGCACTCCCGAAAACCTCCTACATTCCCGGCATCACCCCCTCACGACTTGATCAATGGATGCCTTCGTTTATAGCTGAAGGGTTGCGCATGGGGCTTTCGACCTTTGGGCGTAAGTTACGAGGATTTGTCACCAACGAAGCCGTTGTGGTTGGCGTCGAATCGCGCACCTCCACGCCGGTTCGTATCCCGCGTGACCCCGATCTGCTGATGCACCCCGAAGTCGAAGGTCTTTTCCCGACAGGCGAAGGGGCCGGCTATGCCGGAGGCATCATCTCGGCGGCCCTGGATGGCGAGCGCGTAGCCGAAGCTGTAAAACAATACGCAAGTAATCGTTCATAAACCCCATCTATAACATGAAACATTACGACTATCTGATCGTTGGTGCAGGACTCTTTGGAGCCACCTTCGCCTACCGAGCCCGTCAAGCCGGCAAGCGATGTCTGGTGATCGACAAACGCCCCCAGGTGGGTGGAAACCTCTATTGCGAGGAGATGGAGGGCATCCATGTCCACAAATACGGCGCCCACATTTTCCACACCTCGAACAAGGAAGTTTGGAATTTTGTCAATTCGATTGTCGAGTTTAACCGCTACACCAACTCACCGGTAGCTAACTACAAGGGTAAGCTCTACAACCTGCCCTTCAACATGAACACCTTCTATCAGATGTGGCAGGTGACCACTCCTAAGGAGGCACAAGCCAAGCTCGACGAGCAGCGTCGCGAGGCGCTGGAGGCGATGCAGCAGGCCGGTGTAGATGCTCCGCGCAACCTCGAGGAGCAGGCCATTGCCCTGATTGGACGCGACATCTACGAGATGCTCATCAAGGGCTACACCGAGAAGCAGTGGGGGCGCAAATGTACCGAACTGCCGGCCTTCATCATCAAGCGCCTACCGGTCCGCATGGTCTATGACAACAACTACTTCAATGACGCCTACCAGGGCATTCCGATCGGAGGTTACAACAAACTCATCGACGGCCTGCTGGAGGGTGCTGATGTCAAGACCTCGACCGACTTCTTTGCCGACCGTACCCACTGGGAGTCGATGGCAGATAAGATTGTATTCACGGGTAAGATTGACGAATACTACGACTATCGCTACGGCACTCTGGAATATCGCACCGTGCGCTTCGAGGAGGAGGTAATCGACACGCCGAACTACCAGGGTAACGCCGTGGTAAACTATACGGAGGCCGAGGTACCCTATACGCGCGTCATTGAGCACAAACACTTCGAACACTTCGGCGAGGCTGTCTACAACCTGAAGAAGACGGTCATCAGCCGCGAGTATTCGACCGAGTGGAAGGGCGAAAGCGAACCCTTCTATCCGGTCAATAACGACCGTAACACGGCCCTCTACGAGCAGTATCGCACCCTGGCCGAGCAGGAAGAGCGCGTCATCTTTGGTGGTCGTCTGGCCGAGTATAAATACTACGACATGGCCCCAATCGTGGAGCGTGTCTTAAATATGGAGGTGTAATGAAAGTTTTAAGTATCTGTATCCCCTCCTACAACATGGAGGCATACCTAGGTCGCTGCGTTGACAGCCTGCTAGCCGAGTCGATTCTCGACAAGTTGGAGATCATCATCGTCAATGACGGCAGCAAGGACCGCACGCTTGAGATTGCCAACAGTTACAAGGCCCGTTATCCCCAATCGGTAGTCGTGGTCGACAAACCGAACGGCCACTACGGCTCAACGGTCAATGCCGCTTTGCAGGTCGCTACAGGACGTTTTTTCCGCTTGCTCGATGCTGACGATTGGTTCGACACGCAGACCTTAATCGAATTTATCGACCACCTCGAACAACACGATGTCGACTGCTTCATTACGCGCTATAGCGTACACTTTGAGGCGCAGAATAAGATCGTGGAGCAGCCCGCAGGCCAGTTCAGCGGCCTTTATACACTCGACAAATTCAAGCTCCCGGAGAGCTTCCTCATGATGCACTGCCTGACCTGGAAGTTGGCCCTGCTGAAGAATATGCACTACCGCCAAACTGAGGGCATCTGCTACACTGACAGCCAATTTGTCTGCTTCCCGATGCGCCACGCACGCACGATCTATTTCATGGATCGTTCACTCTACCAGTACCACCGCGGACGTAGCGAGCAGTCGGTGAGCCGCCGGTCCATCGCCCGCAACTTCCACCACTACGAGCTGCTGCTCGAAGGTTTCCATAACAACTTCATGACCGAGAACCCGAGCTGGAACTGCAACGCGCTGGATGCACAGGCCTTCTATATTTTTCATTGCACGACTAACCTGCTTCGCTCGGGAACCCTCTACAACAATTACGATGCCCAGCGCGAGGCTGCGATGCGTAAGTTCTTTGGTCTGCTCGGTGAGCGCGACCCGCAGCGTCATGCACGCCTGCTGAGCCATCGCCTCTATATCAAGATTTGGCACGATTGGCCGCATCTACAACGCTGGTTGCTAGCCCCCTGCCGCTACTATTACAAGCTGAAATTGTCCTAATCCACACCAAAAGGCGGTCTTTACGATTTGTGAAGACCGTCTTTTTCATCTTCCACAATCCGCTAATTACCAGCATCATAAATTGCCAACACACACCATTGTTAAAAATTCTTCAAAATTTTTGAAATTTTTTTATTAAAAAGTTGCACGGAGTTTCTAAAGACTCTATCTTTGCAACGAAGTTTTAAGGTTCATTTTAGGTTAGTAGTTTTAGGTTGGTGAGGAAATCGACGAATCGTGTGCGTTCTGCCCCGATTCACGATTTCCTTCTTTTTTTATCCCACACACGAAAGACGCTTCGCTATACCATATTATACCAGACGCTCCGAACAAAAAAAACGGGGCATCCATTTCTGGACACCCCTGAAACCAACCCTTATTCACTATTTGTCTATTTAACTAGAACATTTTCACAAAGACCTCGATGGCTTGATATTCAGCCATACCCAATTTATCATAGAGTCCCGCCGTATTTTGCGTACGCTCTTCGGCGCGTTGCCAGAACTCGCGCGTATCACTTCCCGGGAAGGGAACAATATCTTTCTGCGACACGTGGCGATAGATGGCATGGCGCTTTTTAATCATCTCATCGGGCGAGAGGGGAACCGCCATATCAACCATGCCCAAATCCCACTCCATCCAAGCTCCACGGTAGAGCCACATATGGCACTCTTTGAGCCACTCGTCATCTTTCACCACCTCTAGCGCCCCCAAGACAGCCTCGATGCAGACACGATGCGTACCATGCGGATCGGCAAGATCGCCTGCTGCATAAATCTGGTGGGGCTTGATCTCGCGCAACAGATCAACAATGATATCGATATCTGCATGCGTTAATTCACCCTTCTTCACACCACCCGTTTCATAGAAAGGTAGATTGAGGAAGTGCGCATGTGAGGCCGGAAGGCCGAACGAACGTACCGCAGCTTTCGCCTCTGCGCGACGAATAGCCCCCTTCAGATCGAGCAAAGCTCTTGGTTCAGGTTCAGCATCATGTTTTGTGCGAATCAACTCAACTACCTCATCATAACGATCCCCGAATCCTAATTCGCGTGCCGTATCAATATGTTGTAGCACAACATCGTCATGAACGGCCACATTTCCGGAGGTCTCGTAGGCTACATGCACATCGTGACCATGCTCAACCAATCGGATAAATGTACCTCCCATCGAGATGACATCATCATCAGGATGAGGCGAGAAAATCAACACACGTTTCGGGAAGGGTGACGATGGAACAGGGCGTGTTGAATCGTCCGCATTGGGTTTACCGCCCGGCCAACCTGTAATGGTATGTTGCAGGTCATTGAATACGCGAATATTGATTTGGTTAAACGACCCTACGGCCTCGAGAAGTTCACCGAGCGAGTTCTCGATGTAGTCGTTATGAGTAAGTTTCAAAATCGGTTTCTGCACCTTGTTACAGAGCCAAACCACCGCTTTACGCACAAAACGGGGTGTCCACTCGCAAGGTCCTACCAACCATGGAGCCACCTCACGGGTCAAAAGGCTGGCAGCATTCTCATCTACCACAACCTCCATATTATTATGGCGTTGCAGGAACGAGGCCGGCATCTGGCTTGTCACTTCACCCTCGACAATTTGACGAATTACCGGAGCCTTCCCTTCACCCCAAGCCATGAGCACCACCTTATCGGCACGCATGATCGTATCGATACCCATCGTGATCGCCATCTTGGGCGTTTCGCTCATATCGCGGAAGAAGGCCGATTGAACTTTGCGCGAATGGTGAGAGAGCTGTACCAGGCGAGTACGCGATTTTTCATAGGAACCGGGTTCGTTGAAACCGATCTGTCCCTGTTCACCAACACCGATGATCATCAGATTGATGCGACCCACACGGTCATAGACCTCACTATAGTGCGAAATTTCATCAGCACTCACCGTACCGTCGAGGATGTGAATATTCTCGGGTCGGATATCGATATGGTTAAGAAACTCATTGTGAATACGGAAGTTACGGCTCTGAGGATTGGTTTGCTCAATGGGATAAAACTCATCGAGGCTATACACCACCACGTTGCGGAACGACACCTCCCCACGCTCATAGCGTTTTACCAACTCCCGATAAAGCCCCACCGGGGTACGACCTGTTGTCAAACCGAGCACAAAGGGGTTGAAATCTTCATAAAAATCATCCTGACCGTGCATTTCGTTGTGGCGATGCAACATCTGCACAATCATATCGGCCAAATAATTGACTCCGCTTTGTTCGGTCTGAAAGACCTTGGTCGGCATCTTTTCGTAGCGATGCAACAGATCATTCGGCGCGGCCGCTTCGATCAAGCCGCCATCCTTTGGCAGTGAATATTTACCCTCCATACTCTCTTTACACTCATTAACTGGGCAACAGATCCTAAAAAAGCTGTGAGCAACTCCGTGAGGAGGCCCCACAGCCCATTAGATGTTGTTCCGACTCGATCTCATTCGATCATACTTTAGCCGTAAAGATCCTTTCGCAAATTGTTTGCCCGAAAGCGATTCACGCAAAAGATCAAGACATCGCGCCAAAAAACAGCCCTTGTTGTGCCCATAGCCCCAACCAAGGGGCTATGGACTAAATCATCTTGTTACAAGAAATTTTACTTGTCAAGGCAGTCTACGCGTACGCAACCAAGCGAACCATTCGGGTGCAATACATAGACATACATGTAAACACCGTCAGCCGAAACCTTCAGCGCGCAGTCGGTATTACCACCCATCGAAGCAGCATTCCAACCGTAGTCACCGGTCGGGATGCGAACTACACCGGCCTTGAAGTTATTGATCGTCGTTACATCAGCAACATATACCGATGCATCGGGCAGAGCCCACGTGAAGTAGGTGTCACAAGCCGTTGCCAGGTAGTAAGCGCCGTTGAACTGCTCAACATCGATGCAGACAGCACCGCAGTTACTATTGGTCGTCATCTGAATAGCCTGAGCCGTACCATTCTCCGCCCAAACGAAACAGTTGCTCGAGTAACCGGTCATGAAGTAGGGAGCACCAGCACCCATATCACGGTAGATTACATCACCATTGTTGTTGTCAATCTTCTCCGTAATCGAACCTGCAGCAATCTTCGACCAATAGCCACCATCGGCTACGCCACCAGCTACCTGATAGAGCAGGTGACCCGTCGTACCGGTCGACCAAGGCGAATACATCAGCGTAATGCGAGCGTCGCCATAAACATCACCCACTACCGAGATATCCTTACCATAGTCGGTCGAAGCACGCTCAATAAATACCTCAGGCGTATCGGTGATCGACTTCATACGAGCCACGCGGAAACCGCCATTCTCTTGGAAACTACAGAGGATGATATTGTTGGCGTCATCAGCCGTCACAGCCGCAACCGTCATATCACCTACGTTCAGCGTACCTACATACTCACCCGTCAAAGCATCCACCGCTACAGGCGTAGCACCGGGCGAGCTGATGATTACATAATCGTTCGTCACAGCAATGTGGTCGGCAGCGGCAGCGCTCAGACCCGTGATCTCCGACAGCTTCTTAGCGAAGGCAACCACCTCCGAACCTACGCGGTAGCCATAGGGCAGCAACTTCACACCATCGGGCTGGTTTACGGTGATAACCACCTCATTGCTCTTAGCCACAAGCTTGATCGTACCCGTTCGGGCAGCACCGGCGTTAGCCTCTACCGAAATCGTAGCAACGCCGTCAGCAAGGGTAGCCGAAATCCAGCTATCAACCTGCTCAACCTTTACCTCACCGTCAGCCGTGTAGGCAACCTCGTATGTAGCAGCGTCGGCCGAAGCCTCGATCGTCTGATCAGCCTCAGCAACCGTTACATACTCACCGATCGAAACAGCCACCGTAATCACCGAGCTCTGGTTCTCATCACCGAAGTAGATGATCGAAACCTCACCCTCCGTGTCAGCGCATGCAGCATGTGCTGCCGTCGGAGCCGTAATCGTCCAAACCATCGTCGACTTGTCGTACGAAGCCTTCCACTCATCGGGCGTTGTTACAACAGTCTTCAATACACCGGCAGCCTCCATCTCAAAGGTCTGGGTCTCGCCATAAGCAAAATCAACCGATTCTACAGCCTCACCCTTGAACTTGATGTAGAGCTCGCTACCCAGAGGAATCTCAATCGTTTCGCCATTGAGGAACACGAAGACAGCCGTATTGGTATCCTCATCCACGTAAGCCTCTTTGAACAGACCACCTGCACCACCCGACGTAGTTACGGGGGTACCATCAGCCAGCAATACGCGCTCCCAGGTCTCGCCATTGTCATAGCTTACCTCCCAGTAGCCGGTCTCGCCCTCCATCACAACGCGCATCTTCGGGGTGTTACCCTTCTCACCCTTCACGGGGAGCTTCTTACCATCCACCTCGATGAAACTCGTTACACCATCCTTCGTTACGGCCCAATACCATGCACCGTCAGTATCCTGCATAACGGTTACCGTTACGCCATCCTTACCGGCCTCACCGGCTTTACCATCGGCAATTGCGATCTTCTCACCATTTGTGAAATAGACCTCGTAGCCTGTCTCACCCTTGACAATCTTCGATACATAGACATTGTTCTGCATAGCGTCAACAAGCGTCTCTACACCGGCGATGTCCTGATTCAAGGCGGCAATCGTCTCCTCAAGCTCAATCACGCGATTCTCGAGGTCGTCGATACGGTTGTTAATAGCCGTGTCGTCATACTCGCACGCGGTGAACAGCATGGCAAAAGCAGCCACCAAGTAGAATAATTTTTTCATAGTATGAAAGTTTTTAAAGTTATTAGGTTTTCACTTTATCGCACATCAAATAGGTCCATATTAATAAGTATCGGCTCAACCCATCGGACCCGAACGGGCAGAATACTTTACAAGAGCAAAGATAATAAAAATAATGTCTGTTTTGCAAAAAAAATGAAAAAATATTTTATCAAAAATCGAAATCTTGCTAAAAAAGTTTAGAATGTTTTTCGAAAAATCCGCCAAACTTACCAAACCAGGGTAAAATTTACGATTTTTGAAACTTTTTGCTTAACTTTGCATCAAATGTGTGAAAAATCGTCGTGTCAAACGACCGTTGTTCACCTCAAAATCCAAGCACACACGACAACTATGGTAAAATCGACCTCAATGGATGCCCTGACCAGCGGCAAAAAGTCGGCACAACTCAAGCGCGAGATTCTACGACGCTACATGGTAAACGGCGGCGAAAGTATCGCCGACCTGAGCCGAGAGCTTGGGTTGAGCGTTCCGACGCTCACCAAAATTGTGACTGAACTGATCGAGGAAGACCTTGTTACCGACCTCGGTAAACAAGGAGCAACAGGCGGTCGTCGCCCAAGCATCTACGGTTTAAACCCCGCAGCCGGTTACTTTATGGGAGTCGACATCAAACGCGATGTTATCGTCATGGGTATCATCAACTTCCGTGGGGATATGGTCGTGTCGCGCCAATACGATTTCATTATTGAGAATACCCGTCAATCGTTCGACGAGCTGTGCAATCACATCACACAATTCATCGCCAGTTCGCGCATACGTCGCGACAAACTCCTGGCCATCGGCATTAACATCTCGGGACGCGTCAACCCGGAATCCGGCTACTCATATTCCTATTTCTTCTTCGATGAAAAACCGCTTACGACCGTGCTCGAAGAGCGTCTTGGATATCGCGTATTCATCGAAAACGATTCACGAGCAATGACTTACGGTGAGTACATGTACGGCGTAGGAAACAACGAGCAAAACATGATTTTCCTCAATTTAAGCTGGGGATTCGGTATCGGTATGATTCTCGGCGGAGAGCTCCACTACGGCAAATCGGGATTCTCGGGCGAATATGGCCATTTCCCCTTCTTCGACAACGAGATCATCTGCTCATGCGGTAAACGCGGCTGCCTCGAAACCGAAGTTTCTGGATGGGCCGCCCATCGTCAATTCATCGAAAAACTCAAGCAAGGCAACATCTCGATGCTCTCCAAGCAATTCGAGAGTGGGCAACAAATCACATTGGCCGATATTCTCGATGTTTTGGGCAAAGAGGACATGCTGGCCATCGAGGTGATGGAACAGATCGGAGCACAACTCGGTCGCGCCATTGCCGGACTGATCAACATGTTTAATCCGGACGTTATCGTATTAGGCGGAACGCTCTATGAAGCAAAGGATTATCTGCTCCTTCCGATCAAGAGTGCGATCAACAAATACGCACTGAATTTCGTCTCAAAAGATACTGCCGTCAAGGTCTCGAAGTTGGGCGAATCAGCAGGTCTCATCGGTATTTGTGCAATCACACGCAACAAGATGTTAGGACTCTAAAACAGAAAAAAACAACAAGAAAACAATATCCAAACTTAGCCAAAATGGAACAGGTGCAAACCAAAAAATCGCCTTTATGGTGGGTCCCCTCCGCCTACTTTGCCATGGGTCTTCCGTTGATCTTAATCAACCTCGTAGCACCCTTGATGTTCAACGACTTCGGCATCTCGGATGCGCAAGTTGCCTTCTGGACCTCGCTACTTATTCTCCCCTGGTCGCTCAAGCCCTTCTGGAGCCCGTTGATGGAGATGTACAAGACCAAAAAATTCTTCGTCGTCACCACCCAGTTGGTATCGGGTATTTCGTTGGCATTCATCGCCATGGCCCTCCCGCTACCCAACTTTTTCCCCTATGTGGTGGCCATTATGACGGTCTTGGCGTTCAGCGGAGCCACACACGACATTGCACTTGATGGCGTCTATATTACAGAGCTCGACAAAACCCAACAAGCCCAATTTGTTGGTTGGCAGGGAGCCTTCTATAACCTCGCAAAAGTGACCGCCATGGGTGGTTTGGTCTACTTAGCCGGCATACTTGAAAGCAAGATCGGTGTACTCTACGCATGGGTGATTATCATGCTGTTATGCGGTATCCTACTCACCGCGTTAGGGCTCTATCATTGGCGTGTACTTCCTACGGGCGGCGCAGAAGTCACAAAGCATAGCTCAATGCGTGAAACCATGCGTGAAACGTGGGGCGTCATTGTACAATTCTTCCAAAAAAAATACATCTGGATCTATATCGCATGGATTGTCTTCTATCGCTTTACGGAGGGCTTGGTGATCAAGATTGTACCTCTCTTCCTAAAAGCAGATACAGCCGTACAGGGTCTGGGGCTCACCAAAGACGAAATCGGCCTTTACTACGGCACATTCGGCGTAGTAGCCTTTATCGCCGGCTCCATTTTGGGCGGTTACTTTATTTCGTGGCGCGGTTTGAAAAAGGCTATTTTCCCGCTTTGCTGCATCTTCAATATTCCGTTCGTGGTCTATGCACTTTTGGCCCTCTATCAGCCCGAAAGCGCCCTCCTTGTATGTGGTGCAATTGTCTTTGAGTACTTTAGCTACGGATTTGGTTTTGTAGGACTTACACTCTTTATCATGCAACAGGTTGCCCCTGGAAAGCACCAAATGGCCCACTATGCCTTTGGTTCAGCTTTAGCAAACCTCGGCGTGATGTTACCGGGCATGATTTCGGGTGTCATCAGCGATGCAATCGGTTACGAGAAATTCTTCCTTTGGGCGCTTGTAGGAACCATTCCGGCCTTCATCCTAACCTGGATATTGCCCTTCACCTATCCCGATCCCCAAGAGAAGAAATAATTAGTTCATCACCAGATTTAAACCACACAAAGAGCTGCCTTTTAGGTAGCTCTTTGTTTTTCTACGAGTATCTAAATCTTTTCGACGTTCATCGCAGACTTTATAAAATTATTTTATTTTAATAATTATTGCTTAAAAAAGCTCTATTGATTTATTCCACAAGTATTTAAGCTCATTTTTGCGAAAATTATCATATTAAAATTTATTTAAAATGATTTGTAAAGTGAATAATTTTATTTAATTTAGCACGAGAATATAACTATAACAACACAATAAAATGAAAAAACTTACCGCTTTGATTATGTTTCTGGCCTCTATCAGCTTATGTATCAGCTGTGAAGAGGAGATTAATCCCCAGTATGTCTTCCCGACGCCCGAAACGACTCCGACGGTCACGATCACGCCTGTAGAGAAGGGCACGGACTACATTACGCTCCGCTTCAGTGTATATTACGCCGATGCATGCGCCTATCTTTACACCGAAGGTGAGACATTGAGCAAAACGCTCGATCAAATCTTTGCCGAGGGTACGCCCATCGAGGGTGATAAGGTTGATGTCAAAATCGAGGGCCTGACCCCCGCTACAGCCTACACGTTTATCGCCGGTGCCAAGGACGAGCGCCACGGTTCGGCCTGTGTTCCCGTGACGATCATCACGGCCAGCGATTCCCCCGAGTCAAACTATCCCAAGCGCATGAAGTTTGAGGCTTTCGAGCGTACCTTCAGCGATGGTGGCGTAGCAAAGGGTTACATCGCCATTGCCGATTTGAAGTCCAACACCAAACTACGTTTCGCCCCCACGCTCCTCAAACCGGCAGAGACGCCGACCTCGGCTTTCGAGAGCTTCAAGGCGCTCGGCAAGGGTGTTCCTTTCGCCCTAACTAATGGAGGCTTCTTCTGGGACGGCGCCTCACTCAGCCTCTGCATTAGCGACGGTGAAGTAAAATCGATCGCTACCGAGTTGGCCTACCCCACCGTAAATGGCTCACAAATCATCGCCTACCCGGTACGTGCCGCATTGGGACAGATGGCCGATGGCTCATTCGAGGCAACGTGGGTCTATTGCATCAACAACAAGCCCTATTCGTTCCCCTCGCCGCTCAACAACGACGAGTTGACCGAAACGTATATGTCGGCTCCGCCGACCACTTCGACAGCCGGCGCAACCCTTTGGGAGCCCAAGCAGGCCATCGGTGGTGGCCCAATGCTGGTCTATAAGGGCAAGAACGTGGCAATGGACTATTACTACCGCGAGATCATGAATACGGGCGGAACCGCCGGTACATCGCGCCAACCCCGTACGGCCGTAGGTGGCACAAAAGACGGTAAGGTAATGTTGCTTGTGTGTGATGGTCGTGGCAATAACGGTTCGAATGGACTGACATTGAGCGAGATGGCCGACATCTTTGTCGAGATGGGCATGGACTATGCCATCAACCTCGACGGTGGAGGTTCGTCTGCAATCATCGGTTATAACGGACAGGTACATAATATGCCGAGCGATGGCAGCCAGCGCGCCGTACCGACGGTTGTTGTCATCTCCGAAATGCAATAATAAAGTATCGAATTTATAAATTAGGTATCAACCAAAAACTATGAAGCGCTTCCGATTCATGCAATTCATCGCAGCAGCAATGCTCTTTGCATTGTGCAGTTGCACCGCCGAGCAGACCCCCCAGAAACCCATCTATATGTGGGTCGATTGCGAGGCCAATTTCGAACGTATGAGTACGCTCGATTCGATTGCCTATTACACCGAGAAGATGCACGCCATCGGTGTCACGGACATCGTAGTCGATGTCAAGTCGATTATGGGCGAGACCCTCTACGACAGCAAGTATGCCCCCTACATGGGTGAGTTCGAGGGCACGGTTCGTCCGCGCGAGTACGACATGATGCGTCACTTTATTGACGAAGGCCACAAGTACGGCATGCGCGTACACGGCTCGCTTAACATCTTTGCTGGTGGTCACATCTTCTTCAACCGCGGCATTATCTTCAACGAGCACCCCGAGTGGCAGTCGATTGTCTATCGTCCGGATGGCTCGCTGGTGCCCATTGGCGAGATCAAGACCAACTACAACGGTATGCTCAACCCCTCGAATCCCGAGGTGCGCGAGTATCAGAAGAAGATCCTCGTTGAGTTTGTGGAGCGTTATCCCGACGCCGACGGTATCATCTTCGACCGTCTGCGCTACGACAACATCACGTCGGACTTCTCACCCCTTTCGCGTGAGCAGTTCGAGGCCTGGAGCGGCATCAAGCTCGAAAAGTATCCCGAAGACATTCTGACTTGGTCCGATGAGAAGAATTGGAAGCCGGGCAAATACTTCAAGGAGTGGGTTGAGTGGCGCGCCACGGTCATCAAGTCGTTTGTTGAGGAGGCACACGAGGCGATCCACGCCGTGAATCCCAACATCCTCATTGGCGACTACACGGGCGCCTGGTATCCGACCTACTACCAGCTGGGTGTAAACTGGGCAAGTACGCAGTACGATCCCTCGGAGCGTTACCCCGATTGGGCTTCGGAGAACTATTACAAGACCGGTTATGCCGATCTGTTGGATATCTACATGACAGGTCTTTACTACACACTTGTAACAAAGGATGAGGTCGATGCTGCCCAAGGTCGCGTGATTGGTGAGCGTGGCGAGTCGGGCATGGACCCCAACGATCTGACCTACTGCTACTCGGTAGAGGGCGGTGCCGAATTGGCACAGGCTATTACCTGTGGCGTAGTCCCTGTTGCCGGTTCGCTTTATGTAGATCAATACAAGCAGGATGCCGAGCAGTTTGCCAAGGCTGTACGCCAGGTGATGAAGAGCTGCGAGGGAGGTCTGATGATCTTCGACCTGGTTCACATCGTCAATCGAGACTGGTGGGACCTGTTGGAGGAAAACATGAAGGTTACCGAGTAAAACACCGAAATCACAAACTTAAAACTCAATAACTATGAAACATTTATCCCAATCAAGAAGGGGGGGGGTCGTGAGCTTTTTGCTTTCAACGCTCTGCGCTCTCTTCGTGGTTTTGAGCCCGAATTTGGCTTGGGCACAAAACACCGTAAAGGGAACGGTTCTCGACGAACTCGGTGAACCGGTAATCGGTGCCACGGTCGTGGTGGTTGGTACCCAAACGGGAACCACAACCAATGTAAACGGTATGTTTACACTGCAAAACATCAAGAAAGAGAGTGTTTTGCAGATCTCGTTTATCGGCTACCAGACCGTAACCGTCCCCGTCAATGGTGTATCGAATCTGACGGTAGAACTGAAGAACGATACCGAGAAGATTGATGAGGTTGTAGTCGTAGGTTACGGCGTACAAAAGAAGGCTTCGGTTACGGCCGCCATCTCGCAGATCTCGGGAGAGGAGCTGGAGAAGGCCCCTGTGGGTGACGTCACGAACATGCTCGCAGGTCGTGTAGCCGGTGTGACAGCTGTGCAACAATCGGGTCAGCCCGGTGCCGACGGTTCGTCGATCATGGTACGTGGTCAGTCGGTACTTTACATCGTAGATGGTGTGCCTCGTGACATCAACCAGATCAACCCGGAGGATATCGAGTCGATCTCGATCCTGAAGGATGCCTCGGCCGCTGCCGTTTACGGTCTGGACGGTAATACCGTTATCATCGTAACCACCAAGCGTGGCCAAAAGGGTGCATCGACCATCTCGTACAAGGGTACGTTCGGTGTCAGCTCGAATGCCAATCCGATGCAGTTGCTGGATGGTCCGGGTTATGCTTATTGGTACAACAAAGCATTGGAGCTTGATGGCCAGCAGCCGATTTTCACGGCCGATGTTGTGCAGAAGATGCTCAACGAGGAGGATGGTTGGGGCAACACCAACTGGTACGACAAGGTGTTCGGTGTAGGTACTACCAGCTCGCACACCATCTCGGCCAATGGTGGCAACGATCAGATGAACTACTTTGCCTCGGTAGGTATGTTTGACCAAAAGGGTAATGTTGACAACTTCAATTTCCGTCGATATACGGCACGTGCCAATCTTTCGGCCAAGATCGCCAAGAGTCTCACACTCGAGGTAGGTGTCGCCGGTCGTATTCAGGACCATGATCAGCCGACCTATTCGGCAAGTCCTGATGCTTGGAACAACGTTGCTCAGCAGGCTATGCGCGTTCACCCCTACGTTCCGGAAAAGGTGACGATCGACGGGGTCGAGTACCACACGGCTACTTCGACCGCTTCGGCTACAGTGAATCCTGTTGCCGCCTACGAGGAGTCGGGTTCGTATAAGAGTCGCGCGACCTATATCCAGCCCAACATCTCGCTGCGTTGGGATGTACCTTGGGTAAAGGGGCTGTCAGCCAAATTCTTTGCTTCGTACGATATGACCTTCCAGCACACGAAGGCCTTCTCGACGCCTTACGACTTAGCTCTGGGTGGCTTCTCGTACGATGACAACGGTTACATCAACAATATCAACTACACGGTAAGCAACACCTACTCGGGTCTGGGGTCGGAGACTTCGTTGCAGGAGGCCTCGTACTACACCTACTACGGTATTACGCAGACCTCGCTGTCGTTCGACAACACCTTCGGCAAACACCGCGTAGCAGCTCTCACACTCATCGAGACGCGCGACCATAAGAGCAACAACCACTACGGTCGTATGTATGATCTGTTGTTCGAGAATCTGCCGGAGTTGAACTTCGGTGATACGTCGAGTGACAAGCGTACGGTTGGTGGCACAAGCGGTCGTTCGCGTCAGGTGGGTTTTGTGGCTCGTCTGAACTACGACTTCGACAATCGCATCTACATCGAGCTTTCGGGCCGTTACGACGGCACCTATCTCTTCTCGGGTATGAGCGGCTCGCGCTGGGGCTTCTTCCCCGCTGCATCGGCTGGTTGGCGTATCTCGGAGGAGAAGTGGTTTGGCGCCCAGTGGGTAGATAATCTGAAACTCCGTGGTGGTATTGGTTTGACGGGTACGTCGGCCGTAAGCGCCTACCAGTACCTCAACACGATGAACATTTCAGACGGTAACAGCGTCGTAATCGGTGGTGCAGGTCAGCAGAGCATCTACACCTCGTCGGTAGCCAACCCCAACATCTCGTGGGAGAAGAACTTGAACTACAACATCGGTGTTGATGCTACGTTCTGGGGTGGCTTGCTCGGTATTGAGGCTGACGTCTTCTATACCTATAAATATGACATGCTGGCCAGTGCATCGGGATCTTATCCTCCTTCGGTAGGTGGCTATTTCCCCGCTTATGAAAACAAGAACAAGCAGGATGTACGTGGTTTCGATTTGACCCTTTCGCACAACAATCGTAAGGGCGACTTCTCGTACGGCATTAAGTTCATGGGCTCGTATGCCAAGCGTCGTTGGTTGCTCTACTCGGGTGATGCTGCAAATGCACCCGACTATCAGAAACTGACGGGTAAAGAGGTTGGTTCGGTGATTGGTTTCATCGCCGATGGTCTCTACCAGAGCATTGAGGAGGTCGAGAGTTCGCCGACAATGGTTGGTAAGCCGGTACGCGTGGGTGACATCAAGTACATCGACCGCAACGGTGACGGTAAGATTTCGTACGAGCAGGATCGCGGTTATGTAGGTTCGAGCGTTTATCCGAAGTTTACGGGTGGTTTGGCCTTCAATGCCGGCTGGAAGGGTATCGACCTGAACTTCCTGCTGCAGGGTGCCGTAGGTTCGACCATTGCTCTGACGGGTGTTTATTCGGGTGGCATCATGGACAATACGTCGATGACCAAGCCCTTCTACCATGACGGAAACTCACCGCTCTACCTGGTAGAGAATTCGTGGACTCCCGAGAATACGGGTGCCTACTTCCCGCGTCTGTCGCTCGCTTCGAGCTCACACAACGCGCACTCCTCGACCCACTGGTATCGCCCGGGCGATTACCTGCGTCTGAAGACTGCTCAGCTGGGCTATACGTTGCCCGAGAAGCTTACGCGTAAAGCCGGCATCCAAAAGCTGCGCATCTATGTTGAGGGTTCGAACCTTTTGACCTTCAGCCACGTTGGCAAGTATAACATCGACCCCGAGTTGCCGAGTGTAAACAACGGTTACTACCCGCAGCAGCGCGTGATGTCGGTTGGTTTGAACATTACGCTCTAATCCGAAAACTATGAAAATTATGAAAACGAGAATTTTCGCACTCGTCGTGTCGTTCGCAGCTCTCGGATTGACGAGTTGTAACGACTGGTTGGACCTCACGCCGACAGATCGCGTATCGGACAAGTCGGCTTGGGAGTCGCAGGAGGCAACTGACCTCTATATCAATAACTTCTACGAGTACATCGCCATTTATGGTCAGTTTGGTGATCAGCAGTTCCAGGGTAACCTGACGGAGGGTCTGACCGATACGTTCAAGTACGGTAGCCCGATTTTGGGTAATCGTGCCGGTGACTCGAACCACTATGTCTATACCCCCGAGACCATGTCGAGCTCGGGTAGCATGCTCGATTGCTGGACGAACACCTACACGCGTATTCGTCGCATCAACGAGTTCTTGGCTGCCATGGAGAACTACTCGAACTACTCGGACGAGGTGAATACCCTCTACGAGGCTCAGGCACGCTTCTTCCGCGCCTTCCTCTATTTCCAGTTGGCAAAGCGTCACGGAGGTCAGGCGATCATCTACAAGACGTTGGCAGAAACAGTAAAGAACACGCCGCTTACGTCGGCTGCCGACACCTGGCAGTACATCTATGACGAGCTGACGTTCGCCGCTGAGAATCTGCCGACGGAGTGGAATACGCAAAACACGGGACGTGTCACCAAAGGTGCTGCCTATGCACTCCTTTCACGTGCTATGCTTTATGCCGAGCGTTGGTCGGATGCCAAAGCTGCCGGTGAGGAGGTCTTGAAGCTCGGTTATTCGCTCGCTTCGACCTATGAGGCTGCAACGAAGGGTGGCAACTCGGAGTCGATTTTGGAGTTCAACTATCTGGTAACGGGCCCCAACCACTATTGGGATCGCTACATGTGTATGTACCATGAGTACACAACGGCCGGCGGTGCTGCTCCTACGCAGGAGATGGTGGAGAGCTACGAGGCAAAGGATGGCTCGAAGATCGATTGGAGCAAGTGGCACACGGCTGAGGGTACGACCGAGTATCCTCCCTACGAGCAACTTGAGCCGCGTTTTGCCGCCACGGTACTCTATAACGGTGCCACCTGGAAGGGTGTTGAGCTGGAGTGCTGCGTGGATGGAAAATATGGTACCTATGTTGATTACGGCGTAGAGCCCTATCCGTACGGAAAAACCGTAACAGGTTACTACATGCGTAAGTTCCGTCAGGAGTCAAATACCGATTTGACCAATGTAGCTTCGACCTCAACGTGGGTTGAGATTCGTCTGGCAGAGGTTCTGCTGAACCTGGCCGAAGCCGAGTACAAACTCGGTAACGACGCCGCTGCAATGGGTTACATCGCTCAGGTACGTGACCGCGTGAATCTCCCGACCACCGAATCGCTCACGGGCGATGCCGTCTTCGAAGCATTGATTCACGAGCGCAAGATCGAGTTGGCTTACGAGGGACACTTGTGGTGGGATATGCGCCGCTGGAAGCTCTCGGAAGAGGCTTACACGGGCTATCGCGTACATGGTCTGAAGATCACGAAGGAGGGAGCGGGCTACCGCTACCAATATGTAGATGCCGACAGCCAGGACCGCAAGTTCCTCAACCGCATGTACCGCCTGCCGATTCCCGATGCCGAGTTACAGAACAACAACGCCATCGAGCAGTTCCCCGAGTGGAATTTCTAACAAGCGACTACTATGAAAAAGAGTATATTTTGGATGTTATTGGCCGTCGTACTTCCCTTTACGGCGTGCCAGGAGCCGGAGGATTTGATTCCGGCCATTGCCAACAAAGGCATCAACAATCTGACGGTCTATCCCACTTGGGAGGGCTATCACACGGCTGATGCTTCGGGTTTTCCGAGCAAGATCGACTACGATAAGCATGTCATCACGATTCAGGTGCCTTATACATTACCCGTTGAGTCGGACAATGTACAGCGCCTGGAGGACTACACCAATGTATGGGTGCAGTTTAACCTAGACGATAACGCCACGATTGAGCCCAAGCTCACTACGATCGACCTTACGCAGACCTACAAGGTGACGCTGACCGACCAGAAGAAGCAGAAGAGCGTATGGACCATCAAGGCCGCCCTGGCCAAGAGTTCGGCTTGCGACATCGAAAGCTTCTCGATTCCGTCGTTGGGCCTGTCGGCCGTGATCGACAAGACGGGTGCCACTGCATCGCTTATCTACTTCCAGGAGCTGCAGAATGTCTTCGGCGAGGTGGTTGTATCGCCCCACGCCAAGATCGTTCCCGATCCCGCGACGACCGCCTTCTGGTGCTCGCCCGAGACTCCGAAGAAGTTCACGGTCATTGCTCAGGATGGCGTAACGAGCCGCGAGTGGACGCTGCAACAGACCGAGCCCGCTCGCGTAGAGGAGGGTATTCGTGTCGGTAGTGGTAAGTTGCTTTGGACAACAAAGCTCTCGGCTGCCGGCGTCACGAAACTGGACATGACAACCGGTATTGCTGTTTCGGATGACTACCTCGTGCTCAACACGCGCGGTGAGGATCCCTTGGTGCTCGACGCCAAGAAGGGTACGACGATCGGCACTGTGGCTCTTGGTTCGATTAAGGGCACGACGTCGAGCTACTACATGACGTCGGATCACAAGGGTCATCTGATCATCAACAACCGCACGCCGGATGATGGCGGTGTATTCCGTGTATGGCGTATGCGCGACATCAACTCGACGCCGGAACCCTTCATCGAGTTTGCCACGACGGACGTTTATGGCGACCACATCTCGGTATGGGGCGACGTATATGGCGATGCAACGATTCAGGCCGCCTATTGCGGTTGGACCTCGACTGGTACAACCTCGAACATTACCTGGACGATTAAGAATGGTCAACCGGTAAGTATGCAACCCTACTGGTGCCAGATTTCGGGGGCTTCGGGTTGGACCAACGGTGACGCCATCCGCTTGGGTACGGATGAGACTGCAGACTTCCTCGCTGTAGGTTACTCGATGAACAAGCTCACTTGGGTAGATGGTGCTACGAACACGGCCGAGACCTATATCCACGGTGTTCTCTCGGGCAACGAGGGTATGAAGGCCATCGACGCTGTCCCGTTCAACGGCATCAACTATGTGGCTGCCACAATGGAGACCTTCTTCACCTGGGGTGTTGCCGGTGATATGTGGGTCTTCGAGGCGAAGTATCCGCAGACCTTCTCGGGTTCGCTCGAGCAGGATACGGCCACAGGCCTCATGACCTATCCCGACTGTACGGTCTTCAACCTGAACAATGACGACGGTAACGATGCCAGCGGTTGCTACGGTTTCTACGGCGGTCGTGCCAACGACGGTGTCAACAGCAACGCTATCCAAGACGTGAAGTTGCATGTAACCGAGGATGGTTATTTCATGTACGCCTACTTCATGTTCTGCAATGGTTATGTAGGTTGCGTTCAGTTTGACTGTATCGCCCAATAAGCCGCAATTTGCTAATACGGCTTTCACAATCCATAGCCCCTTGATCGGGGCTATGGGTACCAATTAAACGACAAAAAAGAAAAAAGATGAAAAAATTTCTGTTATCGATTGGTTTGGTAGCTGCCTTGGCTGCCTGCACGGAAAAGAACAATCCGGTGTACGAATTTCCTGCACGCCCCGACGTGGAGCCAATGCCCGCCGTTACGGTCACGCCCGTAGCAGCAGATCACAACACCCTGGAGTTTACGATTACCCCCAAAAATGCGGAGGAGTGTTCGTTCTACTGCATCGAAACCGATGATGACGACGTTCAACTCACGGCCGGTGAAGTTATCTCGAAAGGTACGGCTGTTGACGCTGTCGAGAGTGGCACCTACAAAGCCGAGGGCCTTTACGATGAGACTTCATACAACGTCTATGCGGCTGTTCGCAAGGGCGACCGTGTAGGTATTAGCGCCATCAAGATGACTACCACTGCAGCTCCTGCCCCCGCAGGTCCGACCACTAACCCGATGTATATTTGGGTCGATGCAGCAGCCAACTTCCCCGACTTTGCCAATAGCAAAGAGAACATTCGTCGCGACCTTACGCTGGCCAAAGAGACCGGCTTCACGGATGTGGTAGTGGATGTACGCCCCACAAACGGTGACGTGCTCTTTAAGACCGACAAGTGCCAGCAGGTGGCATGGCTCGGTGCTTGGGGTTCGGCTGGCTATCAGAAATTTACGCGCACGGCCGACTGGGACTACCTCGGTGCCTTTATCGAGATTGGCCACGAGCTGGGTCTAAGAATCCATGCCGGTTTCAACACGATGGTCGGTGGTAACAAATCGAACCTTGGTGCACAGGGTGTGCTTATACGCGACAGCTCGAAGAAGGATTGGGCCACGGTACTCAACACCAAAACGGGTATGGTTAATACGCTCGATTCGGAGGAGTCGACCTACTTCTTCAACCCCCACAATGCCGATGTTCAAAACTACATCTGCGACCTGCTGAAGGATCTGGCTGCTTATAAGGATCTGGATGGTATCATCCTCGACCGTGGACGTTTCGACTCGATGCTGAGCGACTGCTCGACCACCACGCTGAAGGCCTTCGAGGAGTATGTGGGTGAGACGGTTGATTTCAACAAGGACGTTCTTCCTGCCGGTTTCACGGGCACGATCAACGCCGATATGCCCTATGAGCACAAGCACCTGAAGAAGTGGTTAGAGTTCCGCGTAAAGGCGATCCACGACTTGATGACCAAGGCTAAAGAGGCTGTTCGCAGCGTGAACGGTTCGGTGAAGTTTGGTGTTTATGTCGGTGGTTGGTACAGCACCTACTACGACGTGGGTGTAAACTGGGCAAGCCCCACCTTCGACACCTCGGCAGCGTTCTCGCGCTGGGCTACGAAGGAGTATATGAACTACGGTTATGCCGACCTGATGGACCACATGCTCATCGGTGCTTATGCCTCGCCGGGCAGCGTTTATGGCTCGAGCGAGTGGACGATGCAGGGCTTCTGCCAGCTGGCCATGAAGTACACGGCAGGTGCTTGTCCGCTGGTTTGCGGTGGTCCGGACGTGGGCAATTGGGACAGCTCGGATAAGTATACCGATGCCCAGGAGTATGAGGCCATTACCAACTCGGTAAAGGCTTGCTACGACGCCTGCAACGGTTACTTCCTCTTCGACATGATCCACCTGAAGAAGGCTGGCACGTGGCAGTATGCCAAGGCCGGTATCGATCAGGTGAAGGCCGAGCTGAAGTAAATTCAAAATTTAGGATTCAATATCTGAATGTTATGAAGCGTTTGGTGATGATTTTATTGGCCGTGATGGCCACCCTGCCCGCCCTGGCTCAATCGGGCTTTGGCGACTATTACGACTGCCGCCTGGCAGCCCATCGTAAGGCAGGTATGCCGACCGGCGCCGTGGTTTGGATGGGTGACAGTCTCACGGAACAAGCCTGGTGGGGCTTCCTGACCAAGGAGAGCCCGATCGTAAATCGTGGCATTGGCGGTGACAACACGCGCGGCATGTTGGCTCGTCTGCCAGAGATTTTGGATTTTGCACCCCGCAAGATCTTCCTTATGGCGGGCGTCAATGACCTCTCGGGCAACCGCCCCGTAGAGGAGGTGGCAGGCAACGTGCGCAAGATGCTGGAGATGATCCGCGAGCGTGTACCCGGATGCCAGGTCTATCTGCAAAGCGTCATCACCCCCAATAACGACGTGTTGGCCTATGCCTACATCAAGAACAAGCAGCACCTCATGCGCGCCTTAAACAAAGAGTATCAGGCGATGTGCGAGGAGGGGTTGGCCACGTGGGTCGATTTGACCCCCTTGATGCACAACGAGCAGGGTGAATTGAAGGAGGAACTGACCAAAGACGGCATCCATCTCCATCCCGAGGCCTATGAGATCTGGGTGGCACACCTGAAAAAGATGAAATACCTGCGTAAATAGCACGTGTAATGCAACGAGTAGCGGCGATAGACGTTCTTCGGGCCTTGGCCATTATCGGCATGGTTATTTCGGGGCAAATGCTCTGGAATGCCCAGCTGCCGTCCTTCATGTTCCATGCCCAATTACCGCCTCCTACCTTTGCATTTAATCCCGATGTGCCTGGAATCACATGGGTCGATCTGGTCTTCCCGTTCTTCCTCTTCTCGATGGGAGCAGCCATGCCGTTGGCACTGCGCCGACGCGAAGAGAAAGGGGCAGGACTTTTCCAAATAATCGGTAGCGCCCTCCATCGCTTCGTTTGGTTGGCCGCCTTTGCCATCATCCTCGGCAACACACGCATGGGGCTGATCAATTCGGTTGAGAAGTGGGTGGCAGCGCTCGCCACGTTGGGTGTTTGGCTGCTCTTCTTTGCGATGTTTGTACGCGTGCCTAACCTTGATAAAACTAGGAACAAGTGGCTCAATTGGGGTGGCCTTGCGGCTCTGATTACAACGACAATGCTCTACAAGCCGATCTTCGGAATCGAGATGTCACTCCACAAAAGCGATATCATCATCCTGATCTTGGCCTCAATGGCCCTCTTCGGAACGCTCTTATGGTGGCTTACGCGCAGCTCGCTCCCGATGCGCATCGTCTTGATCGGTGGCATTGCCCTGCTGAAGATGGCCTCCTCGGTTGAGGGGTCTTGGTGCCAATGGCTATGGCAACAGACGCCGGCTGTATGGCTCTTCCGCTTCGAGTTTTTGAAATACCTCTGCCTCGTACTATCGGGTACGGTGGCAGGCGATATCATCTACCGAGCTATACAATCAGGCAACCTGAATCGACGTGCCACGGATCGCCGTTCGGCCCTACTAACCACCACCCTGGTGATGCTGATGGCCACACTGATTGGCATTCAGATGTGGGGTTTGTTTGTGCGCGAAGTGGGCATGGATGTTCTGCTCTCGATCCTTGTGTGTGGTGTCACGGCAGTGATACTCAATCGCCTGCATACGGCCGAGCAACCACTCCTCAAGGCGCTCTTTGTGCTGGGTATGGTGTTGCTTCTGATCGGCCTTGTGGCTGAACCGTTGGAGGGTGGCATTAAGAAAGACCATGCCACGATTAGTTACTTCTTCGTAACGGGCGGATTGGCCTCATTTGTTCTTGTTGCTTCGTTAGCATTGGAACTTCGCTTCGGCATCCGCTTCCGCGCCCTGGAGGCTTGTGGCGCCAACCCGATGTTTGCCTATACCGCCTCGGGCTACCTCATCACACCGATCGCCACGCTCACCTCACTCTCGGTACTCATCGAGCGTTTTGCGACACTGACCCCTTGGTGTGGCTTCTGGCGCGGTGTACTCTTTGCCATTTTGGTGATTGCGGTAACCTACCCCTTCACCCGCAAAAACTACTATTGGAAATCGTAATAAAAGGAGATAAAGATGAAAATTACCGGAACATTTCTCGATGAGATCAGCCACGACATCCCGCACCAGAATTGGGGTGAGAAGGAGTGGGATGCCGATTTTCAGCACATGCGCTCGATCGGCATCGACACGGTGATCATGATTCGTTCGGGCTACCGTAAGTTCATTACCTACCCCTCGAAATACCTCATCGGCAAGGGCTGCTATGCCCCTTCGACCGATCTGCTCGACCTCTTCCTTCGCCTAGCAGATAAGCACGGCATGAAGTTCTACTTCGGCCTCTACGACTCGGGCCATTATTGGGATACGGGTGATATGTCGAAGGAGACCGAGTACAACCGCTTCGTGATTGATGAGGTGTGGGAGAACTACGGCCAGCACCACCCCTCGTTTGGAGGCTGGTATCTCAGCGGTGAGATTTCGCGCCGCACGAAGGGCGTCATCGAAGCCTTCCGCGAGCAGGGAGAACACTGCAAGGCCGTTTCAGGCGGTCTGCCGACGCTCATCTCGCCCTGGATCGACGGCAAGAAGGCCGTTTTGGCAGCCTCATCGTCGCTCTCGAAGGAGGATGCGGTTTCGGTGGCTGACCACGAGCGCGAGTGGGAGGAAATCTTCGCAGGTATTCACGGCGCCGTAGATGCCGTAGCATTCCAGGATGGACATATCGACTACGACGAGTTGGATGCCTTCTTCGAGGTAAATAAGCGCCTAGCCGACAAATATGGCTTGGAGTGCTGGACCAATGCCGAAACATTCGATCGCGACATGCCGATTAAGTTCCTGCCGATCAAGTTCGAGAAACTCCGCATGAAACTCGAAGCGGCGGCACGTGCCGGATACGACAAGGCGATTACCTTCGAGTTCTCGCACTTCCTTTCGCCTCAATCGTGCTACACCTCGGCTCATAACCTCTTTGACCGCTATCGGGAATATTTCATCGGCGAGAAGTTGTAACCAATTCATCTGACAACACGTCAAACTCCAATAATACGAAAACCTTAAACGACAAGATATAATGATGCAGTTGGATACTCTGATTAAACAATATCACGACGAATTGCAAGAGCGCGTACTCCCCTTCTGGTTGGAGCACTCACAAGATAAAGAGTTCGGCGGTTATTTCACCTGCCTGGACCGCGATGGTTCGGTCTTCGATACCGACAAGTTCATGTGGTTGCAAGGTCGTGAAGTTTGGCTCTTCTCGATGCTCTGCAACAAGGAGGGCATCCGCCCCGAATGGTTGGAGTGTGCCCGCCAGGGTGCCGAATTCATGCTCAAGCATGGCCACGACGGCGACTACAACTGGTATTTTGCCCTCACGCGTGAGGGTCAGCCGCTGGTAGATCCCTACAACATCTTTTCGTACACCTTCGCAGCCATGGCCTTTGCCCAGTTGCACAAAGCCACGGACGAGGAGCGTTATGCCGAGGCTACGCGTCGTACGTTCCAGCACATCATGGAGCGTTGGGACAACCCCAAGGCGCAGTGGAACAAAGCACATGCCGGCACACGCAACATCCGCGCCATGGCCCCTTCAATGATTCTGTGCAACCTCCTGCTTGAGATTGAGCACCTGATCGAGCCGGAGGTGGTTGAGGCCTCGATCGATCGCGCACTGAGCGACGTAATGGAGAACTTCTACCGTCCCGAGCTGGGTCTGGTTGTGGAGCATATCAATGCCGACGGCACGCTAAGCGACACGTTTGACGGTCGTCTGATCAACCCGGGTCACACGCTTGAGACGATGTGGTTCGTGATGGATCTGGCACGTCGTCGTGGCGATGAGGAGCTGATCAAAAAGGCTGTGCAGATTGGTCTGGACACCCTCGAATTTGGTTGGGACAAGGAGCATGGCGGTATCTTCTACTTCATGGATCGCAAGGGTTGCCCCCCGCAGCAGCTGGAGTGGGATCAAAAACTCTGGTGGGTACATATCGAGTCGACGATTGCCATGTTGGAGGGTTACCTCTTAACGGGTGACGAGCGCTGCAAGGTTTGGTTCGAAAAACTGCACGACTACACCTGGTCACACTTCCGCGATGCGGAGTATCCCGAATGGTACGGCTACTTGAACCGTCGTGGCGAGGTGCTGCTGACGCTCAAGGGTGGCAAGTGGAAGGGTTGCTTCCACGTTCCGCGCGGTCTCTACAAGTGTGAGTGCCTGCTCCGCGAGTTGAAACAAAAGATGGAGAAGTAAGATGAAGCGCACGTTGTTGCTCGTCGTTGCACTCATGTGGTGCACTTGGGTGTGTGTTGCCGAAGTGCGCACGCTGAAGGGTACGGTCAAATGCGATGGTAAGGGAGTTGCCGCCGTGGTGGTAACCGACGGCGAGAGTTTTACCCAAACGGACGAGAAGGGCCGTTTCACGCTCCACTCGGCTGACGATAACACGCTCGTCTATATCACGATCCCGGCCGGCTATGAGGTGGCTGCCGAGGATAGCGTTCCGCAGTTCTGGCAGCAGATCGAACCTACACAAAAGAGCTATGATTTCGAGCTGCGACGCAAGGCACAGGACGACACCCACCACGGCTTTGTGGTGATGGCCGACCCGCAGATTTGGCACAAGAAGGAGTTTCCTGCCCTGCAAGCCGCCATGGACGATATCCGCAAGACGGTCGAGGGTTATACGATTCCGTTCCACGGCATCTGCTGTGGCGACGTGATCTCGTACGACCACACCTTCTACCCCACCTACAACGCAATTACCGCATCGTCGGGCCTGACCGTCTTCAGCACGCCGGGCAACCACGACATGACGCTTTATAGTCGTTCGCACGAGACTTCGACTCGTCTGTGGGAGGAGACCTTCGGACCGGTCTGCTACTCGTTCAACGTCGGCAAGGCGCACTATGTGGTGCTGAACGATAATTTCTACATCGGACGCGACTACTTCTACATCGGCTACCTCGATGAGCGCCAATTTGCCTGGCTCGAAAAGGATCTCAGCTACGTGGAGGAGGGTTCAACGGTCTTTGTCGTGTTGCACATCCCCTCGACGTGCGACATCAGCGACCGCCAACAGTTCAAATATGGCAACATCTCGGATGTGATGACCAACGCACGCGCGTTGCACCAAATGCTCAGCCCCTACAAGGCGCACATACTCTCGGGACACACCCACACAACCTTCAACCAGATCATCAACGAGCAGCTCTACGAGCATGTGATGCCCGCCTTGAGCGGCGCCTGGTGGCAGGGCCAGCTCTGCACCGACGGCACCCCGCGTGGCTACGGCGTCTTTGAGGTCGAGGGCGACAAGGTACAGTGGTACTACAAATCGACTGACCACACGGCCGACCATCAGATGACACTCTACAGTGGCGTGAACTATCCGCAATTCGAAGGTCAGGTAGTAGCCAATGTCTGGGCTGTGGATGAGAAGTGGCAGATCGAAGCCCGCTTTGACGGGGGCGATGCGATGCCGATGGAGCGCTTCTCGGCCTACGATCCTGGGGCTCAAGCGATGTATGCCGACCGCTCAAAGTTAGACCATCCCTATGTCTATCCGAGCCTTTCGGACCATTTCTTCCGCGTGGTGATTCCCGAAGGAGCCAAGCAGGTGGTAATTACAGCAACCGACCCCTTTGGCAGAAGTTACAGCGAGACGTTATCGCTGAAATAAAGTTAGCAATACGATAAATCCATGAAACAAATTTTCAACTACGCCGTAGCCTTTGTGGTTGCGGCGTTATTGACCGCTTGTGGCGGCGAGCAATATGAAGTCGTAGTAATCGGTGGCGGTGTCAGTGGTACCACAGCCGGTATTCGTGCGGCGCGCCTAGGCGCAAAGACGCTCATTGTAGAGCAAGGGCCTTGGTTGGGTGGCATGCTCACCTCGGCAGGCGTGAGTGCCACGGATGGCAACTACCGTCTGCGTGGCGGTATGTGGGGTGAGTTGCGCGACTCACTCGAGGCCCACTATGGCGGTGCGCAAGCCCTCAAGACTGGCTGGGTGAGTAACCTGCTCTTTGAGCCGAGCGTGGGTGCACGCATCTTCCGCGCCATGGCTGAGCAGGAGGAGATGCTGACCGTAGCCTTCGAAAGCGAGGTGACGCAGATCGAGCGTACAGAGACGGGGTGGCGCCTTTGCATCCACACGCCGACGGGCAAGCAACAGGTCACGGCCAAGGTGCTCATCGACGGCACGGAGCTGGGCGACGTGGCTGCCGAATTGGGTGTTAAGTACGATATCGGCATGGAGAGCCGCCACCTTACGGGTGAAGATATTGCCCCCGAGGAGGCTAACGGCATTATTCAGGACCTGACGATGGTGATGATCCTCAAGGATTACGGCAAGGATATGACCATCGAGCGTCCCGCAGAGTACGATTCAGCCCTCTTTGCTTGCGCTTGCGATAACGCCATCTGCCACACCCCGAAGGAGGCCAACCGCCTATGGTCGAAGCAGATGATGATGTCGTACGGTCGTCTGCCGAATGGCAAAATTATGATCAACTGGCCCATCGAGGGTAACGACTACTACGTCAACATGATCGAGATGAGCCCCGCGGAGCGCGAGGAGGCAATAGCCAAAGCTAAGCAGCACACGTTGTGTTTCCTCTACTTCATCCAGCACGAGTTGGGTCTCAACACCCTCTACCTGGCCGATGACGAGTTCCCGACCGAGGATCTGATGCCGCTGATGCCCTACCACCGCGAGTCGCGTCGCACGGTGGGCGAGATACGCTTCCAGCTCAACCACATCACCACCCCCTATGACTATACGCTCTATCGCACGGCAATCGGTGTGGGTGACTATCCGGTCGATCAGCACCACACCCGCTATACGGGTTGGGAGGCGTTGCCAAATCTTTACTTCCACTCGATTCCTTCGTACGGCGTACCGATGGGCGTGTTGCTGCCGAAGGAAGTGGATGGCCTGATCGTGGCCGAGAAGTCGATCTCGGTGAGCAACTTGGTGAATGGCTCGACCCGCCTGCAGCCCGTCGTGTTGCAGATTGGCGAGGCGGCCGGTATCGTAGCAGCACTGGCCGTGAAACAGGGTGTCGAACCGCGTGAGGTGGCCGTACGCGACGTACAGCGCGAAGTGCTTGCCGGTGGTGGTTACCTGCTGCCGTTCCTCGATCTGCCGGCAACCGATCCCCACTTCGGCGCCATGCAGCGTATCGGTGTAACGGGTATCATCGAGGGTGTCGGCATGACCGTAGGTTGGGAGAATCAGAGCTGGTTCCGCGCCAACGAGCCTATCTCGTTCGATGAGTTGACGCGTGGTCTGCACAACTATGACGCCTCTATTCCGCACATACGCGAAAAACGTCATGTCACTATACAGGATATCGTACAATACGGTTCGGTAACGGCCAAGCAATGGACTGCATGGGGACTGGAAAATTTCGATCCCACACGTGATGCCACACGTCTCGAATGCGCAGTGGTGATTGACCATGTGCTTAACCCCTTCGCCAAAGCGGTAACTCTTAACGGTACATTTATCTAATGAAACGACTCTTTATTTTGACCTTGTTTTGTTCGCTGCTTAGCAGCTGCGGTGGCGAAAAGACCACCCCGATTGCCAATTCCCCCGCCCGCGTGGTAGGTCGTACGGCTACACTTAACGACGGCTCTATCTCCTTCGACTGGAGCGGCGTCTATATCGATATTCGCTTTCGCGGTTCGTACCTCGCCCTCGAGCTCAGCGACACGAAACGAAACTATCTGAACCTTTGGATCGACGGGGAGGAACAACCTAAGCTCACCTCGGAGGGCAACCACGCAACCCTCGTACTCTTCAATAATCCCAAAGCCGAAGGAGAACATCTGATTCGTATTCAGAAGGCAACCGAGGCAGAACAGGGTTGCATCACGCTTCACAGCCTTACGACCGATGGTCGCCTGCTTCCGACCGAGGACTTGAAGCTCCCTCGTCACATCGAGTTTTACGGCGACTCGCTCACCTGTGGCTATGGTACCGAGAGCCAATCGGGTAGCGAGCCCTTCCTTCCCGAGACAGAGAACTGCCGTTACACCTACGCGGTATTAACGGCAAAGCACTTTGGCGCCGATTACAGCCTCATCTCGCATTCGGGTCGTGGCGTAATACGCAACTACGGCGATTCGCTGCAACTTTCCGACTCCAACCTGACCATGAGTGCGCGCGTATTCCGTACTTTCGACGAAGATCCTGACTCGGCATGGGATTTCGCCAAAAGCCCCTACCGTCCCGATGCTATCGTCATCACGCTCGGCACGAACGATTTCAGCACCATGCCCCACCCTACTGAGGAGCAGTTTACGGAGGGATATCGCGCACTGATCGAGAAATTGCGTACACAATGGGGGTGTGAACTGCCCGTATTGTGTGTGGTTCATTCACCCCATGCAGTTGCCTGTGTTAAGAAGATGGTGGAGGAGATTCCCAACGCCGCCATGGCTGATATTTCGTGGGGGGTCTATAACCGCACGACCGACCTTGGCGCTTCGGAACATCCGAATCGTTACGGCCACGAGAAGATGGCTAAAATCGTCATCGAACATTTTGCTGCACTGACAGGCTGGAACTAAAAATAGCAACACAATGAACAACAATAGGGTGTCGCAACCGATATGTTGCGACACCCTATTGTGTAGAGGTACCCTCCTCTTATTTGTATCTTTGGAGTTGATCAAGCACCATACGAGCAGCTTCGACATGCCCTTCGGCTTGCCGGAAATGGTGCTCGGCGGCTACATAATCACCTCGCTGCATGGCATGTACCCCACGCGCATACTCTGCTTCGGCCGAATTTCCGGCCTTTGTGAGATAATGTGCAGCTCGCCTCAAATCACCACGTTGCATGGCCGAGTTGGCGGCATTAAGGTTAGCCGTTGGATCATCAGGATAGGCTTTAACCGCCTGCTCGAAAAGCCGTCCATAAGCCGGACTCCCCTCCTCCAAGGCTTGAGATGCAAGATAGAACTCTTCCAAGCTCAATTTTTGAGGGGCAGTCTCCACCAAAGTGATAATCTCCTCGGGCTGTGTGAAACTCCGAATCTGATACTCAATGCTGTAATTCGTACGCCGCAATGCCGGATAACACTCCTTGAGAAGGCGACGATACTCGATCGGATAGGCTGCTTTTAGACGTGCATCACGATGATCGGGATCGGCAGTGTTTTCGATAATCTGCAACATAGCCGCACGATTGGGAATATCGACCGAATCAAGCCAAGCACATACACCGGGCCAATTTTCAGCCTCATAACTCGTATGAATCAAACCGGGCGAAAAATCATAAAGACGTTCCACATAATTCTTCAGCGCCTCGGTGCGACTCTTAGCCAATTGGTTGTTGAATGCATAAGGGCCGTCTGGCGATGCAAATCCCTTGATTGAGAGCAATTTGAGAGTAATATCCTGATCACCGCGAATCGAGTCTATGGTAGCTGTTATTTTATTCAACTCAATGCGATTGGAGCCGAAATTGGGTTGAATGACTCGCTTTGAGATCGGGAAATCAATAAAGGCTGTTCCCGAAATGGTACGCACCTTCTCCTGCTCGGCCACGGGCTGCACAAAGAGGTACACCGGTTGATAAACCCACTCCTCATAATCGCCTAATAGCTCTTCACCCATCTTCAACAAGGTGTTGCAACACCCATAAGTACGTCTTTCCAAGCGTAACTGCGAACCATTCATCCACTCCTCATAGCGCACTTCTGCACGGTAATCGAGACTCTCGGGGCGCTTGCGCACATCAAACATCAACTCTTCATCGACATCTTGCGGCATCCATCCGCTACGTTCGGTCAAGAGCAGACGTCGTCGACCAAAGATGGCGACCGAGGGTAACTCTTTCACTTGACCATTGCCATAGAGTACGGGGGTATAGACCACTCCTCGATTGTTGTGTACCACCGTCTGGCAGAAATCCATGGTCATCTCAACTGTAAAGGTCTCCCCTTCATGAGCCATCTCTAAGGCAAGGATGGCTACATTACCCTCAACGATATGTTGTGCCGAGAGGTTTGCTACCCCAAAGAGGAGCAGCGCAGAGATTACAATTTTTTTCATGCTGGCTCAGTTATTAAAACAGATAGACGATTCCCACCTCCAACTTGGTCAGGCCAAAATAGTTGTGTGGATAATTGTGTGCAATACGACTCTTTTCACCCTGTAATGCGAAACGGTCGTAACGCGTAAAAGCATACCCGACACCAAGTTCTAACTCTAGATTCCAATGTTGCCCCAACGCAAAGGCATAGCCATAGCCCACGCCTACACCAAGAAACCATCCCTTGAAACGAGAATCGGAAAGAAGACTAAAGTCAGTACCCAAAAAATCGATGTTGTTGTTCAGATTGGCCATATCATACTGTCCCCCGTGTAGATGCAGACCGAAGAAATGCCCCGAAAAGGCTTCGCAAAGCCAATAGCGCACCTCAGGCTGGACGAGGTAATGCTTCCACGAACGATTGTTGATGACCTCCCAACCGTTGAAATTTGCCGATAGATCAACACTCCATTGCGGAGCAAAAGCAACCTCGGCACCCAGGTTGATCGTGGCTGTGGCATCATACAAGAGGTTACTCTTGAGAGCCCATTGTTGCGCCTTTGCGTGTGGTATGGCCACCGCTAAAAGAAGCAATGCACTGATGATGAGAATACGTTTCATGCTCTGTTTGGTTTTCACTTTCCGGAAAAACATCAAACAAGCATTGTGCCAAGATCGGCACATAGGCTACCGGCCCTAGGCGTATTGTGGTCCTCTAGAAGACCTCGCGCAGGATACGGACCGACTGCACGGCATTGATATTATCGAGGTGGTAGCCAAAATAGGTCAGCATCGCATTCAAAAAATCGACGCGCTGTTGGCGATTGAGAGCAATGGTATGCAACGACGTCACCGAAGTTTGCATCATGCGATCGAGCAATGCTGCGGCATCGGGCTCTAAAAAGAGGCTGTGGAGAGGTCGGATAGGGGTATAAAGACCCTCTTTGATGTCAAACCAACACCCCTCGGCGTAATCGTTACCGGGAAAAAAGCCGAGTAGACGGCTCAAATGCGCTAAAAACCAAAGATGAAAATTGGCAACACCCTCCTCCATCTGATCGAGAGCGGCAACCGAATTCCATACAAACTCGAAGAGGGTCTCGTTACGTTCACTTTCACGCACCAGGCGGTAGATTACCTCGGCCATAAAGAGGGCCATCGTCGATTTGCGCACATCGAACGGAATACGCTGCAACAAAAAACCGGCACGCACCTCTTTGAAGCGGTGCATCTGCTGGCTTTGTGACGGCTCCAAGCCTTCGAACTCGACAGGGAAGACAGGCTGAAAAAGCGCTTGCTTCGAGCCACGCCCCGTACGTGAACGCACCCCCTGCACCATGTAGCTGCGTCGTCCGCCCACATCCGTCAGAAGGTAGACAATCATCGACGAGTCTCCATATTTGAGCGTGTGCAACACAATGCCGCGCCCTTTGTAGGTTTTCAAAATCGGTTGAGAATCGTTTTTCGTTTATTGCCAAAACTGCTCCACATCGCTTGTGGGCTTGGGGGCGTATCGCCCAAATGGTTCAAAACCGTCCGGAACGAGGGCGTAATAGCTCCCTCGCGCCATAGAGTCGGGTTGAGCCGTAAAGTCCTCCTGGTAAAATCCGAGGTTTTCCCAGCGAGCAAACCAATAGACGTTCTTGGCCATATACTCATAGTAGTAAGTGATTTGGGAGCTGCCGTTCTCATAGCCGGGGTAAAAGAGCATCGCTTTATCGGCGATATAGTGTTCGCGCATCTCCTTCAACGAGAGCAGATTACCTACGGTATCCGTCACATAGTGACCGCCCATGTCCGTATCGAGCATTACCCATTTGCGCTGTTCGGGCAACCACACTTCGTTCACAACATGGCAATCCTGGTCGTTCTTATCCTTGGGCAGGCAGGTGATGTAGCGCGCCTTGATGCCGGCTGCGGAGAGTAACTCGAAGGTCATGATGCTGTGCAGACGGCAGTTGAAGGCCGGCTCCACGTTTTTCGTGTATTCCCAAAGACCGATTGCGTGGACCTGTTCGGGATAGACCGTCTGATTGGCGTGAGGGATGTTGCGGGTCACAAATTTTCCGATAGCCAACGACTTCTCCCAGGTGCTGTCATCGGTCGAATACAACGTATCGAGCCGAAAGTAGTCCATGATTTCGGCCGAGCGCAACGAATCGATCGAAAATCGCATGTCGATCGGGGTTGTATCGGGCGTGTAGGGAGCTGCCGTGCGCAACAACTCGATTCGCTCGGCATAATCGGGGGCATTGTACGAGACCGATAAACCGTACCCTTTCGACCCGATGAAGAAGAGAAAAGCAAGGGTTATCAGGCCGATGAGAGCCAGCAGATAAATCGCAAGTTGGAAGAGTATCTTTCCGAATCGTTTCATCCTTTTTTAGATTTAAGAAACAGTTTCGACTATTTTTAACCAAGTTATTTGCTACCTTTGTAAAAGCAAAGTTACGCATAAAAAACCAAAAAGATGGCCACGCAGCAGAAAAAATGGGTCGAAACGGCCCGCCGATACCGTACCTACATCAAGGTCGAGAAGCGTCTGTCGGAGAACTCGGTCGAGGCCTACATGCACGATTTGGAGTTGTTTGCCCACTTCATTTTGCGCAAATGGGATGTGCCACCACGTAAAGTCGAACGCGAAATGGTGGAACGTTACCTCGATTGGCTTTACGAAAAAGGACGTGAGAAGAGCTCTCAGGCACGTAATCTGAGTGGTATTCGCAGCTTTTTCAACTACCTGCTGCTGAACGACGAGATCTCATCTTCGCCCGTCGAGTTTATTGCCACCCCCAAGGTGGGACGCTCGTTACCCGATGTGCTGACAACCGACGAAATCGACCGCCTGATCTCATCCATCGAAGTCGACACCATCAAAGGACGACGCGATCGGGCTATGGTCGAGGTGCTCTATTCGTGCGGCTTGCGCGTCTCCGAATTAATATCCCTGCGCATGGGGGACCTCTTTTTCGGCGAGGGGTATATCCGCGTCATCGGTAAAGGCGACAAACAACGCTTGGTCCCAATCAGCGATCTTGCCCGTGAACGCATCTCGCTCTATCTCGACGAACGCACACCGGCCCGATCGAACGAGGAGATCCTCTTTTTGAACAACCGAGGCAAACAGCTTACACGCGTGATGATCTTCACGATTCTTCGCCGGGCGGCTCTGCGTGCCGGCATCGACAAGAAGATCTCGCCCCACACGCTACGCCACTCCTTTGCTACCCATCTTTTGGAGGGTGGAGCCGGTATTCGCCAAGTACAGGAGTTGTTGGGACATGAAAGCATTCTCACTACCGAGATATATACACACCTCAACACCGAACACCTTCGCACAACGGTTGAGGAACATCTGCCTCTCTGATAACAATCTCATTTCGGGAAACTAAAAGGGCTGTCACAACACACTTGTCGGACAGCCCCTTTTTATATACGATGATTATAACTATATCGCCTCACCAACGACATAAGTACTGCCACCAATAAAGATCAAATCTGACTCCGAAGCGAGTTCTCTAGCACGCTCTACGGCCTCCTTGACATTTGCTACCACTTCACCCTGTAGGCCGTAGATGGCTGCCTTTTTGTACAATTCATCAGCCGATATGGCACGTTCGGTTTGGGCTGCCGTGAATATATAGTGACCCTCTTTGGGCAACAAAGGCAGAATATGTGCCAAATCCTTATCACGTACAAAACCCACTACACAATAGAGTTTGTCATGAGGCGTAGCGGCAATTTGCTCGCTCACATAGCGGATACCATGGGCGTTATGACCCGTATCGCAAATCATCAGCGGTTTATCGCCCAACTTCTGCCAACGACCCAACAACGAGGTCTCGCGTGATGCCGTACGCATACCCTCGATAAAGGCTCTTCGTGAGATTGTCAGCGGGGTCGATTCATGAAGATAGTCCATTACGGCTGCAGCCGTCACGACATTCTTACGTTGGTAGTGTCCCATCAAATCGAGGTGCACATCATAGAGGTATTTATCGCGCATGCGACGCAACGAAATTCGTTGCTCACCCTCTTCATCGTGCTGTTCCTCGCAACAGAACTCTTGCTCAGCATAGATGACACGCGAGCGATTTTGAGCTGCAATTTCTTCAATTACATCACTCCAACGATCATCCTTCTCACCCACGACAACGGGGATACTCTTCTTGATGATACCACCCTTCTCAGTCGCAATTTTCGAGAGCGTATCACCCAACAACGACGTATGCTCCAACCCGATATTGGTGATAATGCTTACCATAGGAAGAATGACATTTGTAGCATCGAGTCGACCACCGAGACCTGTCTCAATAACAGCCACCTCCACATCGCTTTGAGCAAAATAATCGAATGCCAATACTGCGGTCATCTCAAAGAACGAGAGTTGTAATTCGACCATCTTATCACGATGTTTATCGACAAAATTGACCACCTTCTGCTTTGGGATCATCTCGCCATCAACGCGGATGCGCTCTCGGAAGTCCTTCAGGTGGGGCGACGTGAAGAGTCCGGTGCGATAGCCCGCCTGTTCGAGAATCGAGGCAAGCATATGCGACACCGATCCCTTACCATTCGTACCGGCTACATGGATCGTGAAAAAATTACGTTGCGGGTTGCCCAGCACACGGCAAAACTCGCTGATACGTTCCAAGCCGGGTTTGTAAGCCGATGCCCCCTTCTGCTCAAAGGCCGGGAGTTGTTGGAACAGAAATTCGAGTGTTTGGGTGTAATTCATAATATATAATTAGTACGGGATTAGTCAATGAGGTAGTTGCGGCGCTTGACGCGATAAGCGATGTAGTAGAGGACCGAGAGCAGCAGCACATATTGGGCTATGCGTCCCAGGTAGTCGCCATACCGCGTGTAGAAGGTCTGCTCACGATTCAGAACCACCTCTTCGGTCAGCACGCCACGCTCCTCCCAATTGAGGGTCGAGCTCACATCACCGCGGGGCGAGATGAAGCCCGAGCGACCTGTATTGGCCGAGCGAGCAATCGCACGACGATGCTCAATGGCACGCAATCGCGAGAAGGTGAAGAGGTGCTTATGGCCGGGGGTGTTGCCCCACCAACCGTCGTTCGAAAGGATGGCCACCAACTCCGCACCACGGCGTACATGGTCGCCGAAGAACTCGCCATAGACCCCTTCGTAGCAAATCGCAGGACCGATCTTTACGCCCTGATGGTCGAAGGCCGAGCCGTGTTTGCCCTTGCCTATCTGACCCACGACACCACCCAGGTCAATCACAAGAAACTCCATCAGATCAAAGACCCAGGTCGGCGTATTTTCCACACCGATCACGAGCTTGCCTTTATGGTGAAGCTGGATGCGTGCGGTGGTATCCAGACCAACCGCTGTATTGAAATTATCATAGCCTCCCTGGCCATAACCGAACGAACGTGCTGTCGGGCTCTCCAGACCGGGGGCATAATAGCGGCGGGTGTTGGCACCCGTGACGATCATTGCTTGGGGATATTCTTGGCGCAGCTCGTTGCGCAACTCCTGCCATAGCTCCGACTCCTCGTCGTTGAGACGATCCGCAAGCGTCGGCTCCCAATAGTAACCCGGCATGGCTGTCTCGGGCAGGAGGATAAAGTCGGCATCGGCGGGTACTTCGCGCATCAAATCAAAGATATTGCGAATCTGGTACTCGTCCGTATTGGCGAACTTCTCATAGCAGTCGATGTTGGGTTGGATGATGCTGACCTTGACCTGCTTGTCGCCCGGTGTTTCGTAGCTCAACCACATCGTCAGCGAGACGAGCATCGGAAGGGCAATACCGACTGCCACCGAGATCCACTTGCGCAAGGTGCGCTGTCGAATGGCCTCGAAGAGGAGCAGATTGACCACCAACACCCACAACGATCCACCAAATACGCCTGTCCACTCATACCACTGCACGGCCCACACGTCGTGCGAGAAGCCATTACCCAACACCAACCAAGGCCACGAAAACTCGCTGATCGTGTACCAATATTCAGTAGCGATCCAGGCCGCCACAAGGGTTGTGTAAGCAAGGGCCTTCGGTCCCTTTTTCGAGACCGTGTGGTAGAGCATGAAGGCCAGCAAATTGTAGAAGGTCGAGAAGAGGGTAGCGGCAATCGGACCTACGGGGGTGGCGTTCCAAATCCACCAAATGGTGGCCGCATTCCACAACACAAAGCAGAGGGTAGCCTGGAAAAACATCCGCCACCAACCGCGTCGTGAATCTTCGGCCCGCTCGCTCAAGATCAGTAGCGGCACGAAGGCACCCAAAAGCGTCAAACCCGACACACCGAGCCATCCCACCGAGAGCAGGATAACGGACAAAAATATCAGGATCATATTGCGCTTCATAGCCACAAATGTAGTCAAAGAAAAAGAAATAACCACGCTTTCGCGGAAAAAAAGCGCGCGCACGATGCTTTCCCGCAAAAAGCCATGGTACATTCTCGATTTTTTTGTACATTAGCACCAATTTGGGAACAAGTGTCCCCATAAATTAAGATAATCATGAAAAAACTCTGCTCTACCCAGCTTCCCGTTGATGTGGTTTTTCACCCTTCGTGGTGGAATAAGCACGTCGGTATTGTCTTCGATCAAGACTTCTTTTACGATCCGCGCCGTCGCGTAAGCGATGAGCAATTGATGGAAAAGACCCTCCACGAGCGCTTTGCCGATTGTGGTCTGGGCTTGCATCATGCCGAGGAGCGTCCCGAGATCGGTGCCGTTCATTTGGCTGCCGGTTACCTGCTCTCCGAGATGCTTGGTTGCGAAATCGAGTATGGAGCAAATACCGCTCCGCAGGTTTTGTGCGCTCATCGCGAAGAGCTTACAATCGACGAAGAGGCCCCTTTCCGCTCGCCAGCCTTCAAGCGCCTGCAGCGCCTGATCGAGGAGCTTAAAGCCAAGTATGGCTACGTGACGGGTGACATCAACTGGGGAGGCGTGCTGAACCTGGCCCTCGATGTGAAGGGTGAGTCCATTTTGATGGATATGATGCTCGATCCGGAGGCTACTAAAGCCTACTTTGCCCAAATCGGTCGCGTCGTAGAGCGTTTCTTTAACTACATCCGCAGCGAAACGGGCACTACATCGATCTCGGTTAACCGCATCGCCCGCTTGTTGGATGAACCGCTCTACCTCCACTCGGAGTGTTCTCACACGATGATTTCGGAGTTTGACTACGAGGATCAACTCCTACCGATCGACATCGCCTGGAGCGAGAAATACCAACCCTACGGCATCCACTATTGCGGTAAGGATCCGCACCGTCACGCCGAGCAGTTTGCCAAGATCAAGCACCTATCGTTCCTCGACTTGGGCTGGGGTGGTGATGTGGCTGCACTGCGTCAAATGCTCCCCGATACCTTCTTCTCGTTGCGTCTGAACCCGGTGGAGATCGGTGGCTACTCGTCGGAAGAGCTGCGCGAGATTATCTCGACGCGCGTCAAGGCTTCGGGCGACCTCTACAAGACAGGTATCTGCTGCGTGAATATGGACGATACGATCACCGACGAGCGCGTGAAAGAGATCTATCGTATTGCCGAGGAGCTGAAAACCGAGTAATATGGCTAAGAAAGATACCTTTAACACTGCGTTGGCCGATTCGCAGGCCACGCATGTCGAGCCGATTGCCCCCGAGCAGTTCGATCGTGCCCGCTATGCAGCCTATGCCGCCGAGTTGGACGCCCGTTGCAAGGCCTTCTGGGAGGCTGACCAGGGCGTTCTGGTCTATCGTCGTATGCGCGTCAAGGAGGTCTTCGCCGAGGATTGCCGCGATATGCGTTCGTCGCTCGCCTGGCAGCTGGGTGCTTTGGAGCAGTCGATGCGCTTCGAGGCTGATGTGCCCAACTTCCTCGAGCCGTGGTACGGTCTCGGTACGGTAGCTGCGGCCTATGGCTTTGATTACCGCTGGGAGGCAGGTCAGGCTCCGGCCGTAGATGGCAAGTTCCTCACGACGGCCGATCTGGTTGCTGCCCCTTACCGTCCCGTAGCCGAGACGGCGATTGGTCACCACACGCTCGAGATGATCGAGTACTTCTTGGATAAGACGAAGGGCGAAATTCCGATGTCGTACTGCGACGTGCAGTCGCCCCTCAATACGTTGAGCAACATCATCGACTCGAACTCCTTCTACCTGGATCTGATGCTCGATCCCGAGTCGATTACGACCGCCATGGAGCGCACGGCTGATCTGCTGATTGACTTCACAGAGGCACAGCGTCGCCTGATTGGCAATGCCCTCGTCAAGCCGGGTCATGGTTTCGCCTCAAGCCGCATGTTCGACGGTCTGGGAATGAGCGACGACTCGGTGACAATGCTCTCGGACGACCTCTACTTCCCGCTTTGCGTACCGGCCATGCAACGCGTAGGTGATCAGTTTGGCGGTACGGTCTTCCACTCGTGCGGCAACTGGTCGCAGAAGAAGGAGCAGATTGCCCGCATCGGAGGGTTAAAGATGGCCGATGGCGCCTTCTCGCTCGCTACCGATCCGGGTGCCAACCCCACGGAGGGCTTCGCCGATGCCTTTGCCAGCTCGGGAGCCGTGCTCAACGCCCGCATCGTGGGCGACGTGGAGCTGGTCGAGGAGAAGGTGCGCTCGCTCTGGAAGCCGGGCATGAAACTCATCGTTGTAACCTACTCCGAGACCCCCGAGGAGCAGGCCGAAATCTACCGTAAAATTCACGAAATATGTCGCTAAATAATTCGCAGAAAGTGGGTAACTACCGTTGGTCGGTAGTGGCTCTGTTGTTCTTTGCCACGACGATCAACTACATCGACCGTCAGGTGTTGAGCATGCTCAAGCCGGTCATTGCCGACGAGATCAACCTCTCGGAGGCGGCCTATGGTTACATCGTATCGGCCTTCCAGGCAGCCTATGCCATCGGTCTGTTGTTTGTGGGTCGTCTGATCGACCGCTTTGGTACGCGCCTTTCGTACGCCTTTGCCATTGCCGTATGGTCGATTGCGGGCTGTCTGCACGCCGCAGCACGTGGTGCTGTGGGCTTTGGTTTGGCCCGTTTCTTCCTCGGTCTGGGCGAGAGTGCCAACTTTCCCGCCGCCATCAAGGCTACGGCCGAGTGGTTCCCCAAGAAGGAGCGCGCATTGGCTACGGGTATCTTCAACTCGGGCAGTAACATCGGTGCTGTCATTGCTCCAATTATCGTTACCTTCCTCACGGTGACCTATGGTTGGCAGATCGCCTTCATCGTAACCGGTTCGTTGGGTTTCGTATGGATGGTTGCCTGGCTCTTGGTCTATCGCTTACCGCGCGAGTCGAAACATGTTTCAGCTACGGAGCTGGCTTACATCGAGCAGGACGATACGGAGCAGGATGCCCCGCAGGTGGAGGATAAGGTAAACTGGCGCAAACTGCTCACCGAGCGCGCCACGATCGGTATCACCCTTTCGCGCTTTGTCTGCGACTGGGTGTGGTGGTTCTTCCTCTTCTGGACGCCCGATTTCATGGAGAAGACCTACGGCGTGAATATCCAGCAGATGGTGCTGCCGCTGATTGTGATTTACACCTTCTCATCTTTTGGCGGCATCTTCGGTGGCTACCTCTCATCAAAGCTGATCCGTGTGGGTCGCACGGTGGCCTTCTCGCGTAAGGCAGCGCTGCTGACCTGCGCCCTGCTGGTCGTTCCCGTGATCCTGATTCCCGAGGTCAATACCCTTTGGGGCTCGATCGCCATCATTTCGGTAGCTTGCTTTGCACACCAAGGTTGGGCTTCGAACATCTACACGCTCGTTTCGGACTACTATCCCAAGAATCGCGTGGCTACTGTGACCTCGCTGGCGGGCTTTACCGGCTCGATCGGTGGTGTGCTGGCAGCCTCGGCGGTGGGCAACGTGTTGGAGCTGACGGGTAGCTACTTCGTCGTCTTCATGATGGCCGGTTTGGCCTACCTCGTGGCTTGGTGCTGCCTGCATCTGTTCCTGCCCAAAAAGACCCTCGCCTAATGGCTAAGAAGCTCGAGAAGACCAATGCTGCCCGCCTATTGGATCGGGCGGGAGTCAGCTACGACCTGATTCCCTACACGGTCGATGAAAACGACCTGGCGGCTACCCATGTGGCTGCGGAGTTGGGCGAGCCGATCGAGCAGGTCTTTAAGACTTTGGTTCTCAAGGGCGACCGCAACGGCCACTTCGTCTGCGTCATTCCGGGCGATCAGGAGGTTGACTTGAAGAAGGCGGCACGCCTGTCGGGTAACAAAAGTGCGCAGATGATTCCGATGAAGGAGCTCCTGCCCACGACGGGTTACATTCGGGGTGGTTGTACACCGATCGGCATGAAAAAACGCTTTCCGACCTTTATCCACCACTCGTGTGAAGCATTTGACTACATCTACATCTCGGCCGGTGTGCGTGGTTTGCAGCTAAAACTTTCACCCCACGATCTGGTGGCCTATACCGAGGCGACGGTAGCCGACCTCATTAGCGAAAACGAATAGCAATAAAATAACTAATCTATGAACAAAATCAAAGAATCCATTCTCAAACACAACGGGGTGAACTACCTCATTCCGTTTATTTTGATCACCTCGTGTTTCGCATTGTGGGGCTTTGCCAACGACATCACGAACCCGATGGTGAAGGCCTTCTCGAAGATTTTCCGCATGAGTGTCACGGATGGTGCACTGGTGCAGGTGGCCTTCTATGGCGGTTACTTTGCCATGGCCTTCCCGGCAGCTATGTTTATCCGCCGCTACTCCTACAAGGCGGGTATTCTGATGGGCCTGGGTCTCTATGCTGTGGGTGCCTTCCTCTTTTTCCCGGCGAAGATGACCGGTAGCTACTACCCCTTCCTTTTGGCCTACTTTATCCTCACATGCGGTCTTTCGTTCCTCGAGACGAGTGCCAACCCCTACATCCTCTCGATGGGTTCGGAGGCTACGGCTACACGCCGTCTAAACCTGGCGCAGGCCTTCAACCCGATGGGTTCGCTGCTGGGTATGTATGTGGCGATGAACTTCATCCAGGCGAAGCTCAACCCGCTCGACACGGCAGGTCGTGCCACCCTTTCGGATGCGGAGTTCGAGGTGATGAAGCAGGCCGATTTGCAGGTGCTCATCACCCCCTACCTGATCATCGGTGCTGTCATTACGGCCATGTTCCTGGTGATTTGGCTGGCCCGCATGCCCAAGGTGCAGGAGTCGTCGAAGCAGGACGGTCTGCTGCCCACGCTGAAACGTATCTTCTCGCAGAAGCGCTATCGCAACGGTGTGATTGCCCAGTTCGCCTATGTGGGTGCGCAGATCATGTGCTGGACCTTCATCATCCAATATGGTACGCGCGTCTTTGTGGGTGAGGGTATGGCCGAGCAGGCTGCCGAGGTACTCTCGCAACAGTATAACATCATCGCCATGGTGATCTTCTGCTCGTCGCGCTTTATCTGCACCTACCTGTTGAAGTATATCAACCCGGGCCGTCTGTTGTTCTTCCTGGCTGTTGCCGCCACGATTGCTACGGCCGGTGTAATTGCCATCGACGGTCGTGTGGGTCTGTACTGCTTGGTAGCTGTTTCAGCCTGCATGTCGCTCATGTTCCCCACGATCTATGGTATCGCCCTGGAAGGTATGGGCGAGGATGCCAAGTTCGGTGCTGCGGGTCTGATTATGGCCATCCTGGGTGGCTCGGTACTGCCCCCCGTACAGGCGATGATCATCGACCAGGGTACGCTGATGGGCTGGCCCGCCGTGAACCTCTCGTTTATCCTGCCGCTCATCTGCTTCCTTGTTGTAATGTTCTACGGCTGGAGCACCGCGAAAGAGTAGCGGTAAACTGACCCAACAAAAAACCCGCAACAAAACAAGTTGCGGGTTTTTTTGTTGGATTTACTCATACACTTGCAACGAATCGGGAAGCATTTCGGCATCAGGATTCTTGTCAATCAACATTTTTGGGGCTAAGGCATCAAAAGGCACTCGTAGTGTTTCGTGCATAAATTGCAGATTCTTTTCATCTTCAGTGATTGTAGCCCATCGCACGTATTGTTTGAGATTTTTCTCAAAGGTCGCAAACTTCTCGGGAGGTACATTCAGTACTGTTGGATTTTGGTAATGGAAGACTTGAAACACCACTTCCAAAAGTTCACCTTGATTGCTTTTGGTAAGGTAAAGTTGTATGCGGGTCTTCTTGTCTTTCAAATCGTATAATTCTTCCGGGGTAAAAGTTTCGGTGCATGCTTTTTTGAAGGATAGCATGTCCATTTCTCCCCCTATATAGTCGAAGGGTGAAACGGGTTGCCCGTTCAGATCCTTCAGGTCTTGATTATAGAGCTCATTCTCGATATTGATTAATTCGAAATAGAGATCATAAAATATTGAAACATCGTATGTAATGCTATCAGCAGATATTCGAGCCCCATGCGTGTATATGGTTTGAGCATACAGAGGAATACAGAAAAAGCTAAAACTGAGAATTAAAAATAATCGTTTCATAAAGGGGGGCAATTTATAGAAAGACTTTGTAAATTTTCAAAAGTTTGCAGTGAGGTAATCCCAATAAACGGGTATTGATTTTCTGGATATAAAGGTCTTAAATGATTTATTGTTTCTTGGTACGATATGTCAAATGCAGGATAGCCATATCCCATATTGAAATCAGCATAACATGCCGCTAATGTTATAACGCCTTTGGTTGAATGTCCAAGTTGTGCATTGGCTTGACTTCTTGTTAAATGCCTTCCGCTTCGTTCAAGATACAACACCCATCCGACTTTAGCTTCAACCTCCTTTTCGATACATTGGGTGGTATATCCCTGTTGATATTGGTATCGATGTATAAGTTCCTCTAGCAACACATAATCTCTGTAACCATACATTTTATGTGGAGACAATTCAATAGTATTTGTCGCGCTATTATATCCATTTCGTCCAGTTCCGGTCTTAATCGTCACCCCATCCAATGCTGCAAGCAGGGTCTGTCCCATGCAGTCTTGGCTGATCGAATCGAGCAGGGGTTCAACAACCTCTTCAGTTTCTTCGTCCTCAAATTTAATTTTGTCGTTGTGCTTGCTGGAGTTATCACCACTGTCACTGTTTCCGTTGTTCCCGGATGATGGCCCGCTACCACCTCCACCGCCAAACTCAGGCAACACAGGATCCGGCAATTCAGGAAAAGGTTGCTCATCTTCAAACGGATCTCCATTGCTCGGCCGTTTCGCGACGATTACAACCTCTTCGATCCCACCTCCATCTTTCGGTGTTTCATCGTCTTGATTGGTATCTGTGCCTCTTGTTTCCGCCTGCGAACATCTTGCCACGGTCAGATCGCCAATTAGATTATAGAGCCGCTCGACATTCTCCTCCAAGGTGTGGGCTTTGTCAAAGAGAAAGGCATCAAAAAGCAGTTCGCCCTCGTAGTAATAGGCCATGCACATCGGCCAACCGTTGAGGTCGGTATAGAGTGAAACGCCCGTAAAGTCGGTTTTTGGACGGCTGTTGAGCAGTGCATCGTAGTCGTAATCGGGATAGGCGCTCCTCATCGAGCGCGCGGGCATGACGTAGCGAATGTAGCACCCTTCGAGCAAGGTGGGATGCTCTTTGACAACCACCAATTTGCTGTAAATCGGGACTAACTCCACGCTGTCGGGTTCGGGTTGCAGGTAGCGGTAGTAGCGGTACTGCATATCTATCGGGACATCGACGCTCGACAACAAAGAGTCGAGTGACACCTCGGCTCTCTCCCAATCGAGCAAATAATCCCCCGGCGTTAAAGGTCCCGGCTCCACAATGGTACGGGTTGTGCAACTTGCACCATCGTAATAGGCGCGCGCTTTGGCCACCGAATAGAGTGGCTCTTGGGGCGTTTGTGGCAATACGCATGGCTCTTTGGAACACATCCAAAGTCCAAGCAGAAGGCCGACAAGAACCACAAGACGGGTGAAAAATCGGTTATTCATGTTAGAAAGCTTTAGTAATGGTACGACAAGATAGCAAGAAAAAACGAAAAATCAAAAAAAACAGGGAGCACCCCATTGCGAGATGCTCCCTAATAGCAACCATTTTTGATTTTTAGCGCGAAGCCACAAGCGATGAGGGTGTCACACCCTCCGAGCTCTTGGCCCAATCGCCACGGGCGCGCAGTACCTGCTCCACGATATCGCGCACGGCGCCACGGCCACCCACAAACTCCGACACGTAGCGCGAGCACTCGATCACCTCGGGTGCCGAGTCGGCCGGACAAACCGGCATACCCACCTCGCGCATACACTCTAGGTCAGGGATGTCGTCGCCCATGTAGAGGACATTCTCGGGGTTGAGGTTGTACTTTTTCATATATTCGCGCAGGGTCGAGATCTTATCCATGCAGTCGATGTAGTAATCCTGCATACCGAGCATACGCAGACGACGCTCCAGGATCTTGCCATAGCCACCCGTGATGACGCAGACGCGGTAGCCGTGGCGAATGGCATAGGCCAGGGCGTAACCGTCCTTGCAGTTGTAGCAGCGGATAAAATCACCCTCGGCGGTGGGGATGATGCGACCGTCGGTCATCACGCCATCCACGTCGAAAATCATCGCCTCGACGCAGGCTATATCTTCTTTGAAGTTTCCCATATTTGTTGGCTTATCAGTTCGTAAATTGCTTTGAGTTCGGGTTTGTCATTGAGTAGTGCGAGATGCCCTTCTTGCGTAGCTCGATCGCCTCGCTTGGCGGGGCCGGTCTGCACCAGGGCCGGATGTGCGGCATCGATCGCCTTGGCAGCCGTCTCGTGTATCAACGATTTAAGTACCTCATACGGCAAATCGACCTCGCTCAACAGATCGGTAGCCGCTGCATAGAGTTGATTGACAAAGTTGTTGGCTATAACTCCGGCCAGATGAATCTTCTTGCGCCGTGCAGAGTCGGCCTCGTAGACCTGACAACTCAGGCGTCTGGCAAATTCGGTCAATTGTTCCAATACCGCAGGATCGTCTGCCTCCAAAAAGAGCGGAATCGTCGAAAAATCGGCTTTGCGTCCTGCCGAAAAACCCTGAAAGGGGTAAAAGATGGCTCGTCGCGAATAGCGCATCAGCGCATCAATTGGCACACTACCTGCCGTATGAGCAACTATCGCCCCTTCGGGAATCGGCAACCCATCTGCCACCTCCGCCACCGCTCGATCACTGACCGAGAGCAGATAAAGATCGGCACGCTGATCTAACTCCGCGGGATTGGCCGTATAGCTACAATGTGCCAATGCAGCCACCTCGGCTCCACGCACCTTGTTACGGGCATACAGTTGCAACAACTCCACATCAGGGGTTTCGGCTAATGCTTGCACCAAATTCTCGGCTACATTTCCGCTACCGATCAATACGACACGACGAATCATTACACCAAATCGATTAAAGGAATGTTACGTTTCGAGGTCAGCGAATCACTCTTAAGGCCGTCAAGAATCTCTTCTACGCGCTTAAGATTGCTATCAACCTGGAAATCTAACGGATTCTCGCCATAATCTTCCACCGAGGCCAATACGCCATAAATAGTCATGCGCGCAATGTCATAAGCCGGCGCATAGGAGGACTCGCGCTCATCCTCGTTTTGGCGAGCATCAATCAATTGACCCGCCTTGGTGAGTTGAAACAATACATCGTTTACGATACGCGTAGGCAACTTTAACTCTTGGCGAATCTCTTCACTCAAAACAGCGCCTCCCTGCTCACGGAAACGACGTACAATAATCACCATGACAGCTAACATCACTTTACGACGCTGATCATAACTGATACGTTGCCACTCGTGCTCCTCACCAAATCGGGTGATATTTTGGAAAGCAAACGAAAGTTCTCCGCCAATGAGCAGAATCTGCCACGAGATCTGTACCCACAGCAGGAACAACGGTAACGCGGCAAAACTACCGTAGATAGCATTGTAGGAGGTCATCGCCTTTTGGATATAGACATACCCCCACTGAAAGAGTAAAAAGACCGTACCGGCCACCACTCCGGCCGTGAGGGCACTCATAATTTTCACCTTGGCATTGGGGATAATCAGATACAGCAACGTAAACATCACCCAGATGAAAACCATCGACATCAACCGCGACAAAATCGAGAAATACCAAGTATCGCGCAGAACATCCTCCATGTAACTTCCCACAGCATAGGCCACAACCCAAAAAAGCGGGACAATGAGCGTCACAGCCAGGTAATCACTCCATTGACGCGCAATGCTACGCGAAGTCTTGACCTCCCATATATTATTAAAGGCACTTTCAATCGAACTGAAGAGCTGAATGATCGACCAAAAGAGCATCACCAAAGCAACCGATGCCACCAACCCGCCACGAGTTCGGGCCAAGGCATTTTCGGCAAACGACACAATATAATCGACCACCTCGGGATATTGCGGTACCAAACCATAGAGCGACGAGACCATCGTATCGGCCAAACCAAATCCTTTGACCAATGCGAAAGCGACGGCCACAATCGGCACAAGCGATGTGATCGTGTAATAGGTCATGGCAGCCGAACGTACCAGCGTACCGTGGTTAAGCATTCCGCGCACCATGTAGAAGATCAATTTGTAGATGCGCACCACCATTCGCAGCAACGGATTTGTCCACGAACGGTCTTCACGACGGAAGATCGTATCGGTAAAAAAGATGTAAAGTTCGTTCAACTTCATAGCTGTTCGATCAGTTTTTACAAAGCTACTTATTTTAAGCGAATTGTCCAATACGATGTACCGATTTTTGTAAATGCAAGGCGTACTTCATTGCCCGCAACTACCCCTAATCTACGACGCAATTCCTCGATCGAAAACGGAAAATCACGTTTCAGCAGTTCAACCCTACACCCTTTGAGCTTTCGCTTCAACTGTTTCGGGTCATAAGGCTCGATGGTATCAATATCAAAGATTCGGCACATGGGCACATCGGGCCTTTCGACAGCAAATCCATAGCCGTTTTCGCTCCAACAATCGGCCTTGCCACGCAAATATTGGCGGACCAAACGTGCTTTCTGCAACGAAACATCAGGTAAAATGAGATAACGATACGTTGTCGGTGCAAAACTTGGTATTGCCTCTTCGATTGCCGCCTCTTCGGCCGTGTAGCTGCCCAGACCAAGGGCCGTAGCCGTCAAACGTGGCGCTATCCCCTCCCCCAACAGGATTAAGACCTCCTTGCACTCACCATCGAGCGACACCACCTCAACAGCACAATCGGGGAAGATGCGGCGCGCCTCATCCACATCAAAAAGTGGTGAGTTTTTGAAACACATGCGAGGTGCCAATTGGCGCAGACGCGGCATCAGACGGAGGATATCGGGCGAACAATCCTCCAAACAAACCAACTTTTTCCCCTGTTCGGAACGACGATCAGGATCAGCATAGATCCAATCAAACTGCTCATTGCAAGAGGCGACATACGATTCGGCATCCGTGGCCAGTACCTGGACATTGCAAATCCCAAGCCGTCGAAAATTCTCTGCAGCCACCTCGGCCAACAATTCGTTGCGCTCCAAAGTCACCACCTCGCGAAAACGCATGGATAGCGCTCGAGCATCGACACCCAGTCCGCAGGTAAGCTCCAACACACGCTCACCCTCCATCGGTTTGTGAGCCGCACAACGCTCACTCGAACACTGCTCAAAGGCACGTGGAGGCAAGATACAACCTGCCTCGGCGTAGGTGGGAAGTTTCGTGCGGGCCCGGTCGAGATACTTCAGTTGTGTAGCAACCAAACGTGCCTCGACAACCGAACGGTCGAGGGCTACGGTAAGCGGGTCGCGGTGCCGATTCGTCCGAATCGCCTCGCGCACCTCCGCACGACAAAGCAGGGTATATTCTTCGCGGGTGAGCATACACTACAAATGTATGTTTTTTTTGATTAATATATTATACAACCGTTAAACTTTTTGTTGTTATGCCTATCGCTCTACCCCTCCCCTGCCTATTTTGCGATTACTTAATAGATCAACATTATAAAAAACCTTAGCATAAACAAGTTCCCATTGTTTACGCTAAGGCTTTTCTTTTAAGAGCTATATAGAAACGAATATTATTTGATTCGATCGGTTACCAATACGCCATTTTCGTATGATAATGCATATTGTATGAAATATCGGTTGTTGGCTTTGTATTTGTTGGTTTTTACCGTGTTCTTACTCCCATCACAAGAGGTAGATTGACTTTCAACAAGAGCATCTTGTTGTCTCAGGTTTCTATACTCCTTGATGTGAAATTTATGAACAATAGGCGTTTCTTTTTGATCAATTAAAAGCATTAAGCGATTTTCAATTACGCTCGGCGAATTGGTAGCATCAAAAAAGAGTACAGCATTCTCTTTGGGACGAGGATTTAATACAAACCCACAAGATCTATATTGATTTTCTCCTGCTTTAAATTCAGTGAAGGTTTTGTATGCATGAGCAGGAATTGCAACTAACTTTTTTTCGTGAGTTTCAATTTGTGTTCCTATAGAAACACCAGCCTTACTTTTAAGATAACTTCCACTATTGGATGCTAATGCACTACTTGTATTCGTGATAATGGTTCTATCTTTGAAATAATCATGAGCTTGGAGATTGTCAATAAAATAAGATTGACTTAAATCTAAATAAATCTCTTTGTCGCTGTTGTTGAATATTGTGAAGCATACTTGACCGTTTTCAGACCAAAAATCATAAGAGATATAAAAGTCTCTATGGGTATCCATGAACTCTCCACTGCCGTTCATGGTAACTTGCTCAGATGAAAGAGTTGCAATTTGATAAAATTGTTGATTACACGAAGTAAGCACCAAAAGGGCTAATGCCGAAAGAGAAAACTTGTAAAACATAAAATTCTGGTTGTCATGTCGGCATCATCATGACATTTATAAGTTAGTTAGAAAACAAAAAGCGTGATGCCGCGCCTATTTAAGAAAGTCAGGTCGTAGGAAACCCTTTTAGCAATAGATAGGCAACAACCCCACGCCCATACCCAAATGGATATGACGCGGAAGAGGCTTGCAAATTCTCTGCTAAAAGTGAATTTCCTACGTTCGACTTTCGAGAATAAGCAACACTTTCCGTGTTGATCAAATATATGTATTACAAATTTATGAAATTTAAATTACATAAACAAATAATAAAAAGGCTGATTAATCATAACTAATTGCTATCTCTGCAATCTTGACAAATTCATCTTAAAATCGTTCTTATTAAGAACATGAATTGTTTTTTTTCGATCCCGACACCCTGCGACGAGTACTCCGACAAGGAAAATAAGATAAATAAGCCACACCAGCTGCTTCGAGGGGCAATATTCGACCGCGCCGAGTTCCCATTTCGCACACATTTCGACCAACTGATTCTGCCATTGCGCCACCTGCAAGATGACGGGGCCGAATAACGATATCAGGGGCGGGAACAACAATAGGATAATACCAAGCGCCACGATAACCGTACCCAAGAGAATTGCCAGCGGATTGATAAACACACCGGCCCACGGAATAAGGCCGAAATGGTGGGCTGCAAGCGGTGTTGTGCCAAGTGTGGCGACTATGCTGATTAGCAGCGCATCGACCACCCAATTCACAATGCGATAGCGAGTTCGGCAATAGTAAGTGAGCGGAATGCCCCACACCAAAATTGCGCCAACGGCCAAAAACGAGAGTTGAAAACCCAGATCGAAGAGCCACGAGGGCCGCACAAGTAAAAGCAACATAGCCGCAGCTGCCCATCCGTTCAATGCGCGATAGAGCGACGAACTAAAACGTGCCAACTGAAGCATTGTACACATAACAGCTGCACGCACGGCGCTTGCCGGGAAACCGGCAGCCGCTACAAAAAGCCAGACAGCGACTATCGCCAAAAGATTTTGCAACCTGTGGCCGCGATGTAGAATGGGTAACCACCACAACAAGAGATTGACCACTAAAAAGAGCATGGCGGTATGTAGTCCCGATACAGCCAGTAGGTGCGCCGTCCCACTGCGCGAATAGGCCGCACGGAGCGCTGGAGTGAGACCATCACGATCAGCAACCGTCATGGCGCGTACTACTGCAGTAGCATCACTATTATCGGGAAACAGCGTACGCATTCGACGGATTGCTCGCAAATGGAGCGAGAGATGCTTAGCAGGTCTTACGTCTATCGGCTCATACGGTTGATGGTAACAACGCCCCAAATAACCACGCTCTATCATCCAATCGGCATAAAACGTCGAATCGGAGCGAAAAGGGTATATCTTCGTAGTCAACTGCAGGCGATCACCCCCTCGAAATTGTTGCAACGTATCCACATAGAGCCAAAGTCGTCCACGGGCAACATTTGTTTGTTTTGTTTCAGGATGTTGCCACCGAACCAATTCGGCTTCGAAACGTAGGTAGTCGCCACGTTGTAATCCGTCGTTAGTCAACTCGAGCTCCATCGGAATCTCTTGTCGCATGGGGAGCGGAGTCGGTTGTTGTTGCAGAGCAGCCGAAAGATAACCGGCGGCGATAAGCATACCAGCGACTGCATAACCTCGTTGAAAAAGAAGTGACGCCAATGCACAAAGTACGGCAAAGAGAAGCACCCCAAGGGTCGGGAGCACAACTACATCGGCAAGCAGAATTCCGACAGCGAACAACGGAGCGAGCTTGACCATCGGAGCCTCGGCCAAACGTTCCCACAACGCATGGATCGACATGATACCAGGGTAAAGATCAAGGGACGGGATCATACCCGCTACCACCCCATGGATGGCATCGGGAAAGACGTTTCAAGGTAAGCCAAAAACCCTTCAATGGACCGTATTTACGCAGTGCCTCCAGAGCATACTGCGAGCAGGTCGGGGTATAACGACATGAAGGAGGGGTGAGCGGCGAGATGCAAAGTTGGTAAAAGCGCACCAAAACGATCAATGGGAGTGCTCCCAATCGCCTACAAATGCTCCACAATCGACTCCAAAATCCGATGGACTGCATGGTGAATCTTCTTGTGGGGTAAAACTTCACGAGCCGAATAGATCAACGCCAAATCGAGATTACGCCCCTCGACACGGAGCGTCAGCAACTCCTTCTGCAACCGATAGCTCTCTTTGGTTCGTCGACGCAACAAGTTACGTTTGTTGGCTCGCTTGTGGTATTTCTTAGGCACCGAAAAGAGTACCTCGACAGAAGCATCGGTATCAACCTCCGTATACCATAGATAGCGAAACGGATAGACAAAACCCGACTCTCCCTCCGTAAAAAGACGGCGGATGGCTCCCAAGGTGCGAAGCCGCTCGCTACGAGGCAGAGTTCGGTCTGGCATGGTTTCAGAATTTTACAGATGGCTATTTCGCGGCCGACGTGGTAACAGTACGACGCACACGGCTCTTCTTCGCCAATTTATGCTGTTGCGTACGAATGAAATCCTCCTTCTCACTGTTCACGGTAGGCTCAACGGGAATAATCTCCTCCCCTTTGGCTACCTTATCCAGGTAGATATCAATCGCCTTGACCATCGAGGGCGCCTCGGGGGTCGGAGCATTGGCCACCACCATCAATCCTGCCTCAAAAGCGGTACGCAACGTACCCTCGCCAAAGACAGCAATCGGAGGCAGATTTTCGGTGCCGAATTTTTCGATGAGAGCCTTTACATCCGAAGGCGAATAGAGGGCCATCAGGTCGATTTTATCGAGCTCCACATCCTCTAGGTCGGCAGCTACGGTACGCGACAAAATCACCGGATCGACCGCAAGTTTCAACGTCTTCAACGTTTCGGGCAACTCGGGTTTATGAGGCTCACTCAATGCCAACAGAAACTTCTCCTCTTTGTGCTTTACGATCTGCTCAACCAGCGAGGTAAACGAGCCATCTGCAAACGAGATCTTACGCTTACGATAGACGATATATTTTTGCAGATAGAGCGCCACAGCTTCCGTCTGGCAGATATACTTCATCGATTCGGGGACGGTGATACGACCCTCTTCGCAAATATGGAAAAAACTATCAACGGTTGAACGCGAGGTGAAAATGACGGCCGTGTGATCAAGGATTTCGATACGTTGAGCGCGAAACTCTTTCAAGGTGACACCTACGACACGGATAAAAGGCTTATAACCTATTTCAACTCGATGTTTCTGAGCTACTTCGTAAAATGGCGATTTCTCGGGAATGGCAGGTTTAGGCTGCGATACCAGGATATTCTTCACGTGTTAATTGATCTTTATTTGCTATCCAACAAGCGGCTTATCTTACAACCAGCAGTACTAAAAGACTGATCGGGAAGATTTCCACGCCGCAAAGGTACAAAAACCAATGCAAAATTGAAATTTTTTTTGAAATAAAGAGCGAAAGTGTCTCGTAGAGATATAAAACAAGCGTAAAGATCAAGGCTATGATTATCATCCAAAACCACACGTTTCCCTCTCCAACAGGGGTCAGCAACCACAAGGCAAGGAAGGGGGTAGCGACCAGGGTCAACATAGCAAAGGAGGTGCGTTTAAGCAGGTATATTTGCTCCAACAGCTGTTGCGTATAGGTCAATCTTCCAATAAACAAGGTGATCACCAATTGGTAGAGCCATATGAAGCAGAGTGCCACTGCCACCGAAAGTGCTCCGACAAAAGCCGCCGTACGTGGCCACACGGCAAGCGGGGTCATCGGGAGCCAAGGAGCAAAATAACGCATGGAAGCCACGCCTGCAAGCAGAATACCGAGAATGGTACAAAGTGTCAAAAAACGGTTGTAACCACCGATCGACTCCTCCGAAAGGCGATCTCCTGTTGCATGTTCGCGGGTCACGCGTGCAAGAAGTTGCACGGCATCAGACAAGTGCTGATAAAGCATCAGGCAGTAGAAACAAAGGATAGACAACACCAACAGACCAAAAGTTGGAGTTGCAGTCAGCGAAGAGCTCAATCCACCCCCAAAAGGTATTTCGGCTTGCACCGAAGCCGCGCTGAAAATCGCCTCAGGTGCCACTTCTCGATAACGCATGGCAGCGGGCTGCTCATCAGGGTTAAGGAAGGTCAAAAACTCTTTTTCAAGCGATATAGCAATTGGTTCGACATACGGCTCTTCGCTCACCGAATCCGAGAGTGGCAGATCCACAACAAGCGAATCGGCCGACAACTGCGACATCGAATCCACCTCAACCGTTGTAACGATCGGGGGCTCTATACGATATAGAATCAAATGGCTCATCCTTCAAAAACACGTTTAAGGATGATACGGAACGTCGTTCCCTTGCCCGGTTCTGATTCAGCCACGAAGATTCTACCTCCGTGGTAATCCTCTATGATGCGACGCGAGAGCGACAGGCCAAGACCCCAACCACGCGTTTTGGTGGTAAAGCCTGGTTCAAAGATGCGGCTCCAATTGCCTTTGGCAATACCCTTACCCGTATCCTTTACATCGATCGTAACATGCTTTTCGTCCGAATAGATCGTCACCTGAATAGCTCCGTGACCCTGCAACGCATCCAGGGCATTTTTCAGCAGATTCTCCACCACCCATTCGAAAAGAGCCGTATTGATAGCTGCCTGCACAGGGGCAATCGCAAGTCCGTTATAGTCAAGGGTCACGTGGCGCGGTATGCGCTTATGGAAATACATCACCGAGCCTCCTACCACTTCGTTGATATTGGTCGGCGTCAATGGCGTTTCGGATCCGATCTTCGAGAATCGATCAACGATCTTCATCAGGTGTGCAAGATCCTTATTCATCTCCTCTACCGCTGTCTGATCAATATCCTGCGACCGCAGATACTCGATCCATCCCAAAAGCGACGAGGTAGGTGTTCCCAACTGGTGTGCTGTCTCTTTTGCCAGACCGATCCAGACTCGATTCTGTTCATCGAGCTTCGAGGAGCGGAAAGCAATAAATGCCATCAGCACAAAGACCGCAATCACTATAATCTGCACATAGGGATAGTAATAAAGCTGCTTAAGCAAGGCCGATTTCCCGTAAAAGATGATATGATAGTGACTATTTGTCCAACCAAAACGTATCTGACGTGGGATATTCTCCTCTGTGAATTTATCGATTTGTTCACGTAGACGATCCGGATGGTTGATGATCTCATCCGGAATCAGATGCGAAGTGATCACCTCCAAATTCTCGTTCGTGATGATAAAGGGGATGTTGTTATTCGACGAGATCAACTCATCAACCAACGGATCCTGCACGGCCATCGTACCACTCAATACATCGCGATTCAGACGCTCCATGGCATAAGCCCAAAGGGTTACGTCATGTTGCTCCTTCTCTTTCAGACGCTTAGCCATGTTATTAGTGTAGATCAGCGAGATACCACCCAACAACACACCTACCACAATCAGAACGATGCGGTTGCGAAACGAGAGTGTCTTACGCAGATTCATCTTTGGTCGGCTCATGTTTTTTACTTGCGAACAGTATCCTGCTCACGCAAAATACGATCAAACTCGGTGCTGTCACGCAGCAGTTCAATAGCGCGCTTCAGCTCGCGGTCGTCCTGCATGGCATTCTCGGTGACTCCGCGGCGGTAGCCATGACGCAAGACAATGTCATCTGTGATGACCTCCTCAACCTCGCGACGGTAGGTCTCCAGGTTGGTCTTCGTATCATCCTTGAGCTCCGCCTCGATCTGCTTGATCTGCTCGAGGGTCTCGGTAAAACGGTCATTCTTGGCCGCCTTCTTGATCAGCTCCAGCGCCTGACGCGTCTCCGACTCATAAGGTACCGTCTTGTCCTCCATGAAACAGACAAAGTCGGCAAAATCCTGCTCCGTAATGCGGAACGTCTTGCAGTCAATGGGACGATAGCCGTTGCGACGGATGTAATCGTCACCAAAATCCTCGATGAAGCCCATACCGTAGAGCGTGGCAGCAAAACGGCTGATGTATTGCGGCTCGATGCGTACATCGGGCATGATGCCGCCGCCGTCATAGACCTTGCGACCGCCTCGGGTGGTGTACTCGCGAATCAGCGAATCGGGAATCACCTGCACACGCCCTTGTTGCGAGTGCGAGTAATCAATCTCTTGGATGCAGCGCCCTGAAGGGATATAGTATTTGGCCGTGGTGAGCTTAAGCATCGTATTGTAGCCCAATGGGAGGGTGGTCTGTACCAAACCCTTACCCAATGTACGCTGGCCAACGAGCACGGCACGATCCAAATCCTGCAGAGCACCCGATACGATCTCCGAAGCCGAAGCCGAGCCGCTGTTGACCAACAGAACAAGCTTCAGATCGGGATACTGCGGATCGGAGGTGGTTTTGTAAACGTGCTCCTCGTTGCGACCCTTGGTACGTACGACCTCTGTACCACGCTCGGTGAAGAGCGAGACAATCTTTACGGCCTCCTGCATAATACCTCCACCATTCGAGCGGTAATCGAGGATTAGAGCCTGCAGGTCGCCCTGCGTCTTGAGTTGCTCAATGGCAGCGCGCAACTCGGCAGCACACCCTTCAGTGAAGTCGTCGTGACGGATGTAGCCAATCCCCTCAGCAGCCCAGCCGGCATACGAGATAGCCGGAATGACGATGCGCTCGCGCATAATCTGCAACTCGTGAATCGAGCCATCCACGCGCTCCACCTTCAACTGTACGGGGGTATTTGGCTCGCCCTTCAGTCGCGACGAAACCTGCTCAGTCGTGAAGCCTTTGGCATCCTCCTCACCGATCGAGAGGATCTTATCGCCAATCTTCAATCCTGCCTTGTCGGCCGGCGAATGCTCATAAGGCTGAGCAATGATCACATAATCTCCTTTCTGGCGAATCAATGAGCCGATACCACCATACTTACCGGTCGTCAGCATTTCGAACTCCGACATATCCTTTTCAGGGATATACTCCGTATAGGGGTCCAAATCGCGCACCATTCCATCGGCTGCTCCCTTCATTAGCTTGTCTGTGTCGATCGAATCGACATAGTTGAGCGAGAGCTCACGCATCATATTGATCGTAAGCTCCATATTGCGCCCCAAGCCAAAATCTTCACGGTGACCATAGAGGAATGCACCGAAGACAGTGGCCAAAATCAGCCCCGAAAGAAGAATCTTCTTACTGCTTTTTCTCATCTCGTTTTACCATTGCAATATACGAATCGAGCAGATACCATGCCTTTGCTACGCCACGACGAATGCCCTCAATCTCGATCCACTGACCATACTGCGATACACGAATCTCATCCTCAAAGAGGAGTGTGAGACGTTTCCAAAGACCGTCACCACGAAAGTAAAGCACCTCATCCTCCTCCTTTACGAGGCGGAACCCCGCGCTACGAAAGGCGTTCTCGATCTGCTGGCGGTGAGCCGTCGTGTCACCCTCAACCCGTTTTTTCATAAAACCGAAGAGCGGATAGGTGGCTGAAAGAATCACGATAGCAATACCGAGCATTACGAAGCGATCCGAATGGAACATGAGGTAGAAGGTCTCCTCTGCCGTCATCGGCGAGGTACCGGTCAAGATCATCAGTCCCATCAGCGCCACGCTCAAAACGCACATGGCGACAAAATATTTCAGCGAACGAATCAAGTATTTCATCTATTTCAAGTTTTGGTTTATCAGTTTAATTTTTTCGGCCACCTGCTCCATCAACCATTTCGGAGTGGAGGTAGCTCCGCATATTCCGACCGATGTCGCGCCCTCGAGCCACGACGAATCCAACTCCTTCGCCTCTTCAACGTTATAAGTCAACGGATTGGCACGACGACACACCTCATAAAGCACTTTGCCATTCGAAGATTTGCGTCCACAGACAAAAATCACCCGGTCAAAACGACGTGCAAACTCCGTAAGATGCTGTTCACGCCCCGAAACCTGACGACAAATCGTATCCGCAATAATCACCTCGTCGGGATGCTCGGCACGGCTCATGATCTCTTCTCCCAAACGGTTGAAGAGTGCTATCGATTGTGTAGTCTGCGAAAGCAGATAGATCGGCCGTGTAAAGTCAATTTGGGCTAAATCCTGTTCGCCCTCAATGACCAATGCACGATCTCCGACCTGCCCCGTCAAACCTACCACCTCAGCATGGCCACGCTTTCCAAGAATCACCACCTGACCTCCTATCGGTGCCATCTTCTCATAGGCTTCCACCACCCTGCGTTGCAGACGTGCCACCACCGGACATGTGGCATCAATAACATCAATTTTTAGGTTGCGAGCCCGCTCATAGGTGGTTGGAGGCTCTCCATGAGCTCGAATAAAGAGACGCGCTCCACCGAGTTGTTCCATTTCGGCATGGGTAATGGTCTTTAGACCCGCCTCTTCCAGGCGCTGTACCTCCATACGATTATGGACGATATCCCCCAACGAATAGACCGTACCTCCCGCTTCCAACGCCTTTTCAGCCTCGGAAATAGCCCTAACAACGCCGAAGCAGAAGCCCGATTTCTCGTCAATTTCTACCTGCATGGCTCTCGCTGTTCGCTTACGCTTCTCGTGTTTCCAATCCGGCAATCTGCTCCATAACCCACGTCATCTGCTCCTCAACAGTCATCTGCGAGTTGTCAAGCACCACGGCATCATCCGCCTTACGCAGGGGAGAGATGGCACGATGCATATCCTGATAGTCACGGTCACGGACATTCTGCTCTATCTCCTCTAACGATACGCAATCACCCTTAGCAGACAACTCATCGTAGCGACGCTGTGCACGCACCTTTGGGTCAGCAGTCATGAAGATCTTGAGTTCGGCATCAGGGAAAACCACCGTACCGATATCGCGACCATCCATCACCACACCCTTGCGACGCCCCATCTCCTGCTGCATCTGCACAAGCATTTCACGCACTTCGGCAATTGCACTCACCGCGCTCACACAATTCGAAACCTCGATTGTGCGAATCTTTCCCTCCACACGATCTCCGTTGACATAAATGTCGCTCGCTCCGCGCTCGGGATTGAAGCGGAACGTAATCTGAATCTCCTTGAGCAGCTTTACCACCGCCTCCTCATCAACAATCCCCGAACGGATAGCTCCATTCTCGAGTGCATAGAGGGTTACTGCACGGTACATAGCACCCGTATCAATGAAGATATACCCCAAACGGGCTGCAATGGCTTTAGCAAAGGTACTCTTACCACACGACGAGTAACCGTCGATGGCGATGATGATCTTATTTGATTTAGTGGACATCGGGGAAAATATCGAAAAAGGTAGATAATATGGTATAAACACCCAGCAAACCGATCAAAAGGCCTGCCACGTGGTTAATCGTCAGCATATGGCGTGGACGGAAACGACGGCGGAAAAGGTTAATCACAAAGGCCACAAAGGTCCACCAGGCTATCGCTCCGCCCAAGAAACCACCTATGGTAAGCACAGCGCGCATAAAACCGGCCAATCCGCTTCCGGTGATATCATTCGATGAGATCTCAAAGACCGCAAAAAAGGCCAAAATATAGGGGATCACCATAATAAAGTTGGCAATCGTTAATCCGAATATCGAGGCAAAATCCTGCCATAACGAGGATCGACCGGCTCGGTTACGGCGAATCTGCGGCACGGGATTTTGTGTAAAGACATAGACACCAACCACGACGACAAAGATTCCGCCTATGACACGCAAAAGGGTGTCATATTGTCGAATCTGCTGTTCAAGCATCGAATAGAAGAGCAATGCCACAATGGCCATGATAGTATCGGCAACAGCTACGCCCACACCCGATACTATACCCGAACGACGACTTTTCGATAGTGTTCGTTGGATGCAGAGCACCGCCACGGGACCCACCGTGATCGATGCTGCGATGCCGACCATCAGACCGCGCATCAACACCTCCAAGAATGTGACTGTAATCGTTTCCATCCATTGACCCTTTTAACATTGCAAAGATAGAAAAAAAAGGTGTGATCCACGATGTGAAAATGTAAAGATGTTGATAAATTATCGAAAACTTTGGCCGACAAGTTGTAGCTCGGAACGCATGAAAGGCTAATTTTGTCCTGTAAAATTCAAAGAAAGCTATGGCTGATGTAAAACAGACGGGGCTGGAGATCCAGCTCGATGAGCAGATTGCCGAAGGAATCTACTCGAATTTTGCCTTGATCAACCACTCCACCTCGGAGTTTGTGATCGATTTTGCCACTGTAATGCCCGGCATGCAAAAAGCCCGCGTAAAGAGCCGTATCGTTCTCACGCCCGAGCACGCCAAACGTTTGCTGCGTACCCTGCAAGAGAATATTGCCCGCTACGAAACCACGATGGGTAAGATTGAAATACCTACCCCCATCACCAATCCGAGTGCAGGGCCCAAGATGGGGGAGGCTTAACGCACACGGTGGTAAATTTAGGACTCAAAATTAAAGAGGAACTAAAGGCTCTTTTGATAGGCCGTTAGTTCCCCTTTTCTTTTTACAGATCTATAAAAGAGTCTTGCTTAAAGCACTCAGCTTCCAAGTAAACTATTCACGGGTGATCGTCTCTTTGATATCGTTCAGCTCAACCAACTTATTCACAATGGCATAAATGGTAAGGCCCGCAGCTGAATGAATCTGAAGTTTTGCTGCAATGTTACGACGATGGGTAATCACCGTATGGGCCGAGATGCAAAGTTCATCGGCGATCTCCTTATTCGTCAACCCCTTCACCACGCAAACGATAATCTCCTTCTCGCGTGCACTGAGATTCTCCGACTCAGGTTTATTCTTAGGAATCTGCTCTACACGGGCTGCAAGTTGTTCGACTGCCACAATAAAGAGATCATCCTCCACACGATTATGTGCAGTGAGTTCCTGCTCGCAAGTGAAGATGTCGAACAAGGCATCGTTCAATTCATTCGAACTGCGAACCGGATAGTATTTGATGATAATCTGCTTCAATTCGCGCAGGTGGTCAGCCACCTTATCGTGCAGACTGCGAAAAATGTCGATCGAGTAATCACTTTGGGGATCTCCCGCTAAAAGCGATTCGACATACGGAAAGACCGTCTGCTCCTCATAGGCCATATGCTTCTGCAGTTCGGCTACATATTCATCGTAGTAACGCATGATAGCAAACGACACATCACTCAACGAACAATCTACCGCCTCGATCAGTTTACGACGGATTGACGGAAGACGGAAGTCAAGAAAATAGCGGTGGGCATTCTTCAGGTATTGGGTTAGTGTTGCCACCGAAATATCGTCATCCGACAGGGGATACTGCCCACTACCAAGCAACAAGTTCACCACAGCAAGGAAGGTCGAGGCATCAACATTTTGATCCGTACAAACCTCTCCGATTGTGCGGTCACCGAAGCCGAGGGACAAACCAAAACGACTCATGATCTGGAGCACAGCATAGTGTTCAGAGACCAGATCACACATACGATCTTCACTGGTGTAGTGTACAGTTTTATACATTGCTAATATCCTCTATTTACGTACAAATATAGCCAATTGATATATCCTCGTCAATCCCTAAAACAAGGTATTTCTAACGACGACCAATATCTTCATAGGTCCGTTGCAAGAGGGTCTTACCCCACTCGATACGCTGTGGATCGGCTCCTTCAGTCGTACGATTCGAAGGGGCATCCCAACCCGATTCCCCGCGTTCATCAATCACCACAAATCCCTCATTATAGGCATAATAACCAAACTTCGGCAAGGTCGGATCAAGCAAATCTTTCGAATACTCAAAGTCGCTATGGTCGATGTTCATTTGTGCAAGTAACGTGGCTGCAATGTCGATTTGCGATCCATAAGCTTCTACCACTCGAGGCTCTTTGACCGCACCACCCGTCCAAATCATCGGAATACGGTGAATCTCCGTATCGCTCCAAGTACCTCGTCGAAAACCCGGCATACCATGGTCAGGAACCAACACAACTAGCAGATTCTCCCACGCCGGCGACTCTTTCAGACGTGCAATCATCTCTCCAATACAGTCATCGGTAAAGGCCATCGAATTTGTCAACTTATCTTCAAATTTTTCGAACGGCACCTCAAACGGTTCATGACTCGATAAGGTTAACCAACCAGCCAAGAACGGGGCTCCCTCTTCACTCATGCGGATAACTCGCTCCGTCAAATCGCGACATACGACCCGATCATCATAACCCCACTTCGAGGTGGGTGCGTCATAGTGCATATCGTGCTGCCAAAAGAGCTCCTCCCAACCCGTGGCATACATGTACGAGGATTGGTTCGTAAAATTGATATCACCACCATAGGTGAAGTGGGTACGATACCCTTCACGTCCGAGCGATCGAGCAATCGAGGGTAGTTCGAGACACTTGGGTGTAAGTTTCATGAGCGAGATTCTGGTCTGCGCCGGGAAACCGCTCAAAATCGAAACCTGACCACGGTCGGTACGAAACGAATTAGCATAAAGATTCGAGAAATAGACACCCTCATCTTTCAGGCGATTGAGGGCTGGAGCTACGGCCATTCCCTGCTCCTCGGCCTCCATCACGGTTGAACCGTAGCCCTCCAAAATGACAAAGAGGAGATTCGGACGTGTCGTATTCAACAACGTATCTGCCATTACGGTGGTAGTGCGATTACCACGAATCGCATCAAATCGCTCTACCAACTCCTCTGCCTCATAAAAGGGGTACTCCGCAGCATAGTCAACCTGCTTACCGATCGTCGAGAGAAACGAAAAAACCGGGTTGGTGGCAGCATGATTCAAAAAAAGTTTCGAGGAGAAACATACCTTCGACACATTTGCTACCGAGGGACCAATACCACCACGAATCGAGAGAAAATCAAGAGCTAAAAGGAGGATCACGAAGGGGGTCCAAAACGCCGCTTTACGCCAACCAAGAGCCGATCCATCAAAGTAATCGACAACCTTCATCCACACCCAGATCAACAACGCTCCATAACCAATCGCCACAACAGACTGTTTCAAAAACAGCATCAGATCGAGACTTGCCATAGCCCCCTTCGGATCGGTCAAATAGATCAGGATTGTCGAGTCAAGGCGAAAGCCCCAATAGGCATAAAGCCCCACATCCACTGCAAAGAGAACGGCCACGGCTACAGCCATCAGCAGGAAATAGCCCTTCATCACAATCCGACCCACTCGTGTTGATATACCAGTCCAGCAGGTAACGAAGGTAAAAAGGATAGGCAGGGCCGTAATGTATCCGGCCATGGTTGAATCAAGCAACAGTCCATGCCAAACAACCTGTATCCATTCAGAGAGGCTGTGTTGGGCTGTCTGTGAGGCATACCAAAGCATGAAAACAGGCTTCTGCACGACCATCAACAGGAGGGTCGAGAGCCAGGTCATCAAGATAAAGCGCAGTTTCTTTGCCATACCTCTTCAGGGAATATTTGTTAAATCTTCTCACCAAAAGCTAAATCGCCCGCATCTCCCAAACCCGGAACAATATAGCACTTCGAAGTAAGCTCCTCATCTACAGCAGCAACCCACAGTGTCGCATGCTGAGGCAGATGGCTCTTGGCATAATCAACACCCTGCTCCGATGCAATCACAGCGGCTACATGCAACTCGGCCGGCGTACCGCAACGCTCACACATGGCCTCATAAGCCAACACCAGCGATTGTCCGGTAGCCAACATTGGATCTACCAACAGCAAGGTCTTACCCTCCAGTTCACCACACGAAATATATTCCACCTTGACCGTGAACGATCCATCTTTATGATTCTTGCGATATGCCGAAACAAAGGCATTTTGTGCGTGGTCGAAATAGTTCAAAAAGCCTTGGTGGAACGGCAGACCGGCACGCAGAATTGTAGCAATCACCAACTGATCGTCAATCTGCTGCACGACAGCTTCACCGAGCGGTGTCTCGACCGTACGGGGCGAGTAATGGAGTGTTTTTGAAAGCTCATAGGCTGTCACCTCTCCAATACGCTCCAAATTGCGTCGAAATCGCATCGAGTCCTGCTGAATCTGCTTATCGCGGATTTCGGCCATAAACTTGTTCAGTACCGAATTTTGCGCTGAAAGGATATTGATCTTCATGGCTTATGGGAGTTTTAAGAGTTTTTAATAGAGGAAATTGTTGAACGGGTAACGTCCAGCATGAATCTCACGCACCATGCCATAAAGGTCGGTACGGAACTTCTCGATGTTGATCTTCTCGACTGCCGAAAGGAAGATGCAAGGGGTGTTGGCCTTGGCAATCCAACTCTTCTTCAAATCTTCGAGCGAAAGATTCTCACGCGTGGCAGGAGTCAGATCATCGGGATCCTTTTCTATATAGGTATAAGCATCAATCTTGTTGAAAACCAAATAGACGGGCTTATCACCGGCACCAATCTCTTGCAACGTCTGTTTTACAACTGCAATTTGATCCTCAAACTGCGGATGCGAAATGTCGACCACGTGTACCAATAAATCGGCCTCACGTACCTCATCAAGGGTCGATTTGAACGATTCGATCAGCTCAGTTGGGAGCTTACGAATAAAACCGACCGTATCCGACATCAGGAATGGCAGATTATCAAATACCACCTTGCGCACCGTCGTATCGAGTGTTGCAAAGAGTTTATTCTCTGCAAACACTTCGCTCTTCGAGATCAGGTTCATCAGAGTCGATTTGCCCACATTCGTATAGCCGACCAAGGCCACACGCACCATAGCGCCTCGATTTGAACGCTGCACAGCCATTTGCTTATCAATCTTCTTCAAATCCTCTTTGAGCTTCGAGATTCGGTTGCGAATCTGACGACGGTCGGTCTCGATCTCACGCTCACCGGCACCGCCACGTGTACCCGTACCACCACGCTGACGCTCCAAGTGAGTCCACATACCACTCAAGCGAGGAAGAAGATACTCATAGTTTGCCAACTGTACCTGCGTTTTGGCGTAGGCAGTTTGGGCACGAGAGAGGAAGATGTCGAGGATCAGGCGTGTACGGTCAAGAATACGACACGGCATTGCCTGCTCGATATTGCGTGTTTGCGAAGGGTTCAACTCGTCATCAAAGATCACCACGTCGATCTCCTGCTCCTTGCAATAATCGGCAATCTCTTGCAACTTACCCGGTCCTACATAGATACGCGACGAGGGTTGCGGCAAGCGCTGCGTAAAGCGATGCACGGTCTCAATATCGGCCGTTTCGGCCAAAAATTCCAACTCATCCAGGAACTCTATGGCCTGGCGAGGCTCCTGATTGTCGCGGATCACGGCGACAAGTACTGCTCTTTCCAAATCTCTCTGTTTAGCGTTAATAAGGGCATCAAAGACAGCCCCTTTCCCCCACAAAAAGGGTATCTCCCTCACGGCAGATACCCTTTATTCGTGTGTTGCCCAAAGGGCTGATTAGTTCTGTACGCGGAATACTACAGGCAGGGTGTACTTTACACGTACCACCTGGTTACGCTGCTTACCGGGCGACCACTTCGGCGACTTCGAAAGCACGCGCGTAGCCTCCTCCGATAACGAACGGTCGGGCGTACGAAGTACCTGGATGTTCGTCAGCGAACCATCCTTCTCGATCACGAACGAGAGAACTACCGTACCCTGAATACCGTTCTCCAAAGCGATCTGCGGGAAACGTACGTTCGACTGTACCCAGTTACGGAACGTATTGAGGTCACCACCCTGGAACGAGGGCATGGTCTCTACGATGAGGAAGGGCTCGTCATCAACGATCTCCTCAACTACCTCCTCAACCTCCTGGAATACCTCAGCATCCTCATCAAACTCGTCGAAGGTCATCGACGTCTCGATCTTCGTATCGTTCGTTACCACCTGCAGCAGGTCGGCAATCACCTTCACCTCCACCTTCTTCGGCGGCTCGGGCGGTTTCTGATCCTGACGCGTAATCTCGGTGATCTCCTCCTCTACGATGGCGTAGTTCAGATCGACTTGCTCAATGCGGTGCTCTTTCGGCGTCCATGCGAATGCACCGATTACGATGGCCAAGGCTACAGCCAGACCGATCTCCAACAAAAGACCTCGCTTGTTCTGCAGGTCTGCTTTGGGACTCTTTTTAATCTCCATTTTATTTGTAGTTTTTTTAATTGTTTTTCCACACCAAACAGCACGCACAGCCAAGCCATACGTACCCAATGCACCACAAATATAAAGAGAAAAAATCAAAAATCTATCATTGCCACCAAAAAATCTGCAAAAAAACGCTAAATTTGTCGCAACAACACCCGATTTACAGGCTACGATGAGTACAAAAGAGATCTTATACGGCAAAAATCCGGCTGAACTTGCCACAATTTGCGCCGAATTGGGAATGCCCCGTTTTGCCGCGGGACAACTCACTCGTTGGCTCTATCAGCGCCACACCGAGGACCCGATGTTGATGAGCGATTTGTCGAAGAAAAATCGGGAGTTGCTTGCCAACCGTTTTGCCCCTGCATTGTCAGCACCAATCCGGGTTTCGGAGTCAAAAGACGGAACTAAAAAGTACCTTTATCGCACCTCGCAAGGATGCTATGTCGAATCGGCCTATATACCTGACGGAGAGCGTGCAACACTATGCGTTTCATCACAAGCAGGTTGCCGCATGGGGTGCAAATTCTGCGCTACGGGACGACAAGGTTTGCAACACAATCTTTCAGCTGCCGAGATCCTGAATCAGATCGTTTCACTCCCCGAGCGCGAGCGCCTCACCAACCTTGTTTTTATGGGAATGGGCGAGCCGCTCGACAACCTCGATGAGGTGTTGCGCGCCCTCGAAATCATCACCTCGGAGTGGGGCTTCGGATGGTCGCCTACGCGCATTACGGTATCGACTGCCGGCGTGGTGAGTAACCTACGACGCTTTCTCGACGAAACAAAGGTGCACCTGGCCGTCAGTCTGCACAATCCTTTCCGCGAAGAGCGCAAAGAGATCATGCCGATCGAACGCGCTTACCCGATCCATGAATTGACCGAGATTTTACGCGACTACGACTTCACACATCAGCGCCGTGTGTCGTTTGAGTATATCGTCATGAGTGGTTTGAACGACTCGCCTCGCCACATTCGCGAGTTGAGCCGCCTCCTGGATGGTATCAAATGTCGCATCAACCTGATCCGATTCCATAAGATTCCCGATTCTCCCTACTTCTCGCCCGACGACGAAGCCATGATTCGTTTCCGCGACACCCTGACAGCACGCGGTATTCAAACCACAATTCGTGCTTCGCGTGGCGAAGATATCCAAGCAGCTTGCGGACTGCTCTCGACCGAGAATACGACAAAAAAGGAGGCTTAGGCCTCCTTTTGTTTTGCGAGAATACGTCGCAGATGCATCAAAAACTCCTCGGTGGGAGATGCTCCCAAGATCGAACCGAGCAATTCACCCTCGGTGTTGAAAATCAGGTATAAAGGGATCGATCCGCGTCCGTAGCGCTGCATCAGTTCGCGTCCTGTGGGGCGCTCGATGTTGTATTTTGCGGCTACAAAGTGCTGGTCGAAAAATTCACCCACCTCCTTGCGTGTAAAGACGTGTTCGTTCATCGCACGGCACGGTCCGCACCAATCGGCATAGAGGTCGATGAAGACCAACTTCTTTTGTGCAATGGCCTGCTCGCGCACCGCATCGGTCGAGCCCTCCACCCAGCGCACCTGCGCGTTTACACCACTTGCCGTGAGTACAAAAATCAACAAGAAAAAGAGTCGTTTCATAAATCGGGTTTTGTGCAAAAATAGTGCTTTTTGTGGATTTGATATTGTCTTTTTAGAAATAAATTGTAAATTTGTAATGTGATCCTTAGGGTCATGTACATATTATGTTGATGAAAGTGTAATCGCTTTTATCCTTGAATGGAAATCTGGAAAATTTCTTTAAGGCCAAGGAGAGCAATCACACTCGTCACTCTGTATTGGTATCTATCATGGTTGCATTTTTTTTGCTCCATGCTCCAATACGAGTGTGGGGTATTGTTTATTTGGCCATAGGTATTCCAGAACCTCCATTCAGATAGACGATTCGGCTCCACACTTTCTTTTTGTGAAAATCCATCTTACGGGGCTCGGATGGGCAAACAAGAATTTTATGAAAAAGTTTTTTTTGGCTGTTGTCGCTGTTGTGCTGATTTCGGGTTTTGCCTATGCGCAATCGTATCAAGAGGTTGTGTACTTGAAAAATGGCAGCGTGATTCGAGGTGTTGTGATTGAGCAGGTTCCTGGAATTTCGCTCAAAATTCAAACTGGAGATGGAAGTATTTTTGCCTATTCTATGGCCGATGTAGAAAAGATTACAAAAGAAGCACCTCGTAATGTTACGCGTTTAGGCATGTCGAGCGGATACACGCCGTCGGGGTTGCGCTCGGGTTATCGTGGTATGGCTGATTTTGCTCATACTTTTGGCGTTGGTGTTTTTTCGACGCCTCGTGTTGAAATTTCGAATGTTCATGGCTATCAGTTTAATGAGTACTTTTTCTTAGGTGGTGGTGTCGGTGCTCATTATTATTATCAAGCTGAAGCAATCGAGTTGCCCATCTTTGTCGATTTTCGAGTTGATTTCCTCAATAGAAGTGTTACTCCCTATTTTGACCTGCGAGCAGGATACACTGTTTTTGAGGAAACAGGCTTTTATATTAATCCTACGGCCGGTGCGCGATTTAGTGTAGGTCCTAAATGTGCTATAAACGTTGGCTTTGGTTATACCGCTCAATTTGTTAAATACGATGACTACTATTATAGTGGTTCGGAGAATCTTGGCGGTCTAACTCTTCGTGTCGGCGTGGAGTTTTAATTAAAATTTATAGAAAGTTAAGCGCGAGAAGGTTCTCGCGCTTTTTTTTTAATGGCGAAAAAGGATATTAAAGGGGCTAAGGGTGATTAAAGGCATTAAGGGAAATCTTTAGTCTCCTTTAGAAACCTTTAGTCCCCTTTTAATTGGCCGATCTTTACCTTTGCTTCGCGGCGTCTTCCGACCCGCGCCGCTTGGTTTAGATAGGATGCGCCTCATGGCCGGTGACGGCTACGACTGGGGTAAGCTCATCCTCGGTATTTTCCGCGTGGTGGCCTCGGGCGCAATTGCCTACCTGATCTACTACCTGAATCGTCGTGGAAATATCTCGGCTTGGAAGCAATGCAAGAACTTTGGATGGTACGGCATTTACCTGGCAAGGTGATTGATATTACACCATCATTACCCGACAATGCGAACAAAGGCGAGGAGATTGCTGCATGGCTATCCGAATATGCAACGCGAGATACTCGCTATGTCATAATTGATGACGAGTATGTGGTACTCGATTCGCAAATACCATATTTTATTTGGACAAAACCCTATGAAGGCCTAACCGAAGACCAAGCCAATAGAGCAATATTGTTTCTGAATCGATAAACGAGTTTCAGCAAATAGAGAGCTTCTATGCTTACAATATCGAATACTCTTGCCGTCCAAAACAAAATAAAAACAGCGTTAGAAGCATTTCTAACGCTGTTTTTACGAGGTCTGAAGCGGATTCGAACCGCTGTAGCAGCTTTTGCAGAGCTGTGCCTAGCCACTCGGCCATCAGACCAATTTGACCTTTTCGAGTGTGCAAATATACAAACTTTTTCTTTTCTCACAAAATTTACACCTTTTTTCGTCGGAAAATTTCAATATCAGCCCATCTAACCCCAAAAATGACCTCTTCGAAGACCGCAAAACGATAAAATGCATCGTTGATATGGCAAATACACACCTATATACCCGTCTTGATAAGTTCATTATTGATTCAATGATTTTAACCAATGGTCTATCGCTTGATTTTTCCAAACTTAGTCTTGGATAAAAGAACTCTATGACATGAGCATCTCCGCCTCGCTTAACTCCTTTATTCTTGTTGGAAGTAATGACAATGCTTACACCTTCCTTTTCGCCTCTGCTATCGAAATGTTCTACACTCGCATTATGGGTGCTTATTCGGAGTGTAACATCACCGAGAGGTGTAGCAAATGTGCCGTAGTTGCTTGCTTCGTGTTGCTCTAAATTGAGTGCCCTTGACGCATCGGTAATGAACCCTCGCGTTCTTTTTGAAGCTCTACTATTGTATATTTCCTTCAGCTTGCTTATCTTTGTGATATAATCATCGGAGATGCCAGTGGCAGTAACAGACTTTGTCTGCGTCGCGGTCTCTGGTGATTCTTTTTTCGCCACTCGGAAACGAACATCCTCAGTTTTGATTTGCTTTTGCATTTGTATCTTTGAAATATTAAACACACCCTATTGTAACAGAGTTGGCTGAACAAAGGGGAAAATAATGCTCCTTAAAACATTCTTCTACAAGGTTGCGCATGGTAAGGGAAAGCCTTATAAGAATAAGCCAAGTTTGTTGAAAAAGTCATCTGTGGACGGTAGTACCACAATCAGTCCTGCTAAAGAAGCAGCCGGCAGACGATCTTATTCGCACGGCTGTTTTGTTTTTTCAAAAAAAGGCGTAACTTTACATTGCGAAAAAGGGTACACGCATGCAAATCGAAGATTTGGCACTCACGATGACCCCGGGGTTGGGGGTAAAGGGCATAGTCCACCTGTTGGAGGTGTTTGGCGATGCTCGACAAATCTTTGCCGCCTCGCATGCCGAATTAGTCGGTGAAGCCGAATTACGTGAACCGGTAGCCAAAGAGCTTCTCCGTAAGAGTGGCTTTGCGATGGCCGAACGCGAATTGCGATACTGCGAACGCCATGCCATTCAACCCATCGCCTCATCCGATCAGGAGTACCCTGCTCTTTTACGCGAAATTCCCGACTACCCCCATGTCCTCTATGTACAGGGCAATGTTGCCGCTCTCGCAGGACACAATCTTGCAATGGTCGGTACTCGCAACATCAGCAGCTACGGACAGTTGGTTTGCCGCCGTTTGGTAGGCGAACTTGCCACACGCATCCCGCACCTGACAATTGTCAGCGGTCTGGCTTTCGGCATTGATGTGGCAGCCCATCGTGCAGCCATCGAACACAGCACACGCACAGTGGCCGTATTGGCCAATCCGCTCCCCGAAATTACCCCCTCGCAACATACTTCCGTAGCTCGTGAGATCATCGAATCGGGAGGCGCTCTTGTCAGCGAGCTCCACTCGCAAACCAAGATGAAAGGGGTACACTACCTCTCACGCAACCGAATCATTGCGGCTCTTTCGTCCGGATGCATTGTAGTCGAATCGCCAGCCGGAGGCGGATCTCTTGTGACAGCCCAATACGCCGACAACTACCACCGCACGGTGATGGCCGTACCGGGCCGCATCAACGATCGTACTTCAGTCGGTACCAACCACTTGATTCGCACCCAAAAGGCACGTCTGGTAACTTCTGCGACCGACATTATCGAAGCCCTGATGTGGGATTTCGGCGAAGACCCCGAGCTTTTCCGCGAACAACCGGCGACCCCCGATTTAACACGCGATGAAGCGGGACTTTTGGCCTGTTTCCGCACCTCTGATCCCCTCTCGCTTGATGAGTTGCACGACCTCACGGGGGTTGATGCGGGAGAGCTGACAGCCTTGTTGATCGGGTTGGAACTGGCCGGAGTCGTGCGCCAACTTCCCGGAAATCGTTTTATGAAATTGTAGCCATGCAGTTGATTGATACCCACTCCCACCTCTACGACGAAGCCTTCGATGCCGATCGTCGCGAAGCCCTCGAGCGCGCACGCAACACGAGTGTAGAATGGTTGTTGTTACCGGCCATTGACAGCGAGAGCCACGAAGCACTCTTTACGCTCTGCCGTGAAGAGCACACCCGCTGTCGCCCGATGATGGGTCTTCACCCCACCTCTATCAACGACAATCCACGTTGGAGAGAGGAACTCGCCTTGGTGGAGCAGTATCTCGACAATCCGCCTGCGGGTCTTCAATTTTGTGCCGTCGGTGAAATCGGGTTGGATCTATACTGGAGTCAGAAGTACATCGCCGAACAAATTGAAGCCTTTGTGGCACAATTGCGCATGGCCGCTAAACGTGATCTCCCCGTAGCCATTCACACACGAGCAGCCTGGGAACAGATGACCACAATCATCGCTACCGAATATGCCGCTGCCAAAGCACGCGGAGAACGTTTACGCGGTGTTTTTCACGCCTATTCGGAAGACGCTGCCTGCTACAACCGTTTGAAAGAACTGACCGAAAGCAACTTTCTTTTCGGTATCGGAGGAGTCGTTACCTATAAAAAGAGTGTCGTGGCCGAGGCTGTTCGAGAGATGGCGCTTGAAGATCTGCTGCTGGAGACCGACTGCCCCTACCTGGCTCCCGTTCCCCATCGTGGCACTCGCAACGAATCGGCCTACGTCTACCATACGGCAGCAAAAATTGCCGACTTGAAGGGGCTCACGGTGGAGATGGTTGCCCGACAAACCTCTCAAAATGCAATACGGCTGTTTTTAACGAAATAAGTCCCCTCTTGTTGAACATGAAAAATTGAATTTCGATAAATTATGCGTTCCTCAATCCTCATCATCTACACAGGCGGCACCATCGGCATGAAGACCGATCCTGATACCGGCACCCTTGTACCCTTCGATTTCAGCGCCATCTACGAGGAGTTTCCCTCGCTGAAACGTTTAAAGGTAGATATTGACGTACACACACTTACGCCCGTCATTGATTCGTCGAACGTACAACCTCACAATTGGGTGACGTTGGCCGAATTGATCCGCGAAAAATACGATTGCTACGACGGATTTGTGGTACTGCACGGCACCGATACGATGTCTTACACCGCTTCGGCATTGAGCTTTATGTTCGAAAATCTCTCGAAGCCCGTTGTCTTTACGGGAAGCCAAATTCCGATCGGTGTCCTCCGCACCGATGGTCGTGAAAACCTGATTACGGCCATTGAGATTGCAGGAGCACGTGATGCCGAGGGGTTGCCTTTGGTTCCGGAGGTATCGCTCTACTTCCAAAACCACCTTTTCCGAGCCAATCGCACCACCAAACGAAGCGCAGAAGCTCTCAGTGCTTTCTATTCGTATAATTATCCGCCATTAGCCGACGTCGGTGTCAATATCACCTACAATCGTTCGGCCATCCTGCATCCCGAACGCTACGACAAGCCGTTATGCATCTCATCGCACTTTGACGACGGAGTCTGTGTCATAAAACTCTTCCCGGGACTGACTGAACATACCCTGCGTGCCATGCTATCCATCGAGGGTTTGCGTGCTGTAGTACTCGAAACCTATGGTGCAGGCAACGCCCCAACGGCCGATTGGTTCATCCGACCGTTGGAGGAGGCCATAGGCCGCGGACTGATTGTCTTGAACATCACCCAATGCAAAGGAGGTGGTGTTGCGATGGGACTTTACGAAACAGGACTGCGCCTGCAGCAAATCGGCGTACAAAGCGGCTATGACATGACCGTAGAGGCTGCCGTCACGAAATTGATGTATCTGTTGGGGCAGACACAAAGCAACAAAGAGATCAAAAAACGGTTGGAAGAACCGCTTCGCGGAGAATTTACGCGATAAAATAATCGATAGGCAGTTGCACAAAAAGATTTTTTTTCTTATATTTCGGACGCTAAAGGTGCACTTTGGGCTCGACGAAGATCGGGGCAGAGGGCGTGTTGGTTGTGCATCAATTTGATAATTAAGTGATTGCATGACTTTACAACGGTATTTCGCTAAAATCGGGATGTCGGGGTCTTAGTGCGCACAACGGGGAGAAACCTCCTCGAAAGTAAAAAAACAGGGAAACGAAAAAAGATTTTTTGAAAATTTATTTTTGGATACCGCAACCACGAAAACCAAAACAAAAAACAATAAACAACACAACAAACTAATCAAATTAATTTATCTAACACAACTATGAAAAAACTTTTTATGATTCTGACGGTTGCCCTCTTCTCGCTGGGTACCGTTAACGCGTTCGCACAGGAGGCTGAGGCCGCTGCTGCTACGGAGGAGGTTGCTGCTGTTGCCGAGGAGGCTGCTGCTGTTGCCGAGACGACGATCGAGGGTGAGACGATGCACCACGTGCTGATGCAGAAGTTCCTCGAGGGTGGTTGGGGCTGGATGCTCCCCGTATTGCTCTGCTTGGTGCTGGGTCTTGCTATCGCTATCGAGCGTATTCTCTATCTGTCGCTCTCATCGATCAACACGAAGAAGTTCATCGCCCAGGTTGAGGAGGCTCTGAAGAACGGTGGTATTGCTGCTGCTAAGGAGGTTTGCAAGAACACGCGTGGTCCGATCGCTTCGATCTACTGGCAGGGTCTGGATCGTTACGATCAGGGTCTGGATGCAGTTGAGAAGGCCGTTGTATCGTACGGTTCGGTTCAGACGGGTCAGATGGAGTCGGGTCTTTCGTGGATCGGTCTGTTCATCGCTCTTGCCCCGATGCTCGGTTTCATGGGTACGGTAGTAGGTATGATCGGTGCATTCGACGCTATCCAGGCTGCAGGTGACATCTCGCCGACGCTCGTTGCCGGTGGTATTAAGGTGGCTCTGTTGACGACGCTTATGGGTCTTATCGCTGCTGTGATTCTGCAGATCTTCTACAACTACATCATTGCCAAGATCGACACCCTCGTAAACGCTATGGAGGACGCTTCGATCACGCTGATGGACATGCTGACGGTTTACAGCAAGAAATAATCACAACACCGTTTTATAGATTCCGAAAATCATGAAGAAAGTATTAAATATTTTGCTGGGTGTCCTGATGGTCATCACGCTGGCCCTCGTGGGCTACGCGATTGCCGCAGGTGGCTCGGAGGCAGCTATCAGCTTGAACCTGATCTGGGGTTACATCCTCATGATCGGTGCCGTTGCAGCTGCTGTTGGTGGTGCTATTTATAGCATGCTCCAGAGCCCCGCAGGTGCCAAGACGTCGATCCTGTCCGTAGTGCTGATTTTGGTGATTGTAGGTGCCGCCTACTTCATCTCGGCCGGCCACTCGGTACAGATTGTCGACCTGCAGAACAACGGTTACTTCGCACATGGCGAGACCGTTATTACCGAAACTTGTGTCCTCGTAACCTACGTTGCTTTTGCTGCCGCTATCGTAACGGCTCTTGTAACGGAGATTTGGGCTGCATTTAAATAATCTAAAGTAAACTATGTCGTCAAATAAAAGAAAAGTACCAGAAGTAAACAGTAGCTCGCAGGCCGACATCGCCTTCTCGCTGCTGATCTTCTTCCTGGTAGCAACGACCATGAACACCGATACGGGTCTGGCGCGTATGCTTCCCCCGATGCCCCCTGAAAATCAACAGCAGGAGGACATCAAGGTGAAGGAGCGCAACCTGTTCCTGGTGCTCATCTCGGGTAACGGTGCTATCATGGCCGGTACGCCCACCGATCAGCAGATCATCGACCTTCGTGAGCTGAAAGAAAAGGCTCAGGAGTTCGTCCTCAATCCGATGGATACGGAGGACCTGCCCGAGAAGGAGGATACGGAGATCGAGTTGGCCGATGGTTCGAAGTGGGTTTACCCTGTAAGCCAGGGTGTGATCTCGCTTCAGACCACGCGCGACACGGGTTACCAGGCCTATATTCAGGTGCAGAACGAGCTGACGCGTGCCTTCAACGAGATCCGTGACCAGGTTGCCGAGAAGAAGTTCGGTGCCAAGTTTGCCGATCTGCCGGAGGAGAACCGTGCAGCAGTAGCCAAGGCAGTTCCTTTGAAGATTTCGGAGGCAGAGCCGCGTAACATTAAAAAGTAAGTAGGATTATGGCAGTAATGAAAAAGAAGGGCAAGAAAGAGTTGCCCGCAATTTCGACTTCGTCGCTTCCTGACGTGATCTACATGATCCTGTTCTTCTTTATGGTATCGACGTCAATGCGCGATCAGGAACTGTTGGTTCGTTATAAGCTCCCCGATGCAACCGAGGTACAGAAGCTGGAGAAGAAGTCTCTGGTGAGCTACATCCACATTGGTCAGCCTTCGCTCTCGATGCAGGCCAAGTTCGGTACCGCACCGCGTATTCAGCTGAACGATTCGTACAAGAACACGAAGGATATCCTCGATTTCGTAGCCGCTGAGCGCGATAAGCTCAACGAGGCTGACCGTGCCGCCATGACGGTATGTCTGAAGGCCGACGGTATGACGAAGATGGGTATCGTAACCGACGTAAAGCAGGAGCTTCGTCGTGCAAATGCACTAAAGATCAACTACGCTGCGTCGAAGTCGCTGGGCTACTATTAATAGTTGCCCCGGTGCGAATCTTCGCAATGAAAAAGACCTCCGAAAATCGGAGGTCTTTTTTTATTGGTATCATCTCAAGAAATGGTCCTATCCATGTTGTTAAAACAGCTCCAACTGTCCGATTTCGTGGTTGAAGGTCAGGCGATGGTGTGGCGAAAGACCATGCTCACGAATAGCCAGACGATGTTCGCGTGTTGGGTACCCCTTGTTCTTTTTCCAGCCATACATCGGATACTCCTCGGCTATGCGGTACATGTACTCATCGCGGTGGGTCTTAGCCAAAATAGAGGCCGCAGCAATATCGGCAAAGCGGCCGTCACCCTTGACAAAGCATTGAAACGGGAGGCCGTACATCGAACGGAAACGGTTGCCGTCAATGGCCAGGAATTCAGGTCGGGGATCAAGGCGCATAGCAGCCAGATTCATCCCTTCGATCGAGGCATTAAGGATATTTATCTCATCAATACGCGCCGCCGAGACCGCCTCAACCGCCCAAGCCACCGCCTCGTGCTCAACTAGCAGACGCAACTTGTCGCGCTGCTTCTCGGTCAACTGCTTTGAATCGTTGAGCAACGGATCGTGAAAATCGGGAGGCAATATTACAGCTGCAGCAAAAACCGGACCTGCCAAACATCCACGTCCGGCCTCATCGCACCCCGCCTCCAGGAGTTGATATTGACTTCTTGTCTCAAGCATGTTCATTTCGCAGAGTGCTTTTTGCTTTCCGCGTTGTAAAGTTACGAATTATTGCGTAATTTTGTCTGCACAAAGGCTCCTTTTTCCGATGCGATTCGATTTGGTACGACAACCCCTGGTCCCGGCTTTTCTGAGCCTGGTGATCTTTATGGTGCTGGCTATGACCCATACAGCAAGCAGCATCATATTGTCAGATACCTACTATAACCTCGCTCCGGAATCTCTGCCCATCGCCTCATTACAAACCTATGTGTCAAACTTTGCAACAACCTTCAATGGTTGGGCGCATATCATTGGCGGCTTTTTGGTACTCTTCTCGGCACTGACCATCGGCCGCATGACTGCACGCTTTAAACTTTACGGCATCAACACCTTTATCGCCATGCCACTCTATGCATTGGCACTTGCCGGCATGATGCAAAGCCCATATTGGTTCGTCGGATTGGTAGCGTCAACCCTCCTCACCCTTGTCGTAAAAAATTACTGTTACGGCTTTCGCAACGGATTTAGTTTCGACAATATGTTTCGCGCGGCAATGTATCTAGCCTTGCTCACGATGCTCTACCCCAAAGCGGCTCCACTGCTTCTAACCTTGCCGATGGCAGTCATCCTGTTTCGTCGTGCTACGCGTGAAAGTTTGGTCGCACTGTGTGGACTACTGTTGCCTCCATTGACGCTCTGTTACATCAATTGGGGCGCAGGAGGATCTTTCCATGCCCCAATGGTTCTGCTCTACCAACAATTTATCGATGGTAGCTGGCTTTCTGTGCTTACCCAAGCCTCACTCCCTACGATGATCTTTATCGGGACACTGATCGCGTTAAATTTAGCGGCATATCTTCTTTTTCGTGTCAACAGCTACATCCTTAGCACGCGTTCACGCAACACATTGCTTTTCGCCTCATACCTGATGTTGCTTTGCATAAGTTTAATGCTGATGCCCGATGCCGAAAGTACCATCATCGGCCTGTTTGCCGTTCCATCCGCACTATTACTCCCGGTATTTTTTCTACGTGTCCGTCGTAGCCTGGCCCAAATACTCTACCCAATCGTAATTGCCGGTGTACTGGTTTTCCTCCTGTTCGGATGCTAATCGCATAAATGCACAACCGCTAATTAGCTCATATGGTCGTTCATGCAATTCCATTTGGGCCTAAAAACGACCATAGCAGTCATTAATTGTATTCGATAGCTATAGTATCAATTTTTTATTGTATTTTTGATGATGTAAACAAACAGGCGGTAACGTCATCAAAAAAACTATGCTATGTTAAATTCAGGGTCGGCACCTCAAGCCGAAGAACCAATGATCGTCAAGTATGTCGAGAAGGCACACACGGGGATCGAAACCATCCAATTATCACGCTACGCAATTGCCTACGTCGTACGTGGTCGACAGTACATCTACGACGGTGATCGTCGCCACCAAGTTGGCCGAGGCGATGTGCTCTACCTGGGTGTTGGACGCCACTATGTAGAGTCAATTGGCGAAAACGGACAACCGTTCGAACAGATTTTTCTCTACTACACACCAGCCGAGCTGCAACGTGTACTGACTCACCTCAACGTCAATTACCAGTTATCGATCAACAATAAACACACCTGCGAAAAGTGCCGCAACAGTTCGTTCGTGATCGCTGAAGCAGGCAATGCCATTCGCAATTTCTTCCTCAACACAAACAATTACCTTCGAGACAACACCGCCCTCCGCGACGAAACCGCCGAGAACATCAAGATGACCGAACTGGTCTACCTAATCGCAACACAAGGTAACGGGTGCATCCGCAGCCGCCTGCTTTCTTCAGTTGATACAGCCCAAGAGAATTTTGAGCAAGTAATCTTCGATCACCTGTTCAAGGCTGTACCGATTGATATGTTGGCCGAAAAAACACATCGTTCGCTCACCTCGTTCAAAAAAGAGTTTCGACGCCACTTTAACGAGCCACCTCATAAGTGGTTTGTTCGACAACGCCTAACCCATTCTCGCATGTTACTGATCTCGACCAACAAGTCGATTTCAGAGATTGGAAATGAGTGTAGTTTTCCCAATACCTCACACTATATCAAACTGTTCAAAAGAGCCTACCACATGACACCAGCCGCTTATCGTACATCACATATCGGTTCTGCGATTGCCAACAATGATATGCCACAAATGTCCATCGAAGAGCAGGAGTTAGTTTCTTAAAAAATTACAAAAATGTACAACTCGCGAATTTAAAATTAAAATCTATCGGCTAAATGGAACGCTTAACAGAAAAATTATCACAAAAAGATTTGCAATATCACAAAATGTATCTATCTTTGTTACTCAAAAGTGGGAATCTCCCACACTCATTAACCTAACTAACCTAACCAAGGAGATCAATGTTGTGAAACAAGGTCTCCTTTTTTCATGTAAATAGGGGGAGGTATTATGTTATCCTCCCCCTATTTAGCAAAGCAAGAGATGTAGATGTACTATATCGTGTCTATGCTGTTAAAACGAGATACCGACACGGAAACCAAAGTTGTTTATACCATCGAGATGGTAGGTTAACAACGAGCCCGAATTAGTCGAATAGCTGTAATAGAAGGCTGCGTGAAATCCGAAACGCATGTCGGGCCGCGGGAAGATCGAAACACCCACTTCAGGCTGCAGGTAAAACCCCCATGTATTCACATATTGCTTATAAACGTAGTAGTAGGAGCTGATTTGCGCATAAGACGCACCTAACTTCATCCCCACATAAGGCTGAAAGACCGACTCAGTCAACCAATTGTAACGACCTGCAACACCAAACGGCAGTTGGAAAAGCGCATGCTTTTGGCTTGTCGTAAGTGCACTCCCATCCTTCAGATCGAGGGTCTGACGGGGCAGATTCTTGAAGTTGGTTTGAAAGTTCAGAAATCCGCCGATTGTGATTGCATCTGTCAAAAAATAACCACCCTCGAAATTCATACCCCAACCTGAGGTTTTATCGGCAAAGTCGTTTGATACAGGCATTCCAAGCTGCCAATCAATGTTGAAATAGGCATTCGGCAACAATTGCGCCGAGGCAGATGTAATGGCCGTCATAGCAACTATGGCCGAGGCCAACAATCGTAAGTATAGCTTTTTCATGGTAAGATCGTTTTAAGATTATTTCTTCAAATAGGGAGACTGTTTAAAGGCTTGTTGCAACCCCTGTACCGCCTCATCAATCACCGGTTGATTGCCTCCACGCAACAAACCACTCACATAGCTGTTCCACAACACAGGCAACTTATTATCCGCACGATTCGTTGCATTGAGGTCGACCATCTCAGTCAAAAGCGAACCGGTCGTGTAGCCATAATAGACACTGAAGGGATAATACCAACCACCCCATCCTGCGCCCCAGTAATCGGGGGCCCAATAATAGGGGTAATAGCCCCACCAATAAGGATCGTTGTAGCCCACAAAGTAGGCACGTTCCTCCACATAACTCAACTGGATACCTGCATCGACCTCCGTACGCAGAGCGGGATCGGTAATACGCGTATAGCCGTAGGCTGTAAGCTCAGCAACCACCGTTTCGATTAACCGCAACGCATCGGCATCATTCCAGTAGTTTGCCTTCTTGTTGCCCTGTGGATCAACAGCCGGCGCCCCAATCACCAAAATACTATCGGGGATGTAATAGGTTTCGACCGCATCAAAATCGGCCTCCATATCATAAGCCGTATAGACCAGAAACTCATCGCGGAGCGATGAGGTGGACGGCTCCTTTTGGCAACTCCCGAAGCCGACTACGGCACCCAAGAGCGCGAGCGAGAAAAATTGTTTTGCTTTCATCTTGCGTGATAGTAAATGTTTCCGAGACACAAAATCCAAAATCTATACCAAACACAAAATGGGCCGTCCAACGCTTTGGTTAGACAGCCCATTAACTCACTCTATGCTTGATTGACTACTCTATCTTGTGTTTTTGCTTCCAACGCGGGTAGTCGCGCTCGATGACACGCTCCACATTCTTCGAGTACCAGCCGTAGCTCATGCGACGATCGAGCAACACCTCGTCGAGCGAGTAGAGACGCACAAAGTCATACATGCCGAAGATCGGACGAGCGGTGGTCAACTCATAGAAACGGGCCCACACATTGCGCTGACCCTTGGCCTCAACCAGCTTGCGATCCACCGGCGTGCGATCCTCAAAGATGTTCACATAGTCACAATCGCAGATGCGGTGTGCATCGAGCCACTCAACGGCAGCCTTCACCGAGCGCTGAATGTCGCTCCACATCGTGGGATAGCCCTTCGGAATATCGAGCGGATCGACCTCCATCAGCGTTTTTAGGAGGCCAACCGTCTCACCTCCGCTGTACGATGGGAACTCATAAGCGCGGGCCTGAGCCGGCTCGAGGGTTTCGGCATCATGCTGAGCACACCACACCGAGAGCGGAGCATCGCCCACGCGACGATCGGCAATGATCTTACCATTCGGCGTCTCTCGGAAGATGTATTGCTCATACTCGCCATCAATCTGGCAGTCGAGGATGCACTGAATACCCTTGTAGTAACTCTTTTTAGCCGCTTTCTGTTGCTTCTTGTCCACAATCAAGGCCCAGGGCTCTGCACCCTCATAGATCTGCTTCAACACCATCAAGATGTTCGACATCGCATTGTCGTTGAAGTTGATGTGGCTGATATAATTCTTACCCGTAACCGGATTGGTGATGCCATGGGCTCTGTAGCACGCCTCCGTGAGGGGATAGAACATCGGCCAACCGCCACTCTCATACTGTGCCTCAATAATCAACTGGAAAGCTCGATCGAAAGCCTGCTTGTAACGTTTATCGGGGTGCAAGGCATAGACCTTGGCCAAGAAACGCATCTCGGTGGTCGTAGCGTTGTTGTCGAAGATCGACGAACCGATCTCTTTGGCCCGCGCCAACGATTTCTCGTGTTTCTCCGTCATCTGGTTCCAGGGGATGTTCTTGCACCAGCCACCACTGGGGAGTTGTGCATCCATCACCTTCTCGGCCAATGCCACCGCCTCTTCCGAGCCATACCACTCGGCCGGCATGCGGTTGGCCAGACGGCCCCACGATTGTCGCACTGCCTCATGCACCTGCGCCGAGAGCGAGGTTGCCATGCAGAGGAGCGCAAAAGCGAGCAATATACGTTTCATAAGATTATCTATACTTGTGCGAAATAAGGTTCATAAACTCCTCGCGCGTGCGGTGGTCCTTGAGGAAGATACCCGTGAAGGCCGAGGTCGTCGTGGCCGACTGCTGGCTCTCCACACCGCGCATCTGCATACACATATGGCTCGCCTCGATCACCACAGCCACACCCAGCGGATCAAGTGCCTCTTGGATGCAGTCACGAATCTGCACCGTGAGGCGCTCCTGCACCTGCAGACGACGCGCAAAACACTCTACCACGCGGGCAATCTTCGAAAGGCCCGTGATGCGACCATTCGGAATGTAGGCCACATGCGCCTTACCGTAGAAGGGCAACACGTGGTGCTCGCACATCGAGTAGAACTCGATATCCTTCACCAGCACCATCTGCTTATACTTCTCGTTAAACATGGCCGAGCGCAGAATCTCCAGCGGATTCTGATCGTAGCCCTGCGTCAAAAAGCACATCGCCTTGGCCATGCGCTCGGGGGTCTTTACCAAGCCCTCGCGCTCGGGATCCTCACCCAGAAGGCGCAGTACCGCCGTATAGTGTTCTTTGAGGTGCTCGATCGTCTCGGGATCGTACAACTCCTGCTTCTTGTAATTCTCTTCCATAGCGTTCATTTTTTAGGCTATTTTTGCTTCTCGTGCAAATAGGCAACCAACTTTCTCACGGCACGTCCGCGGTGCGAAATCTCATTCTTCTCGTCAGCCGTCATCTCGGCAAAGGTGCGATCGAAGCCATCGGGCACAAACAGCGGATCGTAGCCGAAGCCCTCCGTTCCACTCTCGTGGTCGATGATGCGACCCTCGACAATACCCTCAAAGAGATGCTCCTCGCCCCCCTCGATGAGCGAAATCACAGTGCGGAAACGGGCTCGGCGATTCTCCTGGCCCTCCATATTCTTCAACAGCAAGCGGTTGTTGGCCGCAAAGTCGTGACCATCGGTGGCGTAGCGTGCCGAATGTACCCCCGGCTCACCATCCAAGGCCTCCACCTCCAGGCCCGTATCGTCGGCAAAGCAGTCCAAGCCGGTCTTCTCATAGAGGTAGTGCGCCTTCTGCGAGGCATTGCCCTCCAGCGTCTCGGCCGTCTCGGGAATATCCTCCTCCACGCCGCACATGCGGGGCGTCACCAACTCAAAGCCATCACCCAACACAGCCTGCACCTCGCTCAGCTTGTGGGCATTGTTCGTAGCAAAGATGATTTTCATGGTGTATATATTGCTTCGTAATTCTCATATCGTACCGTGCAACGATATTGCGCGGGGGTTAGATGGTCTTTATAGGCGATCTCCATCTCTCCTGAAAACGGATTGGCGGCACTATCCTGAAAACACAACGGTCTCTCGTCGCTGATGGAAAAATCGATCGAATAGTCGTTCTCCGTCACACGACCACCTCCGTGATACTTGACAACCACAAGGCTGCTCGCCGAATCTTCAAACTCATAATCGACAACCAGCTCAACAGCCCGTTCGCCACGGTCTGAATCATCGGCCTCTTCACAAAACAGGAATGGGTGATTGCCACCCGCCACTCCGACAAACGTGGAGCAAAGCTCACGTCGGGAATCCGTACGCTCGTAAAACAGCGACCAGCTCACCCCCTCCGCGAGCAAAATGCCTCCCGTCTGTAAAATATGTCGCCCGCCATAACTGCTATCAAAGATGATTTGCTCCTCCTCGACGGTAACCGTACTCTTAAAGAACCACAACATCTTCATCCAATCTGCAGCCCGCGTATCGCCACGCAACAACGCATCAGCATAGATCGCATAGCGAACCTCGCCGGTAGCCCCCATCTGGCCCAAAGTTCCCAGGACCTGATTTGTCAGAATTCGACCTGAACGATCCATCCCCGGCTCACCACCCTCCTCGATTTTACAACCTGTCAGGCTCATGAGAGCCACACAAAAAAGAAGAATATACCTTTTCATATGTCGCCCTCCTACTTTTTGCTTGTTTCAAAACGATAACCAACACCTGCTCGTCCCCAGCCAAACGGACCCGCACCAATCTCTGCAAAGCCAAAGAATCGTCGACCAAACGAGCAACCAAAGAGCGTCAAATCGTCCCAGGGAGCACAGCCTACAGCAGATCCATAGACCACACCCAGCGACACGGAGGAGTAGAGCTGCACCTTCTCGCGATTCATATAGACAAAACGCACGGTCGGCATCACGGCTGCCATATATTGATTTTCGCGACTCACACGTGCTCCGGTATCGTTATGAAGGCGCGAACGCACTGCTGCGCCAAAGCCCACCGTAGCACCCACCTGCCACCAACGCTTGGTCTCATAGCTATAGCTGAGGGTATATGTTCCGGTGAAATATTGATCCGAAAGATAGGTGTTGGCATGGGCCATCTCCCCACGAAAGTTGAACTCTTCATCAACACTTCCGAACCCATCCATCGCAGCTATCGAAATGAGTGAAATGGAACCTACACCCACACGAAAATCGTGCTTAGGTTGGTGTTGGGGAAGGACACGCGTGACTGTGACGGTATTATTCACATCGTCATACTCCACCCGACGCTCTTGTGCCGACAACGAACCCATCAGCAGCAACGCCCACGCTAAACAGATCCATGTTTTCATAAAGACACCCTTTTCTAAATACTTTCTTTACTTGGCAACCTCCATCCGCTTCAGGCGATCATCGAGCTCCATCTTGTCGATAATCGTCTTCACCAGGCGATCCATCTCGCCGCCTTCAGTATAGTCGGCCGGAGCCACATGATTCACGCGGTTGTCGTGAATCAGCGCCGCCATATCCTTGCGAGCCACCGTCTGCTCGGGGTTGTAGACGGCGATCGAGTGGCCGCCAGAGTTCTTCACCAGACGCATGCAGGGGATATCGGTCGTACCATCGCCTACATAGATCATATGCTTGAAGGGAACCGGACGCTCCTCTTCGGGAATATAACGATTTACCAAAGTCGAATCAAAGACCGACTCGACACCCTTATTGATCTTGAAGATAAACTGCGTCTTATTCGTGTAGTTGACGGCCACAGCGGGCCAGTAGGCGATGCCATCCACATCGTAGAGGAACGAGCAGGCGTAGATCTTACGGAACTCGTGGGCAATCTCCGTACCCTCAATAATCTCCGTAAGACCCGAAGAATTGATATAATGCAGGATGCGGATACCACGCTCCTCACCGTAGCGATTGATGCGTCCAAACCACTCTTTAACGCCCTTGTAGAGTTGCACCTTGCGGCCCGACTCGCGGAACGCTTCCCGACGCAACGAAAGGCCCTTCGAGCGAGCCGACTGAATCATGCGCGCCATATAGGTCAAAACGCCATCGGCATCTTGCTGCTCGGCTAGATCGTTGGCCTCGGTCCAAAACTCCTTGTTGCTCTTACCTACGGCCGGAATAAAATCATACTCCTGCATATTGCCCGGGGCAAGCGTGCCATCAAAATCATAAATCAAGGCTATCGTAAAACGCGGATTTTCCATAATGCGGTCAGTTTATGGCATAAAGTTACAAAATTTTTTAAGATTCGCTACTACTCCTGCTAATTTGTCCTGCACTCCTGGGCTCACATTATTCTTGTTTTATGGACTCTCGTCACACCCCCAGAAACAGCGTGTCCGCCCTGACCGAAGTCGGGGCGGACACTTTTCCTATCTATTGTTTCAAAAATTACTTCGAAACGTTGTCAGGATTCTGCTCCAGGGCCTTGTTACCATCGAGGTCACCCTGCGGAATCTTGAAGAGGTAATCCTTCTTAGCCTTGAATACAAGGTCGCTGATGTAGATGATACCCTCCTCAACACCGCGCTTGCACTTGTCAGCAGCAAACTCGGCAATCTTATCCTTACGCAGCTCGTCGAAGTAAACCTTCGCCTCACCTACGAACTCGTAGCGACGCTGGTTCAGGATATCGTTGTCGATCTCAGCCTGCGAGCCCGAGAAGGCAGCCAGACCGGCACGCGAACGAATCTGGTTCAGCTCATTCAGACCATCACCGGCCTTCAGCAGGTTCGAAGCCTCTGCATAGTTGAGCAGTACGTCAGCATAGCGCAGGATACCGAAGTTAGCGCAGGGCTGCTGCAGGTTGTAATCCGTGTGGCGGTCGAAGTACTTCAGGTTGAATACGCACATGTGCTCACCACCCTTGTCATTCGTTACCTTGGGCTCCCAACGGAACTCATCCTTGATGTAGTAGTGATCACGAGTTACCTTCGAACCGTCGCCATCGCCATTGAAGTACGACAGCAGAGCCTCGGCGCGCTTGTCACCGTTGTCAACCATCTCCTTGTAGAGGAAGCCCGATACACCAAAGCGGCAGTACTGGTAGCAACCGAAGAAGGCGTTGTTCGTACGACCCAGACCGAAGCGAATGTGCATGTTGTTGCTCTGACCGCTCTGTGCCGAGTACTGCAGCTCGAAGATCGACTCTGCGTTGTTCTTAGCATTGGTGTTAAACCAGTAGAAGTTATCCGTGAAGTTCGGCATGAGGCTGTACTTCTTCGAATCGATAACCATCTTGCTGTAGCTCTGCGACTTGGTCAGGTACTCCGTGTTGTTGTTGTTCATCGAAGCACGATAGAGGTAGATCTGACCCAGGGCAGCGTGGCAAGCACCCTTCGAAATGCGCCATACGTCGTAGTTGGCAGCACCCTTCTCGGGCAGCAGGGCAGCAGCGTCCTCGATATCCTGGATAGCCTGCTCGTAGCTCTCCTCGATCGTAGCGCGGGGCTTCTCCAGACCGTCGATACCGTTCGTATAGGTCAAAGGCAGCGGAATACCACCCCACAGACGAAGCAGGTGGAAGAAGGTGTAACCACGGAGGAAGAGGGCCTGACCCTTGATGCGGTTACGCGACTCCTCGCTCATGGCAACCTGATCAGCACGACCCAACACGATGTTGGCACGGTTGATACACTCGTAAGCATAACCCCAAACCTTCATTACACCACCCGTGCTGGCGTCGTTTGCGTAAGCCCACTTGCTGATGGCATCCATGTTGTCCTTCGTGTAGTTGGGCCAACCCTGCTCGGTGAGCAGCTCGAGATGAGCAATGTAGAGCGAGTTGTTACCGCTATAAATACGGCGGAAACGGTTGTAGGTGGCCATAAGAGCCGTCTCAACCTCGGCCTCGGTCGTATAGTACGAGTTCGGGTCGATAAAGGTGTAGGGGGTCTCCTCCAGGTCAGTGCAGCTCGTAAAACCGCTCACAGCAGCGGTGAAGAATGCCACACTCACCATCAAATATTTCAATGCTTTCATAATTTACGTTGTGATTTTTGAATTAGAACTTGGCGTTCACACCGAACATAACAATCTTGGCGTAGGGGTTCGATACGTCACCGTTCTCGGGGTTGTAACCAATGTGGTTAGCCCACGTACCGAAGTTCTGGAAGTTTACGTTGAACACCAGACCCTTGATGAACTTCGAGTTGATCATCTTCGAGAAGTCGTACGAGAGCTGTACGTTCTTCAGGATGAAGTAAGCCCAATCGGCATTCGTGCGATCCGACAGCTTCACACCCTTAGCACCGGCCATAGGAGCCGTACCGTTGGGGTTCGAGGGGCTCCACATCTCAGCGTAACCATCTACGGTCGGCAGACCGATCTGATCACGTACCGTGTTGTTTGCCCACAATGCGTAGTTACCCGTGTTCTGGTAAGCGATAGCCCACTTCGAACCGTTGTTGTAGTAGTCCTCCGAACCGGCCATCGAAGCATAGTCCCAAGCACCCTGACCATAAATAGCCAGCTTCAACTCCTTCCAACGTACCGAAGCGTTGAAACCATAGAAGAACGAAGGCTCTACGCTACCGATGCACTGAGCATCCGTGATCGACAGACCACCGTCGCCGTCAACGTCCTCATACATCTCCGAACCAATAGCAACCGTACCGGCCAGCTTCGGCATCTTGGCGAGGTAGTTGTCCAGATCAGCCTGCGACTTGATGATACCCAGCGAATGATATGCGTAAACACCATTTACGGGGTTACCTACCTCAAGTACACGAGCCAGACCGGTCGTACCCATACCGTCGTAAGCCGTGATGCGGTCAGCACCGTCGTAAAGCTTCTTGATCTCGTTCGTGTTGTAAGTGAAGTTACCACCAACGGTTACCGTCCAATCCTTCGTACGAACAATGTCAGCGCTCAAAGCGAGCTCAATACCCTGGTTCGAAACCTCACCCACGTTGCTCAGTACCGACGAGTAACCCGACGTCGAGGGGATGGGCACCGAGTAGAGCAGATCCGAGGTCTGACGGTTGTAGTAGTCGAAGTTTACATCCAGACGATCCCACAACGTCAAATCGAAACCGAGGTCAAGCTGAGCGGTCTTCTCCCACTGGAGCTTCGAGTTACCAACCGACTCATAGAAGCCCTGGAGCGTGCTCGAACCATTCGAGTAACCCGAATCGCTCGAGGTGCTAGCCAGGCGAGCCAGCGACTGGTAGTTACCAATCTCCTGGTTACCCGTGATACCGTAGCTACCACGAATCTTGAGGTTCGTTACCACCTCATTGTCCTTGAGGAAGCCCTCCTCCGATACACGCCATGCGAGACCTACCGAGGGGAACGTACCCCACTTCGAGTCAGCACCAAAGCGCGACGAACCGTCGAAACGAATCGTAGCCGTCAACAGATACTTATCCTTGAAAGCATACGTAGCGCGAGCCGTCCACGAGATCAGACGGTTGCCATAGTAGTCCGACGAAGCGGTGAGCGAAGCCTGGTCAACAGAGCTGAAATTGTGAGCTGCGATGGCGTCATTCGTAAAGTTACCCGACATGCTCGAGGTGTTGAACTTGTAGTCCTGCCACGAGTAAACACCCGTCAACGACATGCGGTGGTCACCCCACTGGTTCGAGTAGGTGAAGATGTTATCCATCAGACGCGACATGTTGCGACCCCAGGTGTGCGTACCCTTACCGGTGGTCGAACCAGCCTGGATACCCTTTGCCGTCTGCGAACCGAGCCATGCATACTGGTTCGAGTTCTTAGCGTCGTAACCGATGTTCAGACGATAGTTGAAGTGGTCGGTGAAGTTCACCTGAGCGAAGAAGTTACCGATGAAACGGCTCGTCATGCGACGGTTATCCGTAGCAGCGATGTCGGCCAGCGGGTTGAAGGCCTCACCGTGCTGTACAATGTTGAACGAGCCATCCTCGTTGTAGAGGGGATCGGTCGGCCAACCATAACGGAAGATATCGTTCGTGATCGGGTCGGTCTGGATGCTCTGCGTACCGCTCGTGTACTGCATATTAGCACCAATGGTGAACCACTTGTTGAAGTCGTGCTCCAGGTTCGTGTGTACCGATACCTTCTCGAAGCCCTGCGACTCGATCAGACCATCCTGGTTGTAGTAACCGGCCGAGAACATGTAGCGCGTATCCTTCGTAGCACCGTCGAGCGATACACCGTAGTCCTGCGTCAACGCGGTCTTCTGGATAATCTCCTCCTGCCAGTTGTAGAAGGGACCATTGTGACCTGCGGGGAAGGGCTTCGGGTTACCCTGATTTACCGATGCAAGGTTGATGTAATCTACGAAATCCTGACCCGTGATGGTCTCGAGCAGACGAGCACGCGACTGAACACCCAGGTTAGCATGGAACGAGATGTTGTGACGACCCTCGGCACCCTTCTTGGTCGTGATCATAACAACACCGTTTGCACCGCGCGAACCATAGATTGCCGTAGCCGAAGCATCCTTCAATACCTCGATCGACTCTACGTCAGCGGGGTTGAAGTCGTTCATGTTACCATCCGTGAGGGGGAAACCGTCTACTACGTAGAGGGGATCCGTACCGGCGTTGATCGAAGCCGAACCACGAATACGGAGCGTGGGAGCCTCACCGGGCTGGTTGTTCGTAAATACAGCAACACCGGTCGACTTACCCTGCAGAGCCTCGATCGGGTTGGCAGCCATTACCGAAGTAATGTCCTCGCTGCGCAACGAAGTGGTCGAACCAGTCAAATCGCTACGCTTCATCGTACCGTAACCAACTACTACTACATCGTCGAGCATAGCTGCATCCTCAACGAGCTGTACATTAACGGCGGTCTTGCCTGCAACGGCAACCGTCTGATCCTTGAAGCCCAAATAGGCTACAACCAGATTAGCGTTAGCGGGTGCCGAGATGGTAAAGCTACCATCTGCGCCGGTCGTCGTACCGGTCGTCGTACCCTCAACGATCACACTGGCGCCGATTACCGGCTCGCCGTTAGCATCGGTTACCGTACCGGTCACACGCTGCTGTGCGAATGCGAACACAGATACAGCCAGGAAGCATACCACGAGTGATAGCTTACGGGCGATAGCCGCGAGCGCATGATTCGTAGAATTTTTTTTCATGCTTTTTACATTTAAAATTAGACAAATAGTGATAAATTGATATTAAATTTGGTGTTTTTTCTGTTTTGTGGCGCAAATATAGATATAAAATAATAATAAATGGTGGATTTTTCTTCGGGCAAGGTGGATTTTTTCACAAAGTAGATCTTTTGCTCTCCCATAAATTTGATTATCGCATCGCATTGCACTAACTTTGCAGAAGAAGCATTAACACTTATCTATTCGAATATGGATTTCAAAACCTTGATAGCAAAGCGTCGCTCGATCCGTAAATTCGAGCCTCAGACTGTTCCGCAGGAGGTCGTAGATCGCCTGGTAGAGGCCACCCTCACCGCCCCCTCTTCGCGCAATTCGCACTCGACCCATCTGATGGTAATCGACAACCCCGAACTCATTGCCCGCATGGCCGAGATGCGCGACTATGGCTCGTCGTTTATGAAAAATGCACCGCTGGCAATTCTCGTGATGGGCGATCCGTCGGTAACGGACAAGTGGCTCGTCAACGCCTCGATCTCGGCCACCATGCTGCAGCTGGCATGTGTGGATGAGGGGCTCGGTTCATGCTGGGTGCATGTAGATGGCTCGCTCTGCTTCAAGGACGACCCCGAAGGCCCAAAGGCTGACGAGTTCCTGCGCAAGCTGCTCCCCATTCCCGAGGGTATGAACATCCTCTGCGCCATGGCCATCGGTTACACCACCTTCACGCCGGCTGATCTGCCCGTCTGGGATAAGGCGACACATATTCACCGTCTCTAACACGAAGTAAGGGCATAAAACAAGATGAGGACACCCAAATGGGTACCCTCATCTTGTTTTTGATGCATATCCGAAGCGATCAACTATCGCACCGGCTTGATATCCTTCACGCGGAGCTGTGTGGTCACCATGCCACGATAGTGGTTCTCCACAATCTGGTAGCAGACGTCGATGGCTCGACCACCACGTACCCACTCGTAGTGGGTCGGCTGCTGGAAAGCAATCGCCGGAATCTTCGTATTGGGCTTCTGACGCTGGATCAGATCCATCTTCAGATGCTCGCGTTCCAGACCCACCAATTTGGCATCACCCTGGTTGCTCACGCTGCGCGTCATAAAGACCGGCGAGGCATTACCCGGACCAAAAGGCTGGAACTTATTGAGATTCGTGCGGAACTCATTCGTAATATCCGAGAAGAGCAACTCGCTATCGACATCCACCTGCGGAATGAGCATCTGCGGATCGATATTCTCCTCCACAAAGGCATTGAATCGACGCGTAAACTCCTCCACATTCTCGGGTTTCATCGTCAAACCGGCAGCGTACATGTGGCCACCAAAATTCTCCAACAAATCCGAGCAACTCTCCACCGCCTGGTAGAGGTCAAATCCCGGCACCGAACGGGCTGAACCGGTCACAAAGCCGTTGCTCATCGTGAGCACCACCGTTGGGCGGTAGTAGGTCTCAATCAGACGCGAAGCAACGATACCCACAATACCCTTCATCCACTTCGGGTTGTAGATCACCGTGCTCTTCAGGGCCTTGAGCTGCGGGTTATTCTCAATGTAATCGTGTGCCTCCTGCGTCACCGAGCGATCGATCGTCTTTCGATCCTGGTTGTAGGAGTCGATCACCTCGCCAAACTTCGTAGCCTCCGACTCATTACCCTCAATGAGCAACTCCACGGCGGCATGACCACCCGAAGGCGAGGCATTCTCGTCGTGCTCATCCATACGCATACGGCCGGCGGCATTGATGCGCGGACCGATCTTGAAGACAATGTCATCAATCGTGATCTGATGTTTGTCGAGACCACAAATCTTGATGATCGACAGCAGGCCCTTCGAAGGTCGGCGGTTGAGGTTCTGCAAGCCAAAATAGGCCAAAATACGGTTCTCGTCGCTCAACGGCACGATATCCGATGCGATCGAGACAACCAACAAATCCAACAGATCAAGGATCTGGTGGAAGGGGATACCGTTCTTCTGCGCATAGGCTTGCACGAGCTTGAAGCCCACGCCACAGCCCGACAGTTCGTCGAACGGATAGGAGCAATCGACCCGCTTGGGGTCCAATACTGCCACCGCCTGGGGGATCTCCTCAGCAGGCAAGTGGTGGTCGCAGATAATGAAATCTACGCCCTTAGTCTTTGCATAGAGCACCTTTTCGGTGGCTTTAATGCCACAATCGAGTGCAATGATGAGGCTCACGCCCTTGCGAGCGGCTACATCAATGCCTCGTACCGAGATACCATACCCTTCGGTATAGCGATCCGGGATGTAGAAGGTCAGGTTTTTATGCCCGATCTGGCGCAAGAACTTATAGACCAACGCAACGGCCGTACAGCCATCCACGTCATAGTCGCCATAGACCATGATCTTTTCACCACGAGCTACAGCCTGCTCGACTCGCTCGACCGCTTTCTCCATATCCTTCATCAGGAACGGATCGTGCAGATCGGCAAGGTCGGGCTTAAAGAACTTATTCGCCTTCTCTACCGTCTCTATGCCTCGTTGTACGAGCAGGTTGGCCAACACAGGCGAGATCCCGAGCTCGGTGGCAAGCATAGCCACCGTCGCGGGGTCGCCCTGCGGCTTCACTACCCAGCGTTTTTCTATAGGCATAAGCGATTCTATTTATATATTTTAACATTTAATAATTCACTTAAATGGTTTGTCATCAGGTCCTTGACCTCCTCCATCGAGATCTCTCGACCTGTCTCTTTTTGGATCGACGTAACGCCTCGATCCACAAATCCGCAAGGGTTGATTTTCTGAAACCATCCCAAGTCGGTCGTCACATTGAGCGCAAAGCCGTGCATCGTCACAAAGCGCGACGAACGAACGCCAATGGCGCAAATTTTGCGCATACGCGTCGTTCCTGCATCGAGCCACACACCCGAAGCACCCTCCGAGCGACCCGCCTCGATGCCGTAATGAGCCACGGTGCGGATGGCGGCCTCCTCCAGACAGTTGATGTAGTCACGCAGACCGATTCCGATCATTTCCAGATCCAAAATCGGATAGCCGACCAACTGACCGGGACCGTGAAAGGTCACGTCACCACCACGATCAATGTGAAAGAACGAAGCACCGAGCGAGGCGAGATACTGCTCCGTGACGAGCAGATTTTCGCTCTTGCCGCTCTTGCCAAGCGTATAGACGGGCAGATGCTCCACTAGGAGCAACTGACCCGCAGACGAGGCAGGAAGATGAGCCGCTTTGCGCTTGAGGGTTGCATCGAAGAGCTCCTGCTGTAATTTCCAGCAGGTGGCATACTCCATCGTACCCAAGTCGCGATATTCGACAGTCATCTCTCTTCCTACTTCTTTTCTACGCTCTTTAGTGCCTCTTCAGCCAGGTAGGAGGATCGAACCAACGGCGCCGAGGCGCAGTAATCGAAGCCCATCTCCATAGCCTTTTGGCGGTACCAATCGAATTTTTCGGGAGTGATGTACGCCGCCACGGGGTAATGCTCCAACGAAGGTCGAAGGTACTGGCCGAGGGTCACGATCCTCACACCAGCCTCACGCAGGTCGTGCAGGGTCTGAATCACCTCGTCATCGGTCTCGCCGAGGCCGACCATGATGCCGCTCTTGGTCACAGCTCCCTGCTCACTCAGATAACGCAGGGTAGCCAGACTGGTGCGATACTTCGCACGTGAGCGCACCTCGGGGGTCAGTCGTTCAACGGTCTCGATGTTGTGTCCGACAATGTCGGCCTTCGACGCCAAGATGATGTCCAACAATTCATCTTTGGCATCCAGATCGGGAATAAGAAGCTCAATGGCAGCGTCGGGATTCTCCTTGCGGATCGCCTCGACGGTTGCAGCCCAATGGCGGGCGCCACCATCTTCGAGGTCGTCACGCGTAACGGAGGTCAGGACGACATACCTCAATTGCATGAGTCGTACACTTTCTGCCACCTGTTGCGGCTCGTTTACATCGGGTACAAGCGGACGACCGGTCTGTGTAGCACAGAATCGGCACCCGCGCGTGCAAATGTCACCAAGTATCATGAATGTAGCCGTTCTGCGGCTCCAACACTCGGCCTGGTTCGGACAACGTCCGCTGCTACAAATCGTGTGCAGATTGTGCTGCTCAACGATATGACGCACCTCGGCATAATCGGCGGTACGGTGCAGACGGATTTTGAGCCAGTCCGGTTTTTTGATACTTGTTACCCGTTCATACAATTTCGGCATTTAAGATTACTTTTTCCCAATTGATGCAAAAATAGAAAAAAAGTTTGAATATTCCACGTAAAAGTCAAAGAAAATGAAATTTAGACCGAAAAATGATATACTTTGGCAGCTGAGAACAGATAACAAAGGTGGTTGGCATTGACGTTGGCGCGCAACATGGAGGCCACTATGGTTATTACATGAACGAAGCTTTAGAAGGGAGATATACCGTAACGTCACCAGGAGAATTGTATGATTTACCCACCTTTCTCAAAAAAACATCCCCGCCTAATTTTAGGCGGGGACATTTCGTCATACTTGAATCGCTGCATTATCGAGTCATGTGCTCGATTCGAGCGTAACGTTTTGCAGAGTTACCCGTTGCAGTACTGCTGCTTGCCTGAGGACCACTGAACTTGTAGAACGCGAATCCATGCATAGTATAACCATTGCTGGCCCACATGCCGTTATCAACAAATGTCAGCTTCTGATTGTTCTCATCCATGCTGTAGGGGATATTGAAACCATATCCCGCCGTATAGATGTAGCGAGCTTGATCAGCATCACGCGGGCAGAGGAAAATCCACGTGGTATCGTTAATCTGCTTCATATACTGATAATGGAGCGTCAAGGTCGGCACATCATTAACAATCGTATAACCAATAACCACATTGTTATAATACAAACCGTTAAGATAGTAGCTCTCTCCTGCAACATTTTCGCGCAAGGTGACTTTCAGGGTCGTTCCCGAATCATACGAGAAGGTCCAATCGCCCAAGAAGAAGTTGTAGCTGTAAATCTTCTGCTTGAAGGTGTAGGTCGTCAGCACCTTACCATCCATCAGCACATTGACCGTGCTCGTACGTACTGCACCCGAGTTGTTCTCGGCTACCTCAACCGTACAACCAGCGTCGGTCTTGGTCACCGTGATCCAGTCGTTGGGGCTCTGAACATCCCAGTTACCGCTCGTCATGGCCATATACTCGGTCGGAACACACTCTACGGTGATTGCATCGCGGTCGTTCATCTCCGGAACCTCAAACGTAAGCAGCTGAACCATATCCTGCTTAACGGTGATCTCAACGGGCTTCCAACCCTGCTCCACCTTGACAACCGTCTCGCGCTCGCCCGTGTAGTTCAAGTCACCCTTGAAGGTCAGCTCACCGGCGTGAGCCGTCACCGTGAGCCACGTAGCATCGGCAGGAACCGTCACCACGGGATCCGAAGTCATCGACGTCTCGTAGGTGATCGTCGTAGCAGCCTGACCCGTAGCATCAACCGTGATCGTCTGGTTCTCCATCACCATCGTAGCGGGGGCCTGCAGGATCGAAACCGCCTGCACAGCCGTACCGGCCTTGATCGTAATCGTAGCCGTACGAATCAGCGACTCACCACTCTCGGCAACCGTAAAGTTCACCGCCTTCGCGTTGGCGTTATTGATCGTCACCCACGGCTGATCGGCCGTAGCCGTTACCGTAGACTCTACGCTCTTGATTTGAATAGTACCCACGCCACCGGCAGCTGCAAAGTCCACATCCGACTGCACCACCTCGAGCACTACGGGCTGCACCTTATCCTCGTCGTCGTTGCAAGCCGTGAAGGCGCAACCGATAAGGGCAAGGGCCATCATATACCAAAATATCTTTTTCATAATCGTCTCGTTTTTTGTAGATTGATTATTTCTTGGTCAGGGTCTTGAAGTAGGTCAGACGAACCAGGTTCGTACGCGTACCCGTACCCGGGGTGTTGTTCACCCAACCCGAGAAGAGGATACTGTTGGTGGTGTACGAACCCCACTTGCCATTGTCCTTGAACTCCATCACGAGCTGATCACCCTCACCGATGTTGTTCAATACGAAACCGTTGCCGGCCGTCCAGCAGAGATAACCTGCATTGGCATCCCACGGGCAGAGGTACGCATAATAGTTGGTCGAACCACTCTTATAGCGACCCACATACTGATAGGTCAGCGAAAGCGAACCGTCGGTCTTCGAGTAACCAACCTCCACGTCAAAACCACCAATCTTCGACAGCGTATAGCTCTGGTAGCGAACCTTCTCCTTCATCGTCACGGTCGTAATCGTACCGTTCTGATTCAGCTCCCACTCGCCCAGGAAATCATCATAGTGGATGAACTCCTCGCTGTGGAAACCTGCGATTGTAACCTCAGCAGCTGCACCCGAAGCAGTCTTGGCATCAGTTGCCACGAATGAACCCTCTACCCAATTGAAGTTCTGTACCGTAACACCATTGATCGTTGCGGGCTCATAGAACGTGATACCAGTCGGGGTGTAAGCATAGGGAATCTTCTCGTAAGCACCCTGCGTATTGCCGTCGGGATAGTAGGTCAACACCGAATAGATAGCATCGTCATACAGCTCTGCACCATCCGCCATACGGAAACCCATATAGAGGCGGTCGTTAACGCTATATTTCAGATCTACCACCTGCTGGATAGCCGACACAATATCGGTATCAAGCGCCGTGAAAACGATCTTGTTGTCGGTTCTGATACCGCGGAAGACCATCTGCTTGGCATTACCCTCCACGTAGGCCCACTCAAAGTCACCCTCGAACTTGTTCTTCGAATAGGGATCCGGATCGGCCCAGTAGTGGATGTAATCGTTGAACGTATCGAACGTCAGTACGACACTCGATGAAGCATTGATCGAGTAGTGGCTCGTAATGGTCTTCGATGCATCACCCGTTACATTCGGGGCTACATCACCCGTTACGGTCACATCACCGTTCGCCTCGAACTTGGCTGCGTAGGTCGAACCACCATAAGCCTTACTCGACGAGGGGTAGTATTGGATCATCCATCCATGCTCGGCAGAGGTCAACAGCTTCTGGCAGTCGATCATGCACTGCTCCAGACGCTCCGAAGCGGGCACATCAAATACCTCCTCCACCTTGTTGACGCAGGCGCTCAGCGTGAGTGCCAACGCAAGAATCGGGATTAAAAACAGCTTTTTCATAACTTATTCGGTTTAAAAGTCCGACCAATCAAGGCGATCGATCTCGGCATAGCGACGTGCCAATACGGCGCGCAACTCGTCCATATCGATACCCCACGTATCCTTCATGTAGCTCTTCACGATAGCCAGCTTGCGACGAATACGGTCACCACCAACTGCACCACCTTGTGCTACCTTAGCATCCCATACCTCGGGGCTCCAGGTCAGGTAGTAGGAGAACACCTCCACGAAGTCCTCAGTCTGAGCACTCGAACCATAACGGCTCACGAAACCCTTCTTGGCTGCCTCCTCCTCCGAAATCGAGGTCCACTGAGCTACGTACTCACCCTGCGAAATGGTGTTGAAGTCGAGCGGATACATCTTTTTCTGATGCAGGATGTGAGCAAACTCATGGTGGATGGTGTGCAGGTAGTAGTAGTTCACCTGATCCGGATCAAGAATCTCAACCCAGTAACCCTCCGTGTCGTCCACATTGTTGTTGTAGTGGATGGTCATAAAGCGCTCCAGCCAGTTACCGACATAAAGCGTAATCTTCTGACCGCCCTCGGCCGTACCGAGCAGCAGGGTGTTGTTCTGGTTGTAGGCACCCGAACCGATGACCTGCATCATACGCGGCGAGTGGCTACGCATGAAGTGGGCATTAGTAACCTCCGTATAGGGGTCGAGCCACAGGAAACGAACCATCTTGGCAATAATGCGCGAATAGATCTCCTTGGCAGGTACCAGGTCGTACGACATATCGGTCTCGATATCCTCGTAACGATAGAGGAAGCGGATGTTGAACGGTGCGCGGTAGTTCTGCTCCAACCAAGCGTCAAACTCAGTCTCTTGGTTCACCGAGTTCGTAATCACGCTCTGGTCGCTCAGCTCCTCCTCGCTGCACGCTACAGCCATCAGGCTGAAAACGGCAAGCAACGTATATTTGAATAAGCGTTTCATAACTCTGTACTTTCTCTTAAAAGTTCATACTCTTCATTAACGCGGGTTATCCTGCATACCGGCCGAAACAACGGCTGCCGGCAAACGAATAGCCAGACGCTTGTCGTAGGGCTCGATCTCAATATTATCGGCGCCATCTACATAGTGCGTGTAGGCAATACCGTAACGCTTCAGATCCTGCAAACGGGTACCCTCCTGCAGGGTCACGATACGACGAGCGTGGAGCACTGCGTGGATCAGGTTTGTCTGCGTACCCTCCTCGAGCGTGAAGCGCGGAGCAAGCGGCTTCTTCGTCAGCTCGTTGGCACCCTCGTAGTACGAGGTGATCTCAGCCTCCGTGAAGGTGTGGTTGATACCAGCCTGCTTGTAGAAGTAATTCAGGTCGCGAACAGCATTCACATAATCACCCGACAGGGCATAAGCCTCAGCACGATCCAGGATCGTCTTCTCGGTCGAGAACATCACCAGCACCACATACGGCCAACCAATGTTGTTGGCGATATCGGTGTACATGAAGAACTCGTTGGTCTTCGGCATGAAATAGCTGCGCTGGCTGATCACATAAACCTTGTCGTACGACGGCAGGTTACCGGCCGAGTAGTAGGGCGACCACGGACCACGGCTGCGAAGCGTCTCGTTCAAGAGGGCGTTCGTGTGGATGTAGCGATACGAACGGGCACGCGAGGTAACGGTCGTAAAGCCATGGCAGAAGATGTTTGCCGGCTCCTCGGTAGCTACGTAGGTGTTGGTGTACTCGTCCGAGCTCGTACCCGTGTAGAGCGCCCAGTTACGCATCAGGCTTGTGGGATCCTCACCGATAGCGGCGTTGGCATACTCAATAGCCTTGTCATACTTACCGTAGTAGAGATAGAACTGCGCTGCGAAGCAGGCTGCAGCCTTACGCGTGAAGTGGAACTTGGGCTGCGAGTAAGCAGCATCGTTGATGAGCGGATAACCGGCCTCGATATCGGCAGCGATCTTCTCATAAACACCGGCTACCGTACCACGATCCACATCCGAAAAGACGGTCTTTTCGGGGGCCAACATGTAGGGGATACCGAGGTCTTTCGAACTCGACTCCGGGTTGTAGGCCTGCGAGAAGGCATTCACGAGCGTGAAGTGTGCATAAGCGCGGCACAAGAGGGCCTCACCACGCTGCGGATCCATCTCCTCACCAAGACCTAACTTCTCGATGGCCTCCAACGCGTGGTTGGCCGACGAGATGGCGGTGTAGTTATCAGCCCAGATCCACGACGGCGTATCGCGGTTGGTGTTGGTAACCGTCTTGAAGAGATATGCCTCCTGGAAAATATCGTAACCAATATTGAGGGTCGAGCTATAATCGGTCGCATTGTCCGACATGAGCTCCTGCATCGTCACGGGCAGCGACGCCGAATAGGCCGAAACAAGAATCTGCTTCACCTTCTCGGGCGTATCAAGCTCGGTGCGGTTATCGGGCATCTCGTCGAGGAACTTCTCGCACGAGCTTACCGACAGCAACAAAGCACCGCAAAGAACGAGTTTGCTTGTATAATAAAATATGCGTTTCATAGCGAACAGTGTTTTAGAATCCTACTTTGAGCGTGAAGGTGAACTGACGAGCCAGCGGCGACGATACACCACCCGACTGGAAGTACTCCGGATCCTGACCATTGAGCGACTTGTGAGCGTAGATCAGGAAGGGGTTCGTAACCTGAACCTTGAGCGACAGGTTGTCGATCTTGGCGCGGTTGATCCACTGCTTCGGGAAATCATAGGTCAGCGAAATCTCCTTCATGCGGATGAAATCACCCTTGGCAACACGTGCACTCGAGTAGTTGTAAGCGTTGTAACCCTTACGCATGGCCGAGCTGCCGTACTCAATCAGCTGACGCTGGCTGGCGATGGTCGGGATATTCGTTACAAGCTCATCACCCGGTACCATCCAACGGTTCTTGAACTCGTTGGGCATGGCGTAGAAGTCCGAATACGACGACTTGAAGATCGTGTTCATACGAACTGCATTGCCGAAACCGTAGGTCATGAAGATGTTCAGACGCCAGTTCTTGTAGTTAAATACGTTACCAAAACCACCCGTGTAGATCGGATCGGTCGGACCCTCATACTTCAGCGACTGGAGCAGATCCTCGCTCGTAGCCTGGAAGTTGATGTCGGCGTAGTTCTCCTTGGTGATCTTCTCGCCACCAATCTCGAAGGTCGGGAAGCCCTCAGCGTCGAGACCCGTGAAGGGAATCGAGAAGAGTGCATACGGGGGATAACCCTCCAGGTTGTAACCCGTACCGCGTACCAGGTTGATCACGTTGGCATCGGTCTGCAGGTTGGTAATTACCTGCTCGCTCCACGAGAAGGTGAAGTCGGTTGTCCACTTGAAGTCCTTGGTTTTGATGTTGTGCGTCGAGAGCGTCAACTCAATACCGTTCGACTTCATGTCGGCGATGTTGGCATACTTCCAAATCTCACCACCTACACCCTGCGTATTCGTACGACCCAGCAGGTCGAAGTTGTCACGCCAGTAAGCGTCAACGGCCAGGTTGATGCGGTTATTGATGAAACCTGCCGACAGACCTATGTTAAACTCGTGCTTCTTCTCATAGGTCAGACCGTCGTTACCGAGCATGTAGATCTCCAAACCGGTCTCCTTATCATCAGCCGTCGGACGGTAAGCCGAGTTGTAGCTGTGGATCACGGCACTCGAGTTGGTGATGTAATCCGGACCGGCATCAGCCGTCAGTGAGTACGAAGCCTTCAGGCTGAGGTGCGAGAGGGTCTTCGAGATCGACTTCATAAACTCCTCCTCGTGGATATTCCACGAAGCACCTACGTTCCAGGTGGGGAGCCAGCGAGCCGTGCGCGACTTACCGAGGCGGTTCGTACCTTCATAACGGAACGTACCGTTGATCGAGTAGCGACCCTTATACGAGTAGTTGGCCATGGCGAAGAAGGCGGCCGAACGACGACGCGTATTCGAGAGGGTGAAGTAGTCCGAGTTGTTCTCCGACGACTGCTTAAAAGCAAGGTAGTTGTAGAATGCCTGCTCGCCCTGGTCGTACTGCAGACCCCAACCGCGGAACCAGTCGTTCGTACGCTCTACCGAGGTGATCTCCATACCACCATAGAGGTGTACGTAATGCGTGTCATCGAACGAATCGTTGTAGGTGATCGAGTTACGGATCGTGTACGAAGGCGACTTGTACTCACGCTTCTCGTAGATACCACCATTCGGCAGGATCGACGTCGGCAACGAGTTCAGGTGGTCGGGATCCGTGTAGAGATAGGGATTGTTGTTCTGGATCACGGCATCCGACATCTCGCGGTAAGCGCGAGCCTGGTTCGACTGATCCTTAATGTGGTGCTGCATCGAAGTCTGCGTGTAGCGGAACGAAGCCAGCGAATTGAAATCCAGACCGGGGATGATGGTCCAGTTCAACTCACCCTGGAAACGAACATCGGCAGCATCAATCTCAATGTGGTTGTTCTCCAACTCCTGGTGGATGTTGAAGGCCGTGTAGTTGCGTACATAGTCCTCATCGGGCGAAAGCGTACGCGACGTATTCATGGCAAAGCTGAAGGGGTTGATATCGAAATCTCGCTTGATCTCACCCGATACCGAATCCACATCCTGGCTCAGCGTACCCGGAGCCTCCTGCTTACGATAGCTGGCGTTACCGAGGATATTCAGGCTCAAGTTATTCAGAATCTTGAAGGTGGTGTTAGCGTTGAACGTGTAACGGGTTACACCGCTGCGCTCGTACCATCCCGGATCGTCCATGATCGACATCGACATATACGACGTAGCCTTGTCCGAACCGGTCGAGATGCTCACCGAGTGGTTCATCATGATCGAGTTGCTGAACAGCTCGTCGAACCAATCCGTGTTGCGATACTCGGCCTGACGCAGGTAGTCGTTCATGGCAGCCTCCGTGTGGGGCAGACCATACTGACCCGAAGTCTCGTTGTACTGGTTGATCAGGTGGTACATCTTACCATAAACACCGTACTCCTTACCGCGCATCGTTTCGGCCAGGTTGAAGTAACCCTTCTTCGAAAGCTCGGCATAGACACTCATCTGATCCTGCGAGTTCATGATGTTATAGTCGGCATAGTTGGGCTTCAAACGGGTCGTGAACTCACCCATGTAGCTGAGCTTCGTACCACCCGAGCGGCCCTTCTTGGTCGTTACAACGATCACACCGGCCATAGCCTTAGCACCATAGATCGAGGTTGCCGAACCATCCTTCAGGATGTTGATCGACTCGATATCATCGGCATTCAGACCGGCAATTGCCGAGCTGATCATCGTCACGGCGTCACCCGACGAAAGCTCATCGGCACCTACCTCCGTAACATCCTCGATGATCACACCGTCAACAACCCACAAGGGACGCGAACTACCCAAAATCGACGTAGCACCACGCACGCGGATCTTCGGAGCTGTACCGAACGTAGCCGATACGTTCTGAACCGATACACCGGCCGAGCGACCCTCGAGCGAGCGGCTCACGTCAGCCACACCACTCAACATCACGTCGTCTGCAACCAGTCGGTCCGAAGCACCCGTAAAGAGTCGCTTGTCGATCTTGGTCATACCCGTCACAACAACGGCTTCCACAGCCTGTGCATCCGATTCGAGCTGCACATTCACCTCGGGCGCAACAGCCACAGTCTTGGTTTTGTAACCAAGGAATGAAATTTGCAACTCTTTAGCATCTGAGGGAACGGTACGAATGATAAATTCACCGTTCAAGTCGGTCGTCACACCGACAGTCGTACCTGCGATTACTACCGAGGCTCCAATAATCGCCTCGCTATTTTCATCTACGACTCTTCCTCGAATTTGCTTGGTCTGCGCCATAACGCACCCTGCAAATAAGAGGGCTCCAATTAATGATAGCACAATTTTCTTAACCATAACAAGAGGTTTTTGAAGTTTTAGGACTATAAAATTATAAAAAAATGTTTCAATTTGCAATGATTTTTCGTCTAAAAATTACACTCTGTAACACTCTTTTCGTTTGCGGGGGGGGATTTTGTAATAATATAATATATAGACTATTACAAAACTTCAATTTATTATATATTAATTTTTTATAAGAATTGGCAAAATAGTAAAAAGAGAGGAGCAGCAACTTTCTCGGTTACTGCTCCCCTCTTTTGGGAGAATCAGATGTTAAATGGGGTTATTCGACGCTAATGAACAATGCAGGAAACTCGAAAACTACCTCATCTATTTTATACCTATTATTATATATAAATCGACCCTAATGTGCATCGAGCCAATTTTCACCCACACCCGCTTCGGCAGTCAAATGCACCTTCAATCGGGCAACACCCTCCATAGACTCAACCACAATACGGGTAACCTGTTCCTGCTCTTCTCGCAGCAGATCGATCACCAATTCATCGTGTACCTGGAGGATTACCTGCGAACGAATACCCTCCTGACGGAAACGACGATGTACCTCAATCATGGCCATCTTCATAATATCGGCCGCCGAACCTTGAATCGGAGCATTGACCGCATTTCGCTCTGCCACGCCACGTGCCACGGCATTCCGCGAAAGAATATCGTTGAGATAACGACGTCGGCCAAAAATGGTCTCCACATAGCCCTTTTCTCGAGCGTCTGTCACCACACGTTCCATATACTCCTGCACCTTGGGATAGGAGCGGAAGTAGCCATCTATTAACTCTTTTGCCTCCTTGCGCGGAATCTCCAGACGTTGACTCAAACCAAAAGCCGAGATACCATAGATGATACCAAAATTGGCGGTCTTGGCAAGACGTCGCTCCTCGGAGCTGACCTCCGATAACGCTTTCCCAAAGAGACGGGCAGCCGTTGCAGCGTGAATATCCTCACCCATGGCAAAGGCCGAAATCAGTGACTCATCGCCCGAAAGGTGTGCCATCAGACGCAATTCAACCTGCGAGTAATCGACCGATAGCAACAGATGATCGGCATCAGAGGGGATAAAGGCTTGACGAATACGCTTTCCAAGGAGATCACGTACCGGAATGTTTTGCAGATTGGGGTTGGTCGACGAGAGGCGACCCGTAGCCGTCACGGCCTGATTAAACGAGGTGTGGATGCGACCCGTCGCACGATTAACCAGCTGCGGCAACGCCTCAACATAGGTCGAAAGCAGCTTCTTCACGCCGCGATACTCCAACACCAAGGCCACAATACTATGTTCTGCCGCAAAACCCTGCAGATATTCCTCGTCGGTGCAGAACTGCTTGGTCTTGGTCATCTTGGGTTTCTCGGCAATACGCATCTTACCAAAGAGTACCTCGCCTAATTGGCGGGGCGAATTGATATTCAAGGTCGGTTCTCCGGCTTCACTGCGTACGGCACGTTCCAACTCCAAGAGTTTTTCTTGCAACTCCACGCCATAGGCCGCCAAATGCTCCGTGTTGATCTTCACACCGACCAGTTCAATATCAGCCAACACACGAATCATGGGCTCCTCTATCTCGGCATACAGGCGTTCCAAACCACGCTCCACAACCTCGGGATAGAGCTGTTGCTTCAGTTGCAAGGTAATGTCGGCATCCTCGGCCGCATACTCCAATACGCGCTCCACACCGACCAGATCCATCGTCAACTGTTTCGATCCACGGCCAATCAGCGTTTCGATCTCGATCGGTCGATAGTTCAGATAACGCTCGGCAAGGACATTCATATTGTGACGCGCCTCGGGATCGAGGAGATAGTGCAGAATCATCGTGTCGTACAGACGACCTCGCACCTCAATTCCCAGGCGATTCAACACCATGTAATCAAATTTGATGTTCTGACCGATTTTGGCAATCCGCTCATCTTCGAAAAGCGGTTTCAGAATTTCCACATAGAGGGCTTTGGTCTCCTCGTAAAAAGGCACGTACCACGCCTTGTGTGGCTCAACGGCCAACGAAAGACCCACAATACGGTCATTGAAGATATCCAAGCCCGTTGTCTCGGTATCGAAACAGAACTCATCATAAGCAGAAACTCGCTTGACTACCTCTGCCAACTCTTCAGCCGACTGTACCAAGATATATTCGTGTGTTACGCTTTGTACATTCAGCACCTCGGGTACAGCATCAAAGAGCGAGGGCGCACTTGTCTCCACTGCCGCATCCACGGTTGCCGGCTCCTCCACCGGTGCACCAAATGCTGCAAAGAGATCGCCCTGACCTTCTAGCTTGGCCTGCTTCAAAGCGGCCGATTTCTTGCGTGCCACTTCGGCCAACTGACGCTGATCCTCTTGACGAGGACGCTCCTCGATCGGCTCGGCGGGAGCAAGATTTTGCAAGTCATGCATAAAGGCCTTGAAATCCAACTCGGCAAACAAGGCTCTGAGGTCGTCGAGATGGGGACAGCAGACCGTTAGGTCAGCCTCATTGAACTCGATGGGCACATCCAAACGGATCGTTGTCAGTTCCTTGGCCAGGCGCAAATTGTCACCCCAGGCGGCAATCTTCTCGCCCTGCTTGCCCTTGATGGAGGCAACGTTGCCCAGGATGTTTTCCACCGTACCCCACTCCTGCACCAACTTGCAAGCACCCTTTTCGCCAATACCCGGTACACCGGGAATATTGTCCGAAGTATCGCCCCAGATGGCCAAAATATCGCGTACGAGCTGCGGATCATCGATGCCATACTTCTCGGCTATGGCCGCACGATCCACAATCTCGATACCATCGCCCTTCTGCTTGTAGATCTTGCAATTTTCGCGCACCAGCTGGCCGTAATCCTTATCGGGGGTCACCATAAAGACCTCATAACCCGCCTCGGCACCCTTCATCGAGAGTGTTCCGATCACATCATCGGCCTCGAATCCAGGTACCTCCAAAATCGGGATGCACATCGCCTCCAGCACCCGCTTCACATAGGGCAGCGAGAGGATGATATCTTCGGGTGTTTCGGTACGATTCGCCTTGTATTCGGGGTAGAGTTCACGACGGAATGACCCCCCCTTAGGATCGAATGCCACACCCAGCAAGTCGGGCTTCTCGCGCTTCTGAATATCGCGCAGGAACTTCACGAAGCCAAAGACCACCGAGGTATTCAACCCCGCATGGTTACGCATCGGACGACCCAGAAAGGCGTAGTAGTATTTGAACATCAATGCATATGCATCGACCAAAAAGAGACGTTTCAAGCCTATTGATTTTTTAATTATCGGTTATCTTCAGCAAACCACTCGGCATAGGAGGTTGCCGTTTCATGCAGGCGCAAGCTGTGGAGCACGACACCCGCAGGCAGACGCATCGAGATGCGGCGCGCAAAGTCGTCGAGCATATTCTCGCAGGTGGGCTGGTACTCCACCTCCACCACGTTGTTAAACTGCGATGCCAACACACGACGCAACTCCTCGTCGGTCGAAGAGCGCAACACCAAGGCGTGGTCCAAGCGCGAGATGATCTCCTCGCTGACGATCTGCTTCAGCACCCCGAAATCCATCACCATGCCCTGCTTCGGGTCCTCGGGATTGACCGAGGGCTCACCCTTGATGGTCACAAAAAGACGGTACGAGTGGCCGTGAATCTCACGGCAGGGACCATCATAGCCCCCCAATGCGTGGGCCGCCTCGAACGAGAATTCTTTGGTTAAACGGATAATAGCCATTCTTCTAAATTCTTATTCTGCAAGCACTTGCCAACGTGCAGCCCAGTCGGCCATGATCGCCGGACGCACCTCGAGCTGGGTGTTTGCACCGGCGTAGTTACGCCACATATCGGCCGGCGCATAGCTGTCGGTCCACCACTGACTGCCAACCTTCAGATCATCCTCCGAGGGGGCAACATCCCAGGTGTTGACCACCGTGATTTCACCCGCGATGGGCTCGAAACCCTCAACCGTCGAGGTGATCGTATAGGAGAGCGTGCCGGTGTAGTAGGTCGAATGGCGCAACACATAGTTGCCATCGCCCTTGTAGTAACCCTTCCACTGCTGATTGCGAATGTCGAGCGTGAGGCACGGGGTGTCGATTGCCAGATCCTCACAAACCGGACCCTTCAAACGCCACTCGATGATGCCACAAACCTGCGCCGTATCGGCTGCCGAAGTCGGACCGTAGAATACGCGGCGCGGCGTGCTTTGGGTCTTCACGAAACGACCCGCCCACGAGAGCTGCTCGGGTTGTTCGGGATCGTTGTCGCTCATCAGGTAGAGCAGGGTCGGCGTGTCACCCATCTTGGGGTTACCCTTGTAGTAGGCGGCAAAGTCTCGACCCAGGTTTCCGGCATCCTTGATATACTTCTCAAAGTAGCCCGTGTTCCACTCGTCATCGTTCTTCGAGTCGTAGATATAACCACGGTAGGTCGTGTTGTTCTCGATCATCCAGAGGTCGGGGAAGTGTTCCACAATATACATATAGGCATTCACACCCCACTTCTTGTTCGGGCCACCAATCCAATGTACTCGCAATTTGGGCGCAATCTCAGGGGCATCGTGCAGCGCTTGTGCCACATCCTCCAGGCAACCCCACACCAAGACATGCAACGGGCGCTTATCCTCTTTGCGAGCGCACTCGATAATCCAATTCGAGCCCTCGGTCGGCTCGCCCCAACCACACGCAGGGGACTCGCTCTGACGACCCGCCTTGACAAGCGCACGCAACGCCTCGGGGCTCATCAGGTCGGGATAGGCTGCACGGAGCTTCGGCAGATCCTCCTCATAGATGTCAATCATGCGGAAGATCTCCGCCGTGTTGCCGTCGCCAAACGAAGGCGTCGAAACCAACCCCTCCAGATCGAACAGCTCGCTGTACATCAGCAGGTGGGCCATCGACTGGTTATCATCGGGGTCCGTACCACCGATATCGGTCGAGATCAGCACACGCGGTTTTTCCGCTTGCGTCGTGTTACAACCCACAAAAACCAGAGCCGCAAGGGCTATTAAGAGAATCTTTTTCATGCTTAAATTTTTTTAAAACTCCACAACTTTTTTAAAACTCCACCTTGTAGGGCGAGTACATCACCACGCCCGACTGCGACAAGGCCTCCTGCAGGTGGCGGTACTCCTTCATCGCAATGCCCAGCTCCGAGGCCTCCCACGAGCTCTTCAGCTGTGCCGAGAAGGCCGACAGATAGGCTGCCAAACCGGTGGGTACCTCCGTGCGCTCCACGATGCGGTAATCCTCACCCAGCGCGGCCTTATCAACCGCCACGGCGATGGCCTCCTTCAGACCACCGTTCATATCCACCAGACCGATTGCGAGTGCCTCTTCGCCCGACCAAACACGGCCTCCGGCAATCTCCAAAACTCGCTCTACAGGCAGGTTTCGGCCCTCGGCCACCAAACCCGTAAAACGCTCATAAACACGATCTACCGAGCGCATCAAGGCACGCTTCTCGGCCGAAGTCATCGGAACCATAGGACTGATGCCTGCCGAACTATTGGTCTTTACCACATCGACCGTTACACCCAACTTCTGCTCCATCGCCTTACCGACGTTGGGAATCATGCCAAACACACCGATCGAACCGGTGAGGGTCGTCTTATCTGCCAAAATGGCATCAGCCGGAGCCGAGATGTAATAACCACCACTGGCGGCATAGCCTCCCATCGAAACAATCACCGGCTTCTCTGCCTTCAGCAGCTCCATCTCACGCCAAATAATATCCGAAGCCAAAGCCGAACCACCCGGCGAATTGACACGCAATACGACCGCCTTCACACCCTCATCAAGACGCACCTCGCGAATCTTGGCAGCAAGCGTGTTGCCGTAAATCTTTCCGTCGGTACCCTCGCCATCCACAATCTGACCCTCAGCATAGACAATAGCCACTTCGGGTGAAGATACGTTCTTCAAATCGGCACCTACCTGCGCTGCATAACCACCCAACGAAATGTAGTTAAACTCATCATCCAAGCCCTTCTCTACACCTAACTCGGCAAAGATGCCATCCATCTCATCCTCATACTTCAGACCGTCGATCAGCTTCGCCTCCAAGGCATCCTGCGGCAGGACGATCGACAGGTTGTCAGCCAGCTTGTTCAGTTCCTCCACCGAAACACTGCGCGACTCAGATACAGCGGTCGTAACCGTCTTCCACATCGAGTTCACGAGCGACTGCATCTGGGCACGATTCTCGGGCGACATCTTCTTCAGGAAGTAAGGCTCTACGGCACTCTTATATTTGCAGACCGTCGGACGGAAGATCTCCACCTCAATACCCAACTTATCGAGCAGACCCTTGAAGAACAACGTCTGCGAAGCCAAACCCGTCCAGTCGAACGAACCCTCGGGTTGCATATAGATCTGATCGGCTACCGAAACCAGGTAGTAGAGACCCTGGGTATAGGTTTCGTTGTATGCGATGATAAACTTACCACTTTCCTTGAACTGCTGCAACGTGGCACGCAACTCCTCTACCTGAGCCGTACCCGACAATCCACCCATGCCGTTCGGACGCAGGTAGATTCCCTTGATGCGGTCATCCTTGGCCGCTGCATCAATCGCACGTAGAGCCGAATAGAACGAGAGCTGCGGTGTAGTCTCCATCGTCATAAAGTCGATCGATGCAAACGGGTTGCCCGAAGGTGCATCGGTGATAACCTCCGAGAAATCGATCTTGAGAATCGTATTATTTGTGACAGGCTCCGTGGATCCTCCCATCGTACCGGCCATACCGACCAATACCAAAATCCACAAGAAGAAGCAGACAAACGAACCAACTACAAAAGCTGCCAACGCAGCCAAGAAAACTTTTACAAATTTCATGGTAGAATCTTTTTATTGTTTTACCTCTGTACCACTATTTACGGCCATCGAATCGGCACTGATTACCCACGGCATCTCCTCCTTGGGCCATACACCGTCAACAATGGGCACACCTTTGATCTTTGCGGGATCCACCACCACGTGCTTGATGCGCTTGCGATGCCACGAGTAGGAGATATGTACCAAACCATCCTGGGTCTGAATAATCGAAGGATACGAATACTGCACAGCACCGGTACGATACTCCAGCACGGCGGCAGCCTCCCAATTTACGCCATCCTCAGTTACGGCCAGCGTCAGAATACCGCGACCCTTGCGACCGCAGGTCTCATCCTCACGCGTCGAGTGGTTATAGATCAGCAGGTGACGACCGTCGTTGAGCGTCACGGCATCAATCGCCGAATTATTGTTCGGAAGAGTTGTGTTCGTAACCTCCGACCAAGTGCGACCACCATCCTCAGACCAAGTCTGAGCAATCTTCGTGTCGGGGGTCTTACCACCCGAGCGGGCCAGCAACTGAATCTTCTCCTCGCTGTGCTTGAGGAAGGTGGGCTGAATAAGTTTAAAAGCCTTCGGATCGTTCAAAACGGGGGTACGAGTCCATGTCTTTCCCTTATCCTCCGAACGCTCAACGTGGATACGCCAACCCGGGCCACCCTCCATCGAGCCACCTGCGAGAATCGTACCGTCGGCCAAATAAATCGGTTTATTCACCAGCGGACCGGTAAATTCTTTGTCAAGTGCCAACGAGGGACCCCATGTCTTACCACCATCATACGAGGTCATTACACGACCGTCGTTGATATCGGGCGAAAGATAAAAGAGCTGAATCGTATCGCCACCCAACTGTACAAGCACTGGATTAAAGACCGAACCTCCGAGTTCCTCCTCGGCTTTCGTGAGAGCTACCGGCTCACTCCATATACCACCAACAGGCTTACGCGAGAGCCAAATCTGCACGTCGGGGTGGCTTTCGCGCGTTCCACCAAACCAGGTGCAGAGCAGATCGCCATTCTCGAGTTCCATGAGCGACGAGGCATGACAATCGCGCGTAAGTTGGTTTTCGAATACCAATTCCTCGAAAACGATAGCCCGCTTAGAAGCAGGAACATCAGCTACTTTAGGTTGACAACCCACCAAAAGTGCCGTAACGGCTAACAGTGTAAACAAACCTTTCATAATCTTCTTTTTATTCGTTTTTTTAACTTTTTTGAATTATCACTTTTCCTTCAATTTACAAAGATAGAAAAAATTTTCATATTATATCGTTTTTCGATAAAAAAGCGCTTTATACCTTATTTATATCAATTTTTGATTATATTTGTAGATTGAAATTTCTTTACTTATGAAAGAGCATATCTTGCAACTTCTTGCTACAATTATCCACCCCGAAACGGAGAAAAACTTGGTGGAGGGTGGTTTTGTAGAGCAAATAGCAGCTTCAGAGGCTGCCATCACTGTGACTATTCGCTTTCCCAAGAGTCGTGACCCCTTTGCCGTAAAGATTAAAAATCAATCGGAAACTCTTTTAAAAGCACATTTTCCACAAGCCAAAGTATTGGTAATGATCAAAGAGGGTGGACAGAAAAAATTACCCGATTTGAAGGAGAAGAGCACTACGGGCGATATCACAAAGGTGATTGCCGTGGCTTCGGGCAAGGGCGGTGTCGGTAAATCGACCGTGGCAGCCAACCTGGCTGTTGCGTTGCGCGACATGGGTTTCCGTGTCGGTCTCTTGGATGCCGATATTTACGGACCTTCGCAACCTAAGATGTTTGGTGTGGAGGGTTACATTCCCGACGCCGAGGAGGTGGATGGCATGGATCAGATCGTACCTGCCGATGCCGAAGACATTAAAATCATGTCGATTGGTTTCTTTATTCGTCCGACCGATGCCCTGTTGTGGCGTGGTGCAATGGCGGTAAATGCCCTCAAGCAGATGATTCACCAGACGAAGTGGGGTCCACTCGATTTTCTCGTTTGCGACCTCCCTCCCGGAACCGGCGATGTCCACTTGTCGATTATCGGTGAGATGAAGATTGATGCAGCTGTGATTGTTTCGACCCCGCAACAGGTGGCCGTCGCGGATGTAGTTCGTGGTGTGGAGATGTTCCGCAACGAGCAGGTGAATATCCCCGTGGCTGGTGTTGTTGAGAATATGGCCTACTTCTCCCCCGAGGAGTTGCCCGATAATAAATACTACATCTTCGGTCACGGCGGAGCACGCAAAGTGGCTGAGGAGTATAATGTTCCTTTCCTGGGTGAGATTCCGATCGTGCAGTCGATCATGGAGGGTGGCGATACAGGTCGTCCGGGATCTACAATCGATCCGCGTGTGACCGAATGGTACCACAAAATTGCCGATAAGATTGTTGGTAACGTGATGAAAAACGGTTGATAAGTGGTTAATAAACGGATAAGAAATTATAACAGATTTTTCTTGCTTTTTTCAAACAAAGCCGGCTTAATCGATCGAATCCAATAATCCAAAAAAAGTTTTGCTTTTTTATTACTCCGTTTTTGACGCTACTTTAGCAAAGAGATGTTTATAAAAAGGATCTGTTGAATTGTTGATAAATGTTGTTTATGATTGTTTATTGATTTATCATATTGTTGCTATTCAATATATTGAGTAAAAAATTAATGAACAAGAAAAAAGAATGTTGTAGATAAATAAAAGAAGAAAAAGTTCTCAACACTATCAACAGGTATTATTTTAATTCCTTTTTATTTTATTTTAAATATTGAATTAAAAACTATATAAAAATAAAAAGACAATGGTTGAAAACCTCCAAGCGAGAATCGCTGAACTCAAGCGTGAGAAGAATGCTGTGATCTTGGCGCACTACTACTGTACACCCGAGGTTCAGGCTGTAGCCGACTTTTTGGGGGACTCGTTGGCTTTGTCGCTCCAGGCGCAGTCGGTAGAGGCTGATGTGATCCTCTTTGCCGGTGTGAACTTTATGGCTGAGACGGCCAAGGTACTCTGTCCCGAGAAGCGCGTCCTTATTCCGCGACCCGATGCTGGTTGTTCGTTGGCCGAGTCGTGCGATGCGAAGGACTTTGCCGCTTTCAAGGCGCAGTACCCCGACCATAAGGTGGTCTCCTATGTAAATACGACTGTGGGCGTGAAGGCCCTCACGGATATCTGTTGCACCTCGTCGAATGCCCTGGAGGTGGTGGAGTCTATACCCAAGGATCAGCCCATCATCTTTGCGCCGGATCGCAACCTGGGTTCTTATATCCAGAAGCTCACGGGTAGAAAAAATATGGTGCTTTGGGATGGAGCCTGCCTGGTCCACGAGGCCTTCTCTTTGGAGGGTCTTAAGTGTTTGAAGGAGGCGCACCCCGAGGTTAAAGTGGTAGTGCATCCCGAGTGCAAGGCCGAGGTGGTAGCCGAAGCCGATTTTGCGGGCTCTACGGCTGCTATTTTGACCTATTGTGGTCAGGTTGATGCTACGGAATTCATTGTGGTCACAGAGGCCGGCATTTTGGCTGAAATGGAGAAGCGTATGCCGGAGAAAACATTTATTCCTGCACCGACTGACGATCCGACGTGTCGTTGCAACGAGTGTAAGGAAATGAAGAAGGTGACGCTCGAGAATATCATCACGACGCTTGAGGAGATGGCTCCTGAAGTGTTGATAGAGGAGGATATTAGAAAGGCAGCTGGAAAATCGATCTACAACATGATGTTTTGCTCGTTAAGCAAAATTAAAATGTAAAAAACTATTTATATTAGAATTAAATATACAGTTTATTGAATATTCTGATAATAAATAAGGTAAATTAAGATCAATATAAAGATGAAGAAACTTTTTTTGACGCTTTGTGCTGCTTTTGTAGCACTTTCGGCTGCAGCCGATGAGGGTATGTGGTTGCTCCCCTACCTGAAGAAGATGAACGAGAAGGATATGCGCGAGAAGGGCTTTAAGCTTTCGGCGGAGGATATCTATTCGATGAATAAAAAGTCGCTCAAAGATGCTATTGTAATCTTTGGCGGTGGGTGCACGGGTGAGATTGTTTCGTCCGAGGGTTTGATCTTCACAAATCACCATTGCGGTTTTAGCTCCATTCAGTCGCTCTCGTCGGTGGAGCACGACTACCTCAAGGATGGTTTCTGGGCGCGTAACCACGCCGAAGAGCTGCCTGCTCCGGGTCTTAAGGTGCGTTTCATTCGCCACATTGAGGATGTAACGGCCGAGATCGTGGGTAACATTCCCTCGATTGCCTCCGAGGAGGAGTATTTGCACCTGGCTAATGAGAATAAGGTAGCCTTGGTAGAGAAGATGGAAAAGGAGAATCCAGGTATGGATGTCATCATTCCGAGCTTCTTTGGCAACAACCAATTCTTCGCCTTTGTTATGGAGGTCTATTCGGACGTACGTCTGGTAGGTACCCCTCCGCAGTCGATTGGTAAGTTTGGTGGTGAGACCGACAACTGGATGTGGCCGCGCCACACGGGTGACTTTTCGATTTTCCGTGTCTATGCCGACGAGAACAACCGTCCGGTCGAGTACTCGCCCGAGAACAAGCCTTACCGTGCCGAAAAATATCTTAAAGTAAATATTAAAGGTGTCAAGGAGGGTGATTTTGCGATGGTGATGGGCTTCCCCGGTTCGACCAATCGCTACATGACCTCGTACGAAATCGATTACATGCTTTCGGTAGATAATCCGCAGCGTATCTCGATTCGTGGTGCTCGTCAGGAGATCTTGGCTGAGGATATGGCAGCGAGCGACAAGGTACGTATTCAGTATGCCTCGAAATATGCCTCTTCGTCGAACTATTGGAAAAATTCGATCGGTATGTCGAATGCCGTGAAGAAGCTCAACGTAAAGGGCAAGAAGGAGGAGCAGGAGCAGTCTTTCCAGGCTTGGGCTAATCAGAATACGTTGCCCGAGGAGGGTTATATGGATGCCCTGTCGAAAATCAAGGAGTATGTAGAGAAGTCGGCACCCGCCAAGAAGGATTTACAGTATATCCAGGAGTCGATGATGCGTGCCATCGAATTGTTGCAGTTGGGTCGTGTCTTGAACAATGTTAAGGAGGTAGACGTGGAGAAGACGATGGCTGTTGCCAACCGTATCTACAAAGATTTCAACCTGCCGACGGATCGTCGTGTAGCGAAGAAGATGCTTACGATGGCTCGCGAAAACATGACAACACTGCCTTCTTTCTATACCGAAATTATCGACAAGAATTTTGGTGGCGATATCGATCAATATGTAGACTATCTGTATGATAATACGGTAGTTGCAACACCTGAGAAGTTGGAGAATTTCTTGAAGAATTACGATGCCGAGAAGGCTACTTCGGATCCCGTTGTTCCTTTCCTGAAGTCGGTTATGGAGCTTTCGCAAAAGTTGAGCAAATCGGCTGCGAAGTATGAGATGCTCTATGCCGAGGGTCATCGCAAATACATCGCCGGTCTGATGATGCAGCACCCCGAAAAGGCGTGGGCTTCGGATGCCAACTTTACGATTCGATGCACCTATGGAAATGTACTGCCCTACACCCCCGCCGATGGTATTCGTTACAGCTACTACACTACCTTGAAGGGTGTGATGGAGAAGGAGGATAAGAACAACCCTATTGAGTTTACCGTAGAGGAGCGTTTGAAGGAACTCTACAACAACCAGGATTATGGCCCCTACGCCAACAAGAAGGGCGAGCTGGTGACCTGCTTCTTGGCTAACCTCGATATTACGGGTGGTAATTCGGGTTCGCCGGTGCTGAATAAGAAGGGTGAACTGATAGGTCTTGCCTTCGATGGTAACTGGGAGGCTATGTCGGGTGATGTGGCCTTCGAGCCGGAGTTGCAGCGCATGATTGCCGTTGATGCTCGCTACGTTTTGTTCATCATTGACAAGTTTGCCGGTCAGCAGTGGCTCATCGATGAGATGGATATTGTCGATTAATTTTTTAATTCAAAGAATTAAATATTACTTTTGCACCACTTAAATCAAAAAAATCATGGCAAAAGAGTTTAAAAGATATCTCGTAACGTCGGCACTCCCCTATGCCAACGGTCCGGTTCACATCGGCCACCTAGCAGGCGTTTATGTGCCTTCGGACATCTATACGCGCTATCTGCGTTTGAAGGGTTGTGATGTGGTTTCGATCTGCGGATCGGACGAGCACGGTGTGCCCATCACCATCAAGGCCCGCAAAGAGGGTGTTACGCCCCAGGATATCGTTGATCGTTACCACAACCTGATCAAGCGTTCGTTTGAGGGTCTTGGTATTTCGTTCGATATCTATTCACGTACCACTTCGCCCACGCATAACGTAACTGCTTCGGAGTTCTTCCGCAAGCTCTATGACGAGGGTAAGTTTATCGAGCAGAGCTCGGAGCAGTACTATGATGAGGAGGCACAGACCTTCCTGGCTGACCGCTACATCGTAGGTACCTGCCCCAAGTGTGGTAACGAGCGTGCCTATGGCGATCAGTGCGAGAAGTGTGGTTCAACCCTCTCGCCCGATGAACTGATCGATCCCCACAGCGCCGTTTCGGGTTCGAAGCCCGTCAAGAAGGAGACCAAGCACTGGTACCTGCCTTTGAACGACTATGAGCAGATGTTGCGCGAGTGGATCCTGGAGGGTCATAAGGAGTGGAAATCGAACGTTTACGGTCAGTGCAAGAGCTGGCTCGACGGTGGTCTTCAGCCGCGTGCCGTGAGCCGTGACTTGGATTGGGGTATTCCTGTTCCGGTGGAGGGTGCCGAGGGTAAGGTGCTCTACGTTTGGTTCGATGCTCCGATTGGTTACATCTCTGCAACAAAAGATCTTACACCCGATTGGGAGAAGTATTGGAAGAATGAGGATACGAAGCTCGTACACTTCATCGGTAAGGATAATATTGTCTTCCACTGCATTGTATTCCCCTCGATGTTGAAGGCTCACGGTGACTATATCCTGCCCGAAAATGTTCCCTCGAATGAATTCTTGAACCTGGAGGGTGATAAGATATCGACCTCGCGTAACTGGGCTATCTGGCTGCACGAGTATCTGGAGGAGTTCCCCGGCAAGGAGGATGTGCTGCGCTATGTGCTTTGCGCCAATGCTCCCGAGACGAAGGATAACGATTTTACGTGGAAAGATTTCCAGGCTCGCAACAACTCGGAGCTGGTGGCTATCCTGGGTAACTTCGTGAACCGTGCCCTGGTGCTGACGCAAAAGTATTATAATGGTGTTGTTCCCGCTTGTGGCGAGCTCACCGATTACGATCGTGAGACCATCACCGAGCTGCAGGCTATTAAGGCTCAGCTTGAGCGTAATATCGAGAATTATCACTTCCGCGAGGCATTGAAGGATGCCATGAACTTTGCCCGCATCGGTAATAAGTATCTGGCCGATACCGAGCCTTGGAAGGTGGTTAAGACCGATCCCGAGCGCGTGAAGACGATTTTGAATATTGCACTGCAGATTACAGCCAATACGGCTATTGCCATCGAGCCCTTCATGCCCTTCTCGGCTGCAAAGATGATTTCGATGCTGGCTGTTGAGAAGTATTCGTGGGAGCAGATGGGTCAGATGGATCTCGTTCAGGCCGGCCATACGATCGGTAAGGCTGAGTTGTTGTTCGAGAAGATCGAGGATGAGACGATCCAGAAGCAGCTCGATAAGTTGGCTGCTATCAAAGAGGCCAACTTGGCTGCCGAGAAGGCTCAAGAGGTTGAGGATCAGAAAGATAATGTATCGTTCGACGATTTCCAGAAGATGGATATCCGCGTTTCGACCATTCTGAAGGCCGAGAAGGTGGCCAAGACCAAAAAGCTCTTGAAACTGTTGGTGGATACGGGTATTGACCAGCGTGAGATTATTTCGGGTATCGCCGAGCACTTCACCCCCGAGGAGCTCGTTGGTCAGCAGGTGCTCGTCTTGGTGAACCTCGAGCCACGTGAGTTAAAGGGAACCCTTTCGCGAGGTATGATCCTCATGGCTGAGGATGCAAGTGGTAAGTTGCGTCTGTTGCAGCCCAACGCTTCGACCCACAACGGTGCAATCGTAGGCTAATATGCAACTTGCAGATTGGGAGTGGTCGGAGCTCAGCTTCGACTACTACAAGACCGATTATAATATCCGTTACAGCTATCAGCCGCAACGAGGATGGAGTGAGATGCAACTCTCCGAGGATGAGTTTCTTCCCGTCCCCTTGGCTGCTGCATGTCTGCACTATGGATCATCGTTGTTCGAGGGTTTGAAGGCTTTTCGAGGTGTAGATGGTAAGATTCGTATCTTCCGCTTGGAGGATACGGTCGAGCGTCTGCAATCTTCGGCAAGACGCCTCTGTCTGCCCGTTCCGACACGCATGATGATCATCGAAGCTTGTACGGAGGTCGTACGCAAAAATCTTCGCCACCTGCCGCCTTATGGCACGGGTGCTGCGATGTATCTTCGTCCGGTGGAGATCGGTACGTCGACCAGCTTTGGTGTTACGCCGTCTGCCAATGCCCTCTTCGTGGTTTTCTGTTCGCCGGTGGGTCCTTACTTTAAGGAGGGTATCCGTCCTATTCAAGTGGCTGTAGACAGAGAGCAAGATCGTGTTTCGGCAAATGGTACGGGCGATGTGAAGATTGGTGCGAACTACGCTGCCAGCCTTCTACCCTATCAACATGCACATGAAAAGGGTTTCCAAAGTGTCCTTTTCCTCGATCCGAAGGAGCATAAATACCTTGACGAGTGTGTTGCAGCCAACTTTTTCGCCATTCGAGACGGTAAGTATATCACGCCGAAGTCGTCGACCATTCTGCCCTCGATTACCAATAAGAGCCTGAAACAGCTCGCCCTGGATATGGGTTATGGTGTAGAGGAGCGTCAGATCCCCGTTGAGGAGTTGGCTACCTTTGAGGAGTGTGGTTGCTGCGGTACGGGTGCAATCATTGCTCCGATCAGCGAGATTTACGACATGCAGACCGAGAAGAGCTATTTCTACGGTCGCGAGGTTGGTCCGATTAGTTTGGCTCTTTACAAGCGCCTGCAGGACATTCAGTATGGTTTAGCTGAGGATATTCACGGTTGGAATACAATTGTAGCTGAGTAATGTTCCACGTGGAACACTTGTAAACAATAAAGGAGAGTCGTCGACTCTCCTTTATTGTTGTTTGCCTTGCTTTGGTGTCTTGATTTTACTCCGGCTCGGGCGTTCAAATATATTGGGAGTCTCTCGCACTCCATAAAAGTTCCACGTGGAACAATCCTCTATCGTCCGAATTTAATCAGCAAAACATTCACATCTGCGGGCGAAACACCCGGAATACGCGAGGCTTGTCCAATGGTCTGCGGACGGATGCGTGATAGTTTTTGACGGGCTTCGATCGTAAGCGAATTCATCGACATAAAATCAAACCCCGCAGGAATGGCGATTTCTTCCAGTCGATGCAGCTTTTCGGCGATCTGTTTTTCGCGTTCAATGTAGCCTCTATATTTAATGCGGATCTCAGCCTCTTCAATCTCCTCGGTGTTGATGTCCCCCTTCTGAATAAATTTTTCGAGTTTTGGAAGTACTTTTCGCAGTCCCTCGAAGGTTACGCCGTTGCGCATCAGTAGGTCGCCCATCTTCTTTCCTTGCGTCAAAGGGTCCGATCCGACCGAAATTAAATAGTCGTTAATTTCCGTTATTTTGATACTCAGTCCTTGCGCGAACGAAATAAGCGATTCTACGTTTTGATTTTTTTTGGTGAATTCGTCGAATCTTTTGCGCGAAATCAGACCAATTTTGTAACCCTGCGGTGTTAATCGTGTATCTGCATTGTCTTGTCGGAGCAGGATACGATACTCGGCACGTGAGGTAAACATGCGATAAGGTTCGTCCACACCCTTCGTCACCAGGTCATCGATCAGCACACCCATATAGGCCTCATCGCGACCAAGAACGATCGACGACTCCCCCACTCGGCTGCGGTGAGCATTGATGCCCGCCATCAGACCCTGTGCGGCAGCCTCCTCATAACCCGTTGTACCATTCACCTGACCGGCAAAATAGAGACCCTCCACCACCTTAGTTTCGAGCGTATGGTGGAGCTGTGTCGGGGGGAAATAGTCGTATTCGATTGCATAGCCCGGGCGGTAGATATGCAGATCCTCGAAGCCCTCAATTTTGTGCAAAGCCTCCCATTGTACCTCCCACGGAAGCGACGATGAGAAGCCATTCAGATAGTATTCGTTGGTCGTTCTACCCTCTGGTTCGAGGAAAAGCTGGTGCTCATTTTTGTCGGCAAAGGTGCGTAATTTATCCTCAATTGAGGGGCAATAACGCGGGCCGATACCGTGAATAGTGCCGTTAAAGAGGGGTGATCGATCGAATCCCGTGCGAAGGATGTCGTGTACTTCTTTCGAGGTGTAGACCAGGAAACAGGGCAGCTGCTCTTTTACCGCCTCTGTCTCCGACGAGAAGGAGAATTTCGAGGGGTTCTCATCGCCGTACTGAGGCTCCAGAAGCTCGAAATTGATGGTACGTGCATCGAGTCGTGCAGGGGTTCCGGTTTTCATTCTACCCACTTCAAAACCGATCGATCGCAGCTGTTCGGTCAATCCGTTCGAGGCTTGATCTCCGGCGCGACCACCTGCGGCCGACGAGGCTCCGATATGCATCAAACCGCCGAGGAATGTACCCGCTGTGAGAATTAACTTTTCGCACGAGAAGGTGATACCCATTTGTGTTTTAACACCCTGAATACGAGGTGTTTCCGACGATTTGTCGAAGAGAATCTCTACTACCGAGTCCTGCCACAGATAGAGGTTTTGGGTGTTCTCGAGCGTATGGCGCCATGCGGCCGAAAAAACCTCTTTGTCGCACTGTGCACGAGGACTCCACATGGCTGCACCCTTTGAGCGGTTGAGCATGCGGAATTGGATGGCGCTGCGGTCGGTGATGATACCCATCATACCACCCAGAGCATCGATCTCGCGGACAATCTGACCCTTCGCTACCCCACCCACAGCCGGGTTACAGGACATAGAAGCAAACTTTGCCATGTCCATCGTCAAGAGTAATGTGCGCGAACCAAGTCGTGCTGCTGCCGAAGCTGCCTCACAGCCGGCATGACCGCCACCAATCACTATTATATCATAGTGCAAGGTCATAATGTCCAGAATTTGAGATATTTATCCTCTTTGCGATGCATCTGGGCATTGGCTCTCGGAGTTTTATCTTTCTGCCCACAGAGGTGTAATACACCATGTACCACTACCCTACGCATCTCTTGAATTTTTGTAGCTCCGTAGATGCGGGCATTATCAGCCACGGTCTCCACATCGATAAAGATATCGCCCGATACTACCCCGCTACCCTTTAGGTCGCTGTAGTCGAAGGTGATGATATCGGTGAAGTAGTCGTGACCGAGGAACTCTTTGTTCATCTCCAGCAGGCGTGCAGCCGAGCAAAAGATGTAGTTCACCTCTCCCAGCGTGTAGCCCTCCGATTCGGCCACCTCTCGAAGCCAGGCCGCCGTGCGTCGTTTCTCGGGTAGGCGGTAGTTGCAGTCGTCCGTGTAGTAGTGTACAGCCATTATTTTTCTATTTTTTGAAGCAGTTGGCAGCTGACATCGTCTCCTTAGGATTGGGAGAATAAATGCCGAAGACTATTTTGTATTCGGTCTCCATGGTGGTAATGTTTACAGCTGCACCCACGGTACCAAGCGTTTGGTTTTTGGCCACTTTTTGCTCCTTTTGTACGGCGATCGACCCCAGGTTGGTGTATGAGGTAATATACTCGCCATGTGCCACAAAAACCTCGTATTTTGCCGTAATACGGTTGCGTTTCACATCAACCACCTTTCCTTCGTAGATCGAACGCACAGAGGCACCCTTCGAGCCGGTAATTTCGGCGATGTTTCCCTTGTAACGTTTTACGCTACCCCCTGAAACCGGTAAATTAAGGTTCGATGTCTGTGCCGAAAACGAGGCACCCTCTTTATTGCCTTTGGTGAGTTTGCGCAGTTCGCTGATAGCTACCGAAAGTTGCTCCTCTTGCTCCATCTTACGAGCCAAAGCTTGTTTTTCTTGGTTGGTCATGGAGCGGATCTCTTGTTTGGCAGCCGTAGCATCACGTTGCAGCTGCTTTTTTTGACCATTTACTTTGCGTGAAACCGAATCAAGTTCTCTCTTTCGTTCGTCAAGACGTATTTTCTCGTTGCTTACTAATTGTTTCAACTCGTTGATTTCTCGCAAATTATCTTCTCGTAGCGAAGCCATTTCACGCATCATCGTAAGGCGACGTGTTACCTCTGCGAAATTACGCGATGAAAGGATATAGCTAATGTAATTTTGCTGTCGATAGTTGCGATAAGCCTCTCGAGCCAGTTCGCAATAACGCGCGCGATTCTTATCAAGCTCCCGTTGTAAGCTATCGGCTCGTTTATTGGTGTGTGCCACCGCCTTTTTAATGCGCGTAGCTTCACGCTCAGTCTCATTCAAAAGCTGGTTGCGTTGCTCGATTTGGCGAGCCAAGCGACGAGCTCGCTCTTCGGTACTTTTACGACTCTTTTGAATTTTCCCGATGGCGGATTCCTCGGCAGCAATCTTTTTTTCGAGGGCCGCAATCGCCTTTTTCTGCTCCTCAACACGACGATCCACCTGGGCCGTGACCGTGGGGGTCACCGCCAACAGCAGGAGTGCACTGAGAAGAGTGTATAGGCGCTTCATGGGGTAGGGTAGTGTTCGTAGTTTCTACTCGTTGTTCGGGGTTGGTTTTTCGACCTTCGGTTGTTGGAGACGTTTCTCGATCTTGGCTTTGTCGGCACCCTTTTCGAGCGCCTTTTTCCAATAGGTCTCGGCCATAAATTGCTCTCCCAGGGCATGCAGGATATCGCCATAGTGGAGCAACAACTCCGCACTCTTCTGACCATCGAGCGCCACAGCCTGGCGAATCAGCTTGCGAGCCTCCTCGAGTCTGCCCATGCGGAAGAGAATCCAGGCGTGGGTATCCATGTAGGTCGGGTTGCGATCGGTGAGCTCTGCGACGCGCTCGGCCATTTGCAGAGCGCGATCCAGCTGCTTGCCCTCCACGGCGAGGAAGTAGGCCCAGTTGTTGAGTACCAGGACATTGTCGGGATTGTATTTTAGAGCCTTTTTGTAGGCTTTGTAACAATCTCGCTGGTACATTTTTTTGAACACGAACGACATCTTCTCGCTCTGGGCGTGGAAGACATCGCCGATCTGTCCCCAGATCTGACTGCGCAGGGTGTCGTTGTCGGCATATTTCAGTGCCTTCCCGTAGCACGAAACCGCGCCCGTGAAATTATCCATGCGGTAGCGGACATTGCCCTTGGCCAGGTGCAGGTCAATCTTGTCGGGGAAGAGCGTAAGCGCCTCAGTGATATACTTTTCTACCGAATCGGGTCGCTCCAGATAGCTCTCAATATCGATTACAGCGAGGTAGTAATCCAGCTCCGCGGGGCGATCTTCGAGGTGGATTTTGTAGTGGCTCAGCGCATCCTCGAGCTTGCCCGAGGCGATCAGGTGGTTGGCGTAGAGCTCCACCACCGACTTCTCTTTCGGATAGCGAATCGTCAGCACCGAGGCCAGATCGTGCAGCTGGTAATAGTTGGCACGATAGAAATCAATCTCGGAGGTGAAGAGTTCGAATCTGCGCACCTTTTGTTCGAGCGGCATCTCGTCCGAGCTGAAGAGTTTGCGCGTCACCCACAGCATTGAGCGGAAGTCCTGGCGGGCACTGTAGTAGTCCGACAGCGACATCAGGGTCTCGAGGCGTGATGAATCTATTTTCAGCGCGGCATCGTAGGCACGGCGGGCCATCGAATCTTTGCCCTGCAGGCCGTAGAGTTCAGCCAGCACCACCTGGTGTTCGGCCTCATAGGGTACCTCTTCAGCTAGGGTTTTAGCCTCCTGGAGTGCCTTGTCGCTCTGCTTGGTCTTGATCAGCAGGTGGCGTTTCATCTTACTCAGGTAGGGGTGACGACCCACGCGCACCTCGGCCGAATCAAGGGTTGCGATGGCTGAATAGGGTTGCGCATTTTGCTCGTAGAGCGCTGCCAAAATGCGGTATACATCAGGATCTTTCGGATCGCGTTCATTGAGTGCTCGATAGATGAGCAATGCTTCATCATAGGCCTCACACATCAACAACGTCCGACCATAGGCTCGGTGGTACCAAATGTTCGCTGTATCAGCAAGATAGGCCGCTTCTGCCCAACTTCGAGCTTCTTCGGGACTACTGCTTAAGTCGTTGGTAACGAGTGTAAAGTAAGCCGGAGCATATGTCGAATCATGCTCTAATATGCGGTTTAGTAATGTTCTACCGCGAACCGAATCATGGTGGATCCGAAGCGCTTTGATGGCTTCTGTATAGAGGGAAACGCTTTGTAGCGAATCGACCCCTATGGGGCGTTGCGCTCCCGGCCCTCCAACAGCAAAAGCAGTCAGAAAAAGGATCAAGAGCGCAACGGTCGCGACAAAGCGTTTCATCTTTAGGCGGTTTTTAAGTTCGCGACGGCCTACAGCGCATCATCGAACTGGTGCAGGAAGCGGACGTCGTTTTCGAAGTAGAGGCGCAAATCCTTTACACCATACTTCAACATGGCGATACGCTCAATACCCATACCAAAGGCGAAGCCCGAATATTTTTCGGGATCGATATTGCTGGCTTTGAGTACGTTGGGATCTACCATACCGCAACCCATGATCTCCAACCAACCCGTACCTTTGCAGACGGGGCAACCCTTGCCGCCGCAGAGGTTACACGAAACATCGACCTCGGCCGAAGGCTCCGTGAAGGGGAAATAGGAGGGGCGCATGCGAATCTGAGCCTGCTCGCCGAAGATCTCCTTGGCAAAGTAGAGTAACGATTGCTTCATATCTGCAAACGATACACCTTCGTCGATGTAAAGACCTTCGATTTGGTGGAAGATACAGTGTGCGCGGTAGGAGATGGCCTCATTACGGAACACACGACCCGGGCAGATTACACGGATAGGCGGCTTCTGATGCTCCATCGTGCGTACCTGAATCGATGAGGTATGAGTACGCAACAAAATATCCTTCGGATTAGGTTCCGAACCCTGTTTCTCGATGAAGAAGGTGTCTTGCATATCGCGTGCAGGGTGCTCGGGCGGGAAGTTGAGCGAGGTAAAGACATGCTGGTCATCCTCGATTTCCGGACCATCCGCTACGGTGTAACCCAAACGAGAAAATACCTCCACGATCTCATTCTTGACGAGCGAAATGGGGTGACGCGATCCCAACTCCTCGGCCGAACCCGGACGGGTCATGTCGCCAATCGACGAGGTGGCGTTGGAGGCCGAGTTTTGCATCTCCTCACGTAGGGTGTTGATACGGGTGATGGCCTCATTTTTGAGGGCATTGAGTTTTTGACCCAATTCGCGTTTTAATTCGGGTGCTACCGTTTTAAACTCATCCATCAGGGCGGTCAACTCGCCCTTTTTGCCGAGGATTCGGATGCGAAACTCTTCGATCTCGGCAACTGCTTTAGGGGTGAACTCTTCGACTTGTCGAAGAAGTTCGTTGATTTTTTCAATCATATTTTGAATGTTAACACTTTTTCGCTATTTTTGAGCGTTGGGTTTAGAACAAGGTTCTAACATGCAAAGTTAGAAAAAAAAGTTATGATGCGAAAATATCTGCTCATTATTGCACTTCTTATGGGGTCGGTCCTTTCGATTTCGGCCCAAGAGACCACCGAGGGAACCCCTCGGAAGGGTATTGGTGTGGTAATGAGTGGTGGTGGTGCAAAAGGTTTGTACCACATTGGTGTGTTAGAGGCTTTGGAGGAGAGTGGAGTGCCGATTGACTATGTGGCAGGAACTTCGATGGGTTCAATCATCGGTGCTCTCTATGCAGCTGGTTATTCTCCGCGAGAGATGCGCGAACTGGTGCTTTCGGGTGAGGTAAAGCAATGGGTTTCCGGGCGAATCGATCCGACGATTTATATGCCTTATTATCGCCAAATTGGCGACTCACCCTCTTTTATCAATCTGTGGCTCGATCTGGGTAACAAAGACAATAAATTTCAATTGCCGAAGAATCTGATCTCTTCGACTCAGATTGACATGGCGTTGATCAACCTTTTTGCTCCGGCATCGACGGCTGCGCACAATGATTTTTCGAAGCTCATGGTTCCTTTCCTCTGTGTTGCAGCCGATATGAATCAACGCAAACCGGTGGTACTCGAGTCTGGCTCATTGCCCGAAGCTATTCGTTCTTCCATGTCTATCCCGTTGGCATTCAAACCAGTAAAGCTCGATTCAATGTTGCTTTATGACGGAGGCATCTACGATAATTTTCCGTGGCGACAACTCGACAATATATACCATCCGGAATTGTTGATTGGCTCAATCTGTACCTCGGGAGAGGTCCGTCCTGATGGTGAAGAGAATCTGATTGACCAAGCATTATTGATCGCCATGAGCGGTTCGGACTATACTATGCCTGCGGAGCGATCGGTGACGATCCAACGGGCAGTTGGGGTTGGTATGCTCGATTTTGATAACGTAGGTCCGGTGATCGATCTCGGATATACCGATGCTATGAAGCAGATGCCGACCATTTTGGAGCATATTCCCGAATCGGAACGATGGAGTAAAGAGCAATACGAAGAACGTCGTGCTGCATTCCGTAGCAAGTGTCCCCCTTTGATCTTTAATGACTACCACATTTCGGGTATCAGTAATGATCAGATTTCGTATATTCGTGACTACATGCGTACCGACCTGCATGGACAAGGTCGTCAGCGTCAGATGAATTTCGAGCATTTGCGCGATAACACGTATCGTTTGCTTGTAACCGGTGATTATCAGATGGATGTCCCGAAAGTGAACTACGATCCGACGCAAGAGCGTTATAGCTTTTCAGCAGAACTTTCAGCGCGTCCGAATCTTAAATTGACCATTGGAGGTAATATCTCATCGACTGCCTTCAACCAGGCCTATATTGGGCTGAACTATCAGGCGTTCGGTCGTGCGGCACATCGTTTCGGTGCTAATCTCTATTTAGGACCAACCCACACCTGGGGAACGTTGGGTGGCCGTATGGATTTCTATCTGAACGACCCCTTCTTCCTGACTTATGCATATAATTTTTCGATTGAAAATTACCGTCATGGTTCATTCGGGCGTATAACAAGTGTTGATAATACGTTGTCCGTCAAGCAGAGTGAGAGTTTCGGATCATTTGGTTTGGGTTTCCGCCTCACACACCGATCGCTGGTCGAATTGAAACTTCATGCTGGCCACGGTAACTATCACCACGATTCGGCGGTTGAGCTTGATCAGTTGGACCATACTCGTTTTTGGTTTGGTGGAGCCAAACTTGAATTGGCACGCAATACGTTTGACAAATACCTCTATCCCACACGAGGATCCGAACTTCACTTGTCGATGATCGGTATCGGTGGTCGAGATCGTTATTTCTCTCCACAATCTAAAGTATTCCAGGCGGGAGTAGAGCGTAAATGGTATGGTGCCCGCTTCGAGTATGAAAAGATCTTCAATATGCCCGCAGTAGATTGGTTTATGCTGGGTCTGAATATTGATGCAGTCTATACCAATCATCCGGACTTTTCGGTTGAAGGGGCAACGCTCATGACGCTGCCCGCCTTTGAGCCGATTCCTCATGCTCGTAAGCTTTTTATGCCTGATTTTTCGGCTAAACGCTTCGTTGCCGGAGGTTTGAATCCGACCTTTTCGTTTAGTCAAAACTTCTTGTTGCGCACGGGTTTCTATGCCATGTATCGCAATCGACACGACTATACTCAAGGCTCTTTGGTGAACTGGGAAGACCGTCAGCTTCACTTCATTACTGAGGCTGCTCTTGTCTATCACACCCCCATCGGTCCGGTGACATTATCCTTGATCAAATATGATCTTAACAATTGGAACAATATGTATCTGCTCTTCAATTTCGGATATCCGATTTTTGCACCGAAGGCCACCTTCTATTAATGGTTGTCGTTCGATCGAACAAGTGCGGATATGTGGCGAGGTGAAATGGTACTGTCTCCCTTTTCTTAAGATCGATTAGTTCCCAAGTATCAAAAGGCGTAAAGCGATCTATGCTAAAACAACAAAGGCCATCCCGAGCGGAATGGCCTTTGTTGTTATAAAAACAATCTGTATTGTTACCAGATAATCACACGCTCCTCTTCGGGCAGGAACATCTTACCCTCGGTGATGCCGAAAGCATCGTAGAAGCTCTGGAGATTCTTCACCGTGGCATTTACGCGGTTCTCACCCAACGAGTGTACGTCAACCTTCGTCAAACGAGCCTTCTCCGCATCGCGGATATTCTGACCCCACAGGGCGGCATAGGCGATGTAAAAACGCTGCTCGGCTGTGAAACCGTCGATCGGGGCGGGAGTGTTCTCGCCAATGGCATTCTTGAGGGCCGTGTAGGCAACACGCAGACCACCCTGGTCGGCAATGTTCTCACCCAACGAGAGGGCACCATCGGCCATCACTGCGGGGCTCTCCTCCGTAGCGGGCAGCACCTCAATCTTGTTGAACTGCTCTACCAGCACCTGGCTCTTCTTCTGGAAGGCTTCGGCGTCAGCCTCCGTCCACCAATTGATCATGTTGCCATCCTTGTCGAAGTTGCGACCCTGGTCATCGAAGCCGTGCGTCATCTCGTGGCCGATCACCACACCAATAGCACCGTAGTTCACAGCATCGTCGGCCGTTGAGTTGTAGAACGGGGGCTGCAGAATAGCAGCGGGGAAGCAAATCTCGTTGGTCGTGGGGTTGTAGTAGGCGTTCACCGTCTGGGGCGACATGAACCACTCCTCACGATCTACCTCTTTACCCAAGCGGGCCAAGTTGTCAGCCGTGCTCCAGGCCGAAGCACGCTTGATATTCTCCCAGTACGAAAGGGTAGGATCGATCTCGAGGGTCGAGTAATCCTTCCACTTGTCGGGGTAGCCGATCTTCACGGTGAATGTCGAGAGCTTCTCCTGAGCCTTCTGCTTCGTCTCATCCGACATCCACTCCAGGGCGTCGATGTGCTGACCGAGGGCCACCTGCAGGTTCTTCACCAGTTCCATCATGCGTACCTTGTCCTCCTCGGGGAAGTACTTAGCCACGTAGATCTCACCTACAGCCTCCGAGAGGATGGCGTTGGGTACAGCCAAGGCACGCTTCCAGCGGGGCTTCATCTGCTCTACGCCGGTCATTTGACGGCTGAAGAAGTCGAACGAAGCAACATAGAGCTCGTCACCGGCATAGCCGGCAGCGCTCGTGATCAGGTGTGCCTTCAGGTAGCTCTTCAGCGTCTCAATCGGCTCATTCTTCACGAGCTGATTTACCAGGTCGATCACTTCGGGCTGCTCCACGATGATCTGCTCGAAGTCACCCAGGCCGATCTGCGTACGGTAAGCCTCCCAATCGAAGTTGTTGTAGCGGCTGTAGAAGTCGCTCTTCGACATCGGGTTGTAGGCCTTGAAGATATCGCGCAGCTCGACATTCGAGCGGAAACGCTTGGCCATCACCGTCTCCATGGCCATCACCTGCTCAGTCTGCGCCTTGGCATTCTCCTCGCCGGCGAGTGTGAAGATCTGCTCCAGGTAGGCCAGGTAGCCCTCACGCTTCGAGGCGTGCTCCTCATCGAGGTAGTAGTCACGGTTGCCCATGCCCAGACCCGACTGCGAGATGTAGAGCGTGTTGATGTTGCTGTTCATCAGATCCGAGGTCACATAGAGACCAAAGAGCGGGTTGCCCGACGTGAAGTGGATGTCGGCCACAACCTTGGCCAACGACTCGCCATCAGTAATGGCATTGATGGCCTTCAGATCCTCGGCCAATACCGACAGACCCTCTGCGTTCAGACGTACCGAATCCAGGCCCATCTTGTAGAGGTCCGAGATCTTCTGCTCTACCGAGCCGTTCTCGGCCTTCGTCTTGGCCATGGCCGAGAAGAGCTCGTTGATGCGCTTCTCGTTGTTCTCGCGCAGCACGTCAAACGAGCCGTAGCGTGCAAACTCGGGCTTCAAGGGGTTCTTCTCCTGCCAGCCGCCCGTGGCATACTGGTAGAAGTCTTCGCTCGGTGCAACCGTCGTGTCGAGGTTTGTCAGATCGATTGCCGGCGTGTTCTGGTTGTTGTTGCAACTTACCATAGTAATCAGTGCAGCAAAAAGTAATAATTTCTTCATTTTAAATATTGAATTTGTATGCGACACCTTTCGCATCTCCTTGCCGTGCTCAAACAGTCACATACATCCAGTATGCTCCTGCTTGGCCCGACCTCGGAGCCGCAAAATCTGCTCGCCTAAAATCCAAAATGGTGTTATTCCATTTTGAATTCTACATTTTGAATTTTGAATTAAAAAAGCCGCCCTTCGCGGAGCGGCCTTTTTTGTGTTAGTCGCGGATGGCTGCTACACCCGGCAGGTCACCGAACTCGATGTACTCCAGGAGGGCACCACCACCGGTCGAGATGTACGAAACCTGGTCACCCAAACCGAACTTGTTTACGCAGGCAACCGAGTCACCACCACCGATGAGCGAGAAGGCACCATTCTTCGTAGCCTCAGCGATAGCCTCGGCAACAGCCTTCGAACCGGTCGAGAACTTGTTGATCTCGAATACACCTACAGGACCATTCCAGAGGATCGTCTTGCAACCCAGGATGTGCTCGCGGAAGGCAGCCTTACCACCTGCGCCGATGTCAACACCCTCCCACTCGGGATCGATGTCCATCACCGAAGCCTCCTTCGTGTTGGCCTCCTCCGAGAACTGATCGCAGGTCAGTGCGTCGGGCGACATCACGAACTTCACCCCCTTAGCTTTAGCCATCTCGAGGATCTCGAGGGCTACGGGGAACATATCGGGCTCGCAGATCGACTTACCAACCTTGCCACCCAGAGCACCTGCGAAGGTGTAGGTCATACCACCACCGATGATGATTGAGTCGCACTTGTCCAAGAGGGCCTTAATTACGCCGATCTTCGACGAAACCTTCGAACCACCCACGATGGCGCAGAAGGGACGCTGGGGCTTCTCCATCACCTCCGAGATAGCCTTAACCTCCTTCTCCATCAGGTAACCGAACATCTTGTCCTGGGGGAAGTACTCGGCGATCAGGTAGGTCGAAGCGTGCTTGCGGTGAGCCGTACCGAATGCGTCGTTGATGTAGCAGTCGGCATACGAAGCGAGCTTCTTCACGAACTCTTTCTGGGGCTCCTTGAGGGCCTTCTTAGCGGCATCCTTCTCCTCCTTCGTAGCGTCAGCGGCCAAACCACGGGGCTTGCCCTCCTCCTCAGCGTAGAAACGGAGGTTCTCAAGCAGGATCACCTCACCGGCCTTGGCAGCGGCGCACATCTCTGCGGCCTTCTCGCCCATGCAGTCACCGGCAAACTGAACCTTTACGCCGAGGTTCTTCTCCACAGCGGGGATAATCTGCTCCAGCGTAAACTTCATATCGGGATTCTTCTTCGGACGGCCCATGTGCGACATGAGGATCACGGCGCCACCCTCGGCTAGCACCTTCTTGATGGTGGGGGCAGCCGCACGGATGCGAGTGTCGTCGGTTACGTTACCCTCAGCATCTACGGGTACGTTAAAATCCACGCGGATAATCGCGCGCTTACCTTTGAAATCGTAGTTGTCAATCGAAACCATAGTCGTTTGATATTTAATGTTTAAGTCGTTTGCAAATTTGGGGCAAAGATAGTGCAAGCCGAGCGCAATCCCAAATTTATTGGGGGAAAAATGGTGAAGGAGAGGGCCGGGAATTTATTCACCAGCCCTCTCCTTCAGTGTTTTTATTCTAAACGAAGTTTAGGGGTTGCCGAGGCGCAGCCTCTTTAAACCGAATAAGCGCACGTCTTTAATTGTACCGCATCCACTTCCAGAGCTCTTTGAGCGTCGGTTTTTTACCATACATGAAGATACCCACGCGGTAGATTTTGGCGGCGAACCACACCAAGGCCACAAACGAGGCGTAGAGCACCACGAGCGAGAGAATAATCTCCCAAGTAGGGATGTCGTAGGGGATGCGGGCCATCATCACAATGGGCGAGGTGAGTGGAATGACCGAGAACCAGAAGGCGAGCTTCGAGGTGGGGTCGTTGATCACGGCCAACATCATCATCAGAGCCAGGATGATGGGGATCGTAATGGGGGTTTGCAGTTGCGAGGCATCCTGCACGTTGTCCACGGCCGAACCCACGGCGGCAAACATGGCGGCGTAGAGCAGGAATCCGCCAAAGACGAAGAGGATCATCGAGATGAAGATCTTGGCCAGGTAGGCCGTGTCGGTCATGACAGTGATGGCCTGTAACATTTCGGGGTCGAGTGAGGCGTTGTTCAGGGCGCCACCTTGCTCGATAATGTTGGCCGAGGCCATCACATCCTCGGGCATGAGGTGGGGTACAACAAGCGTACCCATTCCGAGAATCAGCACGCCCCAGATGATGACCTGCAGAACGGCTACCGAGCCTACGCCCAGGATCTTACCCATCATCAGGTCGAAGGGCTTCACGGAGGAAACCATCACCTCCAGCACGCGGTTGTTCTTCTCCTCGATGACCGACTGCATCACCATTGTGCCGTAGATCAAAAGGAACATGTAGAGCACGAATGCGAGGATGTAACCAATCACCGTTGCCACAATCGAGGATTTAGCCTCATTGGTGGCCTCTTGCGACTTGTCGTTGCGGAAAGTCTGCATCGATACCGAGGTCTCGATCTCGTCGAGGATGGTCTGCAGATTCTTGATGTCATACTGTTTCAACTTCTCCTCTTCGATGATCTGCTCGATCTGCGAACAGATCTCCGTCTCGAGTGTCAGAGAGGTGGAGGAGTTGGCGTAGAGTTGTACGCCATTCGTGTTTTCGAGAATGTCGGGGGCTATGTAGAGGATGCCGAAAAGATCGGTGCGTGTACGACGAGCCTCTTCGAGTGGCAGATCAAGCACTTCGAAGTGCATGGTTTCATCGCTTTGCAGATGCTCCCCAACGAGGTTGCTAGCGTCAATCACACCAATCTGTTTCTCATCACCCTGCGAAAAGGTCATGATGAGGGCCGGAGCTGCCATCAATGCAATCATCAACACGGGCATCAAGATCGTGGTGATGATGAAACTCTTTTTGCGGACACGTTCGTTGAACTCACGTCCGATGATAAGGCCTATTTTGTTCATACCTAATAATTTGTTTAAGGTATTTTTATAATGAGCCGTTTACGGCTCTGATAAAGATGTCGTTCATCGAAGGAATCAGTTCGCGGAACGAGCGCAACTCGACCGTCTCGTTGGCCGTGGCAATCATGTGACGTACGGCGGCATCCTCCTCGACGCAGAGCTTGAGTGTGTTGTAGCCGGTCACCGACTCCGTGCCTTCGAGAATCGTGCATCCCTTGGCGAGGGCAGCTCGCAGCAGTTGCTCCTCACCACGATACGAAAGTTCGAAGATGTTGGCGCCGTAGCTGCGACGAATCTCCTCTACGTTACCCGAGAGGATATTTTTCGAGCGGTTGATCAGCGTGATGTGGTCGCAAAGCTCTTCGACCGAGGACATGTTGTGGGTCGAGAAGATGATTGTAGCCCCTTTGTCGCGCAGAGCGAGAATCTCCTCCTTGAGCAGGTTGGCATTGATGGGGTCGAAACCAGAGAAGGGCTCATCGAAGATCAGCAGTTCGGGCTCGTGGAGCACCGTGACGATAAACTGCACCTTCTGGGCCATACCCTTCGAAAGCTCCTCTACTTTCTTATCCCACCAACTCTCGATGCCGAACTTCTCGAACCAGATTTTCAATTTTTTCAGGGCATCGCGTCGCGAAAGTCCCTTGAGGCGGGCAAAGAAGAGGGCTTGTTCGCCTACCTTCATCTTCTTGTAGAGTCCACGCTCCTCGGGTAGGTAGCCGATGCGGTAGATGTCTTCGGGCTGCAGTTCGCGGTCGCCCAACAAAATGAGACCCTCGTCGGGAGCCGTGATGCGGTTGATGATGCGGATTAGGGTTGTCTTTCCGGCTCCGTTTGGGCCGAGTAGTCCGTAAACCGATCCGCGCGGAATAGTGAGTGATACGTCATCGAGTGCCGTGTGGCCGGCGTAATGCTTCGAGACGTGTTCTACGGTAAGCAGATTCATACGCTTCGTGATTTGATAACTAACCGACGACAAATATAACAAGAAAATCCGAAAATCAACTAAAATTTATCGAAAAACAATATGTTTTGGGGAGATTTCAAACAGATTGTATCCCTTTTCTCTCAGCTTTTGATTGCAAGAGCCATGACTTAAATGCTAATTTCACCTTGAAAAGTGTGTGGACAATCGGCATGTTGCACAGACCAAGAACTTCTTTTTTGTTATTTTTGTAACCCAACGGCCACTTTGCCGTCTAATTGGACGATGACACACCACGAAGAGCAGCGATTGATTCGCAAAGTTTTGGAGGGCAATGCCGAGGCCTTTGCCCCCTTGGTCGAACGGTACAGCCGTCCGATTTTTGCCCTTGTGGTGGGTATTGTGGAGCGGCGCGAAGAGGCCGAGGAGCTGACGCAGGATATCTTTCTCAAAGCCTATATGAAGCTCTCCTCGTTTCGCGGGCGCAGTGCCTTCTCCACCTGGCTCTACCGCATCGCTTGTAACACGGCACTCTCGGCCGTCAGGAGGCATCGAAAAGACTTCTCGCTCTTCGACTTCAGCCGCGCGGAACGACTGCCCGATGCGCCCGATGAGGAGGAGCTGTCGGCTCTGACCGAGGCGCAAGAGGAGGCACTCCTCGCCGCTCTCGACCGCCTCGCCCCAGACGAGCGGGCCTTGGTGCAACTGCACTACTACGAAAATCGTCCCTTGAGCGAGTGTGGCGAGATACTTTCGATCAGCGAATCAAATGCAAAGGTGCGCCTGCACCGAATCCGTAAAAAATTAGGACTATGGATCAGCGAAAAACAATAAGCGACAGCGAGTTGCGCCGTGTGGTGCAATCGCGAAAGCAGCCCTTCGAGCCGGCCTTTATGACCGAGAAGATTATGCGCGAGGTAAGGCGAGAACAGGAGCGGATGCTCCGCCGTGAACGCCGCCTCTTCTTCGCTCCCGTTGTGGTGGCGATTGTGGTGTTGCTGGCCCTCGGAGCCTATGTAATGGTACACGCCTCGCAGACGGAGCTCACGCCCCGCGACGAGATGGCCTCCATGCTTCTTGTGGGCTTCTACCTGCTCTACGAGTTGCAACGCTGGTTGTGTAAAAAATGGAATATCCCCGAATAGGAATTTTTGTAACCCAATGATGGGTTTGTCGTCAAACAAAGTGCAAAACCGGTTGCGTGAAAAACTAGAAAGTAAAACCTTAAAAAAACAAATAATTATGGAAGTTACCCTTTTTGTATTGGTTATCGCTATTGGGATTTATAAAATTGTCGAATTGTCGCTGAATCGTTTCGAGCGTCTGAAGGCGATGCAAAAGCTCGAGGGGCAGGATTTGGTCGAGTATCTGGGAAAGGCTGCACCCCAGGAGGATTCTCTCAAAGCGTCGATGTGGTGGCTGATGCGTATCGGCAGCATTCTAATCGGTGTCGGTATCGGCTTTTTGCAGTGTATATGGATTGAGCAACTTCCTGCGGGAAGATACAACAACACGCCCATAGTTGTGCTGTCTGGTGCTATGATGCTTGGCGGTGCGTTGTTCCTGGTTGTTGAGTTGCTTATCGAGCGCAAACTGCGCAAATAGACAAGAACCAACCACTTTTAATAACAAGCGAGGGCGTCCAAACGGACACCCTCGCTTATCTTTACGCGCTTTTCTACTCAATACCTCTTACATGCTTCTCCCAGGCCCAGGCCGAGCGGAGCGTGTCGTCCAGATTGCGCGTAGCCTTCCAGCCCAGCTCCTCGTTCGCCAGGGTCGGGTCGGCCCAGATGGCGATGATATCGCCCTCGCGGCGGTCGGCAATCTTGTAGTTAAGCTTCAGCGAGTTGGCTTCCTCAAAGCGGCGTACCAGCTCCAGCACCGAGACACCGTTGCCCGTGCCGACGTTGAAGACCTCGTAGTTCTCCTTGTTCTTGCCCTCGATCATGCGCGTGATGGCCACCACATGGGCGCGTGCCAGATCCACCACGTCGATATAGTCGCGGATGTTCGAGCCGTCGGGGGTGGGGTAGTCGTTGCCGAATACCGAGAGGCACTCGCGGATGCCGGCAGCGGTCTGCGTCACGAAGGGAACAAGGTTCTGCGGCACACCGCGCGGCAGCTCGCCGATCAGGGCCGAGGGGTGGGCACCGATGGGGTTGAAGTAGCGCAGGGCGATACCCTTCAAATCGCCATAGGCGTGTACGGAGTCACGTAAAATATCCTCGCACATGGTCTTCGTGTTGCCGTAGGGCGAGGTGGCAGGCTTGCGGGGCGTAAGCTCCGTGACGGGTTGCTTGTCGGGCTCGCCATAGACTGTGCACGACGACGAGAAGACAATGTTGTGACGACCGTAGGTGCGCATCAAGTCGATGATATTCATCAGCGAGGTGAGGTTGTTGCGGTAGTACTCCAACGGCTTCTGTACCGACTCACCTACCGCTTTGTAGGCGGCAAAGTGGATCACCGAGTCAAACTCATATTGTTCGAACAGCGTACTTGCCAACTTTTCGCGATCACAACAGTCAACCTCGACAAAGGGTACTTCGATGCCCGTGATTTTACGGATTCCCTCGACGGCTCCAATTTCGCTATTTGATAGGTTGTCGGCAATGACCACGTCATAACCTGCCTCAATCAACTCTACGGCTGTGTGAGATCCGATATAACCAGCACCTCCGCTGACCAGTACGCAATGCTTCTTCATGAGTGAAAAATGAGTAAAATTTGTTGAATTCTCTTACAAAGATAGTGGATTTTTAAAACATTGTTTCTATATTTGCTATCAATTTGGCAGAAAAAATCACAAACCATTTTTATTTTTCGAGTTATGTATACGAAGATGCAAGCTCATTTGCAGCATGAGTTGGATGAGATCCGTGCTGCCGGACTTTACAAAACCGAACGTGTAATCTGCTCACCGCAGCGTGCTGAGATCGAAGTTGCAGGTCGCAAAGTACTCAATTTTTGCGCCAACAACTACTTGGGCCTTTCTGACAATCCGCGTCTTGTAGAGGCTGCCAAGCGTGCGATGGATGAGCGCGGTTACGGCATGTCATCGGTACGCTTTATCTGCGGTTGCCAAGATATGCACAAAGAGCTTGAGAAGGCTATTTCTACCTATTTTGGTACGGAGGATACGATTCTCTATGCAGCTTGCTTCGATGCCAATGGCGGTGTGTTTGAGCCGCTCTTTACCGAGGAGGACGCCATCATCTCCGATGCGCTGAACCATGCCTCGATCATTGACGGCGTGCGTCTGTGCAAGGCTGTGCGCTATCGCTATGCCAATGCCGATATGGCCGAGTTGGAGGAGTGTCTGAAAAAAGCGCAGGCCCAGCGTTTCCGCATCATCTGTACCGATGGTGTATTCTCGATGGATGGAAATGCCGCTCCGCTCGACAAAATTGTTGAGTTGGCCGAGAAATATGATGCCATGGTGATGGTCGACGAGTGCCACTCGGCAGGTGTGTTGGGTCGCACGGGTCGCGGTATCACGGAGTTGTATGATCTGCGTGGTAAGGTGGAGATTCTCACCGGTACACTCGGAAAAGCCTTTGGTGGTGCTGTGGGCGGTTTTACGACCGGTCGCAAGGAGATTATCGATATGTTGCGTCAGCGTTCGCGTCCTTACCTCTTCTCGAATTCGCTGCCCCCTGCTGTGGTAGGTGCCGGTATCGAGATGTTTAAGATGCTCGAAGAGAGCGATGCCCTGCACGATAAGCTGGTCGAGAATGTGGCCTACTTCCGTGAGCAGATGATCCAGGCCGGTTTTGACATTAAACCTACGCAGTCTGCTATTTGTGCCGTGATGCTTTATGATGCCAAACTTTCACAGGATATGGCCGCCAAGTTGCAGGAGGAGGGAGTGTTCGTGACTGGTTTCTACTACCCGGTAGTGCCGAAGGGTCAGGCTCGAATCCGCGTACAGGTTTCGGCCGGCCACGAGCGCGAACACCTCGATCGTTGCATCCAGGCCTTCGTGAAAGTTGGTCGTGAGCTTGGCGTGCTCAAATAGACAACGAAACTACACACAATCCATAAAAATACATGAATCCTATGAAAACCATTAGCTTGGATGCAATCGACCGTAAGATATTGAAATATCTGGTCAAGAATGCCCGTATGCCGTTCCTCGAGATCGCTCGAGAGTGTGGCATTTCCGGTGCTGCCATCCATCAACGTATCCACAAATTGACCGATGCCGGTGTCATTTTAGGCAGTTACATGGTGGTGGATCCCAAAATGCTGGGTTTTGATGTTTGTGCTCACATCAATATCTCGCTGAAGGATCCCCAGCAATTGCAGCAGGTAATCGACGAGTTGCAGAAGATTCCCGAAATCGTGGAGGCGCACTTTATTACTGGTAAGGGAAGTATTCAGGTTAAACTTTATTGCCTCGACAATGAGCACCTGATGCGCACGGTATATGACAAGGTGCTTTGCATTCCGGGTATCTCGGCGACCGAGACGATTATCTCGTTGCGTGAGGTATTCCGCCGTCCGCTGGCTGTTGAGTTTATAGATGATCTGCCGACCAAGCGTCGTTAGTCGCTCTTCCGCATTCAATCAAATAAAAGCGGGTATCGCCAACTGCGATACCCGCTTTTATTATGTATGTATCGATTCCTTACAGACCGCGGTTGCGCAGCAGTGCGTCAATCTTCGGTTCACGACCACGGAAGTTCTTATACATCACCATGCCATCGTCGATACCACCCGGCGTGAGTACATATTGGCGGAACTTGGAAGCCACCTCTTGGTTGTAGATGTCGCCTGTCTCGGCAAAGGCATCGAATGCATCAGCATCCAGCACCTCAGCCCACATATAACTATAGTAGCCGGCCGTATAACCACCACCCATTGTGTGGCTGAAGTTGGTCATGCGGTAGCGGGGCAGAATCTGCGAGGGGATGCCACGAGCTGCGAGCTTCTCAGCTTCGAACTCCATTACGTTGAGGTTCTCGGGAATCTCGGTCAGCACATGCAGGTCCATATCGCTGAGCGATGCTGCAAGATACTCCACTGTGGCAAAGCCCTGGCCATACTGGGCACTCTCGACAATCTTCTTCACGAGCTCCATCGGGATCACCTCGCCCGTCTCGTAGTGCTTAGCATAGACTTTCAGCACCTCAGGCTCGAAGGCCCAATGTTCGTTAATCTGCGAGGGGAGCTCCACAAAGTCACGCTCAACACCCGAAGCACCGTTGTAGCGTACGTCGCGCATGAAGCTGTGGAGGGCGTGGCCGAACTCGTGGAAGAGGGTCTCAACATTGTCGATGCTCTGCAACGCCGGACCATCAGCAGTCGGTGCAGTCATGTTGCAGCAGTTTACTACGATCGGTATAATACGCTCGTCACCATCATAGCTTTGGCCGCGGAACGAGGTGCACCATGCTCCGGCGCGCTTCGATTCACGGGGGAAGTTGTCGCTGTAGAAGATGGCCAGCGTCGTACCGTCACCGTCGATCACCTCGTAGGCCTTGGCCGTGGGTTCGTAGGCGGGTACCTGGTCAGTAATCTCCCTGAATGTGAGGCCATAGAGTTTGCCGGCTACATGGAAGATTCCCTGCATTACGTTGCCAATCTCGAGGTAGGCACGAATCTCTTGCTCGTCAACGGCGTATTTGGCCTGCTTGGCCTTGTCGAGATAGTACATATAGTCCCAGCCAGCCGGCTCGAACGAATGACCCTCTTTGCGAATCTCCGCACGGATGTCGTTCAGCTCCTCCTTGGCCTTCTTTACGGCGGGACCCCATACCTGGTCAAGCAAGTTGTAGACCGCTTCAGGAGTCTTGGCCATACGCTCTTCAAGAGCCATCTGTGCATAATTCTCATAACCCATCAAGCGAGCCTTCTCCAAGCGCAACGTGACGATTTCGGCCGAAATGGCTTTGTTGTCGTATTCGTTGTCGACGTTACCGCGGTTGTAGTAAGCGTTGTAAACCTTCTCGCGCAGGTCGCGGTTCGAGCAGTACTGCAGGACGGGGTTGCAGCTCGGACGCTGCATGTTGAACATCCACTTGCCCGGCTGACCCTGTTGCTCAGCCATCTTGGCGGCTGCATCGATGTTGCCCTGCGGCAAGCCGGCCAGCTCTTCGATCGACTCGACTACCACAAATGTGTTGTTTGTCTCATGCAAGAGGTTTTGCGTGAAATTGAGTTGCAACATGGAGAGGCGCGAGTTCAATTCGCGCAGACGAGCCTGTTGCTCGGCATCCAGTTCGGCACCACTTCTAACAAAGCGCTTGTACTGATTCTCAAGCACCTTCTGCTCTTCAGGCGTCAGATCAAGATTCTCACGCTCGGCATAGACAGCCTTCACGCGCGCAAAAAGATCAGCGTTGAGGTTGATGTCATCGTTGTGGGCCGAGAAGAGGGGAGAGAGCTCCTTTTCGAGGGCTCGCATTTCGTCGGTCGAATTGCTTGATGAGAGGGGGCTGAAGGTGCCGCGAACCTTACGCAGCAAGGAACCGCACTGGTCGAGTGCCACAATCGTGTTTTCAAAGGTTGGCTTTTCGGGGTTAGCGATGATTGCCTCAATTTCGGCTTTCTGCTCCTCCATACCCTTCAGCAGACCCTCGCGATAGTCCTCGATCGTGATTTCGGTGAAGGGAGCGATGCCGAATGGAGCATCAAATTCATTAAAGAGCGGATTGTCGGATTGGTTTCCGGTGCATCCGCAAGCGGCAATAGCCATTGCAAAAAGTAAAAGTTGCTTCATGATTATAGGGTTGTGTTTGTCTGTTTTTTGATTAAAAATTAGCTCTTGGTTACAAAATTACAAAAAAGAGCCAAAACGTAACGGGAAAATGAAAAAATCTTTGCCAAGCCTCCCTTTGAGAACGTATTGGAACACTGTTGCAGGATGGCAAGAGAGTAGGGTGCAATGTATGATGTTTAATTTTTGTTTGTGTTTTTGATAGCCATTATTTGCTATTGATAAAAGAAGGATATTTAATGTTATAAAACATTGTTTAATATTGATTTGTGATTAGTTTATCAGGTCGATTTTTTGTGTCAACATTAGAATAAAAACAATCAAAAACGACAAATGCTACCCCAAATTTTTGGCAGATCAGAAAATAAATCGTACTTTTACATTGATTTAGTGTCGGAAAACTAAAACAGCATATTGAGCCAAATTTATTATATTACTAACTAAAATTAATGTCTAAAGCCAACCAAAAAAGTATCACAACTACATCGTTGTGCCAGGGTGTTACGTGTAATACTCTGACACACAATGCGTTGTGGGGGGGGGTGCCAGCTAATCAATGTTTTTCCAATCATCGGTCAGGCGGGTATCTTTTTTCACATCCATTGCAAACCCTCCCGACCGGTGATAACACCGTGTCGGTATTCAATCAACTAATTGTTTAACTGAAAGAGTACTGACCAATGAAACATCGTTTACTCTTGTTTGTGTTCCTTTTATGGGGCGCAATGGGCATAGCAACTGCCCAAAACATCGTTGTTAAAGGTACGGTTAAAGACTCAGCCGGTGAGCCCGTTATCGGTGCCACGGTGATCGAAAAGGGGAATCCTGGTAACGGTATCAGCACCGACCTGGATGGTAACTTCGCCCTGACCGTTGCCAAAGGTAAAACATTACAAGTGTCGTTTATCGGCTTCACAACCCAGGAGGTTGCTGCTACGGCCGGTGCACCGATTGAGGTTGTCCTCCAGGAGGATGCCGTGGCTGCCGATGAAGTCGTCGTAATCGGTTACACGAGCGTTGTCCGTAAGGACCTGACCGGTGCCGTAGGTTCGGTATCGGGTGCTGCTCTGGCCGCTGTGCCTGTAACTTCGGCTGCTGTTGCCCTTCAGGGTAAGATCGCCGGTGTGCAGGTAACGTCGGTCGATGGTGCTCCGGGTGCCGACATCAACATCCGCGTGCGTGGTGGTACGTCGGTTACGCAGACCAACGAGCCGCTCTACATCGTCGATGGTTTCCAGGTGGATAACATTAACGATATTCCGCCGACGGACATTACCTCGATCGACATTCTGAAGGACGCTTCGCTGACGGCCATCTATGGTGCAAAGGGTGGTAATGGTGTAGTTATCGTAACCACGAAGTCGGCCAAAACGGGCTCGATCCAGGTGGGCGTTAACATGCAGCTCTCGGTAAGCCAGCTCTCGAAGAAGCTCGACCTGATGAACACGCAGCAGTTTGTAGATTACACCTACGATTGGGCTATCGGTACGAGCAACCGTGGTACGTATGCCAAGCAGTTCCGTGCCAACTTCGGTAACCCGATGGATATTGACATCTACGATCGTGCCGTAACGCACGATTGGCAGGATGAGGTATTGGGTGGCACGCCGATCAACTACTCGACCAACGTAACGATCGGTGGTGGTACGGAGAAGTATCGCTTCAACATCTCGCTGACGCAGTCGGAGGATAAGGGTATCATCATGGGCTCGGGTGTTCGTCGTACGAACCTCAACATGAAGCTCAATGCTCAGCTGGCTAAGAACCTGACGCTGGCCTTCAACCCCAAGTTCCAGTATCGTCGTACGACGGGTGCCGGTGGTGATAACATCGGTTCGGGCGGTCTGATCAACGTACTGCGTTATCGTCCGACGAACGGTCTGCGTGAGTTTGCTTTCTGGGATCCCGCAACGGTTGACCCCGATGATGAGGCTATTTTCGAGTACACGAACCCCGTATCGGATATCGCTTACAATACGCAGAAGCAGCACCAGTATGGCTACACGATGCCCGTGAGCATGGAGTGGAAGCCCGTTGAGGGTCTGACGCTGCGCACTGAGGCTACGCACTTCATCCAGTTCTATGACAAGAACCGTTTCTGGGGTGCCATGACCGATAAGGGCCAGTCGAACAACAAGCTCCCCGTAGCTCAGATCGACAACGCTCGCACGGAGCGCTATCAGTGGACCACGACCGCTCACTACGCCTTCACGGCTAAGGAGAACCACAACTTCTCGTTCCTGGCCGGTTTCGAGCTCTATAGCTCGCAGAAGCGTTCGGAGTCGTTCGCTGCTCGCTATTTCCCGCGTGATATCACGGCCGACAAGGCGCTGAACGACATGGGCTTCGGTACGCCCTGGACGACCACCACGTCGCTCTCGACCCCGAACCGCACCCTCTCGTTCTTCGGTCAGGCCAACTACAACTACAAGCACAAGTATCTGCTTTCGATGACCTTCCGCGCTGACGGTTCGACCAAGTTTGCTCCGGGCAACCAGTGGGGTTACTTCCCCTCGGTATCGGGTGCTTGGGTAATCTCGGAGGAGGACTTCATGCAGGGTCAGGATGTGATCAATAACCTTAAGCTGCGTGCTTCGATCGGTTTGGCAGGTAACAACAACATCAACGACGACATGTGGCGTTTCCTCTATACCGTGAACTCGACGGGTGGTCCGGGCTTCGGCGAGGCTACCGAGAACGGTGAGTCGTGGTATGCCAACTCGTCGGACGGTAAGACCTATCCCAACCCCAAGATCAAGTGGGAGAAGACTCTTACGCGCAATGCCGCCCTCGATATGGGCTTCTTTAACGATCGTTTGACGATTACCCCTGAGGTTTATTGGAATACGACGACCGACCTGCTCTATTGGTCGGACGTGCCGACCGTTTCGGGTTTCCAGCGTCAGATGCGTAACATCGGTCAGGTAACGAACAAGGGTTTCGAGCTCTCGATTTCGGGTGATATCCTGCGTGGTAAGGACTATGTCCTCTCGGCCAACGCAACGTTCGGTCTGAACAAGCGTACGATCGACAAGCTGAACGATACGGATGACGTGATCTGGGATCAGAACGACCGTTGGAAGTCGAGCTACAACGACTACTGCCTCCAGGTAGGTAGCGAAGTAGGTCTGATCTACGGTTTCGTATATGATGGTCTCTACTCGATGGATGAGTTCGACTTCGACCCGAACCTCAACTTCGAGGCTATTCCGAAGGAGGGTACCGTGATCAATACGGTATTCAGCGACTCGAACACGGGTGCTGCTACGCTGCCCGGTAAGATCAAGTTCAAGGATCTGAACGACGACGGTGTGATCGACGAGAAGGACCGCACGGTGATCGGTAACACGAACCCGAAGTTCCAGGGTGGTTTCGGTCTGAACGGTCAGTGGCGCAACTTCGACTTCAACATCAACTTCAACTACATGGTTGATTTCGACGTGAACAACGCCATGGCTTACGAGCTTTCGTCGGCCGAGGGTAACGCCAACAACTTCTACAACGTACTGTCGAAGTTTGATGGTGCCCGTTGGACCTACTACAACCCCGTTGATGGTGACAACCTCTACAAGTGCTACTGGGTTGACAACACGGTGGAGACCTACGCTGCTCACAATGCCAACGCTACGCTGTGGAACCCCGCTGACGTAACGAACAAGGTGACGCACTCGTACTTCATCGAGGATGGTTCGTTCCTGCGCTGCCAGGATATTACGCTCGGTTACACGCTGCCGTCGAAGATCACGCGCAAGTGGAGCATCTCGCGTCTGCGTTTCTATGCATCGGCAACCAACCCGTTCATTATCACGGGCTATTCGGGTTACGACCCCGAGGTTGACGTGCAGACCGGTCTTACCTGCGGTATGGACTACAACCGCTACCCGCGCAGCCGTACGTTCGTATTCGGTGTTAACCTTACTTTCTAATCGACTAAAAAGAGAAGACTATGAAACTGAAAAAGTTATTCATTTTAGCTCTTGTCGCGTTCGGCTTCGCTTCGTGTGAGAACTTCTTGGAGGTCGAGTCACCCTCGAAGTACGACGACGAGTATATTTTTACGAAGAAGTCTGAGATCAGCCGTGCTCTGAACGGTGTGTATGCTCAGCTGCTCAATGGCAATACCTATGGTAACTACTACCTGGCCAACCTCTGTCTGAACAGCGATGTCGACATGTGGGCTTCGGGTACGGAGACCGCTACGGACGACAGCTACCGTCGTTTCGATTCGACGCCGCTTGGTTCGGCCGGTTCGAAGGCTTGGAATGCTGCCTATGTAGGTGTTGAGTATGCCAACAACTTTATTGCAAAGCTCCAGGAGAGCGACTATTATGTAAATTGCGAGGATGAGGATGAGAAGGCCGAGCTGGAGCAGATGCTGGGTGAGGCTAAGGTTCTCCGCGCCGTGTTCTACCACGACCTGGTAGTGCTCTGGGGTGATGTTCCCTTCTCGATGACGCCGACTTCGGAGGCTGACGACAATACGGCTCTCTTGCTGCCCGTTACCGATCGTACGGCTATCCACGATGCCCTGATCGCTGACCTGAAGGTTGCTTCGGAGAAGATGAAGTTCGCTTCGGAACTCGACTATGGTGTTGAGCGCGTATCGAAGGAGTTCGCTTGGGGTATGATTGCCCGTATGGCCCTCACGGCCGGTGGTTACTCGCTGCGTCCCGACAAGGCCAATGCGAAGAACTACGGTACGATGGAGCGTCCGGCCAACTACAAGGAGTACTATCAGACCGCCATGGAGTATGCCGGTAAGGTTATCGAGTCGGGTACGCACACGCTGGCTAAGCCCTTCAACCGCGTATTTATCGACGAGTGTAACTACATCGTGACGAACAATGATGACCCGATCTTCGAGATTCCCTTCGCAAAGAACTCGACCGGTTCGATCGGTTACATCCACGGTCCTTCGGGTGCTGTGTATGAGGGTGCTTCGGTTGCTCCCAACATCTGGGGTGCATCGAATGGTGGTGCTTGCCTCAGCGCATTCTACCGCTTCTTCTTCGACGAGGCTGACAAGCGTCGTGATTTCGTGAATGGTCTGTGGGACTACACCTACAATGGTATTCCCAACCTGCGCAACCACCTGACGGTTCGCAACAACAAGTGGTCGAAATTCTGGGGTCCGTCGCTGGGCGTTGAGACGAGCGGCAACACGGGTATCAACTACCCGCTGATGCGCTACGCTGACGTGCTGCTGATGTATGCTGAGGCCGCCAATGAGGTGAACGAGGGCCCGACCGCCGAGGCTATCGACGCTCTGAAGCAGGTTCGCATGCGTGCCTTTGGCGATGCCGCCAAGGTAGATGCATATCTGGCAGGTGTTCAGGGTTCGAAGGAGGACTTCCTGAAGGCCGTTCTCGACGAGCGTAAGCTGGAGTTTGGTGGTGAGAACATGCGTTGGCGTGACCTGGTGCGCAACAACCTCTATAGCGAGGCTATTGCCTACTCGTTCATGCGTTACTACGGTGTTGCCGAGGCTATGGCTGGTGGTTCGAACTGGACGGAGCTCGTATCGGTTTATGATGGCAAGGAGGAGACCTTCTACGATTACATTCCTTACCGTATTTACTATAAGGCAACGACGGTTAATAACGACGGTGTTACGCACACGAACAACAACCCGCAGAATGTGGATATCTATCCCAACACGACGTTGGACGTAATCGAGTTCTACCCGAACTGCCTCTATGAGACGGAGATCAACACGGGTCAGTATGCTGATTACCAGTATTCGGACTTCTTCATCAACTCGTCGTGGTATGATGAGGGTATCGGTCGTCCGAGCGACAGCGTATGCTACTCGTTCTTCGGCTTCATGCGCATCAATCCGCAGGGTGTTGTGCAGTTGGTTCGCAACGGTGTAGAGGAGATGTTTACCGAGGAGAGCCTTAACAATCTGCCCGTCGTACGTTACATCCTGCCTTACCCGAACGACGTGATTCTGCGTAGTGGTGGTGTGTACAAGAACTACTATGGTTATTAATCTAAAGCGACTATAACGCTATGAAAAAGTTATCTTTATATCTTTTGCTGGCACTCTTCGCCCTGCCGTTCGCCGCTTGTACGAACGACGAGAGCGGGGTTGAAGGTGAAGTGACGGAGCGTGAGTTTATGACCATGTTCCGTAAAGACCACAACACGAATAAGGGCGATAGCGAGCCTTATGCGTGCGGTGTAAAGAATATCAACGATATTCAGCTCTATTGGTACGGTGTACACGGCTGCGCCGGTTATCAGATTCGTGTTGGTCTGCTGCCCAACGTATCGGGTGGTGAGCAGGCTTGGGAGGAGTCGGCTGCTGCCGGTCGCTTGGTACTCGATACCATCGTAGGTCCTGAGGTACTCGACCTGCTGGTTAAGGACCTGGAGTATGCTACTTCGTATCGTTTTGCCATCCGTACCCTTTCGCACAAGGGTGAGGGCTATCACTCGAAGTGGTATGGCTACGGTGACGGTCGTCACTGGGCTGACTGGTGCGGCTACGATACGGGTGAGCGCTATCTGACGCCGCTCATGCTGAACGTGAGCAAGATTACGAAGACCTCGTTCCGTGTAAACTTCGACCGCGTATACGCTACGGCCGGTGATGATGCTAACGGTACGATGAAGGAGAACTTTGAGGTTGATGCCGATGGTAACTTCGTATTCCACTACCTGACCATCACGCCGTCGCCCACGAACGCTACGGCTGCCATTGATCCTAAGTGGAGCAAGTACTATGTTTCGGCTGAGGAGTTGGCCCAGGGTTATGTTGACGTAGAGGGTCTGGACGAGAACTCGGTTTATGTAATCAAGGCCGTAAACGAGAATGTCCCCGTATTTGTAGATGCTGTTTACAATACCGTTACGCCGCGTACGGATGGTACGCCGGGTGATCCCGTCGAGCTGAAGTGGGATGAGCTTTACATTCAGAACGACTCGGTTCCGGGTGCTAACGATCGTCAGGCTGCTCGTCTCGACGAGTGGTTGGTGAACTACACGGCTGACGCTACAATGGCTGAGGGTTCGATCTTCTACCTTGACGGTGGTAAGAGCTACTACTTCCACCAGAGCCCCACGCTGTGTAAGGGCTTTACGCTGGCTACTAACCCCGCCGATATCCAGGCTGGTAAGGATAAGGCCAAGGTATTCCTGGGTGGTACGGCTGTTGTAGGTAACGCTCCCAACTCGTGTAACTTTATGTTTGGTCGTCAGCCGCAGACCGGTGAGGGTGATGCTGAGATCAACGTGAAGTCGGTAATCTTCGAGAACATCCACTTCGACTGCCCGACGGCTAAGAACTTTGGTGATGGCTCGGCTACGGGTAACTACTTCGCCAACATGTACTCGAACGGTATGGGCGTGGTATTCTCGTCGTTTGAGGCACGTAACTGTATCTTCGAGCGCATGGTACGTGGTTTCATCCGTGTACAGGGTGCTAAGCGTAAGGTATTCGAGAACATCATCGTGGAGAACTGTATCTTCGTGAACTGCGGTTACTATGACAACAACGGTCAGGGTTACTGCTGGATCGACAGTGACGGTAAGACGCCGAAGTCGAACGTATTTACGAACACGGTATTCCGTGGCAATGTATTCTACGATTCGCCTCGTCGTGCCATCTTCCGCGATAACAACGCCAACTTGGCATGGCCTGAGAACGTACACTACCACATCACGATGGAGAACAACACGATCCTGAACTTCTCGACGCGTTCGTCGGGTCGCTACATGTTCGACCTCCGTCAAGTTCCTTCAGGTAGTACGTTCACGGTGAAGAACAACCTCTTCATCATGGCTAAGAAGGATGGCGATGCTCGTAACATGAACATGGCCGGTATGGATATCCGTACGGTGAACGGTTCGAAGCAGGAGATCACGTTCGATATTTCAGGCAACTACTGCACGACGACCGATACGAGCAAGCAGAAGGATGACGGTATCTTCAACAACGGTGCCTTCTCGGCTAAGAAGAACTCGGCTGGCTCGTTCTTGAGCTACCTGCCGGGCGTAGTGAGCGGTGAAACTAACCTCGTAACGAAGCACACGGTAGCTGCTGATGGTTCGATCCTCAGCCCGACGCAGATCTTCGTAGATCCCTGCCCGCCGCACACGACAACTTCGGCTACGGGTTCGGAGCAGCCTGAGATGCACGAGCGTGATCTGGAGGATATGCTTCGCGGTATGAAGTTCCAGAGCAACGCAGCCGTAACAGGTGCCGAGTTCTACCAGAAGAAGGTTGGTTCGCCGCTGCTTTACTAAGCATGTGAATCGTCTCTTTCGGGAGATGAACTAAAAGCAAGGGGATGCTCATCGAGAGCATCCCCTTTTTTGTGCATGTGTGGAAAATATCGTATCTTTGGGAAACAGATATCAAGAACCTATGAAACGAAATTTGAAAATCACGATGACATTGTGTGGTCTCTTGTCGCTACTGTTCGGTTGTGTTCCGAAGGCGACCTTCCGCTCGGTCGATGCCGAAACCTTTGCTCGCGAAATTGCCCGTGAGGGTGTGCAGCTGGTGGATGTCCGTACGCCCGCCGAATATGCTGAGGGGCACATCCCCGAAGCGGTGAATATGGATGTGAACGGTGCGACCTTCGCAGCCGAGATCGCTACGCTCGACCCCGCGCGTCCCGTGGCACTCTATTGTCGCAGCGGACGTCGCAGTAAGCTCGCCGCCGAGCAGGTCGTAAAGGCCGGATTTGAGGTCGTGGAGCTTGATGGGGGTATTCTCTCCTGGACGGGCGAGAAGGTGCAGTGAACAGCAGAATTTGGACTAATCAACAGGTGTTGCCGATAAAGCGGGTAACACCTGTTTTTGATGCAACGTGCAAGATGATAAACAGTTGCTTTGAGATCGCATTGGCATGCTGGAGCAGGAAAAAATCGATTTAATTTTGATTTTTGGTTTTTCAGTTCTATCTTTGCAGTCCAAAACAGACGGTATTGGGATGTAATTCCTTGAAATTACGTTGAGAACCGTCGGTGGTTTAACATTTTAAACATTTTCAAACACTATGAAAACTATCGTTGTAAATGCCGTTGAGCGTAACGACTTCGGCAAGAAGGCAGCTAAGGCTGTTCGTCGCGAGGGTCTGGTACCCTGCGTGCTTTGTGGTAACGGTGAGACCGTAAGCTTCACGATCGATCCCCGCGAGATCAAGGCTCTGATCTACACCCCCAACTCGTACATCGTTGAGTTCCACTTCGGCGAGAAGGTTGAGAAGGCTGTTATGCGTGAGGCTCAGTGGCACCCCGTTCGTGAGGAGCTGCTCCACGTTGATTTCTTCCGTGTTGCTGATGGTAAGCCCGTATCGGTAGCCGTTCCCGTACGTCTGACCGGTAACGCTGAGGGTGTAAAGGTCGGTGGTAAGCTCGTGCTGTCGGCTCGTAAGGTAACTGTTAGCGCTCTGGCTGAGAACCTGCCCGATGAGATCGTTGTTGATGTAACGACGCTCGGTTTGGGTAAGACCATCTTCGTAGGTGACCTCGCTGTTGAGAACCTCAAGTTCGTGACGCCCGCTACGACTGCTGTCTGCGCTGTTCGCATGACTCGTGCCGCTCGTGGTGCTGCTGCTGCTGAGAGATAGTCTTAAAACAGCATGAAATATCTCATTGTTGGATTGGGAAACATCGGCTCGGAGTATGCCGATACCCGTCACAACATTGGTTTCAATGTGTTGGATGCCCTTGCCGGGGTATCCAACACTTCGTTTTCGACTGTGCGCTATGGCGACATGGCAACTTTGCGCCATCGTGGTCGTACGGTGCTGCTGCTGAAGCCCTCGACCTATATGAATCTTTCGGGCAAGGCGGTGCGCTATTGGATGGAGCAGGAGAAGATTAAACCGGAAAATCTACTGGTCATTTCGGACGATATCGCTATCCCTTTTGGACAGTTGCGTTTGCGTCCTCAGGGATCGGCCGGTGGTCATAACGGATTGAAGAACATTGCCGAGTTGCTCGGAACGGAGGGTTTTGCCCGTATGCGTTTTGGCGTCGGAGGTGACTTCCCACGCGGTCATCAGGTTGACTATGTGTTGGGCAAATGGTCTGAGGAGGAGCAAAAAGCGCTCCCTGAACGCTTAAAATTGTTTGGTGATGCGATACTCTCGTTTGTTGCTGTCGGATGTCAAATGACGATGAACAACTTCAATAAGAAATAGAAAAAGCTGTCCAATACGGACAGCTTTTTCTATTTTCAGTACTTTGTTTTCGGAGGATTAATCCTCGTCATCTCCGTAGAAGAACCCCTCCATCAGTGAATCCAACTCGCGGCGTTCTTTCTTGGTGGGACGTCCTGCCCCACGATCGCGAAAGACGAAGATGGTTTCGCGTGGCACATTCAGTTTATCCAACTCCTCCTGCGGAGTGATGTCGAGGCAGTATTGAGGTACATTTTTTGCTCCTTGGCGGCTTGATACCAGATCGAGTACCTTATATTGATAGGTAACAGCTTGGCGGCGTACCGAGATTCGGTCGCCAATCTTCACCTCACGCGAAGGCTTTGCGTAGGCATCATTGACCAATACGCGATTGTTGCGGATTGCATCGGCGGCATCACTGCGGGTCTTAAAGATGCGTACGGCCCAAAGGTATTTGTCTAATCGAATATCGTCCATTGGCTTATCTATTGGCTTTATTTTTCCAACATACTTTCACTTCTCGGTTTGTCGTGTGAGTGCTCCTCATTTTGGCGACTAACGCTGAGGATCATGCCCAAAGCAATAGCGGTAAAAAGGGTTGAGGATCCACCTCGCGAGATTAGGGGCAGTGTCTGACCTGTTTCAGGAATCAGATTGACGGTCACCATGATATGTAGCAGAGCCTGACAGGTGATCATGAGTGCCAACCCTAGCACCAATAACCCCGGAAAGGCTGTACCACATTGTCGGAAAATCTCGATGGCGCGGAAGAAGATCCAAAGGTAGAGCATCATCAAGGCCAATCCCAACAACAAGCCGTACTCTTCCACAAAGAAGGCAAATGCATAGTCACTCTCGGGGTGTATCATCTCAACGCGAATAGAGCTCTGTCCCGCACCTACACCCAATACACCGCCGTTGTGGATGGCAATCATCGATCGTTCGGTGTCAGTTAAATCCTCAATCGGTTTGGTGTCTTGGGGTAAGACCCACAATTTAACCCATGTCGAAAGACGACCTTCGGCTGTTTCGCCACGTCCCAAGTTTAGGGCCATGAGCAATGCAAAGCCTACAAAAGCCCAACCGATGAGTTTTATGAGTTCGCTGCTGCGTACACGTCCGACCAACATCATAACCCATGAGGCTAAAAAGAGCAGCGCCGCTGAAGAGGTATGAGCCGGTAAAATGACAGCACAGGCAGCCACTACGGGCAAGAGAATCGGATAGGTTCCTTCGCGCCATATACGTCGTTGCGTGCGGTCCTTATACCAGGTCCAAAATCGCCATGAGGGGACAATGCGAATCTTGTCGATCTTGGTTTGACGAGCCGCCAATTGCAGGGCTAGGAACATTACGGTAGCCACCTTCAGTGCCTCAGAAGGCTGAAATTGGAAAGGTCCGAGCGGAATCCAACGAGCTGCGCCATTGGTCGTTGTGCCCAGAAAGTAGACGGTCAACGTAAGTAGTAGGCTCAGATAATAGACCCATCGTGAGGCAGCATGGTAGAAGCGGCTGTTGAGTCGCTGTACCACGATCATCACACTGAGACTCAAAAAGAGAATAAGCAGTTGCTGACGCAGAAAGTGGGCTGTTGTACGCACCGTGCGTGCATCATAGGCCATCTTGGCGGTCGAAGAATAGACCACCAGGATCGACACGATGGCCAAAACCGCCACAATGATCCACAACACCCGATCTCCCGTAAACCATCGTCTGCGGGTTTGTTCTTCGGTTTTATGCGTTCCTGTTGCCATGCTCAGATATCGGGTTATTTATGCATGCTCCACGACCCACTGCTTGAACAGTTCGCCGCGATTTTCGTAATTTTTGAACAGATCGAAGCTGGCGCAGGCGGGGGATAGTAATACCACGTCACCCGATTGGGCAGCTTGACGGGCTGCCAGCATAGCTGCGTCGAGCGATGTGGTTGAAACCACCTTCGGTATCACATCCGTAAAGGCCTGTATCAACTTCGTGTTGTCAAGTCCCATGCAGACGAGCGTGTGTACCTTTTTGCGGGCAAACTCTTTGAGAGGCTCGTAATCGTTGCCTTTGTCCGTACCACCGGCAATCCATACTACGGGACGGGTCATACTCTCCAAAGCGTACCAGACTGAATCGACATTTGTGGCCTTCGAGTCGTTGATCCAAAGCACTCCATCGACCTCTTTAACCGGCTCCAGGCGATGCTCAACGGGCGAGAAGGCGTAGATCGAACGAGTAATTTGTTCGGCCGGAATTCCTGCCGCAAGGGCGGCCATAGCTGCAGCCATAGTATTGTAGCAGTTGTGCAGACCCTTAATCTGCATCTTCTCCGTATCAAGCGTAAGATGCTTATCTCCTACCTTCACCGAGCAATTTGATCCATCGTAGTGCGCACCTTCACTCGAGCCCTTTTCCATGGCTGTAAAGGGGAGCAGGTGACTCGTTAAGGGTCGTTTTTTCAATTCGGCACCAATGACTGCATCGTCACCCGAGAAGATGAAAAAGTCCGCTTCGCCTTGATTTTGCGTGATACGCATCTTGGAGTCGATGTAGTTTTGGAAACAATAGTCGTAGCGATCGAGGTGGTCAGGCGTGATGTTCATCAACAAGCCGATATGTGCTCCGAAATGGAACATGCCATCGAGTTGGAAGGAACTGAGTTCCAGCACATACCAATCGTATTGGCCCGTAGCTACCGAGTAGGCAAAACTTTCGCCAATATTACCGCCCAGCGCCACATTCAGTCCGGCATCGCGTAGGATCTTGTAGATGAGCGAGGTGGTTGTCGTCTTGCCGTTGGAGCCGGTGATACAGATGCATTTTGCCGATCCCATGTAGCGACCTGCAAACTCCATCTCCGAAATGACGGGAATACCCCGTTCACGGATCTTTCGTACGATAGGCGCAGAGTCGGGGATACCAGGCGACTTGACAACTTCGTCAGCTGCAAGGATTCGCTCTTCGTTGTGAGCCCCCTCCTCATAGGGGACCTCCCACTCCTCCAGCTTTTGCTTGTAGCGGTCGGCAATGCGTCCACGATCCGATAGAAAGACTTCGAAGCCCTCCTTCTTGGCTAGAATAGCCGAGCCATAGCCGCTGATTCCGCCACCCAAAACAACAAGATGTTTCATCTTTTTAACGAATCTTAAGGGTTACCAACGTAATGGCTGCCAGAAGCAGTGAGATGATCCAGAAGCGGATGACAATCTTGGTCTCAAAGATATTTTTCTTCTGGTAATGGTGGTGGAGGGGTGACATGAGCAGAATGCGACGACCTTCGCCATACTTACGTTTCGTGTACTTGAAGTATCCCACTTGCAACATGACCGAACAACTTTCTACGAGGAAGATGCCACACAGCAGGGGGAGAAGCAGCTCTTTGCGGATGCAGAGTGCAAAGACAGCTATCACGCCACCAATCGAGAGTGATCCGGTATCACCCATGAAGATCTGCGCTGGGAAACTGTTATACCACAGGAATCCGACCAGCGCACCAGCCATGGCAGAGGCAAAAACCACCAACTCTCCGCTATCGGGGATGTACATGATGTTGAGGTAGTCGGCATAGACGATGTGTCCCGAAAGGTAGGCCAGTACACCCAATACCACGACAATGGGGACCGAAACACCCGTCACCAGACCATCCAGACCATCTGTCAGGTTTGCGCCGTTTGATACGGCCGTTACGACCAAAATAGCTACCAATACATACAGCAGCCAGGCCAGCAATTCATTGTTACCCGTAAACCAGCCATAATCCAATTCATTGTTTTTAAAGAAAGGAATCGTGGTTTTGGTGGTCTTAACGTTTTCGTTGGGTAAGAACGTATCGTTGTCGGTCTGTACGTTTTGAGTTGTCACGACTGTCGCATCGGATGCCTGCATCTCCTCACGAACGACAATGTCGGGTGAGAGCCACATGGTTGTACCTACAATCAGACCCAAGCCGACTTGACCTACCACCTTGAATTTACCCTTCAAGCCCTCTTTGTGGTGGCGAAAGACTTTGATGTAGTCATCCAGACCACCAATCACACCCAACCAGATGGTCGAGACAATCATCAACTGGATGTAGATGTTGTCTAAGCGACCAAAAAGGAGCGTAGGTACCAAAATCGAGAGCAGGATGATAACGCCACCCATCGTGGGGGTACCACGTTTTTGGAGTTGACCATCCAGGCCGAGGTCACGAATATCCTCGCCGATTTGCTTGCGACGCAAGATGTCGATGATCATACGTCCGAAGATGATACCGATCAGCAGAGCCAAGATGATTGCTGCGGCCGAACGGAACGAAATGTATTGAAAAACACCCGAACCAGGGAGGTTATAGGTTTCGTCCAAATACTTAAATAAGTGGTAAAACATCGTATAGTTTATCTTAATTTAGTTAATTTCTGACTCCTTGAAAGGCTTTACGAAGCTCTTCGCAATCGTCGAACGGGTGCTTCACATCGCCTATGATCTGGTAATTTTCGTGACCTTTGCCCGCAACCAGGATGACATCACCTTCGTGGGCGAGCATTACCGCCGTACGGATGGCTGCAGCGCGATCCGTGATGCGAAGATGGCGACTTCCGGTCGGAATTCCTTGTTCCATCTCGTCGAGAATCGTTTCGGGATCTTCATGACGCGGATTATCCGAGGTGAGAATAGTTGTCGTAGCATGTGTTGCCGCAATACGAGCCATTATGGGGCGTTTCTCGCGATCGCGGTTTCCTCCGCAACCGCATACAACGATCAGCGAATTGGCTGCAGTACGTATTTCGTCGATTGTCTGTAAGACGTTCTCCAAAGCATCGGGAGTGTGGGCATAATCGACCACGGCAATTACACCGTTTGTGGCACGAATACACTCAAAGCGTCCACTGACGGGTTGCAACAAACTTATGGCGGTCAATGTCTCTGCAGAATCAAAGCCCAATTCGAGTGCTGTTGCATAGACCGCGAGGAGGTTTGATGCATTGAAACGGCCGGTGAGCGAACTCCAGATCTCATGACCATCCAACTGCAACAACATGCCGTCAAGGTGCATCTCGATAATCTTGCAGCGATAGTCGGCTATCGAGCGTAACGAGTAGTTCTTGATGTGTGCGCGACAATTTTGCACCATTACCGCGCCGTTGCGATCGTCCGCATTGGTAATGGCAAAAGCCTCCTTGGGCAATAGATCGAAGAATCCTTTTTTAGCCTTCAGGTACTCGGCAAAGGTCTTGTGGTAGTCGAGGTGGTCGTGGGTGAGGTTCGAGAATAAACCTCCGGCGAAATGTAACCCGTAGGTGCGTTGTTGTACAATGGCGTGTGACGAGCACTCCATGAAACAATAGTCACAGCCCGCATCAACCATCTCGCGGATCATGCGATTCAGACGAATAGTGTCGGGAGTCGTATGGGTGGAGGCAACCTCTCGTTCGTCGATCTTATAGACCACCGTAGAGATTAATCCGGCACGATAGCCAAGTTTGCGGACCAACTCGTAGAGCAGTGTTGCTGTTGTGGTCTTGCCGTTTGTGCCAGTGACACCTACCAACTTCAGTTCACGGCTCGGGTCGCCATAGAAGGCCGCAGCCATCAAGGCCATGGCTTGTTCACTATCTGTTACCACGGCATAGGCCACACGAGGGTCTATCTGTTCGGGTAAATTTTGGCAAACGATCGCTACTGCTCCGTGTTCTATAGCCATGGAGATAAATCGATGGCCGTCGGTGGCGGTGCCTTTCACTGCAAAGAAGCAACTTCCCGGTTCTACGCAACGTGAATCGTAGCAGAGATTGCCGATTTCGGCCTCCTCCGCTCCTGCTCGTGTTACGATTGCTACCTTTTGCAGCAAGGTTGAAAACTGTTTCATCCTATTCTCTTTTAACTTCTTTTTATCGTTTTAATCGAATCACCACTGCATCGTTCGGGTAAATCGGAGCTCCGGGGGCAATCGATTGTTCATAGACTGCGCCGCTTCCCGCAATGGTGACCTGCAGACCACATTGCTCCAATACAAAGAGGGCATCTTTGAGTCCCATGGACCTTACGTCAGGCATAACTCCTTGTTCGGATCGGATCGAGGTAATGGCAACGGTAGATAGGCTATCTATCGAGGCCTTTCCCCATCCTTGACGTGTTTCAAAGTTGACCTTCGGGTTGAGTCGATCGGCTACTTCGCGCATCTGGCGTACCGAGCCACCCTTTATCTGATTGGGGTAGTAATTGGTGCCATCGGATGCAAGTGTCGAGGCCCACTCCTCGTCACGTCCGTAGAGATAATCCACCACCCGTTTTACCACCGGACCTGCCAACGATGCACCGTAGTAGGCTTTGCCACTTTGCTGTTTGGTGCGAATGGTCGTGAGTACCGTATATCGAGGATTCTCGGCGGGGAAGTAGGCGACCATTGAGCCCAGATAGTGACCTGCTTCGCCCGAGGTGATTTGAGCCGTACCCGTTTTGGCAGCGACATGAAGGTGAGTTGTATCGCTGAAGAAGGGGGCGGCTGTTCCCGTTACGGCTACCTCCTCGAGGCAGTCGCGAATGATCGACAGGGTCTCTTCTGAACAGATCTGTTCGCGTAAGGTGTGGGTGCCGAATTCAGCGATCGTTTTTTCGCCTTTACGGAGCTCCTTTACCAGAACGGGGGCAATCTTTTTACCGTTGTTGGCAATGGCGTTGTAGAAGGTGAGCATCTGTATCGGTGTCATCTGCACGCGATAGCCGTAGGCCATCTTGACAAGCATGATACCGGGGTCGGCGACTTTCCAATCGGTGGTGATGTCAGGCACACGTTCACCGAGTCGATCCAATCCTGTAGTCTCTCCCAAACCAAGCACCTGGTGGAGGTAGTTGCTGAATTGTTGTTTTTTGCCTGTTCGACCGTAGTATTCCCAGATCGCTTTGGCAAAATAGACGTTCGAGGATCCCGCAACCGCCCGCTTCAGGGCAATTGCATGATCACCACGATGCGAATCACGAATATTTGTTGCCTGGCCGATTGTGACGGGCTCACCGTTGTGCGTCTCATAGATCTTATCGGGAGACATGTGCGCATCATCAAGCAGCGCTAACACCGTAGCCAACTTAAAGGTGGAGCCCGGTTCCATCGAATAGCCAAGGGCATAATTCTCACGTTCGGTGATACGACCATCCGCCGAGCGTCCCAAATTGGCCATCGCCAAAATCTCACCCGTGTTGCACTCCATCACAAGCGTGGTCCCCCAGGTGGCATTCTCTTTTTCAAGTTGAGCACGAAGGGCTTTGTCGGCCACATCCTGCACATTAAGGTCGAGTGTGGTGACTACATTCAACCCATCTACGGCGTCGTGGTGTTCGGCCTCGGCTACGCGGGTCGAAAAACCGCGTGCAATACGTTGTCGCACCGAAAAACCGTCCTCGCCGGTCAACAATGAATCGTAGAGCAACTCCAAACCGTAGTTACCGGCTGTACCGACACGGCCAATCAATCGACGCGCTAAATCGCCTTGGGGATAGATGCGACGATCGTATTCGGTCAAAAAGTAGGTAACGCCCATGTTGTAATTCAGAATGGGGTATTTGCGTAATACCTCCCACTCGGCATAATCGACATCGCGAGGCAGAATCTTGGTCGGACGGTGGTTACGCAACGTGTCGCAGACCTTTTCGGTGATTTTGGCTCGTCCTGTCATCAGGTCGATGAGCAGCAGTAAGATGTTCTCATCTTCGCGATAATAGGTTGTGTCGCGGGGTGGACCGAGACGGTATTTGCGTGCCGAGTCGCGACGTGCAAGTAGCAGATTACGATATTGAGTTGCACTGCGATCCCCAAAATAGGCAGCTAAAAGTTTGGCGAGTGAATCAGTCTGCGTGAGGTAAGTTTCGCGATCGGAAAAACCCTCCGAAGCAAAATCGAAGTAGGGCTGATAACGAAAGATCGAGATTGCCAACGGCTCCCCGTCGCGGGCTAAAATCGATCCGCGTTGGGCATAGACCGTGTCGGGCAGGAAGATACGGGTCGATAAGCGGCGGGCGTTGATGCGCGTTTCGGGAGCCAGGAACTGTACATAACACAAACGCACCAAGACGACCGCTACCACGAAGATGAAGACGAGGTAGAGACCGCGCACGCGCGTGAGAATGTCGCTCTTGATTTGTGAAGGCTCCTGGTTTGCCATGCTTTAGCGGATCAATTGTCCGGGTTGGACGGGATCATACAGTTCGATACCTCGGCGTTGCAGCTCTTCGCTCACGGCCGAGTGGGTGGTTTTTCGGTAACGTTGCTCTTCGTAGCGGATCGACTTCTCGCGAAGTTTCTGAACCTCTCGCTCCAGGCGTGAGTATCGTAGATCGAGATGAAGTGACCAAAACAGCGCTACGATGTTGAGAAAAAACATCGCAGCGATGGTCATCAGATAGGGGTAGCTGCGCGTTGCGTGTTTATCTAAGAGGATAGTTCCCGACACCAGACGGTAGAAGGGGTTGTTTCTGCGGCGAGCTTTGCGAGTCTCCTCGGCCTCGATAGCCTCTTGTCGCGCCTCTTCGGCCAGACGGTCTGCCTCCAAATCCTCGGCAGCCTCTCCGCTTTGTACACGCAAGACCTCACGTCTTACGCGACGAGCCAGCGCTTCCTCCTCTTGGCGGCGCGCCTCCTCCTCTTGACGTTCGGGGTGAAAATCGAGATCCTTGAGCATCTTTTAACCTTTTATCGGTTTATCGTTTGATGGCGGCACGTAGTTTGGCCGAACGCGAACGGGGGTTGCGCTCCAACTCCTCAGGCGTAGGGGTCACGGCCTTGCGTGTTACGAGCTCAAAAGGAGCCTCGGCACGGCCGAAGAAGTCTTTTTCGACCTTTCCCTCAAAGTTACCACTACGTAGAAAATTCTTCACCAAACGATCTTCGAGCGAGTGGTAGGAGATAACTACCAAACGTCCACCCGGTTTGAGTACTTTGAGACTCTGTTCGAGGGCCATCTTCAGGGCCTCCATCTCCCCATTGACCTCTATACGCAGGGCTTGAAAGAGTTTGGTAAGGAATTTCGATTCATCTTTTTTAGGCGTACAAGGTTTTACCGCTTCGACCAATTCGGCCGTAGTGGTGATACGTCCCTTCGTGCGGGCACGCTCCAGGCACGATGCGATTTTCCACGGGGTGTCGAGTTCGCCCCAGTCGCGGAAAATACGGGTCAGTTCATCGGTCGAGAGATCATTGACCAGGTCGGCGGCAGTCAGTCGGCCTCGTTGATTCATACGCATGTCAAGCGGAGCCGAGCCGCGAAATGAAAATCCGCGTTCCACCTCATCGAAATGGTGGGACGAAACTCCCAAATCAGCCAAAATGCCATCTACCTGTTCTACGCCACGCCAGCGAAGAGCTCCGCGTAAAAACCGGAAATTGCTTGCCACATAGTGGAAACGATCGTCTTGTGGGGCATTGGCCTCCGTGTCACGATCTTGGTCAAAACTATAAAGTTGGCCGCGATCTCCCAACTTCGAGAGTATGTGACGCGAGTGCCCACCACCACCAAAGGTGAGGTCGGCATAGACTCCATCGGACTTGATATCGAGCAGATCGACAGAGGCTTCCAGCAGGACAGGTACGTGATAAGTTTCTTGTTCCATGGTGTTTTTCATTCAACCGTAGGTTGATTTGGGTGTAAAGTTAGCTATTTTTCAAAAAAGAATATCTATATTTGTCGTAATTATTTATCAACAACGAAACAGATTTCCGAATGGCTAAAAAGGTCGATGTGTCTGCTATCTTGCGGGACAAAGCGCCAAAGTTGGCTGACAAGATTCCTCAGTTTGTAATCAATTGGTTACGTCGCACGGTACATGAGGAGGAGATTAACCACATTTATGAGCACTATTGGCATCTCGCACCGCAACCTTTTATCCGCTCCTGTTTTCGGGATTGGCGCGTGAGTTATTCGATTGAAGGACTTGAAAATTTGCCACGAGATGGGCGTTATCTCTTTGTAGCAAACCACCCTTTTGGGGGCATGGACGGTATGATGCTCATCGATAAGTTGATTGATTATTTTGGCGATGTGCGTGTGGTCGTAAACGACATTTTACGAGTCATTGAACCCCTTGATCCACTGTGGGTTCCGGTGAATAAACACGGCTCGCAATCAGCTGCTTATGCACGTCGTTTCGAGGAGACTTTTATGGGTGATCAACAGATTTTGACCTTCCCTGCAGGTCTGTGCTCTCGTCGTATCGAGGGGCGTATTCAAGATACGGAGTGGAAGTCGAACTTTTTGAAGAAGGCCTACGCTTCAGGGCGCCAGATTGTCCCGATTTTTGTTGAAGGACGCCTCTCCAACTTTTTCTACAATTTGAGTAATTTGCGTAAATTTTTTGGTGTAAAGGCTAACATTGAGATGCTGTGGTTGCCTGATGAGATGTTTGCGCAACATGATCGTCATTTCCGTCTACGAGTAGGAGTTCCGATTTCGCTAGAGGCCCTGCAACAAGCCGGTACGCTAAAAGAACAAGTGGCTTTTGTACGAGAAAAGTGTTATGCTTTGGAAAAAGAGTTAGCTAAATAGGCCAATAAAAAGGAGAAAAAGCGTAACTTTGTACGCAACGAAAAGAGACTTATCCCCAATATGGAACCCATAATTGCCCCTGTTGATCGCGCGTTGTTGCGTAGCGAGTTAACCCCTGAACGTAAGTTACGTGATACGAATCATGCAGATAACGAAATCTACATTTTTACGGCTGAGAAGTGTCCGCATCTGATGCGTGAGGTGGGTCGTCTGCGCGAGGAGTCTTTCCGACGCGCAGGTGGAGGAACGGGTTTGGAGCTCGACATTGATGAGGAGGATCGTGCTCCGGATGGTTATTGCCAGCTTATCGTATGGGATCCGCAAGCCGAGGAGATCGTGGGAGGGTATCGCTTTATCGTCTGCACATCACCCAATCCGCGCCATCTTTCAACCGAGCACTATTTTCGATTCAGCCCGCGTTTCCGCCGGCGTTATCTGCCCCATACGCTCGAATTGGGGCGTTCGTTTGTGCAACCGGCCTACCAAACTCGTGATAACCGAAAGAGTATCTATGCGCTCGATAATCTATGGGATGGTCTGGGTGCCGTGATTGTCCTCAATCCCAAAGTGAAATACCTCTTTGGTAAGGTGACTATGTACACCTCGTATCGCACGGAGGCTCGTAACGCGCTAATATGGTTCCTACATCATTATTTCCCTGATCGTGAACAACTTGTTGAGGGTATTCATCCCCTTCGACTCGATCTCGACAATCCTTTCTACGAGCAGCTCTTTTCGGGCGAGAATTTCCAGGAGAACTATCGAATTTTGTTGCAGGAGATTCGAAAGGCGAACGAACATATTCCTCCGTTGGTAAATGCTTATATGAATCTTTCGCCCACGATGCGTGTATTCGATACGGTTTCCAATCCCGATTTCGGAGATGTGGAAGAGACCGGTATCCTCTTGACGGTTCCCGATATTTATCCCGAGAAGAAGCAACGCTACATGCGTTGGAAGGGTTGGCGACGCAATCTTAGAGCGCGTCGTGAGGCGTTTCGTATTGCCTGGATCGATCATCTCGATCGGGTGAAAAAGCGCAAAGAAGAGCGTGCTAAACGTCGTTTAGAGGGAGGTAAAACGGTTACAAAGCAGTAAATTGGAAAAAGGCGATAGCCCCGATGCGGGATGCGGCCTTTTGTGTGAGGCTAAAACATAAATCAGGGTGTCTGACAACTAAGTTCAGACACCCTGATCTGTTTTTACGTACTAGGAGTAGCGGTTGGTTGTGACTTTACACAACTATTTATTACTTGTCTTGTGCCTCCTTGGCTTTGCGTTCTTCGATGCGCTTGTACCAGGCTACGCGCTCCGCCTTAAGGTCGTAGCCGCGCTTCGAGAGGTAGTTGTTGATACGACCCTTGTACTTGCCGAAGGCCTCGTGCTTCTTGTTCGAATTCTCGGCGTCAACGGCAAATTCGCGCGCCTCGATGAGCCAAGCCTCGATCTGGGCCTTTTCCTCCTCGGTCAGGCTCGGGATCATGTCCAAATGCGAATCATAGGTCACCTTTACCACGCCATAGGTCATGCCGTCGATGACAGCCGTAACCTGCTCAGGCGTAAGGTAGATGGCGAGCGTTGCGGGGAAGGCGAAGTGCGAGCGATAGAGTTTCGAATCACACTCGTAGCGCACGAAATCCGACGCGAGCTTCTGGTACTCCTGGGGCAGGTTCATTGCCTTGAACTCGGCCTTACGGGCATCGCGAGCCTCGTAGATGTCGTTCAGCTCGAAGTAGCGGTTGGCAATGATGTGCAGTACATCCTGACGCACCTGCTCATCCTGGATGTCGAGTTTGTTGACGATTTTCTCCGAGCGCTTTACGATTGTCTCCACATAGGCAGTGTCACGACCCTCGCTTTTGAGCTCTACGGCTGCAGCTGTCAGCCACGAGGCGAGCAGCAACAACGAAAATAAGAGTTTTTTCATCGCTATAGTTTTTTGATGGGTTTTCTGTTTTAGCTTACATCAGCTTGCCCTTGGCAGCAAGCGTGTCGTAGTTGTTGTTCAGATCGCGCCAGTTGGTGTAGTGCTCGGTCGAGATACCGTTGATGTACTTCTCGATGTTCGTGTAGCCGTCGCCCGTGCAGTCACCGTTGGCGTCCGAAGCGTCGTTCGGATTCAGACCGTTTTGCTGCTCCCAAGCATCGGGCATACCGTCCATGTCTGTATCGAGATAGGGCTTACCCTTGTACTCCGGATAGCCACCCATCTGACGGGGATCGGTGATGATACCCAACTTGTACGAATCGTTGTCGAAGCGGCGGTAGCGGAACGTGCCGTCAGCCTTCTGCGACTTCTCGGCCAGCCCCCACGTGTCGCCGTAGGGATTCTCCTTCGGGAGCTTCTTCTCGTAGTAGATCTCGCCCGTGCGAACCTCGTTGACGATGATCTCATCCACCTTGTCGCGGCAGGGGATTGTAGCACCAACGTTGTTCAACACATAGTTGTATGCCTCGTCTGCCGACATGATGCGTACATAGGGCATCTGGAAAGGCTGGTTGGCACGAATCTGATTGGTATACTCACCAGCGTCGTGACGACCTTCGACCTGGATACCACCGTTCCAGTTGTCGGCCGTCACCTCGGGCGAACCCTCCACGATGTTACCGTGCGCATAGACACGACCATAGACCTTGTAGGGATGCTTTGAGCGACCCGTCTCGGGCTTAACAATGCGGTGCGATACGGGGCTGCCCTTCGGCGTAGCCGGACCGGGCTTGTAGTAGTTGTTGATCATGTTGAACATGGCCGTGTAGTCGCCACCGTCCACCGTGCGCATGTGCCAGTTAAAGATGACGTTGTTCACGAAGTTGAAGACGCCGTTCCAACCTACCGAGGGATTACGACCTACGTTCGAGGCCCAGAGGTTGCGCATGAACGAGGCGTTCTCACCACCGAGTGTCGAACCAAACGAGTGGTTGTAGGTATCGAGGGCTTTGGCCGAAATGGTGTTCTGAATCGTGACATTAACCGTCGGCAGCTTCTCCGAACGAGCCTGGTAGTAGCCTTCGCTCGAGTCGTACATGTGGCGGTAGAAGGAGATGTTCTCGTCCAGCCCCCACGTGCACGAACAGTGGTCGATCATGATATTACCCACGGGGTTACCACCGAAGGAGTCCTCACGGTGCCACGACATGGTCTCACCGCGGCGGAAACGCATGTGGCGGATGATCACGTCGTGCGTGTCGATCTGGAACGACTGACCGGCGATGCAGACACCATCACCCGGAGCTGTCTGACCGGCAATAGTAATATAAGGTGCGCGTACGACGATCGGCGTCTCGAGCTTGATGATACCCGACACGTTGAAGACAACGATGCGGGCGCCACCCTGCTCGCAAGCCCAGCGGAACGAACCCTCGCCACTGTCGTTGAGGTTGGTGACCGTCAGCACCTTACCGCCACGACCACCTACGGTGTACATACCGCCACCCTCGGCACCTGGGAAGGCGGGAATCTCGGCCTGCATCAGGTCGTAGGGGCGGTGTGCCCAAGGCACATAAGGACGACCCTCGAGGGCTTGCTGTTTAACGATCGGAAGGGCTTTTTGCCAAGCCTCGGCCGAGGCTTTGTGAGCTCCACCCAGCACTTGACCGGCTTTTGCACGGGCCTCGGGCGTGAGTGACGGGTATTGCGCCATGGCCGAAAGGCTAAAGCCGATCAGTAGCAAAAAAAACAATAATTTTCTCATAGGACTGTGTTAGTTAGCTTCGTGGTTGATGTTAAATTTTTCACAAAGATATCCAAATTAACCGAAATGTCCTATAAAATCGCGGTGAAACGACCTTTTGGCGCGGTGAAGTGGCCGAAACCGTGTGGTCGAGGTGACGAGGACAACCACCGAATAGGCCTGCCCATACCTTTCAAAACCAACAAAAAGAGGGTGCCTGCGGACACCCTCTGCTGTTAAAATCGTATATCGATTAGTAGCCGTTGTTACCGAACTCGGCAGCGTTGGCAATAGCGTCAAGATACGACTGCGGGATGGGACGTACCTGGTGCTTTGCATTGTCGAAGTTCAGGATGTTCGGGTTGGTCTTAGCCAGATACTCCTTCGTCAGCTTGCCGTGACGCTTCATGTCGTACCAACGTACCTGCTCACCCGACAGCTCACGAGCCTGCTCGGCCAGGATGAAGTCAAGCGTCATATCCGACTGCGATACAGCCATCTCAGCCTGACGGCCGGTAACGGCAGCACGGTTGCGGATCGGCTGAACATACTTCAGAGTCGTAGCCTGGTCGTTGTTGTAGCGCAGAGCGGCCTCAGCAGCAACGAGGTAGATCTCACCCAAACGGATGATGGGCACATCACCCGGCCACTTCTGGTTGTTCTTGATCCAGTAGATCGACGAGGGCTCGGTGCGCAGTACTACCTTACCGAACTGCTCTACGATATGCCAGTTCGACCAACCGCGCAGGAAGTAAGCCTCGGCCAACTTGGCGTTCAGCTCCTCCTCCGAAGCGTAACCCTGCACCATGGGTGCATAGTAGATGGCCGTGTTACAATAGTTAATCGAAGCATAGAAACCGTTCCACAGCACCTTCAACGTACCCATGTTGGTATTCATGTTGCTGTCGTAGCGCGTGAAGCCTACCTCCTTACCTTCGCTATCCCAAAGGTCGGTACCCATCTCCATGGCACCAATGCCGTCGATCTTACCATAGAAGTAGTACAGACCGTCGAACCCTTTACGATAACACTTGCACCGATTACCGGTTCACCGTTTTGATCGGTTACCGTACCGGTCACGCGCTGCTGTGCAAACGCGAATGCGGAGATTGAAAGAAAGGCAACCACGAAGGTTAACTTTCGAGCAAACGCCGCAACATGATTGTAAAAATTCTTCATGTTTTTGTAGTTAAGTGGTTAAAAAAAGTGAATAAAGATATGTGTTGAGTATAATTTTCAATATCCATTACAAATGGAGTAATATGGATTCCAACTTACAAATTAATAGGCGTTTTTTTCGATAAATAGTATTTGTTTTTAGAAGTGTTGACCAAATTCGTTGAAATTACGTTCATCTTTTGTTTGGTAGTGGCGGAAATATCAGGATTACAACAAAAAAGAGCAACCTCGAAAGGTCGCTCTTTTTGTTTATGGATGGCTTGTCAATTACTTAACAGGCTCAGCCAGCGGGTCAAACAGGTTGCTGCCACCGAACGTATCCTCCCAACCTACGGTCTGCACCAGAGCGGGGTTCTTCGTCTGAATGCTAGTTGCGAAACCGAGGAAGTAGTAGCGCGGCAGGAAGGTAATAACCATGCCCTCGGTCGTGTTGTTCGAGGTCAGGGCATCACCCTTCTTCTCCTTACGCTGCAGGTAGGGCTCGTAGAAGTCAGTCTTGAGCTTCTCGAGAGCTGTATCCAGCTTCGTGTTGTCGTGGCGACCCATGTTATTGGGCTGCACCTTCAGGCCGTTACGCCAGCTCTCAAATGCCTTGTAATCTACGCCGTTTGCCTGCATGTAGTGCTTGGCAATCGGGTCGGGCGTACCATCGTAGTCGCCGTTAGCCCACGTCTTGCCACCGATACCACCGTTGATGCTCGGCTTAACCTGGAACTCCATATTGTTACGACGCTGGCCGTTGAAAGGCTTGAAGCCGAGGTAGTTGCAGGTGTTGCCACCCCAACCCGTCAGCGGCTTGGCGCCAATCGACGCGAAGTTTACACCACCGTCGAAGAGCAGCCAACGACGCATGTCGTCGAAACGTTTACCCTCGTAAGCAAACTCAATCTGGCGCTCATAGAGAATGGCAGCCATCATCTTCTCCTCCGTGCTGATATCGGGCAGACCATAGTTCGTGTAGGTGATACCCAGTGCAGCAGCACCCTTCTCCTGCTCGTCCGACGTAGCTGCGTAACCGGCAGCACGACGTACCAGCTGCAGCTGCTCCTCAGCCTCCGCCAGATGGCCGGCGCCGGCAGCAACCTCAGCAAAGTTGAGCATTACCTCCGTGTAGCGAAGCTCCATCCAGTTCTGGTAGCAGAGCTTGAAACCGTTGTTCTGGTCGTAAGCGTAGGGATACTTGTCACCCGTCGAACGCTTCGTTACATACATACCCTTCGCGTTACCCAGCAGGTTATCGGCACCGTAGGTCTCGCTCGACAGCGGATCATTAACCTTCGACTCGTCGATGTACCATAGGTAGTTCCACAGAATATAGTCGCTACCATTGTAGGGGTTCATGTTGTCCGTGTTGCGCGGGTCACCCGACATCGGCCATGCGATACCCGGGAAACCGAACGTGCGGTAGAAACGTAGGTCACGGTTCAGGAAGGGGTGCTGAGCATCGTAAGCAATCGACGACGACTCGAGCGTCGTGTAGCTGTCGTACGAAGCGGGACGCTTGCCGTCAGCCATCGGGAAGAGGTCAACCATCATGGCCGAAGGCGTTACACCACCGCCACCGAGCGTGTTCGACGGACGAATCGAATGCTCCCAGGTGTTACCGCGCTTGTAGTCGGGGGCACCCGAACCACCATCAGGAACCTGGTTGAAACGTGCGAAGAATACCTCCTCAAGAGCACCCGAGCTGTGGGGAGCCGACAGTACGTTGAACATGTTGGCCCAGTCCTTGATGGTCTGACCCCAACCCGTCGTACGGTACTGACCGTAGCCACAAGCCTGGATGCGAGCCATGTCCTCCTTCATGATCTGATAAACCTCCTCGTAGCGAGCCTTGTCGCCCTCACGGTTGAAGAGCGGCGAGCACCACCAGGTCAGTACGCGACCCTTCAGAGCCAGTGCCGTACCCGTTGTGATGCGACCGTAGTTCTTACCCGTCTTCCACTGGCCGGCACCCGTAGCGTCCTGCAGCAGGTCGGCAGCCTTGTCCAGATCCGATACGATGAATTCGATACACTCACGAGCCGAAGCACGAGGTCTGTCGGCGCTGTCATCAAAAGCGGGCAGGTCGGTAATGATGGGTACACCACCATACCACTTAACCAGCAGCCAGTAGCGCCATGCGCGCAGGAAGTAAAGCTGACCGGTCAGCTCGTTCTTCTGATCCTGCGTCAGGCCACCACCCTCGATACCGATGATGGCATCGTTGATGTTGCGGATGAAACCCCAAACGTTGTTCTGGATGTTATCCGGACCGGCACCCTGGTAGTAGTCAGGCACTGCCGTGCCCGAAAGCACGTTGAGCTCGTTCTGCGGATCGACAAATACGCCAAAGCCCGCGAACTCCTCCGTACACTTCGACCATACGTCAGCCTTACCGGTCGAGGTGTAACGCCATCCCGGATCACCACCCGGGTTGGGAAGGCAGAACGAGTAACAGTCGTTTACACGGCCAACCGAACCAACGTAGTCGTTATAAACGCCGTCGGGAGTCGTGTAATCGTAGTTTTGCTTTTCTTCGAGAAAGTCCGTGCTGCACGCAACAAATCCGACCGAGGCGAGCAGAGCAAGACCTACAATTTTAATATTCTTGATTTTCATACTTTTCGAGTGCTTTAGAAGGTTACATTAAGACCAATCGTAAACTTACGCAGCGTCGGATATGCGCCATACGAACCTGCCATCGGATCCATGAACTTCTCCGGATAGGGGTTGTAGAAGTCGCAAATGTTCTGACCCGTTACGTTTACGCGAACGGCCGAGATACCAATCGGCGTCAGCCACTTCTTCGGGAGCGAGTAGGCCAGCGTCAAGCGGTTTAGACGAACGCGCGTACCGCTGATGCGCCAGAAGGTCGAGTTTACCGAGTTTACATCCGAGTAAGCTAGGTTCGGGTAGTGACCATTGCGGTTCTCGGCTACTACGAGGTTACCGGCAGCGTCATATACATCCTGATACGAGAACATGTTGTCCACGTTCCAGAACGAAGGCATGTTCAGGTACTCGAGCTCCGTCTTGCTGATCGAGATAGCCGACGTAGGAACGAACGAGTAGCCACCCCACGAAGCCGAGATCTGAGCCGTCAGCGACAGACCCTTCCACTCAGCGTTCAGGTTAGCCGTCAGGCCGTAGGGGTTCGAGCGATTCGAGAGCTGTACCTGGTCGAGGTCGCGGTCAACGATACCGTCGGGACCACCATAGGTCGACGTCGACTCATTCCACGAGCGAACATCCTTATACATCAGCATACCGGGACGCATCTGGTCCTTCGTCTTGCCCATGTAGGTCGAGATGTTATAGGTCTCGAAGTACTCCTCGATATCCTGGAACGTGCGGAACATACCGATGCACTGCATACCCCAGGTACCCATATCGGTGCGACGGCCCGGAATTACCGAACGGTAGGTGCTCTGATCCATCTTCCAAGGTCTGAAGAGAACCTCGTTGTCCGAGTAACCCGTGTTTACACCAATCTTATACTTGAAGTCCTTACCAATGCGGTCGCTCCAGTTGGCCGAGAACTCAACGCCCCACGAATCCATCTCACCGACGTTCATGTAAGCCGACTGGTTACCTACGGTCGAGGGCAGCGTAGCCTGGTAGGGCATGAGCATCTCGCGATCCCACTGCTTGTAACCCTCGATTACGAAACCGAGACGGTTCTCCAGCACGTTGAAATCAACACCCACGTTCATCTTGTACGACTTGTCCCAGTGTGCGTCGGGGTTCAAAGCGGCGTTGTTCTTGTTGAGCGTGATGCGGCTACCTGCATACTCCATGGGATCCAGGCCAAAGATGGCACCCTTATCCTTATCCATGGCGTAGTAGGGCTGCCACTGCCAAGCGGTCAGGTTATCACGACCGGTCATACCGAACGAACCGCGAACCTTCAGGAAGTCAACCCACTTTACATTGTCAGCAAACCAGCTCTCCTTCGATACAACCCAACCGAGCGAAGCCGAGGGGAAGTAACCCCAGTAGTTGGTGGGCGAGAACTTCGTCGAGGCATCCGAACGAACGAGCAGCTCAACGAGGTACTTGTCGTCGTATGCGTAGTTGATACGGCCCAGGTACGAGAGCGAACCGGCCTCGTAGCGCTTGAACTCGGTCGTCGGCGTCGTGTTCGGACCTACGGCATTCGACTGACCCGAACCAAACGAATAAGCATCGGTTACCGAGCCGGTCAGATACTCCGACTCCGACTCCGAACGCTCGATCGAGAACATGGCACCTACCGAGTGCTTGCCGAAGTCACGAGCATAGTTAACCTGGAAGTTGGCCTGGTAGTTATCCGTGCGCGTCATCGTACGACCCAGGTAACCCGGAGCGTCATCGGCACCACCATTCGTAATCACAGCACCATCGTGTACCGGAATGATGTTCGTCTCGCTGAGCAGCGCGGCATAAGCATCGCCGTCAACCGCGTAGGTCGGCGTGTAAAGGTGCTCACCCGAACCGCTACGTACGTTCATCTTATAGAGCGTGTAGTAGGTGCCCTCGTAGTTGGTCTTGTCGTTGGCGATCGACTTCGAGTACGAACCGCGAACGGTCAGGCCCTGGAGAGGCTTCCACAGCGTACCAAAATCGTACGTTGCATTCAGACCAATGGTCATGTTCGAGTTCATGTTGCGCTGGTAATCACCCAGGTTCTGCATGGCGTCGAAGTGGTAGTCCTGATCGTTGTTTACCAGGTCGTTGCTTACACCATAAGGTGCAATGGGCAGGCCGTTGATGTACTCGGGAATATAACCCGGACGACGCAGCATCAGGTTGTAGTCCTTCTCCTGGTTCGTACCACCAATCTTGATGAAGGGCGAGTTCTTCTCACCGTAGTCACCCGACAGCTGTACGCCAACCTTCAGGCCCTGGCCGATCTTCACGTCGATACCGGCACGATACGACCAACGGTTGTAGTCGAGCTTGCCGAGGTTACCATCCTGATCGTAGTACGAGATACCGGCGAAGTAGTTGGCCTTCTCCGTAGCACCCGATACGTTCAGCGAGTGCTTGTGCGTAATGGCCGTCTTCCAATACTTGTTCAGCAGATCGTAGTTCAGGCTCTTCATGGCCGTCAACTCATCCTGTTGGAAGATATCATACAGGTTGTTGAGCTGCGTGTTCTTCGGGTCAGCAGCGATCACGGCGTTGTACAAACGACCATACTCATAGGTGTTGAGCATGTCGGGGTGCGAGAAGGTGTCTGCAATACCCACCGTACCGCTGTACGATACCGTCGGGGCACCCAGCTTACCACGCTTCGTCGTCACGAGGATAACACCGTTAGCTGCACGCGAACCATACACAGCAGCCGAGGCGTCCTTCAGTACCGAGATGTTCTCGATCATCGAGGGGTCGATGTTGTTGAAGGCCTCTGCACCGAGGTTCTGATACGTGTTACCTACCTTCACGTCGTTCGGGTAGATGTAACCATCAATTACGTAGAGCGGCTCCTGAGCATTTACGCCAATGGCACCCAGATCATTGGCACCACGTACATAAATCTTTGCCGACTCACCCGGACGAGCATCACCACCCGATACCGATACACCCGGCATCAGACCCGACAGCGTCGAGGCGAGGTCGCCCGTAGCCAAATCCTGAATGTTGTCCATCGGAACCGTAGCAACCGAACCCGTCAAGTGGGCCTTCTTCTGCGAGCCGTAACCTACAACGACTACCTCCTCAATGTTCTGACGATCCTCCTTCAGAACGATATTCGTCGTGGCCAGATTGTCAATCTCCTCGGTTACATAACCGATGAACGAAATCTGAACCAAACCCTTGGCGGGCACTGCGATGGCGAACTCACCATCCACACCCGTCGTGGTACCGATCGTGGTACCCTTTACTACTACTGTAGCACCGATAACAGGCTGACCCTGTTCATCTACTACGGTACCCTTATACTGTGTCTGTGCCGAAGCCGTAAGGACGAACATCGCCATAACGAAGCTCAGGCAAATACCCAATATTTTCTTCATATTAAACTATGTATTACTTGGTTAATACTTTACTTCGTTATTTTAGAGCCAACGCGGGTCGCCGATCGTCGACGATACCGTGCCGGTCGGCTTGAAGTTCTGGCCACCAAACTGGCTGTCGGTCAGATCGAGCTCGGTCATCTCGCCAAAGCCGGGATCCTCCTCCGTGAGCTTTACCTTCGACTTGTCGTTGCCCGAAAGCATCTCGCCACCCTCAGCGTTGTTGGGCGTTGCAACCCAACCCACGTTCTTCGACGGGAGGTTCAGCTGACTCTTGTTGTTGCCGACATTGGCAAGCTTCTGTACACGAGCGCAGTCGTAGAAGATCGTCGAACCGTAGGTTACTACATAAGCCGCATCCTCAGCGATGTTGTTACCAAACTCACCCTGGTGGTATACGTTGCGGAGCGTACAGTTCTGAATCGTGAAGGTACCGGTGTGGCTACCCATGATATCCTTGATACCGTTCTTACTGGCCCAACGCATAAAACGCACCTTCTTCGTGCCGCTGATCGTCTCGGTGTTGTAGATCGTCGAGTTCTTGATCGTTACGTTCTGAACGGCACCGGTCCAAGCCTTACCAAACTCGCCATTGTAACCGCCGCAGTTCTTGTAGAACGAGATGAAGTTGGCGTTGTCGTGGTCCAGGTTGCAGTGCTTGATCTGGATAATGCAATCCGTGATGCGGAAGTCCTGTACCAACCAAGCGTTGTAACCGCAACCGATGAAGGCCTTCGGCAGGTTCTTGAAGTTGCACTGCTCGAAGATGATCGGGTCTGCCAATACATAACCCTTGTTGGTGGCGCTCAGCAGCTGGGGATAGGTGCCATCGCCCATGTTCAGGAAGGCGTAGTTGTAGGTACTGGTCTCCTTGCTCGAGCCATAAACGTACTTGTCAAATGCCATGTTCGTGCAGTCGAAGTTGATGAACTTCACCTTCAGACCACCGGCCGTCATCAGACCGCTCGTCTGACCAGCCTCGAAGGTTACGATCGGACGATTCACCTTGTTACCGCGGAAGGTCACCAGCTTGTCCTTGAAATCGATGATGCCCGTCACGGCGTAGTTCTGACCGGCCTCCAGCTCAAAGGCCTGCTCGCCAACCTTCTCCAGGTCGAGGTTCTCGGCGATGAACGACGAGAGCTCGGTGCCTGCGGGAACAAGGATGGCAGGAACCTTGGTCGAGTAGGTGGCCTCCGTAGCGGCCGTAGCGTCCGTGTTGTTGTTTGCCTTGTTACCAAGAGCCAACACGCTCACCTTGTAATCCGTATCCTCCAGTTTCTCGAAGAGGAACGACGTACCATCAACTACCTTGTTGACGATCTCTACCGGATTGGCGGGGTCGTCCACGATCCATACGTAGCACTGGCAACCACCGCATCCCTTGATCAGGTCCCACGAGACCTTGATGCTTTCCGAGCCGTCGGCGTTTACGACGGTCGAGAAGTTGGCCTCGGTCAACGTAGGCGAAACCATCTGCTGGTTCGTAGCCGTCGACTTGTAGACCTCATCGTCGACACCCTGTGCACACGAAACGGCGAATACCATCATCGCAGCACAGCAAATGCCTCCGAAGAACTTTTTAAAAGTCATCTTTTTCATAGGCTGTTTTTTTAGTTTAAAAATTTGGTTTAATTGATTAAAAATGGTTTGTCTCTTTTTTCGCTTGCCATTGCTATGCTTTTGTACTTAAAAAGAGAGATTCAAAGTGTCGCAAAAGGGCTCTTTTGCTTTACAAACAGGGCGAGAAAACAGCCAAAAATGGTTGACAAATCGGCGTCAAGGTTAAAAGGTGTTGTCAGGGTGTACCGATTCGGCTCAAAGCGTGGTGAAACGGTAACCAATTCGGTAACCGAGTTTGTGGATTTTACATGCTGAAACAAAAGGCGGTAGCGAGATTGTCAATTAAAAAAGGCCTCTAAAAGAGCGTGTTTGTAACAAAGCGTTACCATCAAACGTGATATTTTTAATTTTTTTAAAATTAAGACGCTCTTTCTTTGGAATTGTTAGAAAGATGGCCTACAGACCCTTGTACGGCATTTTTTTTTACGAAATCTTTTGGAATGAAAAAAACTTTTATATCTTTGTAATCTAAAGCATAGGGGATTTTCTGCTCTTTCGAGAGCGGAAAACGCTTAAACGCACAGAAAACCAAACACTTAAAACTAACTATAAAAGCAGAGACAGACAACCGATTTACAAACCGAGAATTTGCCATTGTTCTCTTTTTAAGTACAAGAGCATAGCAATGGCAAGCGAAAAAAGAGACAAACCATTTTTAATCAATTAAACCAAATTTTTAAACTAAAAACAGCCTATGAAAAAGATGACTTTGAAAAAGCTCTTCGGAGGCATTTGCTGTGCTGCGATGGCCATGTTTGCCGTATCGTGCGCACAAGGTGTCGAGGATGAGGCTTGGACGTCAGGTGTAAGCGGCGTTCAACTTGAGTCGCCCGCTGCAGACGCAGTCGTGTTCAGCTTGGCCACTGATGCCAGTGGTAATGAGCAGGTAAAGGTTCAGTGGCCCGTTTCGATGGGTGCCGGTGGTTATGAGATCACGGTATTCAACGTAAACGACATTGACAATCCCGAGATCGTGGTTGACCACGTAACGGTGGATGGTTGCTCGTATCTCTTCCCCCTGTCGGAGGATACGAACTACGAGGTGAGCATCCTCTCGCTCGGCAACGAGAAGTACAACAACAAGGGTGCAGCTACGGCAACGATGGTTCCCTTCTCGACGATGATCGGTGGTGTTACGATTCCCGCCGGTTCGGAGATTGGTCAGTTCATTACCGAGTGGATGACCTCGCATGTTGCAGAGTACAAGGCAGCTATGGCTGCAGATCCCAACTTCGAGTGGGCATTCGACCTCGAGCGTGGTGCAGCTTATACGCTGGATCAGGCAGCTGACTTCGGTCCGATTCCCGTTCGTCTGCGTGGTACGCAGGGTAACCGTCCTGTTGTAACGCTGGGTGAGAAGGGTACGCTTCGTCCCTCGAGAGGTCTGAAGATTAAGAACGTGAACTTTGACTGCGCCGGTATGTATCCCGATTCGAAGGCAGGTCACCGTGGTCTGATCTCGATGATGATCGACCCCGATGAGTCGCTGGCAGGTGCTCAGTCGTACTATTGCGACAAACCGATTCGCATCGAGTCGTGCTGGGTACGTGAGCTTCCCGTTTCGCTCTTCAACATTGACAACTGCGCATGGGGTATCAATGAGTTCCGTGTTGCGGATTGTATTATCCAGCTCAACAACCGTCTGGATAATGCTTGGAAGACGATTATCTGCGCTCACTCGGGTACGGGTCGCTACTTGGGCACGGATAGCGCTAAGTGGTATGGTGGTATCGCCAACACGATGATCCTGAATTCGACTATCTACAACATTTGGCCGAGCGATACGCTCAAGGATACGGGTTACTTCATCCGATTCTCGAACCAGGATATCTCGAAGTTCTATGGCTCGTACAACGGTTGCTTCGACATCAAGAACTCGACCCTCGTACGTTGCGTACCGCGTAAGGACTTTGGTAACAACATCGCCAATAAGACGCAGTATGTGATCACGTTCGAGAACACGAACTTCTGGGATTGCTATCGCCTGCAGAAGGTAAAGCGTGGTGGTACCTACGTATGGAAGAACAACACGATTTGGGGTGTATTCAACTCGGTTGATAGCACCGATAAGCAGGAGATCGCTACGGAGGAGAACATGGGCTTCACGGATGAGAACATCTTCAAGGTGCTCGACCTCACGCAGCCGAACGGTGGTGTAAACTTCACGGCTACGGGTACGATCTCGTCGACGATTGGTGACCCCCGCTGGTTGAACTAACGGAGTGCTAACACAAAAGAAAAGATACAATTATGAAGAAAGTATTGGGTATTTGCCTGAGTTTTGTGATGGCACTCTTCGTGCTGTCGGCTTCGGCACAGACACAGTATAAGGGTACCGTAGTTGATGAGATGGGTCAGCCCGTGATCGGTGCTACGGTAATCGTTAAGGGTACCACGATTGGTACCACGACGGGCGTTGACGGTGAGTTCGTACTGCCCGTTCCTGCCAAGGCGCAGGTTCAGGTTTCGTTCATCGGTTATGTAACCGAGGAGGTTGACAACCTGGCTACGACGAAGATCGTCCTCAAGGAGGATCGTCAGAACATCGAGGAGGTAGTCGTTGTGGGTTACGGCTCGCAGAAGAAGGCTACGTTGACCGGTTCGGTTTCGACTGTTCCGATGGACGACATCGCTGACCTTTCGTCGGGTAACCTGGCTTCGACGCTGTCGGGTTTGATCAATGGTGTTTCGGTTTCGGGTGGTGAAAGCCGTCCGGGTGAGGCTGCTTCGATCTACATCCGTGGTGCGAACGACCTGGGTGCTGTAGGTGTTACGGCACAGCAGCCCCTCTACGTAATCGATGGTTATATTTACCCGAATGACGTGAAGGTAGGTAACACGTATCAGAACCTTGGTGCAGAGGCTTTCAACAACATCGACCCCTCGATGATCGAGAACATCTCGGTACTGAAGGATGCTTCGGCTGCCGTTTATGGTTCGCGTGCAGCTAACGGTGTTATCCTCGTTACGACGAAGCGTGGTAAGCTGGGTACGCCGCAGATTTCGTATAGCGGTACGGTGGGTATCGCCGATACCTTCTCGCAGCCCAAGATGTTGGATTCGTACCAGTATGGTAAGTTGTGGAACGCAGTTACGGCTGCTGACCCCACCAACACCAATATTGACAAGAAGTTCGATCTCTTCCAGGCTGATGAGTTGGCTGCTATGAAGAGCCTGAACTACGATCTGCTCGACAAATATTGGAGTTCGGCTATTACGCATCAGCATTCGCTGAACGTATCGGGTGCTACGGAGAAGGCTAACTACTTCGCCGGTCTGTCGTACTTCGATCAGGATGGTAACCTTGGTAAGCTCGACTACAACCGCTGGTCGTATCGTGCCGGTATCGACGTGAAGATCGGTAAGGGTCTGTCGGCCGGTATGCAGCTGTCGGGTGACTACGGTGAGAAGAACACTCCTTATATTAAGGTAGGTGGTACGAACTCGGAGAAGGACTACCGTCTGCTGATGATGCGTCCGCGTTACATGCCCGAGTATGTAAACGGTTACGCTGTTGCTTCGTATGGTGTTTCGAACAATCAGGTAGGTCAGGATCAGGAGTACCACTTCGCTGAGCTGCAGGATCTGGGTGACTACAAGCGCAACATGTCGTCGAACATGAACGTAGGTGTTCACCTGAACTATGATTTCGGTGCGCTGTGGAAGCCCCTCCAGGGTTTGTCGGCTCGCGTATCGTACTCGAAGTCGGTTTCGACCGATAAGACCAACGAGATTGGTACCTACTACACGCTTTACAAGATGAACACCCGCTACGGTTCGGGTGAGCACCTCTACACGCCGACCTATGCTACGACGGCTGAGCAGATTGAGGAGTTGTCGGATAAGTCGAACTATTCGGTTTCGAACCGTGGTTCGATCGTTTCGAACGGTACGTCGGATGGTCAGCCGGGTTCGTACTCGCGTACGATGACCCGCACGGACAACTACCAGGCTAACTTCCAGCTGAACTATGCTCGTGACTTCGGTAAGCACTCGGTAGGCGCTATGTTCGCCATCGAGCGTTCGGAGTCGGAGTCGGAGTACCTCTATGGTCTGGTAACGGATCCCTATGTATTCGGTACGGGTCAGTCGAACTCGGTAGGTCCGGATTCGGAGATGACGACGACCTTCACGCGTTACGAGGCAGGTTCGCTCTCGTACCTGGGTCGTGTAAACTACGCTTTTGACAACAAGTACCTCCTCGAGGTATTGGTTCGTTCGGATGCCTCGACGAAGTTCTCGCCCGAGAACTACTGGGGTACCTTCCCCTCGGTATCGGCCGGTTGGGTAATCTCGCAGGAGAACTGGTTCGCTGACAACGTGAAGTGGGTTGACTTCCTGAAGATTCGCGCATCGTTCGGTCTGACCGGTCGTGACAATACGACCGCTTGGCAGTGGCAGCGTTTCTACGGTATGGATAAGGATAAGGGTGCCATCTTTGGTGAGGATCCCGCTTCGACCGCAGGTTCGCGTCTGGCTATGAACAAGAACAACACGGGTGTTAACCCCGATGCTCACTGGGATAAGTCGTACAAGATGAACGTCGGTATCGACTGGAACGTATTGAACAACCGTCTCGGTTTCGTAATCGAGGGTTACAAGCAGATGGATCGCGAGATGCTCATGCCTTACAAGGCTTCGATCCCGGGTACCGTAGGTAACCAGTCGGCTTATCAGAATATGGCTGAGATGGATAGCTGGGGTATCGAGTTCTCGGCTACGTGGCGTGACAAGATCGGTAAGGACTTCAAGTACCGCATCGGTATCAACACGGGTTATTCGGACAACAAGGTCCTCTTGATGGACTGGGCTACGGATGCTGTTTATCGTCAGGTTCAGAAGGGTGATCGTACCGACATCGGTACCTGGGGTATGCAGTGCGTAGGTATGTTCCGCTCGTTCCAGGAGATCGAGGAGTACTTCGAGCAGCACAACCTGACTTCGTACATGGATATGCCGAAGGAGGATGTTCGTCCGGGTATGCTGATCTATAAGGACGTTCGTGGTTATGATTCGGCTACGGGTGCTTACGTAGAGCAGCCCGATGGTAAGGTGGATGCTGACGACGACCAGGTACGCCTGTCGAACCGTTCGAACCCCTACGGCCTGACGGCTAACCTGAACGCTGAGTGGAAGGGTCTGTCGCTGACGGCTCAGATCTCGGCTTCGTGGGGTGGCTACTCGTTCGTTCCTTCGATGGCTCTGAAGCCCTCGGGCAACCTCGAGTACACCAACATGCCTTCGTTCTGGAATCCCGACAACATGTTCGTATATCAGGACATCACGGACGCTGAGGGCAACGTAGTTGTTGAGCAGAACCGTGAGGGTTACTACCCGAACCTGGCTTACTCGAGCGTGAATGCCGTTACGTCGTCGTTCTGGCGCATCAGCGGCACGCGCGTTCGTCTGAACCGCTTGACGCTGGCTTACTCGCTGCCGAAGAAGTGGCTGAAGCCGATTGGTATTTCGGCTGTTCGCGTAAACGTAACGGGTCAGAACATTTGCGACTTCTACAACCCCTATCCGGAGAAGTTCATGGATCCGATGTCGGGTTCGTATGGTTCGTATCCCACGCTGCGCAAGTTCACGATTGGTCTTAATGTAACTTTCTAATAGCACACGATAATGAAAAATATGAATATCAAATTGATCGGCTTTGCCTTGCTGGCATTTGCAGGTCTCACGTCGTGCAGCGACGAGTTCCTGCAGGAGAAGATCAACTACGATCAGGCCGATCCCAGCATTTATAACGATTATACGGGCTGTCTTGCTCGTGTAAGCGATTGCTACCGCTACAACCTGCCCGACCCCAACGGTAATCCCAACTGGCAGTATCCTTCGACCGGTTTCGCAGATGATCTGTCGAAGTGTACGGAGGAGTTCTCGGGCTTCGGTATCTTCGTAAACCCGCTCGAGGAGCTGAACACGGTTTCGGGTATCAAGGAGCAGCCTGATTACTTCCAGGGTGCTGATGCTTCGAACGTTCAGAACAACGTTTGGGGTTTGATTCGTAACATCAACGACGCCATCATCGGTATCGAGGGTGGTTCGCTCTCGCGTGAGGAGAAGGATGAGCTGGTTGGTCAGCTCCACGTACTGCGCGCATGGCGTTACTTCCTGCTGTGGAAGTGGTATGGTGGTGTGCCCATCATCACGGACTGCCCTCCCATCGTGGCTGAGTCGGTAACCCCGCGTTCGAGCGCTAAGGAGGTTTATGAGTTCATTATCGATGAGTTGCGCACGGCTGCTACGATGCTGGAGCCCGCTACGGGTGCCGGTCAGTGGCGTTCGGGTAACAACTATGCTCGCGTTTCGATGGCTACGGCGTTGGCTCTGAAGGGTCGCGTAATGACCTGGTGGTGCTCGCCGCTCTTCAACCGTGCTGAGGATCAGGATCGTATCGCTGCTTGCTACACGGAGATGAAGGCCGACCTGGAGAAGATCAATGCTGCAGGTTACACACTCTACAAGCCCGAGGGTAACGGTAACACGATCAAGGATTGGGCTAACATGTTCAACCTGATGGGTGCTGAGGATACCGAGGGTCTGTTCATCGCTCGTTTCAACAACATCGTTGAGGGTGGTGTGCCTGACTACCACCGCAATAACCCCTGGGAGCAAAAGATTCGCCCGTCGAATACGCTCGGTGGTGGCGGTGTTATTCCGTCGGCTACGATGATGCAGCTCTTCCCGATGCGTGATGGTGGTGTGAATGCTTACGGTGCTCAGTTCTACACGAAGCTGAAGGTGTCGACGAACGAGTATGATGAGAACGCTCCCTTCCTGAACCGTGATGGTCGTTTCTACCGCACGTTCGGTTTCCCCGGTATCGAGTGGACGCACGAGGGTTCGGCTATGTCGGACGGTACGAACATGAACCCCTTCGCAGGTTCGGCTTACGAGCTCTGGAACTATGTATGGTATCTGGATCCTGCGCTGGTTGGTGACCACACCTCGTCGGCTACCTATGGTGCTGATAACCTTCTGGCAAATGCTAAGGGTCTCTACTTGACGAAGCGTTCGACGGGTGACAAGTACCTCTACAAGCACGTTGGTGCTTCGGATGGTGGTCAGGGTTTCCGTTACTCGTACCAGTCGTACATGGAGATCCGCTACGCTGAGGTTCTGCTGAACCTGGCTGAGGTTGCTGCCATGTCGAAGGATTACGCTACGGCTGTTGACTATGTGAAGCAGATTCGCAAGCGTGCCGGTTACATCGAGGATAACAACTACGGTATTACTGAGGCTGCTTCGTCGGATCAGGGTACCTGCCTTGCTCAGGTGCTCTACGAGCGTCAGATCGAGCTGGCTTACGAGGGTAAGCGTTTCGACGATATGCGTCGTTGGCTGCTCTTCGATGGTGGTGTAAACTTCTCGAAGATTCAGGGTGCTCCCGCATCGTGGACCCTGTCGGGTTGGGGTGGTAACACCTGCGAGCTGATCGGTTATGTTCCCTTCAACGGTAAGCGTCGTGAGAACATCGAGTGGGCTGTTAAGTCGACCATCAACGAGGGTGTTGGTGGCAAGGATTGGCCGAACGGTCAGTGGGATAACATGCCCGACCCGATTGCTAAGTATGTATTCGAGCACGGTACCTACACCCCGGCTGCTACCGAGGATGGTGAGGGTACGTGGACCGCATGGACCAAGGAGAAGACCTGGGCTGACTTCAAGTCGTGGCGTACGGGCTTCCGCGTTCAGCTCAACAAGCAGAACCTGAAGAACGGTAACCTGGATAATGCTCTTGTGAAGCTCGCAACGAATTTCTACGAGCCCTTCCTGCAGGCTAAGATGAAGCGTGGTGATGCCCTGAACGCCGATAAGACGGTCGACGGCATGCATATCACCTACCTGCCTCGCTACTACTTCCTGGGTCTGAACCAGAACGCTCAGAACAAGAACCAGTCGTTGCTCCAGACCATTGGTTGGGAGGATTACAACGGCGGTCAGGGTACGTTCGACCCGCTGGCTGAGTAAGCAAAACAGATTGAAGTCCCACTTCAATTGAAGAAGGGGGTTGCCGATCCCATCATCCGGCAGCCCCCTTCCCTTTTTTTGTATTATGGGGTATGAATCAGTTATTGCTTCTCCCAGTGGAACGGTGCAAAATCGGCGGCAGCCTTCGGGTCACGCCACGAGGGCTTGCGCATGGCGTAGATGACAAAAGGTGCTGCTACCACGACAATACAGCCAATAACGAGTACTGCGTACCATACCGTTTTCGATCCGGTGGCGATTTGCGAAGGTGGTACAAAACTCAACACGAAGGCTAATAAAGCGCCGGCAAAGCCCACGATGGCCAGTAACCACATCAGTCCGTTTCCCTTGCCGAGGCGGAAGGGGCGTGGCGTATCTTTCAGTTTATAGCGCAGGGTGATGGCTGCCGTAAACATCAGCATATACATAATGAGGTAGAGTAGTACGGTGAGCTGTGAAAGAATTTGGTAGAACGACTGCACCGAGGGCATTACGACAAACAGCAGCGCCAACAGCGTGACAATGCAGCCTTGCACGAGCAGGATGTTGCGTTGTACCCCCGCCTTGTTGGTACGTTGAAAGAAGGGGGGAAGATAGCCCGCTTTACCCACATCAAAGATACCACGCGAAGGACCGGCCACCCAGGTCAGTACCCCGGCCAATACGCCCAACATCAAACAAAAGGCGATAATAGGTGCTGCCCATGAGATGTGTAGATATTCGAAATAGCGGTCAAAACCGATCAAGAGCGATTGGGTAAGGTTGATCTCGTTGGTCGGGATGATAAAGCCGAGTGCGAAGGTACCCAATACGAAGATCGAAACCGTCATCAAGGCTCCGATGATGATGGCTTTGGGGTAGTTGCGAGTGGGATTCTTTACATCCATAACATGGATTCCCATCATCTCCATACCGGCATAAAAGAGGAAGATACTGCTTGCCAGCACCAAGTTGTCAAAGTGCTTTAGGTCAGGGAAGAAACTTTGCGACATGTCCATTTGATTCTTACCACCTGTAGCGAGGTAGATGATACCGAGAATAATGAGCAAACCGGCCGGAATAATTGTACCGATCATACCGCCCCATTTTGAGATTTTGCCGACCCATGATAACCCTTTGAGTGCGACAAAAGTGGCAATCCAATAGATGGTCAACACGATGATCAGGGTGAAGAGTTTATTCGAGGCCAAGGCCATGTCGTGTTGCTGGTCCATTCCGATGAAGGCAATCGAGACGGCACCAAAGGTAAGTACCGTCGGATACCAAATTGTCGATTGGATCCACTGCATGAAGATTGCAACGAAACCGGCACGTGCGCCGAAAGCCTCTCCTACCCATCGAAAAACACCACCCTGCTTATCAGAAAACATAGCGGCCAATTCGGCTGCGACCATTGCCGTAGGAATTAAAAATACGATGGCTGCAAAGAGATAATAGAATGCTGACGAGAGCCCGTATTCTGCTTCGGTGGCCAGACCGCGCAGACTCACCACGGCTGTCACATTCATGATCGCCAACGTAATTACGCTTAATTTGAACCCCGAATTCGAGGTCGATTTTTTAGTATCCATACTTACTATGTATTGATTGGTTTTCTCGCCAAAGTCAGAAGCAACAACCGTGCAAGAGCCGTTTGATAGGGGTAATCGGAGATTCAGCAAACTTTTTTTTCGGAAATTTGTGTTATCTTTGTCAACTATGAAGGGGGTGTTTCATTATCTTATCTTTGCGGGGTTGCTGTTGTTGACAGCCTGCTATACGCCGCGTACTGAATCTGCCGCGCATCAATTTTCGATACCGCAGCCTTCCGCTATGTTGGATCGTGCGGCGCAGATCGACTTTTTGCGCTACCATTATTGGGATAATTTTAATTTTGCAGATACGGTGGCGCTGCAACGAGCCGATACTGCTGAGATGGAGCGACACTTCTCCCAGTATGTCGCCCTGCTATCCACAGCCCCACGCGATCGTGCTCCGATGGATAGTCTGATGAAACGCGCTGCCACGTCTCGCTTGGCACTCGACTATTTTTCGATGTTGGCTGCACGTGTCCTGCATGATCCCAATGCTGCATTACGCTCCTCGGAGCTCTATATTCCGGTGCTTGAGGCGCAATTGCAAGCTCCCTATTATGATGAGTACGACCGATTGGTTACTACACATGATTTGCAGGTGGCACGCCAAAACCGATTGGGAGAGCCGGCCAACGATTTCCGTTTTCTTACGCGTACAGGAGAAAATAGGTCGCTCTATGAACTGCAGTCGGATTATACGTTGATTTTCTTCTCGAATCCCGATTGCTCCATGTGTCGGATGTTGAAGGAGTTGTTATTGCACTCGGCTCTTATTGTCGAGCGCATCAGCGAAGGACGTTTAACCATGTTGGTCATCAATCTCGACGAAGAGCCCTCAGCCCGTAAATCGGAGGAGCTGCCTCATGGTTGGATCGAGGGCCATGATCTTAATGGAAGCATTCAAAGCGACCAATTATACGATTTGAGGGCCATTCCGTCCATCTATTTGCTCGACCGCGAGAAACGGGTACTGGTGAAAGATTCGACCGATCCGCGTGAGGTAGAGGAGGCTTTGCGATAAGCTTGGCTGATAGTCCTATCAAAAAAGATAATCGCTAATTTTGTTGGAAATGCAACCAAATACACTATCTTTGCTTTCGGAAACAGAAAACACACATTGAACAAAACTTTAAAACATTCAAAATTATGGTAAAGAAATTCCGTTGTACCGTATGTGGTTACATTCATGAGGGTAACGAGGCTCCCGAGCAGTGCCCGTTGTGCAAGGTTGGCGCAGATAAGTTCGTCGAGGTAGTTGAGGATGGCGCATTGGATTTCGTTACGGAGCACAAGTTGGGTGATGGCAAGGGTTCGGATGCCGAGTTGTGGCAGGGTTTGCAGGATCACTTCATGGGTGAGTGCACCGAGGTGGGTATGTACCTGGCTATGAGCCGTCAGGCCGACCGTGAGGGTTATCCCGAGATCGCCGAGGCTTTCAAGCGCTACGCTTGGGAGGAGGCTGAGCACGCTGCTAAGTTTGCCGAGTTGATCGGTGAGGTAGTTTGGGATACGAAGACCAACCTATACAAGCGTATGAATGCCGAGTGTGGTGCGTGCGAGGGTAAGATGCACCTGGCTAAGATTGCCAAGGAGCAGAACCTGGATGCTGTACACGACACGGTGCATGAGATGGCTAAGGACGAGGCTCGCCACGGTAAGGGCTTTGAGGGTCTCTACAACCGCTACTTCAAGTAGGCCGATACAACCTTTCAATACAAGAAAGAAGAGGAAAGAGCTTAGTCTCTCTCCTCTTCTTTGTTTCATGCGATAGCAACAAGGCCCCTCTTATTGCATCGGTAGTCATTCCGAATCACTATTCTGCCCGATCAGCCATCCAAATTGTTGTTGGATCCATCGGTATCCCCGTCGGATGCGGTTGGCCACCTCATAGACCGTGTCGAGCTCATTGCGAAAGCGGGCAATTGCATCGCGGATTGAAAGCAGATAGCTCACAATGGCCAGCACGGCAAAGAAAAGACAGACCACAACAGCAGCTGTTACCAACGATCCGATGCGGGCTGCGAGCCATAGGATTAGCGCTGCTACACCGGTGAGCAGCGTACAGAAGAGGCTCACGGTAAAGATCAAGATGGCCGTAATTAATCTGCCTCCGGTATTTGAAGCGCGTTCCATCGAGAAGAGGTGTTAGGCTTCGTGGCTTTCGCATTTGCAGCGAGCCTGTTCGATCTGCTCCTTGATCATCTGTTGCATCTTATCGGCCTGATTTTTGGCTTTGTCGATACCCTCTTCGGCCATATCTTTTAACTTATGGCGTAATTCAGGCCCCGATTGAGGGGTAAGGAGCATGGCCAGTGCCGAGCCGATAATCATTCCCCCGACGAGCGAGGTTACACAAATACCCGTGTGTTTCATAACAATTTTTTTTAATGTGTGCATACTTCAATGAGCAAACTACGCGCCAAAATTGTTATTTTTGTCCTTGAATTATGCCATTTGATCGCATTCATACTGTAGCATTCACCGGCCATCGTTCTTATTGCGGCGAGGCTGACGAACAACTTTATCATCTCCTCGAACAACTCGCGGAGGGGGGTGCTGTCTGTTTTTTAAGTGGTATGGCACAAGGATTTGATTTGGCTGCAGCCGAGGCTGTATTACGTCTTCGACGTGTGCATCGTGGTGTGCGGTTGGTGGCAGTTATCCCTCACGCTTCGCAGAGCCAATCCTTTTCTTCGGAGGACCGAGCACGGTTTCGTCATATTATGACTGAGGCCGACGAGGTGATTTTGCTTGCTTCAACCTACCATCGAGGCTGCTACCAGCAGCGCAACAACTATCTGGTTGATCATGCCGCTACACTTGTGGCCTGGTATGACGGCTCGCGTGGTGGTACGCAATATACCTTCTTGCGAGCGATGAAACAGGGTTTGGCCTTGCATAATCTCTCGCCAAAGATGCTCCCGGATCTCACCCTATTTACATAAAAAAAGAGCCGCAAGGCTCTTTTTTTAACGGAAGCAGGCTCCCCACGGGTAACTGCCCGGCTTGAAGGTGAAGCAGATGTTGCTTGCTGCATGACGTAAACGAACAACCCCCGGAGCAATCTCGTCGGTAATTTTGAGATCACTCCATGCAAGACCTCGAAGGATTGTAAAGGCGGTAGCGCCACCCTCGATGATAACCTCTTCCGGGTGTAGTTCACGTATTAGTGAAACGACCGTTTCGGCCATCTGTCTGCGTAGTTGCAATGCTTTGCCCTCTTCGTGAGTGATTGCTTGCGGGATGCGCAATAGCAGCGAATCGGCTTGGCTGAATAGCACTTTGCTCTGTTCGATCCATGCTGTTGTTGAACCTCCGTCGAAGACATCGTCAGGCATCGGACTCTGTGCTACTCGGTTTCGTTGGAAGAAGGGCTCTTCCATCAAGTTGTGTCGAGCCGTACTCCCCAAAACGATCAGAGCGCGATGTTGAGCAATACCGGTAAAAGATGGCCGCTCTATCAGAGCTTTCCCTTGGTGCTCCATGAGGGTCTGAAAGAGGTCGGCACCTCCTGCAAAAATCACATCCGGAGCATCGAAGCGAGTAACCAGGGCTTGCAGATCCTCCATCGATCCGACCTCGCCGATACTGATAGCGTCGGGCAGTCGCGTACGTCGCGTGCGCGATGTAATATAAGGTATGTATCCGCCCAATAATCGAACTACATCCGACGTAATGGCCGGGAATTCGGGATCATGACGAAAGAGTGTACGGCTCAGCGGTGTACCTCCTATGGAGTAGATGCGCCGACGAATTAAACGCCCTTTTGAGGGGTTTGCAGGGAGTAGCAGCGCTGCGCGGTGTGTGGTGTTGAGGAGCAGCTCTAATTCGGCCGTAACATGGCCGCGTAGCACGGAGTCAGTCTTTTTGAAAAGCCGATCAATGCGGTGATACCCCTCCATGGTTTGGAGTGTTTCTACGACCTTACTCGTGATTTTGAGGGCCTCCTCGCGACTCATCGAGCGGGTGTCAGTCGCCAAAACCACCACTTCATCCTCCTCATGTACCCCGTCGACCGTGGTCGTTAAACGAACACGAGCCCCCAAACGGTGGGCCACTCCGGCAATCTCAGCGGCCCCCGTTAGGTCATCGGCAATCACATAAGTACGCATTGTTGCGTTCGATTACTTGCGGTTTTTGGCCATCAAGGCAGCATATTCGATCGACATGAGCATGGCGTCGGGGTTGGCGATGCCCTTACCTGCTACGTCGAAGGCGGTACCGTGGTCCACCGAAACGCGGATGATCGGCAGACCAAGCGTGATGTTCACACCCTTCACGGCCACCATGCGCTGTGTCTCACGATCCCACTCAAAACCACCCACCTTGAAGGCGATGTGGCCCTGGTCGTGGTACATGGCTACGCAACCATCGAATTGGCCCGAACGGGCACGCGAGAAGAGCGAATCGGGTGGCACAGGACCATCCACGTTCCAACCCTTGGCTTTCATCTCCTCGATGGCGGGAATGATCTCGCGAATCTCCTCGTCGCCAAACAGACCGCCCTCGCCGGCATGCGGATTCAGACCGGCGATACCGATCTTCGGGTTCTCGATACCGAAGCTCAGGCAGGCTTCTCGAATCAGCTCCGTCACGGCGATCACGCGCTCCTTCTTGGCACGGTCGCACGCCTCGCGCAGCGAAACGTGGGTCGATACATGGATCACACGCATCTTATCGTCTGCCAACAGCATGGCGTACTTCTTCGTGTCGGTGTAGTGGGCGTAGATCTCCGTGTGGCCGGCAAAGTTGTGGCCGGCAACGTGCAACGCCTCCTTGTTCAGCGGAGCGGTCACCGTACCGTCCACCTCGCCCTTCATGGCCAGTTCAATGGCCGTGCGTACTGCCTCGAAGGCGGCATGGCCACATTGGGCCGACACCTCGCCGTAGGCAAACTGGTCGCGGTCGATGAGCTTCAGATCCAACACGTCGATCACGCCGCGCTCATACTGTGCCTCGGCCACGCTGTCGATGGCGCGCACCTTCAAATCCACCTTGGCCGAAGCGACACCCTGCTCCATCATAGCGGCATCACCTACCACTACCGGACGGCAGATCGTGTAGGGATACTCTTGGGCGAGTGACATGGCGATAATCTCGGGACCCACACCGGCAGGGTCGCCCATCGTAATGGCTAAAATCGGTAAGTTATTCATCTTCTTATTCGTATAATTCGTTATAGATTGCTACTGCATCCTCGCGTGTCACCTCGCGGGGGTTGTTGACTAGCAGACGTGTTACCTTCATGGCGGCATCAGCCAACTCGCCCACCTTCTCGCGTCCGATACCGAGCGCCGTGAGCGTCGTGGGGATTCCGCATCGCTCGGCCAGGTCGGCAATGAACTGCACACCCTTCTCGGCGGCCTCGCGGGGCGTCAGTCCCTCGCAATCAACACCCATGGCGCGTGCAATGGCGGCATGCTTCTCGATGTTTGCCTCGAGGTTGAAGCGCATCACGGGCGGCAACAGGATGGCGTTGGCCAGGCCATGCGAGATGTGATACTCGCCACCAAGCGGATAAGAGAGGGCATGTACAGCGGCCGTGTTGACCGGAGCCAGGCAGAGACCACCATAATAGCTGCCGAGCGACAGGGCGGCACGCGCCTCACGATCCTGACCATCTTTTACGGCACGCTCCAGATTCTTGGCAATGAGCTCAATACCCTGCAGGGCGTAGGCGTCCACCACGGGATGTGCGTGGCGATTCGTATAACTCTCAATGCAGTGCGACAGGGCGTCCATACCCGTCTCGGCCGTGATCTTGGCCGGTACGGTGATGGTCAGTAGCGGATCGATATAGGCAGCATCGGCCAGCAGATAGGGGCTGACGATACCCTTCTTGAGTTTCTCGGCACGATCGAGCAGAATGGCGTTGGGCGAGACCTCGCTACCCGTACCCGACGTGGTGGGCAGGCAGGCGCACCAAACACCGCGCTCCTTGATCAGACCGATACCGAAGCACTCCGAAACCTGCTGCTTGCTGTTGACAAAAGCAGCCACGATCTTGGCCGTGTCGAGCACCGAGCCGCCACCGATACCGACAACACTGTCGGTCGAGAAATCGCGCGCCTGGTCGATAATCTCGAGTACCTCATCCAAGGCCGGTTCGGCCGTGATGCGGTTGTAAATCTGTACCTTGGTACCCGAAGCCTCGATCTGCTGGATGATACCCTCGAGTCGAGGCAGGATCGACGGAGCCGTCAGCAGGAACAAGCGTTTGAATCCATGGGCCACAAACTCTTCGGCGAAGCGTTGGGTGGCACCCTCGCCCAAGACAATGCGCGAGGGTTGTTGTAAAGTTACCAAATTCATCTTTCTTCGTTTTATTTTGCAGCTTTGCGCTCCTTCAGGTAGCCATAGATCGTCAGACTGTCGTCAACCTCCTTCTTGGGGAAGAGGTACGAGGCGGCCCAACCGACGAAGAAGACAATCAGGTGGCTGTAGACACCCAGCATATACTTGTGGTGCGTAAAGTTCCAGGCACCCAGGTCGAGCAGAATTCGCTTCTCGCCATCGATCGTAAATTTCGACGAGGTCAGTACGGCATAGGCCGTAAAGAGGATGCAGACTACAAGACCGACCCAGAGACCCTCTTTGTTGGCACGCTTGACCAAAAGACCCAACAGGAACAATCCGACGATGCCCGACGAGAAGATGGCGTAGAGACCAAACAACACGCCGAGGATACCCTCACCACCCCAGAAGGCGTAGATCGAAGCGATACCGATCGAGGCCAGACCTGCGATACCTACGATCCAACGACCTAGCACCAGGCGCTGACGGTCGGTGCTCTCGGGACGGAAGCGAACGTAGTAGTCCTGCACACCGATAGCGGCAAAGCAGTTCAGGTCCGAGTCGAGTGACGAGATGGCACCGGCTACGAGGGCCGAGATGATCAGGCCCTTCACACCGATCGGCAACTCATGGGCGATGAAGTAGGGGAATACCTCGTCGGCCTTCATGCCGGCAACGACCTCGGCACCCTCAATCTGGTAGTAGGCATAGAGGCACGTACCTATGAACATAAAGAGCGTCCATACGGGTACGCTGGTCAGTACACCGATGTAGGCGGCGCGCTTGGCCGAGCGGTCGTCCTTGGCCGTGAGGTAACGCTGCACGATAGTCTGGTCCGTACCATACTTCTGAATAGCGTAGAAGACACCGTTGATGGCCATCACCCAGAACGTAAGCTCGACGAAACTCCAGTGGAACTCACCCACGTTGATCATGTTGTCGCGCATAGCAACCTCCCATACGGCCGACGGACCACCTTCGGGCGTGAAGAGCAGCAGGGCGGCGCAGATGATACCACCCACGATGAGGATAAAGCCCTGGATCACATCCATCCAGATCACCGCCTCCATACCACCGATGAGGGTGATGAAGGTAACGGCGATACCGATGACGATGATCACCATGTAGATATCCCAACCCATGAACTGTGAGATGGCCAACGATACGAGGAAGAAGACCGTACCGAGCTTCGAGAAGTGGGTCAACAGGAAGGCGATCGAGCCATAGAGACGTGCGCCGAAGCCGAAACGACGCTCGAAATACTCATAGGTTGAGAGTTTGATGGCCTTGCGGAAGAGCGGCACGATAAACCAGATCATGCCCACCAGCACGATCGGTACCATCAGACCCTGCACCAGCAGGATCCAGCTACCGCCATAGGCGGCACCCGGGTAGGCCAAGAAGGTCACCGAGCTGATGAGGGTGGCAAAGATCGACATACCGATGGCCCAGGCGGGAATCGAGCCTCCAGCGGCGAAATAGCTGTTGGTCGAGTCCTGCTTGTGGGCGAACTTCAGACCAAACAGCATCACAAAGACAATGCTGGCAATCACCAGCGCAATATCTATCCAATGCATAGTGGCAATATGTTTGAGTTAGTAGCCTTTATTAGTAGTTCAGATCAAATGCCGAAATCTGCTCGCGGATCGTGGCATACTCCGCCTCTGAAAGCTCCGTGAGAGGGGCAAACATCTCCGTACCGCAGAGGTTAAGACCCTGCATGATGCACTTCAGCGCAGCCAGTTGCTGACCCAGGGGACGCCCCTGCTGATAGACCTTGGCCATCTCGTCGGTGAGTGTCTGCAGGCGGTTGGCCTCGGCCATATCGCCCTTCACGGCCGCCTCGTAGAGGGCCTGGAAGTGCTTCGGTACGAAGTTACCCGTCGAGGGAACAATACCGTCAGCACCCAGCTCGAGCGAGTGAGCTGATTGCGCTGCCCAGCCGCAGAAGTAGGCGAAATCCTCCGCCTCGTTCTTCACGGCAATGCACTGCTCCATGCGCTCCAGGTCACGCTCCGAGTCCTTCAGACCGACGATGTTGGGGTGAGCAGCGAGCTTGCGAACGGCCTCCACCGGAATCGAGAGGTGGGTTGTGGCGAGGATGTTGTAGAGCATCACAGGCAGTACCGAATGGTCGGCCAGGGTGGTGTAGTAGGCCACCATTTGCTCCTCCGTAAGGGCGTAGTAGCTCGGCAGAATGGCCACAGCCACATCGGCACCGGCCGCCTTGAAGCCCTCGATTTGGGCAATCTGCTCCTTCAGGCAGAGACCCGTCACACCGGCATAAATCGTGATCTTGTGGTCGGCAACGCGCACGGCGGCAGCCACCATCTCGATACCTTCGGCCTGAGGAACGAGGTTACCCTCGCCCGTCGTGCCCATCACCAATGCATCGACACCGGCCTCGACAAACGAGTGGATGATCTTCTCCACGGCCGCCAAATCAACCGAACCGTTCTTGACGGGTGTTGCCATCGGAACAACAACACCCGCGTACTTTTTCTGACTCATTATCTTCTTCTTTTTTTCGTGATTACATCTTGTTGGTGATCTCCTCCAATACCTCGCGGTTGAGTTTCACCTGAACCATACCCATCGGGTGGAAGCGCATGTCGTTGTTGATGGCGGCATAGACAATCGTGTAGATGTCGTTGCCCTCGGGAATCAGACCTAGCGGCGTGCGCATCGTGTGCCACCACTTCTTGACCTTCGTGTCGATCGGCAAGTAGTGAGCCTCACTCCAGTGGATACCATCCTTCGAGAGGGTGTAGGCGATCATGTTCGGCAGGTTTAACCACTCCGGACCACCGTCAAATACGGCGACGTAGAGGCCGTTCGGGAGTTGCGAAACGATCGGATTCTCCACAAAACGGGGGTGGATCGAGGTGATGGGGTTGATCTCCTTCATGCGGGTAAAGGGACCCTCCAGGTTGTCCGACTCGGCCAAACCTACATACCAGTGGGTCGGCTTGCCACCGAAGGGGTAGTCCTCCTTGGTTTGGTAGGGGTAGGCACCGCTGATGAAGCCATACCACTTATCGCCTACTTGGTAGGGGAAGAACGAGGCAACGCCCTGACGACCCTCCCAAAGCTGGCTGTCCAGACCCGGCTCGATGACAATACCGCAGTCGCGGTACGGACCACCAATACCCTCAATGCCCTCTACCACCGACTCGCAACGCCAGATACGGCCGAACGAGTGGTTGGGAGCTACGTCGAAGTCGCAGGTATAGGCCAGGTAGTGACCTTGCCAGCGGTTCTTCTCCTTGTTGAAGATCGGCATGTAGCTCCAGATGGCGGCACGACGATCGTTCATCGGGTGGTCGTAGTGCGAGATGGCATAGGTACCGCTCGACTGGTAGAGGGTCGACTGACGCTCCCAGTGGATGGCGTCCTTACTCGTCCAGTGGCCGATGCGGGTCTTGATGCGGTCGAAGCGAGCAGGCTCGCCAATCTCACCGGCACGCTCGGTGGGGAACATGTGGTACGTATCGCCGAGCTTGATCATCTGACCTCCCTCGAAACCGCCCTGGATACCCTCCGTGCCGGGCATGCCTTCATTCACGACGGGGTCATCCTGACCACCGATCACCTCAAACAGAGCAGGGCACTCGGCAAAGCCCTCGATGACAAACGAGGGGTAGTTCTCGCCCGTTTCGAGTGCTACGTCACGACCTGCGAACTTCGTCACCGAAGTGTAACCCACCACAGCCAGCTGACCCTTCACACCCTCGGGGATCGTGATCGTCTGCTTGCCGGCCGTATAGCGTACGGCGTAGATATCCATCACGGGAACCTCCGTGATACGCAGGGCGTTCTTCAGTACCGGCGTCACGTTGAGCTTGCCGCGACCCCAGTTGAGGGCCTCGACAGCCTCCTTAGAGGTGGCCGCTACGAGCAGATTACCCGAACGTTGCAGCTGCAGTTCAATGGTGGCGGGCTGCATGGCACCCGACTCATCAACCGCAAGGCGGAAGCCCTGCATGCCCTCCAGCTCGAGGGCCAGGTTCAGCACGCTGCGTGTCGAGCCGGCAAAGGGATTTACATAGTGGTCGGTCGTGAAGCCTGCACCGCCCTTCAGGACCTGGTAGGGGGCCGTTCTATAGTGGCTCGAAGCCGAAACGGTGAGGGTGAGCATCAGAGCTGCACCCAGCATCATCATTCGATGGAATAACTTCATATCAAAAAGTAGTTTAGCGGATCAAATTTTAGATTGGATTAGAATACGGCCTTGCGCTTGGCACCTACAGTCGGGATGACCATGATGGGGTCATACTCGCGGCGCGGCATCAGGTCGTGGTACTCGTGGCTCAGACCCGAAGCGTCCTGGATAGCCAAAGCTTCGTCGCCGAAGGGGATGTTGCGGTAGATCTTCGTACCCTCGACAATCGTACCGTTACCGCTGTTGCAGAAGCGGTTGTCCTTGACGTGGTTGTTGCGGATCAGGATGTCGTAATTGCGATCCGAATCCAGGTGCAGCCACAGCTGGTAGAGGCTGACAACGAAGTTCTCCTCGATGAGCCAACCCGACGAACCGTCATCGGGATAGATGCAACGCGGACCGTCGAAGACGTAGTTGCCACGAGCTACTGAACCCGGTTGACGACCGAGCATATAGATAATACCACCATCGGTGAGCATCGTGTGAGTGTGGCCACAACGGTTGTAGCTGATCGAATTGTTGCCGGCGTTCTTCGACTCGGGGATACCGGCGTTGCCCCACCACCAACCCAGGGCGATGGCGCCATACGGCGTGCCGTAGATGTCGTTGTGGTCGATCTTTACGTTCTTGCAGAAGAAGCCTACGATGGCCTCCACCTGGCGGAAGTCGAGCGATACGTTACGAATCAGGTTGTTCGAAACGTTGATTTGCTCGCACAGACCCTCAATGCCCGGAGCAAAGACAGCACCCGGCTCACCATCACCAATCTCGTAGTGCTGCGGGTGACCCACCACCACAGCGTTACCCAGACAGTCGTTGAAGAAGTTGCCCATCACCTGCGAGTTCGTCACGTCGTTCGAGAGGTTGACCGACACGGGACTACCCAAATGCAGGAACTTGTTGCGCAGAATGCGGATACCCGTAGCATTCTCCACCTGGATCGTACCCTCGGGAACATCGACGCTGTTATACTTCGTGGGGTGCCAGTTGCCGTTGGGGATATACTTCATGGCCAGACCCAGCGATTGAATACCGCCAAAGCCGTGCGAACCCTCCAACTCAACCAGATTCCACGCGTCGTACGAGAAGGTGAGGTTCTCGATCGTCACGTTCTCCACGTTCGACGAGCAACTCGTACCCTTGATGCGCAGCAGACCCTCGGTCATCGGGGCGATTACCTTCACCTCGGCCGGATTCTCGCCGTGGCTCATGTAGTAGATCGTCTGCTCGGCGCGGTCGAAGTAGAACTCACCCGGCTCGTCCAGCAGCTCAAAGGCGTTACGAATCAGGAACGAACCCTCGAACTTCGTCTTACCGGCCCACGCCAGCGAGTTCAGAATGGCCGAGTAGGGCTGCTGGAGCTCGATGGCGATCTCCTTACCCCACTTGTGTACATCGGCGGCGCAAAGGATCTTCTCGGTCCAGACGTTGTTCTGGATCAGCTCCACATCCGACGGGTTGCGATAAGGCATCACCTCGGCGCTCTGCTCGAAGCGGATACCCTTCACGGTCTTACCGGCGCCAAAGGCCCACGGCTCGTTACCCGTGATCTCGATCTCACCATAGCTACCCAGCGCCTGTACCGGCTCGTTCATGCCGGCCATGCGAGCGCGCTTATCACCCACGAGGAGCGTACGCAGTTTCTGATCGTGCTTGAAGGGGGCTTTGTAGAGGTTGCCATGCACCTGCTCCCAGCCCGTGATCTCAACACCACCGCTCAAGATGGCCTCCTCGCCCTTTACCGAGGCGATTTTAACACTCTTACCGTTCTTACCGCCCAGCGTCTCGTCGATTACAAGCGGCTCCTGGAGGTAGTAGGTACCTCCGTGCAGGCGCAACTCAACATCCTGCTTTTGCTTTTTTACAGCCTTACGCAGCTCTGAAACAGCTGTTTTGAAGGTCTCGGGCGTAGCCTCGATTACCTGTTGTGCCCTGGCCTGAGGAGTCCACAGCAGACCACCCAGCAGAAGTGCACAAAGCATGAATTGTTTTTTCATAGTATTTAGTTTTTAGTTGATTATTGGCAATTTACGAACGGGTCGGCAGCGGGCATCGGCCACGAGGAACGTACCTCGCAACGCTTACCTGTAGCTGAGTGGATCTTCAACTCTGTGATGCGGCCATCGGCCCACGCCATGTCGATCGTGTAGCCACCGCGTGCCTTCAGGCCGCTGATCGAGCCGGTGCGCCAGGCCGTCGGTACGGCGGGCATGAGGCGAATCAGTCCCTCGTGGCTCTGCATCAGCATCTCACAGATACCGGCCGTGAGACCAAAGTTGCCGTCGATTTGGAAGGGGGGATGGGCGTCGAAGAGGTTCATGTAGACGCCACCACCCGACGAACGCTCCGCCTCGGGGCCAAATTCAACAGGACGCAGCAGCGTACCAATCAGGCGGAAGGCGCGCTCTCCATCCAGGAGGCGGGCCCAAAGGTTGATCTTCCAACCGCTAGACCAACCAGTAGCCTCATCGCCACGAATCTCGAGGGTCTTGCGGGCTGCCGCAAAGAGTTCGGGATTGGCCGACGGGGTAATCTGTCCGAAGGGGTAGAGTGAGACGAGGTGCGTCACGTGGCGGTGGTGGATATCCTCATCCATAAAATCCTTGTTCCATTCCTGCAGGCGACCAAAGGCACCTACGCGGAAGGGGAGCATCTCGTTCAGTCGGTTGCGCAGCGTGTCGCAGAAGGGGGCGTCGATTTCAGCAATCTCGGCGGCCTCAATCGTACGCGAGAAGAGCTCACGGATCATGGACATATCGCCCGTCGAGCCTTGCGAAACACCGCAGGATTGATTCGTGCCGGGGATGATGAAGAGATTTTCGGGCGAGGTGCTGACCGGCGTGATCCAATAGCCCTCCTTGTCGCGGATGAGCCAATCGAGGAAGAACTCCGAAGCGCCCTTCATTACGGGATAGACTTCCTTCAGGTACTCCTTGTCACCCGTGTAAGCGTAGTGCTCCCACAGGTGCGACGAGAACCAGGCACCCATCATCGGCCAGAAGACTGTGGCGGCACCGCCGTCGTTGGGGTACGTTTCGCGCCAGATCGAGCAGTTGTGGTGTCCCACCCAACCGCGACGGTGGTACATGCCGCGTGCCGTTTCGCGGCCCGTTTCGGCGCACTCTTTGATCATCTCGAGGAAGGGTTTGTGGCACTCCGAGAGATTGGCCACCTCGGCAGGCCAGTAGTTCATCTCGATATTGATGTTAGTCGTATAACCACAGTTCCACGAGGGGATGAGGTCCTTGTTCCAGATACCCTGCAGGTTGAGGGGTTGACCACCCTCGCGCGAGCCGCTGATCATCAGGTAGCGGCCGTATTGGAAGAGCAGGGTCACCAGCTCTTGGTCGGTCGGAGCTCCCGTAGCACGGAATTGGCGGGCATAGCGCTGGATGCGGACGTCGGTCGGAAGTAGCTCGGCTTCGGGATCCGACGGCAGGGTCAGCGACAAGCGGTTGAAGAGCGACTGGTAGTCCTCAACGTGGGCTGCAAGCAACTCCTCATAGCTCTTCGTGCGGGTAGCCTTCAACGCCTGCGTCACGACCTTGGCGGCGTCAACACCGTCAGTCGAAGGACTGCGGAAGGGACCGTTGTAGCTCGTGGCAGCCGAGAAGATCAGTACAATCTCCTTCTCGCCTTGAATGCGGAGCTGACCACCCAGGTCCGAAATCGATTTGGGATTGGCTACGCGAACCTCCAGACGGCCTTCGAAGAACATGCCTCGATTGTTGATATCCTCGCCATAGAGCACGCGGGGTTTACCCGTGCGCGAACCATCTTCGTTGAAGAGGTAGGGGTGACGTGCTTCGTGCCCCCAAGCCTCAAAGTCCGAATAGTTGCGGCGATCGACGCGTCCCGGAGCCTGACCGCTCATCGAGAGGGTCGCTTTTCGGGTATCGATTTTGGTTGTCACAGGGTGGGGTGATGAGAGGCGCAGAGCGATGTCCCAACCGACAGGACAGTCGGTCGTAAGACGCATGACGATCACTTGATCGGGGTGCGAAGCGAAAATTTCGCGACGAAACTTGTAGTTATCGCGTTCGTATTGTACGGTCGCTACCGAACGTTCCAGGTCGAGGTAGCGGCGGTAGCTCTTGGCCTTGCCACCGCGATAATCGTGGATATGCCAATCGCCCAACGGTTGGTAGCACTCGTGCAGGCGACCGGTCCACTGCTTGAGCAGCTCGGCAGCCTCGAGGTAGTTGCCGTTTTCGAGCAGTCGGACCATTTCGGGATAGGTGGGGGTGATATCCAGATCATTCCAACGGCTTTCGGGATCTCCGCTATAGAGGGTGCTTTCGTTCAATTGGAGCAACTCGTCATCGGCCGTGCCAAAAATCATGGCGCCCAAACGACCATTGCCGATCGGGAGAGCCTCGTTCCAATTTGCAGCCGGAGTTTTGTACCAGAGTTTGAGGTGGCCGGCCTCTACGCGCTGATGCGCTTGTGTGGTGTGCGCGCACGCGAATAGGAACACGACACCGAGTAGGATTTTCGTTATTTTCATCTTGTAGTTGTGGTTTTGGTCAGTACAGGTTTTCGAAATCTATGGCAAGATACGCAAAAAAAACGGGATTCCGTTTCACTTTGTGCCAAAAAGCGCGTATCTTTGCTAAAATTGTGATTCAAAACTATGCGTACATCGGTAAAATTTCTCCTTTTGCTGGCCGTTTTGGCCTCTACAATTTTTCTTTTGTGGCTCTCTTTGGGTCGCAAAGAACAAGCAGTAAATGAACAAATCCAAAACACTACGACTATGACACAAAAGATTCAGTATGCCGTGATCGAGACCGAGAAGGGTACGATGACGGCTGAGCTCTACACGAACGAGACACCCGGTACGGTGCAGAATTTCGTTGATTTGGCTAACCACAATTTCTACGACGGTCTTACCTTTCACCGCGTGATTCCAGACTTTGTGATCCAGGGCGGTTGCCCCAAAGGTGACGGTACGGGTGGCCCGGGTTACCGCATCAAGTGCGAGACTTCGGCTCCGCGCCAGTACCACGACCGTGGTGTGCTTTCGATGGCACATGCCGGTAAAGATACGGGTGGTTCGCAGTTTTTCATCTGCCACAACCGCGAGAATACGCAGCATCTGGATGGCCGTCACACCTGCTTCGGCAAGGTGGTGGAGGGCGAGGATGTGATCGACGACATCCGCCCGGGTGACAAGATCCTTTCGATTCGCATTATTGAGAAATAGTTATGAAAAGACTCTTTAGTCTGGTGCTGGGCCTGGTGGCATTGACCGCCACGGCCCAGCGCCTGCATATCCCGACCCGTGGTGAGGTGGGTGCCGCTTGCCTCCCCGCCGAAATTGCGCCGATCGAGGCTCCGTTCTACATGCCTCAGCTCCAAAAACCGACCTTTCCCGATCGCGAGGTAAAGCTCTATCCCGATGCGGATGGAAAGATGCAAACGCGTCAGATTCAGCAGGCTATCGATCGCCTCTCGAAGCAGGGCGGAGGTCGCGTAACGCTCACGAATGGCGACTGGTTTACAGGGCGTATCATCTTAAAAAGCAACGTCGAACTTCATACCGAGGAGGGCTGTACGGTGCACTTCAGCGGTGAGGTGGAGGACTATCTTCCTGTTGTTTTTACAACGAATGCCGGTGTAGAGCTCTACTCGCTGGGCGCCTGCATCTATGCCAACGGCGCGGAGAATATTGCCCTTACGGGTAAGGGTCGTCTGGTTGGTCCGGCTCACGGTGGCTCTATCCGTGAGGGTCGCCCGCAGAACGATGGCGAGATTGACCCCGATACCCCCGTTGAGGAGCGCATCTTCGACGGCAAGAAGGGGCGCATGATCCAGCTTCCGACCTTCTTCGGTCCGATTAACTGCAAGAATGTTTACCTGGAGGGGGTCTCGTTTGAGCAGACCGCCTTCTGGAACGTAGCTCCTGTTTATTGTGAGAATGTGATTATTCGCGGTATCCGCATCTCGTCGTTCGGCCAGCCGTGTGGCGATGGTGTCGATATCACCTGTTGCCGTTATGTGCTTGTGGAGTATGTAACGACCGATTGTGGTGACGATAATATCGCCGTCAAGGGTGGTCGCAACGAGTTCGGCTATCGCGTGAACCGCTCTTCGGAGTCGATTGTCGTGCGTCACTGTCTCGCCCTGCGCGGTATGGGTGGCCTGACCGTCGGTTCGGAGACGGGTGGCTGGTGTCGCAACCTCTATGCGCATGATTGCGTGTGCGAGGGCACGCGTGTAGGTATTCGCCTCAAGACGCGTCGTCCGCGCGGAGGTGGTGGTGAGAATCTCTACTTTGAGCGTATCCGCCTCAAGACCGAGGCCGAGGCGATGGCTTGGGAGATGCTCGGTACGTCGAACTTCGTGGGAGGGTTGGCATCGCGTTTGCCTGCACCACCGCTGACACATCTCACGCCCTCGTTCCGCAATGTGACGATTCGAGATGTAGAGGTGGATGGATGTCGTATGCTGGTCTATGTGCAGGGTATTCCCGAGAGTCCGGCGCGTAACATCTTGATTGAGAATGTCTGGGGCGATACACGTCGCGATGAGTCGATCTCGGCCTATGGCCATTATAAACCGCAACCGAAGCCCTATGTAATTGATATTGTCGATGCAGAAGGGGTGATTTTGCGTAACTTCCAGATTGAGAGTGGCAAACGTCAGATTCGTATAGTCGATGCCCGCAATCTGACGATGGAGCATGTGCAAATAGACGTCTATGGCGAAGAACCGGAGGTAGAACTATCTGGCGAGATGACCCGACATATCAAATTTGAGGGGTGTAATTTTTAGTAAGATCCACTCTTAACGAAAAAGGGACTGTCGAAAAGACAGTCCCTTTTTCGTTTTTATCGTACTTCGGTTTAACCCAAACCACCCTCGGTTGCAAACTCCTCGACCGCTTCGATATAACGCTCGATGGTGCGCTCAATGGTATCGAACGATTTTCCGCCGGCGGCATTTTTGTGTCCGCCACCATTGAAGTATTTGCGGGCAAAGAGATTGACATCAACTAGGCCGCGCGAACGCAAGGAGATGCGGATGAAATCGTGTTGCTCGATAAACATGGCCGACATCTTGACCTTCTTAATGGTCAAGGGGTAATTTACGAAGCCCTCAGAATCACCCTGTTGAAAGCAGAAGCGACGCATTTCGCTCTCTTTGAGCGACATGTATGCAACTTTCCCGTTGTGGATAAGCTCCATTTTGCGATTGATGGCGTAACCAAATAGGCGTGCACGACCGGCTGTATAGGCATTGTAGACATTGTTGTAAATGTCAGGAATGACAATACCGCGCTCCAACAATACGGCCACGGCTCGAAATAATTCGGGGGAAAGGTGCGAAAATGCAAAATTGCCCGTGTCGGTCATCATGCCGACATAGAGCAGTTCGGCCATCTCTTTGGTGATGACCTCCACGCCTAACATCTGCTCAATAATCTCATAGACCAAAAAGCTGGTACTTGAGGAATCGGGATAAGAAAAGAGTAGATCGAAGCCCGCTTCGGGTGACAGATGGTGGTCGATTAAGATGCGACGAGCGTGGTTGTTCTCTGCAAGGGCATCGCTCAGAATCTCCAAACGAGAGAGGGCATTAAAATCGAGACAGAAGATCATGTCGGCCTCGCGAATGGCTTCACGTGCCTGTTCGGCGGCTTGTTTGAAGATCACCAACTCCTTGATATGAGGCATCCAATTCAAAAAGTAGGGATGGCGGTTCGGCACAATCGAGATGACACTATGTCCCATGCCGCGCAACACCTGAGCCCATGCGAGCGATGAGCCGATGGCGTCGCCGTCGGGGTTGGTGTGAGAAACGGTTACGATCTTCATCGGACGCTCTGTCAACCAACTATGCAGTTGCTCAATATGTGCGCGTTGTAGCTCCATAAGTTTTGCAAATATAACATTTGGGGACTGCAATACCAAATTTTTGGTTAAAATAACATTTTATTATTTACTTGCTCCTCCGTTTTGGTGGTTACAAATCGAATTTGTATATTTGTAGTAATACCTAAAACGAACACCATGAAACGATGGATTTTCTCGGCACTGTTTGTACTTTGCGCATCGGTTTCTGCAGCCCAAGACGGACGCCCGATTATCAGCTACGACGAATCGAAAATCAAGCCCTATACACTGCCCGAAATGCTCATTGCCAATGACGGAACCCCCATCACCACAACCCGTCAATGGGAGCGTATTCGCCGTCAGGAGCTGCTCACCACCTTCGCGCAAGAGCTCTATGGTTCAATGCCCGAAGGCAAGGTCAAACAACACTTCCGCGTTCTGAAAACCGACCCTTCGTTTGCCGCAGGTCGTGCCACACACAAGACCGTAGAGATGACCTTCAAGCGTGGTTCAAATACCCACTCGGCAATCATTCATGTCTATACGCCCAACCGCGTGAAGTGCGCACCCATGTTCATGTTCTTCTGCGGCGAGATTTCCGAGCCAATGCCTTGGTTTGAACAGCTGTTGGACGCCGGTTTCGGACTCTGCACGGGTGACAACAATCAATTCTTCCCCGACCGTCAAAATGATCCGCAAGTCTATGCGCAAAGCGTCTTGTCGCTGTGGGGTTACACGGCTGAGGGGAAACTCCCCAAGACGATGAGTCGTGCTATAGGTTGTTGGGCTTGGGGCCACAGTCGCGCGTTGGACTACTTGGAGCGCGACCGCGATGTGGATGCACAGCGTGTTGTTGTCATGGGGCACTCACGAGGTGGCAAATTAGCCGCGTGGGCAGCGGCCAACGACACCCGCTTTGCAGCCGCTATCCTCAATAATTCGGGATGTGGCGGTGCAGCCTTGTTCCGTCGCAAGTTTGGCGAACACGCACACCGTCTCAACCGCTCATTCCCTTATTGGATGTGCGCGAATTTCCATCAATACAACGAACGCGACCACGAAATTCCGGTTGATCAGCACCAGCTCTTGGCGCTGATCGCACCCCGCCCGCTCTATGTAGCAAGCGGATCCGAGGATTTATGGGCTGACCCCAAAGGCGAATTTCTAGGCCTGGCTCACGCAGAGCCGATCTACAACCTCTACGGCCATATCGGCGTAGGCACGCAGGAGTGGCCCCAAATCAATACACCAATCGGACAGCGTGCCGCCTACCATGTGCGTACGGGAGGACACGGGGTTATGGCCTACGACTGGGAACAATACATCCGTTTCGCTAGCAAATGGTTGAAAACCTCCTTAAAATAGTCCCCTCTCACATCCGCCAAGCCAATTACACTACCTATAAAACAACTCTTAATCATGAAAAGACTCCTAGCCCTTTCGCTTGCCTTGCTGTGGGGAGTACTTCCCGCATTGGCTATCAATCCCGACACGGTACAGGTCGTTCTTTCGACACAACAACGAGGCCCGATTATCGCCGATGACTACGCAGGTTTGAGCTACGAAACGCAGATGATGATTCCCGACAGTGACGGCCATCATTATTTCAGTTCCGAAAACCGGAAGCTGATTCGTATTTTCCGCACGCTCAACATCAAGAGCCTGCGCCTGGGTGGCAGTTCGGTGGATATCAAGGCGAACCCTATCCCCACAAATGAGGATATCGATGCATTGTTCAGCTTTGCGCGCGAAGCGGGTGTAAAGGTCACCTACTCGGTGCGTCTGCAAGATGGCACGGCTCGCGATGCCGCCCGCCAGGCAAAACACATCTGGGAGAACTACGCCGACCTACTCGATTACTTCGCGATCGGCAACGAGCCGGGCTATTATAAGAACTATGAGCAGATGCTGCAACCGCGTTGGGACTCGATCATGCAGGCCATGTGTGTCGTAGCGCCGGGCGCTCGTTTTTGTGGCCCTGACGACAATCCTCATCCAGTGCTCAACCAGAAACTGATTCGCGACTACTGGCAGAAGCCGCTCTCGCTGATCACCATGCACAACTATCCGGCCGGATGCGCTTTCACCAATCCGGGCACCGCGAAGGAGTATGCTGATTTGATCCCCTTCGACTACAAGGAGCGTTGTGACTACCTCCTTTCGGATGCTTTGCCGGAAGAGTATGCAAAGGTGGCCCAGCAGATGGAGCGTACACTTGAGAACTACCCTTTCCGACTCTCCGAGACGAACAGCTATTGGTATGGCGGTCTGGATGGTGCCAGCAACGCCTATGCTGCCGCCTTGTGGGGCCTCGACTACCTCTATTGGTGGGCTGAGCGTGGCGCAAAGGGCATGAATTTCCACACGGGCGATCGCGTGGGCGGAACACCGATTGCAGCCCACTATGCCACCTTCGTCACCGAGGGTGAAGGGTTTGATGTATATCCGCTCAGCTACGCACTCAAGATGTTTGCGATCGGCAGCCGTGGTCGCCTACTACCGGTTGCATCAACAGACCGTGAACAGTTGGGGCTGTATGCCACGCGCAACGAGCGCGGACAGCTCTACCTGACCATCATCAACAAGCAACACGGCCTCGAGGCCCCGGAGCGCCTTCTCCGCATACACCTCGAAAGCAAAGCGGTGCCGATGTTGCATGCCGAGCAGCTGACGATGCAGTGCGAGAACGGGGATATCACTGCGCGCCAGGGCATTACGATTGGTGGCGTTGCCATCAAGGAGGATGGCACCTGGCAGGAGCAGGGATGGCAACCACTTGCTATCGAAGATGGCTCACTCACTGTGCGTATACCGGCAGCCAGTGCGCTTGTTATCAAAATCAACACCGCTCACTACCACACCATCAGCGAGCGATGCGAGCCGATGCAATATGGTCGCATCAAGCCGGACTGGAACTCACTCAAACAATACCAACTTCCCGAATGGTACCGCAACGCCAAGTTCGGCATCTGGGCTCACTGGGGACCGCAGAGCGAGCCCGAATATGGCGATTGGTATGCCCGATTCATGTACAACGAGGGATCGCGCGAGAACAAATACCACAAACAGCACTTTGGCGACCCGAATGAGGTGGGATTCAAGGAGCTCGTCCACCGCTGGAAGGCCAAAAATTGGGATCCCGACCGCTTGGTTGAGCGCTACAAACGTGCCGGTGCACAATATGTGGTAGCCATGGCCAACCACCACGACAACTTTGATCTGTGGGACAGCCACTACCACCCCTGGAATTCGACTGTCGAAGGCCCACACACCAACATCGTAGGTCGCTGGGCCGAAGCGGCAAAACGACACGGCGTGCGTTTTGGCATCAGCGTCCACAGCTCGCGCGCATGGAGCTGGTACGATGTCACCGAGGCTTACGACGGGCTGCTCACACCCGAGGAGGGTCGCGGAACCTGGTGGGAAGGCAAAGATCCCCGTATCTTGTACGCACGTGGACATGCCCTCCACGGCACAGGAGCTACCGACAAGGAGGGTCGCCCGTGTGCCATTCCTGACTCAGCCTATGTCGAGAACTACTACAACCGCACGATGGATTTAATCAACAAGTATCAACCTGATTTAATCTATTTTGACGATACAGCCTTGCCACTCTGGCCTGAAAGCGATGCCGGATTGCGCATTGCAACCCACTACTACAACAGCAACGCTTTGTGGCACAACGGTCGCCAAGAGGGCGTCATCACTGCCAAAGGGCTCACTCCCGAGCAGCAGCAATGTATGGTATGGGATGTGGAGCGCGGCGCACTCACCCACATCAACGAGCACTATTGGCAGACCTGCACCTGCCTTGGTTCGTGGCACTATGACCGCACCCGCTTCACTAAGAATACCTACAAGCCCGCCGTACGTGTAATTCGCATGCTGGCCGACATCGTGAGCAAGAACGGCAATCTGCTGCTCAGCGTGCCGGTAAGAGCTGATGGTACGCTGGATGAGCGTGAGGAGGCGATTCTCGACAGTCTCGGTACCTGGATGGCTCGTAACCACGAGTGTATCTACGACACGCGCCCATGGCATAAGTTTGGCGAAGGACCCGACGCCGAGAAGGTGCGCCCGATGCAAAACGGATTGGGTTTCAACGAGGCTGTTGTGCAATACACCCCTGCCGATATGCGTTTTACGACCAAGGGTAACATCCTCTACGCCATTCTTTTGCAACGTGCCGACGACGGCAAGGTCGTGATTCGTTCGTTAGCCGATAGTGGCCGGGAGATCGAGTCGGTATCGGTTTTGGGAGCAGGACGCGTGCGATATTGTTGCGATCAGGAGGGACTTCATCTCACCTTGCCTGACCGTGCCAAACATCCTGTGCAGGTGGTGAAGATCGTTATGAGAACACCTTGATAATTCGTTCAGTACACTACATAAATAGCAATAGGGCTACCGAAAGTTTACATTCCGGTAGCCCTATTGCTTTTTTAGTTCCCGCCTTTTGCGTGTCAGCTCCTCATTTTCACATGTGTTTACGTTGTTTTCTTCGTTTTTTGTTCATCTGCATTTGTTTACCATTGTGCAGCTCACGTAGCGCACGATCACATCGCTAAATTGCGATAAGGAGCATTAGTCAATCGGTTAGGATGCACGCTTTCTATTCTTGAAAGAGGAGATAGACTCTTTTATGGGGGATAAACCATGCGGAGCAGGCCGCATAACCTACCCAACATTAACCATGACCGAAGAGGAAGCTGAAGGAGGGAGCAAGAAATCCAGTTGCAGCAAAAGGCCCATCACAAGACAGCGCTAACTACGAAAGCTGCGACCGTAGGTGTGCGGATTGAGTAAAGTGTTTAACACCCAAGTTAAATTATTCAAGTTGGGTGTTAGAGTTGATTGAGAATATGGGAAATATGTTTGGCTAAAAAAACCGATTTGCGTTGGTGAGTTTAAGAGTTTGAGGGGTGCTGCTTATGCCTCAAGCCCCTTTTCATAAGCTCTGCACCAGCTCTTTATGCCACATTTGTTGCATTGTGGTTTTCGGGCAATGCAGACATAGCGACCGTGAAGAATAAGCCAGTGATGAGCCACGGGTAATAGGTGTCCCGGAATATTTTTTGACAGCGTCTTTTCGGTTTGCAGGGGGCTTTTTGAATGGTAGGTAAGACCGATTCGTTCGGCTACGCGGAATACGTGCGTATCTACCGGCATCACCTCTCGTTGCCACAGCACGGCTCCCAATACGTTGGCTGTTTTACGACCCACGCCCGGCAGACGTTGCAGCTGCTCCAGATCATCGGGTACCTCACCGCCAAACTCCTCGACGAGCATACGTGCAGCGGCGGCAAGATGTTTTGCTTTGTTGTTGGGGTAGGAGATCGAACGGATATAGGGAAAGATCTCATCGGCAGTCACCTCGGCCATCTTCTGAGGCGTCGGGAAGGCCTCAAAGAGTGCCGGCGTTGTGAGGTTGACCCGCTTGTCGGTGCATTGTGCCGAGAGGACCACGGCCACCAATAGTTGCCACGGATTTTCAAAGTTCAGCTCGCTTTCTGCTACGGGCATTTCACGCTGGAAATAGTCGATGATACCCTCGTATCGTTCTTGTAGTGTCATTGTTATAACTTTCTGAGTTTTGCAAATTTAGCCAACAAGGTTTTCTGTCCTGCATTCGGAAAATCCACGATCAGTTTCCAGTCACCGTTGGCTTGTTCAATGCGCAGAATTTCACCTCGTCCGAAGAGGGTGTGCTCAACTCGATCGCCGGCGTGGTAGGCGCAGTCGGAGAGGGGTGTCGAACCTGTCTGTGAACTCGGCGCAGTACGTACTAGACGGCGCGGCCCCTCTTTAAGCGTGTTGATGGCTTGCTCTACACGGGGCTCAAAACGGGTTTGCATATTGGGATAACTGGTTGAGCCTTGTTTACGATAGGGGTCGTTTTGGCGCGAAAAACGTTGTACACGTCCCGATTCACCGTCCGCTGAACGAGTATTGTAGTTCCCGTAGCTGTTTCCGCGAGAGTAGCTTCCCGATGGCTGCTCCTCCTGCTTTTTTTGCTGAAAACGGTAGTCGAAGCGACGTCGTAGTTCGTCGATAGCTGTCAGCCCCTCCTCGCTTGGAGCGGGACGTTGACGTTCAGCGCGGAAGTCAATCTCAGACTCGATGTATTGGGGGTCGATCTCGCGCAAGAAACAGCTTGGACGCGAGAACTCCATGTTGCCCCATTTGAAACGCATCTCGGCATAGGAGATCGTGGCAGCGCATTTGGCGCGGGTAAGGGCTACATAGAACAGTCGGCGCTCCTCCTCGATCCCTTCTGCCGATTCGGCAGCACGTTGCGAGGGGAAGAGATTCTCTTCCAAACCGACAATATAGACATATTTGTACTCCAAACCTTTGGCCGAGTGGACGGTCATCAGGGTTACTTTGTTGTTGTCGTCCGGGTCGTCTTTGTCGGCATCGGTCATCAGCATTACGCCCTGTAACCACTCCTCGATGGTAGCCTCTTCGCTTGCTTCGCGTTCGCCGTTGCGGATCTCAGCATCGACCCGCTCTTTGAACTCCTGCATCGAATTTAGCAACTCCTCGATGTTGGAGAGTGCCGAAGCATTTTCGGGTGAATTTTCTTGTCGATAGAGGGCCAAAATACCCGATTTGGCCGCGATCTCTATACCAAACTCGTAAAGTCCGAGAGAGGTACGTGCAAGCGACAGGATGCGAATGAGTTGCACAAACTCTGTCACTTTGCGTACGATGGCTCGTTGCACGGCGTCTGTGACGGGTTCTTCAATAAGCTGATCGACCGCTTCCCACATCGAACATTGGCGAGCAGCAGCGATTTGGGCAATGCGCTCGACGGTCGTGTCTCCGATGCCGCGAGCGGGGTAGTTGACGATGCGCTTGAATGCTTCGTCATCGCGCGGATTGATCACCAGACGGATGTAGCCCATCAGGTCGCGAATCTCCTTGTGGTCGTAGAACGACGAGCCTTTGTAGATGCGGTAGGGGATGCCTCGACGACGGAGGTTGTCCTCCAAAACGGCCGACTGGTTGTTTGTGCGGTAGAGAATCACCGCCTCCGACCAACGGTCGCCCGTTTCGTGAATCTGGTCGCGCAGTTCGCTTACCACCATTTCGGCCTCTTCGCGATCGGTGTAGGCCTTCAGGATGCGGATCTTCTCGCCCTCTTCTCCCTGTGAGAAGCAGGTCTTCTCCATCTGGCGCGAATTCTTCTTGATGATCGAGTTGGCCGCATTGACAATGGTGCGGGTCGAGCGGTAGTTCTGCTCGAGTTTAAAGACCTGCGCTGCGGGATAGTCGTTGCGGAACGAGAGGATGTTTTCGATCTTTGCTCCGCGGAACGAGTAGATCGACTGCGCATCGTCGCCCACCACGCATACTCTGCCATGCAGCTGCGAAAGGCGGCGAATGATGATGTACTGGGCGTAGTTCGTGTCCTGGTACTCATCGACGAGGATGTATTGGAACTGCTCCTGGTACTTGGCCAGCACATCGGGGCAATCCTTTAGCAGGATGTTAGTCTGCAGCAACAGATCATCAAAGTCCATGGCACCGTTGCGCTTGCAACGACGGCAGTACTCGTTGTAGATGCTACCGAATTCGGGGATCTGCGCTTGTCTGTCCTCGGTGGCGTACACCGTTTTGGCGAGGTAGGCTCCCGGGGTGATGAGCGAGTTTTTAGCCATCGAGATACGCGAAGCGATGACGTTTGGCTTGTACTTATCATCCGAGAGCTGCATCTCTTTGATGATTGTCTTGAGCAGATTCTTTACATCGTTCGGCTCGTAGATTGTAAACGAGGTGGGATAGCCGATACGCTCGGCATTTTCGCGCAAGATGCGTGAAAATACGGAGTGGAAGGTACCCATGCGGATATGGCGACTCCCGTCACCCACCATTTTTTCGATACGCTCACGCATCTCTGCAGCAGCCTTGTTCGTAAAGGTGAGTGCCAGAATCTGCCAAGGTTTAACCCCTTGCTCGATCATGTAGGCGATGCGTGAAGTGAGCACGCGTGTCTTACCTGATCCGGCTCCGGCAATGATAAGTGACGGCGACTGAAAGTTCTCTACAGCAGCTCGTTGTGCATCGTTTAGACCTGATAATATCTCGGATTGCATCTTTTTGTTCGATTTTGGAAAACAAAGGTACGATGAAAATTAAGAATTAAAAACTAAAAATTAGAAAAAGGGTGGGGTGGAGAGTGCTGAAGCCCCAGTGGCCCTGGCAAAAACTCCCACCGCTCAACTTTTTTTGATTTTCTCTTATTTTTACAATAAATTTGCATTTTCGTACGTTTTACCTTGTAAAACGGCCTGGAAAGGTGGCGCCAACAACGGCGAAAAGACGACAATTGGAATAAAAACGATAAACAAAATAACAACGAAAATTAGAACTACTATGGCTGAAGTCATTAACATCAAAGAACTTAACGAACGCATTGAGCGCGAATCGGTCTTTGTCGATACCCTGCGCCGCGAGATGGGCAAGGTGATCGTGGGTCAGCAGCATCTGGTTGATACGCTGCTCATTGGTCTGCTTTCAAACGGCCACATCCTGCTCGAGGGTGTGCCGGGTCTGGCCAAGACGCTGGCCATCACGACCCTGGCGAAGGCTGTCGATGCAAACTTCTCGCGTATTCAGTTTACCCCCGACCTCTTGCCGGCTGACCTGCTGGGTACGCTGATCTACTCGCAGAAGTCGGAGGACTTCATCGTTAAGAAGGGTCCCGTATTCGCCAATTTCGTCCTCGCGGATGAGATCAACCGTTCGCCGGCCAAGGTACAGTCGGCTCTGTTGGAGGCGATGCAGGAGCGTCAGGTGACCATCGGCGACGAGACCTACCCGCTGCCCCAGCCCTTCCTAGTATTGGCTACGCAGAACCCCTTGGAACAGGAGGGTACCTATCCGCTGCCCGAGGCACAGGTCGACCGTTTTATGCTCAAGGCGAAAATCTCCTACCCTAAGAAGCAGGAGGAGCGCGATATCGTGCGCATGAATCTCTCGGGTGCCGGTATGCCCGAGGTGGAAAAGGTGATCACGCCCGAGGATATCGTCAAGGCCCGCAAGGTGGTGGAGGATGTCTATATGGACGAGAAGATCGAGAAGTATATCGTCGACATCATTTTTGCCACGCGTGAGCCGAAGGAGTATAACCTCGATCGTTTGCAGTCGCTCATCGCCTATGGTGGCTCGCCGCGTGCTTCGATTTCGCTCGCCAAGGCGGCTCGTGCCTATGCCTTCATTCGTCGACGCGGCTATGTTATCCCCGAGGATGTGCGTGCCGTTTGCCATGACGTGTTGCGTCACCGTATCGGTCTGACCTATGAGGCCGAAGCTGAGAACATCACCACGGAGGAGATCATTACCGATATCCTGAACAACGTAATCGTACCCTAATGCGCGACAACGAGAACGATATTCTGAAGCGCGTCCGTAAGATCGAAATCAAGACCCGAGGTCTGTCGAATGAGATCTTTGCCGGAAAGTACCACACGGCTTTCCGTGGACGAGGTATGTCGTTTTCCGAGGTGAGAGAGTATCGTGCCGGTGACGATGTGCGCGATATCGATTGGAACGTGACAGCTCGTTCATCGAAACCCCATATCAAGGTGTATGAGGAGGAGCGTGAGTTGACAATGATGCTTCTGATCGATGTTTCGGCTTCGGGCGAATTTGGATCGACCGATCGCCTTAAGCGTAGCATCATGACCGAAATCGCCGCCGTATTGGCCTTCTCGGCTGCGCAGAACAACGACAAGGTAGGTTGCATCTTTTTCTCGGATCGGGTCGAGAAATTCATCCCTCCGAAAAAGGGACGCAGCCACATCCTCACGATCATTCGTGAGTTGATCGGGTTTGAGCCCGAATCGCGTCGTACCTGCCTTTCGGAGCCGATTCGTTTCTTGACGAATGTCAATAAAAAGCGTTGCACAACCTTCATCCTTTCGGACTTCCTCGACTCATCGAAAGATGCCGAGGCACTCGATGATGCGCTGAAGATTGCACGCGGCAAGCATGATTTGGTGGGTATCCGTATTGTCGATCCGCGCGAACGCGAACTACCAGATGTAGGTATTATCGAGCTGCGCGATGCTGAAACCGATCGCAAGGTGTGGGTAGATACCTCTTCGCATCGTGTACGTGAGCATTATGCCGCTGCATGGGCTGCTCGCAGTGCCGAAATTTCGGAAACGTTGAAACATAATCGTATCGATTCGGTCGAAATTGCTACTGATGGCGACTATGTGGCCGAACTGATCAAACTCTTCAAGCAACGATGAAAAGATTGCTTTTGATACCCCTTTTTGTGTTGCTGGGCTTAGTGGCTGCAGCACAGAGCGATACACCGATAGTTCGTGCTCGCATCGAACCCGATAGCCTCTTTATCGGTGATCAATTCGATTTTGTGATCGAGGTGGAGAAGGATCTGGTGCAGACCACCCTCTTCCCCGAATTCACCTCCGGCAAGGAGGGGCTGATCGAATTGGTTGAGGTGATGCCTATCGATACGCTTGAACGTGATGGTCGCAAACTCAAGATCGCCCAACGATATCGGTTGGCTGCGTTTCAAGAGGGTTTGATTAACATGGGTAAACCCGGTGTGCTCTATGCCGACAAGAATCGGGTTGATACGCTCTATGCCCCTGATTCGCTGGTGTTGAAGGTGGCTACCTTTCAAATTGACTCAACCTCGCAGTCGATCTATGATCTGAAGCCGCAGTTGACTCTGAAATTTAAGATGGCCGAGATTCGTGGCTATCTGTTGTGGGGTTTGTTGGTGGCGGCGGTGATCGCGGCCGCTATCTACGGCCTGCATCGCTACCTCGAGGCGCGAGGTCGTCATTTGAAAGACCTCTTCAAGCCGGCTCCGCCAGAACCGCCCCATGTGGTGGCCATCAAGGCGTTGGAGGCGCTTCATCATCAAAAGATGTGGCAGAATAATAAGCACAAACTCTACTATTCGACCCTTACGGACATTTTGCGAACCTATATCGCAGGACGTTGGGGAATCGGTGCTATGGAGATGACCTCGGAGGAGATTCTGAAGGCAATGTGTTCGGTGGAGATACCCGATAAGGCTCGTATGGATCTTACATCGATTCTGATGGATGGCGATTTGGTGAAGTTTGCCAAGTTTACCCCTGAGGCCGAGCAGAATGAGTCGGACTATACGAAAGCCTATTATTTTGTCGAGGAGACCAAACCTGTTGAGGTGCAACCCGCAACAGAGGATAATGAGTAACGCGATGAAAAAAATCTTTATAACAGCCCTTTGTCTACTCTTTGCCCTTCCGCTCATGGCACAGCATATGCCCGAGCGAAGCGAAGTGCGTCGTGGCAATCGCCAATACAATAAGGGCAACTATGAACAGAGTTCGGAACGCTATCGCAATGCGCTAGTGGCCGATTCGCTCAATTTTGAGGCAACCTACAACCTTGGAAATGCCAATTACAAGATGGAGCGTTATGAGGCTGCAGAGCAGACCTTGATGCGCGCTGCTGCCGATTCGTTGCGCAATAACGAGGAGCGAGCAAAGGCTTTTTATAATCTTGGTAATGCGCAATTCAAGCAGCAGAAACTGCAAGAGGCGCTGCAAAGTTATAAGAACTCGCTTTTGCTGAACCCCTCGGACATGGAGGCCAAATACAACTACGCCTACACGAAGAAGCTCCTGGAGGATCAACAGCAGAATGGTGGCGGTGGCGATAACAACCAGGATCAAAATCAAGATCAAAACCAAAACCAAAACCAGAATCAGGATCAGCAACAGCAGCAGGGTCAGAATGACCAGCAGCCGGACAAAGACCAAAATCAGGACCAAAATCAAAATCCCGATAACCAAGATCAAAAACCGCAGGACGAGAAGCCTCAAGGTCAGCAACCTCAACAGCCTCAGCAGGGTATCTCCGAGCAGGAGCAACAGCAGATTCTTGATGCCATCCAAGCTCAAGAGGATCGTACTCAAGAGAAGCTGAAGGAGAAGCAGGGTGTTATCATTCGCGGTACCAAGAATTGGTAATTTTTGATTTATGAGGCCTATTTTGTCCTTCCTCGTTTGTCTTGAATCGGCAGTACGTTTTGTGCAGCCCATCCACGCCAATCTTCGGTCAGGCCAAAATCTATTCGCCTAAGCCCAAACATAGGCCCAAAAGAAACATTAAATTTAGCAATATATGCACTTTCATTCGCCATATTACCTTTGGGTGTTACTCGTGTTGGTGCCTGTCGTCGCCTATTATGTTTGGCGTACGATGCAGGGTGGAGCAGCCATCCAATTCTCGAGTGTGAAGGGACTTTTGAAGGCTCCTCGCACTTGGCGATACTACCTGCGTCATCTGCCATTTGTTCTGCGTGCGACAGCCTTTGCGCTGCTCGTGGTGGCCTTGGCTCGTCCGCAGGATGTGGAGCGTTTGTCGCACACAGATACGGAGGGTATTGATATCATGCTTTCGATCGATGTCAGCGGCTCGATGTTGGCTCGCGACTTTAAACCCGATCGCCTGACTGCCGCCAAAGAGGTGGCCGGAGCTTTTGTGGCCGACCGCTACGGGGATCGTCTCGGTTTGGTTGCTTTTGCCGGTGAGGCCTTCACGCAGTCGCCTCTGACAACCGACCAGGGTACGTTGCAGACCCTTCTGAGCCGTATTCGCAGCGGATTGATCGAGGATGGCACAGCCATCGGTAACGGTTTGGCCACGGCTATCAATCGTTTGCGTGAAAGTGAGGCCAAATCGAAGGTGATTATCCTTTTGACTGATGGTGTGAATAATCGTGGTGAGATTGCCCCGATGACAGCTGCCGAGATTGCCAAAGCACAGGGAATCAGAGTTTACACCATCGGTGTCGGTACCGAGGGAATGGCTCCCTATCCGGCTCTCGACATGTTTGGTCAGATGACCTTTGTGCAGCAGAAGGTCGAAATCGACGAAAAGACCCTCTCGGCGATTGCCACCCAGACAGGCGGACGCTACTTTCGTGCTACCGACAAGGAGAAACTGAAGGCTATCTACGACGAGATTAACCAGCTCGAGAAGTCGAAAGTCGAGATCTCGGAGCGTGTCATTTACCATGAATTATTTCTCCATTGGGTGTTGGCTGCTTTGGCATTGTTAGTCGCCGAGTTCCTCCTCTCGACCCTCCTCTTAAAACGAATTCCGTAAGCTATGTTCCGATTTGCCCATCCGCAACTTTTATGGCTTTTGTGCCTTATTCCGCTTTTGGTCGTACTATTTTGGGTGGCCATGCGGCTGCGACGTCGTCGATTGGCTCGCTTTGGTGCCGATGCAACTTTGAAAGCGTTGATGCCTGAAGTATCGATCGGTCGCGTTGTCTTGAAATTTATTCTCTACCTCTCAGCGCTATTTTTCATGGTGTTGGCTGCGGCGCGACCGCAGTTTGGCTCGAAACTTCTGGAGGAGAAGGCTGAAGGTATCGAATTGATGCTTGTGGTCGATGTCTCGAATTCGATGTTGGCCGAGGATTTTGCCCCTAACCGCCTTGAGCGTACGAAGTATGCAATCGGTAAACTTTTTGAGGGGATGAAGCAGGACCGTGTTGGTCTGGTGGTCTTTGCCGGTGAGCCGAAAGTGCAACTCCCGATCACCTCTGATTATCGTATGGCTAAAGCCTTTGCTCAAAAGATAGATCCATCGTTGGTGAGTGTGCAAGGTACAGCCGTGGGAAAGGCTTTGGAGCAGGCGTTGCTCTCCTTCTCGGGCGAGACTGTGGAGGATGAAAATCGCCATAGCCGTGTGATTATCCTGATTACGGATGGTGAAAATCACGAGGATGATGCCATCGCTGTGGCCGAACGAGCTGCCGAGATGGGTATTCGTATCTATACGATCGGTATCGGAACACCCGAGGGTGCTCCCATCAGCATCGGGGGTGATTTTATCCGTGACGAACAGGGTGAGATGGTTGTCTCTAAACTTAATGAGGAGATGTTGCGTCAAATTGCCGACCTGACTGACGGTCTCTATGTACGGTCGTCGCTCCAATCTATCGGTTTGGAGGAGATTGTCGACAGTATTGAGGCGATGGAGAAGACCGAACTTTCCACCATTCGTTTCGAAGAGTACAACGAACAATACCCCCTCTTGGTGGCTATTGCCCTTGTTTTGCTGCTTATCGAATTTCTCCTCCTCGATCGTCGTAATCCGATGTTGAAACATTTGAACATCTTCCGCGAGTAGTTTTTTATAGGGCAGAATTGCACATGCACTTGCGTTCGAAGAATGCGAAAAAACGTAGCGATGGGCGAAAAGGCGTGCTTTGTTGCCCATCTCTACTTTTTTCTTTATCTTTGTCCCCGCAGGTCCGCCTTGTCGCTGCCGATCTTCGGGTCGGGGGAGGAAAGTCCGGGCAACATAGAGCACCACGCAGGTTAACGGCCTGATGGGCGTAAGCTTATGGCAAGTGTAACAGAAAATAACCGCCCCGTTGGGAGATTTTCGGATCATCTGCGACGAGGTAAGGGTGAAAAGGCGGGGTAAGAGCCCACCGCGAGGGCAGCAATGTCACTCGGTCAGTACATCCCGTGGGTTGCAAGACCATGTATACCGACAATGAAGGGTTGCTCGCCCAATGTCGGGGGGTAGGTTGCTGGAGGCGATGTGAGAGCATCGTCGTAGATAAATGACAAGGGGCCGCGAAGGGCTGGGGCGACAGTTGGTCGCGCCTTCCGCAAGCGGCAACAGAACCCGGCTTATAGGATCTGCAGTCTAAAAGCGTTTCTCGATCGAGAAGCGCTTTTTTCTTTGGATTTTTTTCGTACCTTTGGGAAAATCTGAAATAACAACCTCTATGAAGAACCTTTACACTTTTTTGGCAAGTGCGCTTGTGATGCTCCTGGTGGGCTGTGCAACCCCCGAATCGGGCCCGACGGCCACCTACACGAACCCCGTCTTGGGCGGTGACTATCCCGATCCGACCATCATGCGCGAGGGCAATGACTACTACATGACCCACTCGGCTTTCGACTATCAGCCGGGTCTGACAGTCTTCCATTCGACCGACCTGGTGAACTGGGAGCCGATCAGCTACGCTCTGAAGACCTATCTCGGCTCGATCTGGGCCCCCGATATCTGCAAGTACGAGGATAAGTACTACATCTACTTCACGGTAGCCCATCCCAAGGGGCGCATGAACTTCGTCACTTGGGCCGAGTCGCCCTATGGCCCGTGGAGCGATCCGATCGACCTGAAGGTGGGTAACATCGACCCCTGCCATGTGGTGGGTGAGGATGGCTCGCGTTGGCTCTTTATGTCGGCCGGTAAGCGTGTTCGCCTGACGGACGATGGTCTGGCTATTCTGCCCGAGACGATGGAGACGGTCTATGCCGGTTGGCAGTATCCCGAGGAGTGGCTCACCGAGGGCATGTGCCTCGAGGGTCCGAAACTCCGCAAGATCGGTGAGTATTACTACTACCTCAATGCCGAGGGTGGTACGGCAGGTCCTCCGACGAGCCACATGGTGGTTGTGGCCCGCTCGAAGTCGATCAACGGTCCGTGGGAAGATTCGCCCTTCAACCCCTTGGTGCACACCTACGATGCGGCTGAGCGTTGGTGGTCGAAGGGCCACGGCTCGTTGATTGATACACCCGACGGTGATTGGTGGGTGGTTTATCATGCTTACGAGAATGGCTTCACGAACCTGGGTCGTCAAACCCTGATGGAGCCCGTGGTGTTGGGTGAGGATGGTTGGTTCCATCCCGTGGTGAAGGATGTGGCCGAGCCGATCGCCGCACCGCTTCCGCTGAATGAAAAGGTGGACCGCAAGGCACACATTGGCGAGTTCCGCCTGGGCTATGAGTGGAAATTCTACAAGTCGTTCAACCCCGAACGTGTGTCGGTTGTGGATGGTGTGCTGACCCTGCAGGGTAAGGGTACGCGCGCTGCAGACTCTTCGCCCATGATGTTTGTGGCGGGTGAGCATGCCTACGAGATCGAGGCTGAGATCGAGCTCCACGGCGATGTGACGGCGGGTCTGCTGCTTGTCTACAACAGCGACTTCTTCCAGGGTACGGGCTTCAACAAAGAGCGTCGTATGCGTTACCGCAAGGGTGGCGAGTCGGGTCGTGGTCGTTCGGCCGAGAAGATGTGGCTGCGCCTGAGAAACGACCATCACATCGTTACGGGCGAGTACAGCTTCGATGGCGAAAACTGGGAGCGTGAAACGTGGGGTATGATGATCAATGGTTACGACCACAACACCCTCTACGAATTCCAGAGCGTCTTGCCGGGTGTCTTCTGCGCCGGTGAGGGCTATGCTACGTTTAAGAATTTCAAGTACCGCTCGTTGGAGTAGCGTAGATACCAATTGCAAGCGGGATGTTTGGCGTACATGGGTCGGACATCCCGCTTTTCTGTTTGTTGGGGCTGAGTTCAATGTTAAATTAATGTTAAATCACGCAGTGTGTAACGGAAGATTTCATCCTTTGCCGTATATTTGTAACCTATCGTGCCTATATTGGATTAGCAAATTAACCCTGCTATGAGTGAAATCTATACAATCATTGTCATCATTCTCGGTATTTTGGCCGTCTCGGGCCTTTTTGTCGGTGTGACGAACGATGCGGTGAACTTCTTGAATTCGGCTATTGGTTCGCGTGCCGCTTCGATGAAAACCATTCTTACGGTGGCTTCGGTCGGTATTGTGATCGGCGTATTGACCTCCAGCGGTATGATGGAGGTGGCCCGAAGCGGTATGTTTAACCCCGGTTTGTTTACCTTCCACGAGGTGATGATTCTCTACCTAGGTGTGATGTTTGCCAACATCATCTTGTTGGACCTCTACAACTCGCTAGGACTTCCGACTTCGACAACTGTATCGCTGATTTTCTGTCTGTTAGGATCGGCTATTGCCGTTTCGATTTTCAAGATTTCGGGTGATTCGGAGCTTACGATCGCCTCACTTGGTACATTTATCAACACCTCTCGCGCTCTCGGTATCGTTTCCGCAATTCTCCTTTCGGTAGTTATAGCCTTCACCTGCGGAACGATTGTGATGTATATTTCGCGTACGATCTTCTCATTCCGCTATACGGCTATGTTGCGTCGTCTGGGCGCTTTCTGGTGTGGTGCTTCGCTGACGGCCATTGTCTATTTCGCCCTCTTCAAGGGCCTGAAAAACCTGCTTGCCGGTCATCCTGCGATTCTTTGGATCAGCGATCACTTGCTCTTTTCGTTCTTTGTCTGCTGGGTGGTGTGCTCGCTGCTGTTGTGGTTTGTGCAACTCTTCAAGGTCAATATACTGCGCATCACGATTCTTTCGGGAACCTTTGCTTTGGCGTTGGCCTTTGCCGGTAACGACCTGGTGAACTTTATTGGTGTGCCCATTGCCAGCTTCGATGCCTATCGCATTGCCCATGCGACGGGCGATACGCAGATGTTGATGGGTGCCTTGGCCGAGAATATTCCGGCCAATATGACCTTCCTGCTCGTTGCGGGTGGTATTATGCTTGTAACGCTGTGGACTTCGAAGAAGGCCATGCACGTCTCGCAGACGGAGCTGAAGCTCGCTTCGCAGGATGAGGGTTCAACTCAGACCAACTCGTCGGTCTTCTCGCGTACGATTGTGCGTGTGGCCATGCAGTTTAAGTTTGTGGCAGATCGTGTAGTGCCCGCTTCGGTACGTTCTCGCGTGGAGCGTCGCTTCGAGTTTGAAGATATCGAGCATAGCGGCGCCCCCTTCGATATGATCCGTGCTACGGTTAACCTGACCACCTCGGCCATGCTGATTGCGATGGCAACATCGCTCAAACTGCCCCTTTCGACCACCTATGTCTGCTTCATGGTAGCCATGGGTTCGTCGTTGGCCGACCGCGCCTGGGGTCGTGAGAGTGCCGTGTATCGTATTGCGGGTGTAATGACGGTGATCATGGGTTGGTTTGTGACTGCCTTGGGTGGTTTCTTGATCGCCTTTGTGGTGGGGCTTATCTTGATCTATGGTGGCACGATTGCCTTTGTGCTCGTGACAGTGTTGTGTGGTTGGATGCTCTACCACAGCAACTTCAAGAAGAAGCCCGCAGAGGAGAACGTTGAGGCGACCGAGACGGAGGATTCGCAGGATGAGATCCGCTCGTTGCGCGAGGAGGTGGAGCATACGATGTTGCGTGCCACGAAGATCTACGACCGCACGCTGATTGCCACCATGAAGGAGAACCGTAGCGAGTTGCAGGCAATGGTGAAGGAAGCCAACAGCCTCTTCTACCATTCGCGTGACCGCAAATATACGCTGATGCCAACGCTGAAGAAGTTGCAACATGTCGATATCTATGCCGCGCATTACTACGTACAGGTGGTAGATTACCTGAACGAGGTGACGAAGGCCCTGCTGCACATCGCGCGTCCGGCTTTCGACCACATTGATAACTGCCATGAGGGCTTCTCGCAGGAGGAGACTCGCGATTTGATGGCCATCAACGATGATGTGGAGGAGATCAACCGTTCGATCAATACCATGTTGCGCTCGGGTGACTTTGCTGAACTGGAGTCGGTGCTTGAGATGCGCGACGACCTCTTTGGTCGTATTTCGGAAGCGATGCTTGCCGAGTTGTCGCGTATCGATGCTTCGAAGACTAATACGCGCGCTTCGATGCTCTACCTGACGATTCTCTCCGAGACGAAGAATATGGTGCTCCAGTCGCGAAATCTGCTCAAGTCGCAGGAGTATTTTCTCAGCCATCACGAAGAGCCCAAACAGTGGATTAAATAACGTAGAAGATGGATATAGCTGTTACAAAACGCAAGGAAAATATTGCCGAATATATCCTCTACCTGTGGCAGTTGGAGGATCTGTTGCGAGCCCTGCAATTCAGCCCTGAGGCGATCTATTCGACCCTGATTGCTCCGCGTAAGGATTTGGATGAGCAGCAGAAATCGGCCTCTCTGATTTGGTATATGGATATAGCCAACTTGCTTCGCGAAGAGGGTAAGGAGGAGAAGGGCCATTTGGAGCATACGCTGCATTTGATTCGCGATCTGCATGATCTGCACTTGCAGCTGATGAAACTCCCGTTGGGTGAGCATTACCGCACGACGGTTGCTCGTCTCGAGCCGGAGTTGCCGCGTCTGCAGGCCGTCTGGGGTAAACCGGGTATGAGCGATACGGAACTCTGTTTCCGAGCCCTATATGCTGCGATGCTTTATCGCATTAAGGGCGATGGCGAGAACAAAGCCGTGAGCGACACGCTGGAGTTTATCTCGCCCGTCATTGCCGAACTCTCGGCCATGCACCGCAAGGTTGAAAAGGGCGAAGTGGACCTTTTTAAAGAGTAAAGAGCAGAGAGCGAAGAGGAAAGAGCAAAGAGGAGATAAAGAGATTAAAGATTTTAAGGATATTAACGAAGAGCGTCATGTTGAGCTGTAGGCTCAGCATGACGCTCTCTTTATCTCTTCTATCTTCTATCTAAAAATCTCTTTCCTCTTCGCTCTCTCCTCTCTCTTCTACGGTAAGCTCCATGATGTAGTCGTTCATGTAGAAGCCGTCGCCGATGGCGACATCGACCGTGCGAGCGCGGTGCATGCCCATCTTCAGGTAGAAACCCACGGCGCGATTCTCGCGGTTTACATTCAGCTCGAGGGTGGCGGGAAGAATACCCCTTTGGCAGACATGGACTACAGCCTGCTGAAAGAGTCGTTCGCCGATACCTCGGCCTTGAAAGGCGGGTAGGATGTAGATCTTCTGCAGGTGGAAGAGCGATTTGCTCTGCCGTTCAACCGAAAGATAACCGCATGCGACGTTGGCGAAAGCGGCAATATAATAGGTATGCCCCTCGTCCATCTGACGGCGTAGGCTCTCTTCGCTGTACATCCACTGCATCATGTACTCCACCTGACCCTCGGGCAAAAGCGGGGTGTAGGTAGCTGGAAAGACCACCTCGGCCAACGAACGGATCAGCGGAATGTCGTTCGGCGTTGCTTTGCGAATCGAGATCATGGGAAGGTTAAAGTGTCAAGAAGTTAGGACGCGGCGACATCATCACGTCACAATTAGAGGCAATCCGACGCGTTAGACTCGCTCCGCAACAAGGAGCGGAAAAAATATGCCTGATTGCCATAAAAAAGAAAAAGACCGGCCTGGCCGGTCCTATTTCTTTGCATGAAGCAAGGTCGGATTAGTACTTGAAGGTCGACTCGTCCGATACCGTGAGCTTCTTGCGACCCTTTGCGCGACGTGCAGCAAGTACCTTGCGGCCGTTAGCCGTAGCCATACGAGCACGGAAACCATGCTTGTTAACACGCTTGCGACGCGAGGGCTGATAAGTTCTCTTCATTGCCATAGCTGTATCGTTTTTGTTGTTTTAGACTTTTTTACGGATTGCAAAAGTACAACAAAAAACTAATTCGCAAAAATTTTTCATGAATTTATTTTAAAATCGGGGCAAAAAGCCTCTTTTCTTGCTATCTTTGTACAGAAGCCAACCCCGAAAAATCGGAAAATCGGAGTTGGAGAACCTGCAAAACACCAAACTATGGCAGTATTTAAGGTTGAGGGCGGACATCGCCTCCACGGAACTATTACGCCGCAAGGCGCCAAAAACGAGGCCCTGCAAATTCTTTGTGCCGTGCTTCTTACGCGCGAGCGCGTAGTTGTACATAATGTGCCGGCCATTCTCGATGTGTTACACCTGATCGAACTTCTGCGTTGTATGGGTGTAGAGGTGGAGCAGCTTGCGGAAGAGAGCTATGCCTTTACGGCTCGTGAAATTGACTTCGATTACCTGCGGAGCGAAGACTACCGTCGTCGTGCCATGAAGCTGCGGGGCTCGGTCATGCTCATTGGCCCTATGTTAGCTCGCTTTGGCGTGGGTTATATCCCCAAGCCCGGTGGTGATAAGATCGGGCGTCGTCGTCTTGACACCCACTTCCTGGGATTTCAGAAATTGGGAGCCAAACTCAATTTCGAAATTGGCGATAGTTTCTTCTCGGTCGAAGCTGAGGAGTTGAAGGGTTGCTACATGTTGCTCGATGAAGCCTCGGTAACCGGTACGGCCAATATCGTGATGGCTGCCGTAATGGCCAAGGGTACGACGACGATCTACAACGCCGCTTGCGAGCCTTACCTGCAGCAGTTGTGCAAGATGTTGGTGCGCATGGGTGCCAAGATTGAGGGTATTGGTTCGAACCTGCTGACTATCCATGGTGTAGAGGAGCTTGGTGGCACGGAGCACACGATGCTGCCCGACATGATCGAGGTGGGTTCGTTTATCGGTATGGCTGCCATGACGCAGTCCGAGCTGACGATTAAGAATGTGTCGTACGAGAACCTCGGCATCATTCCCGCCCAATTTGCTCGACTTGGTATCCGCTTCGAGCAGCGCGGTGACGATATCTATATTCCGCAGCAGGATCACTACAGCATCGAGACTTTCCTCGATGGTTCGATTATGACCATTGCCGACGCCCCCTGGCCGGGTCTTACGCCCGACCTGCTGTCGATCTTCCTGGTGGTGGCTACCCAGGCGAAGGGTGCCGTGCTGATTCACCAGAAGATGTTCGAGAGCCGCCTCTTCTTTGTCGATAAACTGATCGATATGGGTGCGCAGATTATCCTTTGCGATCCGCACCGTGCCACGGTTATCGGCCACGACCATCAGCACCGCCTGCGTGCTACGCGCATGTCGTCGCCCGATATTCGTGCCGGTGTAGCCCTACTGATTGCCGCTATGTCGGCTGAGGGAACTTCGACGATCCAGAATATCGACCAGATCGACCGTGGCTACAAAGATATCGACAAGCGCCTCAATGCGCTGGGTGCCAAGATTACGCGAATCGAAGAATAATTAAAGTAAGAGAGATAGAAGATGTTTATGGAGAGTGCCAGCCGCAAGGGCTGGATCGAAGTGGTCTGCGGCTCGATGTTCTCGGGCAAGACCGAAGAGTTGATTCGTCGTCTGAAGCGTGCACAGTTTGCACATCAGAAGGTGGAGATTTTTAAGCCGAAAATAGATGTACGTTACTCGGAGGAGGAGGTCGTGTCGCACGACTCGAACGCGATTCGTTCGACCCCCGTCGAGTCGCCCCAAAATATTCTGCTGATGACCTCCGATGTGGATGTGGTAGGTATTGACGAGGCCCAGTTCTTCGACGAGAGCATTGTGGACGTCTGCCGTCAACTGGCCGACAGTGGCGTGCGTGTCATTGTGGCCGGTCTGGATATGGACTACCTGGGTAAGCCTTTCGGCCCGATGCCGACGCTCATGGCCACGGCCGAGTATGTCACGAAAGTGCATGCCATCTGCGTACGTTGTGGCAACCTGGCTCACCACTCGCACCGCTTGACGGCTGAGCAGAAGCAGGTGATGTTGGGTGCTCACGACAGCTACGAGCCCATCTGCCGCCACTGCTTTAATGAACTGACACGACAGGGATAAATCCCACACTACCTGATAAACAAAAAAGCTCCCGCCTTAGGCAGGAGCTTTTTTGTTTGCGTAAGCGTTGACTTACTTAATACGCTCGTAGTACTCGCGCGTGCGCGTATCTACGCGGATCTTGTCACCTGTGTTGATGAACAGGGGAACCTTAACCGTAGCACCCGTGTTAACCACGGCGGGCTTGAGCGAGTTGGTCGAAGCCGTATCACCCTTGATACCCGGCTCGGTGTAGGTAACCTCCATATCTACGATCGGGGGAAGCTCGGCCGAAAGAACCTGCTCCTTCTCGGTGTGGAACATCACCTCGACTACCTGGCCGTCAGCCATCAGGTCGTAGTTGTTGATGAGCGACTTCTCGATGTTGATCTCCTCGAAAGTCTCCGTGTGCATGAAGTGAGCACCCAGGTCATCCTCGTAGGTGAACTGGTAGGGGCGACGCTCTACGCGCACCTGCTCGATCTTGATACCTACCGACGAGAAGGTGTTCTCCAGAACGCGACCATTCTCCAGGTTCTTGAGCTTCGAACGAACGAAAGCGGGGCCCTTGCCGGGCTTGCAGTGCTGGAAATCGACTACAAGGAAGGTCTTGCCGTCCATCTCGATGCACATACCGATCTTAATATCAGCAGCTGTAATTTGCATAGTGTTATGTGTTTATGTTTGTAATTTTCGCGGGTGCAAAGATAGTAAAAAAATCTTTTTTGCGCTAAAAATCTGTAATTTATTCATGAATTGCCTGATCTACCTGCTCGGCAATGCGAGCCATGGTGGCTTTGGTCGGGTGGCCACCTTGCAGATTGGCCGATCCCTTGATGTTCTTCAGCACAATGTTCTGCACCTGATAGTGTGCCGTGATGGTTGCGATGGACTGTTGCTCCTCGGTCGAGAAGCAGTCGTTCTGAATGTTGATGATGCGGGCCGTGGGATGCTCCTTGATCAGGTAATCGAGCATGTAGGCAAAGGCCGGGAAGAAGCACTTCAGCTGCTCCTCCGTCCAATCGGCATACCGAATCTCGCCACTCGGAGCTCCGGCATAGTGGTCATTCGTGCCACCCAGAATCAGAATCACCTCGGGCTTAATGCGTGAGGCCGCGAGGTCGCTCTTCATGCGGGTAATAAAGGCCGTCTTACGCTCGTCGCCCGTCGGGTTGCTGTCGGTTTTGTAACCGGTATAGCAGATGGAGGATCCGCTGTAACTGCTGTTGATCAACAGTGTGCAGTCGTATTTGGTCATCAGTTGATGCCACCAGGTATCTGCTACCGAGCCAACATCGTTTTTCGACGAGTTTTTCCCGTCCACTCCGTCGATGCCGTACCAGGTGAGATAACCATCGGGAATCCACCCGCCGTACGTCGAGTAGGAGTCGCCAAGAATGGCGATCGACTTACCTTGTAGCATGAAGGGCGTTTCGGGCGTAGGTGTATCGGGCGTCGGCTCCACCGTAGGATCATCGTCGGGTGAGCAGGCGGCAAGCGCACCCACAACGTACAGCAACAACAGATAGCGTAGGTATTTCATACGATGCGAATTTTACAACTCAATGGCTTTGCACTTTAGCCCCTTTTCGTGGATTGCCTCCAAGGTGCGGGGCAAGGCATAACGCATATTGCGGAAGGCCTTTTCGCTATCGTGAAACACGATGATGGTACCCGGGTCGAGGTATTTGATTACATTGCGCAAACAACCCTTGGGTGAAAGATGGCGGTTGTAGTCGCGCGACACGACATCCCACATGACCAATTTGTAGCGTTGGGCAAGAAAACGGGCTTGCGTTGGTTTGATTTGTGCGTAGGGCGGTCGAAAAAGATCGCTATGTACCAAATCGTTGGCAAAGTCGATATCCTCGGTATAGCGCTCGAGGCTCATCTTCCACCCTTTTTGGTGCGAGTAGGTATGGTTGCCCACCTTATGGCCTGCGTCGAGAATCTTCTGATAAAGATCGGGGTACATCTCAACGTTTTTGCCCAGCACAAAGAAGGTGGCTTTGGCATTGTACTTGTCAAGCATCGAAAGTACCCACTCGGTGACGCCGGGGGTGGGCCCGTCGTCGAAGGTGAGGAAGATCCCCTCTTTGTCTTCGATCTCCCAAATCAGGTCGGGCATCAATCGGCGTAATATTTTGGGAGGCTTAAGTCGCATAATGGTACAAATATAGCATAAAAAAGGCCAATATCCAATCTTTTTGTAAGATTCCTGGTTGCAGGGCTGTGATAGTGTGCGTGAGTCATTTGCAGAATCGAAAAAAAAATGCTATTTTTGTTCGGAATGGCAATCTGTAACCATGAATGAAAATTTAAATCCGTCATGAGAAAAATTTGGTCGATTTTACTTCTGTTTTCCCTCTTGGTCACCCTTTCGGGCTGCAAGGCTTTTCATACGCTTTCCGAGAGCAATCGAAAGGCTTCGCAAGGGCGTCCTTATGAGTTGATAATTGCTGCTGCACAGCCGTTGTGGCAGGGTGAGGTGGGCGATTCGCTGCGAGCACTGATGGCTGCACCGATTCCCTATTTGCCCCAGCAAGAGCCAGAATTTGATGTCTTGCGAACGACCCCCGACGGATTTAAGAATATCGTGGCCGAACATCGCAATATTCTGAAAGTATTGGTTGATCCGACCCTCAGCGAGGCGGCTGTCGGTGTAGCGTATGATGTGACGGCATCACCCCAGATTGTCCTTACGTTGCAAGGCCCGACCGAACGTTCGCTTGTCGATTATCTGGCTGCACACGGCGATAAGATGGTTCAAGTACTGAAAATGGCTGAACGTGATCGTGCGATTGCATATGCCAAAAAGTTTGGTATGCCAGGTATCGAGCAGGCAATCAAGGAATCTTTTGGTGTTACGATGCATGTGCCGAAGGGGTATATGTTGGCTGCTCATGCCAACGATTTTGTGTGGGCTCGTTATGAGTATCCCGAGGCCAGTCAGGGTTTTGTGGTATATGCATATCCCTATAAGAGTGACGAAGAGCTTACTATCAAGGCGTTGGTAGAGGCTCGTAACCGCTTCGTGAAGCGGATCCCCGGTCCCTCGGATGGATCCTATATGATCACCTCTCCCGTCTTTGACCCTGAGATGCGCACCTTCCGTCTCGACGGTCGTTTGTGGGTCGAATTACGAGGCTTCTGGGACGTAGAGGGCGATTTTATGGGTGGTCCTTTTGTGAGCTATACGACCATTGATACCGCTACGGGGTACCTCTTCACCTATGACTGCTATGTATATGCTCCGAAGTTGCCTCCCCATAAGCGTAATCTGCTCCATGGCTTGGAGCATCTGCTCTACACGATTCAATTTCCGACTACACCTGCTGTAGCCGAGTAGTCTGTCCGCTATCGAATGCCCGATTGGTTGTTATACCTTCTGGCGACGATCTATTTCCTCTCGATCGTCGGCGTGGTCGTGGTAATCATCTCCGAAAATCGCAACCCGCTCAAGAGTTTGCCGTGGCTGATCGTGCTACTATTGGCTCCGGTAGTGGGGCTTCTTTGTTATTTCTTTTTCGGACAGGACCTTTCGAAACGGCGTTATATTTCGCGCCGTGTTCGTAAGCAGGTGAATAACTACCTCGAAGAGTATTGCAGTGAGGAACCACCCCAAGTTTCGGGGCGATTCCTCCCGTTATACCATCTGTTGGCCTATAATAGTTCGGCTGTTCCACTCTATGGTACGCAATATGAGATGTTCGTCTCGGGAATGCAGAAGATGGAGTCGCTTCTGCGCGATATTCGGGCAGCTAAGAAGCATATCCATGTGCAGTATTATATCATCGAGGATGATCGTGCCGGTAATATGTTGCGAGAGGCTCTTGAGGAGCGAGCTCGCGCCGGTGTCGAGGTGCGCTTGCTCTATGATGACGTGGGTTCGCGAGGTGTGCGTAAAAACTTTTTCGATCGGTTGCAGGCTCTGGGTGGTGAGGTCTCGCCATTCCTTCATGTGCAGTTTCCCCGTTTTGCGAGCAAGGTCAATTATCGCAACCACCGAAAAGTGGTTGTTATCGATGGCAGAGTGGGGTACATCGGGGGTATGAACATCGCCGATCGTTACCTCTATGGCTCGGAGCTTGGGCCCTGGCGTGATACCCATTTTCGTCTGGAGGGTGGCGGTGTAGCCGGATTGCAGGCGGCATTTTTGGGAGATTGGTATGCTACGACACGCCGCTTGGTAGAGGATAAGTGTTATTATCCCGAATTGCCGACATTGGGTGAGAATACGTTGCAGATCCTTTCAGGTGGACCTTTTGGTAAGTGGCGTGTGTTGTTGCAAGCGACCTGCATGGCGGTCATGCGTGCCAGACATCGCATTTGGATCGAAACGCCCTATTTCCTCCCCTCCGAAGCGTTGAATAACGCTTTGCAAACGGCCGCTTTAGCCGGGGTTGATGTGCGGTTGATGCTGCCGTTGCGTTCCGATTCGCGATGGGTCGATCTGGCCATCCATTCCTATATCGACGATATGATGCGAGCCGGTGTTAAGGTCTTTTTCTACATGGCCGGATTTCTGCACTCGAAGTTATTGCTCGTGGATGAATCGTTGGCTCTTTTTGGTTCGGCGAATATGGATTTCCGCAGTTTCGAACACAATTTTGAGATCAATGCTTTTGCCTATGATCGGGAGTTGGTAGAGCGTCTGTCGCAGCACTACGAGGCTGATTTGGAACGGTGTCATCGCCTAACACACTCGGAATGGTTTAATCGCTCGCGCATCAGACGATTTGCCGAGTCGATCATGCGCCTCTTCTCCCCTTTGTTGTAGGGTTGGGATGATCCAAGCATCAACAAGCGCCCGATGTGAAAACTTACATCGGGCGCTTGTTCGTTCATTCTCGCGATGTTGTTATTGAGCACAGAACGTATAGCTCTTACCGGCACGCGTCATCGCATCATACTCATAATAGGTCGGCAGGGTGACGGTCGGTGCAGGGGCCTCGGCCGAAATCTTCGGCTCAAGGATCGGCTGCAGTTGCAAGAGCGGGTTGTCGGTCGGAGCTGTAGCCTCGGCCAACGTCTCGCCCGTGATGGGCGTTGCAGTACGCAGGCGCAAGATTCCACCCAGGGTCGAACGGATCGTCACCTCGCACAACTTACCCTCCTTCCAAGCCATCTTTTCGATTACGAAACCGCCACGGCAGCGGATACCCTCGATCGAGCCCTCGCGCCATACATCGGGCAGGGCGGGCAACAGATGCACTGCACCCGAGTGGCTCTGCACGAACATTTCGGCAATACCGGCCGCACAACCGAAGTTTCCATCGATCTGGAAGGGCGGATGCGCATCGAACAGATTGGGGTAGGTGCCACCATCCTGACCCGACTCGGCTGTCGTGGGTTTAATCTGATCGGTGATGAGCTTGTAGGCACGGTTGCCATCCAGCAGACGGGCCCAACAGCAGACCTTCCAGCCCATTGACCAACCCGTCGAGGGATCGCCACGATGTTCGAGGGTCTGACGTGCAGCAGCCATCAAGCGAGGCGTATGGAGCGTGATCTGACGACCCGGGAATAGACCCCACAAGTGCGAGATATGGCGGTGGTGGTCGCTTGGGTTATCCCAATCCTCCAGCCACTCCTGCAGCTGGCCGTGACAGCCCACCTGCATCGGGGGAAGCGAGGCGGCAACTGCCTCCAGCGAATCAATAAAGGGCTGCTCCTCGCCCAACTCACGCGCCGCAAAGGCGGTGTTGTGCATCAGATCACTCACCAGCTGGTTGTCCATCGTCGTACCCATCACCACCGAGAAGGTGCGCTTACCCGCCACATTGGGGCGATTCTCGGGAGAGAACGAGGGGGCCACCACTTTGTAGCCCGTCGTGGGGTCGGTCACCAGGAAATCGAAATAGAATTGGGCGGCACTCTTCATCAAGGGGTAGATCTCGGCGAGGAAGTCGCGATCGCCCGAGATCTGGTACTTATCCCACAAATCCTGGCACAACCAGGCGTTGCAGGTGGGCCAAATGCCGTAGGTCGGGCCATCGACAGCACCCGTTGAGCGCCAAATATCGGTGTTGTGGTGCATGGTCCAGCCACGTGCATTGTACATCGCCGCGGCGGCGCGACCTTGCTCTTCGGCAACCTCCTTCACCAGACGGATCATTGGCTCATGGCACTCCTCCAAAGCGGTAATCTCGGCCGGCCAATAGTTCATCTCGAGGTTGATATTGGCCGTATATTTACCATCCCACGGTGCACGACGACGGTAGTTCCAGATGCCTTGCAGGTTGGCTGCCTGACCACCGGGTTGCGATGAGGAGATCAACAGGTAGCGGCCAAATTGGAAGTAGAGCGTAGCCAGCTGCGGGTCGAAGTTCGTAGCAAACTCTTCGACGCGCACATCGGTTGTCTTTGCGGCCTGGGCATTCGTGCCCAAGTCGAGTTTCACGCGACGGAACTGCTCGCGGTAACGTGCCGTATGGGTCTCGCGGGCACGGTCGTAGCGTTTCGGGAGCTTTGCGAGGGGCCTCAGAGCTGCGGTATAGCTATCTCCCGAAACATCCTTGTAATTGACGAAATTCGTGCCCATCGAGATATAAAGAGTCACACGATCAGCCCCCTCAATGCGTAGCAATGTGTCCGCGACAGCAGTAAGCGTACCGCCCTCGGGGACAATCTTTGTCAGAGCCGTAAAGCGTACTTTACCCTCGATCGTTTCGTGGTCATCGGCCTTGCCATCCAGGCGAAGCAGATCGCCTTCGGCTGCTCGTTCCACAAAGTCGGTGTAGGGCGTTGTGTAGCGGGCGTCGAACGATAGAGCCCCTTTCTTCGAGGCTGTCAGGCGAAGGATAATTAGATCGTCTTCAAACGACGAGAAGGCCTCACGCTTGTAGCTGACGCCATCTACCGTAAAGCGAGTTGTTGTCACCGCACGGTCGATGTCTAGTTCGCGGTAGTAGTCCGTTACCTCGCCCTCGAAGGGGAAGTCAAGGTGCAACGAACCCACCGTCTGGTAGGGCATGCCGTTGATCCCCTTGGCACTGATATAGCGACCACACAGCTCCTGCGCTTTGAGATTCTCGCCCGCGAAGAGTAGTTGGCGAATCGAGTCCAGACCGGCTTCGTTATAGGGGTTGACGTTGTTGTGAGGAGAACCTCCCCAAACCGTCTCCTCGTTGAGTTGCAGCTCCTCGTGCTGTACACCGCCATAGACCATCGCGCCCAGACGACCGTTTCCGATCGGCAGAGCCTCGACCCATAGCTCGGCTTCTCGTTCGTATTTTAGTTTCAGATCGACGGCAGGCTCTGTTGAGCAGGCGCTTACCACCATGAGTAATAGGGGAAGTAGTCGTTTCATATCAATTGGTTTTATGCAAATTTAGTAATTTATTCTCGAATACCAAGCGAAGCACGCAACCTCGCATGATCAAGCCTCTTCCTCTTGTCACTACTCGGCCCAACATAAATGCCACCACCGCCACAAAAAAGAGCCTGACACGGGGTCAGGCTCTCTCTTGGTTTGTTATCGAACAACTACTGCTCATAGTAGAAGTTGCGGCCATATCTATTGGTGCGGTCGTAATCCCTCGAATTTGCGGCAGTCGTAGAATGCACGGTAGCCGATAGACTGAATGGTAGGATAGATATAGAGGTATTGCACGCACACACCGCTGATATTATAAAAAAATCACCGCCCCGACATGCGGAGCGGTGATCTGTTATTGAGTAGGGAGTGATTACTCGGCTGAAATCTGCCCCCAGTCAATCGTAACCGTACCGGTGTTACCAGATACCTGCGTCAGCGCACAGGCCTCACCAATGATGTGGTCGAAGTCGTAATCGCTCTGCTTTGAGTAGTTCTTGTAGTTGACATCATTATCCACGATAAGCTTTACGTTAGCGCCTACTACATTGTTTTCTACAACTGCATAGTAATTCCCAGCGGCATAATCCGAGGTGTAACCTACAATACCTCCGCAGTCGCGATAGCCCTTGATCGTCGTATTAGCCACCTCACACGACTTTACGGTGCCGAGGTAAACAAAACCGGCGATACCACCGATCTTATCTCCGTTGTCCGGTGCATTGTCCGTATCGAGCGTGATGGTCGAGTTGGTCACCTTACAGCCCTGTACATTGAGTACTGCGTTGTGACCTACCTCTGCTACATTGTGCATCCAACCCACAATACCTCCTGCATAATGGGTGCCGCTAATCGATGCTTTGTCGATGTAAAGATCCGTAACATTACCCTTGACTTTAGCACCAAAGAAACCCACATGATCTGTGCCATTTACGATCATATTCGAAATCGTCTTCTTGTTACCATCGAAATCTGCTTTGAGCGTCTTTGTATAGTTGTCAGAGCCTAATCCGATCGGTTCCCACTCCTTTGTCAGTGCAACATCGTTCATCAGTTTGAAGGTCTTGCCCGAGAAATCGTTTCCATTGACATTCACTTCTTTGGCCAGCCAGAAAAGGTCTGCTTCGTCGGTCAGTTCGTAGGCATTAACAATCTGCCAAACATCACCAACCTCCTTGGCGCGATAGTTCTCGGCTACAAAGGCCGACGGATCGAACTTAAATACGCCACCCGAGATAAATTTGCTGTTGAAGTTGTCGCCGATGGGGAAACTGCCGCTCATCGTGAACTGGCCTGCAAACTCACCGCCGGTAACGGCAATCGTCATGCCGCTAGCATCGCCACCTGCACCAAAGATGAAAATCGTGTTCTTCGTGCCCTTGTTCGATACCTTACCACCTGAGATCGAGAGGTTACCGAGCATTTTGGAGCTGTTCGGCTTCTGGAACTCGATACCACCTACAACCTCACCGGCCGTAATGTTGACATTCGTGGTATTGGTCGTGCTGTTGGCAAAGAGGCGGATACCGCAGTAGTTCTCGCAGTGGATTGTACCACCTGCTACCGTCAACGTTGCTGTACTCGTGGTCGAGTTGTTGTCGATCGCGTAGGGATAGCCGTTGTAAGCTACCGTCTCCGAGCTCATGTTCTCAATCATACCGCCCTGGATCGTCAGCGTACCGTAGTTCGAGATCGTATTGGAAACGTAATTGCCACCATTACCCGAATCCGTGTACGAGATCTTACCCTCGCCCTTGTTATCGGTGATCGTCAAGTTACCATAGTTCTCGATCATTGCATAGTGTGCCGTCTGGGCCTTGGTCTGGCTAATCGTGTAGCCATTCAGATCGAGGGTAAATTCGCGACCCTCGTTGGCCGTTGCGGCACGCGTAAGGGGAGCACCGAATGAAAGGGGCTCGGTCAACTCGATGTCAGCTGCCAGAACGACCGTACTCACTTCGGGATTAACTACAGCCTCCTGCAGAGCCTTGGGAGTGCTAACCTGTACGCTCAGACCCTCACCCGTCGAACCGTTGAAGTCGTCGGCCTTGATCTGGTAGTTGATCGTCTTGATGGTGTTTTGCGTCAGCTCAAATGCGGGGAGCGTAAAGGTCTTCGTGCCATCCTCAAAGGTGAAGGTGACGGCCAGATCATCAGCTACGAAGTCCAGTGCAGGCAGAGCGATGTGGAAGAACTTGGCCTCGGTCGTGATCTCGGCGTTGATCTCCGTGAGCGAGATCGTCTTGCTACCGTCCTCGGCCACTACCAACTTGTGGTCGTCTGCGAGGTCGATCGTAGCAGCACCGGCAAGCGCATTGTTGGCCGAAACAAGCGTAATCGTCTTCAGCGTGTATGCCTCGGGCAGATCCTCCTTCGAAACGGCGAAACGCAACAGCGCACCTGCGTTCTTGAACGAGAGCGTGTTGTCATCCGACTTGGCTACCATGATCGAGTGAGCCAAATCAACCTTCGTAGCATCGTAGCGCTGCTCGCTGGCGGTCGTCGTCGAGATTATTTCATCGCGGCTGATCGTTGCCGTAGCGTCGTAGGGATAGATGGCGTAGTTCGACGCGATCTTCGTGGCATCCGAGCCTGTATAGCCCACATAGCCGAAGGTTGCCGAACGCGTGTTGGCGCCGCTCTTCACCGTGTACTTACGGTTGTGAGCCGTCTTCGTGAAGATCGTCAAAGCATCATCAGCTTCCCAAAGAACAGCGGTGCCATCCAATACGGTACGGCTGTCGGCATTGATCGTCGCTGTGAAATCGTCCGATGCAGGGATGGTTACCACCTCAGCATCATCGGTCGCACAAGAGGCGAACAGGAGGGTAGCAGCTGCTACCGACCATAAGAGTTTTTTCATAATGATGTAGATTTAGTTGTGAATAATTGGTTGATTGTTTATTTATTAGTTTGTTTGTTTGTTCCTCTTGCAGTTTACTCCTCTGTGTCAAATCCAGGCGTTTCACCGGTGAACTCCTCCGAGGAGATGTTGTAAATGATCGATTTGATGCTGTTTTGCCTTGCGGTAAGCGAAGCCGCATATGGAATGACTTTGGTCATCTCGTCAAAAACGAAGGTGAAGGTCAAGTCGTTGGCGGGGAAGGTCACAGCGGGCAACGCCACATAGAAGGATTGCGCCTCGGTCGTGATCTTCGTGTTGATACCCGTCAGGGTGATCATCTTCGGTCCGTCCTCTGCCACAATCGCCTTGTTGTCGGTCGAAAGGTCGATGGTGACCTTGCCGGCCAAGGCAAGCGTCTTCGATTCAATGCGGATGCTTTGCAACGTGTAGGGCTCAGGCACTCCCTCATCTTTGGCAACGTTGAAACGCATCAGCGCACCGGTATTCTTGAACGAGAAGCTGCTACCTGTGGTTTGTGCAGCCATCAGCGAGTAGTCCAACCCATACTTACCACTTGCATAAGGCTGCTCGCTGGGTGTATAGGTGGTGATTTTCAGATCGTTCAGTCGCGCATCGACGTGGTACGGGAAGAGTGCCACTTTGGCAGCTGGCGCGTTGTCACCGCTACCCGAATAGACGCCCGTTTTGGTAAACGTAGCCGAACGACGATTCTCCGAAAGTGATTTTACACGGTATTGGCGGTTGTGCATTGTAACTGCGAAAATCGAAACCAGGTCATCCTCCTCCCACAAAATCTTCGTGTTATCCTGCAATTCGGTACGGCTTTCTACGGAAATAGATGCCGTGAAATCATCGGTGTGCGGCAATAGATCGGCCGTCACCTCCTCACGTGAGCAGGAGGTGAAAGTAACGGCTATACCGATGATCCACAAGAGAACTCTTTTCATAAATCGCATGGATAGATGGTGAAATGATAGGCGTTTTTTTAACCGATTTCGATGGGATCATCGTCCTCGTTCCAATCCTCGGTTGAGTTACCCGAGCCGGCAAAACCCAGCTCGACGATTACCTCAACCCACTCGATCTCGGGGCTCAAATAGCTCTTCTTCATCTGTGCAATGTTTGGGATGAATTAATTACCGGTCTCGGGAGTGGTACCCTCAAAGTCTCCTGCATCGGGCAGCGAGTTGGCAAAACCCTGCTCAACGGTCAGGTCGAGCACCTCCATTTCGGGAGCCGTGTATTGATTCTTCATTATAATATTTTTAGTTTTTCGTTCGTAGTTCTTCAAAAAAGCACGTATCGTGTTCCTTGTAAAGGAATAGAAAATACCATTTACGGCACAAAAATATAAAAATAATAATAAAAACATAGCGTTTTTAATCAAATATTTTATCGAGGGGGGGGGTAAATTACAGATAATCAATGTGTTAAAAAATGTTATAAATCGGTCAATTTTTCCTGAATTAATCATCTTTTGCAGCTATCCTTCCCACTCGCTCCAAGGCTGATGGTAATCAAGCGAGAAATTTATATTTTGTTACCACTCTGATATTTTAACTACTTTTTTCGTATATTTGTATTATGAACGAGTTGAATCAAGTCTTTTCGATCCGTGACCACGCAGCGTTCGAACAGCTCTGCTTGTCGGTGTTTCGTCGGCAGGCCGAGCAGTGTGCACCCTACCGTGAATACCTGACGCTGATGGAGATCGATCCAAGCGCGGTGCAACGACTCAAGCAGATTCCCTTCCTGCCGATTCGACTCTTCAAGCAGCGTGACGTCTATTGCGGCGAGCAGACGCCCGAGATGGTCTTTACCTCGAGTGCCACGACGGGCATGACCCCCTCGCGCCACCCGATGGCCTCACTCGCACTCTATGAGCGCGCCTTCAGCGAGGCGTTCCGACTCTTCTACGGCGCGGAGCAGCAGTGGAGCATCTATGGCTTGTTGCCGAATTATTTGCAACGCAAAGGTTCGTCGCTGATCTACATGGTTGATCGGTTGATCGAAACGTGTGGATCGGGCGGCTTCTACCTTGACCAATACGAACAACTGATTGCCGACATGGCGGCTGACCCCAAGCCGAAAATTCTGCTGGGCGTGAGCTACGCGTTGTGGGATTTGGCAGAACGTTACGCTCCGCAACTGCAAAATACGATCGTTATGGAGACGGGAGGCATGAAGGGCCACCGCGAGGAGTTGCCGAAGGAGGCCTTTCACAAGATTCTATGCGAGGGTTTCGGCGTGGAGCAGATTCACTCCGAGTACGGCATGGCCGAGCTTACGTCGCAAGCCTACTCGAAGGGGGCGAATCGCTTCTATTGCCCTCCGTGGATGCGCGTAGCGGTGCGTGATGTCAATGACCCGCTCGATGTGCGCTTTGAAGCCGGACGTGGAGGACTGAACATCATTGACCTGGCCAACTATTATTCTTGCGCCTTCCTCCAGACCGAGGATGTGGCCCGTCTGCATGCAGACGGATCCTTTGAGGTGGAGGGCCGCATCGACCATAGTGAAATTAGAGGGTGTAACTTATTGGTACAATAACCTATGCACGAAATTGATTTTGTCATCCCCTGGGTCGACGGAGCAGATCCTGCCTGGCAGGAGGAGTTTCGAAAATACCGTATTGAGGCCGGCATGGACGGTTCCGCCATTCGCTACCGCGATTGGGGCACGTTGCGCTATTGGTTTCGTGCCGTGGAGCGTTTTGCCCCCTGGGTACGCAAGGTGCACCTCATCACTTGGGGCCACCTGCCCGCTTGGCTCGAGACCGCACACCCGAAGCTCCACATCGTCCGCCATACGGATTACATCCCCAAGGAGTGGCTCCCGACCTTCAACTCGAATGTCCTGGAGCTGAATCTGTGGCGCATCGACGATCTGGCCGAGCACTTTGTGCTGCTCAACGACGACACCTTCCTGACGCGCCCCGTCGTGCCCGAGGATTTCTTCCGCGAGGGTCTCCCCTGCGACATGGCCCGCCTGAGTGTGGTGCGCCCCTCGTCGGTTGCACCCACAATTTTGAATAACCTGGAGCTGATCAATGCCCTCCATTCGCGCAAGGCGCTGAATCGCCATTGGCGCAAATGGTTTGCCCCTTGTTATGGAGTGGGTAATCTCTTGAAAACGCTCTCACTTCTGCCGTGGAGTTTCTTTCCTGCCTTCTACGATTCGCATCAGATGCTGCCCTACCGCAAGGCCGATTTTCGCCGTGCCTGGAAGCTGTGGAGTGATCGCCTAAAGGAGACCTCCTCGCACCGTTTTCGCTCAACGAGCGACCTCTCGCATTGGCTGATCCGTTATGATGTGTTGTGTCGAGGTGAGTTCGTACCCCGCTCGATGGCAGATGCGCGTATGCTGACCCTGACTGACGAATCGGTAGCGACTATCGCCCGACAAATTGCTACGGGAGCACAACGCCTGCTCTGCCTGCACGACAGTGCGGAGATTGCCGATTTCGATGCCGTATGCCGCACCCTGCAGCAGGGTTTTGATCAACTTTTACCCCAAAAATCGAGCTATGAAAAATAGTTTTTCGGTCATCATTCCCCTCTATAACAAGGAGCGCGAAATCGAAGCAACCATTCGATCGGTTTTGGCGCAGAGCCTTCAACCTTTGGAGATTGTCGTGGTAAACGATGGCTCAACCGATCGTTCAGCCGAGGTGGTGCGTGCCATCTCCTCGCCCCTGATTCGCCTGATTGACCAACCCAATGGGGGCGAATGTGCCGCCCGCAACCGTGCGATCAGCGAAGCACGTGGCGAATTTGTCGCCCTCGTGGATGCCGATGATCAATGGGAGGAGGGTTTCTTGGAGGAGATCAACAACCTGATTAACGAATACCCCGATTGCGGTCTCTATTGCACCTCGTTTCAGGTGGTCTCGAAAGAGGGACTGTTTCGTGCTCCGTGTCCCGAAGAGCGGGGTGTAGTGGAGCATTTTTTCCGAGATTCGGCACACCGTTATATCGCTATCCCTTCGGCAAGCGCCATGCCGCGTCGTATCTTCGCCGAGATCGGTGGCTTCCCCGTAGGAATGAAGATTGCCGGTGACCTCTACATGTGGATTAAGCTGGCTCGAAAATACCGTATTTGTTTCTCGCCCAAGCCGTTGGTGCGCTACCTGAAAGAGGCCTCGAACCGTTCCGCTTCGATCTATACCCCCGAGAAGACCGAATTTTCGTTTGAAAAGCTCTACGATCCGACTGCTCCGCTTGATGAGCGCGAATTTGTGGCGCGTGCTGCCCTCGGCAAAGCTCTGATTCTTTGTGCCAAGGGCGATACGGAGGCAGCACGGCGGGCGATCGAAACCTTCCACTTTACGAAGACCTATCGTCGGACGTTGCGCAAGGTGCAGGTATTGAATCGACTGCCTATTCGTTGGCGACAACCACTCTTGAACCTATACAACCGCCTAGCATGGCTGATTGCAAAAAAAGGACTTTGACCACTTTGTCAAAGTCCTTTTTTGATGGTTAATTCTTGAAAATCAGCGCCCCTGCCTCGACATCGATTGAGATCGGTCGCGAGCGTTCCACCTCGCCGGCCAAGATCCGTTTCGAGAGGGCATTGACCACCTCGCGTTGGATCGTACGCTTCACGGGGCGTGCACCAAAGAGCGGATCGTAACCCAACTCGGCGATGCGGTTGCGAGCCGCCTCGGTGTACTCTAGTATGATGCCGTTCTGTGCCAAAAGACGCTGTACGCCACACAGTTGCAGATCGACGATCTCGCGGATGTCGGCCTTCGAGAGGGGCTCGAAGAGGACAATCTCATCTACACGGTTCAGAAATTCGGGCTTGAGTTGCTGTTTGAGAAGTTCGATCACCTCCTCGCGCGTCTTATCGAGCAGTGCGGGGTCGATCTTCTCACCGTTGTAATCGGTCGCCAGACGCTCCTGAATCAGGTGCGAACCCATGTTTGAGGTCATGATGATGATCGTATTGCGGAAGTCGACCGTGCGCCCCTTGTTATCTGTCAGACGGCCATCGTCCAAGACCTGCAGGAGGATGTTGAAGACATCGGGATGGGCTTTCTCGATCTCATCCAGGAGGACTACCGAGTAGGGTTTACGGCGCACCGCCTCGGTCAGCTGGCCGCCCTCATCGTAGCCTACATAGCCCGGAGGCGCACCTACCAGTCGCGAAACGGCGTGACGCTCCTGGTACTCCGACATGTCGATGCGGGTTATCATCTGGTCGTCGTTGAAGAGGAACTCGGCCAACGCCTTCGCCAACTCCGTTTTGCCAACTCCCGTTGTACCGAGGAAGATGAACGAACCGATCGGTTTGCGCGGATCGCTCAATCCGGCACGCGAACGGCGCACGGCATCCGAGATGGCGCGAATGGCCTCCTCTTGACCCACGACACGGTTGTGAAGTTCACGTTCCATGTAGAGCAACTTCTCACGCTCCGAGGCGAGCATGCGACTAACGGGAATCCCCGTCCAGCGCGACACCACCTCGGCAACATCCTCGGCCGAGACCTCCTCCTTGATCATCGACTCGCCTGCCGAAGCCTCCTGGTACTGCTGCTCGAGCGAGGCAATCTGCTGCTCGGCTGCGACTATCTTGCCGTAGCGAATCTCGGCCACACGACCAAAGTCGCTCTGTCGCTCGGCCTGCTCGGCCTCGACCTTAAACTGCTCGATTTGCTCCTTCTGGGACTGAATCTGTTGCAGCAGGTCGCGCTGGTGTTGCCACTTGGCACGCATGGCGCCGACGCGAGCTTTCAGTTCATCGATCTCTTGGGTTAATAAGGCGATTCGAGCCTCATCTTTCTCGCGACGAATTGCCTCACGCTCAATCTCAAGTTGACGCATACGACGGTCGAGCGTATCGATCTCCTCGGGTACGGAGTTCATCTCCAGGCGCAGGCGCGAAGCGGCCTCATCGACCAAGTCGATTGCTTTGTCGGGCAAAAAGCGCGAGGTGATGTAGCGGGTCGAGAGCTCCACGGCCGCCACAATCGCTTCGTCCTTGATGCGGACGCGGTGGTGGTTTTCGTAACGCTCCTTCAATCCGCGCAGAATCGAGACGGCATCCTCCACTGAGGGCTCCTCGACCATCACTTTTTGGAAACGGCGCTCGAGGGCCTTGTCCTGCTCGAAGTATTTTTGGAACTCGTCGAGGGTCGTGGCACCAATCGTACGCAGATCGCCACGCGCCAGGGCCGGCTTCAAAATGTTGGCAGCATCCATCGCACCCGATGATTTGCCCGCGCCAACCAGCGTATGGATCTCGTCGATAAAGAGCAGAATCTCCCCCTCGGAGGCAATCACCTCCTGCACCACCGCCTTCAGACGCTCCTCAAATTCGCCCTGGTACTTTGCACCGGCAATCAGCGCACCCATATCGAGCGAGAAGATCGACTTCGTGCGGATGTTTTCGGGTACATCGCCATCAATGATGCGACGGGCAATGCCCTCGGCAATGGCGGTTTTACCCACACCGGCCTCACCGACCAGAATCGGATTATTCTTCGTACGGCGCGAGAGGATCTGCAACACGCGACGAATCTCCTCATCGCGGCCGATTACGGGGTCGAGCTTACCCTGACGGGCCTGCTCGTTGAGATTGATGGCATACTTTCCCAGAGCATCCCACTCCTGCGAAGCGGTCTGCGAATCGACCGTAGCTCCTTTGCGGAAGGTGCGGATGGCTTCGATTAACTCCTGCTCGGTAGCCCCTTGTCGTTTTAGGATGTTGGCGGCTGTACCACGCTCGGCAACAAGCGCTAACAGCAGATGTTCAACCGAGGCATATTTATCGCCGAAAGGCTTTGTGAAATCAACTGCACGTTGTATTACCTGTGTCAGTTCGGGAGCAAAATAGGGCTCGCCACCTTCAACTTTAGGTAGATGTTCCAGGGCCTGTTGTACCTCATCGGATAAATTTTTCAGATTCACACCCACGCGCCCTAAAAGGAAGCCTGTGAGTGAATTCTGGTCGAGAGTCAGCACACGCACGAGGTGGAGCGGCTCAACGGCCTGCTGGCGAAATTCGTGTGCCACGGAGACGGCACCCTGCAACGCCTCCTGCGCCTTGATGGTAAGTGTGTTGATATTCATAACTAGATTGGTTTAAGTCGTTTTTGCAATTGTCTACGTAGGGTGTGTACCGCAAAAGATTTGCCAGTGAGGATTTGGCTGACGGATTGTCGCTAGGAGGTGAATTTTTGTCTTTTTTTGGCAGGCGTGTCGTGCCAATATGCGACTAAATGGCATAAAAAAAGCAGGTTGCCCATGTGGGACAACCTGCTGCCTTTTGGTAGGCCGTAGCGGGTTTGACTATTTCGTCGAAACCTTGCGAGCCTCCTTGATGCGGGCCTTCTTACCGGTGAGCTTACGCAGGTAGAAGATACGTGCGCGACGTACAACACCGATCTTGTTGACCTCGATCTTCTCGATGTGCGGCGAGTAAACGGGGAAGATACGCTCAACACCCACGCCGTTCGAAACCTTGCGGATGGTGAACATCTTGGTCTTGCCCGAGCCCTTGATCTGGATTACCACACCACGGAAGCTCTGCAGACGCTCCTTGTTACCCTCGACGATTTTGTAGGTTACGGTGATCGTGTCACCGGCCTTGAACGAAGGCACGTCAGCATCCGTCTTCGCCCACATCTGCTCGTTTACGAGCTTGATGATTGCATCTTTGTTCATTGTTGCAACAATTTTTTAATGATTTCGCATCCAACATTCCCGCTGCGAGAGGTCTACCATGCGGAGCCAAATCCACTCCGTAATCCCGCGACTTTTGGTCGCTTTTTGCCCTCACCGCCCAATGAAAGAGGTTGATCTACGCCCATTTGGGGACTGCAAAGGTAGTGCAAGCCGAGTGGAAAACAAAATTTATTTTATAAAAAGTGCAAATAATCAGCGCAAAAAATTGTTTTTGGGGCTGGTTGTTGGTGTTTGTTTGTGGACATACGAAGATTTTTTTTGTTATCTTTGCGCTATAATTTGACACGCAATGAATAAGGAACGACTGATACTTGTGACAAACGATGATGGCTATATGGCGAAGGGCTTGCGCGCTGCGATTGAGGTGGTGCGTCCCTTTGGTCGCGTGATTGCCATTGCGCCTGAAGTGACGCAAAGTGGCATGAGCCAGGCAATTACGATGTATAAGCCTCTCTTCTTGAAGAAACAGCACGAAGAGCCCGGTGTGGAGATCTACTCCTTCTCGGGTACGCCGGTCGATTGTGTCAAGATGGCCTTCGACTACCTGCTGACTGATCGTAAGGTAGATTTGGTGGTCTCGGGTATCAATCACGGCTCAAATGCGGCGGTTAATGTGCTCTATTCGGGTACGATGGGCGCTGCCATTGAAGGTAGCTTCTACGGATGTCCCTCAATCGGTCTGTCGCTAACGGATCACGATCTGGATGCCGATTTTGAGGCAGCGGTGAAGTATTGCACGGAGATCGTTCGTGGAGTTTTGGAATCAGCCCCCGAGTTGCCTTTGTGCCTGAATGTCAATGTCCCCGTGGCTCGTCCCGAGGAGATCAAGGGTATCCGCGTATGCCGTCAGACGAAGGGGTATTGGCGTGAAGAGTTCTATCGTCGTGAAGATCCGCATCATCGCGCCTATTTTTGGCTTACGGGTGAATTTGTAAATCAAGAGCCGACAGCGGAGGATACTGATGAGTGGGCTTTGGCCAACGGCTACGTAGCGGTTGTCCCCGTACAGGTCGATTTGACCGATTATCGGCGGATGGAGTATTTGAACCGCATTATTAAATAATGCAATCGTTTAGTAAGGCTGCATCGTCATTAATTGTGCATTGAGGAGTTCGTCTTTTTCCGAATTGGAATCTCTACAAGGGCTTGCAAATGACTCAAGCCCCAAAAATACAAGTGATACATCTTCTGCAAAAAAAGAGATTGCCGGGTAAATTTGCCCGGCAATCTCTTTGTCTATTTCTCCTTGCGGCATCGGATTACGCTCCATAGAGCCGCTGCTGCTCCGAGTAGAATCAAGAGTGAAGCAAGTCCCGTAATTGCAGAGATCAGAGTCCAATTGGGAGCTCGGAATCGCCACTCAACAACATGTTCGCCGGCGGGTAGTTGCATACCGCGCAATACATAATCGGCTCTGAATGCTGGGCTCTCCTTGCCATCGATGTAAGCAGTCCATCCCTTATCGTAGTAGATTTCCGAGAAGACGGCAACGCATTCGTTGAAAGCAGTATACTCATAGCGAAGGTAGTTCGGACGGTAATCGGTTAAAGTGATATGGTTCTCCTCTACTTCGCTTATTGGCGTGGTAATCAGAGAACTATCTTTGCCGGCTACGACGGCTGTCGTGCGTAGATCGACTTGACCGAGGAGTTCGATCTCGCTCTTGGCGGTAGGCGCATAGGCTACTTCGGTCACAAACCAGGCAGGGCCATAGGCTGTGGAACGTAGGCGAGCCTCCGGTTTGCCATCTTCTCCGCGAACAATTGCATAGCGGGTGTTGAGCATGTCGAGGATTCGATGATCCATCTTCGAGAGATAGTGATCGATCAAATCCTGGTAACGTGAAAGTTTTGCACCGTGGTAACCGCCCACAGAACGGTGGAAGTAGGAGGTTGATGCATCATTAAAGGTGCTCACCGTGAGATTTACCACTCGGTAACCCGGATCTTGATCTTGTAAGATGGCCTTGTCTGCGGCCGTCATTGTCATTTTGCGTCGTGCAGCCGATACAAAATCGTCGTGCGAGAGGAAACGTAGGTCTACCGGCACTAAGTCGAGTAACATGACTGCCGCAAGCGCGAGTGTCAGGTGCATGCGGTTAAATTTCTGTTGTACAAAGAGCCATACGGCGGTAGCTGCCAGTAGAATCATGACCAGCGAACGCCAAGCGTCGGCCTGCATCATTGAAATACGCTCCGATACCATAGCCGAGGCGAGCATCTCGCCCCATTCGATATCAACACCTCGGTCGATGTAGCTTTGTAGATTGTTGGCTGTGAAGATTTCGCGCATGTAACCCGTCATCAACTCGGTAGCCTCGCTGCTTCCAAACGAGCAGAAGGCTCCTCCGAAGAGAATCATCGCTAGGCAGAGTCCGCCGGTTATACCGGCAGCTAAGGCAAGTGCCTTCATGGTCAGTTGTTTCGTGCGGTCGGTACGTAGTAATTCCCCGAGAGCCAACGCGCCGAGTAGCGGTACAGTCCATTGCACGACAACAAGGGTCATCGAGACTGTGCGGAATTTGTTATATCCGGGCAGGTAATTGAAGAAAAACTCGGTGAATACCATCAAGTTACGTCCCCAGGCCAAGAGAAGCATGAGGAGCATGACGGCTACGATCCACCAACGATTACGTCCGTTGGTCAGCAGCAATCCTAAAACGGCGAGGAAGATTGCTGCGGCACCGAGGTAGGTGGGGCCGGCGGTATAGGGCTGGCCTCCCCAATAGGTAGGCAGTTGTTCTGCCAGGCCGTTCAGTCCCAGTTCGTTGGCTACGGCAGCCACTTCGCCGTCGGTCGCAAAACTATGCGCCGAATCTCGTCCTGCAAAGTCGGGAATCAAGAGGTTCCAGCTTTCCGCTTTACCATAGCTCCATGCCGTAGCGTATTCTAAATCAAGGCCTTGCTGCGAGGTTTCGTTCGAGATGGCCAATTCCGATCCACCACGAATTGTCTCGGGTGTATGTTGCATCGTATAGTAAAGCGGTGCGAGGTTTGATAGTACGGCGATGACTCCTGCTATGGCTAACCAGGCGGTGCGACGCACAAAGTCACCTATGTGTTTTTCACGCAAAGCAAAATAGAGTTCGCTGATCCAGAAGGCAGCCATGGCTATCAGGAAGTAGTAGGTGATTTGCGGATGATTGGCTCCGATTTCGAGCGATGCTGCTACGGCAGTAAGAGCTATGCCGTACCACATTTTTCCGCGTAGCGCCATCCAGGCTCCACCCATCATCAGCGGGGCCCAAACCATCGCCCACATCTTGGTCACATGACCTGCGCCGATAATGAGTAGGAAATAGGTCGAAAGGCCATAGGCAAGCGACGGAACGATCGATAGCCAGGGGTCGATTTTGAGGATTCGAAGCATCAGCCATAGCGACAACATGGCAAAGAAGAGGAAGGCTGCAGGGGTTCCCAATAGGTTTTTGATGCGTCCAATGCTTTGTACGACAAGTTGTGAGGGGTAGCTCACATCAATCAAGTAGGCAGGCATGCCGCCGAACATTGCTCCCGTCCATTGGGGATCTTCGCCTGTGTCGGCGCGCATTTGCTTGATTTCCTGGGCCATGCCTTCATATTGCACGGTGTCGTGAGCTGCGAGTTTGTCGCCTCCGAATTGTGGAGCGAAATAGAGCGCAGAAACCACAAAAAAGAGAGCTGCTGCCACTACAGCAGGCAAATGACGGCCGATAAATGTTTGTTGGTTGATCATCGTTGAAGGTCTAAAATCCCTCAAAGGTACGAAAAAATCGTCATACATTGCGTTTCGTGGCAGAAAATCCCTATCTTTGCATCGCAACAAGCAAACTCGATTATGATCACATTGGATGCTATTCGCCAGCCCGTTACAAAGGAGTTGGATGCTTATGAAGCCTTTCTCGAACGTCAATTCACGGCCGAGGGCGATTTGTTGAATAATATGTTGCGCCATGCTCTTTCGTCGCGGGGCAAGGGCGTTCGTCCGATGCTTGTAGCCCTCTCTGCGGCCATGAACGCTCGTACTTCGGGTGCAACCGGTAGCCCGCGTGTCTCGTTGGCTGCGATGCTTGTCGAGATGATCCATACGGCCTCGCTCATTCATGACGATGTGATTGACGAATCTGATGAGCGTCGAGGTCGTCCTTCGGCAAATGCTATCTGGCAGTCCCACAAGGCGGTATTGTTAGGTGACTATATTCTTGCCCGCAACATGTCTATCGGCTTCGAGAGTGGTCAGTTTGATCTCGTGGCGCACATTTGTGGACGTATGGCAACGCTTTGCGAGGGCGAACTCTTGCAGGCAGATTGCGCATCGAAGCAGAATATGACGCGCAACACCTACCTTGATATTATATATAAAAAGACCGCCACATTGCTTGGCGTGAGTGCTTCGGCCGGAGCGTTGGCCGTAGGTGCCACGCGCGATAAGGTGACCACCATGCGCCGTTTTGGCGAGGCGTTGGGTATGGCGTTCCAGATTCAGGACGATATTCTCGATTACACTCCCAATGCCGAAACGGGTAAACCGCGCGGGAACGACCTCCGCGAGGGTAAAATCACGCTCCCGTTGCTGATTTTGCTCGATCGCGCCGATGATGCGTGCCGCAATGCGTTGCTCGATCAGCTTCGTCGTTGTCACGAGGATGAATCGCAAGTTGAAGAGATTCAGCGCATTGTACTCGATGAGGGTGCATTGCAGGAGGCGCAATTGGTTATGCAGGGCTATATCGAGCGCGCAGTTCGCATGCTCTCCGAGTATCCCGATACCCCCTATCGCACCTCGTTGATTCATTTGTGCAGTTTTGTGGCCGAGCGCAATAAATAATCCGGGTGCTGCGGGTGGCTAATTCCCCTATTTTGTCGGAAAATGCGGCTTTAAGCCCCTATTTTAGTCCCCGATTGCCCAAATTCTCGTCCGAAAATACGCTGAAATTACCTCCTTGGCGCTGTTTCGGACCTTCTGCGCGAAATATATAATATATATATAGGTATATATATTTGCATTTACCCGATTGGTTGCCGCTGCGGATATTTTTAGCCCAAAAATCAGCATCATGAATGCAGTTTTTGCCGATTTTCGCTCAATTTACGCATTTTTCTCTGCCGATTTGGCCGTTTTTTTTGCGTTGTTTGGGTGCTGTTTGCCCCATTTTGCGGCTTCGAATTGGCCGTTTGATACGTTTTCTATGGGTTGACTCTTGGGACTTCCATATCGGCCTAAAAAGCATGCAGACCGTGCTTTGAGAACGTTTTTATGTGAAAAAAAATGTAAAAATTTTTGCAATGCAAAGATTAATGTTTATATTTGCACCACGTGTACTATGCTTATACGTACCGTATAGTGTGTAAATTTTAAACCAAAACGAAAGAGAGAAATTTGTAATTTATTGTAAAACAGGGAAAAAACAGGAAGAATTTTATTCACTTTTTTATTTTTTTAACTAACATTTTATGAAAAAACTTTTCAAGAAATTGCTCGCAGTAGCACTGATTGGTGCTATGGTGGGTTTCGTCGGTTGTAAGGACTACGACGACGACATTAATGCCTTGAATGGTCGTATCGATGGTATCGAGAACACCCAAATCAAGGCTATTAATGAGCAGATTGCTTCGATGCAGTCTTCGATTTCTTCGCTGCAGTCGGCACAGACCGCTACGCAGAACGCCGTTTCGGCTCTGCAGGCAACTGTTGCTACGCTGGAGACCAAGGCAGATCACGCTGCTGACGTAGCTGCTTTGGAGAACAAGATCGCCGAGGCTAAGACGGCTCTTGAGGCTGCTGTAGCTGCTGCTAAGGCTGAGCACGCTGCCGACAAGGCTGCTCTCGAGGCTGCAATCGAGGCTCTCGAGACGGCTCACGACGCTGACGTAGCTGCTTTGGAGGCTGAGATCGCTGCTCTGAAGGAGGTTGATGCTGCCGTTAAGGCTCAGATCGCCGCCATCGAGAAGGATATCGAGGCTCTCGAGGCTAAGGACGTAGAGCTCGCTGAGGCTATCGCTGAGATCGAGGAGTCGATGAAGGAGATGGCTACCATGACGTGGGTTGAGGCTACGTTGGAGGCTTACGCTAAGTCGGAGGATGTTGCCGCTGAGATCGGTGAGCTTTGGGCTACGTTGACGCCCGCTACGCTTCGTCTCTTTGACCTGGAGTCGCAGATGACGGAGAACTGGGCTGTTGACGAGAAGCAGCAGGCCGCTATCGAGGCTGCTCAGGAGGCTCTGGAGGCTTTGGAGACTAAGCTCGACGAGTCGATCCAGGGTATCATGGAGTGGGTTCAGTATGAGGCTCTTGCTCCCTACCTGACGCAGGTTGCTTTTCAGCAGTACCTGACCAACTGGGTATTCGGCTACAACGAGGATGGTAGCGAGTACTATGGTGAGTTGACGTTTGCTGAGATCGAGAAGCAGCTGAACGCTCTGAAGGCTCTCGTTGGCGAGATCAGCGTTGCTGACGCTATCGCTCAGGCTATCGAGAAGAACAACGGTGTTCTGGCTGAGGAGTTTGTTAAGGCTATGGAGCCCATCAAGGAGGCTATCAAGGGTCTGCAGGCTGACGTTGAGGAGATCGAGAAGCAGCTGGCTGCTACGAAGGTTAACGTAAGCGCTCTTATCGACCGTATCCAGTCGCTGGTTTACGTTCCCGAGTACGACGACCACAAGGCTTCGTTCCCCGTTCTGACGGTTGCTAACGACAATGGTGCTGAGATCGTAGCTGAGGGTAAGCTCGCTATGACGTTCCAGGTAACGCCCGCTTCGGCTGCTAAGAAGCTGGTTGCTCTTGGTAAGGACGTATTCCACTATGAGTTGAAGGAGGTTAAGACCCGTGCTGCTGGCTTCGGTCTCGAGATCGAGGACGTTGTATTGGGTAAAGAGCACGGTCAGTTCGTAGTAATCGCTCAGACCAATAACACGGCTGAGCTGGTTCCCGATATGATCGTTGAGTACAAGACGATTACCTATACCTGCATTGAGCCGACGCTGACGAAGAAGCCCATCTACGAGCAGACGAATGGTAATTACAATCCCGGTTGGCCCGGTTGGAATCCCGGTCACAATAACCAGAACATCGACTACTACGAGTACACGCTTGAGTATGTAGAGGTAGAGAAGACGATCGAGGTTCCCGTTGTAACCTACAAGGCTAAGAAGTCGTACAGCGTAGCTCTGCACGTTGAGGCTGCTGCTAACGAGGAGGCTGTTGAGGCTACGAAGTCGGATGTTGTTTCGCACTATGTAAACCTGCTCCCCTATGTTGAGACGCTGCAGGGTATCACGGTAGGTGCTGACGGTAAGGTTGTTAACGGTGCTGTTAACTACGAGATTACCTGGGACGACGTAGAGTCGAAGATCGACCTGCTCGCAGGTTTCGAGCCCTATGTAATGATCGATGGTGAGTACATGACGCTTGTTGAGGCTAATAAGGTTTACAACATGCCTGAGCTGAAGAAGGTTGACAATAGCACGGCTTACACGAAGGACGATGCTGTTCAGAACCCCCACAACTTCGCCATCAACCACGGTGAGCTCTACGAGTGCGACGAGGCTGTATCGCTGGTTAAGGCTGAGAAGAAGTGGTTGGGTGACTACCTGAAGACGAAGCACGCTTACTTCTTTGGTGAGGATAAGACCCCGACCTTCGAGGGTGTTGTTGAGACGAACGTAACGATCATTAAGCCGACCCGCTCGATCAAGGCTACCGAGACGATGTACTACTGGTGGAACTACACCGACTTCAGCTCGTTCCTCAAGGCTGGTGTTGCTAATGAGGAGGTTGTAGAGGACTACGAGGGTTCGCGTAAGCTCATATGGATCGCTGCTGATCGCTCGGATGTAAATGAGGAAGTTACGGATCAGGACATCGTTGCTGCTACTTTCACGACTCAGGCTTTGAACGCAGAGACCAACAAGTATGAGAAGGCTAAGTTCTTGGCTGACGTTGTTGGTGCGAAGAATGGTAAGTACCAAATCGCTATTTCCAAGTGGGCATTTAATAAGGCTTACAAGGCTCGCCTTGTTCTTGAGCTGCCCGAGATGAACATCAACTTCGACTTTGATGCTGAGTTCATCGGTCTGCCCGCTAAGTTGACCTACGATATGCCTGAGGCTACGTTCGCATACGACGCTCAGAAGTCGCTCTTCGTTAGCGATACCGTTTCGATGGTTGAGACGCTCTACGCTGCTGTTAACGAGGCTGTTGCCGCTAAGGTTGAGGGCGCTCTCCACTTCGCTGACGCTGAGGAGTTTGCTGCTTCGATCAACGTAGATCGCAATGGTACGGATACCCGTGCAACTGCTGACTACACGGCTGTACGTGACGCTGATGAGGTTGAGGTTACCAACGTTAAGGATCTGGTAGTTGATGCTGCAATCAACGCCAATGGTTGCTACACCGCTGTTGCTTACATCAACTCGATGGATATGGATGCAACGTTGCAGCTGGCTAAGAAGGACGTTAAGCTTGAGAACGATACGTTCACGGCTCAGACGATCATCATGCCCAGCTACGCTATGCCGATCGAGATCAACGCTACGGGTGCTATCGAGATGCCGAAGTTCGCTGTTGAGCACAACCCGTTCTGGGTAGCTGCAAGTGAGGAGGATTACAAGTACTTCTCGCAGGTACGCGGTATCTGGAGCCCCGAGGGTATGCTGGCGGCTGTAAGCTCGTTCTCGACGCAGCACATCGACCTCAACGACGCCTTCATCCTGAAGAAGTATGTTGACGGTGCTTGGGTTGACGCTACGGCTACCGATAAGACTAACAACAATATCAGCTTCGATTACGATGTAGAGGAGACGCTGGATCGCATTTCGATCAATGCTGACAACGTAATGAAATACGATGGTTACAACCTGAAGGATGGTAACTCGGTTCATGTAATCGGTACTCTGATGGTTGATGGTGTTAAGATCTCGAAGGCCTTCACGACGATCAACGACTACTCGGCTTACCGCGTATTCGGTTTCGATCCGATTGGTGACTTCACGGCTGTAAACGAGAAGACCATTGAGACGAGCGTTGCTGCTCCTTCGTACGAGGATAACGTTATCAGCCACTTGAGCCTGAAGGACGTTCGTGATTGGGAGCTGATCGACGCTGCCAAGACCGCAGCTGATCCTTGGGTAGTTGGTAACGGTAACAACGGTTTCGTAGCAGGTGAGAACGCAGGTTCGATCTTTGGCTTCAGCCCCTTGAAGATTGACTACATCGTTCTGGATGCTGCCGGTAACAAGACGAACCTCCTTGACAAGTACATCAAGGTTCAGAATGATCCTGCTCAGGCTAACTTCGGTCAGGTAAGCTTCTCGAACATCAACGAGATCGCTCTCCAGCAGGATGTAACGGTTACCGTAACTGTAACCTTCACCTACAACTGGGGTCCCGCCAAGATGGGTGTAGTTAACTACTACTTGAAGAAGTAATTTTCCCTAATAACTCTTTCGCTGGGGGTGCTGCCTACGGGTAGCACCCCCTTTTTATGATGCTATCAGCTACAAAAAAAAGAGGCTCGATATAGAGCCTCTTTTCGTAGTTATAGATGTAGGTTGTTATTTCCGCTTCGTGTTTCGTTTGCGACGCTCCACGGCAGGACGCTTACGCACCGAATAGCCGAATGTACCAAGCTGCTCGCCCAACGAGTAGTAGGCACCGTGGGAGTAGGCCACCAAATCCGCCTTTTCGAGGTGGAATTTCCCCGTCTCGGGATCGATATACTGCGGGTCAACCTCCACGCCCACCACCTCGGCGATGAACATATCGTGTGTACCCAGCTCCAAAACCTGCTTCACGCGGCACTCGATTGCCACGGGAGACTCCGCCACAAGCGGTGCCTGTACATGCTTGGCCCACACGGCCGTCAGCCCCATCTCCTTGAACTTATCGTAGTCACGTCCCGACCGCACGCCACACCAATCGGTGGCACGACACAGTGCGCGCGTCGTAAGGTTGATGACGAACTCGCCCGTACGCTTCAGAATGGCGTGCGAATGGCGCTCCTTGCGCACCGAAATATAGCACATTGCCGGATCGGAGCAGATTGTGCCCGTCCAAGCCACCGTAATCAGATTCTTCTCCTCCTCGGTTGCTCCACAGCTCACCAGCACCGCCGGCAAGGGATAGATCAGCGTGCCGGGTTTGAAATCTTCGCGTGTTGTAGTCATACTCTTTCGTTTGATACGTGTAACAAAGGTACAATTTTTTTGCTAACTTTGTGATATGCTCGACCGCTTTACCCGATACCTCGAAGTTCAGCGCCGTTTTTCGCCCCTCACCGTGCGTAATTATACGCGCGATGTATCGCTCTTTGTCGATTGGTGGAGCCGCACGGCGGGTGAAGCGTTCGATCCCCGCAAGGTCGAAAAGGAGCACCTCCGCGAATGGATCGTCCATCGCAGTGACGATGCACACCTCGCTGCCGCCTCGATCAATCGCGAATTATCGTCGCTCCGCGCATTTTTTCGCTTCCTGCATCGCGAAGGACTGATCGAGGTCGATCCTGCCCGCACGCTCAATGCGCTCCGTACCCCTCGACGTCTGCCTTCATTTGTCCCCGAGAGCCGTATGCAGGGGATCGTGCAGGAGTGCACCGAGCAATCCGAAGAGCCTGATTTTGAGCGCTCACGCGATCATCTGATCGTCTTACTCTTCTACACGCTCGGCTTACGACTGGCCGAATTGGTGGCGATCAATATCGACGATTTCTCGGCCGACATGCGCTCGTTGCGCGTCGTGGGAAAGGGCGATAAGGAGCGTCTGGTACCCATTTTGCAGCCCGTGAGCGAGCAAATAGTTGCCCACTGCGCCTTAATAAGTCGGCAACAAATTTGCAAAAGTGGAGAAAAAGCACTATTTTTAACGTGTAAAGGAGTTCGCATATCCCGTTCGACGGTCTACCGCGTGGTGCAGAAGGCTTTGTCGGAGGGGGGCGTGAAGGGTAAGAAAAGTCCGCATGTGCTGCGTCATACCTTCGCCACACACCTGATGAACGGAGGGGCAGACATGCGCGAGATCCAGGAGTTGATGGGCCATAGTTCGCTCCAATCGACCCAGGTCTATACCCACAACAGCATTGCACGGCTCAGCGAGGTCTACGCCTCGGCCCATCCGCGCCAACGGGCGGCCGAGCTGCCTCGACAGCACGACGATGTAGACGAATAAGAGAAAACGCACTGGCAGGCAAGGTGGCCTGCAACAAATATTAACCATTAAAACACAAGGCTATGGACGTACAGATTCAATCCGTAAAATTCGATGCCGGCAAGCAGCTGATCGAGTTCATCAATGCCAAGATGGCTAAATTGGAGCGTTTTGCAGAGCCTACGAGTGCCGAGGTGGTGCTCAAGCTCGAAAAGGATGCCGAAAAAGGCAATAAGATCGCAGTGATTACCCTTCGCGTACCCGGTGGCGATATGCGCGCCGAGGCACAGGCCCGCACCTTCGAGGAGGCGGTGGATAATGCCATCGATGCCATCAAACGTCAAATCGAGAAACGTAAGGAGTAGGATTACTCCGACGGGTGGCGGATAGCCTGCTCGTCGAACACTTTAACGGGGCGTCCCATGTTGGGCGCCCTTATTTCGTATATTCTCGAAAACTTTTAATAATAATGCTCAAGGTGTAACAAAATTTCCAATATTCCAATCAGCTCCCAACAGCCCACCGAAACCAAAGTTTAATAATTTAACTTGGTCATTATCGGGATTTTACACATTCTTCCAGCTAGGTCTGGTATTGGTGTGAAGCACCCCAAGTTATTGGTAACCAATCAGGAATTTTTTATTTTGTTATACCTTCGATATTTTAACTAAACTTTTGCTACCTTCGCACAACGAGCGATGGCTCTTGGCTTTGTGGCTCGACACCTGTTTTGTAAAAACCGAAACTATGCTCTACACCCTTTTACTTCTGATCCTCTTTTTGGTTACACCGGCCGGTGTTATCTGGCTTTGTCGTCGCTTTCCGGTTTTGGATAAGCTGGGACCGATCATGATTCTCTACGCCATCGGTATGGTAGTCGGCAATCTGCCGATCCTTCCTCAGCAGATAGGCCCGATACAGGATCTGTTGCCCAATGTGCTCATCCCCCTGGCTATTCCGATGATGCTCTTCGGATGCACCTTCTCGCGTCGCGAGGCACGCCTGCAGCTGAAGTTGGTTTTGAGCGGTTTTCTTTCGGTCTGCGTGGCAGTTGTGGTCGGGTATCTGCTTTTTGGTCGTTACATGGCTGAAGGCGACAAGGTCGGAGGTATTATTACGGGCATGTACACGGGTGGTACGTTGAATGCGGCGGCTCTACAGACTATCTTTAAGATCCCGAGCGAGACCTTTGTCCTCATCAATTCGTATGACATTGTCATTTCGTTCCTCTATTTTGTCTTTCTTTTCGGAGTCGGTATTCGCTTGTTCCGTCGCATGTATGGCCAGCGAGCAACGACGCTTTCACAAGAGGATCGTGCCGAAATCGAGCGCCAGATCGAACAACAAAAACAAAATCCCTATCGCAAGCTCCTTACGCGTGAGGGTCTGCGCCAGTTGGGTAGTACGTCGCTGATCACATTGCTAATCGTCGCACTCTCGGCTGGTGTGGCGTTGCTTCTCCCCCAAGATTGGTTTATGATCGTCTTTATCTTGATGCTCACTACGCTGGGTGTTGCCAGTTCGTTCATTGGGAAGGTACGCGCGCTGACGGTGAGTTATGATGTGGGCATGTATCTGATCTATATCTTCAGCATGGTGATCGCCTCAATGGCCGATTTCTCGAATCTTGATCTTGTCGGAGGGGTGAATCAAATTGCTTTTATGTCGGTGGCAGTCTTCTGCTCCCTGCTGCTGCATGCTATTTTCTGCCGCTTGATGCGCCTTGATGCCGATTCGATGGTTATCTCATCGGTGGCCTTTATCAACTCGCCTCCTTTCGTACCAATGGCCTCGGCTGCCATGCAGAATAAACACACCTTGGTCACGGGCCTTGGTGCCGGCATTGTTGGCTATGCCCTGGGCAATCACCTGGGCGTGCTGATGGCTGAATTGCTGAATTGGCTGTAAGAGAAAGCAGAAAGCAGAACTTTGCGATTAAGGCGAGTGCACACGCTTGCGTGATGCGAGCCGGAGCAAAGTCAAGCCACCGAAGGTGGGTTAAAGCAGAAAGGAGAAAGTAAAAAGGAGAAAGTAAAGCAGTTAAGGATATTAACGAAATTAAGGAGATTAAAGAAAAACTCCTTAATCTCCTTGAACGCTGTCTCTAAAAAACTCTCTTCTCTTGTATTATTTGGGTCGAATCGAGGCCAGACGCGAAATGTCGGTCACGCTGAAATAGCCGGAGATGTAGAGTGCCAACTGCTCTTTAGGTCCGTAGCTGAGCAACACAAAGGTCGAAATCTCCCATTTGCTACCATCCACCAAATAGCAGGCTGTCCATTGGCCGTTCTCCTCGACGAGTGAGATGCGCTCGATGCGGGTGCGGGTTTCGGGCCAGGTCTTCATATCGGTCTCAAACTCGGCGCTAGGTGTTGTGGTCGAGATCGCCTTGATCGTATAGAGCCCCTTGAAGAGGTTGGCGAGCTCCTTGTCCTCCCCCTTGACGCGGTCGGCCATCATCTGCATCATCTTACGGCTGAATACCACCGAGCGGAAACCCTCGCGCGAGCCATACTTCTCAATGAGTTCGTCGAACGTGTAATATTTTTGCACCGGCTTGTGTGCCTTATCGCCTCGTTTCGAGCCCTCCTTTTCGGATAGGAGTGCCTCTCTGTCGGGCACCCACACCTCGACCTCACCATCGGTCGGAACGCGCACGAGTGCGGTCGTGTCGCTTTGAGCGTGTGCTGCAACCCATGCGAGGGCTACGAGCAGCGTTATGATCCACTTTTTCATCGTTTCACGTTGTTAGAATCCCCATGCAAGACCTACCGAGATGGGATAGCACTCGGGGCCGATACCCGAGCGGAAGAGCGGGGTAAGAGTGTATTTGACATAGAAGCCGATGTTGTGATAGGTGGCCGTGGCCTGCACACCGTAGCGTAGGTGGTTCAGTCCGCGCATATCGGTCTTCGTCTTGGGCTTCTTGACTTTGGTGTAGGCGTGTCCAATCAGCTCACCAAAGAGGAAGGCCGACAGTTCGACTTTTCGGGCGGGGCGGTATTTCAGTCCGAGCGGAATACCGATTTGCGAGGTCGATAATTTCGACTTCTTCATCCCTTCTAGCGCAATCGGCTCGATGCGATCGCCCACCTTCTCGATCGACCAGTCGCTGTAGAAGCAGTAGTCGTTAAACGATACGGTGACTCCGGTGATGAGCGAGAGGTTTTGCGAGCGATTGAGGTAGAACTCCATGTCGAGGACGCGCCAACCAATGTGGATTGATTTGCCGATGCGTTGATCCATGAAACCCTCGACTGCGGGGTCGTAGTCGGCATACGACAAACCGTTAAGGAGGCTGTAGCCTAACTCAAAAGCGGTGATGCCGAACGAGCAACGACGACGCTTCACGTCCAGATCGACGGCCGAGGAGGTCAAGGCGTTTTTGCCCCCTTTGGCTTCGCCGATGGTGATGCTGTGGCTACCGATGGCCAGCGTCAGCTCGCCCTTGTTCTCGCCACGGCGCAGGAGTTCTGAGGCTTGTTGCAGTTGGGTGCTGTCGATGCCCGAGGTGGAGTCATCGATTGTGAGTAGCGGCTCTTGAGCCGTTGCGGCGTGCATGGTAAGCAGCAGGGCTGCCAAAAAGAGTATCTTCTTCATCTTAAGTTTCGTTTTAGTTGTTCGTAATCAGGAGTGCATCCAATAGCTCAAACGATTGGTCGAGGTGCTCGAGTTGTGCCAGGCAATCGGTGTAGGCCAACGCTTCATCGCTGTTGTAGATGGCTTGACCATTGATGTAGCAGTAGGGTGTGCTAAAATAGTCGGTTGCCAACACGACTCCCACTACGATTGCAGCGGCAGCAACCCATTGTATCCAACGGCGTTGCGGGCGAGCGTGGAGGTGCTGGATGCGAGTAGGAAGTTGTTCCTCCTGGAGCGCATGCAGACCGTCGAACATCAGCGCCAATCCTTTCAGATCGTCGCTTAAATACTCCTCCTTGGCGAGGAGTGCGCGGAGCTCTTGCTCCTCCTGCTCACTCGTCAGGCACTCCTCGTAGCGGTATGCCAATTCGCGGATTCTTGCTTCGTTTTTCATCGGTTACATCAATTTTTCAACCTCTGCGCGCAATTGCCGGCGAGCGCGCGACAGAATGGTTCGTACCTGGTTCTCTTCAGTGCCGATCATCTCGGCGATTTCGTGTGTCGCATAGCCTTCAATCTCTTTCATGTGCAACACTTCACGTTGTCGGAGTGGCAGACGGGCCATGGCCGTACGTACCAACTCCCTGTTTGACCATCGTTCCACCTCATCGGATTCGCTCCGCAGCGTCTCTTGTGGTCGTTCGCCCTCATGCCGTAGACGCAGACGGTCAATGCATCGGTTGCGGAGGGCGGTGAGTGCAAAAGAGTCGAGGTTGCGACATAATCTAAGCTCCCTACGACGACGCAATAGACGTTCTATCGTGTCATGCGTGGCATCCTCTGCCTCGGGTGCGGAGCCCAAAATGCTACGAGCATAGCGGTACATCCGATCCCGAAGCGCAATCAGCGCGGTATCCATGGAGCTCTTCATTGGTGGATTAGTTCACTTATAAGACGAACAAAGGGGATAAAACGCAACACGAATGGTTAAAAAAAAGCCTTGTGTACGCAAAAAAGCACACAAGGCTCTAAAAAAGTCGATAAAGTAACCCTAAAACAGGGCGTAGAGCAGATAGATCCAGTGGGCTATGATGGCGGCAACAATACCTCCAATGGTATGAGCCAGAATTGCCTTGGTTGTCAGCGAGCGGAAACCCAGCGAGTCGAGCATGGCGGTATGGGTGCTCAAATAGCCACTCCAGCACATGCCGATTGCCGTGCAGACAGCGATGGCATTGCCGTCAATCCAACCTTCGGCCACAAAGTTGGGAATCACACTTAAGGCAGCTCCTACGGCACCGAGTGCGGTGATGGGGAAGGCAATCACGTGCGGATCGGTAAATCCGAAGAGGAATTGAAAGAGCCATGAGAGTTTGTTGGCCAGTTTGGGCAGTAACTCTACACCCTCGTAGGCAGCACCTGTATAGCCCGTTTCGGCGGGGCCGAATGTAAGAATCATGACAAAGGTCGAGATAATCAGCACACCCGGAATGATGGCAAGACCTACATCCACGCCCGAGCGACCACCATCCAACAGGGCATTCAGCACGCGGATGAAGAGTGACTCCTTGCGCTCCTGCTCCTCCTCGTTCTGTGCAACTAACTGCTCATCGATTACCTCTTCTGTGGCATATGTCGGATAGGCTTTTACGACAAAGTGCTGCATCAGGCGCGTCGATACGACGCAACCGATGAAGGCTCCGATAAGACCGATGAAGGGCTCGACATAGAAACCTTGACCCACCATAAAGACAATTACCAACAGACCCATACCGAAGGCCGTACCGAAGTTCGTGAGCGAGATGTATTGGTACTTTTTGAAGTAAGCGGCAAAACGCTTTTCTTGTGCCAATGAGATGATGGCGGGGTTATCCGAGAGGAAGGTGACTACGGCACCGAGCGAGGCAACACCCGGCAGGTTGAAGAGCGGGCGCATGAGCGGACGGAGCAGTCGCTCGATAAGTTTGACGATGCCAAACTCAACAAATATACGTCCTAATGCACCTGTGATGACGCAGATACTCATCAGGTAGAAGACCGTGTTCAGCAACAGGTCATGGGCCGTTTTCATGATTGTGTTGAGCATGTTCGGCAGCCCCATGACAACCCCGATATAGCCGAAAATCGCAATGATAATCAGCAGACACGGAATACCTTCAGGCAATTTGAAACGCAATTTTTTCATGGGTTATTTTGCTTTTGGATGGGCGAACGAAAGCAGATTCATGCGCCAAGTAAGACCAATGTCAAGACGCGAGTGCTTGTCCTGCAATACGGTAAGCTCCGTATCGGACGATCCCATCGTGTAACAGTAGGCAGCGTGCAGACGGACGTTGCGCTTGCCTTTGATGGGGAAGAACTCCACGGCACCACCAACGCGCGTAAGTTCCGTGCCCGGTGCTACGCAGAAGTCGGCGATATTGTCCGTGCGGTTCACATCGTAGGAGACCTTGGCCTGCAACTGCACGTAGGGACACACCTCCACCTTCGCCGTACCCATGACCGAGCAGTTGCGGAAGAAGAAAGTCTGGTGGTCCGTAGCACGGTTCATGAAGTCGAGCTCGAGCACCACGGGACCCATCGTGAAGCGGTTACCCAGCGCGATGTAATAGATGTACTCGTTGGGGATATACTCCATGGCGTTGACCGAGTAGATGCTCTCGAACCAATCATGCTCGCCCATCCACATCAGGTTGTAGGCGAACATCTCCTCACCCAAGCAGGCGGGACTTTCGGTCACCTGCGCCATGAACGAGTCGTTGCCATTTTTGAGCGTGTGCGTAATGCTGGCACCGAGCTGATAGCAGGCGATGTTGCTGCAATACTCCGAGTAAAAATAGCAGTCGATGGGGGCGAGGTCGTACTCGTAACCACCGATACCTACGACCTGCTTACCGGCCGAGAAGGCCCAGCGCTCGTTAGGGGTGGTGTAGGTGAGGTGGAGCCAGTCGGTGGCATCGAAGAAGCTCTCGTTGTCGTGGTTTGTGTTTAGACGCTGGCGATAGGCATAGCTGAAACCGTGGCCGATCTCGCCATCGAGATCCAAACTGAGCTCTTGGCCCTTGAAGCCCGAACTCTCGTGGTCGCGAACACCGTCGATCGACTCGCGCAGGTAGTCGATGCGCGTCTCAATTCCGAGATTTAAAAGCTTTTCCTGCGCCGAGGCCTCGAATGCGCCGAGCATTAGGATGCCCCATACAATATGTTTAATGCACTTCATTACGATTGTTTTTTGTGGGTTAGTTTACGAAATAGGAATAACGTTGTTGAATTCAGTGTTTAGGGGTCCGGCTTCATGGGTGTTGGTTAGCAGTCCGATACCGGAAGATATGGCCGATTGTAACGGCTTCTGTCTTGAGCTCTTAGAAAGTGTGTTACATTAATATTTAGCATTGGTTAAAGTTCTACGATACCGTTGCGGATGGCATATACGACCAACGCTGCGGTATTCTTACACCCGGTTTTTTCAAGTATGTTGGCGCGGTGCTTATCGACTGTACGTTTCGAGATGAAGAGCTCGTCGGCAATCTCTTGGTTCGAAAGACCGCGGCAGATGGCTCCTAAAATCTCTTTTTCTCGCTCCGAAAGCGGGTCATTGATGCTGTTTTGCTCAATATGCATGTGTCGAGCAATGGACTGCAGTAGTCGGGGTGAGAAGTAACTCCCCTCGGTCATGACCTCATCGATTGCCTCGATCACCTCATCGATAGCCGAATCTTTGAGCAGAAAACCACATGCTCCGGCCTGTACCATGCGTGTATAGTAGCTCTCTTCGCCAAACATCGAGAGGGTGATGATCTTCAGATCCGGTCGAATCTCAAGCGCTCGCTCGGTAGTCTCGGCGCCATCGATTCCGGGCATCGAAAAATCCATAAAGATAACATCGGCCTCAAGTCCTTGTAACATGGCGAGGAAATCCTCACCCGAAGCAGCCTCTGCTACCACTTGATGAGGGGAGCTATGCTCCAACAGTCCGCGTAAACCGGTGCGGAAGAGTGCATGGTCATCGACCAAAGCGATGCGATAGGTCATATGCTTTTGTTTTATTTTTTTCTGCGTTTTTTCTTCTTACTACCCCCTTGGCGCATGATGGGTTCCTCTTGTGTGAGGTTGATCAATACCGTGGCACGCATCCCTTTGCCGGGGGCTGAACGGATATCACAACTACCGCCTAATGACCCGATGCGCGAAGAGATGTTCGAGAGCCCCATGCCACAATCGCCGGCTGAGGCCGGGTTAAAGCCTCGCCCGTTATCCCCATATTCGAGTTGTAACGCTCCGTTATGGAGATTAAGTTGCAGCTTGATCTTTTGGCAGGCGGCGTGTTTAAGTGAATTGTTGATCAACTCACAAATGACACGATAGAGAATTACCTCGATGTCGGTCTCGAAACGTTCGTTGCGCAGATTGGTCTTGAATTCGATCTCAAGATTGTGCATAACTGCACATTTGTCGACGAAATTCTGTACACCGCGCGCCAACCCGAAATCCTGTAAAATGTGTGGGGAGAGGTTGTTCGAAATTTCACGGATCGATCGGATGGCTTCGTCGATCATGTAGGTGGTATTGGCCAGCATCTCTCGATTCGAATCACCTTCGACCTCACGTTGCAATACAGAAAGCGACATTTTGGCCGATGAGAGCAACGGCCCCAGTCCATCGTGCAGCTCCTTTGAGAACGATGAGCGAGCCTTCTCCTCGGCGCGTAAGGTGGCGGTGAACATACGGCGATTCCAAAGTTGACGTTGGAAGTTCAAGCGATCGATGTATTTGAAGAGTTTATGGACATACATCACGCCGATCGAAAGGCAGATCGAAACCACAAAACCTACATCGGCCATAAAAAGACGCGGAATGGGGTGGCCGGCAAAGATCAAGAGTTGGATGATTCGCTCGACAGAGAGGGCTGAAAATCCAATGATGAAGAGGACCCAAATCGCGTTGTATTTGGTCGCGTGTACCAACTTCAGTGCAAAGACCGTGGCGATAGTCTGCACCAAAATGGCAATGATCAACAAGATCTGGATAAACATCGTTTCAACACTTTTGGAATATACAAATATAGCGTTTTTTTGAGGATTTCGAAAAATAACCACTATCTTTGTCTTAAATAACCGTTTTATCAAACGATGAAAGACGACAAACGACTCAAGCGTAAGGTGCGTAATTCGTACTTGGTATCGACGATCAGCATGGCCTTGGTGCTCTTTCTGCTCGGCTCAGTGGGCTATCTGATGCTGGCCGCCGGAGAGGTCGCTTCGTCGCTTAGAAATAGCATCGTCGTGATGGTTGAACTCGATCAGCAAATTGACGATACCAAGCGACAAGCGATAGAAGAGCTGCTTATGGCGGACGCTTTGACTGGTTCGGTGCGTTTTGTGAGTCGCGAGGAGAAGGCTGCTGACGAGGAATTCCGCAAAGTTTTTGCGAGCAGTTTTGAGGAGGTTTTGGATGAAAATCCGTTGCTCGATTCGTTTGAAGTGACGCTGACAGCCGACTCGGAAAACCGTGAAGAGGTTGATCGATTTATGGCTACGGTCGCACAACTCGATGGTGTTGATCGAGCTACCTTTCCCGCGCAGATGGCCGAACAATTGCACCGTACGGTCTCTAAAATCCGATTCGTGATGCTTCTCTTTGGTGGTGCGCTACTGCTTGTGTCGTTGATCTTGCTCAACAATACGATTCGTTTGGCGATCTTCTCGAAGCGCTACCTTATTAATACGATGAAACTGGTAGGTGCCACGAAGTGGTTTATCATGAAGCCCTTCCTCTCGAGCGCCTTGAAACAAGGCCTCTTTTCGGGGCTTTTATCCGCTCTATTGTTTGTGGTGGCCGTTATAGGTCTTGTCGAGACCGTGCCTGAACTGACAATGTTGGCCGATTGGCAACGCGTGGGGGTGATGCTTGGCGCATTGATAGGCGTCGGTCTACTGTTGTCGATTGTATTTACTGCTTTGGCAGTCAATAAGTTTGTGAATATGAAGTCGAATAAGATTTATCTCTATTGATATGAACAACCAAACCAATAACACACCCGAAAATCCGCGTATGCCGCTTACGCGCAAAAATTACATAATTTTGGCGATCGGTTTTGCTGTCGTCTTGCTGGGCTTTGTTCTGATGGCTGGCGGAGGAAGTTATTCAGCTACCGAATTTAACTACGACATCTTCTCGTTCCGTCGTATCACGCTCGCTCCGATTTTGGTGGTGGGAGGCTTTGTGATAGAGATCTATGGTATTCTGAAACGCTATTGATTGAGGCCTTTACATCAGGTGTCTATCGTGTGATTATAGAGATAAAGGGCTGTCGCAACGAATGTTGGACAGCCCTTTATTGTTTGGGTTGGATCCGCTATGCTTAACGCATGGCAATCTCGGTAGAGCCGATCATGCGTCCCTCCATGTAGAGTTCCACCTTGTAGGTGCCGGGGGCAAAGCCTGTTGAGTTGAAGTAGATACCCACCTCGAGATCGGCATTCTGGTAATCCACCTCACGCATGGCCGAGTAGCTGATGGCTGAGCCTTCAAACTCAAAGGTCGGCATCGATTCGGTCGTAAGGACATAGCCGTCTGGCGAGGTGATACGGACGTAGATTGCCTTGTTGCCCGGGTTGGCCAGTTCGTTGGCTGCCAGCACGAAATCAACGCGCAGGCGTGCAGCAAGTTTGATGCGGCTGACTTCGCGCCCCTTCTCGTTAAGGGCCATCAGACGGATATCGCGAGCGCGTACAACTGCACCAACTTTCACCTTGTTTTCCAACTCAGCCGAACGCTCCTCTGCCATGTCGGCACGCAGCTTGGCCGAGGTAATCTCCTTGCGATAAGAGACGTTTTCGGTGATCAGCTTTTTGTTGAGCGTATTGAGTGAATCGATCTGACGAATATAACCGCGCATAACCGTACGCAACGATCCCAGCTCCTTCTCGTACTGACGCATCTTGTTGTAGTTCCAGCGACGCTCTTGCTTGAGCTGCTCAACCAACTCATTGGCCTTCGTAAGCGATTCGGCAATCGAATCGTTCTGGTAGCGCAAACTATCGTAATCGACGATCAGGGCATTCAGACCGGCCTGAATCGAGTCGCGATCAGCTGCCAATAAGGCATTGTCACGCATCTGTTCGCGGTGGATGCTGAAGTAGAGTAGCGAAATGGCTACCAAAATGACCGATAAGATACCGATCACAATGCGGTATCCGCGGATTGATTTGTCCTCTATGGGTTGTGGGTCGTCGTAATACTCCTCCTCATCTTCGATGGGGTCGTATCCGTATTTGTTCTCTTTCATATCGTTTGTGTATAAGGGGTTTCTACGGACAAAGATAGATAAAAAATCACTTTATCAAACTTTCAAGCGGATATTTCAGCCCTTTGAAATCATAAATGTAGGCTTGAATGCTGCCGATACGTACCGGAGACTCGATCGAAAGGGGAATTCTGTTCCGATCGTCCGAGATCCAGAGCGTGAAAACCGTACCGTCGGTGAATGAGAAACCTTCGGTTGTCCCGAGTTGACACTCGAACTTCATGGCACGGAATTTACCCTGATTGCGAATCTTCTTCACCTCGCGTCCCAGGTAGCGATATTGGATGTGGCGTACCGTATCCTCCAAAACCATCTCCAGCGTGCCGATTCCGCCTTCGGTAAAGTCATCGGGAGAGGCGGTACGCATGTTAAAGAAGAGCGATATGGCATCCATCGACCGTTCAGTTAGCGGTTGGGTCTTCTCCTTGAAGGGGCGTTTGCGGCTGCTCCAACGCGAGTATACCTGCATGTTGTCCCAATCGTAACGATAGGTGCTTTCGAAGGTGTAACTTCCCTCGATGATGTCGCTTGCAAAATGTACGGTACGCAAGGTGGCCGTGTCGATGTGGATTGTGTAGGTGTCTTCCATGTTGAAGAACCAACGATAGGTGGGCAGTGTGCGTCCGACACCGATAACCCGATGGCGGGGTTCTCCCTCATGCTCAACCAACGCAGTATTGATCTCTACCGAGCCGATTTCGGTGTTGGGGAAATATTTGGCACGATAGCTTACACGATATTCCAGCTCCTCTCCCGGGTGGTAGAGCTGGGCCGAGGCAGCAAAGGTGGCGATTGAGGCAATCAGGGTTATGATGAGTCGTTTCATGATTTTGCGGTTTGTGATATAAACGTCTGTTTTAGGTTGGTTATTACGAGATACGTGAAAAATCTATCTTTTCGCGGGCGCTAAAGCGCTCCATGAGTGCTCTAAGCGAGCTGTTTTCGCTTGCTTCAAGGTGCGGATCCTGCTCCAAAATCGCCATTGCGGCTTCGCGGGTGACGGTTAGGATCTGTACATCACGCGTGGGGTTTGCAATCTTGAGGTCAAAGGCCATGCCGCTCTGCATCGTGCCGTTCAGATCGCCCGCTCCGCGCAACTTCAGGTCAAGCTCCGCCAAACGGAATCCATCGGTTGTTTCGCACATCGCCTCGAGGCGGGTGCGACTCTCTTTGGAGAGTTTTTCGCCCGACATCAGGATACAGTAGGATTGCTCGCCTCCACGACCTACACGCCCACGGAGCTGGTGCAACTGCGACAGACCGAAGCGCTCGGCCGATTCAATGACCATGACCGTTGCATTGGGTACATCGACCCCCACTTCGATGACCGATGTGGCGACCAAAATGTGTGCCTCGCCCGATTTGAAGCGTGCCATCGAGGCCTCTTTGTCGGCCGGTTTCATCTTGCCGTGGCAGATTTCGGTGACATATTGTGGCAACGGGAAGTCGCGAGAAACGGCTTCGTAGCCATCCGTAAGGTCTTTGTAGTCCATTGCTTCGGATTCTTGGATAAGCGGATAGACGATATATACCTGTCGCCCAAGGGCAATCTGCTTTTTGAGGAATCCCCATAGACGAAGGCGTGCCGAGTCGGTGTAGTGATAGGTCTGTATCGGACGACGACCCGGAGGGAGCTCGTCGATGATCGAGACATCCAAATCGCCATAAAGGGTCATGGCCAACGTGCGTGGGATGGGGGTTGCGGTCATAACCAAAATATGTGGTGGACGATTGTTTTTTGTCCAAAGGCGGGCACGTTGCTCCACGCCGAAGCGGTGCTGCTCATCAATGACCACAAAGCCGAGGTTTTGGAATTGTACCTTGTCCTCTATCAGCGCGTGGGTGCCGATCAGCAGATCCACTTCGCCCGAGGCGATACCTTCGAGAGCCTCGCGGCGCTCTTTGGCTTTCGATGATCCGGTCAGAATAGCTACTCGCACAGGTAGATCGGTCAGCATGCGCGTGATGGTGGCAAAGTGTTGACGGGCAAGAATTTCAGTGGGAGCCATCAAGCAGGCTTGGTAGCCGTTATCCACGGCCAGCAACATCGAAATCAGTGCCACGAGGGTCTTGCCCGAACCTACATCGCCCTGCAAGAGTCGATTCATCTGATAACCCGTCACCGTGTCTTGGCGGATCTCCTTGATGACGCGCTTTTGTGCACCCGTGAGCGGGAAGGGGAGTCGTTCGTTATAGAAGGTGTTAAAGATCTCGCCCACCTTCGGGAAGAGAAAGCCGTTTTGGCGTTCAAGTCGCTCGGTGCGACGTGATTGTACCCCCAATTGAATGCCCAGTAATTCGTCGAATTTGAGACGATATTGTGCTTGACGCAAGAGCTCAGCAGATTGTGGGAAATGGATGTTGTAATAGGCCTCGTGGAGGGTGATCAGTCCATATTCTCGACGCATCTTTTCGGGTAGCGGGTCTGCCAGGCGAGTCCGACTCAACAAAGCCCAGGCATTCTGCACGATGCGGTAAAAACCTTTGGTGCCGAACGACGAGGAGATCTTCTCGGTCGAGGGATATATGCCCTGCATGCCACTCTCGGTTTTGCGCGAGAGGGCCTGTTCCATGGTCTCAAGCTCGGGATGGGCCAGTTGCAACACGCCGCGGTAGAACGACGGACGACCGAAGATGAGGTACTCACGTCCCACCTCGATCTTTTTCTCGATCCACTTGATGCCCTGGAACCAGATCAGTTCGACCTGCCCCGAGCTGTCGACCGCGTAGGCCGTGAAGCGTCGTTTGCGGCCCTCGCCGGCATAGGCTACGCCGGTGATGCGGGCCCGAATCTGGACATAGGTCAGCTGAGCCGCCTCGTTCACCTCCCGAATGGGGTATATGCGTGTGCGGTCGATGTAGCGGAAGGGGAAGTGGTTCATTAGATCGCCCACCGTGCGGATGCCGAGCTCTTTGCCGAGCAACTTCGCACGAGCCTCACCGACCCCCGCTACAAACTGAATATCCTGCATCATCATGCGCTCCATAATACAAATATACAAAAATTTTGATTAATACGCTCAAGGGACCCCCGAACTCCCACCCTTCAACGCACAAATGGATGAACATATTGAGTTTTTCGTTATATTTGTACAGTTAAAGATGTCGAAAAAGATTATGGTACGCGGAAATCAAAATAGTGCTTACAAGGAGCGCAACATCGAATTTCTGGAGGAGTATGCCCAGCGCGATGGCGTCAAGATCCTGTTTAATGGGGTGATGTATCGCGAGATTACCAAGGGCAAGGGCGACAAACCCACTCCCAAGGCGATGATTACGGTGCATTATACCGGAAAACTCATCAACGGTAAAGTCTTTGATTCGACGCAACAAGGCCGCCCGGCAACCTTCAAACTCAATCAGTTAATCGATGGTTGGCGCACAGCCCTCAGGGAGATGCCGGTAGGGGCACGTTGGGAGATTGTCATACCCTTCAATCTGGGTTATGGCGCGAAGGGCGCAGGGGTTATCAAACCCTTCTCGACGCTTATATTCGATGTCCGATTGTTGGCAATCGGATAAATAAGCAATGCCAATTACACCCTTCAAACACGAAAGTTAAGGCTGTAAAAAATAATTGAAGCAAGCTTTATAATTCTTGCTTGCGTATTTGTATCTTTGCTATTCGAATAAAAACTTTGAAACATGAATCTTAGTCAATACCTTCGTCGCAAGAGTCACGTTGTCCGCATTGGAGAGGTGGAGATTGGCGGTGAAAACCCGATTGCCGTGCAGTCGATGACCAATACCGACACGAACAATACGGAGGCCTCGGTGGCCCAGATCGAGCGCATCGATCGCGTGGGTGGCAAGATTGTACGCCTGACGGCTCAGGGTCGCAAAGAGGGTGAGAATCTGAAAAATATTGTGGCGCAACTGCGTGCCGATGGTTTTGATACGGCCATTGTAGCCGATATTCACTTTCTGCCCGAGGTGGCGGCCGTAGCGGCAAACTATGTTGATAAGGTGCGTATTAACCCTGGAAACTACCGCCTCGATCGCGGGGAGTTGGAGTCGCTCATTGCCCAATGCAAAGCACATGGCGTAGCTCTGCGTATTGGTGTGAACCACGGTTCACTTGCCAAACGTGTATTTGATGAATGGGGAGATACACCTGAAGGAATGGTGTTCTCGGCGATGGAATTCCTACGTATCTGTCGCCGTGAGCAATTTGACCAGGTAGTGGTTTCGATGAAGTCGAGCAATACGCGAGTGATGGTGGCTGCTTATCGTCTGCTGGTTAAGGCGATGGAGGAGGAGGGTATGACCTTCCCGATTCACCTCGGCGTAACGGAGGCGGGCAATGGCCTTGAGGGACGCATCAAGAGTGCGGTGGGTATCGGTGCCCTGTTGGCCGACGGTATTGGCGATACGATTCGCGTCTCGCTCACGGAGGCCCCCGAAAATGAGATCCCGACGGCTCGTCTGTTAGCCGATTATTTTCAACACCGTGCAGGTGAGTTCGTTGTGAAATACCCTGAACGTTATTCGCCTTATGTCTATCGTCGTCGTTCGTCGGTGCAGGTGCCCGTGACGCACGACGAGGAGCTAGATGGTTTTCGCATCCTGGAGGCCGAGAGTGCAAATCCGACGGCCGAGTTGCGTGCGGCGATTCTTTCACTCGAGGTGGCCGATGAGCCGGTTGTGGTGCGTCGTCGCTATATGGAGTCAGACCTGGAGAGTGTGGCTGTAAAGGCTGCCGCTGATTTGGGCCCGTTGTTGCTTGACGGTTTGGCGGATGGTATCTGGATTGATGCCCCGCAGTTTGATCAATCCGAGATTCGTGAAGTGGAGTTGATGATTCTGCAAGCTGCACGTGTTCGCTATTCGCATACCGAGTATATCGCCTGCCCTTCGTGCGGTCGTACGCTCTACGATATTGAAAAGACCCTCGCCGAGATTCGTGCCAAGACCTCGCATTTGAAAAACCTGCGTATCGGTGTAATGGGCTGTATCGTGAACGGCCCCGGTGAGATGGCGGATGCCGATTATGGGTATGTGGGGGCTGCCCCCGGTCGTATTACCCTCTATAAAGGGCGCGAAGTGATCGAAAAGAATATTCCACAAGAGGAGGCATTGGATAAACTGATTGAATTGATTAAACGCAACGGCGATTGGGCCGATGAGGAGTAATAGGTTTATCAAGCGCAGCTCTCTGCAAGTAAAATTGATCTTATGCTGAATTCCAGAATACTTCTTCCGGCGGCCTATTTGCCCTCGATTTCGTGGTTTTGTGCCCTCGTGAAGGGAACCTGCGTAGTTGATTTGGGCGAACATTTCATCAAACGTTCGGAGCGAAACCGTGCTCGGATTATGACCTCGGATGGCGTGATGGAGTTAACGGCGCAAGTCGTACGTGCCAACCGTCCACGCCAACCAATGTCATCGATGCGGCTCGACTATTCGAAGCGGTGGCAGAAGCAACATTGGGGTGCGCTTGTCGCAGCCTATAAGGCCTCACCCTATTTCGATTACTACGCCCCGCGTCTGGAGCGTTTCTATCAGCATGAATACGAATCGTTGTCCGAATTCAATTTGGCGCTGATCAGCGAGTTGTGTGCCATGTTGGGGCTCTCTGTCCCGGAGGTGTCGTACAGCTACCTGACTGCTACACCCGACGATCTCGATCTTCGACCCAAAACAAAGAGCCCGACCTTTTTGGTCGAGCCCTATATCCAGGTATTTGCCGATCGCCAGCCCTATGTGGCCAACCTTTCGATCGTCGATCTGCTTTTTAACGAAGGCCCTGCCGCATCTGCGGTCTTAAAGCGTTGCCAACCTGAATGGTAACACCATCTCCTACGCCACCTGCCGATACGCGAATTTGCGCTTGACCTTGCAGTTGTATGGTGTCGCTGAGGTAGATGGCCGGCGAGATTTGATGCAGGCCGATTGTGTCGTCATTGATCAGCAACAAGGGATTCTCTTCTGACGAATAGATCGTGAAGCTTTGTTCATTGCGGTAACGCAAGCGGTCGCGACGAGCCGCCAAGTGTACCGTCTTCATCTCTTTGTTCCACAAAGCTCGATAGAGGTAGTAGGCATCCTTCTTTTCGCGTCGGTCAAGGGTGACTAATCCCAAACCGTTGAGGCTGTAGGGACGACGCGCAGAGCCATATTCATACATGTTTTCTACCCAGGTACCCCAGAAGAGTGAGTCGGCATCGAGTTGTCGGCTGTATGCTTCGTGGAAACGGGTTTGACGCTCCTCGGTGGGGAGATTAGAGCGCTGTTGCAGTTGAGGTGCTCGAGCACTCATGCCCAAGAATCCTTCGCCACCGTAGCTGACAGCCGAGCGCAGATGCGACCAATTTTGCTGGAGTTGGTTTCGCCATAACGTGACATCGCTAGTTGCACCACGTTGCCAACCAACGTCTTGGCGCCAAACTATGAGATCGGTGATGAAATTGATCGGGCCGTCCTGATCGCTACATGCTACTGTGGGACGAGTCGGATCGAGCAGCTTGGTCTCGTTGTTAAGTTGGCGTACGTAGTTTAATAAGTTGTCGCCTCGTGCTACCAAACGCGAGAAGATACCCCATGTGAATACCGATGGATGGTTGAGATTTTGCAGCACAATTTCGCGTAACTGCTCGATACCGTTGCTTTCGAACGATGCCGTCGAGTAGTAAGCTACATCACCGATAAAAGGGGCTCGTTGCATCGGAAGATCGATCCAGCAGAGCATGCCTGTCTCGTCGCAACGTTGGTAGAGGTACTGCGGGTGCGGTTGAAGGAGTGAACGAATCGCGGTGGCTCCCATCTCTTTGGCCAGGTGCAGGTCTTCGTTCAGGTCATCCTGGGTCAAAATGCCACCTAAAGCATTGTCGTGGGCCAACACTACACCATGCATACGATGCGGATGACCGTTGATGGCTATCCATCCCGTCTCGTTGTCAATGGTTAGTTGGCGGAATCCGGTGCGAATTTGCACAATGTCACGAATGACATCGTTTTGCAGACGCACCGTCACCGTGTAGAGGTTGGGCGTTGCAGGACTCCATAATTGCGGTTTTTCGAACAGGAAGGGAATGTAGGCCTCCTGCTGATTATCCATCAAACGTACCGATCGGGAATAGATTACCTTGCCTTTGGCATTGTGGATTTCGAGGTGGAGCGAGGCGTCGCTTTTCGAATCCGATAACAGGTGCACTTCGATTTCGCCCTCGACACGCTCTTTATCGACCCGACTCGGACGACACAATACGCCATCTGTGCCGTAGTAAAGTGGTGAAATGGCCATCTCGTCCGTGACGATGAGCTCTACCTCGCGATACAGACCTCCATAAAGGTTTTGGTCGGTTGATACGGGCAGGACATCGGAACGAAAATTATTGCTCACGATGGCATGCAGGGTGTTATCCATGCCAAAACGGATGTATGGAGTGATTTCGAAGGCGAAGGCTGTGCTTCCGCCGCGGTGTTCACCTACATGGGCTCCGTTTAAGAATAGATCGGTGACGCTCTGCGCACCATAGAATTTCACAAAAAGTCGCTTCGATGACCACTCTTCGGGGATGTAGATTTCGCGCAGGTAGTTACCCGTTGTTTCGTTGAAATTTACTCCGGCCAACGGATCGGTATTCCACGAGTGGGGCAGGGTGACGATGCGGGCATTGTCGGAAGTGTTTTCCGATTTGAAGAAAAATTCCCACCCGTCGTTTAAAGGGTATATCTCTCGCGCCGAGGCGGTTGCAATAGTGGCAACCAGCGCAATAAGGGTAATCAGACTTCTCATAATCATTTGATTTTTGCAAACCGATGTACAAAGATAGGGCTTTCTTTGTAAATAGAACGCTCGAAAAATAAAAAATCGGATATCGTAGCCAAATTTCGAGGTGGCCATTGGGCTGATTTTGAAATTTGATCCGTATTAACTATATTTGCGTATTAACCTAAACACGGTATGTTAAAACGAATTTTTACCTATTTTGTAGCTGCATCTCTACTCTTGGCACTGCATGGATGTTCGTCATCGAAGCACGAATGTCGTCGTGTGGCAGTTGTTATATCGACCCTGAACAATCCATGGTTTGTCCTCTTGGGCGAATCGGCAAAGGCGCGCGCCGAGGAGTTGGGCTACGAAGCTGTGATCTTTGATTCACAGAACAACTCGTCGAAGGAGACCGAACATTTCGACAACATCTTGGCGGCAGGTTATGCTGCGATTCTCTTCAATCCGACTGATGCAGATGGTTCGGTGGTCAATGTGCGTCGTGCGAAGCAGGCCGGAGTCCCGGTATTCTGCATGGATCGCGAGATCAATGCCCGCGATGTGGCAACTTGTCAGATTCTTTCCGATAATTTCTCGGGTTGCGTCGAAATAGGTAAGGAGTTTATCCGTACGGTTGGACGTGAAGGTAAATATGCCGAGTTGCTGGGGCTGGTGGGTGACAACAACACCTGGAATCGTTCGCGAGGATTCCATACCGTAGTCGATTGTTATCCGGGCTTGCAGTTGGTTGCTCAACAGAGTGCCGATTTTGATCGCAATACGGCCATGATGGTCATGGAGTCGATTCTGCAGGCGCATGGTGATATTGTCGGTGTTTTTTGTGGCAACGATGCGATGGCGATGGGAGCTTATCAAGCTATTTTGGCGACAGGCAAGGCGGAGCAGATCAAGGTCTTCGGTTTTGATGGCGAGAAGGATGTGTTGAACGCCATCAAGGAGGGTAAGATTGTCGCTACGGGCATGCAGTCGCCGGTGCTAATGGCACGCACGGCGGCCGAATTCGCTCACCGCTATCTCTCGGGCGATCACGACTTCCCGAAAAAGATACCCATTGCCGTACATGCCGTTACGCGCGAAAATATCGATCAGTATCTCGAATAAGTAAGCTACAACATGAAGAAGATTGTAACATGGACGCTCCGCATCCTGGCTGTGGTGGCTGTGGTGGCACTCTCGATTCAACTCGAGCCGCTCGATCAGCGTGCCTCGGAGACCTTTGATCCGACTCAAGATATTGAGGCCTTTTGGAACGATGAATTGCCTGAACTGGTGCAGGGCTATCGCGTGGTGGATGCCGATCTGTTCCGCGCGGAGCTGAAGAACAACCGCAAACTATTGGTCGACCGCTATGGCTCGACCCTCGGCATTGGCGCCCCCTATTCGATGTTGCTTGGCGGCGAGTTTGAAGTGGTGGCCGTGGGCGAGGAACTGACCCATATCCGCACGGCACAAGGCGCAGAGTTCGATCTGCGCACGAACTACATTTTCGGCAACACGGTACGTGAGGCTACGGCTGCCTTCTCGATCGACGACTACGAGAATACGATGGATTTCAACCTCGTCTCCTCGGAGCTTAACCGCCGCATCATTGAGCAGGTCATTGCGCCACAGCGCGATCAGCTGGCAGTAGGTGTTCGTCTGCAGGTAGTCGGTGCGATCGATCTGCCGCAGGAGGGACTCCCGAAGGGTCGCTTTGAACTCATTCCGCTCACCCTGAATCTGCGCTAAGATGAAACCTACGCTCGATACCGTGTTGCTCGAAGCGCGACAAATCACCAAGCGTTGGCCGGGTGTGGTGGCGCTCGATGGGGTCGATTTTCGAGTTTATGCCGGCAAGGTCAATGCCCTAGTTGGGGAGAATGGTGCCGGTAAATCGACTTTGATGAACATCCTCTCAGGAGTCTATGCGGACTACGAGGGGGAGGTGCTGTTGGCGGGTCAGCCGATCCGTTTCCGTACTACGGCTGAGGCGCAACGAGTCGGTGTGACGATGGTGCACCAGGAGCTCAACCTCATACCCCAACTCAACGTAGCCGAGAATATCTTCCTGGGACGCGAACCGCTGAATCTCCTTGGGATGATTGATTATGACCGCATGCACCGCGAGGCGCAACAACACCTGCAGCGTGTCGGTTTTACCCATGACAGCCATACGACGCTTTGTGATCTGAAGGTAGGCGAGCAACAGCTTGTCGAGATTGCCAAGGCTCTTTCGCTACAGGCGCGAATCTTGATTTTCGATGAGCCGACGTCCTCGCTTTCCGAGCAGGAGACTCAGACCCTCTTTCGGCTGATCGATGAACTTAAAAAGGATGGCGTGGGATTGGTCTATATCACCCACAAAATGGACGAGCTGAGCCGCTTGGCCGACTATGTGACGGTCCTGCGCGATGGCCATCTCATTGGCGAACATCGGGTACACGACACCACGACGGACGAGATTGTCCGCCTTATGGTAGGTCGTGAGCGTAAAGATCTCTTCGTGAAGAACGACCATCCGAAGGGGGAGGTTGCGCTCGAGGTACGTTCGCTGTCGCTGGAAAAACGCTTGCAAAATCGCACTCTGAAGTTGGACGATATCTCGTTCGAGGTGCGTCGCGGTGAGGTGTTGGGTATTTATGGCCTGATGGGTGCTGGGCGTACGGAGGTGGTGGAGACCCTCTTCGGCCTGCACGGCGCAGAGGCGCGCGGTGTGTTGCGCATCGGAGAGCGTGAGTTCCTGCCTCAAAGCCCGCGTGAGGCGATGGATGCTGGTATCGCTCTGATCCCCGAAGATCGTAAACACGATGGCCTGGTGTTGGGGATGGATATCGCCCGCAATACGACCCTGGCCTCGCTTGTCAAGGTGTTACGCTGGGGCAGCATCGACCGCAAGCGCGAGGAGGCCGAGGCAGAGCGCTATCGCGACGAGCTGGCCATTAAATCCCACTCGGTCTATCAACTGACGGGCGAACTTAGCGGCGGCAACCAGCAGAAGGTGGTGCTCGCCAAGATGCTGCGCACCGAGCCGCAGATTCTGTTGCTCGACGAGCCCACGCGCGGTATCGACATCAACGCCAAGAACGAGATCTATAAACTTATCGACCGCTTGGCAGCCGAGGGACGTGCCGTGGTGGTAATCTCGTCCGAGATGCCTGAGATTATGGCCCTATCGGACCGAATTCTAACCCTTTCGGCAGGCCGTCTGACGGGCTGCTTCAACCGAACCGAATTTACAGAGGAGGCGTTGTTGAAGGCCTCCTTGCCTACCGTTTAAAAACGCTATCCATGCTTTCAAAATCTATTTTTCGTATCGATCGCTCGATTTTACGTCCGCTTGTTGCCTTGTTGGTGATGGCGCTTGCCATGTCGTTCTTGTCTGAGAATTTTGCCACGTCAGACAACTTCTTCAACGTCATGCGACAGGTTTCGGTCAATCTTTGTATCTCGGTCGGTATGACCTTGGTGATTCTCACGGGGGGTATCGACCTTTCTGTCGGCTCGATTTTGGCCTTGAGTGGCGCTGTTGCTGCCGGATTGATTAAAACGGGTATTTCTTGTGAAGGGGTGAATCTCTATGTGAGTTTTACGTTTTTCGGAGTTGTTGTGGTTGCACTGTTGGTAGGTGCTTTCCTGGGTTGGTTCAACGGATTGATGGTTACCCGTTTTAAGGTTCCCCCTTTTATCGCCACGCTCGGTATGCTTACCATTGCACGCGGTATGACCATGCTCTATACGAATGGCCATCCGATCACGGGGCTTGGGGCTCAATTCGAATACCTGGGAACGGGATGGTTTTGTGGAGTCCCGATGCCGGTACTTGTCGCAGCCGTAGTGGTAGTGGTATTTGCGCTCTTTATGCGCAAGAGTCCATGGGGGCGTTATATCTACGCGATCGGTGGTAACGAACGCGCCTCGCGTCTGTCGGGCATATCGGTCAATCGTATCAAACTCTTTGTGTATACGATGGCGGGTCTGCTTTCGGCTGTAGCTGCCTTGATCGTCACGGCGCGTCTGGATTCGGCGCAACCCAATGCAGGTAGTGGGTATGAGTTGGATTCGATTGCAGCGGTGGTTATTGGTGGCACCTCCCTCAACGGCGGAAAAGGCTCGATATGGGGCACCGTGATTGGTGCATTGATTATCGGTGTGCTGAACAACGGTTTGGTCTTGCTGAACGTGTCGCCTTTCTGGCAGCAGGTGATTAAAGGTTTGGTGATTCTGTTGGCGGTAATCATGGATCGCATGAGCGCCAAGGAACAGGCCTAATTTTTTTGTTTGATCGCGAGGTGAAGCGAGAAAAAGGGGGATCATCCTCCAAAAATTGTTATCTTTGCGTGCAAATAACGATGTAATTGATGAATATACTCGATCTGATCGTCTATATAGTTCTCTTTTTGGCGCTCGTGAATGGGTGGCGCAAGGGGCTGATTTTGCAACTCTGCTCGTTGGTAGCGGTGGTGGCTGCCATCTTTTTGGCCTCGCGTTACGGAGCCGAGGTGGGAGCTTTGCTCAAACTCGATTCGCAATATGTGGAGCCGGGCGGATTCGTAGTGGTATTGTTGTTGGCCATGCTTTTGGTCGCCTTGTTGGCCCGAGTGGTGCGTAAAATTTTTCACTTTGCCGGCTTTGGTATGGTTGATATTGTATTGGGTGTGTTGGTTGCAGCTGCCAAGTATTTGCTGTTGTTGAGTCTGGCTTTTGTCGCCTTTGAGAAGATCAATGTCGATAATACCCTGCTTGCGCAAGAGAAGATCGAACAGTCGAAAACCTATCAACCTGTACGCAATCTTTCGCGCCAAATACTTCCCTTTGTCGATTGGCTAGGTGACGAGGTCGAGAAATTGCATAAAGAATTGTAAAAGATGGCAGAACAATACTTTTCGGGTGTCGTGGTGCAAGCCACGGGTAGTTGGTACGAGGTGCTGAGCGGAGGCGAACGTTATCGTTGCCGCATACGTGGCAAGTTGCGCTTGAAGGGGGTGCGCTCGACCAATCCGGTCGTGGTGGGCGACGAGGTGCAATGCCTGACTGATGAGCAGGGGAGTCATGTGATTATTGATATTACTCCCCGTCGCAACTATGTCATTCGTCGAGCTTCGAACCTCTCGAAGGAGTCACACATCATAGCAGCCAACATCGACCAGGCGTTGTTGCTTGTGACCTTGAAACAGCCCGAAACAGCTCTTGAGTTTGTCGATCGCTTTTTGGTGACTTGTGAGGCGTACAAAATTCCGGCGGTGATTCTGTTGGCCAAGATTGACCTGCAGGAGCGTGAGGAGGTGGATCTCTTTCGCTCGATCTATGAGCCGATCGGCTACCGTGTGGTGGAGGTTTCGGCCGTGACGGGTGAGGGTGTCGAGGAGGTCCATGATCTGCTTGTAGGGTGTACAACACTCCTTTCAGGCAATTCGGGTGTGGGTAAATCTACCCTGGTGCAACGTATCGATCCCTCGCTCGATATTCGTACGGGCGATATCTCCGAGAGCCACCACAAGGGTCGTCATACGACTACCTTCTCGACCATGTATCCTTTAAGCGAGGGTGGTGCGCTGATCGATACACCGGGTATCAAGGGCTTTGGTCTGATCGATATCGAAGAGGAGGAGTTGTGGCACTACTTCCCTGAAATGATGCATTACGGCCGCGAGTGCCGTTTCTATAATTGTACCCACACCCATGAGCCGGGCTGTGCCGTCGTGGCTGCCTTGGAGGAGGGTGCTATCTCGGAGCTGCGCTACGAGAGTTATCTTAAAATGATGGATGACGATGACAAATATCGCAAATAATATCCCCGCAATTCCGACCGAGGAGCATGCCTTGGATTGGTATCGAGAACGTATCGATTACCTGTCGACCTTCATGACCGAGGAGCGCTTTTCACTCTTTCGTCAGACCTTGTCGATGCGTACCGATTACATGACCATTTTGGCCGAAAACACGTTTCATCCCCACAATGCAGCTGCATTGATGCGCCATTGCGAAGCCTTTGGTGTGCAGCACATGCATACGATTGAGACGCGCTGCATGTTCGATCCCTCGCAAAATATCTCGCGCGGTTCGGATCGTTGGTTGAATCTGGTGCGCCATACCTCGACCGCAGAAGCACTCTCGGCCCTCAAAGCCGAAGGGTACCGCCTGGTAGCCACCACACCGCATCGAGAGAGTTGTACCCCTGAGACTTTTGATGTCGGGAATGGGAAATTTGCCCTTATCTTCGGTACGGAGCATGCCGGTATTTCGGATGAGGCGATGGAGGCCGCTGACGAATACCTGCGTATCCCGATGTGTGGCATGGTCGAGAGCCTGAATGTCTCGGCTTCGGCGGCTATCCTGATCTATCAACTTACGCAGCGGATTCGTGAGCAGGTTAGCGATTGGCCGCTCACCGAGGAGGAGCAGGTCCATCTCTTATACGATTGGACACGCCTCAGTGTGAAGGATGCGGAGCGAATTTTGGAACGTAAATTTGGGTTGTAAATGAATATTTTACGCAAACAATTTTTAGCACATGTCGGGCAAACTTCTCCCTCACCGATGTTGGTGGAGGTGGAGCGTGCCGAAGGTGTCTATTTCTATACACCCGAGGGTAAGCGTTATTACGATTTGATTGCCGGTGTATCGGTAAGCAATGTGGGACACGCCAATCCGGTTGTGGTGAAGGCGGTGCAGGAGCAGGCAGCCAAATATATGCATGTGATGGTCTATGGCGAGTTGGTCGAGACTCCGCAGGTGTGCTATGCCAAATTGTTGGCCGAACACCTGCCGGCAGATATGGATAGTATCTACTTCCTCAATTCGGGTGCTGAGGCGGTCGAAGGAGCCTTGAAGTTGGCCAAACGCTATACGGGTCGTAGTGAGATGATCTCAATGCGTCGTGCTTATCACGGATCAACACACGGTGCAATGAGCATGATGGGACAACCCGAGGGTGAAGAGTGGAAGCAGGCTTTCCGCCCGTTGTTGCCCGATACGAAGGCGATCGAATATAACGACTTTGAACAATTGAACGCCATTACTGAGCGCACGGCCTGTGTACTTGCCGAACCAATTCAAGGCGAGGCGGGCGTACGTGTGCCTCAAGCAGGGTATTTGGAGGCGTTGCGTCGTCGGTGCGATGAGGTAGGTGCTCTTTTGATCTTTGATGAGATACAAGTTGGTATGGGGCGTACGGGAGCGATGTTTGCATCGACCAAGTTAGGCGTCACGCCCGATATTATTTGTCTGGCCAAGGCGCTTGGTGGTGGTATGCCGCTCGGCGTATTTGCTGCCCGTCATGAGATTATGGATACACTGCAGACCAACCCCGTATTGGGTCACATTACCACCTTTGGCGGCCATCCGGTCTGCTGTGCGGCGGGTCTGGCTGCTATGAAGTACCTACTCGAGCATCGCGTACTGGAGGGTGTCGAGGCGAAGGGTGCGCTCTATGAGTCGCTTTTGAAGGATCATGTTGCTGTGTGTGAGGTGCGTCGAGCGGGTCTGCTGTTGGCTATTGAGTTGGGACGATCGGACCGTTTGTATCGTCTGATGGAGATCTTTAAGGAGGTCGGCATCTTGAGCGATTGGTTCCTGTTCTGCGACACGGCCTTCCGCATTTCGCCTCCGCTGGTGATCACTGAAGCCGAAATTCTGGAGAGTGTGCTCTTGATTCGTGAGGCTCTTGACCGATTACAAAACGAACTACCTTAAAAACTTACGAATATGATAAGAAACTTTTTTGCAGGTATTGTGCTGTTTTTTGCAGCCGCTTGTGCAACCCCCGAGTCGATACCGGGAACCATTGATTGGCATGTGGCAGATCTGCCCTCAATTGATAGTATTAAAGGCGCTCCGACACTGATTGATACGAAACTTGGTAAGGCCGTCCACTTTAACGGAGAAACCGATGGCTACTATCTGGGTGAGAATCCGTTACGGGGCATGGAGGAGTTGACCATTGAGGTGATTTTCCGTCAGGACGGCGATGCAAAATTCGAGCAGCGCTTCCTCCATATGGGAACTATTCGAGGTGCGCGTATCTTGTTCGAGACGCGTGTAAATCCCGATGCTACGTGGTATTTGGATGGTTACGTGGACTTGGGTGAGGATGAGGATTTGGTGCTCATCGATCCTGCGCAGACCCATCCGGCCGGTCGTTGGTATAATTTGTCAATGGTCATAGCTGACGGTAAGGCCACAAGTTTTGTTGATGGTGTACAACAGCTTACGGGCGAGATCCCCTACCGCCCTATTGAGGAGGGAATCACCTCGGTTGGTGTTCGACAGAACCAGGTTTGCTGGTTCAAGGGCGATTTGTATCGAATCCGTATCACCCCGAAGGCGTTGTCGCCCGACGAGTTTTTGACTGATCACAACCTGTTGAACGAATAAATAAGCGATGTATTATATCGGTGCACATGTGAGCGCGAGTGGTGGTCTGGAGAATGCCCCGAAAAATGCCTATGCAATCGGAGCTACGGCCTTTGCACTCTTCACGAAAAACCAACGTCAATGGCAGGCTAAACCGTTGACGACCGACGAGATAGCCCGGTTTAAGGCTGCTTGTGCCGAGTATGGCTACTCGGCTGCGCAGATTTTGCCTCATGACTCCTATTTAATTAATCTCGGCAATCCCGACGATGAAGCACTCGAGAAGTCGCGCCAGTCGTTTTATGAGGAGATGCGCCGTTGCGAACAATTGGGACTTGATCGTCTTAATTTCCACCCCGGAAGCCACCTGCGGGTCATTTCGGAGGAGGCGTCGCTTGATCGTATAGCCGAGAGTATCAACCTTGCCCTGGAGCGTACGCAGGGGGTGACGGCTGTGATTGAGAATACGGCAGGTCAAGGTTCCAATCTGGGATACCGATTCGAGCAGCTACGCTATTTGATCGACCGTGTGGAGGATAAGTCGCGCGTGGGTGTATGTCTCGATACTTGTCATTCGTTTGCCGCGGGCTACGACCTGCGTTCAGCGGAATTATGCGCCGAAACCTTTGCAGAGTTCGATCGCGTGGTAGGCTTTGAGTATCTGCGCGGTATGCACCTGAACGATGCGCTGAAACCGCGAGGCAGCAAGGTCGATCGCCACACCCCGCTGGGCGATGGCCTCATTGGTTGGGATTGTTTCCGCTTTATCGCTTCCGATCCTCGCTTCGAAAATATTCCGCTGATTCTCGAAACGCCTGACGAGAGCCGTTGGGCAGCGGAGATTGCGATGCTGAAATCGTTCGGCGCGTAGACGCATATCGGTGTAAAAAACGGGAGATAACCTTTTCATGTGGTTATCTCCCGTTTTTTTTGACGCTCAGCTACTCTACTTGTGCTTATAGCGCGAGGGCGAAACACCGGTGTGTTGCTTGAAGTATTTTCCGAAGAAAGATTGGGTCGAGAAGTTGAGGTGGTAGGCAATCTCCTGAATACTCATTTCCGAGAATTTGAGCATCGTCTTGGCCTCCATAATTACGGCGTCATCGATCCAGCGTGCTGCGGTCTTGCCGCTCACCTGCTTAATGGCTGATGAGAAGTATTTGGGGGTGATGTTGAGCTGCTCGGCATAGAAGCTCACGTTGCGCTCTCGGCGACAATGTTGTTCCAGCAGATTCATGAACTCGTCGAAAATCACCTCGCAACGACCCTGTTTGGGCAGTTGCTCCTTTTCTCGGTTCGACACTTCGGAGATGATATAAAAAGCCGTCTTGAAGAGCGATTCGGCAATCTCGTTGCGATAGAGGGTCTTGTCGCTTTGCAGGAGCATCTTCATCAGGCGGAAAACACCCAGAATTTCATGGACATCCTCCTCGTTGACCTTCAACATCGGCGATCTGCGGTAGTGCATAAAGACGGGTAGAGCGGTTGATAGTCCTACCTGTACACGGTTGATAAAGGATTTGGAGTAGGCCAAAAAATAGCCGGCTGCCGATGATGTAGCACGTTCGGTGCGGATCACCGAGTCGGGGCTGAAGAAGAGGATCGTATTCGGCTTAATTGTATAATTTTTGGTGTTGATCTGTACGGTAGCCTCGCCCGAAAGCATGATCAGGGCGGCAAATCCGTCGATCGAACGCGGAGCCTTCTCCGTAGGGTTGAGGTGGGCCGACATGGGCATAAAGACCAAATCATCCGAGAGGAACGATACATCGTTCATCGTCTTCTTGATACGTGAGATGGAGACGCGGTCGTAACGACGACCGGTAGGTGTAAGGTCCTTTTTCATGGAGTATCGTAAAACTACGTGTTTCTGTTTTATTTGTTGTCTTTCGGCTCAATGGGGCATTGTATGCGAAGTGCACCTTTTAGGCAGCGAATCGAGAGCGGAAATTCGGCCCCCTTCTGCCCGTCTACATCGGTCAACTCCTGTATGGATGACGAGATCTCGATTTCGCGCACATGCAGATGGTGAATCGCCTTAGGGTTTCCTCCCAGCAGGTAGCGTATCATGCTCCAGCAGGAGTGCAGCGCATTGCGCTTTTCGAGGAGAATACATTCCAAATAGCCGTCACGGAACGACGAGCGACGAGCCAAGCGAAAACCACCGGCAGTCTCTCCATTGAAGATCAATGCGATGAGTGTGTCAAGGTTGAACGTCTGACCGTCGGCTTTGATGCTGAGCGGTATGCGATGCATGCGGCGCAACTCTTTCAGACCCTCGGCGATGTAGGCTAATTTGCCCCAGCGATGCTTTTTCTCGTCGGAGGTGCGTTGCGAGGTGGTCGTAAAGAGTCCGAACGAGAAGATGTTCACGAAATAGAGCTCGTTTACGCGACCGCAGTCAATCTGCTCGATCTGGCCGGTTGCGATCTGGCGAGCTGCTTCAACGGGGTCTTTGACCATGCCGAGTGCTCGGGCGAAGTCGTTGGCCGTACCGGCAGGAATTACACCGATCGGGATATTAAGGTCCATCTCCTTCATGCGATTCAGTACGAAATTGACCGTGCCATCGCCTCCGGCCACTACCATCAAATCGATCGTTTCGCGACCTACAAACGGGTTGCTCGTAAAGTCAATTTTAAGGGGCTCGGTGGCATAGTCGTATTGCGCGAAGGTGGCGACAATCTCGTCACATTTGTGCTCAATGCGCCCCAGACCCGATTGCGGATTGTAGAGAAATACAGCCTTTTTCATTGCTATTTCATGATTAGTGCCTCCATGGCGGGGGTGATATACTCTTCAAACCCATCTCCGTCCTCAGCTGATAAAATCAGGTAAGCCGGTAGCTCGGGGTGGGTATTCAAGAAGTTTTTTGCCTCCTGATCGCCCATGGCCAGGAGCATGGTGCAAAGCGCATCAGCCTCGGCACATGAGGGGGCGACCACGGTTGTTGAGAGCAGTCGCGAAAGTGTGCTACGACCTGTGCGGGGATCAATCGTATGGGCAACCTTGTTACCTGCTTGGTCGAGGTAGTAACGGCGGTAGTTCCCCGAAGTGGCCATCGCTCCCTGATTCAATGCAATGCGACGCTCGATATGCTCCCCGTCGGTCATGTTGCCGTCGAAGGGCGATTCAACACCGATACGCCAGGGACCTCCTTGACGATTATGGCCTTTGCAGCGTACCTCACCGCCAATATCGACGATGTAGTTCTCGGCACCCGTTTGCTCGAGGTATTCAGCCACCAAGTCGACCGTATAACCTTTGGCGATCGAGTTCAAGTCGATTGCAACGCGCGGATCACTCTTTTTTAACAGCCCGGCTTCGATACGAATCTTCTCCATGCCGACAAACTCGAGCAACGAATCAATGTTCGGGTTGGCGGAGGCTTCACGTCCGGCAAAGCCCCATGCCTCAACTAAGGGCTTGACCGTGATGTCGTAGGCCCCCTTGCTGAGTCGGTGGATTGAGTCAGCCAATAGGATGTTGCATGTGATGTGGTGATCAAGCGTATCGCATTCGTTGCGATTCAGTCGGTTGAGCAGCGAGTGCTCTTCGAAGATCGACATCGAAGCTTTTGCCTCACGGTCAATAGCCATCACACCCGTGTAGAGCGTATCGCAAGGCGAATCGGCGATGATGTGTAGGCGTGTCCCCAACATTATGCCATCGACTACTCGGAACGATTTCTCAGGTGCGCAACTGCTCGCAAAGAGCAAAGAGCAGAGGAGCAAAGTCCACAAACTATATAGGTGTTTTAGCATGGAATTATCCGATATTTCCGCAAAGGTAGGTATTTTTGCGAAAAATTGTGCTATTTTTCCGCGAAAAATAGTTGAATTGGTGAATTTGGAGGGTAGAAGGAGTCGATCCCTAGGAGCTTTTCACGCGATGAAGGAGTGGTTACATGGATACCCTCGATTTGCGAAATGGGGTGGTATTCGGCCCTTGGATTTGTCGGCACAGCGCAAAATCGAGCTTAAATGGCATAAATTAGGGAGAAAAAGATGATTTTTTGCGGAAAATTTTGGTTTTTCTAAAATCCTCCCTATATTTGCACTCCCGAAAGGCAATTAAGCCGATCGGAACAGTGTCTGCCCAGGTGGTGAAATTGGTAGACACGCTACTTTGAGGGGGTAGTGAACATTAGTTCGTGCAAGTTCGAGTCTTGTCCTGGGCACAGAAGGGTTAGCGAAAGCTGACCCTTTTTTTGTGCATGGACAAGACGAGAACGAAAGTTCGGACAATCCGAGCAGCGAGCGCAGAGCCGGGCTTGCACGAGCTATGCCGAGTCGCGAGAGATTGAAGACAAGCGTAGCGCGGTCAATTTTGTCCTGGGCACAAAGCGTTAGACGAAAGTCTGACGCTTTTTTCGTTTTTATAGGGCATATTTCACCCCGCCTTGTCGATCAAGTCGGTCACATACGCCGAGTATGCTCCCTCCTTGCTCAACTGCGTTGTGGCAAAATCTGCTCCTCTAAAAAGCAAAAGATCTGGATTATCGCAAGCTCTATTAAGCAACACGCGCAAAAGGAAACAAAGGGCGATGAAGGGTGTAAAAGAAAATAAGGAGATTAAAGATTGCTCCTTAATCCCCTTAATTTCCTTAATCTCTTTAATCTTTATTTCAGCGTCATCTCGTCGATCAGGTAGCCGGCACTACCGATCTTCTCGACCACGAACAGCACATAGCGGATATCGACGCCGATGTTGCGGCAGATGGTGGGGTCGAAGGCGATGTCGCTCATCGTCGAGCGCCACGTGCGGTCGAAGTTCAGACCCACGAGCTCACCGCGTGCGTTGAGAATCGGCGAACCCGAGTTGCCGCCCGTCGTATGGTTCGTGGCCAGGATGCAAACCGGAACGGTGCGCTTGCCATTCACCTCCACCGCCCAACGGCCATAATCTTTCGTAGCGTAGACCTCGCGCAGCGACTGCGGAATATCGTAGTCGTAGATGGCGGGGTTATCCTTGGCGATGATGCCGTCGAGGGTCGTATGAGGAATGTGGTATTCGCCATCGGCATACTCGTAACCGGCCACTGCGCCATAAGCCACGCGCAGGGTCATGTTGGCATCGGGGAAGAAGGGTCGCTTCGTGTCAAACTCCATGAGGGCCTTGAGGTAGGGGCGGAACCACTTCTCGATGGCAGCCACATTGCTCAGGTTGCGGGGGATGCGGCACATCTCGGGCTTGATGATGAGGTATAGCTCAATGGCCGGGTCGCTCTTCCACTGCTCCTCATTGGTCTCCAAGCCCTTCTCGAGCGAGGTGGCATGACTCTCACGGTAGAGGTACTCCACATAGCTCTCCACGCCGCCATGCTTCTCGATTAAGGCCTTCAACTTGGCCGGATAAGCACCCTCGAGGCAATACTCCTCAAAACCCTTCAACACAGCGACGGTCAACTGTTTATCCACCTCGGCGTCGTAATCTTTATAGAAGGTCTCGATTTGAGCCGGGGTAATCTGCTTGTAGTCGGACTGCAAGGCCGAAAGGCGCATGAAAGCTCCCTTCCACAGCTCGATGGTGCCGATGGTCTCGTTCTTGAGCTCATTCATGTAGTACCAATCGGCCGTCGTGGCATAGGCAGCCTCCAGTGAGTCGAGCAGGTGGGCATATTCTGCCTTGTCGGCAGCCCAGGCGCGGAAACGAGCCTCGTAAGCCTCCTTCTCCTCGATCGTCTTCAGGCGTTCCAGCCCCATCACCTCGCCCTGCCACTTCTTCCAAGCGTTGGCAATCGAGGCGTGCTTCGAGGCATACTGGATGCGCACCTTCGGGTCGGCCTCCTGGGCCTTGCCGATGATCTCAAGACGGCGCGTGCGTAGGTCGATCTTCATCGGGTCGGAGCGGTGCTGTACATACTTCACGGCATCCGAGGTGATGTACTGCTGCGTGTTGCCCGGGAAGCCGTAGATCATCGTGAAGTCACCCTCGCCGATGCCCTGGGTCGAGACCGTAAAGTGTCGCTTGGGGCGGTAGGGGACATTCTCTGCGGAGTAGGCGGCCGGCTCGTTGTCCTTGTCGGCATAGATGCGGAAGAGTGAGAAGTCACCTGTGTGGCGCGGCCAGATCCAGTTATCCGTATCGCCACCAAACTTACCGATCGACGAGGGGGGTGCACCCACCAGACGTACGTCGTCAAACTGCTGGTAGAGGAAGAGAAACTGCTGGTTGCCGTAGTACATCTGCTCGATGGTGGCGCGGTAGTTCTTTCCCTCCTTCACAGCCTCGGCGATCAGCTCCTCGCGCGTAGCACCGGCAGCAAGGCGATCCGTGACCTCCTCCATGCGCACCAGAATACGCACCCACAGCCCCTCATTCGGAAGCTCCTCCTGGCGGTTGCGCGCCCAGAAGCCGTTCGTGAGGTAGTCGTGCTCAACGGCCGAGTGGCTCTGAATGGCATCGTAGCCACAGTGGTGGTTCGTCAGCACGAGACCCTCCTCGGAGATGATCTCGCCCGTGCAGAAACCGCCAAAGAGCACCACGGCATCCTTCATCGAGGCCTTGTTGATGCTGTAAATATCCTCGGTGGTGAGCTTGAAGCCCTTCGAACGCATATCCTTTATGCGCGACGAGATAAGGCTCGGCAACCACATACCCTCATCGGCCATGGCGGGCAACAGCATAAGGGTCGTAAAGAGTGAGAGTAAAAGTTTCTTCATGGTATTTATTCGCTAAAAATTAAGTCGAGTAATGCGCAGTCTTTTCCGGTCGCTAAATCTTCCCGAAGAAGGTAGCGGTAATCATCAGTTAGGCGTTGAATCCTTTTTTTGAGGTCTTGATTATATTTATATTTTACACTGAATTTGTTTTTTCTATTATATTTATATTTAGGATTTTCTTTCATTGTGAACGACCAATAGTAGGCGGCAATACCTCGAAGTCGCGATGTGTAGCCGTTATAGGCTTCGTATGGTGGTATATAGCCCTGAAACCCATCCCAAGCATAGAATGAAGTGTCCATAGACATGACGAAGTGTGGTTTAATATACGTTTTGGTGCGGTCTTCATTGCGAATCAGCACATACCCTCGTTCGTCGGTTTCGGGATTACCGCGAGAGAGCAAAGCGTATTTAAATAACGTAATGAGTTCTCTAGCCTGTTTTTTGGAGATTTTCATTTTGGCAGTCTCCCCGTACCCTTCAAGAATCCAATTAATATTATCTCCGGCAATTAAGTAGTATTTATTATCAATCGAGAGGAGCCATAATTGATGCAATCCATCAAATTCAAGATGTTCCTCAAAATATAAAAGTGGCTCATCTCCATCCGTGAAGCAAGCACTATGGCTGATTGGCATCGCACCTCGAACAAAGCCTTGGTGAGGTTTAAGACGGTCTTGCGCAACTGCGCGAGGTAAGACCGAACATAGAACAAGGAGGAGAACCAATCGTTTCATGCTTTAATCGTTTATAAATTTCTCCAATTCGACGTAGAGACGCTGGATCGGGAGGCCCATCACGTTGTAGAACGAGCCGTCGATGCGCTCGATACCCACATAGCCAATCCACTCCTGAATGCCGTACGAGCCGGCCTTGTCGAAGGGACGGTAGGTATCGACGTAGTAGGCGATCTCCTCCTCGCTAAGAGGGCGGAACCAGACGTCGCTTGCCGTCGAGAAAGTGTGGCTGCGGGTGGCTGAGCGCAACGTGACACCTGTGATAACCGTGTGGCGATTGCCTGCTAGGCGGGCGATCATCTGGAGGGCGTCGGCGCGGTCTTTCGGCTTGCCGAGCACCTCGCCCTCAAGGATCACCACCGTGTCGGCCGTCAGCAGGATATCCTCCGTGCTCAACGTTTCGGGATAGGCCTCGCTCTTCAGGCGCGAAAGGTAGGCCGGAACCTCCTCGGCCGCTAAGGTTGCGGGGTAGCACTCGTCGCAATCGTATTTCGTCGTGAGCGTGAATGGAATGCCCGAACCGGCAATCAGCTCCCGACGACGGGGCGACTGCGAGGCGAGCAACAGCCGATAGGATGCCAATTTTTTGTGTAAGAGCATCGGTTAGCGAATATCAAAGTTCAACAATTCGTGACCACAGAGCGAGGCACGCAGGTTATCGCCCGCCGAGACCTTGCCGACACCCGCCGGCGTACCTGTGAAGAGCAGGTCGCCCATACGCAGCATCACAAACTTCGAAACGTGGGCGATGAGCTGATCCACCGTCCAAAGCATCTCGGCGGTATTGCCGATTTGGCGCTTCTCACCGTTGAGCTCTAGCTCGAAATTCAGCCCCTGCACATCGCCGCCCAACTCCGACAGGGGGATGAATTGGGGCGAGAGGGCTGCCGAGTAGTCGAACGACTTGCAACACTCCCACGGAAGGCCCTCCGCGATCGCCTTGCGTTGTAGGTCGCGGGCCGTGAAGTCGATACCCAGACCCACCTCGTCGTAGTAGCGGTGGGCAAAGCGCTCCTCGATGCAGCGACCCACGCGGTTGATCTTCACCACCAGCTCGCACTCGTAGTGAATCTCATTTGAGAGCGAGGGGATGTAGAACGGATCGTTGTTGCGCAACATCGCCGTGTCGGGCTTCATAAAGAACAACGGCTCATCCGGGCGCTTGCCGCCTCCTCCGAGATCCTTTTCCTGGATATGGTCGTTGTAGTTTCTTCCGATGCAGATTATCTTCATTGTTTTTGGTTTTTTCGATTTTATGTGGCGTGTTTCGTGCTTCCCTTGCGGGTTACACTATCAACTTTTAACTTTCAACTCTTTTACCATTGCCTCGGCAAAGCGGTCACTGGCGCCTGCACCGCCGATGATTTGTTGCAACTCGGCGAAGTCGTCGAGCATCTTTGGACGCTTTTCGCCACCGGGCAGGATGGCACGCAATTCGCGTTCGGCAGCCTCCATGTCGATCTTATGGCAAACAATCTCCTTAACTGCCTCACGCTCCAGGTTGATGTTCACGAGCGAGACGAAGGGGATCTTCAGCACCAGCGGACGCAACACCTCGTAGAGCTTCGGGATGTGGTAGAGGACCATCTCGGGAATCCCCATCAGGGCCGTCTCGAGGGTTGCCGTACCCGAGGTGACAATAGCCGCATCACTTACAGCCAGCGTCTGCTGGGTCTGATCGCACAGGTAGCGCACGTCCGATCCTTGCAACAGATTTTCGTAGAGCGAACGGTTGAGCCACGGTACAGCCGTCACGATAAATTGATACTCGGGGATGCGTTTCGACAGCGCTACCATGTCGGGCAGGTTTTCCTTAATCTCGTTCACGCGACTGCCGGCCACCAGGGCGATAATCGGACGCTCGTCGAGATTATTCTTGCGGGCAAATTCCTCGCGCGAGATAAATCCTTTGCGGCGTGCCTCAATATCGTCCGAGAGAGGGTTCCCGCAGAAGGTAGGCTCGATGCCGAATTTTCCGAACCACGCCGTTTCAAAGGGAAAGATGGTGTAGAGTCGATCGATATACTTTTTGATCTGCTTCACACGGTGCTCCTTCCACGCCCAAGCCTTGGGGGCAATATAATAGAAGACCTTGATCCCCGCCTCTTTGGCCCACTTGGCCATCTTGAGGTTGAAACCCGGGTAATCAATCAGAATCAGTACGTCGGGTTGGAAGGCCTTGACATCTGCCTGGCACTCGCCAAACTGCTTACGGATTGTGCCGAGGTTCTTCAGCACATTCATGAAACCGAAAAACGAGGTCTCGCGGTAGTGCTTGGCCAAGTTGGCTTCTCCGCCCGCTTTTGCCATCAAATCACCTCCCCAGAAGCGGAACGCTGCCTCCGAGTCGGCTCTCTTCAGCCCTTCAATCAGTTTCGATCCGTGCAGATCGCCCGAAGGTTCTCCTACTATCAGATAGTATTTCATTGTTTTTCGATTTTATGCGGCATATTTTGTGCTTCCCTCGCGGACTTCGAATGGGAAATACGCTCGGTATGTCCCATCCGCGCCCTACTTCACGAAACCCCAAATCTGCTCGCCTAAAATCAAAAACGGGCGTTCCGGATTGTCGTGGGGTTATCTTGTTTTGTGCTACCCTCGCGGGTTCCACCTCTCAACTTTTACTCCTCACCGAGCAGGTCGGGGCGCAACGCTTTCGTGCGCTCGTAGGCCATCTCCTCCTGCCATTTGGCGATCTCGGCAAAGTTGCCCGAGAGCAGCACATCGGGTACACGCCAGCCGCGGAATTCGGCCGGACGGGTATAGACGGGCGGAGCCAACAGGTCATCCTGGAAGCAATCTGTGAGGGCCGACGACTCGTCGCCAATGGCTCCGGGGATCAATCTCACGACCGAGTCGGTGATGATGCATGCGGCCAGCTCGCCACCCGTCAGCACATAGTCGCCGATCGAGATTTCGCGCGTGATGAGATGCTCGCGGATGCGGTGGTCGATGCCTTTATAGTGGCCGCAGAGGATGATGATGTTTTCCAACATCGAGAGACGGTTGGCCTCGTGCTGGTCGTAGCGGACACCATCGGGCGAGGTGTAGATGATCTCGTCGTAGTGGCGCTCCGACTGCAGGTGTTCGATCAGCTCGAAGACCGGCTCGCACTTCATCACCATGCCCGCTTCGCCTCCGAAGGGGTAGTCGTCGGTTGTCTTGCGCTTGTCGTGGGCCCAATCGTGGAGGTTGTGCACCACAATCTCGACCATGCCCTTCTCTTGGGCACGCTTTAAGATCGACTCGTTGAGCGGTGATGCCATCAAATCGGGCACCGAGGAGATAATATCGATACGCATGGCGGTTAGTTCTTGTAGTTAATCTGCTCCTGCAAAGCCTCCACGACAAAGGGGTTGTACATCGACTCGTGGCCGATGGTCGACGATTCGGCATGGCCGGGGAAGATCTTCATCGCATCACCCAGCGGGAGCAGTGCACCGAGGATCGAACGCATTAGGGTGGGGTAGTCGCCACCCTCAAGGTCGGTACGACCGATCGACTCGCGGAAGAGCGTGTCGCCCGTGAAGGCCACCTGCTCCTCGGCGTTGAGGAGCGTCACGCCGCCCGGCGTATGGCCCGGGGTGGGAATGACGCGGAGGGTCGTGTGGCCGAAGTAGACCTCCACGGTGGTTGCCAGATCAATATCGATCGAGGGCATGTCCGAGGTCGGGATGCCGTAGACGTTGCCTGCGGCGGCTGCGCTGTCGAGCAGATATTGATCCTTCGTCGAGCAGGCGAAGGGGATGTTATAGCAACGTTTGAGGTGGTTTACGCCCAGCACGTGGTCGAAGTGACCGTGCGTATTGACCGCCACAACGGGCTTGAGCTGATGCTCGGCGATAAAGTTATCGAGCGTGGCCTGCTCGGCAGGTGTCGAGGCACCGCAATCGATGATGGCGCACTCGTTGCTGTCGTCCCAAAGGACGTATGTATTCTCCCCGATGGGGTTAAAGATAAGCGTTGCAACTTTCATAGCGTGTATATTTTGCACAAAGATAACAAATTTTACTATCTTTGCACCACTTATGGCACGAAAGAAAAACAACTACCCTCTTTTAGAGGGTTTGGAGATTACGACCCTGGCCGCCGAAGGCAAGGCAATGGGTCGTTGGAACGAGCAGGTGGTCTTTGTCCCGATGACCGTTCCGGGCGATGTGGTGGATGTGCAGATTCGCCAAAAGCGTCGTCGTTTTATGGAGGGCTATGTGGTGCGCTATGTGAAGCGTTCGCCGCTGCGCTCCGAGCCCTTCTGCGCCCACTTCGGCGTGTGTGGCGGTTGCAAGTGGCAGAACCTGCCCTACGAGGAGCAGCTGCGCTTCAAAACTGAGCAGGTGAGCGATCAGCTCACGCGCATCGGTAAGGTGGCCCTGCCCGAAATTCGTTCTTGCCTTGCCTCGGCCGAGACGCGCTATTACCGCAATAAGCTGGAGTTTACCTTTGCCGATCGTCGTTGGCTGACCTTCGAGGAGGTGGCTTCGGGTGCCGATCTGGAGGCCTCGCCGGCCCTCGGATTCCATATCCCGGGCATGTTTGACAAGGTGCTCGATATCGATCACTGCCATCTGCAGGGCGACCCCTCGAATCCGATACGCACGACCGTGAAGCAGTTTTGCCTCGATCATGGTTACACCTTCCACAATGCGCGTGAGCATACGGGTCTGATGCGTAACATCACGATTCGCACCGCCTCGACGGGTGAGGTAATGGTCATCGTGGTCTTTGGCGAGGCCGATATGGAGAAGATCAGGGCGTTGCTCGATCATTTGGTGGCCGAGTTCCCTGCCATTACGTCGCTCTTCTACGTCGTGAATACGAAGTGGAACGACTCGACGGGCGACTTGGAGCATGTCTGCTACCACGGTAAGGATCATATTTTGGAGGAGATGGAAGGTCTGCACTTCAAGGTGGGCCCGAAGAGCTTCTATCAGACTAACTCGAAGCAGGCCTATGAACTCTACAAGGTGGCTCGCGAGTTTGCTGATTTGAAGCCCGAAGATACGCTCTACGACCTCTACACGGGTACGGGTACGATTGCCAACTTCTGCGCGCGTCGTTGTAAGAAGGTGGTGGGTATCGAGTATGTGGCTGATGCAATTGAAGATGCCAAAGTGAATTCGGCTTTGAACAGCATCGACAATACGGTCTTCTATGCCGGTGATATGAAAAATGTCTTGAGCGATCGTTTTGTAGCCGAGAATGGTCATCCCGAGGTGATTATCCTCGATCCGCCGCGTGCCGGTGTCGATGAACCGGTTTTGGAGGTGATTCTCCGCGCTGCTCCCGATCGTATTGTCTATGTGAGCTGTAATCCCGCTACGCAGGCGCGTGATTTAGCCATTCTTGATGCTGATTACGAGGTGGTTGCTGTACAACCGGTGGATATGTTCCCCCACACGCACCATGTGGAGAATGTGGTGAAACTTGTTCGTAGAACAAAGTAGTATCCGTTATATAACTTCGCACTAAAAAGGCTGCTCAACTTGAGCAGCCTTTTGTTTATAATCGTCTGAACGTCAATCCTTACTGAATGACAGTCAGTCGCTGACTTGCTTCGGTGATCGGCATGGCGTTGAAATGCCACCATTCCGAAGGCTCGACAATCCATCCGGCCTCGGTCATAATGGCGCGCAACAGCTGGCGATTGAGCAATTCGCGTTGGGTGATTTCGCCCGTTGCAACCAATTCCGGCTCGAGATCCACGCGCGATCGGTCGCCGAAATAGTCGTATTCGGAGCCCATCGGCAGGGGATGCCCCGTGCAATCAACCAGGGTAACATCCACGGCTACGCCAAAGTTGTGTGCGCCACCACCGCTCTTATACGGATTGGCGACAAAATCTTCGAGGTCGGTGTTCTCGACCACCTTCCACATCTGCTCCTGGATCGAGCGGGGTCTTGCAGCATCATAGACCACCAAATGGAGATCCATTCGTTGCTTTCTCAACAAATCGTTTGCTTTCTTGAGTTTCTCCATTGCCTCCGGTACGAGATAGGCCTCGTCCAGCTCCTCGTAGAGTACTCTGCCCATGAAGTTGTAGGGTGTGGCATATACCATATATACCTCAATACCCGGAATCTCTTCAGCAACGTTCTGTAAGCCGATTTGTTCGAGTTGCAGTTCGATGTTTGATTTCCCCTGTTCACCGCCAGCGTGGCAGGCCGTTAGCAGCAGGGTGATAATAATCAATGCTAGATACTTTTTCATTTCGGATAACTTTTAGCTATTTTGACGCTACAAAGATAGCAAAATGATCTACGAAATGATAGTTTGAAGCATATTGTACCATATTTCTTGGATAAAGCGGGTTGGGCTACTCCTGCGGTTTCGCGCTGTATGTTTAGGACGTGACACACCCCTTGGCTTACTATTTGTCTAAAGGTTGCGGTATGATGCAGTATCCTTTACTCCAATACAAACTTTGTTTGCACACGGTGTTGGAGCTTGATGGTCTGAAACTCCAGTCCCTCTGCTGCGACTGCCTCCTCAAAGGAGAGAGTGTCCTCGGCGACATTGCGAGCCTTCAGATTGGCGGTGGCATAGACGGTACGTACAGGCGACTGTTGGTCGTAGATCCAAAAACATTTGCCGGCCTGCTGGTCGATGGCTTCGGCCAAAGCTCGGGCGTTGTCACGAGCTGCACGCATGGCTTCGGCGCGCGTTTCGGCTTTGAACTGTTCTAAATCGGTGTGTGAGACCTTTTGAACTGTCACCTGTGAGATCCCTAATTCGTCCAGTGTACGCCACACGGCGGCTACTTCGGCTGCTGATGCTAACTTCAACTCATACTGCGCCTTGGCAAGCGCATTGCCACGCTTGAAATAGTTGCTGGTAAGGTCCATCATCTTGAGCTTTTCGCCCACTTTGATTCCTAACTTTTTCAGCGCGGCGAGCATCTCGCGTTGTTGCTCATCGATCGAGACTTTCCCTTTTGAATCGCGTTCGTTGATCGTGATAGAGAGGTAGATTTCGTTGGGCGCAATCTCCTTTTCGGCGACGCCGCTTACCTCTATATAACTCGGATAGAACTCGGCTTGTTGCGCCGAAGCCGATAGCGCAACCATGGTGAGGGTTGCGAAAATGAAGATCATCTTTTTCATACTGCTTGCATTTTTTAACTTAACGCTTTTGTAGCGAGAAATCGTATGCCATTGATGCAATGCAGTAATTTTGAGCCCTAAATTTTGATTTTTTGGTGAGATTTGTTATCTTTGACCGATTATCTATTATAACGAACGGCTATGGAAAAACAGTTTGTCTTTCAATACGAGTCGTATGATACGCTCGGTGAGATGTCTGAACCGGATCGTACGTTGGTTGAGGAGGCTGTAAAGGCTACCCGAAATGCGTATGCCCCCTTCTCGAATTTCCATGTGGGAGCTGCCGCACGGTTGCGCAGCGGTCGAGTGCTTACGGGTAGTAACTCCGAGAGTGAGGTTTTCCCCGCAGGTTTGTGTGCTGAGCGTTCGCTCTTGTTCTATGTGCAGGCCAACCATGCGGATGACCCGATCGAGGCCATCGCTATCGCCTCCGATCCGTCGGAGCGTGAATGTTATCCCTGCGGCCAGTGCCGTCAGGTGTTGGTTGATGTTGAGCGTCGCCAAAAGTCGCCCATTCGCGTCATTATGTATGGAGGTGGGTCGGCCAGCGTGGTACGTTCGACCGAACTGTTGCTCCCGTTTACCTTTATGCTCTAAAAAATCATGTTTTCACCCGACGATATTCTTTATGAGGATAACCACTTGATGGTGGTTAATAAACACAGTGGCGATCTGGTGCAACCCGACCCCTCGGGTGAAAGTGCACTCGAAGATCAGATCAAAGCCTATATTAAGGTGCGTGATGCCAAGCCGGGGCGCGTCTTTTTGGGGGTGGTGCACCGTATCGACCGTCCGGTGAGCGGTGCGGTGGTCTTTGCCAAGACCTCGAAGGCGCTGGTGCGCTTGAATGAGATGATTCGCGGTGGTGAAATCAGAAAGTACTATTGGGCGTTGGTTGAGAATTGCCCTGAAGCCGAGAGTGGTTCGCTCAAACATTATATCTTGCGCGACGGGCGTACGAATCGTTCGAAGGCCTATGCGCAACCGAAAGCCGATGCGAAAGAGGCTCGGTTGAACTATACCATGCAGGGTGCCGGTACCCATTACACGCTCCTCGAGGTCGAGTTGTTGACAGGCCGCCATCACCAGATTCGAGCCCAACTTTCGGCTATCGGGTGTCCGATTCGTGGCGATTTGAAGTATGGAGCCAAGCGATCGATCCCCGGTGGAGGTATCTCGCTCCATTCGCGCCGAGTCTGCTTTGATCATCCTGTACGCCATGAGGCGGTGGAGGTGACGGCTCCCGTACCGCAAGGGGATAATTTGTGGGCTTACTTTGAAACCTTGTAGCAATGCGTCTATTGATTCAACGCGTGAAGCGTGCTTCGGTTGAGATAGAGGAAACCGTTAAGGGGGCCATTGGCAAGGGGTTGCTGGTTTTGGTCGGAGTGACCCATGATGATACGGAGGAGGATTTGGAGTACCTAGCGCAAAAACTACTGAAGCTGCGCATCTTCGACGACGAGCAGGGGGTGATGAATCTCGATGTGCAACAGGTGGCGGGGGAATTGCTCGTGGTGAGCCAATTCACGCTCCTGGCTTCAACGCGCAAGGGGAATCGACCGAGTTATATCGCAGCGGCTCCCGAGGCTGTGTCAAAGCCGATGTATGAGCGCTTTGTCGCACGGATGGAGGTGCTGACAGGTCGTGATGTGAAGACCGGCGAGTTTGGTGCCGATATGCAGATCGAGTTGGTCAATGATGGTCCGGTGACGATCTGGATCGACTCGAAAAACCGTTGATGAGAGCTCCTCTCTCTAAAAGCAAAAAGAGTAACTAGTGTGTGGAAAGAAGTGTTATGAAAAAGTTGCTGATTTGGGTATTTGCGTTGGCAGGCCTTGGTCTTATGATCCATGCCTGTGATGATAAGAACGAGGTTTTGTTGTCGGATGATCCTGCTCCGGAGTTGCGGGTAACCTGCAATCATTCGATCAACTTGCCAAGCGCCCGTGCCACTGAGGGTGTAATCCGCTATGAGGTGCAAAATCCGTATGGAGAGATGATTGCTACGGCTCATAGCTCGGACGATTGGGTGAAACCCGAGATTTCGACGAAAGGTCAATTGGGGAGTAATAATCTTGGACAACCCCTTTTTACCGCGTCGATCAGCTATGAGGCGGCCGCCAATCGAGGCCGTGCGCGTAAGGCCGATCTGACCATTTCGTACGGAGGGTGTGATCCTGTGGTACTGACCATCAGTCAGCCGGCGGGTGAGAGTGATCCTACTCCGGATCCTAGCCCTTCGGGTAATACGTTGGTGGCGGGTTGGGCCGAGTTGCCGACTACGATTGAGAGTGACGACTTGCACTACACCTATCATATTACGGATGTCAAGGCAGGTGCGAATTACGCGCGTAATTATGCTGCCTGCTATTCGTCGGAGAAGATGTGTGCGATTTGGGTAGCTGCGCCGATGCATGACTTTTATGCCGTGAAGAATACATCGCGTGAGGATAATTACAAGACCGATCCGAATTTCGATTTTACGCAGCCGGGTAAGTGGTCGGGTTATACGCGAGGCCATCTGCTTGGGTCGGCAGAGCGATTGGTCAGCCGTAAGGCCAACGATCAAGTGTTCTACCATACGAACATCGCGCCGCAGCACTCGACCTACTTTAATACGGGAGGTGGTGCTTGGAATACACTCGAGGAGTGGGTTGATAAGCAGTGGGTTGGAAAGGCCGACACGACCTATCAGGTGATTGGTTGCTATTGGGATCCTGCGGCAACAGCCAAGAGCGTGAGCGGAACCACTATCCCGACGCACTATTACAAGGTTTTGCTGCGTACGAAGAATCACCAAAACAAATGGGTGGTCAATTGCTCGAAAGATGAGTTGCAGTGTATCGCCGTATTGGTTGAGCATCGCACCTATGAAAAGGCCGAAGTGCCGAAGCCGACAGACTATGAGTTGAAGGGTATGTTCCTTACGGTGAAGGAGTTGGAGGATTTGACAGGGCTTACCTTCTTTGGCAATGTGCCCAATGCACCGAAAGAGCAGTATAATCTGTCGGAGTGGACTTTTTAATCCGTTCGGTCAATGAGCTATCCGTGGGGTGACGAGCGTCGATATAACTCCTATGCGGGCTATTTTCGACGACTGTTTGGACGACGGATGCAGAAACTGTCGGTTGATGCGGGATTTTCGTGTCCAAATCGAGACGGGACCTTAGCAACGGGAGGTTGTACCTTTTGTAACAATGGTGCCTTTACCCCCTCGTATTGCAGTCGCGGATTATCGATCAGCCGTCAAATCGAAGAGGGAATTGCCTTTCATCGCCATCGGTATCGTGAGGCGCAACGCTATTTGGTCTATTTTCAGTCCTTCTCAAACACCTATGCCCCGTTAGAGGTGTTACAAGCAAGGTATGAAGAGGCACTTGCTCATCCGGAAGTGGAGGGGTTGGTGATTGGTACGCGTCCCGATTGTGTGGATGAAGAGCGGTTGGACTATCTCACTTCGTTGGCGCGCGATAAGTTTGTGGCCATCGAGTATGGAATAGAGTCGGTCTACGATACAACCTTACGAGCGATCAATCGTGGTCACGACTTTGCAACGGCTGAACGGGCGGTGAAGATGACTGCCGACCGGGGGCTGCATTGTGGAGCTCATTTTATTCTCGGATTACCGGGAGAAACAGACGCAATGCTCCTGGCAGCTATTGAAAAGATCAATCGTTTGCCGCTGGATACGGTGAAATTTCACCAATTGCAACTCTTTCGCGATACGGCGATGGCTGAAGCGTACGATCAAGATCCATCGCGTTTTCGCTTTTGGAGCTTGGAGGAGTATATTGATCTGGTAGTTGATCTGCTGCAACGTCTCCGTCCCGATGTGGTGTTGGAGCGTTTTGCTTCAGAGGCTCCGCCTCGTTTTCACCACCATCCCTCGCCGTGGGGATTGGTGCGCAACGAGCAACTTTGGGCCATGCTTGAAAAAAGATTGGTTGAGCGTGATACATATCAAGGCGAATTTTTTATACATTTGCCCTCGGAAAAAGTATAAAAACAAACAATAAACCATAAAAACAGCAAAGATGGGTTCGTTTGATAAAATTTTCAAGGTAGCCAAAGAGTATATCTTTATGGCGGCCGGTATGTTATTCTATTCGTTTGGTTGGGTGGCCTGCATCCTGCCGAATGAGGGTACAGGTGGTGGCGCATCGGGTTTGGCCTTGGTGCTTTGCAAAGCATTGGAACAGGCTGGTATCGCCGATATGCAAATCGGTACGATGGTCTTGATTATCAACGCTATCTTGCTGTTGATTTCGGGCTTTATCGTCGGTTGGAACTTCGGCTTTAAGACCATCTATTGCGTCGTGGTGCTCTCGTTGAGTATGAACATGTGGCTGGGTGTGTTGCCTCCGGGTAATTTCCTGGGTCTGCAGGATCCGATTGTAGCCATTGTGTTGGGTGGTGTCTGTGCAGGTTTGGGTATTGTGATCTGCTTTGCTCAAGGAGGATCGACAGGCGGTACCGATATCGCAGCCGTGATTATCAATCATTACCGCACGGTTAGCTATGGTAAGATTCTAATCTACAGCGATCTTTTTATTATCGGTTCGGCCCTCTTCGTGGGTTACGATATTGCAACCGTTATTTATGGTTATATTATGACGGCTGTAGTAGGTTATACGGTTGATATGATTCAGGCGGGTAGTCAGCAGTCGAATCAGGTGATGATCGTTTCGAAAGATCCTGAGAAGATGGCCGAGGCGATCGCCAATAATGTGCATCGAGGTGTGACGTTGCTTGATGCCCAGGGCTGGTATTCGAAGAAGGATACGAAAGTGGTCATGGTGGTCTGCCGAAAACGAGAGACTCCGATGCTGCTCAAGTATGTCAAGTCGGTCGATCCAGGGGCCTTTATGACTGTAGGATCGGTAATGGGTGTCTATGGTTTGGGCTTTGAAACACTGAACAAGATCTAACCCAAGCGTCAGACGCGCGACAAAAGGTTCTTAAGGGTACTGAAGGGTGCTTAGGCGTTCTCTTTCAGTATCCTTAATGCGTTTAATCCGTTTTTATTGATTGTATCTTACGCAACTGTTTTGCAGAAATTTGCCGATATTGTTTTGCCGTTGGCGCAGCCAGCCTACACCTATGCTGTTCCCGAAGGGATGGAGCTTGAGGTGGGCGATGCCGTGTCGGTGCAATTCGGTCTGCGTAAATATTATGTGGGTGTTGTCTGGCGTTTGCACGATACCCCACCGATGGCGGGTCGAGTGAAACCGATCCTGCGTCGAATTTATGACCACCCACTGCTCGATGAGCAGCAACGTGCCTTGTGGGAGTGGATGGCTGCCTATTACATTTGTTCGTTGGGTGAGGTGATGCGTTGTGCATTACCTTCATTGATAAAACCTTCAGCCGATTCGGATAGTCTGTTGTTGCAGGAGGAGTATCATCCGCGTACCGAACGCTATTATACCCTCGCTGAACCCTATTGCCATGAGGAAGCGCTTCACAAATGTTTCGATCAATTTGAGCGACGAGCTCCGCGTCTGTATGCGACGCTTGCCGAGGTGGTGCATATGCTTCATCAGCATATGTCGGAGGAGGTGGCACGACGTCTGCTGACTGCCGATGCTGCGCCTTTGCAACAGCTGGTGAAGAAGGGGGTGCTTGAGTTGCGGGAACATACTCCCGATGTGGAGTATGGCACACCTGCGTTTCGTCTTCCGTACCTTACGCCGCATCAGCAGCAGGCTCTTGACCGGTTACGATCCGAGTTTGCGGCGGGTCGTACGGCAGCCTTACTTCATGGTATTACGGGGTCGGGTAAGACGGAGATCTATATTCACTTGATTGCCGAGGTGTTGGCGCGTGGAGGAGATGTGCTGTTGCTGGTGCCCGAGATTGCACTTACGGCTCAACTCATCGAACGTATGGAGCGCATTTTCGGATCGCGTGTAACGGCTTACCACTCGCGTCTGACGAATCAACGACGCTCGGAGAGTTATCTGCGTCTGAAACGATCTTCGGGTGGTGAGTTTGTGGTGGGTGTTCGTTCGTCCATCTTCTTGCCTCTTGGTCATTTGCAGCTGATTTTGGTCGATGAGGAGCATGATGCGAGTTATAAGCAGGCCGAGCCCGCTCCTCGCTATTCGGCACGTGATGTGGCTGTTTGGCTGGCACAGCGAGTCAGTGGTCATGCCCTCTTGGGTAGCGCGACCCCTTCGCTTGAAAGTTGGCTCAATGCCACTTCGCAAAAATATGGTTTTTCCACACTTACAGAACGTTATGGCGAAGCGGAGCCTCCCACTATCTATCTTTCGGATACCCGTCGTGCTGCGCAGCGAGGAGAACGTCATGGCCATTTCAATAAACTATTGATCGATAAAATCGAGCAGGCTTTGTCGCGCAATGAGCAGGTGATGCTCTTTCAAAATAGGCGTGGTTTTGCCCCCTATCTGGAGTGCCCGGAGTGTGGTTGGATAGCTCGTTGCCCTCATTGCAATGTGACGCTCAGTTATCATAAATACCGCGCACAACTCGTCTGTCACTATTGTGGTCACACGGAGCACTCTGCAACGCGTTGCCCCTCCTGTAAAGTGGTTGATCTGCAACCAATGGGGTTTGGTACCGAAAAGGTTGAGGAGCAGATCGCGGAGCTCTTTCCCGAGGCGCGTGTGGCACGACTCGATCGCGATCAGCTCACGTCGGAGCAGGCGCTGAATCGCATTGTTGACGATTTTGCGGCACATAAGACCGATATTTTGGTGGGTACGCAAATGATAACCAAGGGCTTTGATTTCGAGGCGGTTTCGTTGGTAGGTGTGCTCAATGCCGATAATTTGTTACTCAATCCCGATTTTCGTGCGTCGGAGCGTGCATTTCAGCTTTTGCAACAGGTTGCGGGTCGTGCCGGACGACGACGTGCCGGGGGCGAGGTGGTGATTCAGACCTCCGACCCGACAAATCCCTTGTTGCGCCAGGTCCTCAACGATGATTATTCGGCCATGGCCCATGAACAACTTGCCGAGCGTAAAAGCTATTTCTACCCTCCCTATGCACGTTTGACAATGCTGACTGTGCGCCATCGCGATGTGCAGGTCGTGCGCCGAGCTGCAGGGGAGTTGGCCATTCGATTGCGCCGTCGTTTTGGCGAGCGTGTATTAGGTCCGATTGCCCCACCCGTGGATCGTATTCGGGGGGAATACCTGATGCAGTTGATGGTGAAAATCGAAGCCGGTAAGTCGCGTCTGAGAGCCAATCAGCTGCTCCTTGAGGAGGTAAATGCGTTAAAACAACATCCCGATTTTAAACAAGTTATCGTAGCGATCAATGTCGATCCTCAGTGATGGTTGGCGAGCGTTGAAGGGGCTCTTTTTCCCGCCCCTTTGTGCTGTATGCGGAGCGCCACTCGAGCCCTCCGAGCAGACCCTGTGCATGTTGTGTCGTGTAACAGCCCCTTTGACCAACTATGAGTCGGAATGGGGGAATCCAGTCGAACAACGGCTCTCGGCTTTGGTCCCCATAGAACATGCCTCGGCTATGCTCTTTTTTCGCCGTCAGGGCGGTTGGCAACAACTGATTCACGATTTCAAATATCACGATCGTTGGCGTACGGCATTCGAGTTGGGTCGCTGGTATGGAAATCGGCTGAAAAACAGTGGAATGTATGCGGATGTCGAGGTTGTGATCCCTATGCCGCTTCATCCGCTTAAACAACTTCGTCGCGGTTATAATCAGGCAACCTATCTGGCCGAGGGAATTGCATGCGAATTGGGCGTTTCGGTTGATCGACGCGCTGTTCGTCGAACGCGAAATACCTCCTCGCAGGCCCAAACACCGCGTCATCAACGTGCTGCGAATGTGGAGGGAGCTTTTGCGGTGCGCGACCCCGAGCGTTTATCGGGTCGTCATCTGCTTTTGGTCGATGATGTCTTTACGACAGGTAGCACGGTGGCCGCACTGATAGAGGCCATTCGTGCCGAGTTGCCCGATGCGCGTATCAGCGTGGCGGCGCTGGCTGTTTCGCAACGCGAGATAGGTATCAAATAACTCTGCCAAGAACTTTTTTGAAAACTTATCGACACTCGGAACGCTCGTTGATCGCACGACGAGCCGATTTCTGTGGTTGTAAACATACTTTTCGACATCGAACCTAAAGGTTCGGTTTTGAAATGTCGCTTGCTTTTGCTACTTTTGTTCTTTATTGACACAAATCCCGAACATGGCGAAAGAATATACCCCTGCTGCCCGCAATCGGGCGGCCTTTGAAGCGATGACCGAGGTGGCCGGTAATGTCCCTCCCCAGGCTGTAGAGCTGGAGGAGGCGGTGCTGGGTGCCCTGATGCTCGAAAAGGATGCAATCATTGCCGTCCAGGAGTACCTCACCCCCGAGGCTTTCTATACCGAAGAGCATCGACGGATCTATCGTGCCATCAGCGAACTTTCGATGGAGTTGAAGCCCATTGACCTGTTTACCGTGACCGAGCGCCTGAAGGTGAAGCAGGAACTCAAGAAGGTGGGCGGAGCGGTCTATTTGGCGCAACTTACGCAGAAGGTGGCTGCTGCCGCCAACGTGGAGTTCCATGCCAAGATCGTGGCCCAAAAGTATGTGCAGCGTGAGTTGATCCGTTCGGCTACCGAGATTCAGAAACGGTCGTATGACGAATCGACCGATGTGACCGAACTCATCGGTTTTGCCGAGGGTGAGATCTTCAAGGTTTCGGAGGGCCATGTGAAGCGTTCGGTGCAGAACTCGAAGGATATTTTGGCGCGCGCTTTAGCGCAGATCGAGGAGGCTTCGAAGAATACTTCGTCGCTCAACGGTGTGCCGTCGGGTTTTATGTCGATCGACCGCGTGACACTGGGTTGGCAGCTCTCGGATCTGATTATCATCGCAGCTCGTCCCTCGATGGGTAAAACCGCTTTTGTGCTTTCGATGGCACGCAATATGGCAGTCGAGTATGATCAGGGCGTAGCTTTCTTCTCGTTGGAGATGTCGGCCGTGCAGTTGATGATGCGACTCATTGTAGCTGAGACCGGCCTGCCTGGTAACGATGTGAAGTCGGGCCGCCTTTCGCCGGAGCAGTGGCGACACTTGGAGTCGGCAACGCGCCCCTTGTCGAGTGCCCCCTTGTTTATCGATGATACGCCCGCCTTGTCGGTGTTTGAGTTTCGATCCAAAGCGCGTCGTCTGAAGATCCACAACGACATTAAGATCATCATCATCGACTACTTGCAGCTGATGACCGGTAATACCGATACGAAAGGTGGAAATCGTGAGCAGGAGGTAGCCTTTATCTCGCGTACGCTCAAGGCAATCGCCAAAGAGTTGAATGTGCCGATTATCGCCCTGTCGCAGCTCAGCCGTCAGACCGAGATGCGCGGTGGTTCGAAGCGCCCGCAGCTCTCCGACCTGCGTGAGTCGGGAGCTATCGAGCAGGATGCCGATATCGTGGCCTTTATCCACCGTCCCGAATATTACGGAATTCATCAAGACGAAAATGGTATGCCGACAGCAGGTATGGCTGAAATTATTTTGGCCAAGCACCGTAACGGCGCCGTTTGCGATGTGAATTTGCGCTTCGTGAAGGAGCAGGCTCGTTTCATGGACCCCGACGATACGATGTTGCCTCCGCAACAGGCTGCTGATATGAATCAGGCCTATGACGACTATGCCAGCGGAGGTGCCAGCGGAGGATCATTCGGTGGTGGTTTGGGTGCTGCCACGGGCGGTGACGAGTTTGGTCTTCCTCCGACGGGAGGTCAGCCCTTTAATCCGGCTCCGCCGAGAATGGACGATGAAGCCCCTTTCTAATCGAGTAGCAAGTAAGCAAAAACGATAATTATGTTTGTTCGTACCCATGCAGCCGCTCTGGTAGGTATTGATGCGCTCCCCGTCGCTGTCGAGGTGAATATCGCGGGTGGCGGATTGGGCCTTTATCTGGTTGGTTTGCCCGATAACGCTGTTAAGGAGAGTGAGGAGCGTATTCGTGCTGCTTTTGAGAACTCCGAGGAGCGTTTTTCGGGGCGTAAGGTGGTTGTCAATCTGGCCCCTGCGGATCTGAAGAAGGAGGGAGCCTCTTTCGACCTGCCGATTGCTATCGGAATTTTGGCGGCCATGGGACGTGTCGAGGTGACGATGCTCGACGAGACGATGTTGGCCGGCGAGCTTTCGCTCGATGGCGAGGTGAAGCCCGTGCGTGGTGTGCTTTCGTTGGCCTTGGCGGCCCGTAAAGCGGGTATTCGTCGGTTGATCCTCTCGGAAGAGAATGTTGCCGAGGCAGCTGTTGTGGCCGATGTAGAGGTGATCGGTGTGCGAAGCCTGCGTCAAACGATCGATTTCTTGAATGAAGAGATTAGCCTTTCGGCTGCTCCTGTACCTGAGGTATCGCCCAAAGAGGTGACCGAAGCACCTTATGCGGAGGATTTTTCCGATGTGAAGGGACAGGTGCATGTGAAACGTGCGTTGGAGATTGCGGCTGCCGGTGGCCATAATGTGCTGATGATCGGATCTCCCGGATCGGGTAAGACAATGTTGGCGCGACGTCTACCGACGATTTTGCCACCTCTCACCATAGAAGAGTCTCTTGAAACAACCAAAATTCACTCGGTAGCCGGACTGCAACGTTTTGATGGTTTGATGGTACGTCGTCCGTTCCGATCTCCGCATCATACTGCATCACCCGTCTCCCTCATTGGAGGAGGGCAGACACCGCGACCCGGTGAGGCCTCGCTAGCGCATAACGGTATCCTTTTCCTGGATGAGTTGCCTGAGTTCGGACGTCAGGTGTTGGAAGTGATGCGCCAACCGCTTGAAGATCGCGAGATTGTCGTTTCACGTGCTCGATATAGCGTGACCTATCCGGCCAATTTTACCCTTGTGGCGGCGATGAATCCCTGCCCGTGTGGTTTCTATAACCATCCGACCAAGGAGTGTAGCTGTTCGCCCGCTTCGGTGATTCGTTACATGGGGCGTATTTCGGGCCCATTGATGGATCGTATCGATATGCATATCGAAGTGACTCCGGTCGATCCGGCCGAGTTGCAGTCAGCAGCCGAAGGTGAGCGCAGTGCGGTCATTCGTGAACGTGTCATGCGAGCTCGTGAAATCCAGCGTCGTCGCTTCGAAGGGATCGAAGGGGTGCATACGAATGCGCGAATGAATGCCGCAATGGTGCGAACCTATTGTGTGTTGGATGAGGCCTCGGATCGGTTGCTGAAGCGCGCGATGGAGCGCCTTTCGCTTTCGGCGCGAGCCTATGACCGCATTTTGAAGGTGGCACGTACGATTGCTGACTTGGCCGGTCGTGAGCAGATTGCCCAGAGTGATGTGGCCGAGGCGATTGGTTACCGTTCGCTCGATCGAGGAAATTGGGGAATTTGAAAAATTTAGCATAAAAATTAAGCAGCTCGAATGAGCTTTGCAATGATAGTTAATATGAAACGAATCATTCTTTCGGGTGGCGGTACGGGAGGCCACATCTATCCGGCGGTAGCCGTTGCCGAGGCATTGAAAAGACGCCTGGGTGATACGGTTGAAATACTCTTTGTCGGAGCCGAGGGTAAGATGGAGATGGAGAAGGTGCCTGCATTGGGCTACCGCATTGTCGGGCTGCCGATTGCCGGTTTGCAGCGTCGTCTGGATTGGCGTAATTTGCTGGTGCCCTTTAAGGTGTTGAAGAGTCTGCGTAAAGCGCGTCGCACAATTCGTGAGTTTGGTGCTGATGCTGTGGTCGGTTTTGGCGGTTATGCCAGCGCTCCGATTTTGTGGGCAGCTCAACGGGCGGGGGTTAAGACGCTGATTCAGGAGCAGAACTCCTATGCGGGTTTGACCAATAAGATTTTGGCCAAACGGGCCGCTAAAATTTGTACGGCCTATGACGGTATGGATCGATTCTTTCCGGCCGATCGAATCCGCCTGACGGGAAATCCGTTGCGTGGGCGTTTCTCGAAGGAGGGTGCAGATCGCTCGGAGGCTCTGGCTCATTTTGGTTTCGACACTGATAAAAAGACGATCCTGGTGGTCGGTGGCTCGCTGGGAACCCGTACACTGAACGAGATGATGAAGCATTGGATCGCCTCGCTCACGGGTGAAATGGAGGTGCAGGTCATTTGGCAGACAGGTAAGTATTACGAACAGGAGATGCAGCAGTTCCTGCATGAGCATCCTACGGCCCACGTATGGCAGGGAGCCTTTATCGATCGTATGGACTACGCCTATGCGGCGGCCGATTTGGTGATCTCGCGTAGTGGCGCAGGTACGGTCTCGGAGTTGTGTCTGGTGGCAAAGCCGGTGCTGTTTGTCCCCTCGCCCAATGTGGCCGAGGATCATCAAACGGCAAATGCACGAGCCCTGGTCAAGGAGGGTGCTGCGGTGATGGTGGCCGATAGTGAATGTCGTGAAAAGGCGGTGGGTGAGGCCTTGCGCCTGCTAGCCGACGAGACTGCCTTGGCTGCTATGAGTCAAAATCTGGAACGTTTGGCGCGTCCGCAGGCTGCTGAGGATATTGTAGATGAAATTTTAAAATTGATCGAATAGCGTATGCAACAGCTGCATTACTACTTTTTGGGAATAGGTGGTATCGGAATGAGCGCTTTGGCGCGCTATTTCCTGCATGCAGGATGTCGTGTGGCGGGTTATGACCGCACCCCGACACGCCTGACTGCCGAATTGGAGCAAGAGGGTGCAGAGATTCACTATGAAGAGTCGGTTGAAGCCATTCCGCTCGAGATGCGTAATCCGGCAACGACAGTGGTGGTCTATACCCCTGCCGTTCCGACTGATCATGCGGAGTATCGCTACTTCGTAGAACAGGGTTTTCGTATCGAGAAACGTTCTCAGATGTTGGGATATCTTTCGGAGGGTAAGCGTGTTATGGCGGTAGCCGGAACGCATGGTAAGACCACTACTTCGACCCTTGTGGCTTGGCTCAATCAGGCTGTAACTGGTGGTGGTTCGGCCTTCTTGGGGGGTATCTCCAAGAATTTTTCGGGAAATCTGGTGTTGGGCGAAGGGGCTCGTTTGGCCGTTGAGGCCGATGAGTTCGATCGTTCGTTCCTGCGTTTGAATCCCGATGTGGCGGTGATTACCTCGGTTGACCCCGATCATCTGGATATTTATGGTACTTACGAGGCGGTACAGGAGGCCTTTTCGCAATTTGTTGAGCGTATTAAGCCCGGAGGAGCTTTGATTTTGAAAGCGGGGGTTGAGATTGAGTTGCGTAATGAACAAATCACCTGCTATCGTTACGCTTACGATACTCCCTGTGATTTTTATGCCCGCAATATTCGATTGCAGGGTGGTGGACACTATTGTTTTGATCTGGTGCTGCCCGATCGCGTGGTGGCAGATTGTACGCTGGGTATTCCGGGGTGGGTCAATATCGAAAATGCGGTGGCAGCCGTGGCCTCGCTCTGGTGTATGGCACGTCAAGAGCAGGTGGAGTTGGATGAGAAGAAACTGAAGCAGGCGTTGGCCGATTTCTCTGGCGTCAAACGTCGCTTCGAGTTCTACATCAATACGCCTGATCAAGTCTATATGGATGATTATGCGCACCATCCGCGCGAGTTGGCAGCAGCCCTTACGTCGGTTTGCCGTATGTTCCCCGAACGACATGTAACAGCAGTTTTTCAGCCTCATCTCTATACGCGAACGCGTGATCTATATGTCGAATTTGCTGAGGCCCTCTCGGAGGCTGACGAGGTGATCTTGTTGCCGATTTATCCGGCTCGAGAACTCCCGATTGAGGGTGTGACGACGGCGATCATTGCCGCACGTGTAACGGTTCCGTGTCGCATTGTGGAGCGTGAGGAGTTGGCCGAAACGCTGGGGCAGATGGATACGGATGTGGTTGTGACATTCGGCGCGGGTAATATTGATGCTTACTGTGAGGCGGTGGCTGAAGTGCTTGGTCGTCGTGTAAAATAAACCGAACATTGCGATTGGGAAGGTGCAAAAAGTTCTGCATATCGTCTTGGTAACCCTGCTGTGGGTGATGGTGGTGGCATACATGGTCTATGCGGCCGCTTTGGCGCGTACCGATCGCGAAAAGGGTCGCGTACGGTCGATGCGTATCGCCCTGCTCGATAGTACGGATCGTGGCACATTGATTGCTGAGCGAGAGATCTTCGAACTCTTTGCACGTCATGACCTAAAAACGGTCGATGAGCCTCTTTCGCAGCTGGATATGCAGCAAATCGAACAGGTGATTGCCCGCAACGGCTTTGTGGCCGATGTGAAGGCCTATCTTACGGGTGATGACATCTTGCATATTGATCTCAGGCAGCGTAGCCCGATCTTGCGCCTGCGTCTGAATGGGATGGATAGTTATGTTTCGCGGGAGGGTTACCTCTTCCCTGCACCACCTCGATCGGCCCTCTATGTGCCGGTGCTGACGGGTGATTATCGCCCGATTGTGGGGGCTAACTTTCATGGGTCGCTGCGCGAGGAGGTAGATCGCCGTCAAGGAGAGATTGACTCCGTGATTCGTCTTCTGGAACGCGAAAAATATCCGCACTATCTTGCTGAAAAACAGAATGATCGTCGGTTGGATTCGGTGTATCGTCATCGCATCAAACGACATGGATTTCTGATTAATCGCGAAAAGGATGAGGCGTTTGAATTGCGCGTGAAGGAGACGCGTGCCGAGAAGGCGGTTGCTCGCCGACATCTGCGCTATATCGGTCGTCAGATTCAGGGGCGGATTGACCGCCTGAGCGATCGGCAGGAGGCCCTGCGTACCGATCAAAAAAAGTTGGAAAAAAACTACGAAGATTTCATGAAACTCCTTACCTTTGTAGAACAAGTCGAGAACGATGCATTTTGGAGGTCGGAGTTGGTGGAATTGGTGCTGACACAGACCCCCTCTGGTGCATTGGATCTGTCGCTTATCCCCCGCAGCGGCCGTTTTACAATCCGTATCGGCCGGTTGGAGGAGATCGATTATAAGTTGGAAAAACTCGAGCGTTTCTATCGTAAGGGGTTACCTGCATTGGGATGGGATCGCTATCGGGAGGTGGACGTGCGTTTTTCGGACCGTGTGGTCTGTCGATAAGAGGCATGCCCTCTCCGTTTGAAACTGAAAAAAATAAAATAAGATAGAGAGCGTGGAAAAGAAGAATTATGTTGTAGCTGTCGATTTGGGCTCTACGTCGGTTGTGGTCGGAGTTGCCTCAAAGGGCGAAGATGGAGTCTTGGCGATTCAGGCTTTGGTGTCAAAACCCGTGCGGGGAGTCGTAGCTGGTCGTATCGAAAATATCGAGGATGTAAGCCTTGCGTTGGGCAAAGCCTTCGAAGAGGCCGGTCAGGAGGCCGGTATTCGTATTACGTCGGCCTATGCCGGTATTTCGGGAGACTTTGTGCGTTGTGCCCGCCATACGGATTATGTCTATGTGGCTGATCCCAAGAATGGCGTCAGCAAGCAGGACCTGGCCGGATTGTTCGAACGTATGCGCAACCTGCAGGCTCCCGACGATGAGATCATCATGGAGCGTATTCCCCAAAACTACATGATCGATCAGAATCAGGAGGTGCAGAATCCAATTGGTTCATTCGGATCGAAGCTCTCTTCGACCTTTAACTTTATTCTCTGTCAGCGTACCCCCAAGCAGCGTCTTGAGATGGCGCTGAAGCGTGTTGGCGTGGAGTTGCTGGGTGTGATTCCTAATTCGTTGGCTACGGCCGAAGCGGTGCTTTCGGCTGACGAGAAGGAGGAGGGTGTTGCCGTGATCGATATCGGTGGTGATGTGACGGATGTGACGATTTACTACCGAAACATCGTGCGTTACGTAGCTTCGATTCCGATTGGTGCATCGGCTATCAATCATGATATTCGTACAATGGGTGTTCCCGAGCGTTTTGTCGAGAGCCTGAAGCAGAAGTTCGGCTCGGCTGTTGCAGAGCGTGTGTCGGTGGAGAAACTGATCCGCGTAACGGGTCGCACACCTCGTGAATCGCGCGATATCTTGTTGCGTAATCTTTCGACGGTAATCGAGTCCCGCGCAATGGATATCATCGATCTGGTAAACGAAGAATTGAAGATTTCGGGGTATGGCAATAAGCTCGGCTATGGTATTGTGCTTACGGGTGGCTCGGCCAACTTGAAGGATATTGACGAATTGTTCCGTCTCGGTACAAAGTTGGATGTGCGCATTGCCCAGCCCGATATCAACCTGACCGAGGCCTCTTGTGGGCGAGTGGCTGATCCGACCTACGCTACGGTGGTAGGCCTTTTGATGCGAGGATCAGCCCAAAGCCAGGTGGTGCTTATCCAGCAGCCTGCACCTCCTGTGGTAGCGGCGCCGGAGATACATCGTCCCGCACCTCCGGTACAGCCGGTAGATAAGTCTTCGAATGTAGAGCAGAATGCGCAGCCCACAAAGAAGGTGGAGCCGTCAGAACCTTCTACTCCGTCTATTGAGTCGAGTCCTGAAGGACCGACCGTAGAGCCGATCTCGAATGGTGCGGATGAGGGTTCCAAAGAGGGTGAGGATGCGTCGCCCAATGGGAAGACGAGAAAAAAGGGAATTGGGGGATGGCTTCAAATCCTTACGGAGTATTTTGAGACGGTTGATGACGAGATTTAACCCCAAATAGAGGCGTAAGTTAAGATAAGATACATGCCGATGACAATGCGGTTGTTGTTGGCTCAATGATAGAACAAATATATGGCAGAAGATTTAATGGCCCAGGTGAAGGCTGAGCGCGAATCGAAATCGATCATTACGGTAATGGGTGTCGGCGGTGCCGGTGGTAATGCCGTGAAGCGCATGTGGAGCATGGGTATTGAGGGCGTCACCTTCATGGTATGTAACACCGATAGCCAGGCGCTGAATAAGAGTGAGGTAGAAAAAAAGATACAACTTGGTAAAGATGGCTTGGGTGCCGGTAATGATCCCACCAAGGGGCGTGATCTGGCGATTGAGTCGCTCGACGAGGTGCGTCAGGCCTTGAAAGAGGCGGGAGCCCGCATGATCTTTATTACGGCCGGTATGGGTGGTGGTACGGGTACGGGTGCTTCGCCTGTAATTGCCGAGTTGGCTAAGGAGATGGGCCTTTTGACGGTTGCCATCGTTACGTCGCCTCTCGCATTAGAAGGCGCTGATCGTTATAAGCAGGCGCAAGAGGGTATCGAAAAGTTGCGTAAGACGGTCGATTCGCTGCTAATCATTAACAACGAAAATATCCGCGAACTATATGGTCGCATGTCGCTCGGTCAGGCCTTTGGTAAAGCCGACGAGGTGCTTTCGCTTGCCACGAAGGGTATTGCCGAGATCATTACGGTGGAGAGTCCGCAGGTGAATGTCGATTTTGCCGATGTATCGAAGGTGATGAGTGGTAGTGGCCGTGCCCACATGGCTGTCGCCTCGGCTTCGGGAGAGAATCGTGCACAAGAGGCCGCTCAGGCTACGTTGCACTCGCCCTTGCTTGATCATAACCAGATTGCAGGTGCAAAAAATATCCTGCTCAATATCTCGGTGGATCATGAGGATAACCTGATCTACGATGAGGTAATCGAGATCTTGACATTCATTCAGCAAAATGCCAGCGTGCGTGATGAGGAGGGTGTGATCCACACAGCCAACATCATTTGGGGAAACAGTGTTAAGCCTTCGTTGGGAGATGCACTTGAGATTGTCTTGGTGGCTACAGGCTTCGAGGGCGAGAACGAGGATGTGAACTCGGCGATGGAACGTATCGTAACTAGTTCGATTGTTGAACCGGTCAAATCACCAGAGCCGGAGAAAGAGTCGGTGCTCGAGCCGATTAAGCCCATATCGCCCAAACAACCGCAACGTGTGCCGGAGCAGCCGGCGGTGTTGGGTGCACGCTCGAATCGCTATGCAAATCTACCCAAGATTAAGGCTACGCCGGCTTATGTGGCTCGTAATGCCAAGTTTGAGGTAAGAACCTCTACGAAAAACAAGGAGGTGCTGCGCGACGAGCAGAGCGAAGTTGTAGAGCCGAAGTCCGAAGAGCAGGGCGGCTCGCTCTTTTAATGTGTCGAGCGGATGGAAGCAGCTTCTTGGATCGTGTTTAACGGCTTCAATGGCAGTGTTGTAGGCATGGTGCTTCTGACACTGCTCTTGCTATGTATGTCGGCCTTTGTGTCAGGCTCCGAAACGGCATTTTTCTCGCTTTCGCATACTGATCTTCAGGAGATGAAGCGTAACGATAGCGAAGCGGCCGATCGGGTGGTAGCTTTGTTGGGCGACGTCGATTTGCTGTTGGCAACTATCCTTGTGGTGAACAATCTTGTCAATATCTGCATTACCATTCTGACCGCAACGATTGTTGATACACTATTCTCTTTTTATCGTTTGGACTTTCTGTTTAAAACGGTCTTGGTGACCTTCTTGCTGTTGCTTTTTGGCGAGGTGCTGCCGAAGGTCTTTGCGCAAACCGTACCGGCGCGATTTGCTGCGTTTGCGGTACGCCCGCTGACCTTTTTGCGTTCGTTGTTCCGCCCACTGTCGATGATCTTGGTGCGTACGGGCAACTCGATTAGTGAGCGTGCTTCGCGCCGTAGTGAAATTTCACTTGACGAGTTAGCCGATGCGGTTGATATGACCCAAACCGAAAGCGACGAGGAGCGTGTGATGTTGTCGGGCATTGTCAATTTTGTCAATACCGAGGCGGCCGAGATTATGAAGCCGCGTGTCGATATTACGGCTGTGGAGTTGACATCGGATTATGAGGCGGTGAAGCGTCTCATAATCGAATCGGGTTTCTCGCGTATCCCGGTTTATGACGAGGATATTGATAATATCCGGGGTACGCTCTATGTCAAAGACCTGGTGCCTCACTTGGGGCGCGGTAACGAATTTGGGTGGCAACAATTGATTCGAAAGCCCTATTTTATCCCAGAACATAAGAAAATCAGCGACCTTATGGAGGATTTTCGAGCCAATAAGGTGCACATGGCTATTGTGGTTGATGAGTATGGATCGACGCTTGGCCTGGTGTCGCTCGAAGATATTATTGAGGAGATCGTGGGTGACATCTCGGATGAGAGTGATGCTGACGAAAAGCTCTATACAGTCTTGGGCCCTAATAGCTATCTCTTTGAAGGAAAGACACACATCGTCGATTTCGAGCGTATCTTGGAGCTCGATGAGGATACCTTCTCTGATGTACGTGGCGAGGCGGAAACTCTGGCAGGTTTGATGTTGGAGTTGAAGCGCGATTTTCCGCGTAAGGGCGACCATTTTACAGCCCATCAGTTGCGTTTCACGGTGAGCGCAATGGAGAATCACCGTATCGATAAAATCAAGGTTGAGGTATTATGACCCCGGTGACGCTTCTGATTCGGCCGCTCATGACCGAGGAGGAGGCGGTACGTTGGGCAACCCCTGAGGAGTTGGCCTGTGTCGCTACGTTCGGAACTGAGCAGCGCCGTCGTGAGTTCCTTTCGTGGCGTGCCGTGGTGCGCGAAGCCCTCGGGAACGACGTGATGATTGCTTACAATGCATTGGGAGCACCGGTGTTGTGTGGGCGTGCGGAGCACCTTTCGGTTAGTCATGCCGGTGATTGTGTGGTGGTAGCTCTTGCCGATCGACCGATCGGAGTCGATATTGAGCGTATGGACCGCAATTTTGAGCGTGTGAAGGGGAAATATCTTACCGCTAACGAGTTGGCAATTAGTTGCGACTCTCGCTTTTTAGCGGTAGCATGGTGCGCAAAAGAGGCTGTTTATAAACGCTATGGCATTCGAGAACTGACCTTTGAAGAGGTGCAATTAACCAATTTTACGGGTGATCGAATTATGGCATGCGTTCGTGGCGGTGATCCTGTGGAGTTGATTGTACAATACCTCGACACAGAGTTTGTCTTGGTCTATTGTCTGTAAGCACACTTTGAGAAGATGCCGAGTTGGCAGCGATCAAGCAAAATAATAAGAGGAGGTATATTTCATACCTCCTTTTTGATTACCCCCCCCCTTGAGCGCGAGGTGATGTACACCGACAGATAGGTATAAAAGAAAAACAGACGACATCGTGTCGTCTGTTTCGAGTAGTGGATAGGGGATTCGAACCCCTATGTCGTGCGTGAGAGGCACGTATCCTAGCCCTTAGATGAATCCACCATTTCTTGTTTGGTGATGCAAAGATAAGGCAAGTTTTTATTCCCTGCAAATTTTTTGAGTAAAAAAATTAAAAAAAATTACAAATCGGCCTCGAAGTGCGTTTTAAGGCTGGTTCGCCCCTTGTCGTATTAGAATAGATTTGCTCCAAAGGCCGTAGTAACGGGGACGAATGGTGCGCATACGATGCCGTTGTTTGCCGCTTTTTGTACGTTTGTAAGACAAAGGGTGTTGCAACATGTGTTGCAACACCCTCTACTTTTACTCCTGTAAGCAACCCTGAGGCTGCCGATTGTCTTACAGGCCAAGCTTTTTGGCAATATCCTTCGGGAGCGCCTTCTTGTTGACCATTACGTCAACCGTCTTGTAGGCAACAAAGGGTCTCGAGAAGTACCAGAAACCGTCGTAAGGCTTCACTGTATCCCACGAGTTCTGCACCTTGTAGTACATCGTACCGTTCTGATCCTTGGCCGTACCCATGATTACCATACCATGGTCGTCGGTCGTCTCGTAGTTGTCGAAAGCCTCCTGACGCATCTCCTGCGTGATCTCACGCTCCTTGCCCGGCTGGTCGAACGAGTAAGCTGCAGCCTCACGCTCCTTAGCCGTCATGGCACCCCAACGCTCAGCCTCCGTGCCGCTCATCGATTTGGGATCCATCTCAGGAATTACGCCGATAGCCTTCGTGCGGCTAAAGCCCTTCTCGCTTACGTCTGTACCCCAAGCAATCGTGTAGTTGTGCTCGAGAGCGTAGTCGATTACGCGCATCAACTCATCCATCGGTACGTTGTACACCTGTCCCCACATCCAGTTGTCGGGTACCTCCAACACGAACTTCTCGTAGAAGGGGTGGTGGGTGAACGAAGCGATGTCGATGTAGTCGTTCATATCGATCGGGAGCGACTCGGCGAACAACTTCGGCGTGTACTCCTTACCCTCCCATACGAAGGTCTCGGGCAGCTCGCCGAAATACTCATCGAGGATGGCGTTAAAACCGCGCTTCCAAGCGGTCGTCAGCGAACGACGAGTCGTGTCACCGGCCTTGATCACGGCGTCCAGGTAGGCTGTCATGACAGGGGTCAACTCGCGGAAGTCGGCCAAGTCGGTGCCGTAGTTCATACCCGTGTAAACCTCGTTGGGTACGATACCGTACTCCTTGATCATCTCCGTTACGTCGTGTGCAGCACCACCCTCGGCAAAGTTCAGGTGGCCGTGCATGCGTACGTAGGCCTCTGCCTTCTGCATGTAGGCGTGGCGTACAACAAACATCTCCGAGAGGTGAATAGCCTCACCTCCGGCACGCAAAATCTCGGCCTCGAGGAAGGTCAGCGTCGAATAGCACCAGCAGGTTCCACTGCGGTTCTGATTCTTCACAGGGGTCGTCTCAATCACCTTTACGTCGGTGAACTGATAACCCTTCAGCTCTTCAGCCTGAGGGGTCTGCGCCATGAGTGACATTGAGCCGCAAAGCGCAAGCAGAGTCAGGATTTTCTTCATAATTATAATGGTTTTAAGGTTTGTTTATCGTTTTTTCGACTTCTCGACAATCTCCAGGCATGTCTCAAGCGTAAGATCTTCGACCTTGGCACCCTTGGGCAGTCGGTAGTTCTTGCCCTTGTAGGCAATGTAGGCTCCGTAGGGACCCTGCTTTACCAACATCTCTTTGTCCTCCTCAAAGGTACGTAGCGGGGTGCGTGCAGCTACAGCCGAAGCCTCCTTGGCCTGCACCAATTCAACACAACGCTCGTAGCTGACCGTATAGGGATCGTCGCCCTTGGGGAGCGAGGTGAATGATTTGCCGTAGCGAACATAGGCGCCAAAGCGACCGATACCGACCACCAGATCTTCACCGTTCATCTCGCCCACCGTACGAGGAAGTGCAAAGAGCTCCAAAGCCTCCTCGAGGCTAATCGACTCGATGAGCTGACCCTTTTTGAGCGAGGCGAAGCGGCTCTTTTCGCTGTCCGATCCTGCAATCTCCACCATCGGGCCATAGCGACCGATGCGGGCACTTACGGTGTGTCCCGTTTGCGGATCGATGCCTAACTCGCGGACCTGACTCTTGCGGTCGGTCTGCGTACCGATAGCCTCATCAACCATCTTGTGGAACGGACCGTAGAAGTTGTCGATCATCTTCGTCCAGGTAATCTCACCCTCGGCTACGCGGTCGAACTCCTTCTCCACCGAGGCGGTGAAGTTGTAGTCCAAGATGGGACCGAACTGCGTCTCGAGGTAATCGTTTACAAGCATGCCGATATCGGTGGGCGACAGACGATTACGCTCCTTGCCAACACTCTCGGTCATCTGTTTCGAGGTGAGTTTGCCACCCGTAAGGCTCAGCTGCAGGTAGTTGCGTTTATGGCTTTCACGGTTTTGCTTTTCGACATAACCGCGGTTGATGATGGTCGTAATGGTGGGGGCATAGGTCGAAGGGCGACCGATGCCGAGCTCCTCAAGACGCTTTACGAGCGATGCCTCGTTGTAGCGCGAAGGGGCCAATGTGAAGCGTTCCGTAGCGGTAATTTGCTTGGCAGTCAGCGGATCTCCGGCTGCAAGTTTCGGAAGCAGACCCTCGCCTTGTTCGGCTGCCTGATCTTCGTCGGTCGATTCCGAATAGAGCTTCAGGAATCCGTCGAAGCGAATTACCTCGCCTTGAGCTACGAACTGATACTCCGAGCCGTCGATTTCGATCGTGATAGTCGTACGATCCAACTCGGCAGGTACCATCTGCGAAGCAACGGTGCGCTTCCAGATCAATTCGTAGAGGCGTTTTTCAGCCGAGGAGCCTTCAATGGTCTGGCGGTCGATGTAGGACGGACGAATGGCCTCGTGAGCCTCCTGGGCCCCTTTGCTCTTGGTCTTGTAGTTGAACCAGCGGTGGTATTCCTCGCCAAAATGCTTGGTGACCTCTTCCTTGCACTGAGCAAGAGCCTGCGTAGCCAGATTTACTGAATCGGTACGCATGTAGGTGATCAAACCCTGCTCGTAGAGGTGCTGGGCTACCGACATGGTTTGTGATACGCTCATACCGAGTTTGCGACCGGCCTCCTGTTGCAGCGTCGAGGTGGTAAAAGGAGGTGCGGGGAAGCGTTGTGCCGGCTTCTCCTCGCTCTTGATTACACGGAATGAAGCCCCTTTGCACTGCGTTAAGAAGGCCTCAGCCTCTTGAGCCGTATCAAATCGCTTCGATAATTCGGCACGGAAGATACTCTTCTCGGGGTCGTTTTGGGCGTAAAATTGAGCAACGATGCGGAAATAGGGGGTCGAGTGGAAGGCGATGATTTCGCGCTCGCGCTCCACGATCAGGCGAACCGCAACCGACTGTACGCGACCGGCCGAGAGCGACGGACGTACCTTTTTCCACAATACGGGCGAGAGCTCAAAACCAACCAGGCGATCCAGTACACGGCGGGCCTGCTGGGCATTGACCAGATCCATGTTGACCGTACGCGGCTTTTCGATAGCCTCCAAAATAGCCTTCTTCGTAATCTCATGAAAGACGATGCGCTTCGTTTTATCAACCGGGAGACCTAACACTTCGGTCAGGTGCCATGCGATGGCCTCTCCTTCGCGGTCTTCATCGGAAGCGAGCCATACAGTCTTCTCCTTGGCCAACTTCGAGAGCTCGTTTACCACTTTACGCTTATCGACCGGAATTTCGTAGATGGGGTGAAAACCCTCTTCTACCTGAATACCCAGATCCTTCTTGGCCAAGTCACGGATATGGCCGAAGCTGGATCGAACCATAAACTCCTTACCGAGGAATTTTTCGATCGTTTTGGCTTTGGCCGGTGACTCGACGATTACCAAATTTTCCTGCATAACAGTATTTGTATCTTCTCTTAAGGCCACCTTTAGAGTGGCAAGTTATTATACGCGAAAACCCAAGTCTATGACTTAGGTTTTGCTTTTTGCTTGATTATCCGTTACTTAGCGGATCATGTTGTAGGTAAGTTCGAATCGTATCGGAGCCGCAAGTTCTGCCTCTGTATCGACGTTGGCTCCTTGTAGGAAGCTGTAGTCGAACGTGTAGGCGCTATAGGCCTCGGGACCCAAATAGATCGTACGATTGTTTACCTGATCCAAATCCACTGCACGTCCCTCTGCTTTGGCAGTAGCACACTCTTTGCGATAGGAGTTCCATAGCTGCTGCATATAGCCCGTGATGTTCATCGTGTAGCATCCGTGGCTACGATTGATGTATCCATCGAAATTGAGTGTTGTGCTATTCTGCTGTTCGTAGGCATAGGCGTAATCCGAAATGCCGGTGAGTTTTTTGTAGTCGGTGTAGAGCCCCAATCGCGCCTGCGATTCGTCCATCTCCTCGATCAGCGAAGCGTATTGCTCGCCCAGTGCCGGAGTGATCGAGAGGTAGTCGTAGATGCTCGACGGGAGGTAGAACTTCACCAACGCTTGCGAGAAGGCAATTGTGGTAAACTCTTTGTGCGAAGTGGCATATTCGTCGGCCAGAATTTTGTCCAGCGCATCGAAGAACTCTTGGGTGAATGTCAACTCCGAAATTACACCACCCATACCCTCTACGATGAGTTGCGAGGTTTCGACGCGTACCTCTTGCGTCTCGTTGACAGCCGCTACATCCAAATTGAGCGATCCCTCCGAGTAGTCGTGCGAGAAATGGTTGATCGAAACATTCGAGTTTTGAGCATAGGGATCAATGAAGTAATAGACCATACCGATCGTGTCCTGAATCAAAGAGGGGTCCTCTTTGCGGCGGTTACGACCATAGATCGACAATCCCGACTCGTTTAGCTTCGTGCCATACATCACACCTTCACCTTCGGGGGTCGCCATGCTCTTGATGTAGATACCTTTGAACTCTTCTACCCACTGTGCGATGCTATCTGTGCTATAGATCGAATAGTCGGTTTTGTAGTTGCCCTCTTTGAGGAAGAGGCGATCCATGAAGTGGTATCCGGCCTCGGTCGGTGTCAAAGTGACAGAGGTGGTTGCAGGACCTTTATCTCCACCCAACTCGAAGGTGAAGAGCAAGTCGTCACCCACAACCTTTTCTGCCTGCGGATCGTAGCGCAGGTAGAAAAGCGAATCTTCGCTATTGGTGATATAGTCGTTTGAGGTGACCTCATAGATACCGAACTGTTGCACGATCGTGGTGTCGCCACCCCAAGTGTCGATCGAAAGCATCAAAAGAGCCGAGTCGAAGATCGGGAGGTAACCGAAATAACCTGAGTCGACGGTGTAATAGTTCGTGTATTGGGTCAGGAAAGCTGCCTCACGACGACCTAAACGCTCGTCTTTGAGCGATCCGAAGTATCCGTAACTGATGTTTGACGAAACGAGCGAATCGGTCTGGAAGAGGCGTGTCTCGACATACTTACGGGGGTTAATGCCCTCCAGTATGAGGTGCCCGGCTTTCATCTGCTGATTGTCCGGGACGAGGTTCGATCCGAGCGTGTCATCTACCATTACATCGCAGGCCGTCAAAGCCAAAGCGGCAAAGACGGCCAGTACTACACCCGGGTAGAGGAGTGCTCGACGAAGATTATTGAATTTCATCATAGAATCGGTTGTAATTATCGAAAATGTCTGCCTCGTCGGGGGATTGGAACTCCAACGTCGGTTTGCCGCTTTCGCGGACAATCTTGAGCACTTTGTCCGAGATGCGATCAGAAGCCAAAACGACCCCGTCGGCATAATCAAGAACGAAGCGGCAGAGATTTTCGTATGAAGGCTCCTTCAAAATCTCCAAATTTTTATCCATTACGCCTTCGTTGGCGATTTTCGATGCAAATTCGGGGTTGAGTGAGCCGGGGATCTCATCGCCGTAGAGCGATACAACAACTTTGACGTCGCGGAAGATCGGGTCGTCGGCGAAGATACGCTTCAGATAGACCGGACCTACGGCCGAGAACCAACCGTGGCAGTGTACCACCGTAGGTGCCCAACGTAATTTCTTGACTGTTTCGAGTACGCCTCGTGCAAAGAAAATGGCGCGCTCGTCGTTGTCGGCAAAGCCTTCACCCGTCTCGGGGTCGGTCAAAACTGCTTTGCGAGCAAAGTAGTCGTCGTTATCGATGAAATAGATCTGTACGCGAGCCGAAGGGATCGAGGCGACCTTAATGATCAGCTGGTGGTCGTTGTCGTCGATAATCAGGTTCATGCCCGACAGACGAATCACCTCATGCAGCTGGTGACGTCGCTCGTTGATGCAACCGTAGCGCGGCATGAATGTGCGAATCTCGTTCCCACGTTCTTGCATTGCCTGTGTCAATGTGCGACAGAGGGTCGAACCTTCGGTCTCGGGGAGATAAGGTGTAATCTCCTGACACATATACAGAATCTTGTTTGCCATATTGTGTTGCTTTTACAAGTGCAAAGATAGTGAAAAAATCCGAAAAAGTGCCCCGTTTTACCCGTCACGACGGTTAAAAACACGATGTGGCGGACTTTTCGGGCCGTGGATTACAAAATTAGCATTGCGTCACCATAGGTGCCGAAACGGTAACCCTCTCGATGTGCCTCTTCGTAGGCCTTCATCACCAGGTCGTATCCGCCAAAAGCGGCTACCATCATCAACTGCGTTGAGTAGGGGAGGTGAAAGTTCGAAACCAAGGCATCGGCTACATTGAAATCATAGGGGGCAAAGATGAATTTGTTGGTCCATCCCTCATCGGCTTTGATCAAACCCTTGGTTGATGTGACTGTTTCGAGGGTGCGCATCACGGTTGTGCCGACCGACAACACCTTGTGGCCTGCCTGTTTCGTGGCGTTGACGGCCTGAGCTGTTTCGGCGGGAACAAAGAATTGCTCGGAGTCCATCTTGTGCTTCGAGAGATCCTCGACGTCAACCGTGCGGAAATTACCCAGACCGACGTGCAGCGTGAGGAAAGCGCGCTCTACGCCCTTGATCTCCATGCGCTTCAGCAGGTGCTTCGAGAAGTGCATGCCGGCTGTCGGAGCGGCAACAGCGCCCTCCTTTGATGCGAAAATCGTCTGATAACGCTCAGCGTCTTCGGGCTCGACCTTTTCGCGGATCCAGCGAGGCAGGGGCGTCTCACCCAGGGCAAAAAGTGCCTGCTTAAACTCTTCGTACGAACCGTCGAAGAGGAAGCGCAACGTGCGGCCTCGCGAGGTGGTGTTGTCGATCACCTCGGCTACCAGCAAGTCGTCATCTCCAAAATAGAGTTTGTTGCCGATGCGGATCTTGCGGGCCGGATCGACTAATACATCCCATAGGCGAAGATCGCGATTTAACTCGCGGAGCAGGAAAATCTCGATCTCGGCGCCGGTCTTCTCCTTGTTGCCGTACAGACGGGCCGGAAAAACCTTCGTGTCGTTGAATACAAAAAGATCCTCTTCGTCGAAATACTCGAGAATATCTTTGAAGATGCGGTGCTCGATCTCACCCGTAGAACGATGAACGACCATCAGCCGCGAATCGTCACGGTTGATGGTCGGATATTGCGCCATGTCGGGCGTAAAGTCGTATCCGTATTGTGATAATTTCATAAATTAACCGGTCTTTGAGGTTAAAACAATCTAACACAATACGCAAAAACGGCTATTTTGTTTCAAGAATTTGTAATTTTTCTAAAAAATCTTTCAATTTCCACGCTTGGTCAAGTGTAAAACCACCGCTGCGGGTGCGGCATAGCGAGGTGAGGAAGGCTCCGCTGGCCACCTCGGCGCCGATTTCGGCGGCCAACGAACGGATGTAGGTGCCTCGGCTACAACGGACATGTAACTCTAAATCGCGATCTTCGAAGTGGTTGATATTCATCTCGTAGATGTGGATCAGCGACTGCTTGAGCTCTACGCTTTCGCCTGCTCGGGCAATTTCGTAAGCGCGTAACCCCTCTACTTTTTTTGCTGAATAGAGTGGCGGTGATTGGAGTCGTTCACCCGTCAATCGAATGAGCGCCTCTTCAAGGTGTTTGCGCGTGATGTGTCGCCAAGGATAGGTGTGGTCAATGGTATGTTCGCGGTCGTAGCTGGGCGTCGAAGCTCCCAAACGAACTCCGGCAACATACTCTTTCTCTTCGGCCTGTAGCGCATCAACCATCTTGGTGGCTCGTCCGATGCAGACGATCAGAATACCCGATGCAAGCGGATCCAGCGTGCCTGCATGGCCTACTTTGATTTTGCGATAGCCACAACGGCGCAGCGCATATTTGATTTTGCGTACGACGTCGGCAGATGTCCAATAAAGGGGTTTGTCGATGACGGCGATATAGCCATCCTCGAAGTTCAACCCGTTCAACTCCTTTGTCTCTGTCATCTTGTAAGGGGTGCTATTAGAGCGTTCCGATTAGGCAGACTGCTCCGGCCAGGGCGCAATAGAGCGCAAACCAGATCAATTTGCCGCGTTTGACGATCTCGATCATAAATTTACAAGCCAATGCGCCCGAAATGAAAGCGGCCAAGAATCCGCTGATGAGCACCTCGTTTGAAATGGTCATGGCTGCCATCTCGCCCGAGAGCAGATCGAGTAACATCTTGCCCAGGATGACGGGGATGACCATGATGAACGAGAAGTTGGCTACGGCTGATTTCTCGTCACCGAGCAACAATCCCGTGGCGATTGTCGAACCGGAACGAGAAAGACCCGGCAGGGTGGCAGCGGCCTGTGCTAGACCAATCACAAAGGCGTCGCGATAAGAGATCTCCGACTTTTTGCGCGGCTTGGCATAGTAGGCAAAGGTCAGCAGACTTGCTGTCAGCAACAGCATGAGTCCTACGAACCAAAGTGACGAGAAGAGCCTTTCGATGGGGTCTGCAAACAGAATTCCGACTATGCCGGCCGGTATCATCGACAGAACTACCTTGATTACATAGGCCTGTTCTTCGTTGAAACGTCGCGATAAACACCCCTTCAGCAATCGCCATAACTCACGCCAAAGTACCACCATGGTACTAAGCACGGTGGCGGCATGTAAGGTTACGTCGAATGTGATGTTGTTCTCCAGTTGGACACCCAGCAGCTCTTTGGCGATTTGCAGGTGCCCGCTTGAAGATACAGGCAAAAATTCGGTAATACCCTGCACGATACCGAGCAGGATGGCTTCCAGAAGACCCATATATGACGAAAAGGCTTATGCTTGTTGCCAAATCAGTGCCGATGCACCCAGGATAGCTGCATTTTTGCCCTGAATGCCACTCGGTAACAGCTTGACTTTGTTCTTGTATGCGAAGAGCATATTCTCCTCCATATACTGCTGCGTAGGCTCGAAGAGCAGTTTGCCGGCCTTAGCCAAACCGCCGAAGAGGAAGATCGCTTCGGGAGAGGTGACCGTCACGGCGTCAGCCAGTGCTCGGCCCAACATCTCGCCTGTGAAGCGGAAGCACTCTTGAGCAATCGGGTCGCCCTCCTCAGCTGCAGCCGAAATCATCGCAGCATCGAACTCGGCAAAGGGAATCTCGCGCAATTTGCTGCGGTCGTTCATCGTGGCCATCAACTCGAACGCCGTACGCTTGATACCTGTAGCCGAAACGTAGGTCTCGAGGCATCCTTTGCGACCGCATCCGCATACGCGACCTCCACGCTCGACGATCACATGGCCGAACTCACCGGCAAAACCATCGTGACCGTAGATTATCTCGCCATTGGCTACAAATCCCGAGCCAAGGCCCGTACCGAGGGTGATCATGATAAAATCCTTCATTCCCTTGGCGTTGCCGTAGACCATCTCGCCGATTGTGGCGGCGTTGGCATCATTCGTGATGAGGACTTTCACGCCTCCGAATTGCTTCGAAATATCTTCGGCCAACGGATAGAAGCGGCGTTTCTCATCGCGATTGATCTCCTCGTCGCGGAATTTCCACAAGTTGGCAGGTTGCTCGATCAGACCCGAATAGATGTTGGCGTTGGGAGCACCGATACCGATGCCGACCAACTCAAACTCGAACGAAATGCCCTCGATCATCGTGCGCAAAGCCTGGCACAGATCATTGACATAGGTCGGGTAGTCCTCGAGATAGGGATATTTGCGGGTCGAGATGACTGATTCGGCGTAAAGTTCGCCCTGTTCGTCTACAAGGCCAAAAGCGGTGTTAATGCCACCGATGTCGATACCTATAGCAAGTTTTTTCATGAATTTTTGCAATGTTTATGTATATTTCTGACACCAAAGTTACGGTAAAATTCGGCAGGAACAAAGATTTTTCGTAATTTTGGGTCATAATTCAACCTTTATATGGCTTTTTAGGACGATGCGACACGCTGAAAAATTACTCGGTCAGGTTGAGAACTACCTGGCGCAAATTGATATGCCGGCCGAGCCGGAATTGCTTTATACGCCGATTACGTATTCGATGCAGGGAGGAGGCAAACGTCTGCGCCCCGTGCTGCTCATGCTCTCCTATTCGCTCTTTGCGGATGATTGCGAACGAGCCCTTCCGGCTGCTGCTGCCGTTGAGATTTTCCATAACTTTACGTTGTTGCATGACGATATCATGGACAATGCACTGTTGCGTCGTGGTAAGCCTTCGGTATATGCCAAATGGGGTAAAAATGTCGCCATCCTTTCGGGTGATGCCATGATGATTTCGGCCTATCAATTTTTGGGCCGTACGCAGACGCAAAATCTGCAGGCGGTGCTTTCGGTCTTCTCGGAAACGGCAATCGAGGTGTGTGAGGGTCAGCAGTATGATATGGATTTCGAGACCAAGCAGAAGGTTTCGGTCGTCGAGTATATGCGTATGATTGAGCTGAAGACATCTGTGCTGTTGGCCGGTGCAGTAGTGATCGGAGCTATGTTGGGCGGCGCCTCGGAGGAGGATTGCAAGGCTCTGCGTCGTTTTGCCATCGAACTTGGTCTGGCTTTCCAGTTGCAGGATGATCTGCTCGATAGCTATGGAGACGAGCGCTTGGGTAAGGCAATCGGTGGTGATATTTTGGAGGGTAAAAAGACCTACTTGATGATAACTGCCATGAGCCGAGCCGATGAGTCGCAGCGCGAGATCTTGCGTTCGACTCACCTCAATTCGAGTCTCTCCGACGAAGAGAAGATTGCTCGCGTCAAAGCGGTGTACGATGCCTTAGATGTACCACATCTGACCCAGCAACAGATCGCCGTACGCTTCGAGCGTGCCTTATCGCAACTCGATACGCTCAAGTGCGATCCGACTCGCGTGGATTCGTTGCGCGAGTATGCCAAGAGCCTCATGGGACGTAATAAGTAGTCTCGGGAGGTTACACGTAAAGGAAATATAGTTTGAATTTTTGAATTTTGGATATTCAATGAAGCGTAGCGACATTGAACTGATGGCTCCGGTGGGCTCTTACGAGGCCCTTTCAGCCGCCATAGAGGCGGGTGCCGACTCGGTCTATTTCGGGGTCGGGAAACTCAATATGCGTTCGGCTTCGGCCGCTAACTTTACACTCGACGACCTCGCAAAGATCGTCGCTACAGCCCATGCCGCCGGAGTGAAGGCCTATCTTACGGTCAATACGGTAGTCTATGAAGATGAGCTGAAGACGATGCAGGAGGTCATTGACCGAGCTCGTCGCGAGGGGGTTGATGCCATTATCGCAACCGATATGGCTGCTATCCTTTATGCCCGTCGTATCGGCCAGGAGGTGCACATCTCGACTCAAAGCAATATCTCGAACTCCGAAGCGGTCAAATTCTTCTCGCAGTGGGCCGATACGGTGGTCTTGGCACGTGAGTTGACGTTGGAACAGGTGGCGCAGATTCATCGTGAGATCATCGAAAACGATATCCGTGGCCCGAAAGGGGAGCTGGTCGAGATTGAGATGTTTGCCCATGGTGCCCTTTGTATGTCAATTTCGGGTAAGTGTTACCTATCGCTCTATGAGACAAACTGTTCGGCCAACCGTGGCGCTTGCCGTCAGTTGTGTCGTCGCAAATATACGGTCCGCGACAAAGAGACGGGCGCCGAACTCGATATTGATGGGCGTTATGTCCTTTCGCCAAAAGATCTTTGCACGATCGATTTTCTGGATCGTTTTATCGCCAGTGGAGTCAAGGTGCTTAAGATCGAGGGGCGAGCTCGTGGCGCCGAATATGTTAAGCGCGTGGTGGAGAGCTACGATCGTGCATTGCGCCTGATGGAGAGCGGAGCGTACAACCCCACGTCGGCTGCAGCGTTGAAGGAGCGTTTGGCTGAGGTCTTCAACCGTGGTTTCTGGGAGGGTTACTATGCCGGTCGACCGGTGGCTGAACACAGCGAACACTACGGCTCGGCAGCCACGCGTCGTAAGGTCTATGTCGGCAAGGTGGTTAACTTCTACAAGAAGATCTCGGTGGCAGAAGTGTTGGTCGAAGCAGCTCCGTTAGAGGTGACGGAGGATATCTTCTTCCTGGGTCCGACGACCGGCGTTGTGGAGCAGAAGTGTGAGGAACTGCATGGCCCCGAAGGTGAGGTTACGCGTTGCGTCGAACAGGGTCAGTTATGTGCTATCCGTACTACGGAACTGATTCGTCGTGGCGATCAACTTTATAAATTTGTCCCTGCGGAGTAACCCCTATTCGATGCCTGATGCCGAATACCTGATGGCCGAAAATGGGTTATCGGGTATCGGAAAATCAAAATAATTTACTACCTTTGAGAAAATCGTAAAACTGAAAATTATGTTTGCCCCTTCGACCTACATGGCGCGTCGTAAGACGCTTTGCGAGAAGATCAGTACAGGTTTGATCTTGCTGCCCGGTAATACCTTCTCGCCCAATAACTATCCTAATAACGCCTACTATTTCCGCCAGGACTCAACTTTCCGTTACTATTTCGGACTCAATACACCGACGTTGATGGGCCTTTTGGACGCCGAGACGGGTGAGGCTGCGCTCTATGGCGACGATTTTACGGTAGAGGATATCATCTGGACAGGTCCACAACCCACGTTGCGCGAAATGGGTGCCGAGGTCGGGGTTGAGAAGTGCTACCCCTTTGCTACGCTTGCCGGTCATCTGGCCGCGGCGATTCGTCTGGGTCGAAAGATCCATTATCTGCCTCCCTATCGTGGAGAGACCAAACTGCAGTTGATGGATTTGTTGGGCTACGTACCTGTCAAGTTACATGATTATAAGTCGGTTGATCTGATGATGGCTGTGGCCGAAATGCGTGAGAAAAAGTCGGCCGAGGAGATTGTCGAGATGGAGAAGGCTTTCGAGTTGGGCTATGCCATGCATACGTTGGCGATGAAGATGTGCCGTCCGGGAGTTGTGGAACGTGAGATCGCAGGAGCGGTAGAGGGTATTGTAAAGGCGCATGGCCAAGGCGTGTCGTTCCCGACGATCGTATCGCAACATGGTGAAACGCTTCACAACCTGAATTGTGACGGTGTGTTGGAGGTCGGACGTCTATTGTTGGTCGATGGTGGTGGCGAAACCTTGAGTGGCTACTGCTCGGACCATACGCGTACCTACCCTGTAAGCGGTAAATTCAGCGATAAGCAGCGCGATATATATAATATAGTATTGAAGGCTCACGACGAAGTGGCCAAATTGGTTGCTCCTCACATGATGTACACCGAGGTGCATCACGCCTCTTACCTGACGCTTGCCGAAGGGTTGATCGAGTTGGGCCTGATGCATGGTACGGCCGAAGATGCAGTGGCTGCCGGAGCGATGACGATGCTCATGCCGCACGGCTTGGGCCACGGTTTGGGTATGGATGTACACGATTGCGAGGCGATGGGCGAACGCTCGTTTGACTTCTCGTCGATTGCCGATCGGGCGGCACGTTCGGCTACCTGTATCCACCGCGCAACGTGGCGCCTGGAGCCGGGTACGGTGCTCACCGACGAGCCGGGTCTGTATTTTATTCCGGCTTTGATCGAAAAATGCAAGGCCGAGGGTAAATATAAGGGCATTGTCGATTATGATCGTCTTGTCGACTATTATGAATTTGGTGGTATTCGTATCGAAGATGACCTGCTCGTTACCGAGGCCGGTAATCGCATGATTGGCGGCGATAAAAAGATCCCGGTGACGGTCGAAGAGTTGGAAGCGACCGTCGGCCGCGATTAGCGATATATCGGCTATTGAGCTCTGTTTTGGTAAAAAATCGCCTCAACCGAGGCGATTTTTTGCGTTTATGGCTTGCTTTTGTCGATTTTTTTGTAATTTTATACTCCGTAAAACTTTTACCGAAAACCTAAAAACGAATCTATATGAAAAACTATTCAGCAAAAGAGATTAAGAACATTGTTCTGATTGGTGCCCCCGGCTCGGGAAAAACTACCCTTGCCGAAGCGATGGCTTATGAAGGTAAAGTGATCGACCGCAGGGGTAGTATTGAGACGAACAACACGCTCTCGGACAATACGGATATCGAGCATGAATACAAACGCTCGATCTATTCGACCATCCTTTTCACCGAATTTATGGAGCGTAAGCTCAATATCATCGACTGCCCGGGTTCGGACGATTTCTGCGGAAGCCTATTCTCGGCCTTCAAGGTTGGTGACGTGGGTGTTTTCTGCTTCAATGCCGCCAACGGCTGGGAGGTAGGTAGCGAGATTCAGGCCCGCTATGCGCGTATGTTGAATAAGCCGGTAATCGGTGTGATCAACCAACTCGATAGCGACAAGGCCAATTTCGAGGCCGCATTTGAGTCGATCAAAGCTGCATCGCGCGTGAAGCCCGTAATCGTACAGTATCCCGTAAATCAGGGTACGGAGTTCAACGCCTTTATCGACGTATTGTTGATGAAGATGTACCGCTTCAAGGATCATGACGGCCACCGCGAGGAGCTTGAGATTCCCGCTGAGGAGATGGATAAGGCTCTGGAGTTGAACCGTGAGCTGGTTGAGATGGCTGCTGAGCACGATGAGGCTCTTATGGAGCTCTACTTCGAGAAGGGCACCCTGACGCAGGACGACATCCGTGCAGGTCTGAAGATTGGTGTTGCTAACCGCGAGGTGATGCCGATTTTCTGCGCAAGTGGTAAGCGTGATATCGGTACGAAGCGTCTGATGGAGTTTATCATCAACGTGGCTCCCGGCCCGCTGAAGGCTCCCGCATTCCTCGCTACCGACGGTTCGGAGATCGTGGCCGACGATGCAGCTCCCGCTGTGGCATTCGTATTTAAGAGCCAGGTTGAGCAGCACATCGGTGAGATTACCTACTTCCGCGTTGTTCGTGGTAAGATTACCGAGGGCGCCGAGGTGGTGAACACCCGTACGCAGAATAAGGAGAAGATTTCGCAGATTTTTGCTGTTGCCGGCAAGAACCGCGTGAAGGTTACCGAACTTTCGGCCGGTGATATCGGTTGCACTGTGAAACTGAAGGGTACGAAGGCCAACGATACGCTGGCAGCTCCCGCTACTCCGGTAACGGTTGAGCCGATTGTATTCCCCGAGCCGCGCTACCGAGCCGCCATCAAGTGCAAGGAGCAGTCGGATGAGGAGAAGTTGGGTAAGATTCTGAACGATGCCAAGAACGAGGATCCCACGATTTTGGTAGACTACTCGAAGGAGTTGAAGCAGACCATCATCCAGGGTCAGGGTGAGCACCACCTGAACATCCTTCGCTCGCGCATCCAGGCAGAGAATAAGATCGTTTACGACTATATCGCTCCGAAGATCCCCTATCGTGAGACCATTACGAAGGTCGCTCAGGCTGACTATCGCCACAAGAAACAGTCGGGTGGTGCCGGTCAGTTCGGTGAGGTTCACATGGTGATTGAGCCCTATTACGAGGGTATGCCCGAGCCGAAGAGCTATAAGGCCGGTAAGGGTGAGTTGGTTGTAAATATCAAGAATAAGGAGGAGTATGACCTCGCATGGGGTGGTAAACTCCAGTTCTATTCGGCCATCGTAGGTGGTGCAATCGATGCACGCTTTATGCCCGCCATCCTGAAGGGTGTGATGGAGAAGATGGATCAGGGCCCGTTGACTGGTTCGTATGCGCGCGATATCCGCGTTGTGATCTACGACGGTAAGATGCACCCGGTAGATTCGAATGAAATCTCGTTTAAGCTGGCTGCTCGTAACGCCTTCAAGGAGGCCTTCCGCAACGCCGGTCCGAAGATTATGGAGCCGATCTATAATGTAGAGGTACTCGTTCCGAGTGAGTATATGGGTTCGGTGATGTCGGATCTGCAGAACCGCCGCGCCATGATTCTGGGTATGGAGTCGGATAAGGGCTTCGATCGCCTGAATGCTACGGTGCCTCTGGCTGAACTCTATCGCTACTCGACGACCTTGTCGTCGCTGACGTCGGGTTCGGCAACCTATTCGATGAAGTTCGCTTCGTACGAGCAGGTGCCTGCTGACGTACAGGATAAACTCCTCAAGGCTTACACCGACGAGGACGAGGATTAGACCTTACCAATCAAACTATAAGCGAGGGGATGCGGATTGCTGTGAAGCAAGCCGCATCTCTATTTTAGGGAGGAAGCTATGAGACCTATACGCTGACACTATATTTATATATAGGTCTCATCGGTTTTATAACTCCCATAACCCTATAGCATAAAAAAAGGAGCCCCCAATCGGGACTCCTTTTTTCTACTGGTCAGATGTGCTTTATTTCGTCTCGGCCCAGTTGCTCATTACGCGATCCATCTTTTGGCGGATCTCCTCGGTGCAGAGGTTGCCGATCGAGCCCTCGTGGGTGTGGTGAACCTCGCGCGTGGGCTGATACTCGCCACGCTGCACCTGCATACCTACCTCGCGGTAAGCCTCGCGGAAGGGAACACCATTCAGCGCCAGGCGATTCACATCCTCCACGGTGAAGAGGTACTTGTACTTCTCATCCTCCAGAATGCGGTCGTTGACCTGCAGGTTCGAGAGCATGAAGTCGGCCATGCGGAGCGTGCGCTTCAGCTCCTCGGTTGCGGGGAAAAGGATATCTTTCAAGAGTTGCATCTCGCGGTGATAACCTACGGGAAGATTTGTCAGCATGAGGGCCATCTCGTTCGGTACGGCCTGCAGACGGTTGCAGCGGCCACGCATGATCTCGAAGACGTCGGGATTCTTCTTGTGGGGCATGATCGACGAGCCGGTCGTGAGGCTGTCGGGGAGCTTCACGAAACTGAAATTCTGGCTCATGAAGAGGCAGAGATCCATCGCCATGCGGCCCAACGTAGCGGCTACGGCGGCGATGGCATTGGCAGCGGCACGCTCGCTCTTACCACGGCTCATCTGAGCGGCCACGACGTTGTAGTGGAGCGTCTCGAAGCCCAGAAGCTCGGTGGTCATCGTGCGGTTGAGCGGGAACGACGAGCCGTAGCCTGCGGCCGAGCCCAGCGGGTTTTGGTTAGCGATGTCATAGGCGGCGGCCAACAGACGCATGTCATCTACGAGCGTTTCGGCATAGGCGCCAAACCAAAGGCCGAACGACGAGGGCATGGCTATCTGTAGGTGGGTGTAACCCGGCATAAGGATAGCCTTGTGCGCTTCGGAGAGCTCCTGTAGACGATCAAAAAGGGCGCGTACCTCGGTGGCAATCTCACGCAACTCCTCACGAAGGAAGAGCTTCAGGTCGACTAACACCTGGTCGTTGCGCGAACGACCCGAATGAATCTTCTTGCCTACATCGCCCAAACGGCGCGTCAGCATTAGTTCCACCTGCGAGTGGATATCCTCCGACTCGGGCTCGATTACAAAGTCACCGGCCTCAATCTCGCGGGCAATCTGCTCCAGACCGGCCACGAGCACCTCCAGCTCCTCGGCCGTCAATAGACCGATAGTCTCGAGCATGCGGATATGGGCCAGCGAGCCCTGGACGTCGTAGCCTGCCAGACGCATATCCAGCTCCTGATCGTTGCCTACGGTGTAATCCTCTACGAGGGCGTTCGTGTCGAAGCCCTTATCCCAAAGTTTGGTTGCCATATTCGGTTGCTAAATTTTCAATGATTTGTCGATAGGTAGTAATGCCCTGCTCGATTTCGGCGAGGAGGACATATTCGTCGGCCGTGTGTGAGCGTGCAGAGTCGCCCGGCCCGATTTTGAGGGCGGGGAAGGGCATCAGTGTACGGTCCGAAGTGGTGGGGGATACGAAGCATATTGCACCCGCCTTGACGGCTGCGCGAACGAGCGGATGCTCCTCGGCGATGACCGAGGCGCGGATGCGGGTCGAGCGGGGCGTGGCTTCGCTTTGGAGTGTCGCACAGAGAATCTCGACCGTCTCCTCGTTCGAGTAGGCATCTGTGGTGCGGATATCGACCACAAAACGACACGAGTCGGGCACAACGTTGTGTTGCGTGCCGGCGGCGATTTGGGTGGTCGTGATATGGATCGGACCCAGCACCTCCGAGTCGCGCTCAAAGTGGAAATGGCGGAGTTTCTCGATATCCTCCAGGGCGATGTAGAGTGCATTGATACCCTCGCCACGGGCGGCATGGCCACTCTTTCCCTTTGCCTCGCAATCGAGCACTACAAGGCCTCGTTCGGCAACAGCCGCCTGCATCGAGGTCGGCTCTCCGACGATTGCCATCGTGATCTGTTCGCTGTAAAGCGGCATGCAAGCACGGATACCCTTCTCGCCACCACATTCCTCCTCGGCCGAGATTAGGAGCATGAGGTTGAACGGAAGTTCCGCGTTGCGCAGTGCCAGGAAGGTTTCGATGAGTGCCACGAGCGAGGCTCCGGCATCGTTCGCGCCGAGTCCGTAGAGCCGCTCGTTCTCGACCGTCGGAGCGTAGGGATCGCGCGTGTAGGAGGCTGCGGGGCGCACCGTGTCGTGGTGCGAGTTGAGGAGCAGCGTCTCGCGGGTCGGATCGAACCGATCGCCGCGCACGATCAGGTTGTTGTGGATGCGCTCCGCGGCGACCCCTTCACGTGCAAAGAGGGCTGCCAGCAAATCGGCCGTTGCACCCTCATCGCGCGTGTGCGAGGGGGTGGCTATCAGCTGTTGCAGCAACTCGATGGCATGTTTTGCGGCAGGGGTCATGGTGGTTGTTTTTAGGCGTTACAGATGGTGGTGCCGGCGCTCTCCTCCAATAGGTCGTCGGCATGCTTGATGCGTACCGTGCGCACCCCTTGCTCTACGGCGCGCAGGGCATTCTCGATCTTTGGGATCATGCCGCCGCTGACGATGCCGTCGGCTTTGAGTTGCAGGTACGAATCAGGGGTGATGCGTGCGATGACCGAGTCGTCGTTCTCGGCATCGCTCAACACACCATGCTTCTCGAAGCAGAAGACTAGATCGGTCGGGGCCAGCTGTGCGGCACCCAGCGCCACAGCCTGCGTCACGCTGTCGGCGTTGCAGTTCAGCAGCGTACCCGCGCCGTCGTGCATGATGGCCGAGAATACGGGCGTCAGACCCGCCTCCAGCAGGCTGCGGAGCATCATCGTATCGACGCCGTCGATATCGCCTACAAAGCCGTAGTCGATGGGCTTCGCGGGGCGACGATGGGCGCGTACGATGTTGCCGTCGGCCCCCGAAAGGCCGATGGCGTTGCAACCCAGCGCTTGCAGCTTGGCGATGATCTGCTTATTGACCAGACCGGCGTAGACCATCGTAACCACGTCGAGCGTAGCGCGATCCGTTACTCTTCGGCCGTCGATCATCTGCACCTCCTGACCCAGCTCCTTTTGCAGACGCGAGGCCAGTTTGCCGCCACCATGCACGAGGATTTTATCCCCTTCGATCGCAGCAAAACGGGCCAGGAAGGCATTAAGCACCTCCTCGTTGTCGATGACGTTGCCGCCAATCTTGATGACCGTAATCTGCTTCATGGTTAGAGACTCTCCAAAAGACGTTTCAGAACCACCGTGGCCGAGATCTCGCGGTTGGCGGCCTCGGGAATCACGAGTGAGCGCTCCGACTCGATGACCGAGTCAGTGACAATCATGTTACGACGGACGGGCAGGCAGTGCATGAAGTAGGCGTTATTCGTGAGGGCCATCTTCTCGTCATCCACGGTCCAGGCGCGGTCTTTCGACAACACTTCGCCGTAGTACGGGTCGCGGTAGGCTGCCCAGTTCTTGGCATAGATAAAGTCGGCACCTTCGAAGGCCTTGCGCTGGTCATACTCGACGCGGGCATTGCCCACGAACTCCTCGGCCAGCTCGTAACCTTCGGGGTGGGTGATCACGAAGTCGTAATCCGTGGCGTTCATCCACTCGGCAAACGAGTTGGGCACGGCCTGCGGCAACGCCTTGGGGTGGGGAGCCCACGTGAGCACCACCTTCGGGCGCTCCACCGTCTTGTACTCCTCGATCGTGATCAGGTCGGCAAAACTCTGCAGGGGGTGACGCGTAGCGGCCTCCATCGAGAATACGGGGCGACCCGAGTAGCGGATAAACTGCTCGAGGATGCGCTCTTCGTAGTCCTCCTGCTTGTCCTTGAATTGGGCAAACGAGCGGATACCGATGATATCGCAATAAGAGGCCATCACCGGAATCGCCTCCAGCAGGTGTTCGGGCTTGTCGCCGTCCATCACCACGCCGCGCTCCGTCTCGAGCTTCCAGGCACCCTGGTTAACGTCGAGAACCATGACATTCATGCCGAGGTTCATCGCTGCTTTCTGGGTCGAAAGGCGCGTTCTGAGGCTCGAGTTGAAGAAGAGCATCAGCAGGGTTTTGTTGCGACCCAACTCCGTAAATTGGTAGCGGTCACGCTTGATCTCCATGGCCTCGGCTACCGCCGTGCGAAGATCACCGATATCTTGTACACAAGTAAATTTTTTCATTTTACAAAAGCGATTTAAAGGCGGTTAAGAAGTGGTCGGCCTGATCCTTCGTGATACCCAGCGCGGGCAGCAGACGCACGGTCGAAACGCCGGCTCCACCCGTGAAGATACCCTTCTCGAACAGGAGGCGCTTTCTGAGCTCCGAGGCCGAGCCTTCGATCTCAAAACCGATCATTAGACCACGACCACGCACCTCTTTCAGTTGCGGAATCTGTTTCAGCTCTTCGATGAGATAAGCGCCCACCTCGGCGGCATTCTCGACGAACTTCTCCTCGCGCATGACATCCAGTACGGCGATGGCGGCGGCACAAGCCAGGTGGTTACCACCGAAGGTCGTGCCGAGCATGCCCGGCCAAGCCTCCAGGTACGGGGCAATCAGCACACCGCCCACCGGGAAACCATTACCCATACCCTTGGCCATCGTGATCAGATCGGGGCGAATGCCCGACTGCTGGTGGGCAAAGAAGCGGCCCGAACGGCCGTAGCCAGACTGAATCTCGTCGAGGATGAGCATCGTGCCCGTCTCGGTGGCAATCTCGCGCAGGGCGCGGAGGAACTCATCCGTGGGGCAGTGGATGCCGGCCACACCCTGGATACCCTCCACCATCACGGCGGCAAAGCGACGTGTCGAGAGCTTCTCGCGCACTGCCTCCACATCGTTCAAGGGGACAAACTCAACCTTGTCCGTACGGTTGAAGGGGGCGTTGATCTTCGGGTTGTCCGTAGCGGCTACGGCGCCCGATGTGCGGCCGTGAAAGGCCTTCTTGAAGCAGAGTACCTGCTCGCGCCCGGTGGCAAACGAGGCCAATTTTAGGGCATTCTCATTTGCCTCAGCACCCGAGTTGCAGAGGAACAGACGGTAGTCGTCGTAGCCCGACAATTGGCCCAGACGATCGGCCAGCTGCTGCTGAAGTGAGTTCTCGACCGAGTTCGAGTAGAAGCCTAGACGAGCCACCTGCTCGCTGATTAGCTTGACGTAGTGCGGATGGGCGTGACCAATCGAGATGACGGCATGGCCGCCATACAGATCGAGGTACTCGCGACCCTCACGGTCATAGACGTACGATCCTTGGCCGCGAACCGGCTCGACGGGATAGAGCGAATAGACGTTAAAAAGTTCCATCTTGTAGAACGGTTTTTGGATTAAAAAGCCGACGCCTTGAGCTTCAATCCCGTGGTGGGATCGAGCCCGAAGATGCGGTTCATATTCTCCACAGCCTGACCCGAGGCACCCTTCAGCAGGTTGTCGATGGCGGTCGTGATGTGCAGTTTCGAGCCATACTTAGCCACATGCACCAGCGCCTTGTTTGTATTCACGACCTGCTTGAGGTCGATGGCGCGATCCGTGTAGTGGGTAAATTCGGCGGTTGCGTAGTAGTCGCGGTAGAGCGCAACGGCCTCCTCCTCCGAGAGCGAACAGGTGGTGTAGACCGAGGCGAAAATGCCGCGCGTAAAGTCACCACGCATGGGGACAAAGTTGATCTCTTTGTCGAACGCAGGCTGCAGCAGGTGCAGGTTGCGGCCGATCTCGTTCAGGTGCTGGTGCGTGAACGACTTGTAGACCGAGAGGTTCGAGGCACGCCAGCTGAAGTGGGTTGTCGCCGACGGTTTGACACCTGCGCCGGTCGATCCCGTGATAGCCGTGATGTGTACCTCGTCCTCGAGTTTCTGGGCGGCAGCCAGCGGCAGCAGAGCCAGCTGAATGGCCGTCGCAAAGCAGCCCGGGTTGGCGATGCGGTTTGCGGATGCCACCTTCTCGCGCTGCCACTCGGCAAGACCATAGATAAAGCCGTCGTGCTCGTCGCGGAAGTCTTGCGCCAGGTCGATCACCTTCACCCCCTCGGGCAACGAATTCTCCGACAGCCACACCGAACTTTGACCGTGGGCCGAGCAGAGAAAAACGACATCCACCACCTGCAAGTCATACTCCGAGGCGAACACCAGGTCGCACTCCCCCTCCAAGCCACCGTGGACAGCCGTCAGCGGGTTGCCCGCATTCGAGGTGCTGTGCACCCACTTCAGCTCCACTTCGGGGTGGTTCACGAGGAGGCGAATCAGTTCGCCGGCTGTGTAACCGGCACCTCCGATGATACCTGCGCGGATCATTTCTTATTGCGCTTTTGTACGTTGTGGTAGATCTTAATCTGGTTGCCCAGGATCTTCGTGAAGCCCTTCACGTCGTCAGCCGTCCAAGCCTTGTTCACCTCGCCATATTCACCGAAGTCGGTCTTCATCAGATCGAACGGCGAATCAACACCAACGAGCGTGTAGCTCAACGGACGGAGCGTCAACTCTACCGTACCCGTCACGTTGCGCTGCGACGACTCGAGCATTGCCTCGATATCGCGCATCACGGGCTCTAGGTACTGAGCCTCGTGCAGGAACATACCGTACCAGGTGGCTACCTGCTCCTTCCAGTAGAGCTGCCACTTCGTGAGCGTGTGCTTCTCGAGCATCTTGTGAGCGGCGATGATCAGCATCGGGGCAGCAGCCTCGAAACCTACGCGACCCTTAATACCGATGATTGTGTCGCCGATGTGCATGTCACGGCCGATACCGTAGGCACTGCCGATCTCCTCCACCTTGCGGATCGCCTCCACCGGATCGGTGTACACCACACCGTCGATAGCCGTCAGACGACCCTCCGTGAAGCCCAGCTTCAGGGTCTGCTCCTCGTGCTTTACAACCTGGCTCGGGTAGGCCTCCTCGGGCAACGTCAGCTCCGACTTTAGGGTCTCCTTACCGCCGATCGAGGTGCCCCAAAGGCCCTTGTTGATCGAGTACTCGAGTTTGCGGAAGTCGGCCTCGAAACCATGCTCCTTAAGGTAGTTGATCTCGTACTCACGCGTGAGGATCATGTCGCGCGTCGGGGTAATGATCTCGATCTCGGGAGCCAGGATCTGGAACGTCAAATCGAAACGAACTTGGTCGTTACCGGCACCCGTCGAGCCGTGAGCTACGGCATCGGCACCAATCGACTTGGCGTACTCGATGATGGCAATAGCTTGGAAGATGCGCTCCGAGCTTACCGAAATGGGGTAGGTGCCGTTGCGCAGAATGTCGCCATAGACCATGTAGCGGATCGACTTCTCGTAATACTCCTGCTCGATATTGAGCGTAGCGTGCTCGATGGCGCCCAACTGCATGGCGCGCTCCTCGATGTGCTTGAGCTCCTCCTGCGAGAAACCACCCGTATTGGCAATAGCCGTATATACGTCATAACCCTTCTCCTCGCTCAGGAACTTCACGCAGAACGAGGTGTCCAAACCGCCACTGAAGGCGAGAACTACTTTCTTTTTCATGCTATTTTGTTTTTTGTTATTTCAAATGGAAAATCTTCTTGAATGCGTTGCTCAGGTACATCAAATAGGGCTTCAGGTGCCAATGCTTCTCCTCCTCCTTGGCCGGGTCGTAGAGCATACCCGTGCAGAGGCACATGCGGCGCTCGTTGCGCAGCAGGATGTCGTAGTTGCGGCAACCCTCACAACCTTTCCAGAACTCGTTGTCCTCGGTCAATTCCGAAAAGGTTACAGGCTTGTAACCCATGCGCGAGTTGAGCTTCATGACCGGCAACGAGGTCGTAATACTGAATAACTTGGCATACGGGAATCGTCGTCGGGCCAGCTCGAAAGTTCGTCGCTTGATCTGCTCCGCGAGTCCCATATGTCGGTACTCGGGATCAACGATCAGACCGGAGGTGGCAACGAAATCGCCATGCTCCCAACACTCGATGTAGCTGAATCCGACCAGCTTTTCTCCCTCCAGCGCCACGACGGCCTTGCCGCCTTTAATTTTGGCAGCGATGTAGTCGGGTGAACGCTTGGCGATACCCGTACCACGCTGCAGTGCCGACTCATAGATAAGCGTGCAGATGCGCTCGGCATACTGCACGTGCTTCTCTTCGGCAAATACGACGCTGATTGCTTTGTTGCTCATTGTTGTTTGGATCGAATAGAAATTCGTAGTTATTGTTATTGCTATGTGTTTAGTTCAGGCGAAATGCGCGCTGAACACCCTTGATTTTCAAAATATTGTGTATTAACACATCGGCGGCACCGGCACTTGGAACCTCGACGGCAATGGTACCCGATACGATGCCTCCTTTGCTTGCTTCGAAGTTCATCGAACGGATGTTGAGCTTTAGCTCGCGGCTGATGACCTCCGTGATGTGGTTGGCCATGCCGGTTGTGTCGGCTGCTACGACGCGGATCGAGACGCGGAAAGCACCCTCCGTATGGTCGCGCCAACGCGCTTCGATTACACGATAGGGGTAATTCTCCTTCATGCGTTTGGCGTTCGGGCAATCGTTTCTGTGAATGGTGATGCCGGCATTGATCGTAATGAATCCAAAGACCTCATCTCCTTTGATCGGATTGCAGCATTTGGCTAACTTATATTGGATCTTCGAGATGTCGTCGTCGATTACCAAGGCGTCGGTCGAGCGGTTGTCACGCTTATCGGCCTTCTCCGCCTTTTCGGCAGCCAAAGCCTGCTTCTGACGTTCGATCTCGGCGGCTGCAGCACGACGCTCCTCCTCTGCTTCGCCCGAAAGGTGGCGCAGAAGGATATCCTTGATGGTCTGGAAGTCGAGCTTGCCGGTTGCAATGAGTCCATAAACCTCCGTGCCAAGACGCAATTTGTAGTGCTTCGAAAGGTAGTTGACCGCCTCATCAACCGAGAGCGGGAGCTTCCAATTCTTGAGTTTGCGCTCCAGCTCCTCGCGTCCCAAGCGGGTATGCTTAGCCTGCTCCTCGCGCAGGTAGGCTTTGATCTTACTCTTTGCCTTTGACGTAACGACAAACGAGAGCCAGTCCGACTTCGGGGTCTGGTTCTTTTGCGTGAGAATCTCTACAATGTCGCCGTTGTGCAGCACCTCGCGAATCGGTACCGAACGGTTGTTGACCTTACCACCGGCACAGATGGCCCCCAGATTGGTGTGAATATCGAAAGCAAAATCGAGTACACTGGCTCCTTCGGGGAGTTTGCGTAAATCACCATTGGGGGTGAAGACGAAGATCTCACCCGAGGCGGGTTTCGCATCAAAACGTTGGGCCAACTGATGGGTTGTCTCCTCCATGGCTGCACGTAGGCGGCTCAACCACTGCTCGCTCGTCTCACCACCCTGCTGTACCCCCTTGTAGCGCCAGTGTGCGGCAATACCGCGCTCGGCCACCTCGTCCATGCGCTCGGTGCGAATCTGTACTTCGACCCAACGACTCTCGGCTGATACGGTCGTATGCAGCGACTCGTAGCCGTTCGACTTGGGAATCGAAATCCAGTCGCGCATGCGCTTCGGATTGGGGGTGTAGAAATCGGTTACAACCGAATAGACAGTCCAGCACTGAGGCTTTTCAAGTTCCACCGGACAGTCAATAATGATACGCAGGGCAAAGATGTCATAGACACCCTCAAACGGGACGTGCTGCTTGCGCATCTTGTTCCAAATCGAGTAAACCGATTTTGTGCGGCTCTTGATGTGGTACTTGATGCCCAGATTGCGCAGCTTCATCTCAATCGGCACAAGGAATTTGGCAATGAAGGCACGGCGCTCCTCGGCACTCTCCTCCAGCTTTTGGGTGATGTGCTCGAAATCTTTCGGCTCGAGGTATTTCAGGGCTAGATCCTCCAGCTCGCTCTTGATGCCATACAGACCTAGCTTATGGGCGATCTGTGCATAGAGGTTCATCGCCTCCCAACTCTTCTTGCGACGCTTCTCGGGCGGGAAGATGTCGAGCGAACGCATTACCTCCAGACGGTCTGCGAGTTTGATGAGAATTACACGCGGATCCTCCGAGTAGCTTACGATCAGGTCGCGGAAGTTGTCGGCTTGCTCTTTGGATACCTTGAGCTTCAGTCCCGAGATATTGGCCAAACCGACCGTGATGCCCACAACCTGCTCACCGAACCGTTCGCGTATCTCCTCCGTAAGAGCAAGAAAATCCTCGGCCGGGAGTCGTTTGTGACCCAGACGTACCACATCGTGCAGGATTGATGCGATCATGGAGTTGCGCCCCAATCCAACCTCCTGCATAACGATCTGTGCTACCTGAACGGCATGGTCCAACATCGGACGACCGTCATAGCGCAGCTCATCGCAGAGCTTTTCGGCGGCGTAGCCGAGTGCATCATCCACCAACGTAGCGGTCTGCTCCGAGAAGGATTCGCGCACCAGGCGGCGCCATTTATCGTAACGTGCTAATGTCATCTTTGCAGTGATTAACCTAACTAATCGGCAAAGATAGCAAAAGAGAATGGATTTAGCCTTATTGTGAGTGAAAAAGTGATCGATTATTTATGTATTACATAAATATGATCGTTCGGAAGGGCACATAGGGCGCGCTCTTCGGGACTCAAAAGGGCAGCGTAATCCACCTCTGTGACCTCAAATCCGGCCTCGCGCAGGCGGTCGGCGAAGTCGTTGCCGTAGAGACGGCGGTGGTCGTATTGCCCGAAGATGCGGGTGCGCTCTGCGGGGTCGGTGATCGAGTCGTCCTCGAAGGTCTTCTCGCGCTTTAGATCAACGGGCGAAAGCAAGACGCCCCATCCCCCCTTTTTGAGGATTCGATAAAGCTCGCGCATCGCTCGGAGGTCGTCCTCGACATGTTCCATCAGGTGGTTGCAGATCACGACGTCGAACGATTCGTCAGCAAGCGGAATCTGTTGAATGTCAAAATGTAGGTCCGCAAGCGGTGACTCCAGGTCGGCTGTCTTGTAACGATCCGAAACAGCCTTGTAGCGTGGCTTGAGATGGCGCATCAGGCAGACTTCGGGAGCGATGTGCAGCAGGCTCGGAAGCGACTCGAAAAGGGTCGTTTCACGCTGCAGGTAGAGCCACAAAAGGCGATGTCTTTCGAGCGAAAGACAATGCGGACAGAGGGCATTTTCGCGCGTGGTGACGTACCCGTAAGGGAGCATTTTGCGGTAGCTGCGACCGCATAACGGACAGGTGTAGCGATTGCCTCGATACCATAGTCCGACGAGGGGCATCAGCCATCCCGCTATACGTTGCAGCAGCGTGCGTGGCAGGTGATTCAACACCCATTTGATGGCCTCTTTCATTACGCTTCGAATATTTTGCTCACCTCACTCTCGACCTCTTTCAACCGATTTTTGCAGGCTGAAATCAATTCAGTGGCTCGTTTTACCTCACTGGCAAGGGTGTCCACATCGAGTTGCTCGGTGCGAAATTTCTCTAAAATTTGTTCGATCTCACGGATCGCATCTGCATATTTTAACGCTTTTTTTGCCATGTTTTTTAGGTTTAATTTTTAACTCCGTAGAGCAAATCGATCCAACGCTCTACGACATTTTTCCACAGTTCGGTCCCAATAGGTTGCTCCTCTAGCGAGATCGAATGACCCCCTTCGGGGAAGATATGCAGGGTGGCCGGTACACCATGTTTGCGCAGTGATTCGTACATCAAGACCGAATTCATGGGCGATACGGCGGGGTCGTTGTCGGCATGAATGAGTAATGTCGTGGGGGTCTTTGCGCTCACTTGTCGGTCGATCGAATGGCGCTGAACCTTCTCGACTGTGGGGGCTTTGCCGCATATCATTTCTCGGCTTCCGCGGTGGGTGTATTCTAAATCCATCGAGATAACAGGTGAGACGAGAATCATGAAATTTGGCATGTGAGGCATTTGAGCTATCGCATCGCAGGCCGGATACAAAAGTTCGCTTTCAACACCCGATGCGGCGGCTAAATGACCACCTGCCGATGAACCCTCTACGCCCACCTTATCGGGGTCGATGCCCCACTCCTGAGCGCGTGAACGGATCACCTGTAGCGCACGTTGCAGATCTTGCGTGCTGATAATCGAGGGGTCAACGGCGTCGGGCGAATTCGGAAGACGAGCCGTCAAAATAAAGCCCGTGATTCCTTCGTTGGCCAACCAACGGGCGATGTCCCAACCGGCAACCTCCCAGGCATAACGTTGGTAACCACCTCCCGGGCAGATCACGACCGCAATGCCGCGATTTTTTTCGGGTGTCGGTGCTACGCGGTAGATCGCCGGTCGCCCCACCTTATAGACCCGATGGTTGGCAATACTGTCTTGGATGACCATACCGCGTGTGTTGGGCATCGGTGAGCCCTCCCATAGGTCAATCTTCTCTTGAGCCCGAGCTGTGTAACCGAGCAAGATGAGTAACAGTAGTAAATATCTCATTGTTGTAACTTTATGTCCGTTGTTCCGTCTGCGAGTTCAATGGTGAGATGCGTGTGCTGCTTTAACGCTTCAATCGAGCTAAGGGCACGATTCTCGGCACGTACGATGGCAAACCCAAGTTTTAGGATATGATGCGGTGAACGGCTCTCAACGGCCTGCGACGCCCCTTCAAGGCGTTGTTGCTCGAAGCGAAGACCATTGGTAATGCGTTCGGTAAGTAAACGTATATCTTGTTCGAGGTGTAACTTTTCACTTAACGTACGTTCTATCGCCATGCGGCGCAATTCGCCCATGCGCTGCTCCAAGTTTAGAGCTGCATCACGCATGCGACTGATCGTGAGTTCGTGCAGTTGTTGTGCGGCCCCCTCTAACCATCCCTCAATCTGCTGCATGCGCTCCACGAGCCATCCGGCTGTGGCAGTCGGGGTTTTGAGCGCTGTGTGAGCCACCATGTCGACCACCGATTGGTCTTTGTCGTGGCCAATACCGGTCAGCACAGGCAATGGGAATTGAGCTATGTGGCTGGATAATCGATAGGCGTTGAAGCAATTCAGATCGCTTGTCGATCCGCCACCTCGAACAATGACAACCGCATCAAATTCCTCGTATCGTTCGGCCACGCATCCCAATGCTTCGATGATCGACTCTTCGGCTGCAACTCCCTGCATGACGGCCTCGAATAGTGTTGCCTGAAATCGATAGCCTGATCGCTCCAACTCTTTGCAAAAATCTTGGTATCCTGCTGCTTGTGCGCTGGATACGATAGCGATTCGTTGTACCAAAAGAGGGATTGGAAGCGATCGGTTCAACTCCCAGACCCCCTCCTCTTTGAGGCGGGCGATGGTCTGCAGGCGTTGCTGCTCCATGTCGCCCAACGTAAAGGTTGTATCAAGTTCGGTGATTTGAAGCGAGAAGCCGTAGAGTTCGTGGTAGTTGACAACGACCTGTGCAAGAATTCGCAATCCGGGGGCAAGTCGTTGTCCCGTTTCCGCCTCAAAATAGGCGGCAATACGACTGTAGGAGGAGCGCCAGATGACAGCGCGTGTTTGAGCGGTTGGTACACCGTTGTTACCTCCTTGTGCCTTTTCAATCAACTCCAGGTAGCAGTGCCCCGAATAATTTACTTTCAAATCGGCAATTTCGGCGCTGACCCAGATCGGAAATGGGAATTGCTCGCCCAGGCACTGTCGTACACGGCGCTGTAACTCCAAAAGGGTGATATGGGGGCGGGTTGTCATTGCGAGTTTGATTATCGGATTACCAACTCCATTTCGCGAGGCATGCGACGTCCTTCCGGCAGTTGAATGCGAAGAATCCCTTCGCTCGCTACAGCTTGGCCTGCTTTGCGAGCGGGCTCCCAACGCGGAGAGGCTGCAACCACTTTCTCAACGCGGCGTTTTAGGCGTGCATCGGTGGCTTGAAGTGTCTCAAGGATCGTGAGCGAGCCGTCTTCGGCAATGCGGTAACGCAATACGATGCGGGCTGTCGGCTCAGCCTTGTCCCACTCGACATGCTCTGCAACAAAACGGGAAAAACTTACCGAGTCGGCGACGAATCGGGCCGGCGTGTCGTATTTGAGAGTGATGAGTACCACACCGTGTGAGGCTCGGTCGCCATAGTGGGCAATCGTAAATTCGTCGGCCGGCAACTCCTCGATCTGTTCGATGACCTCCGGGTCGATGTCGTGGATGTCGGTGCGCTCTACGCCATTGACAATATAAAGCGGTTGCTGTCCCCTCGCGGGAACAACAACCGTTAAGAGCAGGAATAGTGCAATGAGAAATCCTTGCCTCATCCCAATTCTAGCTATTTGTTTTTTATCCTTTTTACAACTCACTCTCTTTCAGACGCTCGGCATTCTCAGCCACGATCAAGTGGTCGATACAGTCCTGGATGTCACCATCCATAAAGGCCGAAAGGTTGTAGATCGTGTAGTTGATGCGGTGGTCGGTAATACGTCCCTGCGGATAGTTGTAGGTACGGATTTTGGCCGAGCGGTCGCCGGTCGAAACCATCGTTTTACGCTTCGATGCGATCTCATCGAGATACTTCGAGTACTCGAGGTTGAAGACGCGAGTGCGCAACTCTTCGAAGGCCTTGTCGAAGTTCTTGAGCTGCGATTTTTGGTCCTGGCACTGTACGACGATACCCGTGGGGATGTGCGTGAGTCGGATTGCCGAGTAGGTCGTATTAACCGACTGGCCACCGGGGCCCGATGCGCAGAAGATATCCTTGCGAATATCGTTCATCGAGATCTCGACATCAAACTCTTCGGCTTCGGGAAGTACTGCTACCGAAGCTGCCGAGGTGTGTACGCGACCCTGCGTCTCGGTCTGGGGTACGCGCTGCACGCGGTGTACGCCCGACTCGTATTTGAGTGTTCCATATACGTTTTGTCCCGTCACCTTCAGAACGGCCTCTTTATAACCACCTGCGGCACCCTCCGACGACGAAGTCATCTCGTAACGCCAACCCTTCGATTCGATGTATTTGGTGTACATGCGCAGAAGGTCGCCGGCGAAGATGGCGGCCTCGTCGCCACCCGTACCTCCACGGATCTCGACAATGGCATTCTTCGAATCCTGAGGATCTTTCGGGATCAGCAGAAGCTTGATCTCCTCCTCCAGGCGTACAATTTCGGGTTCCAGCTCAGCGGCCATTTCGCGGGCCATTTCGCGCATCTCCTCGTCTTTATCGTTGGCGAGCGTGTCTTTAGCCTCGGCCAGGTTGGCAACGGCCGTGCGGTACCGATCCGATGTGAAGATGATCGGTTCCAACTCCTTGTACTCCTTCGTGAGCTGAATAAACTGCTTCACGTCGGCAATTACCTCGGGGTCGGTCAATTTCTGGCCGATCTCCTCATACTTGAGCTTCAGACCGTCCAGACGAATCAAAATGCTGTTATCTGCCATGTATTTATAGTTTTTTTGTTATTTCAAAATAGTGTCAATCCAGTCGAACATCAAGGGCATCCATGCATGCTTGTAGTGGAAGGTATCCTTCATGCCGAAGCCATGACCGCCATACGGATAGATGTGCATCGATGCCGGAATGCCCTGCGCCTTGAGGGCCATGTAGTAGAGCGGTCCGTTAATCGATGGTACCGTGCGATCATCATCGGCAAAGAGAATCAGCGCAGGCGGGGTCTGTGTCGTGACGCGGTTTTGGAGCGAATAGTATGCGCTCTCCTCCTCAGTGCGGTCTGTGCCGAGCAAGTTGTCGAACGATCCCTTGTGCTGACGACCTTCACCGGCCGAGATTACGGGGTAGAACAGCAGCGAGAAATCGGGACGCTCGTCACCCATTGTCGATGTCATCGCTGCAAGATGACCTCCAGCCGATGAACCGACAATGCCGACCGTCTCAACCTGCCAAACTGCGGGAACGCCTTCGCGCTTGCCTCGTAGCAGGCGGATCGCTTCACATGCATCCTCCAACGGTACTTCGGGGTGGCTGTTGGGCATGCGATAGTGAAGTACTGCGGCTACATAACCGTGAGCTGCGAACCATTCGGCCATCTTCGATCCCTCGTTCTCCATCGAGAGGTGGCGATAACCACCACCCGGGCATATAACCACTCCACGCCCGTTGTGCGTGCCGCTCTTTGGGGTGTAGAGGTAGAGAATCGTCTCGGTGGTCAGTGAAGGACGGTTGTTGCGCGTCTCACCGGCCTCCTCCAAACCGTTCGAATGGGGTGCGGTCGTGTTGTCCCAAATGTGGATAACCTGCGTGGCGCCACTCATATCTTGAGCGACCACCATGCCGGCTAGCAGCAGGGCGCAAAGGCTGAGAAGGAGCTTTTTCATGCGTTTTTAGATGACGATATTGATGATTTTTCCCTTTACGACGATCACCTTCTTCGGGCTCTTGCCCTCGATCCATTTTTGAGCCTCGGGCTGATTGACTACGTCGGCCTGGATCGTTGCAGGGTCGAGATTCAAGTCGTACTCCTTCTTGAAACGAAGCTTGCCGTTGATCGAAACGGGATATTCGAAGGTCGAAAGCGTCAGGTATTTCTCTTCGTAAACCGGATAGGCTGCATCGCATACCGATGTGGTGTGTCCAAGCGTGTGGTAGAGTTCCTCGCAGATGTGCGGGGCGAAGGGAGCCAACAGAATAACCAGCGGCTCCAGGATCTCGCGCTTCGAGCAGTCTCCCAACTCGTTCAAGCAGATCATAAAGGCGGCTACCGAGGTGTTGAACGAGAAGTGCTCAATATCTTCGGTTACCTTCTTGATGGTCTTGTGCAGGGTACGCATCTCCTGTTCGGTTGCTTTATCGTCCGTGAGGAGCAGCTTGCCGTCGCGATCGTAGAACAGACGCCACAGGCGTTTTAGGAATTTGTGAACACCGTCAATACCGTTCGTATCCCAAGGCTTCGACTGTTCGAGCGGGCCGAGGAACATCTCATACATACGAAGGGTGTCGGCGCCATAGTTGTCGACAATATAGTCGGGGTTCACAACGTTGAACATCGATTTCGACATCTTCTCAATAGCCCAGCCGCAGATGTATTTGCCATCCTCGAGGATGAACTCGGCATTGGCAAAATCGGGCATCCAGGCTTTGAAGGCCTCTAGGTCGAGGATGTCGTTCTTGACGATATTTACATCGACGTGAATCTCTTGGGTCTCGTACTGATCCTTCAGGCCGAGCGACACAAACTTATTGGTGCCTACGACGCGATATACAAAGTTAGAACGGCCCTGAATCATGCCCTGATTGACGAGCTTGCGGAAGGGCTCCTGCTCGCAGACGTAGCCCAAGTCGTAGAGGAACATATTCCAGAAACGCGAGTACATGAGGTGACCCGTAGCGTGCTCGATGCCGCCCACGTAGAGGTCAACCTGTCGCCAATAGTTGTTGGCCTCTTCGCTGACAAGGGCCTCGTTGTTCTTCGGGTCCATGTAGCGCAGGAAGTAGGCCGACGAACCGGCAAAGCCCGGCATGGTCGAGAGCTCGAAGGGATAACCCCCCTCGGTGCACCAACTCTCGGCGCGAGCCAGGGGCGGTTCGCCCTGCTCCGTAGGTCCGAAGTTGGCGATGGGGGGGAGCTCCAACGGGAGCTTATCCATAGCGAGCGGATAGGCCGTGTCCTCCTTGTAGTAGATCGGGAAGGGCTCACCCCAATAGCGCTGGCGCGAGAAGATAGCATCGCGCAGACGATAGTTGATGAGCTTCTTACCCAAACCGCGCTTCTCCACCTCCTGGAACATCATCGGAATAGCCTCCTTGACATCCATGCCGTTCAGGAAATCCGAGTTGATCATCTGACCCTCCTTGGCATCGTACGACGACTCCTCGATGTTGCCACCCTCGACAACGGGGGTGATCTCCAGACCAAAATGGCGAGCAAAGGCCCAGTCGCGCGAGTCGTGTGCCGGTACGGCCATGATCGCGCCTGTGCCGTAGCCCGAAAGCACGTAGTCCGAGGCGTAGATCGGAATCTCGCGACCGGTAAAGGGGTTGACGGCATACGAGCCCGTAAAGACGCCGCTCACGCGCTTCGTCTCGGCCATGCGCTCGCGCTCCGAACGCTTCTTGGCCTCTGCGACATATGCTTCAACAGCCTCCTTTTGTGCATCGGTGGTCAGTTTTGCGAGCATCTCATGCTCGGGAGCGATAACCATAAACGTCACGCCGAAGATCGTGTCGGGGCGCGTCGTAAAGATCTCTAACTTTTCCTCATGGCCCACCAGATTGAAGAATACCTGTGCGCCTACCGAGCGACCGATCCAGTTGCGCTGAATCTCTTTCAGCGAATCGCTCCACTCGAGATTGTCGAGGCCATCCAACATGCGCTGGGCATAAGCCGTCACACGCAGCAGCCACTGCTTCATGCGCTTCTGCTCGACGGGGAATCCACCACGTACCGAAAGACCATCCTTTACCTCGTCGTTGGCCAATACCGTACCCAGCTTCGGGCACCAGTTAACCATCGTGTCGGCACGGAATGCGAGGCGGTAGTTCTGCAATACCTGCTCCTTCTCGGCTTCGTTTTTGGCGTTCCACTCTTCGGCGGTAAAATTGAGCGTTTGAGTCGAAGCTGCATCTACGCCTTCGGTACCCGATACGGCGAAACGTGCCACGAGCTCCTCGATCGGCTTTGCCTTCTGCTCCGTGCGGTCGTAGTAGTGGCCGAACATCTTGAGAAAAGCCCACTGGGTCCACTTGTAGTAGGTCGGATCGCACGTTCTCACTTCGCGCTCCCAGTCGAACGAGAAACCGATCTTGTCGAGCTGTTCGCGGTAACGTGCTACGTTCTTCTCCGTCGTTACGGCGGGATGTTGACCCGTCTGGATGGCATACTGCTCTGCGGGCAGACCGAATGCGTCGTAGCCCATCGGGTGCAGTACGTTGAAGCCCTTCAGACGCTTGTAGCGCGAATAGATATCCGAGGCGATGTATCCCAGCGGATGGCCTACGTGCAGACCCGCTCCCGAGGGGTAGGGGAACATGTCGAGTACATAAAATTTCGGGCGGTTAGTGTCTACTTCGACCCGATAAGTCTTATCCTCACGCCAACGCTCCTGCCAGCGCGATTCGATCTCTTTGAAGCTGTATTCCATGGATTTTGGATTGTTGTTTTCTTATTTTAATGGGCAAAGATACATATATTATAAAGAAATTCAAAATTTAGGATTTAGAATTCAAAATTGAAGGTGCGGAATGCCCCTATGGATCGAGATTATGTGCCGTTTGATGAGTCTGTGTTTGGCTTATGCAATGTCGATTTTAATTTATAACGGGATTTTTTTCTTTGTTGTATATGCCTATAAATTCAAGCTCGGTTATGAAACTTCAGTGGTGGAGAGTGGCTCTGTTGCTGGTGTTGCTGGCGATGTTTGTCGCTTGTTCGGATGACGAAGATTATGAGGATTATATCTGGGATTTTATTAACCCCTCGGTGATGCTCTTTGTGACCGATGAGGTAACGGGTGCCGATTTGTGCGATCCGTCGGTCGTTGGGAATGTGGTCGAGTCGGCCTATGTGGCCTACCAGGGTAAGAGCTATCCGTTGCTCCCGCCGGGCGTAATCTATGAGGAGGAGATGGAACAAACGCGTGCGACCTTTCCGCTCCCGATCGCTTTCCGTCATGCGCGTCTCTATCCGGATGGGCAGTAGTTTGTCTCCTTTGGTGAGTTTGCCCCCTCGGATTATAAGGGCGAAACATTTGAGGCCTTTTGGGGTGATGGTACTTCAACGAAGATTTCCTTTGATCTGGTGCTCGAATGGGATAAACATCACTATCCGTACATCACCGACGAGGTTTGGGTGGATGGTGTATCGAACGGTAGTGGCTACAATGACGGCTGGTGTGTGCATCTCGAGAAGTAGCTTTTTTGATCGATTGGTAGTCTTATTTTACGTTTCCAAGCGGGGTGCCCCATTGCTTAAGTCCGACTCGAAAGATCGGGCTTTTTTTGTTGTGTTTCGTGGGTGTTTTACCCCTTTTTGCCGGGCGCTTCGGGCGATCTTCTTTCTTGAAACGTTTGTCTGAATTTGTCTGTCTTCGAAGAGGGAACTCAAGGCTTTGTTTTTCGGAATCTGCGACGGCGGAAGATTGCTAACTTGTTCATCTATGCTTGTTCATTTATTAGGATATCGATTTTTGCCATGTGTGTTTTTGCTGTGTGAATTGCTGTTTTTGACAGATTTTGCAATTTGTGTTCCGATGGGTTGAGGGTGCGCTGTAAAGATTTGCTTAAAATGCAGGAAAACAGGCCTTTGGTAAATTTACCATAAGCCAAACAAATAGTTTTGTATTTTCTATAAGTAAAAAGAATGGCTATAGGGTGAAAAAAGCCCGAAAAACGCTGAAAAAGATGCCATATATATTGTGTTTTCAAAAAAAATGCGTACCTTTGCAGTCCATTTTGGACAATGGAGATAGAAAAATTAACAAATTAAAGGACAAAAAAATGCCTACTATTCAACAGTTAGTTCGTAACGGCCGAGTAGCAATGGAGGACAAATCGAAGTCGCCTGCTCTCGCCGCGTGTCCGCAGCGCCGTGGCGTTTGTACCCGTGTGTACACGACGACCCCGAAGAAGCCTAACTCGGCTATGCGTAAGGTGGCACGTGTAAGATTGACCAATGGCAAGGAGGTCAACGCCTACATCCCCGGTGAAGGTCACAACTTGCAGGAGCACTCGATTGTGCTTGTCCGTGGTGGTCGTGTTAAGGACCTCCCGGGTGTTCGTTATCACCTCGTTCGCGGTGCCCTCGATTCGGCCGGTGTAGATGGCCGTCGTCAGCGTCGTTCGAAGTATGGTGCAAAGCGTCCCAAGGCCGCTAAGAAGTAATCTGACTAAACAACAAAGAATTTTTTAAAGCAATGAGAAAAGCTAAGCCTAAGAAGCGAATTCTACTTCCGGATCCGAAGTTCGGTGACGTGGCTGTGACCCGTTTCGTGAACAACCTTATGCTGGATGGTAAGAAGAGTATTGCCTACACGATCTTCTATGATGCATTGGAGCTCGTAGGTAAGAAGATGAAGGATGCTGATAAGTCTCCGCTGGAAATCTGGAAACAGGCCCTCGAGAACATCACGCCCCAAGTCGAAGTGAAGTCGAAGCGTATCGGTGGTGCAACCTTCCAAGTTCCTACGGAGGTTCGTCCGGAGCGCAAGATTTCTATTTCCATGAAGAACCTTGTCCTGTTCTCGCGTAAGCGCGCCGGTAAAACCATGGCAGAGAAGCTTTCGGCTGAGATCGTAGACGCCTACAACCAGCAGGGTGCCGCCTTCAAGCGTAAGGAGGAGATGCACCGCATGGCTGAGGCCAACAAGGCATTCGCACACTTCCGTTTCTAACAGAGTACCGCAATGGCAGCAAGAGACTTAACTTACACGCGTAATATCGGTATCATGGCTCACATCGATGCCGGTAAGACCACGACGTCGGAGCGTATTCTGTTCTACACGGGTAAGACCCACAAGATTGGTGAGACCCACGAGGGTGCCGCTACCATGGACTGGATGGTTCAGGAGCAGGAGCGTGGTATTACGATCACCTCGGCCGCTACGACGGCCTTCTGGAACTACATGGGTAAGCAGTACCAGATTAACCTGATTGACACCCCGGGACACGTTGACTTTACCGTAGAGGTAGAGCGTTCGTTGCGTGTGCTCGATGGCGCTATCGCTACGTTCTGCGCCGTAGGTGGTGTTGAGCCCCAGTCGGAGACCGTATGGCGTCAGGCCGACAAGTACAACGTTCCCCGTATCGGTTATGTAAACAAGATGGACCGCACGGGTGCTGACTTCTATGCAGTTTGCTCGCAGATCAAGGAGCACTTCGGCACGACGGCTCTTCCGGTAGTTCTGCCGATTGGTGTAGAGGATAAGTTCGAGGGTCTGGTAGACCTTATTTATAATAATGCAATCTACTACTTCGACGACAAGACCGTACGCGACAACTTCGAGATCCGTGAGATTCCGGAGAACATGAAGGCTGAGGCCGAGGAGTGGCGTATGAAGTTGATCGAGGAGGTTGCTTCGACGGACGACGCTCTGATGGAGAAGTTCTTCGAGGATCCCGATTCGATCACGCCTGAGGAGTTGCTGAAGGCTATCCGCACGGCTACGATGTCGATGCAGATTGTTCCGATGCTCTGCGGTTCGTCGTTCCACAACAAGGGTGTTCAGAAGCTGCTCGACTACGTGATGGCTTTCCTCCCCTCGCCGCTGGATGTTCCCGCAGTTGAGGGTACGAACCCCAAGACCGAGGAGACGGAGGTGCGTAACGCTTCGGACGATGATCCGTTCTGCGGCCTCGCGTTTAAGATCGCTACCGACCCCTTCGTAGGTCGTCTGGCTTTCGTACGTATTTACTCGGGTAAGCTGGATGCAGGTTCGTATGTGCTGAATGCACGCAGCGGCAAGCGCGAGCGTATCAGCCGTATCTACCAGATGCACGCCAACAAGCAGAACCCGCTGGAGGTTGTAACCGCCGGTGATATCTGCGCCGCTGTAGGTTTCAAGGAGATCCGCACGGGTGATACGCTCTGCGCCGAGAACGCACCGATCGTTCTGGAGCAGATGACCTTCCCCGAGCCGGTGATCGGTCTGGCTGTAGAGCCCAAGACGCAGAAGGACCTGGATAAGCTGGGTATCGCGCTGGGTAAGCTGGCCGAGGAGGACCCCACCTTCACGGTACACACCGATGAGGATTCGGGTCAGACCGTAATTAGCGGTATGGGTGAGCTCCACCTCGACATCATCGTTGACCGTCTGCGCCGTGAGTTCGGTGTTGAGATCAACCAGGGTGCTCCGCAGGTGAACTACAAGGAGGCTCTGACGCAGACCGTACAGCACCGTGAGGTCTTCAAGAAGCAGACCGGTGGTCGCGGTAAGTTTGCAGATATTATCTTCGAGATCGGTCCCGCCGATGAGGGCAAGATGGGTCTGACGTTCGTTGATGAGGTGAAGGGCGGTAACATTCCGCGCGAGTTCATTCCTTCGGTACAGAAGGGCTTCGAGTCGGCTATGGCCAACGGTGCTCTCGCCGGTTATCCGATGGACTCGATGAAGATTACGCTCAAGGACGGTTCGTTCCACCCCGTCGATTCGGATCAGCTCTCGTTCGAGATCGCTGCCCGCAATGGCTACCGTGCCGCTGCTCCCAAGGCAGGTTCGATCATCATGGAGCCGGTTATGTCGGTTGAGGTTGTTACCCCCGAGGAGAACATGGGTGATATCATCGGCGACTTGAACAAGCGTCGTGGTCAGATCACCGGTATGGAGTCGAAGGGTACGGCTCGTGTCGTAAAGGCAAAGGTGCCCCTGTCGGAGATGTTCGGCTATGTCACCGTGCTGCGTACGATTTCGTCGGGTCGCGCAACCTCGTCGATGGAGTTCTCGCACTTTGAGGAGGTTCCTGGCGGTTTGGCTAAGGAGATCATCGAGAAGGCGAGTGGTAAACGTAAGGATATAGAATAAGCAAACGATATGAATCAGAAAATCAGAATCAAGTTAAAGTCGTTCGATCACAACCTCGTCGACAAGTCGGCTGAGAAGATCGTTAAGACCGTAAAGAGCACGGGTGCCATCGTTAGCGGTCCGGTACCCCTGCCCACGCACAAGCAGATTTTTACGGTAAACCGCTCGACCTTCGTAAACAAGAAGGCTCGCGAGCAGTTCCAGCTCTGCACCTTCAAGCGTATCCTCGACATCTACTCGTCGACGCCCAAGACGATCGACGCGCTGATGAAGCTCGAGCTCCCCTCGGGTGTTGAGGTTGAGATCAAGGTGTGATAAAACGGGAAGTGGGCGAGGTTTCGCCTTGCCCACTCTTCCCAAACCTTAGGGCCGAGCATAGCAAAGCCCACGGGCAAACTTGAGTTGCCCACCTCGTAGGAGGCTAAAATACAATGGGGCCTATATTAATATAGGTATGAGCCGTAAAAATACAGCGCTCTTGGCCTTTATTGCGCCCTCCGAAAAGGAAAAAGAAGTTGAAACACTTCACTTATAAAACATTTATAACAAACAAATTGACAACAAAATGTCAGGACTTATTGGAAAGAAAATCGGAATGACTTCCGTTTACAGTGCCGAGGGAAAGAATATTCCATGCACTGTCATTGAGGCTGGCCCGTGCGTTGTTACGCAAATCAAGACTGTCGAGAAGGATTCGTACGAGGCAGTCCAGATTGCCTATGACGAGAAGAGTGAAAAGCACACCACCAGCAGTTTGTTAGGTCACTTCAAGAAGGCCGGCACGACTCCCAAGCGCAAGCTTGCTGAGTTTAAGGGCATGCCTGAAGTGAATCTCGGCGACACGCTCACCGTAGACCTCTTCACCGAGGAGGACTGGGTTGACGTGACCGGGATCTCGAAAGGTCGTGGTTACCAGGGCGTTGTAAAGCGTCACGGCTTTGCCGGTGTTGGTGGCCAGACGCACGGTCAGCACAACCGTCAGCGCAAGCCCGGTTCGTTGGGCGCCTCGTCGTACCCCTCGCGTGTCTTCAAGGGCAAGCGTCTGCCGGGTCAGATGGGTGGCGATCAGGTAAAGGTGCTGAACCTGAAAGTTTTGAAGGTAATTCCGGAGAGCAACCTGATCCTCGTGAAGGGTTCGATTCCGGGTGCCAAGGGTGCTTACTTAACCATTGAGAAGTAGTATGGAATTAGCAGTATTGAACGCACAAGGAAATGAGACGGGCCGTAAGGTAGTCCTCTCGGAGGCCGTCTTCGGCGTGGAGGCTAATGACCACGCTATCTATCTCGACGTGAAGCAGTATTTGGCTGACCAGCGTCAGGGTACGCATAAGGCAAAGCAGCGTAATGAGGTTGCCGGTTCGACGCGTAAGCTGAAGCGTCAGAAGGGTACCGGTGGTGCTCGCTGCGGCTCGATCCTCTCGCCCCTCTTCCCGGGTGGTGGTCGCGTATTCGGTCCGGTTCCCCGCGATTACAGCTTCAAGCTCAACAAGAAGCTCAAGCAGCTGGCTCGTCGCAGCGCTTTGACCTACAAGGCTCAGGCCGGTAAGATCATCGCTCTGGAGGCTCAGCAGCTCGAGGCTCCCAAGACGAAGGCCGCTGTTGCTTTGGCCGAGGCTCTGAAGGTCGCCGACAAGAAGGTGCTCCTCGTTCTGCCTGAGGGCAACGTAAACCTGCAGCTTTCGTGCCGCAACCTTACCTACATCAAGCCGGTTCTGGCTCAGAACGTCTGCACGTATGACGTGATGAACGCATCGGTTATCGTGATGGTAGAGGGTGCTGAGAATGTACTGAATACTTTGTTAGCATAATACGCAAGACAACCATGGAGATTATTATTAAGCCGGTTTTGACCGAGAAAATGACGATTCAGGGCGAAAAGTTGAATCGCTACGGTTTTATCGTTGACGTGCGCGCTAACAAGCTGCAGATTCGTCAGGCCGTAGAGCAGATGTACAACGTCGTTGTAACTGATGTTAACACGATTAACTGCATGGGCAAGCTCAAGAGCCGCTATACGAAGGCGGGTCTGTTGGAGGGCCGTGCCAACAACTTCAAGAAGGCTATCGTTACCTTGAAGGAGGGAGATAAGATTGATTTTTACAGTAATATCTAACGAAGATGGCAGTAAAGAAATTTAAGCCTGTTACCGCAGGTACAAGACATAAGGTAATCAGCGCATTCGACGAGATCACTAAGTCGAAGCCTGAGAAGTCGCTTTTGAGCGTAAAGAAGAGCTCGGGCGGCCGCAACAACGACGGTAAGATGACCGTACGCTACATTGGTGGCGGTCACAAGCAGATGTATCGTAACGTCGACTTTAAGCGCTCGAAGGATGGTATTACTGCTACTGTAAAGGGAATCGAGTACGACCCGAATCGTACGGCACGTATTGCCCTGTTGGTATATGCCGACGGTGAGAAGAGCTACATCATCGCACCGAACGGCCTGAAGGTTGGTCAGACTGTTATCAGCGGCTCGGGTATCGCTCCCGAGGTAGGTAACGCTCTTCCGTTGAGCGAGATTCCGCTGGGTACGGTTGTACACAACATTGAACTCTATCCCGGTCAGGGTGCCGCTATGGCTCGTTCGGCCGGTTCGTACGCCCAGCTGCTGGCTCGTGAGGGCAAATTTGCCATCATCAAGCTGCCTTCGGGCGAGACTCGTATGGTACTCGTAACTTGCCGCGCTACGGTGGGTGTCGTATCGAACGTTGATCACAACCTCGAGTCGTCGGGTAAGGCCGGTCGCAAGCGTTGGCTGGGCCGTCGTCCGCACAACCGTGGTGTCGTGATGAACCCGGTAGATCACCCGATGGGTGGTGGTGAAGGCCGCGCCAGCGGTGGTCACCCGCGTTCGCGCAAGGGTCTGCTTGCTAAGGGTTACAAGACGCGCAACCCGAAGAAGACCACTTCGAAGTTTATTATTTCCAAGAAGAAAAAGTAATTAAATAAGAGTACATAATGAGCCGTTCATTAAAGAAAGGACCGTATATCGATCCGAAACTCGAGGCTAAGGTTATCGCCGCTGCCGAGGGCAACAAGGCGGTTATCAAGACCTGGTCGCGCGCAAGCATGATTTCGCCTGATTTCGTAGGTCAGACGATCGCCGTTCACAACGGAAACAAGTTCATCCCGGTTTATGTAACCGAGAATATGGTAGGACACAAGCTCGGTGAGTTCGCTCCCACGCGTACTTTCCGCGGCCACGCCGGTAACAAGAAAAAGTAAGTAGAATATGGGTGCAAGAAAAGCAATGGCAGCCGAGAAGCGCTCGGCTGAGAAGAAGCAGAAGGCTATCGCCGTTCTGCGCGACTGCCCGACCTCGCCCCGCAAGATGCGTCTGGTTGCAGATATCATCCGCGGCGTAGAGATCAACAAGGCATTGGGCATCCTTCGCTATTCGAAGAAGGAGGCGTCGATCCGCATGGAGAAGCTCCTGAAGTCGGCTATTGCCAACTGGGAGGCAAAGAACGAGACCGAGCGTCTGGAGGATACGAAGCTCTGCGTTAAGGAGGTATTCGTTGACGGTGGTCGTATGTTGAAGCGCATTCAGCCCGCTCCGCAGGGTCGCGCTCACCGCATTCGCAAGCGTTCGAACCACGTGACGATCGTAGTAGACAAAATGGTAACCGTAGAAAACAAGTAAAACAAGATGGGACAGAAAGTTAATCCGATAGCAAATCGCCTTGGTATCATCAAGGGTTGGGATTCCAACTGGTTCGGTGGTAAGAACTTCGGCGACAAGATCGTAGAGGACGACAAGATCCGCAAGTATCTGAACGCCCGTCTGCAGAAGGCTTCGATCTCGAAGATCATCATCGAGCGTACGCTGAAGCTCGTTACGGTAACCATTTCGACCGCCCGTCCGGGTATCATCATCGGTAAGGGTGGCCAGGAGGTCGACAAGTTGAAGGAGGAGCTGAAGAAGCTCACCGGTAAGGAGATCCAGATCAACATTTTCGAGGTTAAGCGCCCGGAGGTTGATGCTGTGATCGTAGGTCAGAACATTGCCCGCCAGCTCGAGGGCCGCGTTTCGTTCCGTCGTGCCGTTAAGACGGCTGTCGCTTCGACGATGCGCATGGGTGCCGAGGGTATCAAGGTACAGGTATCGGGCCGCGTAGGTGGCGCTGAGATGGCACGCAAGGAGACCATTAAGGAGGGACGTATTCCGCTGCACACGTTCCGTGCTGATGTAGATTACTGCCTGACGGAGGCACTGACGAAGGTTGGTATCCTCGGTATCAAGGTATGGATCTGCCAGGGTACGGTTTACGGCAAGCGCGACCTGTTCGAGATGCAGGGTGCTTCGGCCCAGGCTCCGCAGGGCGAGCAGCGTGGCGAGCGTCGCGGTCGTGGTGAGCGCGGTGATCGTCGTCGTGGTGGTCGTCGTCAGAACAACAAATAGTAAGTAGGACCTTTTTAAAGCAGAACAAACATGTTACAGCCGAAAAAGACCAAATTTAGAAGAATGCAGAAAGGCCGTATGAAGGGAGTGGCTCAAAGAGGTAACCAACTTGCATTCGGTTCGTTCGCAATCAAGGCGCTCGACTCGACCTGGATCACGGGTCGTCAGATCGAGGCCGCCCGTCAGGCCATCACGCGTTACATGAAGCGTGAGGGTCAGCTCTGGATCCGCATCTTCCCCGACAAACCGATTACGAAGAAGCCGGCCGAGGTACGTATGGGTAAGGGTAAAGGTAATCCGGAGGGTTTCGTAGCCCCTGTTACGCCGGGTCGTATTCTGTTCGAGGCTGAGGGTGTGCCCTTGGCAGTAGCACAGGAGGCTCTTCGTCTGGGTGCCCAGAAGCTGCCTATCCCCGTGAAGTTTATTGTACGACGTGACTACGTCGAGACCACACTTTAAGAAAGGAGACACGCTATGAAAAGTGCAGAAATCAAGGATATCGCGACCAAGGATTTGGTTGAGCGCATCGAGACTGAGAAGGCGCAGCTGACCAAGCTCAAGGTACAGCACGCCGTGTCGCCGATCGAGAATCCGTCGATCATCAAGAAGAACCGCAGAGACATCGCTCGCATGCTGACGATTCTGCGTCAAAAGAACGCTAAATAAGGAGAACAACTATGGAAAGAAATCTGAGAAAAGAGCGAATTGGCGTGGTTGTCAGCAACAAGATGGAGAAGACCATTGTGGTTGCAGTAGCACGTAAGGTGAAGCACCCGATCTACGGCAAGTTCGTGAACAAGACGACGAAGTTCGCCGCCGAGTGCCTCGACGAGACCTGCAAGGAGGGCGATACCGTACGTATCATGGAGACCCGCCCGCTGAGCAAGACGAAGCGTTGGAGATTAGTACAAATCATTGAAAGAGCTAAGTAGTTATGATACAACAGGAATCAAGACTCGTAGTAGCCGACAACAGCGGTGCCAAGGAGGTACTTTGCATCCGCGTACTCGGTGGTACGAAGCGTCGCTACGCCTCGATCGGCGATAAGATCGTCGTAGCTGTAAAGAGCGCTACCCCCTCGGGCGACGTCAAGAAGGGCGCCGTATCGAAGGCTGTGGTAGTTCGCACGAAGAAGGAAATTCGTCGCGCCAACGGTTCGTACATTCGTTTCGACGACAACGCCGTTGTGCTGCTTAACAATCAGGGTGAGATGCGCGGTACCCGTATCTTCGGTCCCGTAGCTCGTGAGCTGCGTGATCAGTACATGAAGATCATCTCGCTGGCACCCGAAGTACTGTAATCTTAAAAAACATTCCGAATATGTCAGTTAAATTGCATATTAAGAAGGGGGATACGGTTCTGGTGATCGCCGGCGACAACAAGGGCCAGCAGGGTAAAGTCCTGAAGGTCGAGGTGTCGAAGCAGCGCGCGATTGTCGAGGGCGTTAATCTCTGCAAGAAGGCTACGAAGCCCAATGCACAGAACCCCCAGGGCGGTATCGTAGAGAAGGAGGCTCCGATCCATGTATCGAACCTCCAGGTACTCGACCCGAAGAGCGGCAAGCCGACGAAGGTGGGCCGCAAGGCAAATGCCGAAGGTAAATTAGTTCGTTACGCTAAAAAGTCAGGGGAGGAGATCAAATAATGGCAGCTTATATTCCTACACTCAAGACACAGTATAAGGAGCAGATTCTGCCTGCCCTTATGAAGCAGTTCGGCTATACGAGCGTGATGCAGTGCCCGAAGCTGGTGAAGATTGTCATCAACCAGGGTATGGGTCAGGCTATCGCCGACAAGAAGCTGATCGATGTTGCTCAGGAGGAGCTGACGATCATCACGGGCCAGAAGGCCGTTCAGACTCGTTCGCGTAAGGATATCTCGAACTTCAAGTTGCGTAAGGGTATGCCGATCGGTGTACGTGTTACGTTGCGCGACAAGAAGATGTACGAGTTCCTGGAGCGTCTGGTAGCTGTAGCACTTCCCCGTATCCGCGACTTCAAGGGTATCAACGAGAAGTTCGACGGTCAGGGTAACTACACGCTGGGTGTGACCGAGCAGATCATCTTCCCGGAGATCGACATCGACAAGATCACCAAGATCTTTGGTATGGAGATCACCTTTGTAACGACGGCAAAGACCGACGAGGAGGGTTACGCCCTGCTGAAGGCTTTCGGTCTGCCTTTCAAGAACGCTAAAAAGAACTAAGCCATGGCAAAAGAGTCAATGAAGGCACGCGAGGTAAAGCGTGTAAAGCTCGCTAACCGCTACGCTCACAAGCGTGAGGAGATCGCCGCTCAGCTCAAGGCCGGTGAGATCGACCACGAGGAGGCTTGGATCGCATTGTCGAAGCTGCCCCGCAACTCGAACCCGATTCGTCAGCACAATCGCTGCAAGATCACGGGTCGTCCGAAGGGCTACATCCGTCTGTTCGGCATCAGCCGTATTCAGTTCCGTGAGATGGCTTCGCAGGGTCTGATCCCGGGCGTTACGAAGGCCAGCTGGTAATATCTGATGAGGGGGAGGGAGTCTTAGACTCCTTCCACCCTCTCTTTTTATCTCGAAATTCACACAAACTGATCGAAAGGCAATGTAGAGGCCGAGCCTCGTGAACCGTCGATCACGAATTTTCGATCTCGACCATCCACTCCCTGGGTGTGAGCCCGTGGGGATGTGCATAATACCTTATATAATATAGGTATAGCGGTTATCCTCAAGGGAAGGAGGGTCAATATGGGTGCAGTCTCCGTGTAGTCGGAGTCGCAACACCGAGGAAAGTGTCATTCATGGAATGATAACTTCTTGGTCGCGCGGCTCGGATGAGGGATTCGGCATTTGGCAAAGAGTCCGACAAAAGGACACAGAACCGATGGGTTGCCGTAGGTTATCTCTGCAACAGGGCATTATGTTGTACCTGTAGTTGAGATAAGTATGGTTTGCAACGTAATTTTGACGTGCATATCCCATGTGATTCCGTGTGCTTTTGGATGATTTTGTGATGTGTGTTGGCAAAACGAATGTGTTGCTGACATGCTCCATTTCGGGACTAATACGCAAAGTTGCTAAAAATCATGCTTTTGGCTTGGTTTTTTGTGAAATTATGCGTATATTTGCGCGCTTATATGGCCGCGAGCAAAGGGCTTAAAGCCATGTAAGCAACAGAAAAAGAACACATTAACCTTATTTTTAACATTAATTTTAATTTCTTATTCGTTATGACTGATCCTATTGCGGACTTTCTGACCAGAATTAGAAACGCGGTGAAAGCCAACCACAAGGTGGTTGAAGCTCCCGGTTCCAAAATTAAGCGAGAGATCACGAAGATCCTCTACGAGCAGGGTTATATCCTTGCCTACAAGTTTGACAACGACGAGAAGGGTCACCCGACCATCAAGATCGCTCTGAAGTGGGATGCTGCCACGAAGACCAATGCGATCAAGGATCTGAAGCGCGTATCGCGTCCGGGTCTTCGTCAGTACACCTCGGTTGATGAGATGCCGCGCGTACTGAACGGTTTGGGTATCGCCATCCTCTCGACGTCGAAGGGTATCATGACCGATGCCAAGGCTCGCAAGGAGCGTGTAGGTGGTGAGTTGCTGTGCTACGTATTCTAATCGTGAGTCAATCCGAAACAAAAAACAAACATTTTAAACAATCAACACAATGTCAAGAATTGGTAAATTACCTGTATACCTGCCTGCCGGTGTAACCGTTACGGTTGCTGCCGACAATACGGTAAGCGTGAAAGGGCCTCTTGGTGAGTTGAGTCAGAAGGTTGACTCGGATATTACCGTTACGGTCGGCACGCACAAGGACGCGCGTTCGGAGGAGGAGAAGCCTGCCGTGCTGGTAACGCGTCCGACGAATCAGCCCCGCCACCGTTCGATGCACGGTCTGTACCGCGCACTGATCAACAACATGGTTGTGGGTGTAACGAAGGGTTATGAGATCAAGCAGGAGCTCGTTGGCGTCGGTTTCAAGGCCGAGGTTAAGGGTCAGATCCTGGAGATGAGCCTGGGTTATTCGCACGATACGCACTTCATGCTTCCGAAGGAGGTTACGGCAACGGCCGTTACGGAGAAGAAGGGTGCTCCGATCGTGACGCTGAAGAGTATTGACAAGCAGCTGGTTGGTCAGGTGGCCGCCAAGTTGCGTTCGCTGCGCAAGCCGGAGCCTTATAAGGGTAAGGGTATTAAGTTCGTAGGCGAGCAGATTCGTCGTAAGGCCGGTAAGTCGGCTGGCAAATAGTAAATAAGCTGAAGTTATGTCACTGAACAAAATAGAGAGAAGAGAGCGCATCAAGATGCGCATCCGTAAGATCGTTACCGGTACGGCCGCTCAGCCCCGCATGACGGTGTTCCGTAGCAACAAGCAGATCTACGTACAGTTCATCGACGACCTGGCAGGCGTAACGCTCGCATCGGCTTCTTCGTTGGAGAAGGAGGTTGTAGAGGCTGCCGCAGGTAAGAATAAGTCGGAGGTAGCCGCCCTGGTTGGTAAGTTGGCTGCCGAGCGTGCTGCCTCGAAGGGCATCACGACGGTATCGTTCGACCGTAATGGTTACCTGTATCACGGAAGAGTTAAACAGCTGGCCGAAGCAGCACGCGAAGGCGGACTTAAATTCTAAGCAAAATTATGGCTAACAGCAATATGAAAGTACGCACCAGCGACCTCGAGCTTAAGGACAGACTCGTAAGCATTCAGCGCGTTACGAAGGTAACGAAGGGTGGTCGCACGTTCAGCTTCTCGGCAATCGTCGTAGTAGGTAACGAGAACGGCGTAGTCGGTTATGGTCTGGGTAAGGCTTCGGAGGTTCAGGCCGCCATCGCCAAGGGCGTGGAGGATGCCAAGAAGAACCTGGTGAAGGTTCCCGTAATCAACGGTACGATTCCCCACAAGCAGGAGTTCCGTTTCGGTGGTTCGGAGGTTATGATTCGTCCGGCTGCTCCGGGTACCGGTATCATCGCCGGTGGTGCCATGCGTGCCGTTTTGGAGTCGCTCGGCGTGAAGAACGTGCTTGCAAAGAGCAAGGGCTCGTCGAACCCCCACAACCTGGTAAAGGCAACCGTAGGCGCTTTGTGCGAGCTGCGTGACGCTGCCAGCGTTGCCCGCGTTCGTGGTATCTCGATGAATCAGGTGTTTAACGGTTAATTTTGAATCAAGACTATGGCAAGATTGAAAATCACCCAGGTCAAGAGCCGCATCGGTGCTACGAAGCGTCAGTGCGCTAATCTTGACGCACTCGGTCTGAAGAAGATCGGTGCAACGGTAGAGCACGATGATTCGGTAATCATCAAGGGCATGATCGAGCGTGTACAGCACCTCGTAAAGGTCGAGAAGCTCGCCTAATGTTTAACCTGTAATAGTAAATAAGAGAATGGAACTGTATAATCTCAAACCCGCAAAGGGTTCTACGCACCACGATAAGCGTATCGGCCGCGGTGCTGGTTCGGGCCATGGTGGTACGGCTACGCGCGGTCACAAGGGTGCTCAGTCGCGTTCGGGTTACTCGCGCAAGCTCGGTTTCGAGGGTGGCCAGATGCCGCTTCAGCGTCGTCTTCCGAAGTTCGGTTTCACGAACTTGAAGCGTGTAGAGTTCAAGGCTATCAACCTGTCGACGCTCGAGGAGTTGGCTTCGAAGAAGGAGCTCCAGGAGGTAACCGTTGAGACGCTGATCGGTGCCGGCTTCATCTCGTCGAAGGACAAGGTGAAGATCCTCGGTAACGGTCAGGTAACGAAGGCCCTCACGGTGAAGGCACACGCCTTCTCGAAGAGCGCTGAGGCTGCTATCACGGCTGCCGGCGGTAACGTCGAGAAACTCTAAGGTAAACCTTAAAACCAAACCAAATTTATGAATCAATATCTCGTTGTTGGTCTTGTCTTTTTAGTGGTTATCGCTCTTTTGGCAGCCAACAAGAAAGTGGTCGAGACGCTCAAGAATATCTATAAGATCGAGGAGCTCCGTAAGCGTGTTATCTACACGATCGGTCTTCTGCTGATCTACCGCTTGGGTAGTTTCGTAGTGATTCCGGGTATCAACCCTAACGTCTTGGGCGAGGGTTCGGCGTATGCCAGCCAGTTGGAGGGCAACGGACTTCTGGGTCTGTTGAACGTCTTCTCTGGAGGTGCATTTGGTAACGCTGCAATTTTTGCACTCGGAGTCATGCCGTACATCACCGCCTCGATTATCATCCAGCTGATGGGTATGATGATCCCGTATTTCCAGAAGATGCAGAAGGAGGGTGAGAGCGGCCGCCGCAAGATGAACCAGTGGACCCGATTCCTTACGATCGGTGTGCTGATGTTGCAGGGTCCGGCATTCATTGCCAACCTCTATCACCAGGCTCCCACGGCGTTTGTCTACGGTAATACGTTCGGTTTCGTTTGCTATGCAACGACGATCCTGATCGCCGGTACCATGTTTATTATGTGGTTGGGCGAGAAGATCACCGACAAGGGTATTGGTAACGGTATCTCGTTGATCATTATGATCGGTATCGTGGCTCGTCTTCCCCACGCGCTGTTGGCTGAGGTCAACGCTCGTTTCCAGACGGCTACCGGTAGCGCCATCATGCTGATTCTCGAGCTCGTTCTGCTCTTCCTTGTCTTCATGGCAACGATCGCGCTGGTACAGGCTGTCCGCAAGGTGCCTGTTCAGTACGCTAAGCGTATCATTGGTAACAAGCAGTACGGTGGTGTACGTCAGTACATTCCCCTGAAGATGAATGCTGCGAATGTGATGCCTATCATCTTCGCACAGGCTCTGATGTTTGTTCCGATGTTGTTCTCGGGTACGGCTTTCGCAGCTGCCTTCAGCTCGATGACCGGTTTCTGGTACAACTTTACGCTGGCTGTGTTGGTAATCGCCTTCACCTACTTCTACACGGCGATTATCGTCAATCCTCAAATGATGGCCGATGACATGAAGCGCAACGGTGGCTTCATTCCGGGAGTGAAACCGGGTAAGCAGACCGTGAGCTACATCGACGCTATCATGACGCGTATCACCCTGCCGGGTTCGATCTTCTTGGCTATCGTGGCAATTTTGCCAGCGCTGGCTATTCGATTCCTCGGTATTCAGCAGGAGTTCGCCTATTTCTATGGCGGTACCTCGTTGCTGATTATGGTGGGTGTGGTACTCGATACTCTGAAGCAGATAGAGAGCTACCTGTTGATGCGTCACTACGATGGTCTGATGAAGACCGGTCGTATTCAGGGCCGTCACTAACAGTTAGATTTTTAGAGCATCTTAGCTACAGATAGATGATATATCTGAAAACAAACGAGGAGATTGAGCTCCTTCGCGAAAACAACATCTTGGTCTCGGAGACACTGGCTGAAGTGGGTCGCCACATTCAGCCGGGTGTCACGACCAAGGAGTTGGATCGCATCGCCGAGGATTTCATCCGTTCACATGGAGCCGTTCCTGCGTTTTTAGGATACCAGGGCTACCCCGCATCGTTGTGTATTTCGATCAACGAAGCTGTAGTACATGGTATTCCGTCGGACAAGATCGTTCTGAAGGAGGGCGATATTGTTTCTGTAGACTGTGGTACGTTTATGAAGGGGTTTGTTGGTGATTCGGCATATACATTTGCCGTAGGAGAGGTTGCCGAGGAAGTACGACAACTGATGGAGGTCACCAAAGAGGCTCTTTGTAAAGGTGCAGCACAAGCCAAAGTCGGAAATCGCGTGGGCGATATTTCGGCGGCAGTGCAACAATACGCCGAGTCGTTCGGTTTTGGCGTCGTGAGAGAATTGGAGGGACATGGTATTGGTCGAAAGATGCACGAAGACCCGGGTGTTCCTAACTACGGCGCACGAGGCCGCGGCCCGCTGCTCAAGGAGGGTATGGTTATCTGTATAGAGCCGATGATTACCCAAGGCAGTAAATCGGTTGTATTTGAAGAGGACGGATGGACCGTTCGTACGCGTGACCGCAAGGCAGCCGCACATTATGAGTGGGCAGTCGCGATCCGTAAAAACGGCCCCGACGTGCTGACGGATTTCAGCATCATCGAAAAGGCTATAAAACACTAAGAACTCTATGGCAAAACAAGCTGCTATCGAACGCGACGGGACGATCATTGAGGCTTTGTCGAACGCAATGTTTCGCGTTGAGTTGGACAACGGCCACATTTTGACGGCCCACATTTCGGGAAAGATGCGTATGCACTACATCAAGATCCTTCCCGGAGACAAAGTAAAGGTTGAGATGACCCCCTATGATTTGACGAAGGGTCGCATCTCGTTCCGTTACAAATAACAAAGGTGAAAATTAACCAGATTGCTTGAAAAACCATGAAAGTAAAAGCATCCATCAAGAAGCGTAGCGAGGATTGCAAGATCGTGAAGCGTAAGGGTAAGCTCTACGTGATCTGCAAGAAGAATCCCAAGTTTAAAATGCGCCAAGGTTAAACAAATTAAAGAAGAAAAAGAAACATTATGGCACGTATTGTCGGTGTAGATTTACCCAAAAATAAGAGAGGCGAGATCGGTCTGACCTATATCTATGGTATCGGTCGTTCGACGGCTCGTCACATTCTCGACGTAGCTGGTATCAGCTACGAGATTAAGGTCCAGGATTGGACCGATGAGCAGGTAGGTGCAATTCGTTCGACGATTGCCGACCTGGGTCTGAAGGTCGAGGGCGAGTGCCGTTCGCTCGTTCAGCTCAATATCAAGCGCCTGATGGACATCGGTTGCTATCGCGGCATCCGTCACCGTCTGGGTCTTCCCCTCCGTGGTCAGTCGACCAAGAACAACGCTCGTACGCGTAAGGGTAAGAAGAAGACTGTAGCAAACAAGAAGAAGGCAACGAAGTAATCTTTAGAGAATTATGGCAAAGAAAACTGTTACAACGAAGAAGAAGGTTGTTAAGGTGGGCCTGGTGGGCAACGCCTATGTACATTCGAGCTTCAACAACGTGATCATCACGATCACGAACGAGAACGGTGATGTCATCAGCTGGTCGTCGGCCGGTAAGATGGGTTTCCGTGGTTCGAAGAAGAATACTCCGTATGCAGCACAGACGTCGGCAGCCGACTGCGCAAAGGTGGCTTACGATATGGGTCTGCGCAAGGTAAAGGTATACGTTAAGGGTCCCGGTCAGGGTCGTGAGTCGGCCGTGCGTACGATCCACGGTGCCGGCATCGAGGTAATGGAGATTATCGACGTTACGCCGCTGCCGCACAACGGTTGCCGTGCTCCTAACCGTCGTAAGGTATAATCTTGGAATTATCCACAGACGCAAGGTTACGAGTTAAAACAAATTAAAAAAAGTAGAAAACAATGGGAAAGTATATTGGACCTAAATCGAAGATCGCCCGTAAGTTTGGCGAAGCTATCTATGGTGCGGATAAGGTACTCGAGAAGCGTAACTATCCTCCCGGACAGCACGGTTTGGCACGCAAGCGTAAGAAGGTATCGGAGTATGGTACGCAGCTGAGCGAGAAGCAGAAGGCAAAGTATACGTACGGTCTGCTGGAGAAGCAGTTCTCGCGTACGTATGAGCAGGCTGCCCGTATGGGTGGTATCACGGGTGAGAACCTGTTGAAGTTGCTCGAGTGCCGTCTGGACAACGTAGTATATCGTCTGGGCATCGCTCCGACGCGTGCTGCTGCTCGTCAGCTCGTTTCGCACTGCCATATCTGCGTAAACGGTGCTGTTGTCAACATTCCTTCGTACTCGCTGCGTACCGGTGATGTAGTATCGGTACGTGAGAAGTCGAAGAGCCTGGAGGTAATTACCAATTCGCTTGCCGGTGGCTCGAAGAGCCGCTATGCATGGCTTGAGTGGGACGGTGCTACGATGAGTGGTAAGTTCCTGCAGAAGCCCGAGCGCGAGGAGATTCCCGAGAACATCAAGGAGCAGCTCATCGTCGAGTTGTACTCGAAGTAGTAAATAAACAAATTCAAGATTATGGCAATATTAGCATTCCAGAAGCCTGAAAAGGTCATTATGCTCGAATCTACTTCGTCGTTCGGAAAGTTTGAGTTCCGACCGCTGGAGCCCGGATTCGGTCGTACTGTTGGCAATGCCTTGCGCCGTATCCTGCTCTCGTCGCTCGAGGGCTATGCGATTACGACCGTCAAGGTAGCCGGTGTCGACCACGAGTTCGCCGCCATCCCCGGCGTGAAGGAGGATATGTTACACATCATCCTCTTCCTGAAGCAGATTCGATTTATCCGCACGGTAGACAACCAGGATACCGAGAAGGTGTCGATCAACGTTGCGGGTGTAACGGAGCTGACTGCCGGATATATCTCGAATTACCTGTCGTTCTTCAAAGTACTGAATCCGGATCTGGTGATTTGCCACCTGGCTCCCGGAACCAAGATGCAGATTACGCTGACGATTGGCAAGGGTCGTGGTTATGTTCCCGCTGAGGAGAACAAGCCCGCTGATGCCGAGTTTGGTACGCTTGCGATTGACTCGATCTTCACGCCGATTAAGAACGTGAAGTATTCGATCGAGGACTATCGTGTTGAGCAGCGCACGGACTACGAGAAACTGAATTTGGAAATTACTACCGACGGTTCGATTCACCCCAAGGATGCTCTGAAGGAGGCCGCTAAGATCCTGATCCAGCACTTCATGCTCTTCTCGGATGAGAAGATCACGGTGAACATGGAGGATAAGAATGGCGCCGAGGAGTTCGACGAGGATGTTCTGCACATGCGACAGCTGCTTAAGACCAAGCTTTCGGATCAGGATCTGAGCGTACGCGCTCTGAACTGCCTGAAGGCCGCCGACGTTGATACGCTCGGTGATTTGGTCAAGCTCAACCGTAACGACCTGCTGAAGTTCCGTAACTTCGGTAAGAAGTCGCTCACGGAGCTCGATGAGCTGCTGGCATCGCTGAACTTGAAGTTCGGAATGGACGTATCAATCTACAAACTTGACAAAGATTAAAGCACTATGAGACATAACAAAAACTTTAACCACCTCGGTCGCCAGGCAGGTCACCGCAAGGCGTTGATGTCGAACATGGCATCGTCGCTGATCCTGCACAAGCGTATCGAGACCACGGTTGCCAAGGCCAAGGCCCTTCGTCAGTTCGTTGAGCCGCTGGTAACCAAGTCGAAGGAGGATACCACCCACTCGCGTCGTGTTGTATTCTCGTATCTGAAGCAGAAGGAGGCCGTTACGGAGCTCTTCCGTACGATCGCTCCGAAGATTGCTGAGCGCAACGGCGGTTACACGCGAATCCTGAAGACGGGCTTCCGTCTGGGTGACGCTGCCGAGATGTGCATCATCGAGTTCGTTGATTTCAACGAGGCTTACACGCTGGGCGTAACGCCGGCTGCTGCCGCTGCTGAGGCTAAGCCCAAGACGCGTCGTTCGCGTTCGAAGAAGACGACGGATGCCGTTGAGGATGCTACCGTAGTAGAGAAGAAGCCCGCTAAGAAGGCTGCTCCCAAGGCTGCTGCTAAGGCTTCGGCTCCGAAGGTGGCTAAGAAGACCAACGTGGGTAAGAAGATGTAATTCTTCGGAATTTGTCTGAGGGGTGATTTCTGCGTTACGCTCGCATCCGAAATCCTCACATACGTTCAGTATGCTCCGGTTTCGGCTGTATCGCAAGCCTTGAAATCCCCACCTCATACGAAATTCCTATAAAAACGGGACCTTTCGGGTCCCGTTTTTTGTTCTGTCGAAGGGGCATAGAAGGGTGCTCTTAGCACCCCTCCGCTTTTTGCCACTTCGTGGGCCTAAAAATAGCTCGATCATCCAAACGCTTTATACACTCTTTAATAAAAACGAGATCCTTTGGGGTCTCGTTTTTTTTATTGCCAAAGAACACAAAAGGGTACTCTTAGCACCCCTCATACGAAATTCCTCACAACGTGGGGTCCTAAAAGGGCTCTATTTTTTTCTTGAAAAGGGACACGGGAGAGTGTTTTTGCACCCCTTTTTTGTGTATATTTGTAGAAACAAAAACCACAAGACCATGAAAAAGTTACTTGTATGCATCTTGTTTTTGCTTCCTCTTTCGCTGACGGCGCAGGAGGTAGCCGGTACGTGGAGTGGTAAGCTGGAGGTCGGCGGTCAGTCGCTGCGCATCGTCTTTCACCTCACGCAGCAAGCCGATGGATGGCAGGCTACAATGGATAGCCCCGATCAAGGAGCGAAGGGTATTCCCGTCGATTCGGTAGCTGTCTCGCCGATAGGGGTGACCCTGACGGTTTCGCCCCTCAAGATAACCTATGTGGGTGGTTTTATGGGTAAGGATAATATCATTGGTGCACTGACGCAGCATGGTCAGCAGCTCTCGCTGATGCTCACGCGTGGGGCTGTGGCGCCGCTACGTCGTCCGCAGGAGCCTACGAAGCCCTATCCCTATCGGGAGGAGGAGTTCTCGTTTGTAAGCCGCGATCAGGCCCTTCCGTTGCAGGGTACACTGACCCTCCCGCAAGGGGACGGTCCCTTCCCGACCTTGATTTTGGTGTCGGGTAGTGGTACGCAGAACCGTGATTTGGAGTTTAAGGACCACAAATCCTTCCTGGTATTGGCCGATCGACTGACCCGTGTAGGCTATGCGGTTTTGCGTTTCGATGATCGAGGTTATGGTGCTGCGCTCGAGGAGCAGCAGCGTCTGCAATATACCACGACCGACCACTACGTGCTCGATGCCTTGGGTGCTTTTGATGCGTTGCGCAAACATCCGGCTGTGGATAGCTCAAAGATAGGCATCTGTGGCCATAGCGAGGGTGGTGCGATTGGTGTGATGGCATTGGCCGAGGAGCCGGAGTTGTCCTACCTCGTTTCGTTGGCGGGCATGATGGTTTCGGGTGCGGAGCTGATGGTGACGCAGAATCGAGCGACGATGACCGTGCAGGGCGTCCCTGCGGAGGTGACCGATAGCTATTGCCGTGCATTGGAGCGACTCTATGCGAAGTGGTTTGACGAAACGCCTGAAGCGTTGACGGCCGATGTGGATCGCCTGGTGGCGGAGGTAGCTGCCGGTGAGAACCTCCCTGCTGCACTGGTGGAGAATCTGAAGACGGTGGCTAAGTGGGCACTTAACCCCTGGTTTTACCGCTTTGTGCGGATGAATCCATTGGAGGGTGCAGCAAAAATTGGCGATCGTCCGATATTTGCCTTGAATGGCACGAAGGATATCCAGGTGGATGCCGAGGAGAATCTCATGCGTCTGGAGGCGTTGCAAAAACCGACGATTATAACACGTCGTTTCGAGGGGCTGAACCACATGCTACAGCCCTGCACCACGGGTTCGGTGGCCGAGTATGGCCAGATCGATACAACTCTTTCGGAGGAGGTGATGACGGCCATTATCGAGTGGCTTGATACTCATATCAAATAGACAGCAAAGATGAGAATTTGGATCTTGGCCTTGACGTTGCTCTGTGCAACGGGGACAGTGGCACAGCCCAAAGTGATTGCCCATCGTGGCTATTGGACCGCCGAGGGGTCGGCGCAGAACTCCCTCATGTCGTGGGCAAAGGCCGATGCCGTGGGTTGCTACGGTTCGGAGTTTGATGTGTGGCTCACGGGCGACAATCGGTTGGTGGTGAACCACGACCGTGTGCAGAAGGGGACGGATATCGACATGACGAAAGCCTCGGCGCGCACGATTCGGAAGATCATCCTGCCCAATGGCGAGCCGATCCCGACCCTCGATGCCTACCTGCGTTTGGCCAAATCGACCCCCGATATGCGGCTGATTTTTGAGCTGAAGACCCACGATTTTGTGCGCGAGGATCTGGCCGTAAGGAAGAGCGTGCGTCGTCTACGCCGTTTGGGACTTTTGGAGCGCACCGATTTTATCTCTTTCTCGCTTAACGCCTGCCTGGCCTTCCGTAAGGCGGTGCCCGAAGCGCGAGTCTATTACTTGACGGGAGACCTGGCACCGTGGTCGATCAAGAATCTGCAACTGACCGGTATCGATTACTCGTTTGCGGTTCTCAGCCAACATCCCGAGTGGGTCAAGGAGGCGCATGATTTGGGGTTGGAGGTGAATGTCTGGACCGTGAATCGCGAGGAGGATATGCGTCAATGCATCGCCTGGGGTGTGGATTATATTACGACGGATTATCCGGAGCGGTTGCAAGCATTATTGGAGTAACACCCATCTATACATCGATAAAAAAAGACAGCCCTATTGGACTGTCCTTTTTTTATTGCGGTCTTGGATTAGGCCATGAAACCCTTACCAATGCCGATGAAGTCCTCAGCCTTGAGGGCAGCACCACCAATCAGACCACCGTCAACATCCTCCTTGGCGAAGATCTCGGCAGCGTTCGAAGGCTTGCACGAACCACCGTAGAGAATCGGGCACTCGGCAGCAGCTGCACCGAACTTCGAAGCCAGCACCTCGCGGATGTAGGCGTGAATCTCCTGAGCCTGCTCGGCCGTAGCGGTCTTACCCGTACCGATAGCCCATACCGGCTCGTAAGCGATTACGAGGTTCTTGAACTGCTCCTCCGTGAGGTTGAATACAACCTCCTCAATCTGCTGCTTGCACACGGCAAAGTGGTTGCCGGCCTCGCGCTCGTCGAGGTTCTCACCTACACAGTAGATCGGCGTCAGACCGTTGGCGTAAACCTGCTCCATCTTCTTGTTGAGGGTCTCCGACGTCTCGCCGTAGTACTGACGACGCTCCGAGTGGCCGAGGATTACATACTTGCAACCCAGGGCAGCAATCATCGAAGCGGCAACCTCACCCGTGTAGGCGCCCTTAGCCTCGGCAGCGCAGTTCTGCGCACCCAGCTCTACATTCGAACCCTTCAGGGCCTCAGCTACCTGTGCCAGGTGCGTGAAGGGAGGACATACGATGAAGTTTACGCAATCGCAAACCTCGCCGCGCATCGCTACTACGCCCTTGGCCAGCTCCACGCCCTCAGCGGGGAGCGTATTCATCTTCCAGTTACCTGCTACAATCTTCTTTCTCATTATCCTAAAATTTTAATCGTATTGTTAGTTAATTCTAAATTCTACATTTTACATTTTGAAGTCCCCGAAGCTTACTCTTCGGTGGCGCACCATGCCTTTACCTCCTCCATCGAGGGAGCCTTCAGGCCGAGCTTGTTCTTCTTGTTGAAACCGCACAGGTCGTTGTAGAACTTACCCGGGGCGAGCTTCTTGAGCGACTCAACCGTGACGTAACCCATCTTCTGGATCACCTCGACCCACTCCTCGGGAACGCCGATAGCCATGTACTTCTCCGGCTCGTCGATCGTCGGCTTCTTCTCGGGGCGCATCGTCGGGAAGAAAAGCACATCCTGAATGGCGGTCTGGCCCGTCATGAACATTGTCAGACGGTCAATACCCATACCCATACCCGAGCAGTTGGGCATACCGTACTCCAGGGCACGTACGAAATCCATATCGATAAACATCGCCTCGTCATCACCTCGCTCCGAAAGACGCATCTGCTCCTGGAAACGCTCCAGCTGATCGATCGGGTCGTTCAGCTCCGAGTAGGCGTTGCAAAGCTCCTTACCGGCAACGAACAGCTCGAAACGCTCCGTCAGATCCTGGTTCTCGCGGTGACGCTTGCACAGGGGCGACATCTCGATCGGGTAGTCGCAGATGAAGGTGGGCTGGATCAGGTCGGCCTCGCAATATTGGCCAAAGATGGCATCGATCAACTTGCCCTTACCCATCGTGTCGTCGATCTCGACGTTCAGACGCTGGCAAGCTTCACGCAGCTGTTCCTCGCTCTGGCCCGTGATGTCGTAACCGGTCTTCTCGCGGATGGCGTCGGTCATCGTCAGGCGGCGGAAGGGAGCCTTGAACGAGATGGTCTTGCCGTCGATCTCCACCTCTGTCTTATCGTTGTTTACGGCACGGCATACGCGCTCGAGCATCTGCTCCGTGAACTCCATCATCCACTTGTAATCCTTGTAGGCGATGTAGATCTCCATGCAGGTAAACTCGGGATTGTGCGTACGGTCCATACCCTCGTTGCGGAAGTTCTTACCGAACTCATAAACGCCGTTGAAGCCACCCACGATGAGTCGCTTGAGGTAGAGCTCCGTGGCGATTCGCATGTAGAAGTCGATATCCAGGGCGTTGTGGTGCGTGATGAAAGGACGCGCCGATGCACCGCCGGGAATGGGCTGCAGAATGGGGGTCTCCACCTCCAGGCAACCCTGCTCGTTGAAGTAGTCGCGCATGGTCGATACGATCTTGGCGCGCTTTACGAATACCTCGCGTACCTTGGGGTTTACAACCAGATCGACGTAGCGCTGACGATAGCGTACCTCGGGGTCGGTCAGGGCGTCAAACTGCTGACCATCCTTCTCCTTTACGATCGGCAGCGGGCGGATCGACTTCGAGAGTACGGTGAACTTCTGGCAGTGTACCGACAGCTCGCCTGTGTTGGTGCGGAAGGCAAAACCCTCTACGCCGATAAAGTCACCAATGTCCAAGAGCTTCTTGAATACGGTGTTGTAGAGCGTCGGATCACCCTCGGGGCAGATATCGTCGCGACGAATATAAACCTGGATACGCCCCGTATGGTCCTGCAACTCGAAGAACGAGGCGCTACCCATGATGCGGCGCGAGAGCATGCGACCGGCAATCTGCACCTTCTCGAAACGGGCAGGCTCGGCGTCAAAATTCTCGGCAATCTCGGTTGCCGTAGCCGTTACGTCGAAACGCTCGGCGGGGTAGGGCTCGATGCCCAGATCACGCAACGCCTTGAGCGAGTTGCGACGCAAAACTTCTTGTTCGCTTAATTGTTCGAATGCCATATGATTGAGTTTTTATCTTGTTGTCTTCCTTGTAGCGCGCAAAAATACAAAAAATAAGTGAATCGCGGAAGTGCTTTATGATGAAATCATAAAAAGTCGAATTCGGCTCTACTTGATGCAGCGGTTGGCGCAATACATACCTGCAACCACACAGGTAATCGAAAGCAGGAGACTGCCTGCGATGTAGAGCAGTGCCAGTCCTTTTTGGCCGCTTTGAAAGAGTTCGACGCTCTGCAATGAGAAGGTTGAGAAGGTGGTAAAACTTCCGCAAAACCCGACGGCTGCTAACAGATAAGCATCTCCTTTGAGGAGGACAAAACTGATGCCGATGAGCAGCGATCCAAGGCTGTTTGCCGCAAGGGTTGCCCAAAGCCCCGAGATGGCGCATAACGTAGCCATGAGGCTCAAAGCATAGCGAGCCATGCTACCCAATGCTCCGCCAAGAGCAACCAAGAGCATATCGCGAAGTGTCCCCATGCTGCATTAACGAATCGCAAAACGCGAGCGACGTTTTGTGAAGTGGGAAAAAATACGAGATCCCAACCAACCTAACAAGATGCCGAGCAACGACCCCCACATAATATCCATCGGATAGTGCTTGGCTAAATAGATGCGCGAGTAGCAGATCAGCAGCGTGCAGCAGACCATCAGGATGGTAAACCAACGACGACGGATCACCTTTGAGGAGAGGATGCAGAGTGCCCAGATGGTCGAAGCGTGGGCCGATACAGTGCCATAACGTCCTCCCAAAGCCTCCATCGGGACATGTACGGTCGGGTCGGCAAGCAAGGCACCATCGCGTAAGGTGCGGAGCGAATCGGGGGTGATCATCAGCCCCTCCAGCGCCGGCTCAAACATCGGACGCCAGCGAGGCTCAAATTGAGGGAGCAGATCGCCCAACGGACCACTGTGCTTAAAGATGCCGGCCACCATATCGGCCAAGCCCATCGATGCGGCCAAGAGTAGGACGAAAATTCCTAATGCCTTCCATCCGTAGTTATGTTGTACGAGCCAAAGGATCAGCAGGTAAAGCGGAATCCAAAGGGGTGTTCCCGAGATGGCAAGCATCAGGTTGTCGAGCAAATCGCCACCGTCGAAATTGAGCGCGAGAAATAGTTCGTGGTCAAAGGTGTACATAGTTGTGTGTACGTGTTAAAATTGGAAATAGATAAAGGGTTGGATGTCGGACGACTTAACCTGCATCACGAGCCAAATCATCAGCACCATCATAGCTACCTGTAAACCCATGGGGGCGTTGGTGATGGCTCCACGCAGCCACTGATCGCCTCGATCGGGAATCGCGTGGAGTACATAGCCGATGGCCAAGAGCAAGAATGCCCCGCTATAACCGGCAATAATTTGCGGAATCAACGAGGCGTCGAAGGCCGAGAAGATCTGGTGCAACATCAATCCGGCAGTCTGCATCGAGTCGGCGCGGAAGACGAGCCAACCCAGACAAACCAAGTGGAAGGTGAATAGGGTGCCCAAAAGGCGCATCACGGGGTTCATGTCCTTACCCAGCGTTTTGGCACCGGGGACCACCTGCAGCCACATCTTATGCACTGCTAATGCTATGCCGTGTAACGCACCCCATAGGATAAATCGCACGGCCGCCCCATGCCATAAGCCACCCAAAAGCATCGTGATAAGCAGGTTGAGGTAGGTGCGCACGCGACCTTTGCGGTTGCCGCCGAGCGAGATGTAGAGGTAGTCGCGAAGCCAACTCGAGAGCGAGATATGCCAGCGACGCCAAAATTCGGTGATCGTGGCCGAACGGTAGGGTGCATCGAAGTTCTTGGGGAAATGGAATCCCATTAACAAAGCGAGACCGATGGCCATGTCCGAGTAGCCCGAAAAGTCGCAATAGATCTGCAGCGCATAGCCATAGATACCCATCAGACACTCAAATCCTGAATAGAGCAGTGGCTCGTCGAAGATACGATCGACAAAATTGAGCGCAATATAATCCGAGATAATCGCCTTCTTAAACAGACCTGTAAGAATCAGGAAGAGCGCCGATCCCAACATCTCGCGCGTAACGACCGGCTTGCGGCGAATTTGGGGAATAAAATTGCTGGCACGTACGATCGGACCGGCTACCAGTTGCGGAAAGAACGAGAGGTAGAAGAGGTAATCGAACCAACTGTTGAGTGGTCGTAGATTTCCTCGGTAGATGTCGATCGTGTAACTCATCGACTGAAAGACGAAGAAGGAGATACCGACCGGTAGGAAAATATTTTGGAAGTCGAGAAATCCGACTCCAAAGAGTTGATTCGTTAGGTCGAAGAGAAAGTTCGTGTATTTGAAATAGCCGAGCATCGCGAGATTCATCACGACGCTCATCGTAACGAGCAGCTTGCGTGCGGTGCGCCCTTTGGTGAGGTAGAGTGAGTATCCGATCAGGTAGTCGTAGGTGGCTGCCATGATCAGCAATGCGAAATACAGACCGCTCGATTTGTAGTAGAAATAGAGCGAAAAGGCTACTACGTAGAGGATACGCAGATGGGTGGTCTTGCGCAGCAGCCAATAGCCGAGCAGAAAACCGACGAAGAGGTAGAGGAACAACCCGCTGCTGAAGATCAGTGGCGATTGCGGGTCGTAGCTCAAGAGGGTTTGAATTTTCGTCAGCAGTGTCTCCATGCCGGCCGTTTAAAGTTGAGGGATAGCCTGTACTGCGCCGTTTAGGGTCGGGGTACCGACCTCCAACGGTTTCATCAGGTGAGGAAGTTGCTCGATCGAGTCGATAACGGGTTTTGTGGCCTCCAGGCGACGTTGACGACGTGCTACGGCCTTGGCCGCCTCGTCGTTAATGGCATCGAATAGCGCCCATGCGACACGACGTCCACCCCCGTAGTTGATGTGGGTAAAATCCTTGCCGGCCCATCCTTTGGCTACAAATTCGCGAATACCGCCTTCTGCCTGCATGGCATCGAAGGTGGACCAGAAGGCTGCCCCTTGGTTGCGTGCGGCCGAACGCTGGCAATCAATCATGTAGGGGATGGCATCCATGGTCTCTACTCCGTTCTCGTTCTTGATGGCGCGATCACTGACACCCATTACCAGAATGGCTGCCGAAGGGAAACATTGGCGGCAATAGGTGATTACCTTCTCGATCTGCTGGCCGTAGGAGGTGTATTTATAGACCCCGGCCTGCATAATGTTCAATCCGTATTGTAAGATCACCAAATCGTAGTTGAGCATGGCGTTGATCTCGGCGTTGATCGTCGGATTGGTACGGAAGATGGCTTGTCCGTTATTGCTACGCACCGAATAATTGTCCACCTCAACGCCCTGACCGCCAAACAATGCACCGTAACCTACCATGTTCGCGGCCCCTTCCAACACTTTAAATTCCAAGGAGTGGATGGCTGAGGCCTCAACGATTGCTTGTCGCACCTGCGAGGCGCCTTCGACGGAGAATTCATGGCTGAGCGAGTCGTTCAAGATCAGTTGAACGCGGCTCGAATCGGGTGAGCGAAAGAGAACTCGGGCCATTTGGCAAGAATCGAGCCCCTTGCGGAAGGTGGTCGCCTCCCAACGAGTGGATGCTCCGTCGGTCGGTCGGCAGACCCAACCCGAGACAAAAAATTGTTCGTTGTAGGGCGCAGGCACGCTCTTGTGTTGCATGATGTTGTATGCGGTCCATCCCTTCGATTGGGTCTTGATCGTGCGACGGAATCCCGTGAGTGGGGAGGCCATCGGAGTAAAGCCCGTACCGCGACCGCCGAAGGCTGTTTGCAGACGCTCGCGCAGATCGGCCGTCAAAATATCGCCCTCGATAAATGAATCACCCAATACAGCGATGCGAATCGGACGGTTGGCCTCGATCAGCGTGTCGCAGAAGGCGGCTATGGCACCCTCTGCACTAAAATCTTCAATCGAAGTTAAGCGCGAACTGTATCGTGCCGGATTAATCGTCACCTCGTGGCGTGTGGCTGTTTGTGCATCAACCACCCAACGGTAGTCGATCTGTACCTCATGAGGCATGGTGTCGGCTTGGGCAATCTGTTGTTGCACTGCCTCGACCTGTCCTTTTACAGCCTCTAAATCGACCTCGAACTCCGTTTCGTCGAAGAGATACTCTTCGGTAGCGGGATCGGTGGCGCGCTCCTCAAAGCGGTAGAGATCGGCAAAAATGTTGGCGCGGCGAAGTTCGACACCACCCACCGTTACGGGTGGTATCAGTGCAATACCGATCAGAGCCAATAGTATCCACAAGGCTGTCTTCCAGCCTCGCAGCATATAATCTTCAGTAGGTTTGTTCATCGTTTGGCGAGTGTGATATTTAATCGCGACGTCCGAGGATCAGAATCACATAGTAGAGCACCGAGGCAATGGCACTTAGTGCTGCTACCAGATAGGTGCGGGCGGCCCATTTAAGCGATATAGAGGCCTGCTTGAGCTCCGGCTCGGCCATGACACGGCTGACTTTCAGCCATTCTAATGCTCGGGCCGAGGCGTTGTACTCGACGGGAAGCGTCACCAAAGCAAAGAGTGCCGACATGGCAATCAGACCGATTCCGATCCAGCAAATCGTTTCGTTTTGGGTCGATGCGAGGATTGCCAAACCGGCAATGATGACCCATGTGGCGGCACGCGAGGCGAAATTTACGATCGGCACAAGTTGCGAACGCAACACCAGCGGAGCGTAGGCACGAGCATGCTGTACAGCGTGGCCACATTCGTGGGCAGCCACGGCAGCTGCAGCCACCGAGCGCGACGAATAGACCGAATCGCTCAAATTGACGGTCATCGTTTGCGGATTAAAGTGGTCGGTAAGGTGTCCCTTGACATGGGTGACTTTGACGTTGTGGATGTTGTGGTCGCGAAGCATCTTCTCTGCAACCTCGGCACCCGTAAGTCCGCCCGGGAACATGACCTGGGAATATTTCTTAAAGACCGATTGCAGGCGAGCCTGTACGACATAGCCCACGACGCCAATCAGGATCATCAGCAGATACATACCGCCCGAAGAGAGGCTTTGAGTGGCAATTCCTGTATTGTAACCGTAATCGTAACCTGTTTGTAACAAGTTCATCATCAATGTTGTTGTCATATGCTTTGTGTTTTATACTCCTTTTTCTTTGAAAAAGGGGGATCAATATGGGGCAAAAATACGAAATAATGTGTTACTTTGCACTATGAAATTGTTTTGAATTTCAGAAATAAGTTAAAAACCGCCTTTTTCATGCAACTCGAAATGCTTTTTGCCCGCCGCATGGCGCGATCGTCCGAAGGTCCTAATCGTTCGGTCATGGAGCGTATTGCCGTGGTGTCGGTGGCTCTGAGCCTTGCTGTAATGATCCTTTCGTTAGCGGTGGTTTTTGGCTTTAAGCGTGAGATTGGTGCCCACATGTCGGGCTTCTCGGCTCATGTGGTGGCAACCGATATACGAGGTATTCATCGTACTGATGCTGCTCCGATTCGTGCAATGGCCTCCCTTGATTCGCTTTTGCGTGCCGATGAAGGAGTCTTGCATCTGCAACGTTATGCTCAACGTGGCGGTGTGATTCGCACGGCGGCCGCCGTAGAGGGAGTTTTGCTGAAAGGTGTTGGTGCCGAATATGATTTGTCGCATTTCGCCTCTTGGCTCGTGGAGGGCGAATTACCACGTGTAGAGGATTCGATTCGTACGAAGGATCTGTTGCTCTCCAAACAGCTGGCCGATAAGTTGGCGGTGCAGGTTGGAGACAGGGTCGAATTGCTCTTTGTTGAGGCTGACAAAGCCCCTTATCGCGATCGATTTAAGGTAGTTGGTCTGTATCGATCGGGTATGGAGGAGATGGATAATACGACCCTTATCACTGATCTGCGTAACGTGCAGCGTCTTTCGTTGTGGGATGATGAGCAGATCTCGGGTTATGAGATTCGGACCACCTCACTCGCCGATGGTGCAGCGTTGGCCGCCCGTCTCGACTATGCGTTGCTCTACGATGAAACGGTTGAGGCCGAAAATGTGACGGCTGTTTGGGTGGAGGATATCTATCCCCAAATTTTCGATTGGCTCAAGGCACACGATGTCAATGCAGCGGTCATCTTGATCATTATGCTGGTGGTTGCCTTCTTTAATATGTCGGTCGCCTTGATGATTCTCGTTTTGGAGCGCATTCGTATGATCGGTGTGCTGAAAGCACTTGGTATGCAAAACACCACCTTGCGTCACATCTTCCTCTATCGTTCGCTAGTAATTGCGCTGCGTGGACTGATGTGGGGTAATGCTGTTGGTGTTCTGGTTTGTTTTGTTCAGCACCATTTCCATTTGTTGAAACTTGACGCTGAAGGGTATCTGCTCTCGTCCGTTCCGATTGCCTTGGAGTGGGGCTGGTGGCTGTTGTTAAATGTGGGGTTTGTGGTGGCGATTGTGATGCTGATGCAACTGCCGACGGCTGTGGTGGCCACCGTGAAACCTGATGAAACGATGCGTTATGAGTAGTCAAACCACATTGCCGCATGGCAAGAAGGAGCAGATGCGTCAGATGTTTAACCGCATCGCTCCGAGCTATGACCGCTTGAACCACATCATGTCGATGAATATCGACCGCAGTTGGCGCAAGCGGGGAGTGGATTTGGTTTGTGACGACAAGTCGCACCGCATCCTCGATTTGGCAACCGGTACGGCTGATTTGGCGATCTACTTGGCTGAGCGTATGCCCGAGGTGCAGGTGGTCGGAGTTGATATCTCGGAGTCGATGTTGCAGGTGGGTGCGGAGAAGGTGGCTAAAGCCAATTTGTCGGATCGGGTCACCCTGACCGAAGGCGATGCCCGTGCATTACCCTTTACGGATGCTTCGTTTGATGTGGTGACGGTCGCTTTTGGCGTACGAAACTTCTCCGAATTACCGTTATGTCTGCAAGAGATGCACCGCGTGTTGTGCGATGGGGGACGTGTGATGATTATCGAACTCTCAACCCCGAAGAATCCGCTGGTAAGGTGGTGCTACGAACTGTATGCGTTCCGTCTCCTCCCTTGGATCGGAGGTCTGCTGTCGCACGATAAGCCTGCTTATCGTTATCTGCCTGCTTCGATCAAGGCTTTCCATAAACCCGAACGGGTGGTGGAGTTGTTGCAACAGGCCGGTTTTCGGGAGGTGATCAAAGAACGAAAGTGTTTCGGGATAGCCCATATCTATACCGCTAAAAAATAGAAATAATGAAAAGATTCCTGTTAGTGATGTTGGTTGCCAGCTGCATGTTGTCACTCGGCTCTTGCTCTAATATGGCTCGAAAAATGAGCCGCAAAGTGAAATTGGAGGGAGTCGAAAATGTGCAGTTGATCTCCCTGTCGCAGTTGCGAATTGATTTTCGCATCATGAACCAAACCGCATATAAACTTCAGTTGGAAGATGCGGAGGCGAGTCTTTATTATCGCGATGTATGTATTGGCACGATGCATTTGAAGGAGTGTGTCGAGGTGCCGAAGCGTACCGAAAGCGAACTCGTTGAGACCTATTGGACGGTTGAGGTAGGCAACCCGCTGACGTTGCTCCCGCTGGTGGGTAAGTTGCGAAAAGGCGATCTTTCGGAGATGTGGGTTGAGCTCGAGGTGAAGGGCCACGGAGGTCCTGCACCGGTCAATCTTTCGTATAAAAAGATGCCGTTGTCGGAATTTTTACGTACCTTTGGGGTGGATCCTTCCGAATTAATGAATTTTCTGAATTAAATGTGGAAATATGATAAATTGTAAGAATATCCTTTGCGCGATTGTTTTTTTAGTCACTTTTGCTACGGCTGTGGAGGCGCAGTCGTTGTCAGCTTTCAAGGAGCAATTGGCGCGTGAAACGATTTCGGAGGCTGCTCCGGCAGGGGCAAGCGTTACGGTGACAGAGATCGGGTCGGCTGCTGATGCCGTACGCGAACTGTCAAATCGTAATAATGCTAGCGCGCGCGTGCGAGGCTATCGTGTCTGCATTTTTTTCGATAATGGACAAGATGCTCGAGTCGGAGCGATGGAGGCTAAAAAGCTCTTTGAGGAGAATTTTCCCGGTGAAAAGCTCTATATGGTCTACGAAAACCCCTATTTCCGCGTTACGGTGGGCAATTGTCTGACCATCGAGGAGGCTGTGATTCTGAAGGGAAAACTTGCATCGCTCTTCCCGAAGGCCTTCCCCAAGAGCGAGGAGTTGGCTTTAAGTGACCTTTTGGAGTAATAAAATGTAAGTTTTTGACATTTTGTTGCCGATTTTCTTGGCAGTTAAGGGGTGAAACATTATTTTTGCGATTGTATTTACTTTTTATTTAAAAGAATTAGTGCTATGAAGAAGATTTACATGTTCGCTATCGTGCTGGCTGCTGCTGCCATGGTTAGCTGCGCCGGTAACGCCAATAAGACGGCTGAGGAGTGCACCGAGTGCACGGAGTGCTGCGCTGAGGGTGAGGCTTGCACGAAGCCCGCTGAGGAGCAGTGCGCTGCTTGCCAGGCTGCTGCCGCTGAGGTTGCTGCTGAGGCTACGGAGGTTGCTGCTGAGGCAACCGAGGCTGCTCAGGCTGAGTAATTACACCGAGCAACAAAAAATGAGCGGAGTCCAAAGTGGGCTCCGCTTTTTTGTTTTGTCGTCCTGAAAAGTCAGCAAAAGGACAATAAGTACCTCTCTGATGCTATCTTTATGCCAATCGGAGAATACTCTTGTCGATTTTTTGTTACCTTTGCCTCGTTGAAAATCATTTAAATTCCCATGGAACAAGTACAACTTTGGATGCTCATCCCCTTTGTGGTGATGCTCTTGACGATTGCCGTCGCTCCGCTGGTGGCGGAACATTGGTGGGAGAAGAATCGTAACAAGCTGATCTTTACGCTGATCGTCTCGATTCCCACGGCCATTATCCTAGTTTGTTCGGGCTTGGGTCACAACGTACAGCACCAGCTATTGTTTGACTACATCCCCTTCATCATGTTGCTTTTGGCGCTCTTTGTGGTGACCGGAGGTATCAACATCCGAGGCGATATTACCGCTACGCCGTCGATCAATACCTTAATTTTGTTTACGGGTTGGCTGCTGGCTTCGTTTATGGGTACGACGGGCGCTGCGATGCTGATGATTCGTCCGCTGTTGCAGATCAACCAGCAGCGTAAGTATCGTGTGCATACGGTGCTCTTCTTCATCGCCTTGGTGGCCAACTGTGGAGGTCTGCTGACTCCGCTGGGTGATCCCCCGTTGTTCCTTTTGTACCTGCGTGGTGCTTCGTTCGAGTGGTTCTTCGAACTTTTGCCGCAGTGGGCTTTCGTGGGCTTTATTCTGCTGGTGTGCTATGTCTTGGCTGATAAATACTTCTACGCCAAAGAGCCGCAGGATATGCTGCAGCGCGACTTGAAGGAGCAAGAGCCGATCCATGTGAGCGGTTCGATCAACTTCATCTGGCTGGCTGCCGTGATCGCCTGCGTGGTCTTCCTCAACGCTTCGTATATCCCTGCTATGGCCGACCACCATGCTCCGCTTTATGTGAAGTTCTTGCGCGAGATTGCCTTGTTGGTAATTATCTTCCTGTCACTCAAGACGACCAGTCGCGAGGTGCGCGAGGCTAACCACTTCTCGTGGGAGCCGATTGCCGAGGTGGCCATCCTCTTTGTGGGTATCTTTACGACGATGACCCCGGCGTTGCTCTACCTCAATGTACATGCTCCGTCGCTGGGCCTGACCGAGCCCTGGCAGTTCTACTACTCGACGGGTGTGCTCTCCTCGTTCCTCGATAACGCACCGACGGCTGTTGCCTTCCATACGGTGGCTTCGGGTCTGCCGATTGCCGAGGGTGTAGCGACTGTAGCCGGTATTCCCGAGGTGCTGCTGAAGGTAATCTCGCTGGGTGCTGTATTCTTTGGTGCCATGACCTACATCGGTAACGGTCCCAACTTCATGGTGAAGGCCATTGCCGAGCAGGAGGGCGTTGAGATGCCGTCGTTCTTCGGCTACATGGTGAAGTTCTCGTTGGTGGTGCTGCTGCCGGTTTATATTGTGACACAACTGTTGTTTTTCTAGTTGTGAAACTGCCAAATGTCATGGGCTGTTCAACGTATGTTGGACAGCCCATGATTGTAGAAGTTGTATCATAAGCGGGATTTACGGCATAAGCTATCTGCGTTCTGCCCACAAGTGCTTCAGTGCCATGATCGGATGGAAGAAGAGCATGCGAGGCCCCGAGAATCGCATCACCTCGCGTATTTTATACCTCATTTTGGGGTGGTAGCAGTGGGTCGTACAGCGACGGCAGCTACTCTTCTGCTCCCCGTATTTGCAGCCATCCAACCGCCGATGGGCATACGCAATCAGCTCTTTGCACGCCTCGCATAGCGTTTGATGCTGCTCCTTGCGCCTGCAATACAGCTCGATCATCTTCGCCACCGTCTTTTTCTCGTATGCAATGCGACTCATTCGATTCGTTTTGTCTGCGAATGTTCTACTTAATCGGCTCCATGTGGATTCCGACGTGTGTCGCTGCTCCGAATTCCTGCTTCAACGATTGCTCGATCCCCTTCGTGATTTCGTGTGCATCCTGAAGCGTCATGGCTCCGTGCATCCGAATATGAACCTCGATTGCGATGCTGTTGCCGATGCGACGGGTACGAAGGTGGTGGGGTGAGCTTACTTCGGGATAGGAGCCGATAATCTCCAAGATTCGCTCCTCCTCCTTTTGGGGTAACGACCTCTCCAGCAATTCGTCCAGGCAGGGTTTGATCAACGAGATCGAAACCTTGATGATAAACAGGCTCACGACCAGGGCGGCAATCGGATCCAGCACACTCCACTTCTCACCCAAGAGGATGGCTCCACCCACACCGATCAGGGTGCCGATCGAGGAGAATGCGTCGCTTCTGTGGTGCCAGGCGTTGGCAATAACGGCTTTCGAATTCAGCCCCTTGCCCTTGAATACCGTATATTGGTAGAGAAGCTCCTTTACGAGTATCGAAACCACGGCTGCCACCAAAGCCAACATGCCCGGGGTCGCTAGCACCTGCCCTCGGCAGACCGCTAGGATGCTGCGGGCCGAATTGACAAGCAGCCCGAAACCCACGGCGAGGAGGATGAGCCCGATAATTGCCGTAGCCAACGTCTCGTACTTCCCGTGGCCATAATCGTGACTTTCGTCTTGGGGTTTCCCCGAGATTCGGACAAAGAGGATGACAATCAGGTCTGTAACAAAATCAGATAAGGAGTGTACGGCATCTGCCACCATGGCGGTACTATGTCCCACGATGCCTGCTACAAATTTGAATATGAGCAGCGAAAAGTTTACGATGCTACCGATCCAGGTGATTCGAAGAATCTCTTTTTCGCGCGTTGAACCCGTTTTCATGGTTGTCAGTCATTACCCAAATGCAACTTTGTTGCTCTCTGCAGAGCATACAACTAACAAAGATACGAACAATAACTGATCCGCCAAATGTTTTTTTAGTAGCTGCTGCTCTTTTTGAAACGGTTCGTTTGGGGCGAAACCCTATTCAAGGCCGAACGTGCGTTCGATCAGTCGGCTATGGATCATCTCCTCGGTCGGCAGGTGGTGAAGTGTCGGGTTATCGACCAGGGCGATCGAGTCGCAGAGCGTGCGGGCAATGTCGAGTTCGTGGGTCGAGAAGAGGATGCACTTCTGCTCTTCGCGAGCCAAACGGCTCAGGAGGCGACAGAGCTCGTAGCGATTCGGCAGATCAAGGAACGAGGTCGGCTCGTCGAGCAGAATGATCGGGGTCTGCTGCGCCAGTGCGCGGGCAATCATCACGCGTTGGCACTCGCCATCCGACATGCGATCCATCGTGCGATCCTTGAATGCCTCCATACCGACCGCCTCGAGGGCGTGCTCTACAAGTTGGCGATCCTCCTCCTGCATGCGGCCGATCCAATTTGTGTAGGGGGCGCGACCCAGCGCCACGACATCCTTACAGCGGAGGTTGGCGATGCGAACACGCTCCGTAGTCACGAACGCAATGCGTGTCGAGCGGGTATGGGCGTCGAGTTTATCAATCGAATCTCCACCCACGAGAATCGAGCCCGAGGTATAGCTTCCCAGGCCGGCCAATGCACGCAGCAGCGTCGATTTGCCCGATCCGTTGCGGCCAACGAGGGCGGTGAGTTTGCCCACCTCAAAGGTGGTGCTGATCCCTTCCATAAGAGGGCGGTCGGGATAACCGATGGTGAGATTTTCAAGACGGATCATCGCTAAGCAATCGTTTTATGACGTAAGACAACCCAGATAACAATCGGGATACCCATCAGTGCCGTAACGGTGTTGATGGGCAGGGTGAGCCACTTCGATACGATGTCGCAGAGCAGCAGCACGGCGCTACCCGTGAGGGCCGAGGCGGGAATCAGGATGCGGTGGTCGGCAGCTCGAAAGAGCATGCGTGAGAGGTGGGGTACAGCCAAACCGATGAAGCCTACCGGACCGCAAAAGGCGGTGACCGTACCGGCCAGGAGTGTCGTCGAAAGGAAGACGCGAAGGCGCGTACGTTGGATGTTGAGGCCCATCGTGCGGGCATACTGCTCGCCCAGGAGCAATAGGTTGAGCGGCTTGATAACCGCAATGGCCAACACGAGACCCCCCATAACGGCGATTGTGAGCAGGATGAGCTGCGGAGTGTTCACGTCGCCCAGCGACCCCATGGTCCAGATGACAAACGATTTCAGGGCACCCTCACTCGAGAGGTATTGCAGAATCTGCACTACGGCGTCAATACCCGACGAGCACATCATGCCGAGGATCAAAATGACCATGATATCCTTGATACGGCGACTGCAGATAGCTACGATCGTGAGGATCGTGGCTGCACCGATCCAGGCCGCACCGGCCATGCCGAGCGACGAGAGGAGAACTGAGCTACCCACGCCCAGCAGCGGTGCGCCGAGCAGCAGGAGCGCCACACCAAAACTCGCTCCCGAACTGATACCCAGCACATAGGGACCTGCCAGCGGGTTGCGGAAGAGTGTTTGCATCTGCAGACCGCTGACGGCCAGCGCGCTACCGGCCAACAGGGCTACAATCGCCTTGACAAGGCGAATCGAACGGACGATTTTGGCAGTGGCCGGGGCTACCTCACCACCCGTGAGCGAAGCCCATACCTCCCGAAAGGGTATGGCAATCGAGCCGACCATCAGATCAATCGCAAAGAGGGCGATCGTCAAGAGGCCAAGCGCCGTAAATAGGAGTGAGGTGCGTGATTTCATCCCAACAAAGATACACTTTTTGTCGGCTATTGGAGCCGATGATGATAGACAAATTGATAGTTCGGGTCAGGTTTCGTGCGGAGCAACTGTTGCAGATCGTTGAGTATCACATCGGGCTCCACGACGCCTCGTTCCCAAAAGTCGCTGCCCCCTGCGGGGCTTAAGCGGGCATTGTTATTCCAGACCTTTACTTCGCGTACAGCCTTCACATCGGCAAATCGAGGGAAGCGGTTACGCAACTCCTCAAGTGAGGTGATTACCCCGGGATTGAGCCACAGATCGGCCTCGGAAGCGAGCAGATAGGCCTCCTCGAGGTCGATGATGTCGCTGCGGTTGTCACCGTCGTCGGCGTAGATATACGCTCCACCTGCATCTGTCACTAGTTGCACGAGGTAGCTGTTGGCGGGGGGCATGAACCAATTATCGCGGTAGGGCGTGTTGAACATCACGCGCGGTCGGGGAGTCGGCTTTTCGCTTTGGGCAATGGCGAGATAGCGCTCCTCAATGGGGGCAAAGAGGGCCTCCGCCTCGGCGCGCTTGCCAACCAACTCGGCTACGAAGATCATCCACTCGGCCTTTCCTAAGGGGTGCTGTTCGAGGTATTCTCCTACATAGATAAAGGGGATTCCCAACTCACGCAGACGCCCCTCCATCTCGGAGGCTCCGCTGACTCCGTAGAGCAACACCACATCGGGGTCGAGCGCTACAACCAATTCGTAGTTCAGGTTGCCGTCGTAGCCCACGTCGCCAATCTCATTGCGGTGCGTCTGGATGTAGGAATTCGAGACAAAGTCGATACCCGAAACACCTACGACATGCTCCACGGCTCCCACCTTGTCGAGCATGGCAATGTAGGAGGATGACATGCAGACAACGCGTTTGGCTTCACCCTCCAGTACCTGCCCCGTGAAACCCTTGGGTAGCGGTTCACCATTGCGGCGGATGAGCAGGTGGGTCGGCTCGACGGCGCCCTGCCACGGCGAGGCCGTTGAGAGGAGTGTTGATCTTCCCTCGAGGGTGGTCGTAAGCGTAAATCCTTGCGCATAACGAGGCGTGTAGAGCGGTTGGTTAAAGGCCTCGAGCGAGACGCTTTCACCACCACAGGCCATCAAGCAGACGGCAACAAGGAGTATGTAGAGTCTTTGCATGTCGTTCTATTAGTTGCGACCTTTGCCCCATTTGGGGGTGATGCCGATGAATATTTCGTAGTTAATGCCCGGCATGGGGCGTGAAAGCACTGTTACGTACTCTTTGTTAAAGAGGTTATTCACAGCGCCGCGCAGCGAAAGATCGCACCAGGTAAAGGCAAACGAGCGCGCCAGGCTGATGTTGCTCAACGCATAACTGTCGAGCGTGCCGGTAATGCTTGCACCATTGCTTGAAAGTGCATAACGCTCACTATAAACACACCATTTGTAGTTCAGCTCCCAGCGGCGCCATCCTGCGCGGAGTGTGGCGGAGGCCGAGTGCTCGGGCACATAGGGGAGCTGCTTGCCCACCGAACGGTCGGCTGACGAGAAGGGCTCACCCTCATTGAGCGAAGGAGTCCAGGCATAGGAGCCGTGCAGTGCCATGAGCCAATTGGAGTTGGGCTTCCACGACAGGTTGCTTTCGATTTCAATACCGTAGGAGTGTACCTTTTTTACATTTGCAGGGGTGTAGTAGCCCATCGCCTTCGGATACCACATAATCCAATCCTCGATATGGGAGTCAAACCAAGTCAGCGAGCCATCGAACGAAAGAGCTTTTGGGTTGCTCAAACGCCAATCCATTCCGAAGTCGTAGCTCCATCCCTTTTCGGGGCGTAGATTGGGATTTCCTCCCGGTTGGAAGTAGAGATCGGTGAGGGTCGGAAAACGGTAGTTGCGCGAGCAGGAACCTTTAAAGACGAGCTTCCCCCCACGAATCAATTCGCCATCGAGAAAAAGGGCAGGAATCAGGGGCGAAAAGTGCTCGCCATAGAGTTCTTCACGCAGCGTGAGACCCACACCGAACCAGGGGGTTGCACGCCAACGAGCAGTGGCTGTAGCGGTCAGCTCCGTACGCTCTTTATCCAGACCGAGACGTTGCGTGCCGTCATTGCTGATCTCCTCTTTGCCAACTGCACGGTTGATGTGGTGGTAGGCCGTCATTTCGCCCGAGAAGAGCCAGCGCTCGGAGGGGAGGTACTCACCGCAGATGTTTCCATAGAGCGTGTGCTGGCGGTTGCGCGAATATTCCATCGTGCCGTCGGGTAATCCGTTGGATTCGCTCCCTGCCTCCTCGCCAGACATGCCTGCTCCGGTAATGCGTCGGTCGTAGGCTGACCAGCTGTGGATGTAGCCCGCTTGGGCCGCGATGCGTCCCATGGTGGCGATGTGTTCCCAGCCGAGGAGCGCACGCAGAGTCTCTTCGCGTTGGCGATTCTCGATCTGCTCATTTTCGGCGTAGGAGGTCGAGATCATCGGCAACTCGCGATTCGTTCCCGTATACCAACCTGTCAGCGAGAGACGATCGCGATCCGTCAGGCGATAGTAGATCTCTTGCAGCGCGTGAAAATCCTTGAATGCACCGTTGCGGTTACGCTCGGTCGGGTGGTATTGGTCGATGATGTTGTGATTCTCGTCGTAGATGTTGAGTTTCTTATCGCGATTGACGTATTTGTAATCGTTGGGTGAGGTGGCATAGACCAGACGGGTCGAGAGTTGCCAGCGATTATTTCCGTAGCCGAGTTGCAGATATTCGTCAAAGGTTGAAAACGACCCTATACCTTGCACAAATTGCAGGTGAAAACCTTCGTACTCCTTGGGACGCGTGGCGAGCTTCACAGCTCCACCCAGACCACCACCCGTTTCGCTGACGGAGGAGGAACCATGCAAAAGCGATGCCTCGTCGATGAAATAGGAGGGGATCATCGAGAAGTCCGTCATGCCGAGCATCGGTGAGTTGATCTTCATGCCGTTCCACAACACCTGCGTATGGGAGGGGGAGGTGCCGCGAAAAGCCACCGTCGAGAGGGTTGCACGGCCATAGCTCTTGACAAAGATCGAGGAGTTGTAGGTCAGCACATCGGCCATCGAGAGGGCAATATGTTCCTGAAGGGCCACTGCATCAAACTCCGTGCGTTGTACACCGATCTGTTTCATGGCGCGACGACCGACGATAGCTACCTCGTCGATGTCGATGAGTGAATCGATGCCCTCCTGGGCCTGGATTGTTCCGACCATGAGGAGCAGCAAAAGGGTATATAGCAGGCGTTTCATGCGTTGTGTGTATTAGTTATTCCAGCAGAATTCGGTCGGGATGACACCGGCGTAGAAGCTGCAAATGCATTGACCCGAGGCCGAGTAGCGGTAGACGATGCCTGCCTGCTGATAGTCGATGGCGTCCGCCACGTAGATATCGTTCGTCTTGGGATCGATCGTCAGGGCATAGAGGTAGCCCTCGGCCTCAATCTTCGTCGAGGTGGGCAGCGAGCTGTCGTTGATCTCCATGCTGTAGAGTGCACCGTTGTTGAGCCAGTATAGTTGATCGCCCGTGCCGTTGATGCGGACCTTCGAGATATAGCTGCCTTTGGCGAATGTGTAGCGAGCCTCGACGGCCATCGTCTCCGGGTTGATGCGGCAGAGGGTTGGAGCCTCATAGCCTACGGGCGAACCCTCGTAGCCGCCGTCGCAGAGGGTCCAGAGCTTGCCGTTGCGGTCGGCAATGAGCGACGTGGGCTGAATGCCCACCTCCACAACGCCGACCACCTGATCGGTCGTGGTGTCGATCTTTACAATGTTCTTTTCGTAGGACCAGCAGGTGACGTAGAGGTATTTGCCGAGGAGTACCATCTCCTCCGTGGAGCCCGTGGCGTTGGTGATCGCCGTATTCTTCGGAACGGTGATCGTGCCGGTTACGGAGTAGTTTTTGGGGTTGATGATGGTGAGTTTGTCGCCATACATGGCGCTCACATAGGCTTTCTCGTCCGAGTGGAAGCAGATGTAGCGCGGAGAGTTGATACCCGTGATACGCCCCTTCTCCTTCAGCGTCTTGAGGTCGATGGCGTAGATAATGTGCGAGTTGTTGACTACCACCCAGCCTAGGCCGTTGTGGATCGACATGGATTGGGCCGTGTCGCCCAATTTGTAGCCGTTCGTCTTTGCAAAGATTTCGTTGTCGTAGCCGTTCCCTTCGGGATCGTAGATTGTGAGCGAGGCATTGCTGGCATTGTAATTACCGGCATTGACCACAAAGAGTGCGCGATCGGGCGTTTGCGGATCGGGATTGTTGGGATTGTCGTTGTCACCATCAGAACATTGACACGACATCGTTGCCAAAAGCAACCATCCCAAAGCATAGAGTACGCGTTTCATAACTTGCTTTTCTTAAAGGTTAAAAAAAATCGTCATACTCCTGCTTGGAATACGACGTCAAGTTACAAAACGGAAGAGTTGGCGAAAGCGCTTTCTCCGACCCGCTTTATTTCTACCTTTTCCTCCCTCTCTGATGGTTGCGATCGTCACCGCGCTCATCGGTAGCAGAATCTTTACGGGCCTCTTCGGTTTTGATGCTTGGCCCGTACACCTGCAGGCGTTTCATCTGTTGTGTAGGCAGGTCTTCTGACTTATTCCCCTTTGATGCGCCTTCCCGGTTGCCCAGTGGCAGAAAGCATCAAACTTTGCGGAACTTACAGCAGCAGGTACTGTTTCGGATTCTCACCGAATTTCCTTTTCACCCCTCGGCCGTCTCGACGGCTTTCGGAGAACCTTACGAGCACAAAGGTAGGGATTATAATTGAAAGTCCAAATTTTTTTTCGATTTTATGCGGCACCTTTTCTACTTCACTTGCTTGGGCTGAACAAACGATATTAAGGCTATTAACGAAATTAAGGAGATTAAAGAACTCCTTAATCTCCTTAAAATCATTAATGTCGTTATTTGATTCGCTCTTCGCTCTAAAGCTTAAACTCCACGTGCTTGATGCGGCGACGACGCCACGTGTAGGTCGTGTGGATCGTGCCGTCCTCGGCCTCGATTACGGCCGGATAGGAGTATTGGTTGATGGGGCTATCCTCCAATGTCAGAGCGTGCTTCCAGTGGATACCATCCTCCGAAACAGCCACCGAGAGGGGCGTGCGCGGACCTTTGGGGGTGCCGTCAATGGTCTCAAAGTTGTTGTAAACCAGTACATGGCGACCGTCGCGCAGCGTCACGGCGTCGATGCCCGACTGCGTGTGCTCCAGTTCCATCAGCGTCAGCTTGCTCCACGTCTCACCGCGATCCGACGAGTAGGCTACGCCCGTCTTGCCGTTGCGCGTGCGACACATCATCTGCAGACGACCATCCTTGAGCTTGAGGATCGTGGGCTGAATAGCCTCGATCGGGAGGGCCTTCGACGCATCGTAGGGCTTTTGACCAATCTCGGCCTTGTACTTCACGGCGGGGCGGAAGCGGGTCGGCACGTTCAACTCGGCATCGAGCGGCTCGGTTCGGTGCCACGTCTTACCCAGATCGTCCGTCCACTCGAAGTGCACGCTCCAGCGACCCAACTCGTCTGACGAGGGGCAGAGAATGCGACCATCCACCCACACGGGCTTGTTCTTAATGGCACCAAAGATGCCGTCGGGCAACTGCTCGGGCTTCGACCAGGTCTTACCACCATTCTTCGAGCGGATCAGATAACCCTTCCAGCTCGGTACGTTGGGACCCACCTTGTAGAAGAGCCACAACTCGCCACCCTTGGTCGGTACCTGGTAAAGAACCGGATTCCAGCAAGCGTAGCGCAGCGTGTCGTTCTGGATGCCGTCGGCCACCAGCTTCGGCTCCGACCAGCGGTTGCTGCCCTTCTTCTTGATCTGCGTCCAGATGCAGACGTCGGGGTTACGCTCCTTCGTGCCCCCAAAGTAGGCAGCAATCAGATCGCCATTCGGCAACTCCTCGATCGTCGAGGCGTGGCACTCAATAAAGGGGGCCTGCTCGTAGAGGAACTCATCCTTCGTGATCCCCGCACGCTCCGTACCAAAGGCGGGGTCGAGCTCGATGACGAAGTGGTACTTACCCGAAGGTACGCGCCAAGCACCCTTGCCCTGCTCCTCGCCCAGGAAGCGTACACCCTCCTCGCGAATTGCCTCGGGATCGAGGGTCGGGATGAGCAGCGTAGCCACCGTGTTGCAGGGGATCTCGACATCCCACGTCAACTGCATCGGAGTCTTCGTGTAGCTGCTGCGGATTGTGCCGTGCAGCGACTCGTACGAGGCCGAGATGCGCTCCAGGTTCTGGATCGAGAGGTCGGGATTGAGTAGGATCTCCTTATAGGCGGGCTTGGCGGGGTTGATACCGGCCAGGTCGCGGTAGAACCAGGGAATCAGGTCACCTAACATCATCACGTGATTGGCCGAGTTCATCTTCGGACTGGCCGTGTCGCCGTTCCAAAGCTCCCAGATGGTCGTTGCACCGCGCGAAGCCATGTAGCCGAAGCTCGGATAGCTCTTCTGCGAAGCGAGCAGGTAGGCCACGTCGCCACGCCCCATCTTGGTCAGGTAGCGCAGCGTCCAGTTCTGGCCGCAGACACCACTGCTGATGTGGCCGCCGTTGTCCACGAGGAGCTTCTTGAGGATCTGCTTCTCGATGTTGGCTCGGTGCTCCTCGGGTACGAGGTCAAAGGCCACAGCCAAGAGGTTGGCTGTTACGGTGTTGTTGTCGTAGTAAACTGCATCAGGATAGAGCGGGTGGTCGTAGCGCGTCGGAGCCTTGCCCTCTTCCACGTGGAGGAAGTGGCGGTTGAAGGCATTCTTGCACTTCTCGGCACGGGCCGCATAATCCTCACGATCGGCATCCTCGCCGAGTAGCGTGGCAAACTTCACCATCATCTTCGAAAGCATGCTGTAGTAAGCCGTAGCGATCAGGGTCGTATTCGTCACGCGCAGGGGATCCTGGCTGTGGATCAGCTCCAACGACTCGGGCGGTACACACCAGTCGCCATACTTCTCCTTCGTCACCAGACCATCCTCGGTCATGTAGCACTCCTGCATATGGTCCAACCAACGCTTCATCGTCGTGTAGTTGCGCTTGAGCGGCTCAATGTTGCCGTTGTGCTCGTAGAGCATTTCGCAGATAATCGGCAGCACCGACTGCCATACCATGCCGTCCGTATAGTAGTTCCAGAAGGCGGGCACCACGTCAGGAATACAGCCATCTGCACGCTGGGCGTCGGTCATATCCTCCATCCACTTGGCGTACATCGTGCCGCAGTCGAACATGAAAGCCTCGCCCCACGTACCTACGGCATGGTCACCCAGCCACGGCTGGCGCTCGTTACGCTGCGGGCAGTCGAGCGGCATACCCTTGTAGTTCGAATTTAGACCCCACCAAGCGTTGCGGTAGACCGTGTTGATCACCTCGTTCGAGCTCTCGAACTGACCCAGCGTCGGCATGTTGTCGTAGATCACCTCTGCCTCGAAATCGGCCGTCGTAGGGTTCTTCAGACCCGTGATCTCGATGTAGCGGAAACCGTGATACGAGAAGCGTGCGCTCCACTTCTTGTTCTGCTCCGTGCCGTCAGCGATGTAGATGTCGCGGCTCCAGGCGTCGCGTAGATTCTCCGTGTAGAGCGAGTCGCCACCGGCGGTGAGTCGCTCGGCGTAACGCATCAGAATCGTGTCACCAGCCTTCGTGTCGCGCACGTTGAGCTTCACCCAGCCGGCCATGTTCTGACCAAAATCGACAATCGTGCGACCCTCGTAGTGGGTGACTGTCTTGGCCGGAAGGCGTTCCATGATCTTCATGTTGGGCGAGATGGCGCCGCGCAGCGTGCCGTCGGGCAGTGCCACACGTTGTGCCGTCAGCCACTTCGAATCATCGTAACCCACTTTGGCCCAGTCGCCCAGCTCCATGCGGGCGTCGTAGATCTCGCCGTCGTACTCGTTGTTGCTGCGAATCGGACCCTGAGCCGTCAGTTTCCAACTCGGATCGGAGGCGATGCGCTGTTTCGTACCATCTTCGTACTCGACAATCAGATTCAAACGCATCTTCGGATAGCCGAAGTTGGGAATCTTGTAGGGCTTGTAGTTCTGACGCATGGTGTACCAGCGACCGTTGCCGAGCACCACACCCAGGGCATTGGCATTAGCCTGGAGTTGCTCCGTGACGTCAAACGAGTCGTAAGTAACCGTACGGCGATAGTCAGTCGGCACGGGTGCTAACACCTGATCACCAATTAGCTCGCCGTTGATGAAGAGTTCGTACATGCCGAGGCCCGAGATGTGGACCGTGGCACGCTTGATAGGCTTCTCGGCCAGGACAAACTCGGTGCGGATGTAACGGGAACTGAGCTGGCTGTGGGGAATCTCCTTATCCCACGGGAAGGGTCCTTCCCAACCAATCCAGCGACCGCCCCAGGCCGTTTCGCCCAGCAGGCCCATGCCCCATTCGCCCACTTCGCTCCACGCGGTGGCACCCTGAGTGGTATAGACCTTTACGCGCCAATAGCAACGCTGGTTGCTTTGGAGTTTTTTGCCGTTGTAGGGTACCCAGATCGAGGCGTCGGATGCCACAATACCTGAATCCCACAGATCGGCTTTCCCCTCCTCGAGCAGTTCGGGGGCAGTGGCCACCAACACGTGGTAGGCCGTCTGCATGACGTTGTGCTCGTCGGATCGAATGATCCAGCTCAAGCGAGGCTGTGCACGCTCCACGGAGAGCGGGCGCTCAAACTGCTCCACTTCGAGTCCGCCAACCTCAACCCCTGCCATCGAAAGCAGGGGTGCGAGGATCGCGGCAACGAGTATTAAGATTCGTTTCATAGGTTCTTGTTTTGAATAGGAGGCTTAGAGCGATTTCTGCTCTTTCGTGATGTAGCTCTTAGCCGCATCTACGGCGATCAGCACGTGGTCGTTGGCGGGACCCTCCTCGCCCTCGGCCTGGAAGGCGTGAATGCCACACTCGAACTCACCCACGTAGGTCAGCTCGCCATTAACGGGCGAATACCACCATACGTTCTTCTTCTCACCCGAAATCTTACCCAAGTCGATCTGCATCGGCTTGTTCGTGTAGGTGTAAACCAGCAAGTAGTCCTCACCACGCGTTGCAATGGCGCGATCATAGCGGAAACCATGCTCGCCGGCGATGATCGACTGATCACCTACGCGCTCGAAGAAGGGGAAGGTAACGATCAGCTTCTTCAGATACTGCATCTGGTTGAAACCGGGATCCTCAAGACCCTCTTTCCACGACTTGATGGCACCATAACCACCCGGCTTGTCGCCACCCTTGTGCATCTGCATGATTGAGTTGTGGCCATAGGTGTGACCAAAGGCACCGGCAAATACCGACCAATAGGCGTAACGACGTACGTCGTGCGACTTCCACCAGGGCTCCGAGGGATCGTGCAGACCCTGCGGAATCTCCTCATACGAGGGCTCACCATCGAGGATGGGCTTCTTCGGCTCGAGTGCCAGACCCTCCTCTACATAGCGCCAGTTGTCCTCGGCTACCGAAGCCTGAGCCGTGTCGTCGCCATCACCGCGCGTCTGGTCGTAGCGGCGGTGACCCGACTGGAACATGTTGAAGTCGAGCCACTCGGCGTTGTGGAACCAACGTACCGACGAGGTGCGACCGAAGGGGTGGAAGGTCATCAGGTGGTTCTGATCGATCGACTTGATGGTGCGAGCCAGCGTCTCCCACGACTCGGGCTCCACATCACCCTTGATGTCGCCACCGATGAACCAGATTACGTTCGGCGTATCCTTGTAGCGATTGGCCAGGAACTCACCGTAGGCCTTGGCCTCCTCGGGGTTCATCAGACCCTTCTTTACCAGACCACCCCAGATGCAGACCATACCGATGTAGATGCCGCGCTTGCCGGCCTCCTCCATGATGTAGTCCATGTTCTGCCAGTAGCCGTTCTCGCCCTCGTTCTCGATCACCGAGAAGTCGTAGCCGTTCGGGTGCGAGAGCTTACCATAGGCGTTCGTGGCGGGTACACCATTGATGGTCTGTACCTGCACGACGTTGTAACCGGCCTTCTCGCAGGCGTCGAGGTAGTAGATAGCCTCCTCGCGCGTCAGACGCTCGGGCAGCAACCAGCCCGTCTCACCCAACCAGAAGAAGGGGGTACCATTCTCGTGCTGCAGGAAACGACCATTTTCCGACACAACGAGTTTGCCGTTCTCCCACGGCAGTTTGTTCTCGGCCTGCTCCGTCTGAGGAGCGCAACTTACAGCCAGCACAACGAGGCTGAGCAATGCAATCAGTTTTTTCATCTTTACTTGTTTTTATTGGTTAATATAATTGCTATTTCTTTGTTTCGGCAGCCTTCTGTGCAGCCTTCTCGGCATTGCGCTTATCGACGTAGGCCTTGAAGAGCGCACGCCAATCACGACCACCGGCAATGAGGTACTGCTCACACTTGGTCTTGTAGACCTCGAAGACCTGCGAGATACCCTTCATGCGGCGGCACTCAAGCGCCTCCTCACGGGCTTGCTCGAGGTACTTCTGCAATGTAGCTGCCTCCTTCTCCGTCAGGTCGGGGATGATGGCATAGTAGCCACGCATGGTGAACTCTACCTTGCCGATCGTGTAGCCGTCCCACAACTGGATGATCTGCTCCTGGGTCAGTTTCTCGCGCTTGAGCCCCTTGAGCAGCGTTTTGCGTACCGAGGCGGGAATCTGCTGGTCGGCCAACATCTCGCGCTCCACGTCGTAGAGCTTGCGGCCGGTCTTGGCATCAATCTCGGGATAGGAGGTGTAGGGATGGGCGTTGTGCCACTCTACAACCGCCGTACGATGGGCCTTCACCAGCTTCGTCACGCGGGCAGCGCGCTCTTCGTCAAGCTTCAATGCTGCCACGATATCGGTACTGCGGGCGATGTACTTCTCATCATCCTTCTTGGCCTTCTTCTCGGCATTGCGCTTGTCGACATAGGCCTTGAACATTTCACGCCAGGGGCGACCCGTATTGGTGAAGTGCTGCTCGCACTTGGTCTTGTAGATCTCGAAGACCTGCGAAATGGCCTTCATCGACTTGCAGTCGATCGCCTCCTCGCGGGCCTGCTTGAGGTGGCCGAGCAGAATCTGCTCATCCTCGGCTGTCATGTTTGGCACGATCGAACGGTAGCCCTGCATCGTGAAGGCCACCTTGCCCACGGTGTATTCGTCAAATACCTGCTCGATCTGCTCGGTGGTCAGTACGCTCTTGAGTCCCTTCATCAGACGCTCGCGCTCCTTGATGGGAATTGTGCGGTCGGCCAACATCTCGCGCTCGACCTTCGAGAGCTTGCGACCGCTCGCGGGATCAATCTCGGGGATGGTGGTGTAGGGGTGGGCGTTGTGCCAATCGCGCACGGCACGGCGGTGGTTATAGACGGCCGTCGTGGCAACGTTGATGGCGCGCTCGTCCGTCAGGTTGAGCTTGGCGATAATCTCCTGTGACTTGCGATAGACCGCCTCATCGGCAGCAGCGGCACGTACGCGGTCTTTGCCGAAGTAGGGGGCCAGCTGATTAACCGAACGAATGGCATTCTCGGGCATCAGCTCACCCTTTTTGCCAAATGAGTGAAGTACCTCGAACGGAACAACCGTCACCTTCTCTTCGTCAATCTTCGAGCTGTCGAGACAGAAACTCTTGGCAAAGAAGGCGTAGGCGGCCTGGCGCTTCGAGGGACCGTAGTCGTGACCCTCGGTGGCTAGGTGTACATTTTCGAGTTTGTCGCTTGCATCACAGAGCGCATAGACCTGCTCCAAATAGGGATATTCGACCGTCGGAACGCTCTTCGTCCAGTCCTTACCATCGGAGATCACGCAGAGCGGACGCGGAGCAAAGATGGCGGCCATCTCGGCATTGCACGTACCCTCGGCAGCCAACGTAACAGGCATGCCGCTCTCACAGGGGCAACCGCCGTCAAACCACGACGAGAGGCTCACTACGGGGCAGAGTGCCGTGAAACGGTCATCCACAACGGTCAGTACGACCGACTGCTGACCACCACCCGAGGCGCCCGTAACGCCCACGCGCGTCATGTCCACATCGGCGCGCGTAGCCATGTAGTCCAAAATCGAGATTCCGTTCATGATCTGAATCGTGCCACCATAGGGGGTGCGGTGAGCGGCGCTCGAAACCTGCAACTCCGACTCGGCATAACCGAACATATCGTAGTCAACGGCAATGGCACCCATGCGGGCAAAGGTGGCCATGCGCAATTGCTGGCTCTCGCGGTAGCGACCCGTATTGAAGTGGCCCACGGGGCAGAGGATCACGGGGTAGTTGCCCTTCTTGGCGGGGGCGTAGATCGAGCCGCAGACGTAGAGGCCCGGCAGGGTCTCTAGGGCGAAATTCGTCACCGTGTAACCGTCGTATTTGCGCACTTTCGAAAGGATTGGGTTCGGAGCTACACGCTTGGCAAGCAGGGCATCCACCTCCAACTTTTCGCGCACCTCGCGACGAATGACCGCAGCACGCTCTTCAAAGGTTGCGCGGTCGGTGTAGAGCGAGAGGAGGTAGTTGACCATCTTCGCGCCATCGGCCGGCGTGCGGCGATAGTACTCGAAGGGTTTTACGGCGTACTGCTTCTCGCCCGTTTGCGAGAAGGTCAGATCGAAGGGCCACAGCAGTGCATGGAGCGTCTCCTCGATCGAGTAGGGGCGTACGCGGAAGTCGGCATAGGGGAGCATCAGCCCTTGCGTCGGGGCGTCTACCTTGATCTTGACCTCAAAGCGCTCGGCTACCTCCTTCAGCACCTCATCCAGCGGACGGGTGAATTGCTCTTCGTAGCGGTTTTGTGCCAGGCTCGCGAACTGCATCACGAGCAGACATGCTAATAGAATCAGTTTTTTCATGTTATAGATTGGTGTAAATTATTTCATCGCAGTGATTTGGCGCGTTCGCGGGCATACATCGGCAACTGCTCGATGCTGCGTATGGCCTCTTCGGGTAGCAACTCTCCGTTTGCACCAAAGCAGCGCAACTGAGCAACGGATTCGATCGTGACAAACTGCTCGTCGGCTTGATGCAGGTCGAGGTGGAAGACCCGACCGAAAAAGTCGTAAACGGCTTGGCGTTTGTTGGGCCCAAAATCATGACCCTCGTTGGGATAGTGATAAAAGGCAAGTTGCTCTTCGGCTTGGTGGAGTCGGTAGATGTGACGTAGGAACGGTTCCTCAATCTCGGGAACGTGGGCGGTCCAATCTTTGCCATCCGATACTACACCCAGCGGTCGCGGAGCGTGTACGGCGGCCAACTCGGCATTGCATGTGCCGTTAGCTGCGGCCGGGAGGTAGATGGCGCTTTCGCAAGGACAGCCGCCATCGAAGTAGGAGGAGAGACTGATGACGGGACAGATGGCCGTAAAGCGCGGATCAACGCCCATTTGCATCGTCTGCGTACCGCCACCCGAAGCACCGCACAGACCGATGCGGGTCGGGTCGATCTCCTCGCGCGAAAGCATCCACTCCAAGAGTATGCGCGTGTTCATCCACTGCATCTGTTGCGCAAGCACTGAGTGGTGTACTTGCTCGCCCAACTGCAGGGCCGACTCCCCATAACCAACCAGGTCGTAACCGATGGCAACGGCTCCCATGCGGGCCCAAGTGGCCAATCGGAGCTGCGTCTCCTCGATGTAGCGCGATGTGTGTCCGTCGGGGGAGAGAATCAAGGGTAGTTGTTCCCCTTTTTTGAGCTTACGCTGCGGAGCATAAATCGAACCGCACAGGTAGAGCCCAGGCAGAGTCTCAATGCAGAAATTCTGTACCGTATAGCCGTTATAGGTGCGCTTCTTCGTGAGCTTGGGTTCGGCATTCGAAACAGTCCATGCGCGCAATTCGTTGATCTCGCGATCGATGATGGCGAAGGCCTCCTCCTGCACGCGTTGTAATCGCGTTGAGGCGGCCGTGTCGTTTTGGTAGTGGACAGCCGTGAGGTAGTCGATCAAACGCTTTCCCTCTTCAGGTAGACGGCGGTGCGGCTCATAGGGCTTGATCTTGTAGTAGCGCGGATTCTGCTTGACAATCTTGTAGTTGAAGAGTGTCAGCACGTTGTTCAGCGACTCCTCGATCGAGTAGGGGCGGATGCGCGAATCGGCCTGCGGAACCCACTTACCAACCGTGTCAACCTCCACCTTCAGGCGCGTTTGGAAACGCTCCGAGAGTTCGCGGATCACTTGATCGAGCGATTTACGGTGGGTCGCTTCGTAGTCGTATTGAGCGTATGCCGAACTAACGGTCAGCAATAGCAGCAAAAACAATAGTCGTTTCATCGCTTACAAAGTTTTCGTAAAGGTATGGTTGCCGGCTGTAACCTCCCGAGCCTGATTTTCGTTTGGTAGCAGGATTGAGGCGCGGCAGTTGGCCGGGATCGTGATATCGAGTCGGAAATCGCGCTCCTCGTGACTCCATGCAACTTCCACTTGGCCATACGGAGTTTGTACCGATCCCTTGGCCCACTTTAAGTCTCCTACCGGTTGGGGCGCAATGGTGATCTGTTGGTATCCCTTACCCTCGGTGTCGGGAGCGATTCCCAATAGCGAGCGGAAGAGCCACTCGTCAATTTGGCCCATCATGAAGTGATTCCACGACGAGCCTTGGCGCGGATCCCACTGCTCGGTGAGGGTCGTAGCACCGTATTGTAGCTGGAAGCCGTAACCCGGGGCCTCCCAGTGGTTGTGCATGGCGCACATCAACTCATTGAGACCGTTACGTGCCAACGTCTGAAAGAGATAACGGTTACCTACATCGCCCGTCGTCAGGCGGGTGTTGTGCGCGTCGATATCGGCAACCAAATTTTGCAAGACGGCCTCACGGCGCTCGCTCGGCACTAGGTCGAGGAAGAGCGGCAGTGAGTTGCTGCACTGACTGCCCGTGCCATATTGGTTCGTCTCGGGGTCGAGATAGCAGGTATTGAAGGCCTCTTTGATCTGCTCCGCGAGGGCGTTGTAGTGCGCTGCATCGGCTGTTTCGCCCACCATCGTGGCAGCGCGAGCCAGGTGGTGCGCGGCCATGTAGTAATGGGCTGAGGCAACCAATCCGATAGGCGTGTTACGCGAGAATCCGGCACGGAAATCACCATAGTCGTACCAATCACCCAGACCGAAGTCAATCAGGTGACCCTCGGCGCGCGAGGTGAGGTAGTCGACCCATCGTCGCATTACGGGGTAGTACTCCCGAATCAGACTGTCATCCCCATATGCTTCGTAATACATGAAGGGGGCCATGATGCAGGTGATACTCCACTCGGGCGAGTCGGCAAAATCGTCCATGCCCGGTCCCTCGAAGATTACGTAGTTGGGGGCGGTGGTGGGGATCATGCCATCTTCGCGTTGCGAGTCGGCTATGTCGCGCATGACCTTCTTCAGGTAGGTCGTAAGGTCGTAGTTGTACAGCAGTCCCGGACCGTTGAGGTGCACCTGTTCCAGCCAGCCGAGCTTCTCGCGGTGGGGACAGTCGGTCCAGACGGCCTGCATATTGCTGCGAACTGCATTGTGAATCAGTAGGTGAGCCGCGTTGAATACCTCACTGTCGCATGCAAACGAACTTACATCGGCAGCCGAGGAGTGTACGAAACAAGACTGAATCTCGTCGACAACGGGTAGGTTGTCGGGATTCTCCATCCCCTTCAATACGGCCCCTTCGAGTAGGATGTAACGAAATCCGTAGTAGGAGAATCGTGGATGCCATGTTTCGTGCGGATCGCCCTTTAATATATAGGTATAGTAGTGTTGGCGGCCCGTTTGACGCTGTTGCGTGGCGTTCGAATCGGTCTTGGCTTCAGCTACTACGAGGGTGATTTTTTGCCCTCGCTCGCCCGAAACGGTAATCTCGGGGAACCCAGCCAAATTCTGTCCCATATCGAGCAGAATAGCCGATTTGTCCACCGTGCGCTTGGTCTGCACGGTTGCCTTTTCAACCTCGTCGGGGGTTAATTTGTGCACCTCCTTGATAGCGTGTCGCTGCATGATCTTGACGGGCGGAGCCTGCTGGGGGCGTAGTACACCCTTGGGGGCCTCCTGCACCACTACCGGTTGCCAGGTTGAGGCATCAAATCCGGCCTCGTTCCACCCCTCCTGCTCCAGGCGGGCATCGTAATCCTCGCCGCCGTAGATGGTGTTGAAGGTGATCGGGCTCAGGTCGTAATGCCACGTGCTGTCACTCTTGATGACCGCTTCCGTTCCATCCGTGTAACGGATACGGAGCTTGAGATTGAGCGTTTCAGGGCCAAATCCGATTTGGAGCTTGCGGTAGCGTGTGCGGTCGGCAATGTTGTAGAATCCGTTGCCAAGCAGAACACCCACGGCATTTGCCCCTCTTTGGAGTTGCTCCGTAACATCAAATGCGTTGTAATAGATGGTTTTATGGTATTCACTCCAAAGGGGTGTGAACTCCCCATCGCCCACCTTTTGGCCGTTGATCGATAGTTCGTAATGGCCCAAACCGCAGACATAGACGGTAGCCTCTTCAATGCGTTTGTTGGCCGTAAACTCTTTGCGTACGAGAATTGATCGCCAGGCGAGCGAATCAACTGCCTCCCAGGCTGCACGCACCTCTGGCTTTTTTAGCTCGCTACCGTGGAATTTGCGACCCTCGGGCATGCGGGCATCGGCATAGCTGATAGCGCCGATCCAGTCGGCATCCATCCACTCCGTGTCGGGTGCCATGCGGAAGTGGCTCCAAGCGCTCCATTGCGACTCGTTACCCTTCGCATCCCACACCCGTACGCGCCAGCGATAAGCCGTGAGGGGTTGCAGCGCATCTCCTGCGTAGCTGATGAGTTGGCTCTCGTCGGAAGCCACTTTTCCCGTCTGCCACACCGGGTGCCCAGCCTCGTCTTCAACCTCGATGGCGTAGGCCAACTGCATGACCCCATGCCCCTGCCTGCCTTGTAACTGCCACCCGAAACGGGGTGTAGTCTGCTCGACCAAAAGCGGTGCGCTTTGGAAGTCGCAGGTGGTTTCAGTTACGCGCACGTGGGGGCACAGAATGATTCCTGCAATCACTCCCCATACGGCCGCAAAGAGGATGTGCCGCCAATTCTTTCGCCAGAATTTCTTCATTTTTTTACAATACGTCTTCGCAAACCAGGCGACCCAGCGTCGGGCGGTTGCCCACCTTCTTGCCATCCACGAGCAGCGTCAGACCCTTGCCCTGGTGGTATTTGTCGCCGTGACGATCCCAAATAATGGTGATGATGTGATTGTGGTAGCGTACATTATCCAGGCAGAACCAATCCCACTCCGTGTCGGGCAGCAGCGGGTTGACCTCCAAGGTGCGGTCGGCACGCGGACGAAGGCCCACCAGCCCCGTGATCATTAGGTCGTTGAAGGTCGAGTGGTTGTAGTAGCGGGCACGCTCCTGGTCGCCTTTGAGCCAGTAGCCGGTCACCTCGTCGAGGTACTCGCCAATGTAGGGGCGACCGCGGTGGTACTGCGACTCGACATAGAGCTCCATGTGGCGGAAATAGCTATCCTTCGTAACTACGGGATCGCTCTCGGTGTTGAGGTAGTTGGCCAGGCCGGTGAGCGTTTGCGCCGAGGCGAAGGGCCAAATAGCGCCGTCCCACTCGCACTTGCCAACGCCGTGTGTACGGAATTCGGGGTGACGACGCTCGGCGGTGGTCAGACCATAGGGCGAGTTGAAGCCCTTGTCGTCGTTGATCTGCAACCAAGCGTGGTGGTGCTTCTTCTCGGGCAGGTTGAAATACCAGGGAATGTAACCAATGGCCTCGCGTACGCAGCTCAGCGTGTCGGCACGGCGCGTCTCGAAGAAGGCATGCTCCTCGTTCCACAGTTTCGTGTAGATCAGATCTTTAATCTCATCAGCCTTACCTTCGTAGGTCTTTACGTCGGCCTCGTTGCCCACGATGCGGGCCACCTCGGCCAGCGCCTTGGCGTTACCATACATGTAACTGTTGATGGTTGGGCGGGCGAACTGCTTTTTGCGGCCGCCGCTGATCGACTCCTCCATGCCGTCCTTGACATCCTCCTGCCAGTAGAGACCATCGGGCAGACGATGCGTATCTTCCCAATATTTGTACTCCTCCTTCAGATCCTTGTAGAGATCTTTCAGGTAGGCCTCATCCATGTTTACCAGGTAGCGGTTATAAACAGCCCAGGGGTTCCACGAACTGAACTTTGTGAATTTGGCCATCATGCCACCCTCATTACCGCGATACCAGGTGTGGAGAATCTGGTTGAGGTACTCGTCGTTGTGCAACCAGCGGCTCTCGTGGATATGGTGGCCCACGGCGCAGGCGATCAGGTTGTACTTATCGGCATACGAACGATTCACCAGGAACTCGGTCATACCGTAGCCCACGGGGGTCTCCTTGATATGCTTGCGGAGCGTCCACCAACGGAAGTAGAACATCTCCTCGAAGTTGTGCTGCGGGCACTCGAATAGGGGGATATTCTTCTCCATCCAAGCCGAGGCCTCGCTGTTGGGGATAGCCTGGGCTATGTTCTCATCCTCCGACTCGTTAAAGAGCGTTATGTAGTGCTCAAAGTCCTTGTAATTCAGCACCGAAGCCGAGGCATTAGCGTCAGCCGACGAGGTGCGGAAATTGGCGATGCGGAAGGTCGCCATGGTGGTTGAATCGTTGCCGTGGGGGAGATCGACATACTGGTCTGCCCAGGTGTCAACGGTGGGGAAGTGGCGACGCTCACCAGTGCGGAAAACCACGCGCTCGATCGCCTTCACAGGGGCAAAAAGCATGCGGGTTGTGCGCTTCTGACCGTCGATGTAAACCGTCGAGTTGCGATCGTCGAGTGTGATGTCAACCTTTACGCGGTAGCTCTTGCCTGGCTCGTAGGACATCACGCGACCGTAGCGGGCACCACCCTTCGAGCGCATCTCGGCCTGATCAGTTAGGTCGATGCGGGCGCATGCCGTACCGTCCTCGTCCACAAACTCGATCTCGAGGTGGCCGTGGTCGTTCTGCTCAGCCATGAGGTCGAACTCAACCGTCAAGAGGCGCGAAGCGGGAATTTTGCGCTCTACCTTTGCATCGAAGAAGGGGTCTTTATCCGAAAGGGTGAGCCATTTGCCGTCGAGCGATACGGGAGCCCAGAGACCCGAGTAGAGGTTCCAGGTCTTCAGGTCGCGCAACTCTTTGTAATCTGCGAAGTTGTCGTTTGCGTGTGCCGTAGCGTGCTGCTGCACGGGAACGGGGATGCGGCTAACCCACATATCCTCCTTGTTGACACTGAAGGTCAACCACAGATCACCATCCTCGGGGATGCCGTTGCCCTCCTGAATACCGCGTACGTACTGCGGGCCAAACGATTTGTACTGACCGGCATAGCGCATCGGGGGAACTTCGCCATAAACCAGGTTCAGCGTTGTGTACTCCAAACCATCTTTCGAGAGCGAGATGGCCAACGGCCAGCGGAACTCCGAGGGGTTGTAAACCGTGGCAAAGCTGCCATCCGAAAGACGCTGTCCCCAGATCTTGGCGTTGCTGTTCACGAAACCCTTGGCGCGAGCAATCGGCTCAGCCCAGGTGTTGCCGCCGTCGTTCGAGATCGAAGTCAAGGCGTGTTTCCAGAGCGATACGATGCGGCCGTCGTCGAGCGTGTAGCTACAGAAGGCCTTGTAGATCTTGTTGAGCGGAATGATCGGATCTTCGCGATCGGCCTCCTCGACCCAACCCATGCGCTGAATCGGGCTGGCGAGCAACTCTTCGCAAGCTTCGCGGAATCCCTTGTCCTTCGAGCGGGTATAGTAGGGGTAGTGGGTGTTCTTCTCATTGAAGGCGTGGTTGTAGTAGATGAAGTAGATCGGACCGAACGTACCGTCCTCATAGATCTCGCGTACTACACGGCCGATACCGTTACCATCGTTCGGATCATCTTTCGGGAAGAGCGAAATGCCGTAGTTGCCAATGGCCAGCAGGCGATCCGACTTCGATACGAAGAAACCGACACGCTGGTGCATGATGGCATCCATGTCTTTTGCTACCACCGTTCCGTCTTTGGTAAAGCCGTCGGGAATGCGGTAGATGGGGAAGAGCACCTCGGGGTTGGTCCAGGTGTAGCCATCTTTCGAACGCTGAATCATGGTCATCGAGGGGGGAACATGCTCGTCAACGGGGTCGCAGAGGTAGTGCATGTAGAACGAACCGCGCCAATAGGCCATCATCGATTGGTGGTTGTAGGTCCAACCGTTGCCGTTGGTCGTGTGGCCCATGTGACGGTTGGCACGCATGGTTTGGATGTTGTGGACACCCACCACAGGCGATAGTGCACCGTCGTGCATGTTGGGATTCGAGAGCTCGCTACCCGTGTAGTGGATGCGATCGGTCTCTTGAGCGGAAGTCGTTCCTGCGAGAGTCAACACTCCGAACAGCAGAGCCGCTTTTTTCAATACATTCATCATTGTTTCGTAGTTTTTTATTGTTAATTTTGTTTCGTTTTCCGTCGCTTTGGTTGTGTTGTTTTGGCCGTTTTTGGCACGGGTACATTACCCCAATTTCAACATCAGACGAAATTAGTGATAAAAGTTGGATTTAGCTATAAAATATTGCCTTTTTTTTTACGCTTTTTGAGCCGAAGGGCAAAATATTAAAAATTATCATGTATATTTGTTATTATGAACGAATACTAATTAACAACAAACCTATGATAAGACGATTTTTTGGAATTTTTGTAGCGGCAGCCATCGCGCTGAGCGCGCTTTCGGCGACGGCCCAAGAGGCCTCGACGGCTGGCTTGACGGATATGCGACAGAGCCGCTATGCCAAGATGGCCAATGTGCCTTTGGGTGCCGTGCGTTGGACCGGTGGCTTTTGGGGTGAGCGCTTCGATGTTTACAGCAAAACCTCGGTGCAGCATATGTGGAAAATCTGGCAGGCTCCTGAAATCTCGCACGGCTTCCGTAACTTCGAGATTGCAGCCGGCACGTGCGATGGTCACCACTCGGGTCCTCCGTTCCACGATGGCGACATGTACAAGTGGATGGAGGGTGTGGCAGCGGTCTATGCCATCACGAAAGATCCCGAGTTGGATCAGATTATGGATACCTTCATCGAGCAGGTCGTAAAGGCTCAGCGTGAGGATGGTTATATCCATACCCCCGTGATTATCGACGAGCGCAACAAGGGTATCGATACCCACAGCCACGCGCCGCAGCAGGCCATCGGTACGAAGGTGGGTGGTGCCGATGAGAAGGGTGCTTTTGCCAACCGCCTGAATTTTGAGACCTATAACCTGGGTCACCTGATGATGGCCGGTATCACGCACTACCGAGCTACGGGTAAGCGCACGCTCTTTGATGCTGCGATCAAAGCTACGGATTTCCTTTGCCATTTCTACGAGACCGCTTCGGCCGAGTTGGCGCGCAACGCCATCTGCCCCTCGCACTACATGGGCGTGGTGGAGATGTATCGTGCGACGGGTAACCCGCGTTACCTGGAGCTCTCGAAGAGTCTGATCGATATTCGTGGTATGGTGGAGAATGGTACGGACGACAACCAGGACCGCATCCCCTTCCGTGAGCAGTATAACGCCATGGGCCACTCTGTTCGAGCCAACTACCTCTATGCCGGTGTGGCTGATGTGTTTGCCGAGACCGGCGAGGAGCAGTTGATGAAGAATCTGACGAGCATCTGGAAGGATATCGTGACGCGCAAGATGTATGTGACGGGCGCTTGCGGTGCTCTCTATGATGGTACGTCGCCCGACGGTACGGTGTACGATCCGGACCTGATTCAGAAGGTGCACCAGAGCTATGGTCGTCCCTATCAGTTGCCGCAGTCGACCGCTCATAACGAGACTTGCGCCAACATCGGTAACATGCTCTTTAACTGGCGCATGTTGCAATCGACGGGTGATGCGAAGTATGCCGAGATTGTCGAGACGGCCCTCTATAACAGTGTGTTGAGCGGTGTAAGCCTCGATGGTAAGCACTACTTCTACACCAACCCCCTGCGTCTGAGCCACGACCTGCCCTATACGCTGCGTTGGTCGAAGATCCGTGAGGAGTATATCTCGCTTTGCAACTGCTGCCCGCCCAATACGCTCCGTACGATTTGCGAGGCACAGAACTACGCCTACACAATGTCGGAGGATGCCCTTTGGTGCAACCTCTATGGCGAGAGTGAGCTGACGACAACCTATGCCGGCAAGCCCTTCGTGGTGCAGCAGAAGACGGGTTACCCCTACGACGGCAAGATCCTGCTGGAGGTGGCCGAGATTGCCAAGAAGAGTACGATGAAACTCTACCTGCGTATCCCCGAGTGGTGCGACAACGCCACGGTGAAGGTAAACGGTCAGCCGGTCGAGGTGGCAACGAAGGCCAACACCTATGCCTGCATTGAGCGCACCTGGAAGAAAGGCGATCGCGTTGAGCTCGACCTGGAGATGCGCGTGAAGTTGCTTGAGTCGAATCCGCTGGTGGAGGAGAGTCGCAACGAGACGGTCGTTAAGCGCGGCCCGCTGGTGTATTGTCTCGAGAGTTGTGATATCGAGGGCGGTAAGAAGATTGACAACGTGCTAATCCCGAGTAATATTCAGTTCGTGGCAGTTCCCTACGAAATCGAAGGCTCGAAGATGGTAGCCCTGGAGGGTACGGCGCGTTTGATAGAGGAGAATTCGTGGGAAGATACCCTTTATCGCGAGGTGGGCAAGGCTGACGGCGAGGTGAAGATTCGCCTGATTCCCTACTTTGCATGGGGTAATCGTGACCACTCCGAGATGACGGTTTGGATGCCGCTTGCCCGCTAAATTTGTTTGAACGCGCTGTTGCGACGAACAACTTGAGCCCGAAATCCTCACATGCCTCGGTATGCGACGGTTTCGGGCGCATCGCAAGCCATACAGCACGCTCGTCGCACAAATTGGCGGTTTTAATCTGTACGGAATAATTTAAAAAAACTAACCTGATATGAGTACAACAAAAAGCTCTTTGAAGAGTACCCTTGCGGTCTCTTTGACCAACTACCTTGATGCCGGTGCCATTGTGGCCGGTGCCAGCGGTTTGACCCTGTGGCAGCAGTATCTAGGCCTCACGGAGGGTCACCTCGGTTGGCTGAATGCCATTTCTGCCAACTGCCTCGGTGCCGCTATAGGCGCCATCATCGGCGGTTTCCTGGCCGACAAATATGGCCGTAAGATGATCTACACCTACAACATGCTGATCTACATGGTGGGTGTGGCGCTGATCATGTGTTCGATCAACTTCCCGATGCTGCTCCTGGGCTTCCTCGTGACGGGTATCTCGGTCGGTGTGGGTGTGCCCGCATCGTGGACCTACATCTCGGAGAATTCGGAGGTGGGTAACCGTGGTCGTAACATCGCTATCTCGCAAATGGCTTGGGGTATCGGTCCGCTGATGATTCTGGTGCTGGGTACGTTGTTGGCCCCCGCCGTCGGTGAGTCGTCGGGTGGTCTGCTGTATGGTCTCACGGAGTGTGTAGGCGGCTGGTTCGGTGCTGAGGGCTCGGCCCTGCACGTATTCTCGAGCCGTATCGTATTTGCTTCGCTCTTTGTGGTGGCCTTCATCGCCTGGAACTTGCAGCGTAAGCTCGATGAGTCGGCTGAGTGGAAGGCCGCAAAAGCCGAGGCCGAGAAGGCCCCTTCGGCAGGCAGTGTCTTTGCCTCGTTTGGTAAGCTCTTCACGAACAAGACGAACATCAAGACAATGCTCTTCCTGGCCGGTATGTACCTCACGTGGAATCTTGTATGCTCGGTGATGGGCTTCTTCCAGCCCCACATCTATGAGACGGCTGGTGGTCTGTCAAATGAGTATGCCAACCTCTTGGCTGCCGGTCAGTGGGTGATCATCATCCTGACGACCTTCATCTTCTCGCTCATCGTCGATCGCGTGAATCAGCGTTGGCTCTATGCCGCAGGTGTGAGCTTCGGTGTGCTGGCCTGGGTGATTGTGATCTTCCTGGGCATCAACAGCCTCTCGGGTCTTCTGTTCTTTACCCTGTTGTGGGGTCTGCAGGCCGGTGTTTCGGTGCAGTCGTTCTATGCCTTGTGGGCTTCGGAACTCTTCCCGGCGAAGTATCGTGCCGCTGCTCAGGGTGTCATGTTCTTTGTCGTACGCGGTCTTTCGGCCGTGTGGGGTCTGGTCTTTGTCTACATTTATGGCAACGAGGGTCAGGGCTTTACCTTGGCCGCTACGATTATGTTGATCTTCTTCGTGATCTCGCTGTTGATCGGTACGATTGGCGCACCGGTGACGCGTGGTAAGTCGTTGGAGCAAATTACCCGTGAGCGTTATGGCGATGACTTCTAAAGCAACCTGGATCTGGTACCCGGGCGACTATGAGATTTGGCTCGGCAACAAGATGAACAACCGTCGCACGGAGCGCGGTGCCTTCTTCCCCCCGTTTTGGAAGACCGACTCGCACTTCGTGACTGTCGAGTTCTCGACCGTGGTTGAGTTGGCCGAGGCGGAGGAGATTTCGATCGCCGCCGAGGGTATCTTCAATATCAAACTCGACGGCAAGTTGCAGTTCGGTATGCCGTCGCGCTTCCTGCTGCCGGCAGGTCGCCACAACCTCAATATCAAGGTGTGGAATCAGGCTACGCCCCCGGCACTCTTCGTGGAGGGTGCCACGGTAAAGAGCGACAGCTCGTGGCGCGTGACCTTCGAGGATAAGGAGTGGATCGACGAGAGCGGCAAGGCCAGCGATACGTCGGCGACGATTTACCAACAGGCCGGAAGCTGGAACTTTGGCGCCGAGGAGCGTCCTTCGGCCTATAAACTGTGCCGTGAGCCGCTTGCTGCGGTGGCGGTCGAGGAGGTTGCCGGTGGCAAGCTCTATGACTTTGGTCGTGAGACCTTCGGTTACCTGGTTTTGGAGGGTGCCGAGGGCAATGGCGAGGTGGCTGTTTACTACGGCGAGAGCCCCGAGGAGGCGCAGGATAAGGCATTTTGCGAGACGCTGGATCGTATCGCCTTCACGGCAGAGACGATTACTGACCTGGCAACGGGTGCCTCGGTGGCCCGCACGGAGCGTTATGTGTTCGATAACAGCAAGGCCCTACGCTATGTCTATGTGACGAGCGAGGGAGTCTCGCTCGAGGGAGTGTCGCTCGAATATGAGTTTGCACCCGTAACCTATCGCGGCTCGTTTAAGTCGAACGACGAGGAGCTGAACCGCATCTGGGAGATTGGTGCCTACACGATGCACCTCACCACGCGCGAGTTCTTCATTGACGGCATCAAGCGCGACCGTTGGGTTTGGAGTGGCGATGCGGTGCAGAGCTACTTGATGAACTACTACCTCTTCTTCGATTCGGAGTGCGTGAAGCGTACGACGTGGCTGCTGCGTGGTAAAGATCCCGTGACGGCCCACACGAATACGATCATGGATTACACCTTCTATTGGTTTATCGGCATCTACGACTACTACATGTACACGGGCGATAAGGCCTTCGTGAAGCAGATCTATCCCCGCATGCAGACCATGATGGAGTATGTCCTGGGTCGCACGAACAGCCGTGGCATGGTCGAGGGTATGACGGGCGACTGGGTCTTTGTCGATTGGGCCGACGGCTACCTCGATAAAAAGGGTGAGTTGGCCATCGAGCAGGTTTTGTTCTGCAAGAGCCTCGAGACGATGGCGCTGTGTGCGGCCCTGGCCGAGGTGGAGGAGGATGTTGCCACCTACGAGCAGTTGGCCGCCACGTTGCGCGAGAAGCTGCTGCCCACCTTCTGGAACGAAGCGAAGCAGGCGATGGTCCACAACTGCGTGGAGGGTGTTCAGTCGGAGGCGGTGACCCGTTATGCCAATATGTTTGCCACCTTCTTCGGTTACCTCTCGCCCGAGCAGCAACAGCAGATCAAGCAGTCGGTGTTGCTCAATGACGAGATCCTGAAGATCACGACCCCTTACATGCGCTTCTACGAACTCGAGGCACTCTGCGTGTTGGGTGAGCAGAAGGCGGTGATGGGCGAGATGAAGGACTACTGGGGCGGCATGCTCCGCGAGGGTGCCACCTCGTTCTGGGAGAAGTATAACCCCTCGGAGAGCGGTACGCAGCACCTGGCCATGTATGGCCGTCCCTACGGCAAGAGCCTATGTCACGCTTGGGGTGCCAGCCCGATCTACCTGTTGGGCCGCTACTACCTCGGCGTGAAGCCTACTGCAGCGGGTTATGCTACCTATGAGGTGCGTCCTACATTGGGTGGCCTGGAGTGGATGGAGGGTACGATTCCCACCCCCAACGGCGAGATCCGTGTGAAGATGGACCAGCAGATGATTTCGGTCTATGCCACCGAGGGCGAGGGCTTGCTTTACCTGCCGACGGGTGGCGAGCCGATCCGCATCGAATGTGGCAAGGAGCAGATTATTAACTACTAACAAGATACGAATATGAAATTTTTGACGCGAATTTTGGTTGCTGCGCTGGCGGTGGTGATGATGACCGCTTGTGCCAAGCCGCTCGTGAAGATCACCCTGCCGGAGAATCCGACCGAGCAAGCTCTTTTTGCCGCCGAGCACCTGACCCAGGCGCTGGAGGCCAATGGTTATGTGGTGGCTGATAATGCCGACCAGACGATTGCTCTTGCCCTGAATGGCGAGGGTCTGAAGAAGGAGGGTTTCCGCATCGAGAACGATGGCGTGACGATTACGGTGACGGGTTGCGATGGCAACGGTCTGCTGTATGGTTGCCGTGAGCTGATCGACCGCCTGGAGGCCGAGGGTGAGCTCAATGCCCCCGCTCTGATGGAGGATGCTCCCGAGATGGTGCTGCGTGGTACCTGCATCGGTGTACAGAAGACCTACTACCTGCCCGGTCGCACGGTCTATGAGTATCCCTACACGCCCGATAACTTCCCCTGGTTCTACGACAAGGATCTGTGGATCAAGTACCTCGATATGCTCGTTGTAAACCGTATGAACTCGGTTTATCTGTGGAACGGTCACCCCTTCGCATCGCTTGTACGTCTGGAGGATTATCCCTTCGCCGTGGAGGTGGATGAGGAGACCTTCAAGCTCAACGAGGAGATGTTCTCGTTCATCACGCACGAGGCTTCGAAGCGTGGTATCTTCGTGATTCAGATGTTCTACAACATCCTCCTTTCGAAGCCCTTTGCCGAGCACTACGGTATGAAGACGCAGGATCGTAACCGTCCGATTACGCCGCTCGTAGCCGATTATACGCGTAAGAGCATCGCCGCCTTTGTGGAGAACTACCCGAACGTGGGTCTGCTCTGCTGCCTGGGTGAGGCGATGGCTACCTATGAGGATGACGTGGAGTGGTTTACGAAGGTTGTGCTGCCGGGCGTGAAGGATGGTCTGAATGCCCTGGGTCGCACGGATGAGCCTCCCGTACTACTGCGTGCACACGATACGAACTGCCGCATGGTGATGGATGCAGCGCTGCCGATCTACAAGAACCTCTACACGATGCATAAGTACAACGGCGAGTCGCTGACGACCTATACGCCGGGTGGCCCGTGGGGCGAGATCCACAAGGACCTCAGTTCGCTGGGTTCGACCCACATTTCGAACGTACACGTTTTAGCCAACCTCGAGCCCTTCCGCTGGTCGTCGCCCGACTTTACGCAGAAGACCGTGCAGGCCATGCACGACGTGCACGGTGCCAACGCTCTGCACCTCTATCCGCAGGCTTCGTATTGGGATTGGCCCTACACGGCCGACAAGACGGCCGATGGCGAGCGCCTGCTGCAACTTGATCGCGATTGGGCTTGGTATGAGCAGTGGGGTCGCTACGCTTGGAATTGCCGTCGCGACCGCGCGGATGAGATCGCCTACTGGGACAAGACCTTCGGTGAGTGCTACGGTGTGAGCGCCAAGCAGGGTGCTTCGATCCGCGAGGCTTACGAGGAGATGGGTGAGATTGCCCCCAAGACGCTGCGTCGTTTCGGTATCACGGAGGGTAACCGCCAGACACTGCTGCTCGGTATGTTCTGCAGCCAGCTTGTGAATCCTTATAAGTATACGGTCTACCCGGGCTTCTATGAGAGTTGCGGCCCTGCCGGTGAGAAACTCATCGAGTGGGTTGAGAAGGAGTGGAAGAAGGAGGCTCACGTCGAGAACGGTGAGTTTCCGCTCGATATCGTGGAGCAGTGCATCGCCCATGGCGACAAGGCTGTGGCTGCGATTGACCGCGTAAAGCCCCGTACGAACAAGGCCGAGTTTGCCCGTCTGAAGAACGACGTCTATTGCTACCGCGCCTTTGCCTATGCCTTCTATTGGAAGGTACTCGCCTCGCGTGAGGTGCTCAACTACCAGTGGAGCAAGGATCTGAACTGCCTCGATGCCGCTATTCCGCTCCTGGAGAAGAGTGTCGAGTGGTACAAGGAGCTGGTGAAGCTGACCGAGGATACTTACTTCTATGCCAACAGTATGCAGACCCAGCAGCGTCGTATTCCGATCAGCGGTGGCGATGGCAAGAATAAGACCTGGGTGGAGTTGCTGCCCCACTTCGAGGCTGAGTTGGCCGCCCTGAAGGCCAACACTGAGCTGCTGAAGAACAGCAACAAGCAGATTGAGGTGGAGATCCTGCCCGTCCAGAATGTCGAGGTGGCCCTCAAGGGCGCTTGGCAGCGTGTGAACTACGCTGAGGGTATCTCGCCATTCGTAGATCGCAAGGAGCTGGTTGTGGAGGCTATCGCCCCCGAGCTGGAGGGTATGAAGGGCTTTGTCTTCAACGGTGAGGCCAAGCGTACCGAGGCTACCACCTTCGAGTTCAGTTGCTCGCAGCCCGTGAAGCTCCTGGTGGGTTACTTCAAGGGTGATAACAAGCGTTTTGCGCAGGCTCCGAAGTTGGAAATCGACGCTTCGGCCAACGACTATGGTCAGGCCGAGCCCGTGCTGCAGAATGCCGTGACGGTGAAGGGTTGGGGTGTTGCCAACATCCACGCCTACCACTTCGAGGCGGGTGAGCACTCGCTCACGCTGCCGCGTGGCTTCCTGCTCGTTGCTGGCTTTACGTCGGACGAGATAAAGACCCGCAACGTGGGTCTGGCCGGTTCGGACGATACGCCCGATTGGTTGTTCTACTAATTGATTATTTGACTACACTGGAAGCTGTCTAACAAGGTGATTTCTGCGTTATAATCGCCCTCAAAATCCTCACATACGACAGGTATGCTCTGGTTTTTCGGGCTTCGCAACCCTTGAAATCCAGCTTGTTTTACAATTTCCGCAAAATAAAGGACTGTTCAACGAATCTGTTGGACAGTCCCTTAACAACATAATATCGCCTATGAAACGATGTTTGATGCTGCTTCTTGGTCTGTTCTGTGCCTTCTCGTTGTCGGCTCAGCGTCATGTCTCGCAGGAGCGCATGGCCGAGGTCTATGAGGAGGCGCGTACTCCTTACAAATATGGTCTGGTGGTTGCCCCCGAGAGCAACAAGGTCAAGATCGATTGCCCGACTGTCTTTCGCGAGAACGGTCGTTGGTACATGACCTATGTCCTCTACGATGGCAAGGGTGCCAAAGATGGACGCGGTTATGAGACCTACCTGGCCGAGAGCGAGAACCTCTTGGAGTGGAAGACGCTGGGCAAGGTACTCGAATGGCCCGAATCGGGTTGGGATCTCAACCAACGCGGAGGCTTTCCGTCGCTCGTCGATATGGAGTGGGGTGGCTCGTATGCGTTGCAGGAGTTTAAGAATCGCCGTTGGATGACCTACATCGGTGGTGCAGGTCGCGGCTATGAGGCAGTCGAGGCGCCGCTCAACATCGGTCTGGCCTGGACGAAGAAGGATCCTACGACGGCCCACAATTGGCAGTCACCCAAGGGGCCGATCCTCTCGATCGAAGATGAGGATGTGCAGTGGTGGGAGCGCCTGGTGCAGTACAAGAGCATGGTCTATTGGGATCGCAACGAGACCCTTGGTGCCCCCTTCGTGATGTACTATAACGCCGGCGGGAAGAATCCCGAAACGGGCTATAAGGGCGAGCGCATCGGCATCGCGCTGTCGAAGGATATGAAGCATTGGACGCGCTATGCGGGCAATCCGATCTTCTCGCACGAGGCGCAGGGTACGATCACGGGTGATGCCCAGGTCGTGAAGATGGGCGATGTGTATGTAATGTTCTACTTCTCGGCCTTCAACCCCTCGCGTCCCTACATGGCCTACAACACCTTTGCGTGCAGCTACGACCTGGTGACCTGGGACGATTGGCAGGGTGCCGATCTGATCTATCCGACCAAGCCCTACGACGAGATGTTTGCCCATAAGAGTTTTGTGGTGAAGCACGACGGCGTGGTATATCATTTCTATTGCGCGGTAAATAACGATGAGCAGCGCGGTATCGCGGTTGCTACGAGTCGTCCGATGGGTCGTTCGAAGGTGCACTTCCCCGCACCCGACCGCAAGCAGCGTCGCGAGGTGACCGAGCTCGAGAAGGGTTGGACCACCTGGCTCGAGGGCAAGGAGCAACAACCGCTGACGGTCGATGTGCCCCACAACTGGGACGACTACTACGGCTATCGCCAGCTGCTGCACGGCAACCTGCACGGCACGGCCCACTACGAGAAACGCTTCGAGGTGGCTTCGCTTACCGGCAAGCGTGCCTACCTGCACTTTGAGGGTGTAGGAACCTATGCGACGATCACGCTCAACGGCAAGGAGTTGGGTTGCCATCCGGCGGGCCGTACGGTGCTTTCGTTGGACGTGACGGAGGCCCTGCAGGAGGGCGAAAATGTACTGCATGTCAAGGCTGAACATCCCGAACTGATTGCCGATATGCCCTGGATCTGTGGTGGTTGTTCGTCGGAGGTAGGCTTCAGCGAAGGCTCGCAGCCGCTCGGTATTTTCCGCCCTGTGAAGCTGGAACTGACCGACGAGATTCGCATCGAGCCCTTCGGTGTCCACATCTGGAACGAGACGGATAATAAGACCGTCCATATCGCTACCGAGATCAAGAACTACGGCTCGACCCGTGAGACGGTGCAGTTGGTTAATAAGTTTGCCAACCGCCTCGGAGGTCAGGTCTTCCGCCTGGTGGAGGAGGTGACACTCGAAGCGGGCGAGACGAAAACCGTGCAGCAGACTGCTATGGTCGAAGAGGCACACCTCTGGTCGCCTGAGGATCCCTATCTCTATAAGCTCTCGACGATGATCAAGCGTGATGGCGGTAAGCGCACGACCGACGAAATCGTAACTCCGTATGGTATCCGTACTTTCTCGTGGCCCGTATTCCGTCAGGATGGTGACAACCGTTTCTACGTGAACGGCAAACCGACCTTCATCAACGGCGTCTGCGAGTATGAGCATCAGTTTGGTCAGAGCCACGCCTTCTCGCACGAGCAGGTGGCGGCGCGCGTGAAGCAGATGCGCGCGGCGGGCTTCAACGCCTTCCGCGATGCACACCAGCCGCACAACCTCGATTACCAGAACTATTGGGATCAGTATGGTGTGCTGTTCTGGACCCAGCTTTCGGCTCATGTATGGTACGACACGCCGGAGTTTAGAGCGAACTTCAAGACGATGCTTCGCCGTTGGGTGAAGGAGCGCCGCAATTCGCCTTCGGTGATGTTGTGGGGCTTGCAGAATGAGAGTGTATTGCCGCGCGATTTTGCCGAGGAGTGTGTGGCCATCATCCGCGAAATGGACCCCACGAGTGCCACGATGCGTCCCGTGACGACCTGCAATGGCGGTGTTGGTACGGATTGGAACGTGGTGCAGAATTGGAGTGGTACGTATGGTGGTGATCTGTTTAACTACGGCAACGAGCTTTCGCAGCCGGATCAGCTGCTCAATGGCGAGTATGGTGCTTGGCGTACGACGGGCTTCCACGAAGAGCCCAAGGCCTTTGATCCGGCCGGCTCGTGGAACGAAAACCGCATGACGCAGCTCATGGAGACCAAGGTGCGCCTAGCGCATGAAAATCGTGATCGCCTCTGTGGCCAATATCAGTGGATCTATTCGAGCCACGACAACCCGGGTCGTCGTCAGCCTGAGGAGGGTTACCGCACGATCGACAAGGTGGGTCCCTTTAATAATAAAGGTCTGGTAACCCCGTGGGAGGAGCCGAACGATGTCTATTATATGTATCGTGCGAACTTCATCTCGCCCGAGCGCGATCCAATGGTCTACCTCACTTCGCACACCTGGGCCGACCGTTTCACAGCACCGCGTCGTGCCACGATCGAGGCCTACTCGAACTGCGACTCGGTGTTGCTCTACAACGATGCGGTGGATAACAAGGCCCTCTTCCTGGGTCGCAAGGTGCAGCACGGCATCGGTACTCACTTTACGTGGGAGCACCGCAAGGTGCGCTACAACGTCTTGCGTGCTGTGGGATACTACGGCGGTAAGGCGGTAGCCGAGGATGTGTTGGTGTTGAATAATCTGGAGCAAGCTCCCAACTTCGAGCAACTCTATACCGAGCTGACGCCCATCACGCAGGGCGAGGCAGGCTACAACTACCTCTACCGCGTGAACTGCGGTGGTGATAGCTATACGGATCAGTTTGGCCAAACGTGGGATACGGACGATCAGCGATATTCGCACTCGTGGAGCGAGCAGTTTGAGGGTCTTTCGCCCTACCTGGCCAGTCAGCGTGTGACGTACGACCCGATTCGCGGTACGCGTGATTGGAAACTCTTCCAGACCTTTCGCTTCGGTCGTCATAAGCTGAACTGCCGCTTTGCAGTGCCCGATGGTACCTATCGCATTGAGCTCTACTTCGTGGAGCCGTGGCATGGCACCGGTGGCGGTTGGGGTACTGACTGCGAGGGGTTGCGCCTCTTCGATGTGGCCGTGAATGGTCAGCAGGTAGTTGACGACCTCGATATTTGGGCCGAGAAGGGTCACGACACGGCCCTGAAGGTGGTTGTGGAGGCCGAGGCCAAGGGTGGCGAGCTGAAGATCGACTTCCCGGAGGTGAAGGCCGGTCAGGCTGTCATTTCGGCCATTGCCATCGCGACGACCGACGCCGAGGCTCGCGTGGAGGCGTTTCCGGCATCGACCTGGAGCTGGGCCGAGGCCGAGAAGCAGGTGATGGATAAGACCCCGAAAGAACTCTTGCCGGCTGAGCCCGTGACGCGTCCGACCGACACGTACGAAGCGGAGCAGGCCACCGTGGAGGGTAAGCACCACGTTGAGGTGCTGCGCAAGAAGGAGGGTGTCTTCTTTGAGGGCGGCGCAGGTCGTATTGAGTGGACTGTGCAGACCGGTTTGGCACAGGTCTATGCCTTCCGCTTTAAGTATGTGAATTTGACGGGTCGTCAGGTACCGCTGCGTATGCAGTTGATCGATCCTGCCGGCGCAGTATTGCGCGATCAGGAGATACTCTTGCCCGACCTGGGCGAAAAATGGCGTGTGTTGAGTACCACTTCGGGTGGCTATATCAATGCCGGTAAGTATCGTGTAATTATCTCGGGTGACGAGATGGAGGGACTCGGCTTTGAGTCGCTCGATGTACAATAACGATTTTCGTATGAAGAGATTGATCGGTTTTTTGGGAGCTTTGTTGCTCGCACTCCCCATCGGGGCTGCAACGCCCGAGTGGGAGAATCATCATGTGTTGCAGATCAACCGTGAGCCTGCTCGTGCTGCCTTCTTTGCTTATGGCGAACAGCCGGGCGATCGTACCCTTTCGCTCAACGGTGAGTGGCGCTTTCATTGGGTGAAGGAGCCTTCGTTGCGCATCGAAGCATTTTATCGCACCGACCTGGATGATCGGGATTGGGCATTGTTGAAAGTACCTGCCAATTGGGAGGTAAATGGCTATGGAACGCCGATTTACGCCTCGGCCGGATATGTCTTTAAGATCGATCCGCCGCGCGTGATGGGTACGCCGAAGCAGAAATATACCACCTTCGAGGAGCGTAATCCGGTAGGACAGTATCGACGCACCTTTACTTTGCCCGTAGATTGGCAGCAGGGACAGACCTTCCTGCGTTTCGATGGCGTGATGAGTGCCTTCTATGTCTGGATCAATGGCGAATATGTAGGCTACTCGCAGGGCAGTATGGAGCCTTCGGAGTTCAATATTACGAACTATATCCATGGGGGTGAAAATCAGATTGCCGTCGAGGTCTATCGCTATAGCGACGGCTCGTACCTCGAAGATCAGGATTTTTGGCGTTTTGGCGGTATCCACCGCGATGTGACGATCTTCCACACCGAAGATGTCCGCCTGACCGACTTCACGGTGCGTACCCTGCCCGATGCCGAGTATCGCAACTTTACGCTGCAGGTTGATCCCGAATTTTCGGTCTATCGCGCCGAGCGAGGCGTAAGTTATCGCTTCCGCGCCACGTTGCAGGATGCGGAAGGGGTGCAAGTGACCGAAATGGAGATTCCGATCGAGCCGGTTTTGGATCTGGACAACAAGGCGGCCAACATGAATGAGTGGTTCCCGCAGCGCGGTCCGCGTAAGTTGGGGCGTATGGTTGCCCAAATCGAGACCCCGAAGCAGTGGACGGCCGAGACGCCCTACCTCTACACCCTCAACATGGAGTTGATCGACGATGCTGGTGAGGTTGTGGAGCGTGCTACGCACCGAGTAGGTTTCCGCTCGGTGGAGATTAAGCATGGTCAGGTACTGATTAACGGACATCCGATTCGTTTCCGTGGAGTGAATCGTCATGAGCACGATCCGCTGACGGCTCGCGTGATGAGCGAGGAGCGTATGTTGGAGGATATTCTGTTGATGAAACGTGCCAACATCAATGCGGTACGCACGGCGCATTATCCCGACCATCCGCGTTGGTATGAGTTGTGTGATTCGTTGGGTCTGTATGTCATGGATGAGGCCGATATTGAGGAGCATGGTCTGCGTGGTAAACTGGCCAGTAACCCCGAATGGCATGCCCCCTTCCTCGATCGTGCGGTACGTATGGCCGAGCGCGATAAGAACTACACCTCGATCGTCTTTTGGTCGATGGGTAATGAGAGTGGCTATGGTCCGAACTTCGCTGCCGTATCGGCTTGGTTACACGATTTCGATCCCACGCGACCGGTGCACTACGAGGGCGCACAGGGTGTGGACGGCCAGCCCGACCCGAAGACGGTGGACGTAATCAGCCGCTTCTACCCCCGCGTACAGGAGGATTATCTGAATCCGGGTATCCCCGAGGGTACTGATGCCGAGCGTGCCGAGAATGCCCGCTGGGAGCGTCTGCTCTCGATCGCACAGCGAACGAACGATGATCGCCCGGTGCTCACGAGCGAGTATGCCCACTCGATGGGTAATGCCTTGGGGAACTTCCAGGAGTATTGGGACGAAATTTACAGCCATCCCCGTATGTTAGGTGGCTTTATCTGGGACTGGAATGATCAGGGTATTGCTCGTCGTTTGCCGGATGGTCGTATGCAGGTGGCCTATGGAGGCGATTTTGGTGACCAGCCCAATCTGAAGGCCTTCTGCATGAATGGTGTGATCTTTGCCGATCGCACCTATGGTCCGAAGTATGACGAGGTGAAGCGGGTCTATCAGCCCGTCTATATGAAGATGGTCGAATTCGAGGGTGCGACGTGCCGTCTTTCGATGTTGAACCACAACCATCATACGAGTTTTGAGAATTACAGCGGCAAGTGGAGCTTGCTGGTAGACGGTCGTAAAGTAGCCGTGGGCGATTTTGAGATGCCGACTCCCAACCCCGGTGAGCAGGAGGAGACGATGATCAATTTCGGAAAGGCACTCTCGAAGTACGCCAGTGATGAGCATGATATCCGTTTGAATCTCTCGGTTGTTTTGCGCCATGCGACGCCGTGGGCTGGGGCCGGTCACGAGGTGGCACACGATCAGTTTGTGCTCTGCGATCGTCAGTTGGAGGTGGTACAGCAACCTGTGAAACCGCGTGGTACGGTTCGTGTCAGCGAGGGTGAATTGCTTACCTTGCGTGCCGGATCGACCGAGTTGATCTTCGATCGCCAACAGGCTCGCCTCAAGAGCTTGAAGTACGACAACCGCGCGATCTTTGCCGAGATTGATACCCTGCCAGCCACAACCTTCAGCGCCTTCCGTGCCCCGACCGATAACGATCGTTCGTTTGGTAACTGGCTGGCGAAGGATTGGACGCGTCACGGCATAGCACATCCCGCGGTGGAGCCGGTGGCTATTCGTTGTGAGCAACGCTCGGCCGATCGTGTCGAGGTTGTCGCCGAGGAGCGTTATCGCTATTCCGAGGGAGCAATCTGTGTGAAGAATTGCTATACGATTTATGGCGATGGTACGGTCGATCTCGAGCAGCGATATGTGATGGAGGGGACGCTTCCCGAACTGCCTTGTTTGGGCATGGTATGGACGCTGCCGCGCACAATGCAGCACCTCAGCTGGTATGGCCGTGGCCCCATGGAGAGTTACCCGGATCGTTATCGTGCTACGCATATCGGTCGTTTCACGTCGCATGTCGATGCGCAATATACCCACTATCCGCGTCCGCAGGATTCGGGTAACCGTGAATCGGTGACGGAGTTAACACTCTGCAATCAGCAAGGTCAGGGTGTGAAGATTACGGCCCTTGAGAAGCCCTTCTCGGCCAAGGTGCTGCCCTATACGGCTCAGCAGTTGGCCACGACGACACACGATTGTTTCCTCGAGAAGCAGCCTGCTACGATCTTGACGATCGATGCGGCTGTCTTGGGATTGGGTAATAGTTCGTGTGGCCCGGGTGTGCTGAAGAGGTATGCCATCGACAAAAAGCAGGAGCATGCCTTGAAGGTGCGTATTCAGCCTTATAAGCGATAATGTACGACTGCAAATGACGATAAAAAGGGGCTGCTCAACCAAAAGGTTGAACAGCCCCTGCTGTTTGATCGAGATGCTTGGGCTGTTCATCTATTTTGGACAGCCGTAAAAAAGAGCCCCAACCGGTGAGGTCGGGGCTCTTTGGGTATCTGATCGATGAGATTACTCGGCGGTAGGAGCCTCCTCCGTTGCCAGGTTCATCGTCACGTTGTCGTAGTTGATCGGATCGCACAAACCCGAAATCGACTCCTCCTGCTTCAGGTTGTTGAACTCGCAGTCCTTAACGAAGATATTGTGGATGTTGTTTACGTTCTCGAGGGCCGTTACGCAGACACCATAGCGGCTCTTCTGGCTTGTTACGTTCTCCAGATATACATCCTGTACCACAGGGTAGAAATCGGCATCACCCACGCTCTTCTGGTCGTAAATCAGGTTGATCTTCAGGACGGCCTCCTTGCACTGACCTACCGTGACGTTGCGCACGTAGATGTGCTCGATCACACCGCCACGACGGGCGTTGGTCTTGATGCGGATGGCACGATCCAGCTCGGGCGAATCCATGACGCAGTTCTCTACAAAGAGGTTCTTGTAACCGCTGCCGATCTCGCTACCTACAACCACACCACCGTGACCGTTCTTCATCTCGCAGTTGCGGACGATCATGTTCTGGCTCGGAATGTCGATTGCGCGAGCGTCACCGTCGCGGCCCGACTTAATGGCGATGCAGTCGTCACCGGTGTTGAAGTAGCAATCCTCGATCAGCACGTAGTTGCACGACTCGGGGTCGCAACCGTCACCGTTCGGGCCGTCGTTGTTGAACTTCACGTTGCGTACGGTGAGGTTCTCGCAGAATACGGGGTGCAGGTTCCAGAAGGGCGAGCGGATCATCGTAACACCCTCAATCAGGATGTTTTTGCACTCGAAGGGGCTTACGAGCTGCGGACGCATGCCGTAACCGTGACCCATCACGCGCTCCTCGATGGGCTTACCCTCATCCATCCAAACCTGGAGCAGAGGTCGACCATAGCGCTGCGTGTTGCGACGCTCCTTCTCCCAATCGGTCTCTACGTTCCATACCATCGACCACCAGTTCTGGAGCGATGCACCACCGTCGAGGGTACCCAGACCCGTTACGGCGATGTTCTCCTGCTGGAAGGAGTAGATCATCGGCGAGTAGTTTATGCAGTCCATACCCTCCCAACGTGTACGTACGAGGGGATAGTGGTCCAAGTTGTCCGAGAAGAGCAGGGTAGCACCCTCTTCGAGGTGCAGGTCTACGTTCGAGAGGAGCGTAATAGCACCCGTGAGCCACGTACCTGCGGGTACGATTACATGACCACCGCCGGCCTCGTTGCAAGCTTTGATAGCTGCGTTGATGGCATCGTGGTTGGCGACACCCTCTTGGGCACCATAATCGCGAATGTCGAAGTTGACATCGGCAAAGGTCGGAGCTACGATTTTAGCCTCAATGGCGGGATAAACTTCACTCCATGCCTTCTCGCTGGGCGAGAGCGGGGTGCAGGCAGCCACGGCTACAGCTACCATCGGGAAAAGTAGTTTTAAAATCTTCATGTTTTTTTGTGTTTTATAAGGTTTTGAGCCAAAGATACAAAAAAACGCGGAAAAGTAACTTCTAAAGATAAAAATATATATTATTTCGACAATTTTTCATATCTTTGTTTGGGTGAAAATTTATAATATTGCATATAAAATCTAAAACAGCAGAATATGAAAAAATTACGTGGTATCATTCCGCCGATGATTACCCCTTTGAAGGGAAACGATGAGTTGGATCGCGAGGGCGCCGTGCGTCTGGTAGAGCACATGCTGAAGGGTGGTGTGCATGCTCTCTTTATTTTGGGTACGACCGGTGAGGCTCAGAGCCTGACCTACAACCTGCGTTACGAGTTCGTAGAGCTGGTACTCAAGCAGGTAGCCGGCCGTGTGCCGGTATTGGTGGGTGTCACCGATACGTCGCTCGATGAGAGCGTTCGTCTGGCTGAGCATGCCAAGCAGTGCGGTGCTGAAGGTGTGGTAGCTGCTGCTCCCTACTATTTTGCCGCCTCGCAGCAGGAGTTGATCGAGTACTATACGGCGCTGGCCGATGCACTGCCTTTGCCGCTGTATCTCTACAATATGCCTTCGCACGTGAAGGTATTCCTCGAGGCCAAGACCGTGGCTGTGCTGGCTGACCATCCCAATATCGTGGGTCTGAAGGATTCGTCGGCCAACATGAACTACTTCGAGACGCTGATCTACCTGTTGGGTGATCGTGAGGATTTCTCGCTCTACGTAGGTCCTGAGGAGTTGACCGGTGAGTGTGTTCTGATGGGTGCCGACGGTGGTGTGAATGGTGGTGCAAACATGTTCCCCGAGCTCTATGTCGAGATGTTTAATGCCGCCGAGGCGGGCGATTTGAAGCGTGTGCGCGAGTTGCAGCACCGCATTATGCAGATCTCGGGTTCGATTTACACGGTTGGTAAGTATGGCTCGAGCTACCTGAAGGGTGTGAAATGCTCGCTCTCGTTGTTGGGCATCTGTGACGACTACCTTTCGTGGCCTTATCGCAAGTTCCGCAGCGAGGAGCGCGAGAAGATCCGCCAGGCGTTGTTGGCTTTGGGTTGTGAGTTGTAATCAAACGACGTTGAACCTTAACACTTTGTTTTGATGGATATTACCATTCTTGATTATATCGTCTTCTTCATCTTCGTAGGAGGTGTGGCTCTGTTCGGTTGCTCGTTTTATTTTCGTTCGCGCAAAGGTGCAGCAGCCTTTACCAAGGCCGAAGGTTCGCTCCCGACCTGGGTCGTAGGTATGTCGATCTTTGCAACGTTCGTTTCGTCGATCTCATTCCTCGGTCTGCCCGGACAGGCGTTTGCCGGTAATTGGAATCCCTTCGTGTTTTCGCTTTCGATCCCCCTTGCCACCTGGTTGGCAGCCAAGGTCTTTATTCCGCTCTATCGCAATGTGAACAGCGTTTCGGCCTACCACTATTTGGAGTTGAAATTTGGCTATTGGGCACGTTGCTATGTAGCGATCTGCTATCTCTTGACGCAGTTGGCTCGTGTGGGCTCGATCTTGTTGCTGCTGGCGTTGCCGCTCAATACGATGTTTGGCTGGGATATTCAGACCATCATTATCTGGACGGGTGTTATTACGCTCATCTATACGCTTTTGGGAGGTATTGCTGCGGTGGTTTGGACCGATGCCATTCAGGGAATTATCCTGATCCTGGGTGCGGTGGCTTGTGCTGCACTGCTCACCTTCTCGATGCCTGAAGGTCCTGGTCAGTTGTTCGAGATTGCTTCGACGCACGGCAAGTTCTCGCTTGGTAGCTTTGGTGCCAGCCTGGCAGAGCCGACCTTCTGGGTCGTGCTGATCTATGGTCTGTTTACCAATATGCAGAACTACGGTATTGATCAGAACTACGTGCAGCGCTACATGACGACCAAGTCGACTGCCGAGGCGGTGAAATCGACCCTCTTCGGTTCGTTGCTCTATGTCCCTGTATCGCTCATTTTTGTCTATATCGGTACGGCGCTCTTTGCCTATTATACGGCTCAACCCGAGTTGTTACCGGCCGGTACAGCCTCGGATAAGGTATTCCCCTGGTTTATTGTACATGGCCTGCCGACGGGCTTGACGGGTCTGGTGATCGCCTCGCTCTTCTCGGCGGGCATGTCCACCATCGCCACGAGTATCAACTCCTCGGCTACGATTATTCTGACCGACTTCGTGAAGCGTTTTACGAAGCAGGATATGAGCGAGAAGAAGAATATGTCGGTTCTCTATGCCGCCTCCTTTATCGTTGGTGGTTTGGGTATTGTGATGGGCTTGGCGATGATGCACATCGACGGTGTGTTGGATGCCTGGTGGAAGCTCGCTTCGATCTTTAGTGGCGGTATGTTGGGCCTCTTCCTGCTCTCGCTGGCTTGCCGCAAACCCAACCGCACGGCTTCGATTTTGGGTGTGGTGGTCGGCCTGTTGGTGATCGCCTGGATGAGCCTTTCGCCCTTCATCAACGAAGGTCAGCCCTTCTACGAGTTCCGCTCGCCGCTGCATACCTACCTGACGATTGTCTTCGGTACGACGGCAATCTTTGTGGTGGGCTTTGTGTTGACCAAACTCTTTGGTAAGAAAGAGGCATAAAATGATAAAACCATAAAACTAAACAAAACATGAAAAACTATCCCAAAATTGGTATTCGCCCCGTGATCGACGGTCGTCGTCGCGGTGTGCGTGAGTCGTTGGAGCAGAAGACGATGGGCATGGCCGAGTCGGTTGCTAAGTTCTATTCGGAGCATCTGCGCTACTCGGACGGTACGCCCGTGCAGTGTGTGATTGCCGATACGACGATCGGTGGTGTAGCCGAGGCAGCTGCCTGCACGGCTAAGTTCCGCGACAACAATGTGGGTGCCGTTCTGTCGGTAACCCCCTGCTGGTGCTATGGTACCGAGACGATCGATATGGATCCGCTGATGCCGAAGGCTATCTGGGGCTTCAACGGTACGGAACGTCCGGGTGCTGTTTATTTGGCTGCAGCTTTGGCTGCTCACACGCAGAAGGGTCTGCCCGCATTCGGTATCTATGGTCACGACGTACAGGACGTAGAGGATATGTCGATTCCGGAGGATGTACAGGAGAAGCTGCTGCTGTTCGGTCGCGCTGCGCTGACCGTGATGCAGATGAAGGGCCAGTCGTACCTCTCGATCGGTTCGGTGTCGATGGGTATTGCCGGTTCGACCTGCGATCCCAACTTCTTCCAGGAGTATCTCGGCATGCGCAATGAGTATGTGGATGAGACGGAGATCCTGCGTCGTATGGAGCAGGGTATCTACGATCAGGAGGAGTTCGAGAAGGCCATGAAGTGGGTGGAGCAGTATTGCAAGCCCAACGAGGGTCAGGACTTCAACCGCGAGGATCTGGTTTACAACCGCGAGGAGAAGGATAAGAATTGGGAGTTCGTCGTGAAGATGATGCTCATCATGCGCGACCTGATGATCGGTAACGAGAAGCTCAAGGAGATGGGCTTCGAGGAGGAGGGCTGCGGCCACAACGCCATCGTGGGCGGTTTCCAGGGTCAGCGTCAGTGGACCGACTGGAAGCCCAATGGCGACTTTGCCGAGGCAATGCTCAACTCGTCGTACGACTGGAACGGTATGCGTGAGCCGATCGTGCTGGCTACCGAGAACGATACGCTCAATGGTGTTTCGATGCTCTTGATGAAGCTGCTGACGAACCGCTCGCAGATGTTTGCCGACGTGCGTACCTATTGGTCGCCCGAGGCTGTGGAGCGCGTGTCGGGCATGAAGCTCGAGGGTAAGGCTGCCGGTGGTATCATCCACCTCATCAACTCGGGTGCTTGTACGCTCGACGCTACGGGTCAGCAGTCGGATGAGAATGGTAATCCGGTTATGAAGCCCTTCTGGGAGATCTCGGAGGAGGAGAAGAACAAGTGCCTGGCTGCTACGACTTGGTTCCCCGCCGATCGCGGTTACTTCCGCGGTGGTGGTTACTCGTCGCACTTCCTCACGCGCGGTGAGATGCCGATGACCATGTGCCGTCTGAACCTGGTGAAGGGTCTGGGGCCCGTGATGCAGATCGCCGAGGGTTGGGCTGTGGATACCGATCCGCACATCTTCAAGGTGATCAACGAGCGCACCGACCGTACGTGGCCGACTACCTGGTTTGCTCCGCGTCTGACGGGCGAGGGTTACTTCAAGGATGTATACTCGGTGATGAACAACTGGGGTGCCAACCACGGTGCCATCAGCTACGGCCACATCGGTGCTGAGCTCATCACGCTCTGCTCGATGCTCCGCATCCCCGTTTGCATGCACAACGTGGAGGAGGGTAAGATCTTCCGTCCTTCGTCGTGGGCTGCTCACGGTATGGATCAGGAGGGCGCTGACTACCGCGCTTGCCAGAACTACGGTCCGATCTACAAGTAGTCTGAAACTGAATATGAAAAAGAGAGGGTTGCGGCAGTGGTCGCGATCCTCTCTTTTTACTTTTAGTTGAAAGTTTAGAGGTGGTCTGTTAATCCCATAGGTCCCATCTTCCCCGTTTCGTCCTTCCTCGCGGACTCTATCTTCTTCCAAGCTTTTCTATTCTTGCGAAAAGCGTAGCTTTTCTTGCTTTGAGGTTTGCTTTTTCGGTAGCTTTTCGTAACTTTGTAAAATACCGAAGAACTATATTTATGAACTCCATTACACGAAAAATCTTTATGCTGTTGCTCCTGGTGAGCATCTCGTTGCCGATGTCGGCTCAAACACTTGAGGAAGCCTTTAAAAATCCGACAGGCGATGCAAAACCCTGGACACTGTGGTACTGGATGTATGGCGCCATCTCGGAGGAAGGGGTGCGTGCCGATCTGCGCTCGATGGCCGAGGCCGGGTTGGGCGGTGCTTATCTCGTGACGATTCGTTCGAGCGATGATAAGCGCGGTGTGCCGTTTCAGGGCGATGCTGATCAGTTGAGCGAGAATTGGTGGCAGCGCGTGGGTGCTGCCTTCGACGAGGCCGATAAGCTCGGTCTGCAACTCGGCGTGCACATCTGCGACGGTTTTGCCTTGGCAGGAGGTCCGTGGATCTCGCCTGCGGAGTCGATGCAGCAGGTCGTAACGAGTGAAACGATTGTAGCTGGCGGTGAGCAGGTGTTACACCTAAAGAAGCCCGTACATAAGGAGAACTACTACGAAGATATCGCCCTGGTGGCCCTCCCGATGAAGGGTGTCGAACTTGCGGTGAAACCCACCGTGAGCGTGGAGACGCTGGCCGCGGATGCCAACGAGCAGCAGTGTGCTTCGATCGATGAGAAGGGGGTGATTCGCGCTCGCAAGGATTGTCGCATCTACTATACCTTCCCCGAGGAGGTGGAGGTACATGCCGTGGAGGTGATCCTTTCGGGTAATAACTACCAGGCCCACCGCATCAAGATGCAGGTGAAGAATGCGGCCGGCGATTACGAACTTGTTTCGCAGCTCGAGCCTGCCCGCCACGGTTGGCAGAACACCGACTTTCAGTCGACCCATGCCATTCCGACGACCGTGGGTCGTGAGTTTGCCTTTGATTGGACGCCCGTGGGTAGTGAACCCGGCTCGGAGGATCTGGATGCCGCGAAGTGGGCTCCCAACCTCAAGATTAAGGAGATACGCTTCATCGGTTCGCCCTGCATCCACCAGTGGGAGGGCAAGGCCGGTTTTGTGTGGCGTGTAGCTCGTGAGACGAACGCAACGGAGGTTACGGCGGCGGATTGTGTTCAGCTCGACGAGATCATCGACCTGACGGCTGCGCTACAGGGCGATGAGGTGCACGTAACGCTCCCCGAGGGTAGCTGGCGCATCCTGCGCATCGGCCATACGACCACCGGCCACACGAACGCTACGGGTGGTGCTGGTCGTGGCTTGGAGTGCGATAAGTTCAGCCGTGTAGCGGTGTCGAAGCAGATCGATAATTGGTTTGGTAAGGTCTATCGCACGATCGATCCCGAGGTGGCGAAACGTGTGCTGAAGATCCTCTATGTCGATAGCTGGGAGTGTGGTTCGCAAAATTGGAGCGATAGCTTTGCGGCCGAGTTTAAGGCGCGCCGAGGCTATGATCTGATGCCCTGGATGCCCCTCTTTGCAGGTGTGCCGATGGTTTCGGCCGAAAAGTCGGAGCAGGTATTGCGCGACGTGCGCGAGACGATTGGCGAGCTGATCCACGATGTCTTCTTCGATGTGTTGGCGATGAAGGCCGACGAGTATGACTGTCGCTTTACGGCCGAGAGCGTGGCCCCGACGATGGTTAGCGACGGTATGTATCACTACGACAAGGTCGATCTGCCGATGGGTGAGTTTTGGCTCAATAGCCCTACGCACGATAAGCCGAACGATATGTTGGACGCTATCAGTGGCGGCCGCGTTTACGGCAAGCGTATCATTTCGGCCGAGGGCTTCACAACCCTGCGTGGTGTGTGGGACGAGACGCCGAAGATGCTCAAGCCCCTCCTGGATCGTAACTATGCGCTGGGTCTGAATCGTCTGGTCTACCACGTCTATACGCACAACCCCTGGATGAAACGTCGTCCGGGTATGACCCTTGACGGAATTGGTCTCTTCTTCCAGCGCGATAACACCTGGTTTAAGTATGGCGCGAAGGGCATGAACGACTATGCGGCTCGTTGCCAGACGCTGCTGCAGTTTGGTGTGCCGGTGGTCGATCTGGCTGTCTTTACGGGCGAGGAGATGCCGCGTCGTTCGATTCTGCCCGACCGTCTGGTGCCGATGCTCCCCGGTCTGTTTGGTGCGGAGCGTGTCGAGAGCGAGCGCGTTCGCCTGGCCAATGCGGGTCAGCCGATGCGTACGAAGCCTGTTGGTGTGAAACACTCGGCCAATATGGCCGATCCCGAAATGTGGATCAACCCCTTGCGTGGCTATGCTTATGATTCGTTCAACCGCGATGCACTGGTGCGTCTGGCTGAGGTGAAGGATGGCTGCGTGGTGGTGCCCGGTGGTGGTCAGTATCGCGTCTTTGTCATTCCCGAGGCACGCCCGATGAATCCCAATGTGCCGATGAGTGCAGCGGTGAAGGCCAAGATTGAGGAGATGCGCCGTGGTGGTGTGATTGTGCTTGATAAGCCCTACACGGCGGAGGATTTTGCTGCCTATGGTTTGGAGCGCGATGTCGAGGTTGCAGCGGATGTAGCCTGGACTCACCGTCGCTCGGAGTGTGGCGAGATTGATATCTACTTCTTCTCGAATCAGCGTGACGAGGCGCGTGAGGTGACCGTCTCGCTGCGTGTGACGGGTCGTGTGCCTGAAATTTGGAATCCGATGACGGGCGAGGTGACCGATGCTGCCGCCTGGCGCACGGTAAATAACCGCACAGAGGTCGATCTGTCGCTCGAAGCGGGCGAGTCGCTCTTCGTGGTGCTGCGCCGTCAAGGCGAGTCGCAGGTAGTGACTCCGAAGCGTGTAGCGATTGCACCGCTGGATCTGACGTCGGATTGGTGGCTCACGTTTCACCTCGACGACGAGGGGGTTCGCACCGAGCGCACGAAGCAGCTCTTCGACTGGTCGACGAGCCCCGAGTGGCGTCTGAAGCACTTCTCGGGAACGGTGACCTACCGCACCACCTTCCGCTACCGTGCGAAGGGTGATCGCGTGATTCTCCACCTGCCCGCAGTCTATGATGTGGCAGCTGTGAAACTCAACGGTAAGTCGTGCGGCATTGTCTGGACGGCCCCCTATACGGTCGATGTGACGGAGGCGATCCGTCGAGGTGAGAACGAGCTGATTATCGAGGTACAGAACACCTGGGCCAATGCCTTGGTGGGTGCCGATACGGGCAAAGCCCCCTTCCGCAACATCTGGACCAACGCACCCTATCGTCGTCCGACGCAGGAGCTCCTGCCGGCCGGTCTGGTGGGTGAGCTGCAGTTGGAGACGATTCGAATCAATTAGCTAAAATAAACTACAAACGATATGAAACTGCAAAAAATCTTCCTGGCGCTTGCGACTGCGCTGCTGAGCTTTACAGCTGAGGCCGAGGTGAAACTCCCCGCCTTCTTTATGGACAACATGGTGCTGCAACAGCAGACGACGGCTCGTCTGTGGGGTATGGCCACACCGAAGAAGGAGGTCAAGGTGACCGTTTCGTGGAGCGGCGAGAGTTACACGACCAAGGCAGACAAACAGGGTAAGTTTGCAATCGAGATTCCGACCATCGAGGCCGGAGGTCCCTACGAGGTGACGATCTCGGATGGCGAGGCGCTGACGCTGAAGAATGTGATGCTGGGCGAGGTGTGGATCTGCTCGGGTCAGTCGAATATGGAGATGCCGATGAAGGGCTTCAAGAACCAGCCCGTCGAGAATGGCAACCTGGATGCTGCACGCGGTACGAACCCCAATATCCGCCTCTTCACGGTGAAGCGCTCGGCCAAGATTGCCGAGGTAGAGGATGTGGTTGGCAAGTGGGAGGAGGCAACTCCCCGCTCGATCCGTGACTTCTCGGCTACGGCTTACTACTTCGGTCGCATGGTTGAGGAGGTGATCGACGTACCTGTGGGTCTGATTTGCGTAGCGTGGGGTGGCTCGGCTTGCGAGGCGTGGATGACCCCTGAGATGCTGTCGGCCTTCCCGCAGGTGACCCTGCCCCAGACGCAGGCCGAGGTCGATAAGACCCAGCAGCGTTGCCCGACGGCTCTCTGGAACGGTATGTTGCGTCCGCTGGTCGGTATGGCCATGCGCGGTGTGATCTGGTACCAGGGCTGCGACAACTGGAATCGTGCCTACTACTACGCTGACCTGCACGCTACGCTCATCAAGGGCTGGCGCGAGCAGTGGGGCATTGGCGACTTCCCTTTCTACTACTGTCAGATTGCTCCGTTCGATTACGACATCATCACCGCCGTAGGCCAGCCGCGTTACAACTCGGCCTACCTGCGTGAGCAGCAGGCCAAGGTGGAGCACATGGTTCCCAACTCGGGTATGGCCGTGCTGCTGGATGTGGGTATGGAGCGTGGTATCCACCCCTACGACAAGAAGACGCCGGGTGAGCGCCTGGCGCTGCATGCCCTAGCCAAGACCTACGGCATGGAGGGTATCTATTGCGACGCCCCCATCTACAAGGGTATCGAGATCAAGGGTAATGTTGTTGAGGTTTCGTTTGATCGCTCGCCGATGTGGATCTCGTGCAAGCATGGCTTTGAGTCGAAGTGCTTCGAGGTGGCCGGTGAGGATCGCGTATTCTATCCCGCGAAGGCCGAGGTGAAGCAGAAGAAGATGATCGTAAGTTCGGAGCATGTGGCACATCCCGTGGCAGTACGTTACGGCTTCACGGATTGGTGTGTGGGTGATTTGTATGGCTCGGACGGGCTTCCCATCTCATCGTTCCGTTCGGATGATTGGGCCGATCCGGCGCCGATTAAAGAGTAGGGAGTTATGAAAAAGATAATTACGTTTGCCCTGCTCATGTGGTCGGTGGCTGTGTTGGCTCAACCGGCCGACTACAGTTGGACCACGCAGAGCAAAAACTCCTCGGAGTCGATGCCTTTGGGTGGAGGTGACGTGGGTCTGAATGTGTGGGTCGAGGAGAACGATCTGCTGTTTTACATCTGTCGTAGCGGTTCGTATGATGAGCACAACACGCTCCTCAAGGCAGGCCGTGTACGCCTGGAGCTGGAGGGTGGCAACGAGCAGGCCGCCTTCAAGCAGACCTTGCGCCTTTCGAAGAGCGAAATGGTGGTCGAACTGCAGGGGGCGCAGGTGCTCTTGTGGGTCGATGCGTTTCGTCCGGTGATCCATGTCGAGCTCACAAGCCCCAAGGCCCTTACGGCTACGGTGAGCTACGAGAGTTGGCGTTATGAGGATCGTCCCTACATGAAGAATGAGGGTCGTCAGGCCTCGCACAAGTGGCGCAAGCCCGCAGGGCTGACAGCTACGGCTGATGTGATTACGCCCGATACGGAAGGGGTGACCTTCTACCACCACAATCCTGTCGAGACGGTCTTTGACCGCACGGTGCAGATTGAGGGGCTGGAGCCGGTGAAGGATTCGTTGTGGAATCCTTTGGCGCATCGTATTTCGGGTGGTCGTCTCTGGAGCAAGGATTTGCACTATGTGGGCACGACGGATGGCAAGTACCTCTCGACCCCCTATCGTGCTTGGCAGTTCCGCAGCGTAAAACCGATGCGTCGCATGAGCTTTGCCATCGCGTTACACAACGACCAGACGCAGGAGGTGGCACCCTGGATGGCAGGACTGCAGCAGACCCTGTCGGAGGCCTCGCTGAAGCAGGCCAAGGCCGATACGGAGCGTTGGTGGACCGCCTTCTGGCAGCGCAGTTGGATCGAGGCTGAGGGCGGTGCCGAAGAGATTTCACGCAACTACACGCTTTTCCGCTATATGTTGGGTTGCAACCGTCGCGGCAGCGACCCGACAAAGTTCAACGGCGGTCTGTTTACCTTCGATCCCGAATTTGTCACTGCAAACCACTACTTTACGCCCGATTTCCGCAATTGGGGTGGTGGTACGATGACGGCGCAGAATCAGCGTTTGGTCTATTGGCCGATGTTGCGCTCGGGCGATTTCGATCTGATGCCCGTCGAGTTTGACTTCTACGAGCGTATGCGACCCAATGCCGAGGTGCGTACGCGCTATTATTGGGGTCACGAAGGGGCCTCGTTTACCGAGCAGATCGAGCTATTTGGTCTGCCGAACTACATGGAGTATGGCACAAAGCGCCCCGAGTGGTTTGATAAGGGTGTCGAGTATAACGCCTGGTTGGAGCATTGCTGGGACACAGTCCTGGAGTTCTGCCAAATGATTCTCGAGACCTACCGTTACGATCGTGCCGATATCGAGCGTTATAAACCGCTGATTGAGAGTTCGCTCCGTTTTTTCGATGAACACTACCAATACCTGGCTTCGCATCGTGGCCGCAACAAACTCGATGGTAACGGTAAGCTGATTCTCTTCCCGGGCTCGGGTTGCGAGACCTATAAGATGGCCTACAATGCCTCGTCGACCGTGGCGGGTCTGAAAACCGTCTTGGAAAGTTACCTGGAGGTGAAGCAGATGCAGGGCGATACGGTGGTTACCCCTTGGCGTGCGATGCTCGATCGTATTCCCGAGATTCCGCACCGCATCGTGGAGGGTCGCGAACTGATTGCCCCTGCCGTGGCGTGGGAGCGCATCAACAACAGCGAGACCCCGCAGCTCTATCCCGTCTTCCCGTGGCGCATCTACTCGATGGCTTCGGCGAGCCCGATTGATGTGGCACTGAACACCTACCTCTACGACGATCACGCCGTAGCGATGCGTTCGTCGAAGGGATGGAAGCAGGATAATATCTGGGCGGCGATGCTTGGTCAGACCGAGGATGCCGTGCGCCTCACGACTGAGAAGTTGTCGCACGGTCCGCACCGCTTCCCCGCCTTTTGGGGCCCGGGCTTCGACTGGACGCCTGACCATAACTGGGGTGGCAGTGGCGCAATCGGCCTGCAGGAGATGTTGATGCAGACCGATGGTGAGCGCATTGCTCTCTTCCCGGCTTGGCCCGCCACATGGGATGTGAAGTTTAAGCTCCATGCGCCCCACCAAACAACCGTTGAGTGTGAACTCAAGGGGGGCAAAGTTGTGAAACTGGAGGTGCTGCCTGCTTCGCGTGCAAAAGATGTAACGATTTTACTACCAACCAAATAATTGACTGATGATGAAAAAAATCCTTTTGATAGCTCTCTCGTGGCTCGTCCCCTTTATGGCTATGGCCGAAAATTATACGCCGGCCGAGGTCTCGGTGGCGGGACTGATTCCGTTGGAGGGAAGCGGTCGCGTAGTCTATGATTTTAATGGCGGCTGGCGCTTTTTGAAGGGCGATGTTGCGGGTGCCGAGGCGGTGTCGTTCGACGACTCGGCCTGGGAGGTGGTTTCGACGCCCCACACCGTGGAGCTGACCCCCGCTGAGGCGAGTGGTTGCCGTAACTACCAGGGCGTGGTATGGTACCGCAAGCATTTTACAGTGCCCGAGGTGTGTGCCGATAAGGAGGTGATGCTCCATTTTGAGGCCATCATGGGTAAGCAGACGGTCTATGTCAATGGCCAGCTTGTGGAGGAGCACCTGGGTGGCTACCTGCCGATTCAGATTTCGATCACGGATCTTGGTGTCAAGGCGGGCGAGAAGTGCGTTGTGGCGGTGAAGGCCGACAATACGAATGATAAGATGTATCCTCCTGGAAAGCCGCAATATACGCTCGACTTTGCCTATCACGGTGGTATCTACCGCGACGTGTGGCTCATCGCCCGCGCTAAGGTGGGCTTGACGGATCCGGTGGAGGCCAATCGCGTGGCCGCAGGCGGCGTGTTCGTACACTTTGAGCAGATCTCGACGGTAAGCGCCGAGGTACACGTGAAGAGCGAGCTTGAGTCGAAGGAGGTGAAGAGTCGCTCGGTGGTGGTGGAGACCACGCTGAAGGATGCTGAGGGTGTGCAGGTGGCCCGTCGTGAGCAGCGCATCACGCTGCAGGGTGGGGCCGTTGCAACCGTTGAGCAGCAGTTCGTGGTGAAAAATCCGCACCTTTGGTCGCCCGACGATCCCTATCTGTATCGCGTAGAGACGCGCATCAAGGATCGCAAGAGCGGCGAGGCACTCGATGGCGGTGTGACGCGCATCGGTATTCGCTCGTTTGACTTTACGAAGGAGGAGGGCTTTATCCTCAATGGCAAACCCTTCGGTAAGCTTATTGGCGCCAACCGCCACCAGGATTTTGCCTATGTGGGTAACGCTGTTCCCAACTCGCAGCAGTGGCGCGATGCGAAGCGTCTGCGCGATGCCGGTTGCCGCATCATCCGCGTGGCACACTATCCGCAGGATCCCTCTTTTATGGATGCTTGCGACGAACTGGGCTTGTTTGTGATTGTTGCTACGCCGGGTTGGCAGTATTGGAACAAACTGCCGATCTTTGCCGAGCGTGTGCATCAGAATACGCGCGAGATTATCCGTCGCGACCGTAACCACCCCTCGGTGCTGATGTGGGAGCCGATCCTCAACGAGACGCGTTATCCACACGACTTCTCGCTCGAGGCATTGCAGATCACGAAGGATGAGTATCCCTATCCGTATCGCCCCGTGGCCGCTGCCGATGTCCATTCGGCAGGCGTGAAGGAGCACTATGATGTGGTCTACGCATGGCCCGGTGACGAGCAGAAGGAGGATGCGCCGAATCAGACCATCTTTACCCGTGAGTGGGGCGAGAATGTGGACGATTGGTATGCCCACAATAACAATAACCGCACCTCGCGCAGCTGGGGTGAGCGTCCGCAAAAGGTGCAGGCACTGTCGTTGGCTGAGACCTACAACAACCTCTACAACACCGAGCCGCAGTTTATCGGCGGTGCGCAGTGGCACCCCTTCGATCATCAGCGTGGTTACCATCCCGACCCCTATTGGGGCGGTATCTACGATGCTTTCCGTCAGCCAAAGTATGCTTATTGGATGTTCCGCAGCCAGACGGCAGCCGACCTGAACCACCCGACGGCCGAGAGTGGCCCGATGGTCTATATCATGCACGAGATGTCGCAGTGGTCGGATTCGGATGTCGTGGTCTTTACGAACTGCGATTCGGTGCGTTTGTCGATTTATGACGGCGCCAAGAGCTGGACGAAGACAGTTGAAAGAACCGACCGTACGATGCCCAACCCGCCCGTAGTCTTTGAGGATGTGTGGGATTTCTGGGAGGCACGCTCGTACAGCTACACGAACAAAAATTGGCAGGCGGTCAATATGGTGGCCGAAGGTATCATCGATGGTAAGGTGGTCTGCACGATGAAGCGCATGCCGTCGCGTCGCTCGACCAAGTTGCGCCTCTATGTCGATTGGGAGAACAAACCTTTGGTGGCCGACGGTTCGGACTTCGTGGTTGTGGTGGCCGAGGTGACCGACGACAGTGGCAATGTGCGCCGTCTGGCGAAGGAGAATATCCGCTTCACGATCGAGGGCGAGGGTGAGATTATCGGCGACCAGTCGATCTACGCCAACCCGCGTCCCGTGGAGTTTGGTTCGGCACCGATCCTGGTGCGCTCGACTCGTAAGGCTGGTAAGATTCGCATCAAGGCCGAGGTGGAGTTCCCCGGAACGCACGCCCCGACGCCGGCCGAGATTGAGTTTGAAAGTGTTCCGGCACGGTTGCCCTTCTGCTACGCCGACGAGGCCGATGGTGTAAAGCAGAGCACGATGACAACCGAGAAGGGTGGCGCACAGCTCTCCGAGGAGGAAAAACGCCGCCTGCTGGAGGAGGTTGACCGTCAACAGCAGGAGTTCGGTATCCAGTAAAACACCCTCGACATTACGCTCCAAAAGAGAGCTTGACGCTTTGAAATGTCGGTTGGAAGATGATTTTTGCCGATTGACCCCATCACAAGAAGCCAATCGTTCCGAAAACCCTATTTTTGTCGCTCCAAAACACAAAACTAACAGACAAACTAACCGATAAAAGAACTTATGAAAAAGATTCTCGTTACACTTTTCGCTGCGACCCTTTCGCTCTCTGCGTGGGCGCAGAAGTATGGCTTGAACCCCAACGATGCGTCGGATGCCAATGGCGATATCACGGGCGATGGCTATACGAATATCGAGAAGTATATTCACGGTATCGACCCCACGAAGAAGGTCGATTGGACTAACCTGGAGAACAACCACGATACGCTGCTGGGTCGCAAGAGCCTGCTCTAAACCTAGAACTACAAATAACTTAAAAACATAACAAATTATGAAAAAGATTTTGATTTCGATGCTTGCCTTGGCGCTTACGTTGCCGGCCTTGGCACAGTATCCCGATGTCCCCGATTCGGTGGTACGTCGCGCCATGCGTGAGCAGGCTGAGTTGGCTCCCCTGCAGAAGAAGGCTTGGGAGGAGGCTTACAAGATTATCCAGCAGGAGGAGAAGGAGTATGGTCGCGTCTATCGTCCCTGGGCTTCGAAGCCGTCGGATCTGCCGCAGGCTTTGATCCCTGCTTTCCCCGGTGCTGAGGGTGGCGGTATGTACACCCCGGGTGGCCGTGGTGGTAAGGTCTATGTCGTAACGTCGTTGGAGGATCGTGGTCCCGGTACGCTGCGTGAGGCTTGTGAGGCTGGTGGCGCCCGTATCGTAGTATTCAACGTATCGGGTGTGATTCGTTTGAAGTCGGCCATCGACATTGATGCCCCCTACATCACCATCGCCGGCCAGACGGCTCCGGGTGATGGCGTCTGCGTGACGGGTGCTTCGGTACATATCAACACGCACGATGTGATTATTCGCCACATGCGATTCCGTCGTGGTCAGACCGACGTTGCTTACCGTGACGATGCTCTGGGTGGCAACGCCGTGGGTAACGTGATGATCGACCACGTATCGGCTTCGTGGGGTCTGGATGAGAATATGTCGATCTACCGCCACGTTTACAATCGTCAGGCCGATGGCCGTGGCGTTAAGTTGCCGGCTGTCAATGTGTCGATCCAGAACTCGATCTTCTCGGAGTGCCTTGATATGTACAATCATGCTTTTGGTGCTACGATCGGTGGTCATAACTCGACCTTTGCTCGCAACGTCTTTGCTTGCAACATCTCGCGCAACTGCTCGGTAGGTATGAATGGTAGCTTTAACTTCATCAACAATACGGTCTTCAATTGGTGGAACCGTTCGGTGGATGGTGGTGACCACTCGAGCTACATGAATATCATCGGTAACAACTACAAGCCCGGCCCGATTACCCCCGCCGACAAACCGATCGCTTGGCGTATCGTGAAGGTGGAGAATGGTCGTGATAAGGCCAATCGTCACGTATTTGGTCGCGCTTATGTAGGAGGCAACAAGACCTGGGGCAATGCCGAGGTAACGGCTGATAACTGGAAGGGTGGCGTCATGGCCGGTGATCACTTTGTGACGACCGAGACTCCCGAACTGATGAAGCAGGTACGTTCGGAGGTTCCCTTCGAGATGGCTCCCGTAACGATCATGTCGGCCGATGATGCTTATGCTCATGTGCTTGATTGTGGTGGTGCATCGCTGCCGAAGCGTGACGCGGTCGATAAGCGTATGGTGAAGCAGATCAAGACGGGTAAGATTTTCTATGCCAAGGATGCCAAGGAGCACCAGCCGATGTATGTAAAGCGTCGTCTGCCTGCCGATTCGTACAAGTTGGGTATCATCACCGATCCGCAGCAGGTCGGTGGTCTTCCGGAGTACAAGGGTAAGCCCTATCAGGATACGGATAAGGATGGTATGCCCGATAAGTGGGAGAAGAAGTATGGTCTCGATCCGAACGATGCTTCGGATGCCAACGGTGATATCTCGGGTGATGGTTACACGAACATCGAGAAGTATATCAACGGTATTGATCCCACGAAGAAGGTAGATTGGACCAACCTGGAGAATAACCATGACACCTTGGCAGCTTGTAAGGGTCTGTTCTAAAACGAGATAAACATATGAAGAAGCTGATTTTAACGCTTCTCGGTATCGCGGGTTTGTGCTGCACGGAGGTTGTGGCACAACCCGCTTTTCCGATTTCTGTAGCGGAAGGAAAATTGCAATATGCGACCGATCAGCAGGGAAATCGTATCCTCGATTTCTCTTATTGCGGCTATCGCAATTCGAACGAGATGATCCCCGATGCGGTGGTGGTCTATACACTTTCGCCTTCGGAGAACGACAGCGAATTGATCCAGGGACATATCGATGCATTGGCTAAGTTGCCGGCCAATGAGTATGGCCTGCGTGGCACAATTCTGTTGCGTGAGGGTATTTACCACCTTGATGAGCCGTTGCGCATTACTGCTTCGGGTATTGTGCTGCGCGGAGCGGATAAGGAGAAGACGGTGCTCGTTAAGCATGGTGTGGATCGCGGTGCGGTGATCTATATCGAGGGTAAGGACGACCGTATCTTTGGCGAGTCGGTGTCGGTTACGAGCGAGTCAATAGCCGTTGGTACGACCACCTTCGAGGTGGCCTCGACTGCGGGGTTGCAGGTGGGACAGCAGGTGCTCGTAGAGCAGCAGCCTGTAGCTCGTCCGCGAGGTAGTGATGCGGTGATTACCCCCGAGATTGCTCGTCAACTTGGCCCGGGCAATGTGCGTTTGGGTTGGGATCGTACGATTACGGCTATCGAGGGCAACTGCGTGACGGTGGATGATGCCATGACGATGGCACTCGGTCTGCGCCCCGTGGTGGTGAAGCCTTACAGTTGGGTCGGACGTATCGCCGAGGTGGGTGTGGAGCATCTGACGATCCTCTCGGCGTATGACACGACCAATCCGATCGATGAGAACCACGCCTGGACGGGTGTTTGGATCAATAATGCCGAGGATTGCTGGGTGCGTCAGGTTGATTTCCGCCAGTTGGCTGGTTCGGCTGTGGCGGTGCAGCGCGATGCACGCCGTGTGACCGTCTCGGATTGCCAATCGTTTGATCCTGTGTCGGAGTTGGCTGGTTCGCGCCGTCGTACCTTCTTCACGCTTGGTCAACATACGCTTTTCCTGCATTGCTATTCGGAACATGGTCAGCACGACTTCTCGGCCGGTATCAATGCCCCGGGTCCGAATGCCTTTGTGCAGAGCGACAGCCACCTCTCGACGGGCTTTAGCGGATCGACCGGATCGTGGGCCTGCGGTCTGTTGTTCGATATTGTGAATATCGAGGGTCATGACCTCTCGTTCAAGATCCTGGAGCGTACGCACGCGCGTGCAGGTTGGAATACGGTGAACAGCGTTGCATGGCAGTGTACGGCAGCCGGCATTGAGTGTTATGCGCCGAATGGTTACGGTATGAACTATGCCAACGGTTCGTGGGCAACGCTATGTGGTAATGGCATCATCACCAACTCGGATGAGTTTGTGAAGCCCTACAGCTTGTTCCGAGCTCAGCTTGCGGAGCGTGTCGGTGCCGAGTTGGCCCAGCAGATTACGCGCATCTATGACCGCAATACGAATGCCACTTCGAGCCCCACGATCGAGCAGGCGGTGCGTTTGGCCCAGGAGGCCTATGAGCCGCGCATGACCATTCCGATGTGGATCGCCGAGGCACCCTTCACGGCATCGGTGGAGTCCAACGATCGTCAGCTGACGATTGCCAAAAAAGAGGTCGCCACGCGTTCGATGGACTACGCTTTGGTAGACGGTCGTCTGACGGCTGATGGTAAAATGTTGGTGGGTGGTCGCCAGAATGTGCGTTGGTGGAACGGTAATATCGAATACGATCAGCTGAAGATGGCGACGGACCATGTGACCCGTTTTGTTCCCGATCGCGAGGGTCAGGGTCTGACGGACCGCATCGATGAGGTAGTAGCCAACATGAAGCAGCGCGGTGTCCTATTGTTGGATCATAATTATGGCTTGTGGTACGACCGTCGTCGAGATGACCACATCCGCGTGCGTCGTCGTGATGGCGATGTGTGGGCACCGCACTATGAGCAGCCCTTTGCCCGTTCGGGTGAGGGTCAGGGTTGGGACGGTATGTCGAAGTACGACCTGACGAAGCCCAACACCTGGTATTGGAGCCGTCTGCAGGAGTTTGCGGCGAAGGCCTCGGAACAGGGTCTGCTGCTCTTCCACGAGAACTACTTCCAGCACAACATCATCGAGGCGGGTGCCCACTGGGTCGATTCGCCCTGGCGTACGCCCAACAACATCAACAATACGGGCTTTGCCGAGCCAACGAATTTTGCAGGTGATAAGCGTGTCTTTGTGGCCGACATGTTCTATGATGTCAATCACCCGACGCGTCGAGAACTGCATCGTGGTTATATCCGCATGTGCCTCGACCATTTGGCCGACTACGAGAATGTCGTGCACCTGGTGAGCGAGGAGTACACCGGTCCGTTGCACTTTGTCGAGTTCTGGCTCGACTGCATCGCTGAGTGGGAAAACGAGACGGGTAAAGAGGTACTGATCGCCCTCTCGGCTACGAAGGATGTGCAGGATGCCATTCTCCGCGACCCCGTGCGTTCGAAGGTGGTCGATATTGTTGATATTCGCTATTGGCACCACCGCTCGGACGGTACGACCTATGAGCCTGAGGGTGGTGTGAGTATGGCTCCGCGTCAGTATGCCCGTAAGATCAAGGTCGGCACGATCGATTTCGCCTCGACTTACCGTGCTGTGAGCGAGTACCGCACGGCCTACCCCGAGAAGGCGGTGACCTTCTTTGCGCAGAGCTATCCTGCCTATGGTTGGGCGATTCTGCTGGCCGGTGGTTCGTGCCCCACGTTGCGCATCGCAAATGAGCAACTGCTCCAGGCAATCCCCACCATGAATGAGATCGCCAAGGATGAGCAGTCGTATCGTCTGATGGGCAGTGAGGGTGGGCTGATCTATCTGCCCGAGGCGGCTGCGGTGGAGGTGGCACTGCCGAAAGGCAACTACGCACTCTACGAGGTGGATATGCGCTCGGGCGAGACGAAGATCAAGCAGAAGCGCATGAAGGTTGCCACGGCAGCCACGCTGAATGGTCAGGGTCTTTACTGGTTCCAGCGTGTGAAGTAGCTACCTTCAACCTAACAACAATAAAAAAGGCTGTCCATTTGGACAGCCTTTTTCGTTACCTTTCGGTGGTCGATTAGCCTACGATACCCGAGATGAGGAACGTAGCAGCTACCGTAAGAATAGCGTAGAGCTCGGGGAAAGCGGCCAGAATCAGCGTCTTACCCATCACGTCGTGGCCGTTACCGATGGCAGCGATACCGTTTGCGCAGACCTTGCCCTGATAAACGGCAGCAGCGAGATTTACGATACCTACCAGGATACCGGCACCCAGGATGGCAGCACCCTGCAACATCGTCGGGTTGGCGAGCATGCCCTGAACCATGAAGAAGCAGACGAAACCGTACAGACCCTGCGAACCCGGAAGAGCCGAGAGGATCATGTAGCTACCGAATGCGCCACCGTTCTTTTTCATGGCACCTACGGCAGCCTGTCCGCAGATCGACGTACCCATAGCCGATGCGATACCGGCCAAACCTACCATCAGTGCTACACCGACATAGGCCATTACTAATGCAGTTGTTTCCATAGTTGTTTGTTGTTTTTAATTGTTTGTTGTTTGATTATTCGTTGTCATTTTCATTTTTCAGCGGCTCGAAATTGCGCGAAGCCATCTCAAAGCCAGCGTTCTTGTAGAACTCCACAAAGGTGAGTCGCATCGGGTGAACGAACGACGAGATCGTGGACATAAAGAGGTTGATGCCGTGGCCGATCAAGAGGATCGGGAGCATCACCAGGATACGAACGACGATGTTGGCACCCTCGGGTACGAAGCCCTCGGCCAGCGAGTTGAACACCAGAGCCAGTACACCACCCGAAAGACCGATGGCGAACAGACGGATGTACGACAGCACGTCGCTCAACAGACCCGTGATGTTGTTGTAGAGATTCCACAGACCCGAGCCTACGTTGAGGAACGGATTGAGGAACTTACCCGGCGTATTGAGCAGCAGCATCAGCGCCATGCCGACACCGATTGCAGCGTAGAAGGCGGGCGACGAGGTGGTGAATCCGGGGATTACCCAGCTCTCGTTCATCATCGGCATACCTGCAGCCAACGAGCCCGACAGCAGCACGATCAGCCAACCCAGGTTCGAGAAGCAGTACTTGAAGCCAAAGCAGCGGATCGTCATGTAGACGTTCAGCGCCAGACCGAACAGAATCTGAATCATACCGATGGCCAATGCCCATGAGAAGAACTGATCCTGGAAGTTGAAGAACTTCACAGACGGGAAGAACTCACCGAGGCTCAAACCGAAGAACGAGCCACAGAAGAGACCAAAGAGGGTGGTTGAGAGGGCGCACATTGTGGCAAACCATGCAGCGCGATTCATCATACCCGTCTTGAACTTCATGAGCATCGCCAAACCGGCAATGAGCAGAATCAGACCGTAGCCCGCATCGTTCAAACAGATACCAAAGAAGAGCATGTAGAACGGGGCAAAGAAGGGGGTGAGGTCCAGCGTGCCGTACTTCGGACGGGCGTACATGTCGCCGACCATCTCAAAGATACGCGCGAAGAAGTTGTTCTTCAGCTTTACGGGGGTGTTGTCCTCGGGCGTGGGATCCTCCTTCAGGTAAACCACATTCGGGTACTCCTCCAGGAGCTTATCCACAGCCGCCGAAGTCTCCTTCTCGGCCCAGCCCTCCATGATAAGCAGCGTGCCGTCGGCAGCCGCCGTAGCCGTAGCCTTCACGCGGCCGCTCTGCAGTTGCTCCTTGAGCGAGGCGGCGTAGCTTTTCATCAGTTTCTCCGAAGCCGCAACACGAGCAAACGTCTTATCTAGCTCCTTCAGCTCGCTGTTGGCCGTGGCAATACGCGCTTCGGCCTCCTTGACGTCCATCTTGGGCGACTTCATCTCCTGGGCATCGATCGAAATCTCCTCCCCGGGTTTTGTGATGGCGACAAACCAAACGGTCGAAGCCGTGCGGTTGATCTCGGCAATGGTGTATTGCTCGCCCCAGCTCTGCAGCTCCTTGTCAAAGGTGCTCGACGAGGTCGAGAGGTAGTGCAGAATGATGCCCTGCTTGGCCAGTTCTTCGCTCTTCAGCGGGTCGAACTCGCCCCAGGGACGCAGCTCGTCGGCCACCTTCTCCAGGCGGGCGATCTCCGCGCCGAGTGCTGCAGCCTGCTGCTGGGTCTCCGTGTAGGCCTCGAAAGCCTCCAATCCCGTAGCGTACGGCTCTCCACCAAGTGTGGTATGCTCCTCATCTGCTTTCCAACGAGCCAGGTAATCCTCGGCCTTCTGCAGACCCTCGATGTCGAGAATCAGCTGACGGTCCTCCTCCGAGGGCTCCCAACCGGTAGTGGTAATATCTACCAACCCCAGCTCTCGCAGACGTGCTACGAAGTCATCGCTTTGTGCAGCATAGAGCACAAAGTTGTATTTCGACATTTTTGCGATCATAGCGTAGAGCCCTCCCCGGCCTGTTGTTGTTTGGTTTTTACAATCTTCTGGGCAGATTTCGAGAGATTCTCCTCGTCCTCCATGAAGCGTTTGATTTTACGAATGGCATCCTCGTACCCCGGGATTTGCACCTTCTCGTAGAGGTTTACCTTCTGTGTTGTCTTGCGACGGGCGTAGTCCAAGAGCTCCATTTTGCGATTGAAGACCTCGTACTCGATTCCTAAGCGCGCCATCTTCTCTAACACCGTCACACCGTTGGCATACCATGCGGGCGACGAGAAGAGATCGTAGGCCTTGCGCTCAAATTTCACCTCCTGCAAAACGGGCGTGCGTACACCGGCGATCTTCTGCTCCGTGAGCTCGACATCGGCAATGCGCACCAGCGTACAATCAAACTCTCCCCAGAGCGCGACCATGTAGTCGTACTCGGCCTTGAGATGGTCGAGCTGACGACTGAAGTCGGCTGCGGTGTCCTTCGCTCGTTTCACCTCAGAGCGCAGAGCCGACTCCTTCGACTTGATGGTCGGAAGAGCCTTCTGGCGCATCTTGAGCTGCTTGCCCAGTTCGCCGAGCGAGGTCTTGTTGTATTGAAATTTGATTGCCATTTTCGGTTATGCTTTCCAGTATTTCTCGATCAACTCGGCCTTGATGGCAACCTCCTCCTTCGTGAAGTACTTCGAGAAGAGCTCCCAGGCCGTATTCAACATTTCGGTGATCTCGATGTTTACGTCGATAGCCAGCAGCTTGCGCGAGTAGTCGCGGGCAAACTTCAGCGTACGCTCGTCGTAGTCCGAGAGGTCGAAACCGTTCTCGAGCTTCGTCTTGGCGTTGGCAGCATCGGCATATAGACGTACGCAGGCATTCATCACCTGCGGGTGGTCCTCACGCGTCTTCTTACCGATTACGAGCTGCTTCAGACGCGACAGCGAACGGAACGGGTCCACGATAACCTTACCCGTATCCGAGTCGTTGCGCAGGAAGAACTGACCCTCGGTGATGTAACCCGTGTTGTCGGGAATAGCGTGCGTAATGTCGCCACCCGAAAGAGTCGTCACGGCGATAATCGTGATCGAACCACCGTTGGGCAGCTGCACGGCCTTCTCGTAGATCTTCGCCAGGTCCGAGTAGAGCGAACCGGGCATCGAGTCCTTCGACGGAATCTGGTCCATACGGTTTGATACGATGGCCAGGGCGTCGGCGTAGAGGGTCATGTCGGTCAAAAGCACAAGCACCTTCTCACCCTTGTCCACGGCGAAGTACTCGGCAGCCGTCAGGGCCATATCCGGTACAAGCAGACGCTCCACAGGGGGATTCTCGGTCGTGTTTACGAACGATACGATGCGGTCCAAAGCACCGGCATTCTCGAATACCGACTTAAAGTAGAGGAAGTCGTCGTTCGTCAGACCCATACCGCCAAGGATAATCTTGTCGGCCTTGGCTCGCAGGGCCACGTTGGCCATAACGGCGTTGTAGGGCTGGTCGGGGTCGGCGAAGAAGGGAATCTTCTGACCCGTTACGAGCGTGTTGTTGAGGTCAATACCGGCAATACCTGTAGCGATGAGCTCCGAAGGCTGCAGACGCTTGAAAGGATTCACCGTCGGGCCACCGATCTCGCGGGGCTCACCCTCAACGGCCTCACCGCCCTCGAGGGGCTCACCATAGGCGTTGAAGAAACGACCGGCCAGGTTGTCCGATACCTTGAGCTTCGGGGGCTCACCGTGGAAGATTACCTCCGAGTTGGTGGCGATACCCTCCGTACCGGCAAATACCTGCAGGGTCACGTTCTGACCCATAATTTTTACCACCTGTGCCAGCTTACCGCCTACAGTAGCCAGCTCATCGTTGCCCACGCCCTCGGCGCGCAACGTCACCGTAGCTTTGGTGATGTTGTCGATTTTGGTGTATATCTTTTGAAATGCGCGTGTTGTCATGGCTTATTTCGATTTTTCACTTACATACTGCTCAATCTGCTGCTTGTACTGCTCGAACTTATCCGACTGCCACTCCGCATAGTTCATCTGGCGGAAGAGGTTGATCAGACCCTTGAAGAACTGCGAGCACTGCTCGAAGTCGGTAAAGGTGAAGTCTTTGTGGCAGATATCCAGCACCATCTTGTACATCATCTTCTGACGCTCGATCGGGCAGTTAGCGTCAATATCGTCGAAGGCATCCTGCTGCAGAATCACGAAATCCAAGAGCTCCGACTTCCAGAAACGCTCGTGGTACTCAACGGGTACACCGTCGTCACCGAGGATGTTGATCTGGTCGTTGGCCTCCTTACCGCGCTGTACGAAGGTCTTACCCTCATACACAGCATCTACCCAATCCTTCTCGATGTGCTCGTCCAGATACTCGCGAACCTCGGGATACTCCAGGTACTTCGAGTAGCTGTCCAACGGGTCGATAGCGGGGTAGCGCTTCGAGTCGGCACGACCCTGCGAGAGGGCGTAGAAGCAACGAGCTGCCTTCTTCGTCGACTCGGTCACCGGCTCCTTGAGGTTACCACCGGCGGGCGATACCGTACCGAGGAAGGTTACCGAACCCGTCTCACCATTGGTCAACTTCACCAGACCGGCACGGGCATAGAAGTTCGAGATGATTGCCGAGAGGTCCATCGGGAAGGCATCCTGACCCGGAAGCTCCTCCAGACGGTTCGACATCTCACGCAGCGCCTGTGCCCAACGCGAGGTCGAGTCGGCCATTACGAGCACCTTCAGACCCATCGCGCGGTAGTACTCACCGATGGTCATACCCGTATAAACCGAAGCCTCACGAGCCGCTACGGGCATATTCGAGGTGTTGCAGATGATGATCGTACGCTCCATGAGCTTGTGGCCCGTGCGGGGGTCTACCAACTCGGGGAACTCCTTGAAGATCTCCACTACCTCGTTTGCACGCTCACCGCAGGCAACGATGATAATTACCTCGGCCTCGGCCTGCTTCGAGATGGCGTGCTGAAGCACCGTCTTACCGGCACCGAAGGGACCTGGGATAAAGCCCGTACCACCCTCGGCCAGGGGGTTGAAGGTGTCGATAGCACGTACGCCGGTCTCCATGATACGCGACGGACGGGGCTTCTCCGTATAGGCACGAATGGCCTGCTTTACGGGCCACTTCTGTACCATCGTGATGTTGTGGTCCACACCCTCGGCATCGGTTACAACGGCAATCGTGTCGGTCACTTTGTAGGTGCCGGCCTTGGCTACACTCTTTACGGTGTAGTTGCCTTTCATGGCAAAGGGAACCATGATTTTGTGGTTGATCCACTGCTCCTTTACCTCGCCAAGCCACGAAGCAGCAGCCACCTTGTCACCGGCCTTGGCCAGCGGCGTGAACTCCCAGGTCGACTCGTAGTCGATCGGGTCGGTGAGCGAACCGCGCTCGATAAACAGACCATTCATCTTCTCGAGGTCGTTTTGCAGACCATCGTAATTCTTCGAGAGCATACCCGGAGCCAACGTAGCCTCCAGCATGTGACCCTCGAATTCGACCTTATCGCCGATCTTCAGACCGCGCGTCGAGTCGAAAACCTGGACATAGGCGTCGTCGCCTACGACCTTGATGACCTCGGCCATCATCTTCGTATCACCCACGTACACATGACAAATCTCGTTCTGACCAACGGGGCCGTCGGCCTTGACGATCACGATGTTCGAGATGATACCGTTTACACGTCCTGTAGTTTTCATTTGTATGTTGTTATTGTTTATTGATCAAATCCTTGCCGTCCAGATCAGCCATCAGGCGCTGGAACATCTCGCGACCACGCTCGGGGTCGAGCATCGACCAGCGGGCTACGAGGTTGACACGCACCAGGTAGCTAACCACGGCGTTGATATCAAAGTAGTCAAACGACGAGAGCTCCGAAGCCTCGTTCCAGCGGATCAGGTCGATCTTGTGCTCCTTCTCTACGAGGTTCTGCTCGTCCGCGATGGCAGCGATGGCGGCATCGATGTAGCTCAACTCACCGCGCAGACCGAAGTCCGAAGCTGAACTGCGCTGCAACTGCTCAACGATCTCACCTTGGCCAACGGTTACCTCCTCGATTGGACGGTTCAGTTCGCGAGCCGTGATGGCAGCCGAGAGGTTACGCAGATTGCGATCGAATTCGGCCCATTCGCGCAAGAAACGACATTTCGACTCGGCGCACAACGCATAGTAGGCGGCGAAGAGCATCGTCTCGAAACGCTTGGTCGTGTCTACCACCTCAGCATCCTCGCCCTCCGGATCGGCATAGGCGCGGATCACCTGTTGTAACTTCTCGGGCAGACGCTGTGGGCGCTCCAACTCGGCTGCAATCTCCTCGTGCGTGAGGTTGCCCAACGCATTGTGAGCCGAACGGCCGGCGCGGGCAGCAGCGAGATTTTCGCAGTCGTAGTAGCCGTACAGAAGCTCCACGGCGCTACGATCCTTCCCGCTGAGGCACTCCATCACCTCGGCACGAATCTCCGAAGCGTCGAAGCCTTTGCGGTCCGAATCGAGTGCATACTCGCGGAATCCGGCGACCAACGAATAATAATTGGTTGCAAACATGGCTGCGCCTTTAGGCTCCGAAGAGCATGTTCGAAACCTTCTCGCGCAGATACTCCGAGATCAGGGCCTCGATGTCCGAATCGGCAAACGAGATGTAATAACCGCCATCCTTGGCAGCTACGCGGAAGCCCGTCTTAACCTCGTTCGAATAGCCAACCTCGATGCCGCTCTTCAGCAACTCCGTGGCGGCCTTCGTGAAGGCTGCGTCGAGCTTCGTGCGCTGAGCCTCGGGCAACAGGGCCTTCAACTCGACCTTGCCGGCCGCAGCACCGTTCCAATTCTTGGCTACCGAAAGGAGCATCTCCTTCAGAAAGTCGGCGTCGAGCGTGGCGGCCTTTACACCCTCCGAGGTGCTCTTGGCAACGATCAGCTGCGAAATCTCACCCTTGATGCGGGCGATAGCCTGCTTGCCGGCCAACGCAATCTCGGTAGCCGTGTTCTTGGCTACATCATCAGCCTTGTTCTCGGCCTTGCGGATAATCTCCTCGGCCTCCTTGTGGGCATCGGCGATGATCTTTGCAGCCTTCTCCTGGGCATCGGCGACACACTTTTCGGCCTCCGAACGACCCTTCTCCAGACCCTCCTCATAGAGTTTTTGGGTCAATTGTTGCAGTTTGTTTTCCATGGTGTTTTTGTAATGATTATATTGATTTTGCTGTATTCGTTTTCAAGCACACAAAGGTAGTAATTATTTTCCGACAAACACCTTTTTTCGTGCGCGTATTTTCAACCTTGTGTCCTATAAATGCTACTTTTTTTACCGATACCCCGATTATATTCGCGGAGAACGGGCGATTCACCCCGTCATTCGACCGATTCACCCCGTTTTGGGTACAACTAATGGGCTTGCCGGTTAAATTTGTAAATGCGAAATCATCCGAAACTTGTACACACTTTTCAAATACATGATGCTTGTGTGCCTCTTGGTTGGCGCCTTGATGCCGGCATGGGGGCAACCCACCTACGGCCCCATAAGCGGACTCGTCTTTGAACTCCCTTCGGAGGGAGAGATCGGACCTCGTCGTCGTTCGCTTGTGGGGGCCGTGGTGGCGGTTATTTCGCCACGTGACACACTCCATACGACCACCGATTATGACGGTAAGTTTTACCTGAAACGGGTTGAAGCGGGTTATGTGCGTGTCGAGGTCTCTTATTTGGGTTATGAACCCTATATCAAAGATTCGGTGCGGGTGGCTCCTCGTTATGGGGTGCAATACCCGTTGCAGGTACAGCTGAAACTGGTTTCGCAAGAGATCGACCAGGTGGTGGTCGAAGGTCGCGCGCAGTTGCTGTCGCAGCGAGGCGATACGCTGATTTACAATGCGGCTGCAGGTCGCTATAAGGGACAATCGATGCATAGTGGCCGTTTGTGATGCGTTTATTTCGGCCGAGTTTGAAAAATAACATTTAGTTGATTGAAGTGGGATTTTATTAATTAAATGGGCGACCCCGATGCTCTTAACGAGCGTCGGGGTCTGTTTTTGTAGTAGCTTGCCGGCATCGGATTGCGGCAAGACGGTTATGCGATGGATCGAAAAGGGGGTGGTTTAGGCTCCCTGGTTGGATCGTTTGAAGCGGGCTTTCAGGCGACGGATGCCTTCAACGCCTAGGATTGTCAAGCCTGTATATTGGGTCGCTTTGGCCAATCCGAAGAGGAGTACCCACAAGATGCCCTTGGCGGTTGTAGAGATCGGCAACGACATCTGTGCAAAGGATAAAATGTAGCAGGGAATGCAACATAGCAGGATGATGATACCCGTACGGACTGAAAAGGTCGATAGAAAGGTTTTGATACGATTCATGCGGCAAAGATAGCTAATTTATGCATAAAACAACAGATTGGCCTTTAAATGATATTCGATAAAGTGAATTATGGGTGATTTTGTAGTCTTAAATCACTGGTTATCTGTATAGTATGATTTGAAAATAAAAAAGGCTGTCCCTATGTTGGACAGCCCCTTTTTGTGGTGCGTGCGGGTTGCACTATTGATGCTGCTCGCGCAGCAGATCCTGCACGACCTTTACAGGCGAGAAGGTGGTGATGGGCACATCGACGAAGATCGTGTTCCACTTGGCCATTGCGCCGTTCCACAGACCCGGCAACTCCTGCGCACGCAGGTCGCGACCACCGGCCGACTTCTCGGAGATAAAGCCCGTTTCGGGATCGGTGTAGGCGGGCAGGTTGAACTTCACGCCCTTCGAATCCTTGACACCGCACACCAAATCAACAGGGTTGAAGTGTGTTGCCGACTTCATCAGCGGCAGATCCTCGGGAGCAATCTGGCTCGACTCGGCAATCTGCAGCGACTCCGTGCCGTCAGCATTCTTCACCCAGAAGGGACCGCCACCCGGCTCACCCTCGTTGCGCACCATGCCGCAGATGCGGATCGGGCGGTTGAGGATGGCCTTCAGCAGTGCGATGTCATACTGCTCGGGCAATTTTACGCAGAGGCGCTGCTCGATGAACTCGGCGATGGGCTCCAACTCGGCGCCGCCCACTTCGAGTGCCTTCAGGTACTCGAACGAGCGCTCCTGCAGCTCGATCAGCAGACCGGCCAACATCTTCTTGCAACGGGTCGTATCACCACGACGCGAGTCGGTCGTTACGTTGTCGATGTTTTTGATGAAGACGATATCGGCATCGATATCGTTGAGGTTCTCGATGAGTGCACCGTGGCCGGCCGGACGGAACAGCAACTCGCCGTTGTCCTGGCGGAAGGGGGTGTTGTCGGGGTTCACGGCAATCGTGTCGGTCGAGGGTTTCTGCACCGAGAACGAGATGTCGTAGCGAATGCCGTAGCGCGTTTCGTAGTAGGGGATCTTCTCCTCCAACAGGCTCTTGAAGCCCTCCATATGCTCGGGCGATACGGTGAAGTGAATGCGCGCCACACCCTTTGTGGTGGCGTAGGCGGCACCTTCGGCCAGATGCTCCTCGACAGCCTTGCGGGCACCATCCTCATAGGCGTGGAAGGTAACCAGACCCTTCGGCTTTGCACCATAGTTCAGACCCTCCTTTACGATAGCCGAGACGATTTGTTTGTCGTCGGCACCCTCGGGCAGCAAGGCCTTCAGCTCGGGCCAGAAGGCGAACTTCTCGATGTTCTGGATCAGCTTGTCGATGCCGGCTCCACGCTTATCCTCGTTTACGAACGAGAAGAGCTCCTTGAACATACGAGTAGCGGCACCCGATGCGGGTACGAACTTTACCACCGAAAGCGCCTCCTTGGCCTGCTCGTAGCGGGCAACAGCGGCGTCAGCCTCTTCGACCGAGAGTACCGTCACACCATCCGAGGGTGATGCGGCACGCACGATCTTCAAAAAGGGGAATCCACGACGGAAATTTTCGATTTGAACCTCCACGGCCTCCTTCGTCAGACCATGGGCTGCAATTTGTTGCAGATCTTTTTCAGTAAACATAATCTATGTGTAGTTTTAGTGTTGGCTGCTTAAAAAGCCGTAAGTGGGCTTAAAATCTCTTCAAAGTTAAGTAAAAATTTCTAACTTTGCACTATGATACGCGAGTTTAACGAGATAAATTTGGCTTTTCGCAACAGTTTCCACGTCAAACAACATGCCCGACGACTGGTAGAGTTCGAAAGTGAAGAGGAGGTGATGACGATTTTTCGGAACGAAAAACCCGAAAAATGGATGGTCCTTTCGGGGGGCAACAACATTCTCTTTACGTGCGATTATGACGGTTTGCTACTAACCCCTGTTTCGCAAACAATCGAGGTGATCGAGACGCAGGGTGATGTGGTGCGTCTCCGTGTGGGAGCCGGCGTAGAGTGGGATGATTTGGTGGCTTGGGCTGTCGAGCAGGGGCTTTGGGGGTTGGAAAACCTCTCGCTGATTCCCGGCAAAGCAGGTGCGGCCCCGGTCCAAAATATCGGCGCTTATGGTGCCGAGGCCAAGGATGTGATTCGTCGCGTACGCTTCTACGACGTGGAGCAGGGTTGTATGCGAAGCCTCGATCGGGCGGAGTGCACATTCGGCTATCGTGAAAGTATCTTTAAGCAGTCACTCAAAGGGCGCGTGGTGATTACCGAAATCGAGGTGGAACTCTCGCGTGTGGCAAATCCTCGCTTGGGTTATGGGGATGTGGAACGTGAGGTGGCACGTTTGGGTGGCGCAACGTTGAAAAATATCCGTGAGGCGATCTGCTCGATTCGTCGTTCGAAGTTGCCCGATACGGCGGTACTGGGTAATGCCGGCAGCTTCTTCAAGAATCCGGTTGTGCCACGTGAGGTGGCCGAACGACTTTTGGCGGAGTATCCCGATATGCCACACTATCCGGCGGCTGATCCGCAGCAGGTGAAGTTGGCTGCCGGTTGGCTGATCGATCGTGCCGGACTGAAGGGGTATCGCGACGGATGTGTCGGGGTACACGAGAAGCAGGCGTTGGTCTTGGTCAATCACGGCGGAGCGACCGGCTCGGAAGTGATTGCCCTGGCACGCAAGGTGCAGGTTGAAGTGAAACAGAAATTCGGGGTCGAGATCGACACCGAGGTCAATATCTTATAGAGCATGGGAAAGTTGTTGGCGCAGAATTTTGAGCGGTATGTCTCGGACTACGAGCTCTTTACGCATGAGGATCGCATCCTGCTGACCGTTTCGGGCGGTGTGGACTCGATGGTTATGCTGTCGCTCTTTACCGAGGCGGGCTATCGCGTTGGTGTTGCCCACTGCAATTTCCAGTTGCGAGGTGCGGAGAGCGAGGAGGATGAGTTGTTGGTGGCTGAGGAGGCTGCCCGTTTGGGGGTCCCGTTTTACAACCGCCGCTTTGAAACCGCACAAGAGATGGAGCTTACGGGCGAATCGATGGAGATGGCTGCCCGCCGTCTGCGTTATGCCTGGTTTTATGAGCTTTGTGAAACAGAGGGTTATACGGCCATTGCCGTGGCTCACCACGCCGATGACTCGGTGGAGACCTTCTTTATCAACCTGCTGCGTGGTACGGGCTTGCGTGGCTTGACAGGCATTTCGACTCAGGTGGGACGGGTGGTGCGTCCCCTGTTGTTTGCTACGCGCAAAGAGATCCTCGAATATGCCGTTCAACACAAGATCCCTTACCGTGAAGATTCATCGAACCGCTCGACGAAGTACTTGCGCAATAAAATTCGTCTGGGCTTAGTGCCTCGTATCCGTGAGATCAATCCCAAATTCACCTCTCTGATGCGCCGAAATATCAGTCGTTTGACCGATGCCCAACACTTCATTACGCAGGCTGTAGAGCGCATTCGTGAGGTTGCCGTCGAGCAACGTAATGGGGTTGACTGTATCTGTCTTGATCGTATTGATGCGGCCCTGCCGAGAAACTTTGTCCTCTATGAGTTGCTCAATTCGGCCTATGGCTTTAAGGGTGATGTGATCGATCAACTCTGCCATGCGCTCGATGCCGAGGCGGTAGGACGCCGCTTCTATGCTCGTGATCGAGTGGCGGTGGTCGATCGTGGCGTGGTGCTGGTTTCGCCGATCGAAGCGGAGGATAGCTGCGAGGTGCAGGTGCCGGAGGGCGCTTTGCGGGCCTATTGTGGCAACTCGGTACTCTTCTTCGAGAAACGCAACATTGATCTGGTGGAGGAGTTCTCCGTGCCGGCCAATCAGGCATTGCTCGATGCCGATAAGTTGCAGTGGCCGCTCACTTTGCGCCGTTGGCGTGAGGGCGATTGGTTTATCCCCTTCGGGATGACGGGCAAGAAGAAGGTGAGCGATCTGCTGATTGATAAAAAATTGTCGATTCCCGAAAAGCAACGCCAGTTTGTCCTCCTCTCCGGCGATGAGATCGTCTGGGTGGTCGGACAACGCATCGATGATCGCTATCGACTGGACGAAAAGAGCGAACATGTACTGTGTATCACCCGTGAGATTGTATAGCAGATGGCTAAAAGTGCAGTAAAATTCCGTGACTCGGTGGCCGAGTTTGAACGGTTGCAACAAAAAATCGCCGCGCGCGAATTTGCGCCGATTTATCTCTTGATGGGCGAGGAGAGCTACTTTATCGATCGCTTGCAGGAGCAGTTGGCCGATTCGATTCTGGGTGAGGCCGAGCGAGCCTTCAACCAGCTGACCGTTTATGGCAAGGATAGCGAGGCGGGGCAGGTGGTGAATCTTTGCCGCCAGATGCCGATGATGGGGGCCTATCAGGTAGTGATTCTCAAGGAGGCGCAGCAGCTGCGTCAGATAGAGAAGCTATCCTTCTATACCCAAAAACCTTCGCCGACGACGATCCTTGTGATTTGCCACAAGGAGAAGAATGTCGATAAACGTTCGGCGTTTTATAAAGGTTGCGTGGCCAACGGAGTGGTCTTTGAATCGGTGATGCCGCGCGATTACGAAATCGGATCCTGGCTCGAACAGTTTATTGCCGGCCGCGGGTTGAAGATCGACCGCAAGGCACTCGCCATGCTCACCGATCACCTGGGTACCTCGATTTCGAAGATCGCCATCGAGTTGGAGAAGCTCGCCGTCTCGATGCCGGAGGGGGCAACCCACATCACAGATACCGATATCGAGACCAATATCGGAATCTCGAAGGATTTCAACAATTTCGAACTTTGCAAGGCCGTTGTTTCGCGCGATATGGGGCGCTCGCTGATGATCGCCGATCACTTTGCTCGCAATCCGAAGGATAACCCGCTGTTGGTGACCATTATGGCACTCTTCGGACAGTTCCGCGATCTTTTTACGGTCAATTATCTGGGTTGGTTGGCACGTCGTAAAGGTCAGCCGATGCCCTCGGATCAGGAACTGATGCGCATTTTGCGCAAGCCGTCGGTCTATGTCGTGCAGGAGATTAAGCAACAAACCTCGCTTTGGCCGAATAAAAAGGTCTTTGAGATTTTGGGGTTGTTGCGCGAGTACGATGCCAAGTCGAAGGGCTTGAATTCGGGTGGAGCGCCCGACGGCGAATTGTTGCGCGAATTACTGCTCAAGATATTCCTCTTGTAAACTCTCGGCGATGGAACCGTTTCTCTATCAGACCGTGCATCTCTTCGGAGGGCGTGCCCGCATGTTGAAAGAGCATGTGGCACGACTGCATGTAGCCTCGTGTGAGATTTTTGGCCGTCCCTATCGTCCCGATCTGAAATTGATCGAAGAGCGTTTATTGGCCGAAGTGGCTCGCGCACGCTATCCCGATGCGGTCTCTTCGTTTGTACGCATCGAACTCTTTGACACAGGAGAGGAGCATATCTATGGTGTCGGTACATCGCTCTATGCCGGCTACGCTTTGCGCAGCGTGCGCCCCGAGGTGTACGCGCTACGCTACGACCTGCCTATAGAGACGGAGTCGGTGGCTTCGCTGTCAGCCCATCTGGTGGCCCAATCGTTGGCGCGTGAGAAGGGGTGTGATGAGGCGGTGCGCATAGACCGCGATGGCGTGGTGCGCTCGATGGGCGAGGGCTCTGTTTTCGGCTTCCGCGAGGGCGTCTTGATCGCCCCGAAACAGTTGCATACGGCGACCGATGTGGCGGTGTGGGAGACGGCTCGTGCAGCCCGTATGCCGGCTGTGCAGCATTCGATTCTACGTGCCGAATTGTCGCTCTATGACGAACTCTTTGTCGCCGACCATCGTGGGCTGACCTCTATCTCAAAGCTCGACGGAAAACCCTTCATGGCACTGCGTGTCGAGCGCCTGGCCGAGGAGCTGGAACAGTGGATCAATCGGCAATAATCACATAATCGGTATATACAATGCGGGTCGAGGGGTTCGTGGAGCGGATCTCTTGGCGCAAGGCTTTTGTACCCCAACGAAGAAAGAGAAAGCGGTGGGGTACACGATGCACAATTTGGTGTAGGGTGTCGATCGAAAGGATGCGGCAATGGATCGAATCGCCGGTCAAGACACCCTCCACGCGATTCCATCGGTCGTTCCACGCAAAGTGGCGAACGGTATCGATGATTGGCGGTTGTTTGTTGCGTGGCATCACCGAGTCGTGTAGTGGAATGGTTGCTGTGATGGTGGTTTGGCCGACATGGCGTGCGAGGCTCTCGACGCGCCGTAGGCGAATCTTCAGGTCGTGTAGGCGAGTGTGCTCTTCGCGATAGAGTCGCTCGAACTCCTCCCGATCGAGGCGTAGCACTTCGCATCGGGCATTGATCGAATCGCAGTCTGATTGGAGCGTTTCGATGCGCGCCACCAGCCCATAGCGGTCGAGCTCGAGGCGTCGAGCAAGCAGGTAGTAGTGGCGTAGCGAAAGGGTGAGAAAGGCGAGGAGCAGGAATAGCGTTAAAATCACATATTTTTTCATGTTTATGAGGTTTTGGGACAAAGATAGTATCGATTTTTGCGCTCGTTTTCTAAATTTTACCGACAAAAAGCGGTCCGTTTTCCAAAAACTTCTTACCTTTGTCTATTATGGAAAGAACTGCAATTTTCCCCGGATCGTTTGATCCCTTTACGCGCGGCCATGCCGCCATTGTCGAGGAGTCGCTGAAGCTCTTTGATAAGGTCATTATCGGCATCGGCAACAACTCGTCGAAGCGCGGTCTGTTGTCGGTAGAGAATCGCAAACGCCTGATTGATGATGTCTATCGCGGCAACGAACGTGTTGAGGTGCATGTCTATCACGGATTAACGGGCGAGTTCGCCGAGCAGATGGGGGCCGTGGCCATTATCCGTGGCGTAAGAAATACGACCGACTTCGAGTATGAACGTACGATGGAGGCGACGAATCACCGCATCTATCCCGAGCTGACGACCGTCATGCTCTTTACCCCTGCGCCCGTGGCCGATATCGCTTCATCGACGGTGCGTGAGGTCCTTTCGTTCGGTCGCTCGGTGGAGGAGTTTCTGCCCGAGGGGATCGATATTGCCGACTATTTACAAGATTAACTAACAAAGAACGAAAATATGGAATTTACTGCTGAAATGATCGCCGGCTTTTTGGGTGGCGAGATTGTAGGAGATAAAAATGCAGCCGTGCATACGGTATCCTCGATCGAGGAGGGCAAGAAGGGCTCGCTGGCCTATCTGACGAACCTCAAATACGAGGAGTTCCTCTATACGACGGGTGCTTCGATTGTCTTGTGTGACAAGACCTTCGAACCGAAGCAGGAGGTGCCCGCGACGCTTGTGAAGGTGGACAATGCCGCCGAGTGTATCGTGAAACTATTGCAGATGTATGCCGCTGCTAAGCCCCGTCGTAAGGGCGTATCGGAGCGTGCTTCGGTGGCCGAGACGGCGACCGTGGAGGGCGATTCGTATGTGGGTGACTTTGCCGTCATCGAGGGTGGCGCCAAGATTGGTGCGAACTGCCAGATCTACCCCCAGGTGTACGTGGGTCCGGGTGTGACCATCGGTGAGGGTACGACCCTCTATCCGGGTGTGAAGATCTACGAGGGTTGCCATGTGGGTAAGAACTGCATCCTGCATGCCGGTGCCGTGATCGGTGCCGACGGCTTTGGCTTTATGCCCAATGCCGAGGGTGGCTTTGATAAGATTCCGCAGCTGGGTAATGTGATCATCGAGGACGATGTGGAGATCGGTGCCAACACCTGTATCGACCGCGCCAAGACCGACTCGACGATCATTCGTCGCGGCGTAAAGCTCGACAACCTGATTCAGATCGGCCACAATGTGCAGATCGGTGAGAATACCGTGTCGTCGGCCCAAACGGGTATCGCCGGTACGTCGAAGGTGGGCAAGAACTGCTTCCTGGCCGGCCAGGTGGGCATCGCCGACCACGTGACGATCGGTGACCGTGTGATGGTGGGCTCGAAGAGCGGTCTGGATAAAAATGTGGGTGATGGCGAGATTCGCTTCGGCTATCCCGCCCTGCCCGGTATGCAGTACCACCGTGCCGCCACCGTCTTCAAGCGTCTGCCTGAGTTGGATCGTACGGTGCGCCAGTTGGAGAAGGAGATTAACAAACTTAAAAACGAAGAATAAGATGAAAAAAATGATGATGATGGTGTTGGCTGCTGCCACGCTGGTGGGTTGCACGTCGCAGCCCCAATTTACGGTTTCGGGTACGGTTGAGGAGGCCGAGATGATCTATCTGATGTCGCGCGATGGCGTGGTGGATTCGGTTGCTGTGGAGAATGGCGCCTTTACGCTTACGGGCGATGCTTCGGTGATGAAGCGTCTGTACTTGACGAACAAGCCGGCACTGCGCGGTGCTGAGGTAGTGGCTTCGATCTATGTCGAGCCGGGTAAGATGACCTTCGCGAAGCAGGAGTCGGGTGACTACGTGGTGACGGGTACCCCCTCGAATGATGCTTATGTAGCCTATGACGTGGCTGTTGCGCCGCTATTGGCCGAGTACCGTGAGGCAGCGCCTGAGCGTCGTGAGGAGATCGTTGCTGCCTACGAAGCCATCCAGAAGGAGGCGATGGAGGCCAATAAAGGCAATCAGTTCGGTGTGCAGATGCTGAGCAGCGCTGCCTACGAGATGTCGGGTGTAGAGTTGCAGGAGCTTATCGCCACCTTCTCGCCCGAGATGCAGGCTACGGAGGCGATGAAGCCCATTGCTGAGATGGCCGAGAAGAAGGTGAAGACCGATATCGGTCAGCCCTACATCAACTTCGAGCAGGCTGACGCTGCCGGCAACATGGTTTCGGCACAGTCGGTGATCGAGAACCCTGCTAACAAGTATGTCCTGATCGACTTCTGGGCTTCGTGGTGTGGCCCCTGCATGGCTGAGGTTCCGGCGCTGAAGGCTGCTTACGACGAGTATCACGCTAAGGGCTTCGAAATCTTCGGTGTATCGCTCGATAACAAGAAGGAGGCTTGGGAGGCTGCCATCCAGAACAAGGAGCTGAACTGGCTCCATGTGAGCGACCTGCAGGGCTGGCAGAATGCTGCTGCCGACCTCTACGGTGTGCGCTCGATCCCGGCCAACTACCTCATCGAGTGCTCGACGGGCAAGATCGTAGGTGTGAACCTGCGTGGTGAGGAGGTTGCCAAGAAGGTGGCCGAGGTGCTGGCTGAGTAGTATTGGCTTTCCGTTTTAGCAATGAAACGATTTTGGATAATAGGTTGGTTTATGTGTGCTCTGGTGGGCTGCGTAAGCCAACCTACTTTTACGGTTTCGGGTACGCTGCGAGGTGACCACACGATGGCCTATTTGTGGGATCGAACGTCGCAGGTTTACCTCGATTCGGTTGCTGTTGAGCAGGGAAAATTCCACTTTGAAGAGGTGTACGAAAAGCCGTGTCAGCTCTTGATCCTGGAGTCGAATGACCCGCAACGAGCCCAACTGTTTATTACGTTCCTAGTCGAGCCTGGCGCGATTACAATTGAGCCCGATCCGGAGAATGAGCGTGAGTATCTGGTGACGGGTACGCCGGCCAATGATGCCTATGCGGCCTATTTGGTGGCGCAGGGACGTGATTATGCCGAGTTGCGTGCTTCGACCGACGAAAAGCGCCGTGCCGAGTTGGAGCAGGCGATGCACGATCGCGAGTGGGCGCTCATCGAGAACAACACCCACAACCTGCTTGCTCCGTTGCAGTTGTGCACCGAGACCTACGACCTCTCGGCCGATGAATTGATGGCCTGGGTGGAGCGTTTTACACCCGAGGTACAACAGTCGGCTGCCGCGCAGGAGTTGGTTGAGGTGGCCGAGAAGAAGCGCCGCACGGAGGTGGGTCAGCCCTATATGGACTTTGAGCTGCCGAACGCAAAAGGCGAGTCTGTTTCGCTCAAATCGGTGATCGAGAATCCCAATAATCGCTATCTCCTGCTCGACTTCTGGGCCTCATGGTGTGGCCCCTGCATGGCCGAGATGCCCTATTTGAAAGAGGCCTATGCGGCCTATCACGGCAAAGGCTTTGAGATTGTCGGTGTGACCCTCGACTGGAAGCAGGAGGCATGGCTCAAGGCGATCGAGAAGCACCAGCTGAACTGGATTCAGCTTGGTAAAATCGTTGATGTTCCAGGCAATGAGGTCTCTGAGCTCTACGGTGTGCAGGGTATCCCCTCGAACTACCTTTTTGATTGCTCGACGGGCAAGATCGTGGGTGTGAACTTGCGTGGTGAAGCGGTCAAGGAGACGGTGGCAGAACTGTTGAAATAACGTAATTCTTAACTTTTAACGCGCAATCTTGGAAAGCTATCGCATCATGGGCATTGACCCCGGCACGAACTACATGGGTTATGGCGTGCTGGAGGTTGAAGGGCGCACGGTTCGTTCGGTGGTGCTGGGTGAGATTGACCTGCACAAGGTGAGCGATCCGTATGCTAAGTTGCGCTACATCTTCGAGCGTGTGGGTTCGCTCATCGAGCAGTACAATCCGCGTGAGGTGGCCCTCGAAAGCCCCTTCTTTGGCGAGAATGTGCAGTCGATGCTCAAGTTGGGACGTGCGCAGGGGGTGGCCATGGCGGCAGCCCTGAGTCGTGATCGGCAGGTCTTTGAATATGCACCGATGCGTATCAAGCAGGCCATCACGGGACGTGGCTCGGCCACCAAGGAGCAGGTAGCCTCGATCGTCTGCCGTACGCTCCAGGTCGACGAGCCGCCCAAGCGATTGGATGCCACGGATGGCATGGCCGTCGCTTTGTGTCATTATTACATGGTATCGAGCCCGATTCATCAGGCCCTGGCTGATGAGCGCGCAAAGGGGCTTGGCGGTGGCAAGAAGGGGGCAACGAAGGGCGGCTCAAAGAGCTGGGCAAAGTTCCTCGCCGAACATCCGGATCGAGAGATTAAAGGCTGAAAATAGCGTAGTAGGCGTTTTGTAGATGCGCAATAAAAAAGGGAGAGAGTCAATTCGTGCGACTCTCTCCCTTTTCTGTTGAGTTATGCTTGTGCGATTTGAAGAATCTCTTCGGCACAATCGACGATGCAGTCGGCACGACTCTCTGCGAGCTCCTGACGGCTGCGAAATCCCCACGAAACGCCGATTGAGCGAACTCCTGCAGCATGGGCTGTGAGCATATCGACGCCAGAATCGCCTACGTAGAGCACCTCCTCGCGGTCGATGCCCGTGAGGGTGAGAATCTCCTCCACGACTGCAGGATCGGGTTTGAGTGGCACATCGGGGCGTTGCCCAAAGATTGCTTCAAACCGAATGTTGGGGAAATAGGAGTGTATCAACTTTTCGGTGCCGGCCTGAAATTTATTGGAGGCTACGGCCAAACGAAAGCCACATTCCTGCAATGCGCTCAAAAGCGCAGCAATCCCCGCATATGGAATAGTTTTTTGGTCGATATGATCGATGTAGTAGTCGAGAAAATCTTGACGAGCGGCGGCGACATACTCCGTCGTGCGCAACTCCTCGGGGAGCGCTCGCTCGACCAGTCGCATGATGCCGTTGCCGACAAAGGTGCAGTAGGTGGCATAGTCGTGTTGAGGCAACTTGCGCAGTGCCAACATGTGGTTGGCGGCCTCTGCGAGGTCTCCGATCGTATTGAGAAGCGTACCGTCGAGGTCGAATATGACGAGGCGTGTGTTCACTACTTTGTGCGTTTAATTCGCCAACCAATGGCTGCTACGAGAATCGACATCAGCGGACTGACAAGGTTGAAGATGCAGTAGGGGAGGTAGGTGAAGGTGGCTACACCCAATACCGTGGCCTGCGTCATACCGCACGAGTTCCAGGGGATGAGTACCGAGCAGACCGTGGCAGAATCCTCTACAGCACGGCTCAGGAGCTTCGGCTCTAAGTTGCGATCTTCGTAGAGCTCTTTGAAAAGACGACCGCTTAGGATGATCGAGATGTATTGGTCCGCCGAGCAGAGGTTGAAGAAGATACCTGCCCCGACGGTCGATGCGACAACGGATGTGGTACGACGGACGATCTTTAAGAAGATCTCGGTCAATGCGCGCAACATGCCGCTTCCGGTCATGACACCACCAAAGACCATGGCACACAAGATCAACCATACGGTGTTCAACATGCCACCCATACCTCTGGTGGCTACCAAATCGTTCAAATCGGCAAAGCCCGTGTCGATGGCCGTAGAGCCGTAGCAGGTCGTGACAATACCTTTGAACGCAGAATACAGATCGAGCGTCGTGGTTTGGGCAATCTCGGCCACCAAATGGGGCTGAGCAATCGGCATGGCGATGCAGGCCAATACGACGGCTGTGAAGAGGGTGATCAATGCCGGTAATTTGCGGACAATCAGTAGGCCTGTCAGCACCGGAACAATCAGCAACCACGGCGAAATGGTGAAGGTGTCACGGAGGCTTTGGGCGTAGAGATCGACATCAGCCGCCGAGGCGTGGTCGAGCGTGAAGCCGGCAATACCAAAGACCGTCAGCGCGATCAACATCGACGGAACGGTGGTGTAGAGCATGTAACGGATGTGGGTGAAGATATCTACTCCGACCGTCGACGAGGCCAGGACGGTGGTGTCGGATAGCAGCGAAAGTTTATCGCCAAAGTAGGCACCTGAGATGATGGCACCTGCAATCCAACCCTCGGGAAGCCCCATCGCTTCGCCTACACCCATCAAAGCAACTCCAATGGTGGCAATCGTGGTCCACGAACTGCCCGTCATGAGGGAAACAATGGCGCAGATTGCGCATGAAGCGATCAGGAAGTAGCTCGGATGCAGAATCTGCAGGCCGTAGTAGATCATGGTCGGAACAACGCCCGAGATCATCCATGTACCTGCGATAGCACCGATCAACAACAGAATCAAGATGGCCGAGGTGGCCGAGCGAATGTGGTTAATGATCGACTCTTCCAGCTCACTCCATGTGCGGCCATAGCACCAAATGGCGAGCATGGCTGCTACAGATGAAGCGGAGAGGAGCGCGATTTGGCTACCGCCGAGAATCGAGTCGCTACCGAAGCAGCGAATAACTCCATACAATAAGAGGGTCAGCAACACCAGGGGAATAGCGGCGACCCAGGCCGAGGGGTTCTTTGTGATCTTCTGCATCCTTCATTCAGGTTTGATGGAGCAAAAGTACAAAAAAGTCAGGATTTTTCGGTGTTGTGGAGGTTGATCGGGAACATTTTTCGAAAACGGACCAGATGCGCGGCCAATTCGTTACCGGCGATGACCAGTGTGACCGCAATAATAATGAGACCAATTCCCACTCCGTCGTGTACGGTGAGTCGTTCGTGAAAGATCAGCACGCCGAAGAAAAGCGCAGTGAGGGGTTCCAAAGCACCCAGGATGGCGGTCGGAGTTGCTCCGATGAGTTGAATGGCAGTTGTAGTACAGAGGAGTGAGATGGCCGTGGGGAAGATCGCTAATGCAAAGAGATTCCCCCAATAGTACCAGGCGTCAGGTGTCTGTATTGTGCGGCCAAAATCGAGCCGATAGAGAAAGAGCAGCAGTCCGAACAGCAGGACGTAGAAGGTGACGGTCAGTGTCGGAATCTGCTTGAATGCTGGGCGATTGACGCCCACAATATAGATGGCGTAGGCCAATGCCGAACAGAGCGCCAAAAGTGTCCCTGTGAGGCTGAGCGCTTCGCCGTCGTGCCCCTTGTAGAGCATTCCGATACCGATCAAGGCCAATACAATGCAGAGGGCTGTGCGTGCCGAAAGTCGCTCGCGGAAAAAGAGAGCCATCAGGATCGCCACTATGATCGGATAGACGAAGAGTATCGTGCAGGCAATGCCGGCAGCCATGTGGTTGAAACTCTCGAATAGGGCCAACGATGAGAGGGCCATGATCAGCCCCATCAGCGCAAGAGGCAGAATTTGCTGTCGCTCGATGCGAAAGGTGCGTCCGCGTGCCAGCATCATCACACCAACGATCGGAAGCGCGAAGAGGTAGCGAAAAAAGAGCACCGAATTGGGGTGCATCCCCTGATGGTAGAGGGGAAGGGTAAAAAGCGGACTCATGCCGTACGTAGCTGCGGCAAGTGCCCCTAACAGGTATCCTTTGGTCTTGGTATGCATGGTTTCGATAGCTCTTTTTTTCCATGCAAAGATGATGCAAAAGGGTAAAATTACATTTTTTGAATAAAAACTCAGTTAAAAATTTGCAAACTAAGATTTTTGCCGTATATTTGCACTCGCAATTGCGGAAATAGCTCAGTTGGTAGAGCATAACCTTGCCAAGGTTAGGGTCGCGAGTTCGAGTCTCGTTTTCCGCTCCAAAACGTTGAACGACAGTCAGTTGGCTGTCGTTTTTTTTGTTTTATATGACGGTTGTAACGAATCGATGTAACGGTTGGTGGTAACATCCATTCTGTTTGGGGGCTACCTATCTTTTTCCTGTATGGCAAGTGAAAAACGATATGTCGTGATAACGCACGGCCTCAAATCCAGCAGAGAACAAATCTCTGTAATTCAATCAATTCACTGATAAAAAGAGGATGTCTGTGCGAGGCTGCATCTTTTATTTCTTCAATTTGCGAGGTGCATGAGGATCGAAGATTTTGTAACCAATCGAGACTCCTATCTTCGACGGAAGCCACTCAGCTGATCCATTAAACGGGTCGGGATATTTCGGCTCGGTGTGGTGGTGAGGGAACATATTAATCTGACCATCGGCAAGGTAATCGTTGTACCAACTCCACATACGGTCGAAGGCGAAGAAGGCATCCACAACCCAGTGCTCTTTGAAGTGGTGCGAGTAGCCGATACCGACACCGATCATCATACCAAAGCCGCGACCAAAGCCCTGCTCGAAGGAGATAACCTTGCCATCCCTAAATAGATATGGGCGTGTAAGGTCAAATGCCTGCATACCGACGTTGGCGCTGACGTAGAAACCTTTCGTCTCGCGCTTGATGTAGTAGCGGTATTCGGTTTGAAGTATGCCGAATAGGGCATGAATATCGTCGCGGTCACCCAACTTGATCGTCTTGTGGGGTGAGAATATCGGGTCGATAGAGATTGACGAGTGCGGTCCCACCACAAACTCGAGCTGAGGATTAACAACTCCCACCATAGCATAGAGCGCATTCAGTTTGGCATATATCTGCGCTTGCGCCACCTTCGGTACAACCATTATAGCTACGGCAAATAGGAGTGCAAATATCGTTTTCTTCATAAATTTAGTCGTTTTTATACTACAAAGATACTATTTCAAACGGAAAAGTGAATATGGGAAACTAAAAACGGGAACAATAAATGATAGGTAATTGGGGAATAATTAGAGAAAAATCACGCTATGAATCAACCTTTTTCTACAAAAAAAAAAGTGGTTACCCGCCGATGCAGGTAACCACCTTCATTATAGATGGATTGTGACTAAATAGTCAGCGAAATCACGCTCTCCTGGGGAGGCATGCAGACATGCGAGTCGCAGCACTGCCACTCCACTTTGCAATTCACCTCACCCGACGTTGCGCCCGTAATGGGTACCACGAAGGTAACAGCATCCTCGTAGATCGTCGTGCCGGCCGTACCGAACGGTTTTGCCTCGGGGGCAATAACCTCACCCACCGTAGCACCCTCGGGAGCCGTTGTCGTGATCTTCACGGGAATATAGGCATCCGAAGCGGCTACAGCACGATAAACGTGGAAGCCGGGGTGAATCTTCATATTCACCTGCAGCGACACCTGGCCCTCCTTCTTTACTACGCGAGCAGCCACCATAACGGGCTCCTCCTGGCTCGTTTCACCGGGCTGGGCAGCCATCTCGGCAGCGCGCTCGGCAGCAGCTGCCTTCTTCTCTCGGGCCTTATAGTCGTTGCCGGGCAACGTCTGCGGGCCGTTCACCATGTAGAACCAGCCACCCGACTCCGTGAAGAAGATCTTCTTGCGATACTGCTTGAACCAGTTGCTCCACTCGGCGGGTGTCTCGAAGGTGCAGAGCGTGTAGCGATCCAGGATGCGCTGTGCGCGCTCAACCTCCTCGCCCTTCTCCAGGCACTTGATGGCCTTCTCCAGCAGGCGGATATCGCCCGTGGGGATACCCCAAGCCTTGGCGTCCTCGTCAATCACCATCACATACGAACCCTGACCACCGTAGAAGTAGGGCGTATTCTCCTTGTAATAGGGAGCGTAAGCCTCGAGATCCTCTCCCAGAGCTACGTATGCATTCTTGTGGTAACGCTTCAGGTAGTCGGTCAACGTCATCGGCGTGCTGGGCTTGAAGTCCAGGTAGAGACGCTCCTCGGCCGTCAGCTTCTCGCCACGGGCCTGCTTGGCACGAGCCTCAGCCTGCTTGGCAAAACCCTCGTTATTCGACTCCACAGTCCAACCGACACGGGTCTCATAGGGCTCCATCGACGCCATGTAGATGAGCTCCTTGACATACTCGCGCGTAGCAATGCGGTCGTTATACTTGCGAACAAGCGGCTGCTGGCCCTTGAACTGAGCCATGTAGCATACGGCATTTGCAAAGACAACTTTGGCCTCCTCGGTCATGTTGGCCGGCGAAGCGGCAAAACCCCAATGCAGGTAGTTGGCGTGACGGCCAATCGCAACGGCGTCGATCGTCTTGGCGCAGACACCGCTCGAGATGAACTCCGTATCGGGACCATCCAGGTAACCCCACGGACGTGCCACCATACCAACGTTGAAACCTTCGTGGGTCTTGTAGCCTTTGGTCTGCACGCGCCACATCATCACCGAATCGGGCATGTCGGGCGTGAAGTAGACGTAATGCTTGGCATCTTCGGGCGTCGGCTTCTTCTCGAGGGTAATCTCGGTCTTGAAGGGACCCTTGAAGATCGGGTGATCGAGCTTCATGCCGTGTGCCTCAGCGTCGAGGCAGAGGCAATACCAGTCGTGCTTCGTACCGATACCGCGACCCGTATTATCGCCCTGCTGGCCGATGGTAATCATCGCGCAGTCGAAATCCTCGGGCAGGCGCTGTGCCGGAATTACCTTCACCACCTTACCCTCGGCATCGCGGACCAGCTCACGAGGACGCATCGCCGGCATCACACCGTCAACAATCGTCACGTCGTAGCCTTCCGACATCTCGGGCTTGTAATCCTTGCCCATGACGGTAGCCACCGAATCGAATCGTTCTTTGAGCATCGCCTCCCAGGCGGCCGTGCGCTCAATCGCCGAAGCCTCCATGCCCTCTTTCGAGCGGTGCGAGCCGAAAGTTTCGAACTCAGCCGTGCCACCTACGTAGAGCACCTTCAGCGTAGCCTTGCCGTCTGTATTCAGCAGGCCGGATGACGAGCATCCGGCCAGCATGAAACAGGACAGCGCAATCAACAACTTTTTCATGGTTGCGCTTTCTTAGTATGTACAACGATTAGTATACGTTCTGCTCGATAGCACCCTTACCGTTAGCGATCTCGGTCTTGGGGATCGGAATAGCGTAGTGGCGCGAGTTGGGCTCGAGCGTGAAGGTCTTCACACCCTGGTCGGCGAGAACCGAACCCGAAGCAGCGTTGTAGTTGTAGTAGGTGTGCGTAACGGTTACGTCGTCAGCAGCGTAGTCGTTGGCGTTCAGACGCTTCAGGTCATACCAACGCATCGTGAGGAACATCTCGCGACGGCGCTCCTGGAGTACCTTCTTAATAGCGTCATCCTTCGACGAAGCGGTCAGGTTAGCCGAACCTGCAGCAGCATCCATACGAGCCTTACGCAGCGTGTTCAGGATGTTCATAGCCTTATCCTTGTCACCCAAGCGAGCCTCGTACTCAGCCTGGATCAGCATCATCTCAGCAACCGACGGACCAGCATCGATCGACTCCATCTCATGCATCATCACACCATACCAGCGGAAGGCGGGATCTAACGAGCAGGTGCGGAGCGAGAAGTCCTCTACGAAGAAGTAGCGGAAACGGAGGTCATTCTGCTTGTCAGCACCCGGAACGTCGATAGCATAGGTATCAACCAGATCCTGGCTGGGAACAAACCACCAGCTTGCGTGGTAGCAGTCGCGCGACAGGTAGATACCCTCCGTCTTGAACCATGCGCCAAAGTTAGCAGCACCCGTCAGACGCGTGTTATACGTACTCGGGTAGTACACCGTCACCTTCTCGAGGTTGGTCGAAGTGTTGATGTCTTTGACCAACGTCGTAGACGAATAGCTCAACGTTACGTTGTAGTCACCCAGCGTATTGTACTCGCGCAGTGCAGCCTCAGCGTACGACTTAGCCGAAGCGAGATCACCACGATAGAGGTAGTAGCGAGCCGCAAAAGCGTTCACCGAAGCGGTCGTAGCACGCCACGTACGGCTCGTACCATTGGCATCCTTGAACGAAACCGTGATCTTCAGCGCCTCCTGCAGATCAGCGTCAATAGCAGCCCAGGTGTCGGCCAGGTTGGCACGAGCAGCCGAATCCTCGAAGGTCAGCGTCTGCAGCGACAGACCCAGCTCATCACCGTTATCACCGGTGTAATAGAGCGTGTGAGCAACAGCAAGCTGGAACATCGAGTAAGCGCGCAGGAAGTGACCCTCGGCCTTCAGGTTGGCCTTGTCCTCATCCGAACCGGTCAGACCCATAGCCTGCTCGATAGCCATGTTGGCGTAGTAGATCTTCGTGTACTCATTCTGCCATACCGAGTAACGGGCATCGTCTACCTCATCGGCCCACAGCAGATAAGGAAGTTGCGAGGTTGCGTTGTAAACACCACCACTTTTGGCCGTGTAAAACTCGGGGGTAATGCCCCAGTCGTCCGTACCATAAGCGGGCGTGCACTGCTCTTTATAGAAAAGGCTGTAGTTACCCAGCAGCGCATCGAGCTGCTCGGTCGTCTGAAGGGTCTTCTTCGTCGACTTCGAGGGCTCTGCCGACAGCCACTCGTCGCAGGCAACCAGATTCGTTGCGGCTGCGATCATAAGGGCATAGATTGCAATATTTTTCAGTTTCATAACTCTCATTTATTAGAATGAACACTTGATACCGAAGGTGTACGAAGCCTGCAGACGCATGCTGCCGTATGCAAACTCGGGATCCTCCTTGTAACCGTTGAAGTAGATCGAGAAGGGGTTGTTTGCCTGAGCATATACCTTCAGGTTACGAACGCCCAGCCACTTAGCGGCCTTCTTAGGCAGGTTGTAAGCTACGCTCAACTCCTGCAGACGGATGTGACCTGCATTCTCAGCCAGGTACGACATGTAGGGGTGGAAACGATCCCAGAAGTAGTAACGCAACTCAACCTCGGTCTGCGGCATGGGAACCATCTGGTTCGGATCGCAGTTCAGGATCTCCTGATAGTAGCGGTTGGGAATCGAGTTACCCGAGATACCGGGATAGTTGAAGCCCGTGCGCATGAAGGTGTGGCCGAACTTACCCGTTACGATCATCGAGATATCGAAATCGTAAACCTGGAATGCGGTCGAGAAGGCCATCGTCCAAGGAGCTACCGACGTACCCATGTCGTACGAAATGTTGTCAGCCGTACCGCTGGGCCACGAGTTGAAGAACTGCTTCGAGCCGTCCTTACCCTCGAGGGTCGGCTTCATCTCCGGATTAGTCGACGTACCACCGTTCTCCAGACCACCATACTTGTAAGCCCAGATCGTGTTCATATCATAACCCTGCGTCCAAGCCGACGAACCACCCGAATAAACGGGGCCATAAGCCGACGAAGGAGTCACGTTGAGAACCTCAATGCGGTTCTTGTTGTAAGCCAGCATCAAGTTACCGGTCCACGATACGTTCTTCGAGATCTTCAGAGCCGAACCAACCTCAAGCTCGAAACCCTTGTTCGATACCTCAGCCGTGTTCATCTTCATCGAGCTGGTACCCTGTACAGAAGGCAGCGTTACCGAACCGATCAGATCCATCGAGTACTTGTTGTAAACATCCAACTTACCGAAGAGCTTACCATTCAAGAGACGGAAGTCAACACCTACGTCCCACGTACGGGTCTTCTCCCAACGCAGCGTCGGGTTAGCGTAGCTCGATACGGTAGCGGTATAGCTACCCGTAGCCACGTTCGTCGAGGTACCCATATTGATCAGCGGGCGGAACGAGGTCGACTTATCGACGTTACCGTTGTAACCGTAGGTTACGCGAACGCCGAGGGCGTCAACCCAGTCAACATCCTGCATGAACTGCTCCTTACCAAGCTGCCAGCTGGCACCAACCGACCAGAAAGGAGCGTAACGGTACTTCGGATCATCCGAGATCAGGTTCGAAGCATCCGTACGAACCGAACCCGAAACGGTATACTTCTCATCGAAGGTGTACGAAGCGTTACCGAAGGCCGAGAAGTAGCGGTCGGTCGTGTACGAGAACGAGTTTACGTACGAGTAGCTGGCGCTCGAGTTCTGCCAGTTCTTGTACGAGCTACCCGTGATGTTGGGGAACGTACCTACGCTCAGGGTCTCATCGTTGTAACCGTAGGTCGTCGGGTTGCCGAACGACTGGTATACGTTGTCGATGGTCTCAACACCGGCGATAACAGCAACAGCGTGCTTGTCAGCGAAGGTGTGGTTGAAGTTCACCTGGTTACGGATCGTCAGGATCTCGTTCTGCGAACGGCTCTGCGTCAGAATACCACCCGAAGGCAGGTTCTGCGTTACGGCGTTGGTGGTCTTATCCCACGTCGAAGCCATGTTGATGGTGCTGCGTACGTAGTAGGTGTTCTCGTTGTAGTAGTTCTTCGAGCGACCCTCAGCCAGCTCATACTGGATGCGCGACTCGATGTTCAGACCCTTCCAGATCTTGAACGTAAGACCGGCCTGCAGACGAGCGTTGGTCGACCACGACTGCTTCTTCTGGTTGTTGGTCTCCTGGAGCGGGTTGTACGACCAATCCTGGTACGGGAACTTATCCTTCGGGACGAACTTATCAACATAGATTAAGCTAACCTGCTCGTAGGGAATGTAGTTGCCATTCTCGTCAACGATCATCTCATAGGGAGCGTAACCAAAGGCGCTCGTGTCGATATTGTTCTGCGAAGCGGTGCGGCTGTACTGACCGTTCAGGTTCAGATCCAACCACTTGAAGAGGTTCGTCTGGTTGCGGAACGATACCATGTACTTCTCGCTGTTCTGCGTCTTGTAGTGCTTGCGGTCGTTCTGGTACAGTGCCGAGATCGAGGTGCGCGAGCGATCAGTAGCGATGTTTACGGCTACGTTCTCCTGGTGTACGATCGGGTTCTGGAGGAAGAGCTCCTTCAGCTGATCGGTGTTGTCCAAATTGCGATACTTGGCGATACCGGCGTTCATCTCAGCCTCCGAGATCTGACCCAGACGGCGGGCATTCAGAAGCTTATAAACGCTCGACTCGCCACCATAGTAGTCAGCACCCGCATAGGGATCGGGGTACCACTGCGGAGCATCGCACTTCTCAAAGTTGTTCACCTCATAGTCGATAACGTCGTTCGTCGAAGCACGGTTTAGGTAGTAATCCAGGTCCATCTTCGGCGACACCTTCAAGAAGCCCGAGTAGTCAACCGTAACGGTCGTACCCTCACCATCTTTCTTGGCGTTCTTGGTCGTAACAACGATTACACCGTTTGCCGACTTGGCACCCCAGATCGAAGCGGCAGCGGCATCCTTCAGCACCGTTACCGACTCAACGTCGTTGGGGTTGATCGACGAGAAGCCACCCTCGATGGCAAAGCCGTCAACTACGAGCAACGGCTCCGAAGCCGAGGTCGACAACTGCGAGCGACCACGGATCTCGAACGTAGGATTACCATAGGCGTCCTGCGTAGCAACGAGACCTGCAGCGGCACCGATCAGGCGCGATGCGATGTTGCCGGTAGGCTTCTCGATCTGAGCGGCCGAAATGATGTCGAACGAACCCGTAGCACGCTCCTTCGAGATGGTCTGGTAACCAGTTACCACTACCTGCTCGAGCTGCTCCGAAGCCTCGTTCATGGCTACGTTCATCTGGCTCTTCGCACCAACGGTCTCCTCGTAATCGGCATAACCGATATAGCTGAACGTCAGCGCGTCTTTAGCATCTGCTTTGATTTGATAATTACCGTGTGCATCTGTCGTGGTACCGCGATTCGTGCCCTTGACGATAACCGTCACGCCGGCCAGCGGATCACCATTTGCGTCCGATACTTTACCGGTCACCTCCTTCTGCTGGGCATATGCCGTGAAGGAGAAGATACACATAGCGACGAGCATTACTGCTGTGTAAAGTTTCTTCATAGGTTTTTGGTGAAATTGTGTGAAACAATCAGTTTAGTTTTTTAGTACGATCTGACATGCTTACCCCTCGCTAAGGGGCGAGAGCGAACCACCCTATCGGCATGAATTCGTCCCATTTTTAATTAAGGTACATTGTAAATTTTCTGCCAAAAAAATCAGTTTCTCGGGTTAAAAAAAATAGTGAATTGTGTTGTTTTCTTCGGCAAAATAGGTATTTTTGCATTGAGTTCCAAACGATCTGACACAAAACGACTCATTTTTTTAAAATTACTTACAAATTGTAATCTTACCCCCCCCCTTGCAGTTATGAAATGCAATCTTGTATTTTTGGCGATTGCCGCAATGATGGTATCGTGCGGTGCCAACAAAAGCTACACGTTGAACGGTTCAGTTGCTGATTCGACCTTCAACGGTGCAACGGCTTACCTTTATATTAATGGCGAGGCTCAGGACTCGGTAGCCGTTGAGAATAATACCTTCGCTTTTACGGGCGAAGTGGAGACCCCTGCTATGGCTCGCGTACAGATCCAGCAGGAGAAGAAGCGCATGCGCGCTACGGTAGTACTCGAGCCGGGTGTAATCGGCGTTGAGATGGTTGATCGTTCGACGACCAACCTGACGGGTACGCCCCTGAACGAGGCTTACGATGCCTATAACAAGGCTTCGGATGAGGCCTATAACACCTATCGCGAGGGTTACATGGCCCTGCGCCAGAACAAGGAACTTACGGACGAGGCTCGTGCTGAGCAGACCAAGGCGCTTCGCAAGGTTTACAACGAAGCATCTGAGGCTCTTGATTCGGAGCTCTTCGCAGCCCACAAGGAGGATATCCTGGGTGCAACGGCTATGTTGAACCTCTCGGACTACGACGCCGTGAAGTTTGACTCGCTCTATGCCATCGCCGGTGAGGTGGTAAAGAACGCCCCCAACGTAGTGAAAGAGAAGGCTCGCTGCGAGGCTGTGAAGAACACCTCGGAGGGCAAGATGTTCGTTGATTTCACGATCGAGAAGGGTAACGCCGATGGTACGCCCGTGAAGTTCTCGGACTATGTAGGCAAGGGCAAGTATGTCCTGGTTGATTTCTGGGCTTCGTGGTGCGGTCCCTGCCGTGGTGAGATGCCCAACCTGGCCAATGTCTACAAGCAGTACAAGGGCGATAAGTTTGAGATCGTAGGTGTAGCCGTATGGGATGAGCGTGCCGATACGGAGAAGGCGCTCGGTGAGCTGCCCATCTCGTGGCCCGTTATCTTCGATGCACAGAAGATCCCGACCGATCTGTACGGTATCTATGGTATTCCGGAGATCATCCTCTTTGGCCCCGATGGCACGATCGTAGCTCGCGGTATCCGCGGCGAGGAGATCGGCAAGAAGATCGCCGAGGTGATGGCCGAGTAATCGGGTAATACTAACTTAAAAACAGCGCGAGCTTACGACAGAGTCGTAGGCTCGCGTTTGTTATACAGCTATGGGTCACGTGTTTACTATTCATTTTGTAGCGGAGAGAGAAGGAATTGCGGCGCGTAGCCTGGGGTGATTGTTGTGTTGCTTTTCCCTGCCTGGCATTGGGTTGGGGAGGATTTTAAGGATGGGAGGCCGCGGGTCATCCGTTGCTTGCTGCGGAGGGTTTGCGAGGAACCTGGGAATTGGCTACTTCGCAAGCCGAGGGCTTGCTTCGTGACGCCTTTCCCCTCCGCTTGCCGCGGGGGCCCTTGCAAACGAACAACAACGATGTTGCATGGCTCTTTCAGAGCCTTCTTTTTTTTGTTTGTAAGCCCTCTTTCGTGCAAGCCCGAGTATGCTTACAAACAAAAAAAGGCTTCAGCAAAAGCTGAAGCCATGCAACGTCGTTGTTGCCTTTGCGGAGAGGAGGGGATTCGAACCCCTGAAACACTTTTGGCGTTTACTCACTTTCCAGGCGAGCCAGTTCAACCACTCCTGCACCTCTCCGTTTTGCGGGGACAAAGGTAGTATAAAAATCCGTAAATTTTAAGTTTTCAAGCGCGATTTTTTTATCCCTATTCGATCACCTTCTGCTGTTGGCGGATCGACTCCTCGTGGATGGCCTGCATCACCGAGCGCATAAATTCGCGGTCCATGCCAGCCTCGACGGCCTGACGGGCACGACGGGCCAGAATCTCCTCATAGCGCTGCGATTGCAGGACGGAGAGGTTGTGCGCCTTCTTGTAGCGACCGATTTCGGCCGATACCTGCATGCGGCGAGCTAGCAGGTCGATCAGTTCGTCGTCGAGTTTGTCGATCTGGCGACGCAACTCGTTCAGGTTATCTGTCGTGGTGTTCATATCGCGGATAATGAGATTACTGATAATGAAGGCCAGCGTATCGGGCAAGACCTGCTGTGCCTTGTCGCTCCAGGCGGTGTCGGGATTGCAGTGTGCCTCGACAAGCAGACCGTCGAAGCCGAGGTCCATGGCCTGTTGGGCGAGCGGGGCAATCAATTCGCGCTTACCACCGATGTGGCTCGGATCGCACAGAATGGGCAAGTTGGGAATACGACGATGCAGCTCGATCGGAATCGACCAATAGGGGTGGTTGCGATAGATCGACTTGTCGACCCACGTAAAACCGCGATGGATCGCACCCAGACGGCGAATGCCGGCGTTGTAGATGCGCTCCAAGGCGCCAATCCAGAGCTCCAGGTCGGGGCTCACAGGGTTCTTAACCAATACGGGGACATCGACCCCCTTGAGCGAGTCGGCAATCTCCTGCATGGCAAAGGGGTTGGCGGCGGTGCGTGCACCGATCCACAACAGATCAACACCACCGTTCAGTGCCGCTTCGACATGCGCATGGGTGGCCACCTCCGTAGCGGTGAACATGCCCGTCTCCTCTTTCACGCGGCGAAGCCAGGCGATACCTTCGGGACCTACACCCTCGAAGCCTCCCGGTTTGGTGCGGGGCTTCCAGATGCCGGCGCGGAAGATCTGTACGCCGTGGCGGGCCAGGGCGTGGGCGGTGGAGAGAACCTGCTCTTCGGTTTCGGCACTGCACGGGCCGGCGATGAGGAGCGGACGGATGGTATCGAGTCCCGGAAGAAGAATGGGCTGCAAATCGTTCATGGTAGGTATGTGTTTAGGTTTTAGTACTTTAAATTTCAGGATTGGGGCAAGCACGGTATTCGCCGAGGACCGTAAAGTCGCTTGTGAGCGGGCGGACAGCCTCGACCGATTGGCGATAGCGTACGTAGTTGTCGAATGTGACATCGATGTAGAATTGATACTCCCACTCGCGTCCGATGATCGGCAGCGATTGGATCTTGGTGAGGTTGATGTCGTAGAACGACAAAACAGTCAGAATCTTCGACAACGACCCTTGCGTGTGGGGCAGGGTGAAGCGCAGCGAGGCTTTGTTCACCGTGTCGGGATCGATCGTAACCTGATCTTCGTCGGCCAGGATCAGAAAACGGGTGAAATTGTGGCGATTGGTCTCCACGGCGCGTGCCAAAATCTCCAATCCGTATAGTTGCGCGGCATCTTCGCCACAGATGGCGGCCGTGTGTGGCAATCTTCCTTCAGCAATCTCGCGTGCCGATCCGGCGGTGTCATCGCGCTCGACGATGCGGGCATGGGGCATGCTCTTGAGAAAGTCGCCGCACTGCATCAAGGCGATGGGGTGGGAGCGCACCTCCTCGATGTCGGCCAATGTCTGTCCCGGCAGGGCGCACACCATGTGCGAAATGCGGATCTTCTCTTCGCCGATGATCTTCAAACGGCTGCGACTCAGCAATTCATGGTTCGGAAGTAGCGAGCCGGCGATGGTGTTCTCGATGGCGGCAATGCCCAGCAGTGAGCTGTCTTGAGCCAGACGCTCGAAGAGCACCTCGAAGCTCTCGCAGGGGATAACCTCGATGTCGCGACCGAAAAAGCGGTGTGCTGCGGTTTCGTGGAAGCAACCGGCGATACCTTGTATAGTTACCTGTTTCATCACTCTTGCAGTAAAAATCCCACTCTTGCAGGGGCAGGAGCGGGATTTTTAGTTCGTTGTTTATGGTTTAACACATACGCGCCATCTCGCCCCTTTTCTTGTTGTCAAAAAAGAAGTAATAAAAGCCGTATGCAAAAAAGTTCGTCATATCTCTATGCAAAATTAGACAAAAAGCGGGAAAATCCAACTTTTGTGGCCAATTTTTTTTGCTACTCCCGGGGGAAAAGCTACTTGCGACCCTCGAAATAGTACGGGGCGTAGCTCCAGTCACACAGCTCGTAGAGGCGTCGCATCTGCTCCATGCGGATGCGGATTGTGGTCGGATCACGGCGGTCGGTGGCCCACTGCACTTCCGACAGAGCCGCCAAGCGCGGAAGCAGGAGTCGTTGCAGGTGGTTGAAGTTCGGGATGTACTCGCTCCAGAGGTTGCACTGCAGACCGAGGATGTAATCCCGCTCGTGGTCGTTCAGTCCTGCGTAGGGATCCCACGCATAGACCTTTTCGAAGGGTACCCAGCCACCGATGGCCAGCCCCTCGCCCTCGCGGCTCTCAGTCTGGTAGAAGTCAAAGTAGCAATACTCCATGGGGGTCATCACGACGTGGTTGCCGTGTTGTGCGGCATAGATGCCACCCTGCGTGCCCTGCCATGACATCACCGTAGCCGTCGGGGTGATACCACCGGCCAACATGTCGTCCCAGCCGATGATGCGACGTCCGTGGGCATTCAGGAAGCGCTCAATGCGGGCGGTGAGGTAGCTTTGCAGTTGATTCTCGGCCGTGCGGTTCTGGCCTTCGTCTTGGAGTCCCAACTCGCGGATGCGAGCCTGGCAGTGGGGACACTGCTCCCAGCGCTCCTTCGGACACTCGTCACCGCCGATGTGGATATACTCCGAAGGGAAGAGTGCCATCACCTCGGTTAGCACCTGCTCCAGGAATTCATAGGTCGTCTCCTTGCCGCCACACATCACCTCGGGCGATACGCCCCAGTGCGTCCAGACCTCGACCTGCTGCTCGGTGCACCCGAGCCAGGGAAGAGCGTGCAGGGCCGCCTGGGCGTGGCTCGGCATCTCGATTTCGGGGATGATCTTGACGTAGCGTGCTGCAGCGTAGACAACCACCTCACGAATCTCCTCCTGCGTATAATAATAGGGTCCGTAAGGGACACCGTCGTAGGTGGTCGAGTGGAGGCAGTGGCCGATGAGAGTCTCCTTGCGCTTCGAGGCCTGCTCCGTGAGTTCGGGGTAGTGTTTGATCTCGATGCGCCAACCTTGATCGTCGGTCAGGTGCCAGTGGAGGCGGTTGAGCTTGTGGGCAGCCAGGATGTCGATGTAGCGCTTGACCTCCTCGACCGTGAAGAAGTGGCGCACGACGTCGAGGTGTGCACCGCGGTAGCTGAAATTCGGGGCGTCCTCGATCGTGCAGCAGGGAATCGAGTCGCCGTATTGCACTACGAGTTGGCGCAGCGACTGCAGTCCATAATAGACGCCCGCCGCCGAGCCGCCCTCGATGCGGATTTCGCGCGGGGTAATCTGCATGTGGTAACCCTCCGTCGGCAACGCCTTGTTCAGCTGTAGGCGAATCCCCTCGGCTTGTTTCGATGCTTTGTGGGGCGCTTCGAGCGTCACGATCGCGGCCACATCCTCCACAAAACGCTCGGCCGGATTGCGCAACTCGCTCGGCGCATGGATCTGCGTCTGGTTTGTAAGTCGGAAAGTACCCTCTCGGAGGGTGAATAGGGTGGGCTGGGGTAGAATGACCGGGGTTGCAGCCTCAGCCATGCACCCGATCAACACCGCAAAGAGCAGTGCCAATGTCCTGCGAAGAATCTGCATAGGTTGTCAGTTATTTGCGTTTGCCGCGCAACAGTTCCTTCCATCGATTGCGGCGGTCGCGCTTGATGACGAATTGACTATAGTAATGGGCGCCATCCATCTGGCTGTAGTAGTTGTCCCAGCCACGCAGCTCGCCGTAGCGCCCTAAAATATAGGCATAGGCCGTCATCGGGCAGTTTATGCGTTGCAGGTTCAGAAGGCTCTCCTTGCGCGTAAGTTCACGACCGCGGAACTGCATACGGTTGATGTCGATCACCTCGAAGTGGCAGTGGCCCTCGGCGTCGATTTTCCATTGGGTGTTGCCGTTGTTGAAGTCGTGGTGCTCGACCCCCTTGCGATGCAGCTCGGCGATGAAGGCCGGCAGGGCATCGATAACGGCAAAGGTGTGGGGTGCGGGGAAGGCGTTGGTCATCTCCGAAATCGGGCGGTAGTCCGAATAGCGGGTGATGAGGTACGTGTCGCCGATAAGTCCATGGTGGTAATCCTCGCGCCAACCGATCGGCTCGGGAGTCGGAATTACCAGACGGCACAACTCGGTGGCATGCTCGTAGGCACGACGCGCCTTGCTCTTGCGTAGGTGACCGTAGATCAGCTTGTTGATGGCCGAAGGCTTGCGGAAACGCTTGACGGTGATCTTCTCCTCACCGACCGTGAATGCACGAATGGTGTTGCGTCCTTGGAAGATCAACTCGCCCGTGTCAAAATGCGCAGGCAGGGTCTCGATAAACGAGCGAAAACGCTCCATGGAGGGGTTGATATAGAACTTCATGCTACAAATATAATGAAAAAGACCGTCCTATGGACAGTCTTTCCCGTTTTTTCACCCGTAGGGTGCTATTTTCTTTAGCTTCGACTACTTGTAGAGCGAGCAGGCAATTCCCATCTCCAGACCGCGCAGCTCGGCCAGACCGCGCATGCGGCCGTAGCACGAGTAACCCGGGTTCGACTTGCGATTCAGGTCGTCGCACATCTGATGGCCGTGGTCGGGGCGCATCGGGATCGAACGCTGATACTTCTGCTGGATCTCGAGGAAGGCCTTCATCACCTCATACATCGGTACATCACCCTCGAGGTGGTTGTCCTCCTGGAAGTTGCCCTCTGCATCGCGACGCGTCGAGCGCAGGTGAACGAAACCTACGCGCTCGCCAAACTCGCGCATGATGGCCGGCAGGTCGTTGTCGGCGCGTACACCGAACGAACCGGTGCAGAGGCACAGACCGTTCGACTTGTTCGGCACAGCGGCGATCAGCTTGCGGAAATCCTCGGCCGTCGACATGATGCGCGGCAGACCCAAAATCGGGTAGGGAGGATCATCGGGGTGGATCACCATCTCGGCACCTACCTCGTCGGCTACGGGGCAGATCTCGCTCAGGAAGTAGATCAGGTTGGCACGCAACGTTTCGGCATCCACATCCTTGTAGCGGGCCAGTGCCTGGCGGAACTGCTCGATCGTGAAGCTCTCCTCGGCACCCGGCAAACCAGCAATCATGTTGCGCGTGATGAGCTCCTTTTCGGCCTCGTCCATCGCCTCGAAACGGGCAGCGGCGCGTGCCTGCTCCTCGGCCGTATACTCCGTCTTGGCAGCCTCACGCTGCAGAATGAAGAGGTCGAAGGCCATGAAAGCAGCACGCTCAAAACGCAGAGCCTTCGAGCCATCCTCTACTGTGTAGGCCAGGTTCGTACGCGTCCAGTCCAGTACGGGCATGAAATTGTAGGTGATGCAGGTGATGCCACAAGCAGCCAGGTTACGGATCGACTGCTTGTAGTTCTCGATGTATTTCTGATATTCGCCCTCGCGGGTCTTGATGTGCTCGTGCACGGGTACCGACTCCACAACCGACCAGGTCATGCCATACTCGGCAATCATTGCCTGTCGCTTCTGAATCTCCTCCACCGGCCATACCTCGCCGTTGGGAATGTGGTGCAGGGCATGTACGATATCCGTCGCACCTGCCTGACGGATGTTGGCAAGCGATACAGGGTCATTCGGACCGTACCAACGCCACGATTGTTTACAAAGATACATAGAATAAAGATTGTTTGTTAGTTTTTGTTTCAGTTCGTCTGCAGGACGTATTCACGGTCCATGGCCGTGTTTGCAGATTTTACCCACCTCCAACCCCCACCTTAGGCAGGGGCTTAGTCGCTATGGGCTTTGCTGGTGTTACGACCTTGCTCCCTCTAAAATCAAAAACGAGCGTTAAATTTCGTGTTACTTGGAAATTAAATGCTGAAGGCGTCGAAACCGCCGTCCACAACGACTACCGTGCCGCTTACGGCCTTCGAAGCGTCCGAAGCCAGCCACTGCAACGTGCCGACCAACTCATCCGGCTCGAGGAAACGGCCATAAGGCGTATGGCTCAAGATCGTGTGCGAGCGGGGTGTGAGCGATCCGTCGGGGTTGGTTAACAGGGCGCGGTTCTGGTTAGTCAGGAGGAAACCCGGGGCGATGGCGTTTACACGCAAACCGTCACCGAACTTAATGGCCAGCTCACCGCATAGATACTTCGTCCAGTTTGAAACGGCAGCCTTCGCTACACCATAACCTGCTACGCGGGTCAGCGGACGCAGAGCCGATTCGGACGAGAAGTTGATGATCGAGCCACACTTCTTCTCCACCATTGCCTTGGCGAATACCATCGTCGGCAGAATCGTACCAAAGAGATTGAGTTCGGTGCAGAGTTTTACGGCCTCGACATCGAGATCGAAAATCGTCTGGTCGGGCTGCACCGTAGCACGAGCCATGTTGCCACCGGCGGCGTTGAGCAGGATGTCGATCGTGCCATACTTGGCCATGATGTCCGTGTAGTTCTGCTCCAAAACCTCCTTGTCCAGTACATTCGTGGCAAAGAAGCAGGCCTCTCCACCTTCGGCCTTGATCTCAGCGATCAACCCCTCGGCTACTTCGCGCGTACGCTCCAAATCGAGCAATACGACTTTGGCACCCTGCTCGGCGAAATGTTTTACGATGGTCGCACCCAGAATGCCGCAGGCTCCCGTCATTACGACCACTTTACCCTCTACGCTAAATAAATTTTTCATCGGTTCTTGTTTTTATGTGTTGTTGTTTGTTTCGGCTCTTTATAAACGGAGTCGGGGAGTTGTTTCGTCTGTTTTGAAAAACCTTCTCCGCCAAAATCATACAAATATAATAAATTTGGTTGAATGCCGATCGCTTTTGCTGCTTTTTTTTGTGTGGGACGTTTGGTTCGTGCCGAAGTCTTGTCGTGTAACAAAGAAGAGGGTGTCACGACTTGTTTTGTCGGACACCCTCTGCGTGATTGCTTTGCTTGGTGTTACTTGTAGCTGATGATCAGCACTTTCGAGGTCTCCCAGAAACGTACCGGATCGGTGATGACCAGCTTCAGGATTACCTTGTTGTCGCTCTCGATCAGCTGGTAGGTGCCTGCCGGATGTGAGGTGACAATGCTGACCTTCTTCTGGCGGATGGGGACCTCCAGCAAAACTCGTGAATCTACTTTTTGGAAGTTACTGAGGCTGTTGCTGTCAGCCGTGGTGAGGGTGCGGCCGATGAAACCGCGCTTGTCGATAATCTGCGCCTCGCGGAGCTGTTTTTCTTCGCCGACGATGTAATAGACGGTGTGTAACTGCTCGTCGAGGTTGCTGTTGTCGCGCGACAACGAATCAACCTCCTGGCGGTGGATGGTGATCTCCTTTTCGAGTTTTGACTCCAGTACCTCGACCTCAACGCTCATCTCGGCAACGCGTGTGCGCAACTGCGTGATCTCGTTGTTCTTCTCGTCGAGTTGTCCGTTGAGGTCGGAGATCAGACGCTCCAGACTCTTGATCTTAACATTGGCCTTGCGGAGTTGCTTGGCTGTGCGCTCCATGCCCTCCAGACGTGCGCGATTCTCCTGCATCAGTTCGTCGATGGCGGCAATATCGCTGTTGATTTGGCTCAGCGGACGGCGGATACCTTCGGGGTCAACAGCCGTGATGATATTCTCGCGAGCCTTGATTTGGGCCAGGTTGTCGCTGATGGCGTTGATGTCGGCAAAGACCGTTTCGATCAGCGAATCCTTCGTGCGCACAACTTGTGCCAACGAATCACGTTGCGATTCGGTTTCGAGTGCCACCTGCTTCGAGACACACGACGGAAAAGCCATCACGGCTACCAACAAAAGATAGAATAACTGTTTCATAGCTCTTTGATTGTTCCTAGAATAGTCGCAAAGGTATAAAATAATTTCGGGGTTGCCTCAAAAAATGCTTTTGATTTCATATTTATATGCTTTTTAGCATCGATTTTCGAATTCAATTTGTAATTTTGTGAACGAATGATTTTTCTCAACCCAAAATCGATCACCATGAGACATCTAGAGACGTATTTGGCTCCCGAATTGGAAGTGATACAGATTCAGATCGAGTTAGGCTTTGCCAACTCTACAAACCTGGAGGATCCCGACGAGAATCCCGAAATTGATTGGTAAGCTATGCGACGTACACTCTTATTGGCATTCGCGGTCTTCGTGTTGGCCGCGTGCAGCAAAGATACTACCGAGACCCCTGATCTCAGTACCGATAAAATCTATGCCTCGATCCTTCCGACCGATGCAACTCGCGTGGAACTCAACGCCAACAAACAGACCGTATGGACAGCCGGTGACTATATTGTAGTGCCTGGCCCGGCAGATATGCGGCTCTATCAGTTTGATGGTCAAACCGGTGATCGAAATGGTACGTTCACCTATCGAGGAACCTATAACGTGACGAATTACGCCACTGACTATGTTTTTGACCGTTACTACGCCTATCTACGTCAGGAGACAGTTTCTCTAGGTCGGTTAAATAATGGTACTCCCGTATTGTTTATGGATGCCAACAGCGTACAGCATTATAAAAAGGGGAGCTACGGCGCAACCGACAACCTGATTGTCGGTGCGAGCGACGATGGTAAGAACTTCTCGTTTCAAAACGTATTAGGCTATCTGCGTCTCAGCATCACGGGTGATAAGGCCGTGAAATCCATTACACTGACGGGTAACAACGAGGAGCCGATTGCAGGTCAAATTTACTGCCCTATCAGTGATATCCCGAACGCTTATTGGTACCAGAAGGAGAGCACTATCACCCTTGATTGTGGTACGGGCGTTCAGCTGACCGATTCCCCGACCGAGTTCTACATCGTCGTACCACCTGTGACCTTTAGCAAGGGTTTTACGGTCGTATTGACTTTTACCGACGGCTCGACCTATTTGAAGAGTACCTCTAAAGCTGTTACCATTGCACGCAATATGATTCAGCCGATGAAGAATTTTGCTACGAATGGTGAGGTGCAGCAGCAGGTTGTTACGATTGAGCACACCGGTTCATGGATTGCTGCACCGCTGCTGAAAAATGCCATGGGCTCCATTGAGTGGGGTGACGGTACTACTTCGCTGTTGGACGAGCTGACCAGCTTCACCTACACCGATGGTGCTGCTTCGCACACCATTACCATCAAGGCTACCAATGTAACCACCGTGGAGTTGACCAATTGCACGGGTATTACGAAATTGGATGTATCAAACCTTTAATCGGTCACGCGTTATGAAAAAGATATATTTAATGTTCCTACTGCTTGTAGCGCATCTTGTCTCGTTTTCAGCTCCTATCAGCCAAGAGCAGGCATACCGTATTGCACTCGATTTCTTTGCTCGCACGGCAACGCGTTCGGCTATTCAGCTTGATTTGGTATGGAACGGTGAAACCGCTATGACGCGTACGGGCGAAGAGCCGGCTCTCTATGTGTATAACCGTACGGATGCGGCCGGCTTTGTTATTGTCTCGGGTGATGAGGCAGCAACTCCGATTCTCGGCTACTCGCATCAGCACAATTTCCGTAGTGAGGCGATGCCTGACAACCTGCGCTATTGGCTTGAGGGAGTGCGTTCGACCATTCTTGCTGCACGTGCTTCGGGCGTTGAGGCCAATGCCTCGGCGACACCCAAATCGGCAACGGCTGTGCGTCTGCTTGAAACCGCTTTGTGGGATCAACAAGCCCCCTATAACGGAGAATGTCCCTATTTAAATGGTCGAGGTCGGACCGTTACGGGTTGTGTGGCAACCGCTGCAGCTATCATTTGCAAATACTATGGGTGGCCGACTTCGGTGAGTGGTTCAACAGCTGCTTATACCACCTCGACACATGGTATCTACGTTCCTTCGCGTACACTCGGTACGTATGACTACAGCCTCATGCCGCTCCAATACACAAACTACACGGCGGAGCAAGCTAATGCGGTGGCTCGTCTTATGGCCGATATCGGTGCTTTGGTCAAAGCCGATTACGGCGTTGGTGGTCAGGGAGATGGAGGTACGGGCGCCTTGACTCAAAATCTGTTGAGTGCTATGCAGAGCACGATGCGATATAGCAAAAGTTCGACGTTGATCTATCGCCGATCGCGTACCGATGCCGAGTGGATTGCGATGCTCAAGGCGGAGCTCGATAACGGACGTCCGATATTGTATGGAGGTTCGGGCAATTCTGGTGGACACCAATTCATTTGCGATGGTTACGACACAGCCGGCTTTTTCCACTACAACTGGGGTTGGAGCGGCTCGGCTAACGGATACTACAATGTTGATATTCTGAAACCCGCCGATACAGGGTATGCATTTGCTCAAAGCCAGGATGCTGTTTTTGGTCTCAGCCCCGATCCGGATGGTACATCGACCTATGTGGATTGCTTAGAGACGGGTACCTCTAGCAATAGCAACTTCGTGGGTGTACGAACGAATGCCACAAAGTTTGCGCAAGGTGTTTCGTTCTATGTGTCAATGCCCCTCTATAACGTTGGTACTATCGCTTATACCGGTTCGTTTGCTATCGCCCATTTTGCCCAAGATGGCACGCAAAAGGGTATTATATCCAGCACCTATGATTGGAATGAGGTTGAGCCAAACAACGGTTTCCTCTATAGCAGTATTGCCTGCAAACTCTCTAACACGATTGAAGAGGGTGATTATGTCGCAGCAGTCTTCCTGGAGCGTAGCACTAATAGTTGGCAGGTGGTTCGTTCGTTTGATTCGGCTCCTTGGCAGATTTTGCTGAAAGCCACACCCGCAACAATTGCCCAAGGGCTGCATATCATCTACTCGAAGATTGGCAATACGCTCTCATTCGATGCCCCGATGGCTATTCAATACACCGTCACGCGCGTTGATAGTGGAGCTACGGTGACTTCGGGTGAAGTTGCCTCCTACACGAAGGTGGGGATTGATTGCTCCTCCTACACCGCCGGCGAGTATCGTATCTCGTTTGCATTGGGAGGTCGTCCCTATGATCTTATCATTGAATTCTGATATGGTTCACAAGATAACATTGGGGCTGCGTAGTTGATGCTATGCAGCCCCAATGATTTAGGTGGCAATCGAAAAGTTAGCGACAAACTTTCCGTGTTGAATTTTCGCATTATCCTCCCTCTCCTCCTTCCATATACGGCACAAAAAAAAGGGGAACCTATCGGATCCCCTCGTTCGACTGACGAAAAATTACTTCGCAGCGTTCTTCTTATCGTAGCGCTTTGCGTAGCGGCTCATAAACTTATCGACGCGACCGGCGGTATCTACGAGCTTCATCTTACCCGTGTAGAACGGGTGCGACGTGTTCGAGATTTCCATCTTATACACGGGATAGGTTTCGCCGTTCACCTCGATAGTCTCTTTCGTCGAAACGGCGGACCGACACAAAAACACGTGGTCATTCGACATATCCTTGAATGCCACCAAACGATAATTCTCCGGATGAATACCCTTTTTCATTTGCGTTTTTGTTTTAAATGTGTTATTTGCTTAAGCGCGACAAAGGTAGGAATAGTTTTAACGAAAACCAAATTTCGGAAGAATAATTTGTTAAACACATTCCTAAATTCATCTTTTTTACCGTTTTGGCCTTGAAACTGTCGCCGGAGTGTACGGCCGAGTGGCCCACGACATGCGATGACGCCCCACCCAAAGCTCCGAACAGATCGTTTGCGCCTATTTTTTAGGCATACGAAACCCCGTAGTCCGGAGCATACTGACGTATGTGAGGAACTACGGGGTAAGTATAACGCCAAAAGAGGCGTGAAATATCAATTCGGATTACTTGCGGTAAACCTTGGTGTAACCATAAACAGCCTCCTCACCAAGCTCCTCCTCGATGCGGATCAGCTGGTTGTACTTGGCCATACGGTCCGAACGCGACAGCGAACCGGTCTTAATCTGACCCGAGTTCGTAGCTACAGCGATGTCGGCGATGGTAGCATCCTCGGTCTCACCCGAACGGTGCGACGTTACCGAGGTATAACCTGCACGGTGAGCCATCTCGATAGCATCGAGCGTCTCGGTCAGCGAACCGATCTGGTTAACCTTGATCAGGATCGAGTTACCGCAACCCATCTCAATACCCTTCTTCAGGAACTCTACGTTGGTTACGAAGAGGTCGTCACCTACGAGCTGGCACTTGTCACCGATCTCGGCGGTCAGCAGCTGCCAACCCTCCCAGTCGTTCTCCGACATACCGTCCTCGATCGAGTCGATCGGGTACTTCTCAACCAGACCCTTCAGGTACTCAACCTGCTCCTTCGAGGTGCGCTTTGCGCCCTTCTCACCCTCGAACTTCGTGTAGTCGTAGATGCCGTCCTTGTAGAACTCCGACGAAGCGCAGTCCATACCGATCATTACGTCCTTACCGGGAACATAACCGGCAGCCTCGATAGCCTTGATGATCGAGTCCAGTGCGTCCTCCGTACCCTCGAGTGCGGGAGCGAAACCACCCTCATCACCTACAGCCGTCGAAAGACCACGAGCGTGGAGCACCTTCTTCAGGTTGTGGAATACCTCAGCACCCATGCGAACACCCTCCTTGAGCGACGAAGCGCCTACGGGACGGATCATGAACTCCTGGAATGCGATGGGGGCGTCCGAGTGTGAACCACCGTTGATGATGTTCATCATCGGAACGGGCAACGTCTTGGCGTTGGCACCACCGATATAGCGATACAGGGGCATACCAAAGTAATCAGCAGCAGCGTGAGCTACGGCCAACGAAACACCCAGGATGGCGTTAGCACCCAGGTTCGACTTCGTCTTCGTGCCATCGAGCTCGATCATGGCCTTGTCGATACCAACCTGATCCGAAACGTTCATACCGATGATCGCGGGAGCGATCACCTCGTTTACGTTCTTCACGGCCTTCTCAACGCCCTTGCCCAGGTAGCGACCCTTGTCGCCGTCACGAAGCTCCAGAGCCTCGTTCTCACCCGTCGAAGCACCGCTGGGAACAGCAGCACGACCGAAAGCACCCGATACGGTGCGTACCTCTACCTCAACCGTCGGGTTACCGCGCGAGTCAAGGATCTCTCTTGCATGAATCTCTACAATCTGCATAGTAGTAAATGTTTTGAAATTTATGGTTTTAAAGCTAATTCTCCAATTTCGGTGACAAAGATAGCGAAAGCGAAGCGCAATGCCAAATTTATTTGGGAGAAAATAGTGTTGGTTGAGGGTGTGATTTTAGGTTTGTGTCAACACGGAAGAGCTCAGGGAAACGTAGGATTGAATCTCAGAAAGTGACCGGTGGCGGGAGATGGTGGTTGTACGGGTATAAGGAGGGCGGAATACCACGAGGCGAGACCGCTATCGGCTCATTCTCAAACAAAAAACCCTCACCTTTCAATGAAAGGCAAGGGCTCTCCAATTACACTTTTCTAACAAGATGCCGAAACTCCAACGAATGTCTCTTTCGACTCTCGAGTGCAAAGGTAATCAAAAAAATTAAAATCCAATGGGATTTTTACATTTTTATCCAATTATTTTTAATTTTTGCTAAATAAGCTTTGCCTGGGGCTTTGTTTCGGAGCGATCATCGGCGGGGACGTGGTGCGCGTCGACGTCTTGGCGGTGCTTCGAGGTTGCGGCGTAAAGGGTGGCTTCAGCAGCTCTCGATAGGTGTATAAAAAAATTAGGAAAGCAGGAAGGTGTCAACGGAGGCAGCCTATATTATATATAGGTATGCAACGGAATGGGATGTGATATAAATGTATAAATACACCGTCTTTTTGTTAATATTTTTAAAATAGCGGGTGGTATTCGGGAAAATAATTACGAAATGGACTTTGTTTGCTTTTGGATGCTATAAATTGTAACCGGCCTCAAAATGTACTCTAGGGGCGATTTATTGAAAAATTGGTGGATTTTTTTTGCGGATTGAAAAAAACGTATTATTTTTACGTGGTAATTCCACTTTTTGTATTCCTATTTGGCGCAGAAAGCAAACATCTTACTATTAACTAAAAAAAATTACAATGAAAAACTTTACGCTCAAGTTTGTCCTGACTTTCGTGTTGGGATTGGGCCTTGCCTTTGCTGCTGAGGCTCAGACTGTGCGAGGAGTCGTGAAAGATGCAGCTGGTGAGCCGGTGATCGGTGCAGCCGTAGTTGTAGAAGGCACTACTCTGGGAGCAAGTACAGGTGTGGACGGTTCGTTTACGCTGAATGTACCTGACGCAAAGAACAACGTGCTGGTTGTATCGTACATCGGTATGGCTGACACGCGCGTGGCTGTTGCAGGTAAGACCTCGATCGAGGTGACGCTGCAGGAGGATGCCACGGGTATCGAGGACGTAGTCGTTATCGGTTACGGTACGGTGAAGCGTCGCGATTTGACCGGTTCGGTGGCTTCGGTAACGGGTGAGAAGCTCGCTGCCAACCCCGTAGCGAACATCGCTCAGGCCCTGCAGGGTCAGCTCCCCGGTGTACAGGTAACCTCGCAGGACGGTCGTCCCGGTGCAGGTATGGCTGTTCGCGTACGTGGTGGTGGTTCGATTACGCAGTCGAACGAGCCGCTCTTCATCGTGGACGGTGTGCAGGTAAGCGACATTTCGGACATCCCGGCCGACAACATCGAGTCGATCGACGTACTGAAGGATGCTGCTTCGACGGCTATCTATGGTGCTCGTGGTGCTAACGGTGTTATCCTCGTAACGACGAAGGGTGGTTCGAAGGATCAGAAGACGACGGTTCGCTACAACGGCTACTATCAGATTAAGGCTAAGCCCGAGATCCTTGACGTGTTGGATGCTTACGACTATGTACTCTACACCTGGTCGCAGGGTATGGAGACCGGTGCCAGCTATGCTGACAATGTAGCTAAGTATTTCGGCCTCGGTTCGAAGTATGGCAACAACCTTGAGAAGTATAAGAATGTTCAGGCTCACAACTACGTGAACGACCTGATGCAGACGGCTTATGCTCAGAGCCATGACATTTCGATGTCGACCGGTAATGAGAAGACGAACCTCTATGCATCGGTGAACTTCATGGAGGATGCCGGTAACCGTATTGAGACCGGTTTCCGTCGTTGGAATGCCAACATCAAGTTCTCGCACAAGCTGGCTAAGACGCTGACCTTTGATGCTGACGTTCGTTACTCGGATGTAAAGCGTGAGGGTACGCAGTATGGTCTGTCGACCTCGGCTTACCAGTATCGTCCGATCGACAACCCGATGGGTGAGGATAACGAGTCGTACATGGGTCAGGGTGGTGCTAATGTAGCTCCCTCGATGAACCCCGTAGCTGTTATCGACAACTACACGGAGGTTGAGAACCGTCAGCGCATTCGTGCAACCGGTGGTCTGACCTGGAAGCCCTTCAAGGGTATGACGGCTAAGTCGGAGATCTCGCTCAACCGCAACTGGTCGGAGTCGAAGACTTGGGATGCAGGTTCGGAGGCATCGGCTAACGCTTACAACTCGGCTAAGCTCTCGAAGGGCGACGGCTATGGCGTACGTTGGGCTACGACTTTGAACTATGAGGTACAGGGCCTGGGTGAGAACCACTCGCTCTCGATCCTGGCCGGTAATGAGTTGCTCGCTTCGAACTCGAACAGCTCGGCTTTCACCGGTTACGACTATCCCGCAGGCTTTACGATGGACAACGCTTTCGGTATGATGAACATGTACGGTGCAGGTGGTTTCAAGACCAGCGGTGTTCTCTCGCAGTGGTCGAACAACTTGGGTACCCCCTCGAAGACCGTTTCGTTCTTCGGTCGTGCTAACTACTCGTTCAAGGGTAAGTATCTGTTGACCGCTACGTTCCGTGCCGATGCTTCGTCGAAGTTTGCTCAGAACAACCAGTGGGGTTACTTCCCCGCAGCTGCTGCCGCATGGCGTATCTCGGATGAGGCCTTCATGGAGAATACGCGCGATTGGCTCGATAACTTGAAGCTCCGTCTGTCGTATGGTACGTCGGGTGCCGATAACATCAGCGCATCGCTGTGGAAGGGTACGTGGAAGACCGGTACGAACGCTGCCGGTGATACGATCTACCTGCCGGGTGATATGAAGCCGAATCCGGATCTGAAGTGGGAGACGACCGTTTCGCGCAACTTGGGTCTCGATTTCAGCTTCTGGAATGGTCGCCTGCGTGGTAGCGTAGATGGTTACTGGAATTCGACGAACGATATCCTGATGAAGGTTCCGACCGATGCATCGTCGGGTTACTCGTATCAGTTCCGCAACGTGGCCGAGACCTCGAATAAGGGTGTCGAGGTAGCGTTGGGTGCTGACCTGGTTCGCAAGAAGGATTTCAACCTCTCGTTGAACGTAACCTATAGCTACAACAAGAACAACATCGAGGCTATCGAGGAGAACGCGCTGGCTGACGCCCACACGAACTGGGGTTCGACGGCTCGCTTCCCGAACTACGACTACGTGATCCGCGTGGGTCAGCCCGTAGGTACGGTAATGGGCTTCGTTGCTGATGGTTTCTATACGACCGATGACTTTACCTATGCTGATGGCGTTTACACGCTGAAGCCCGGTGTGCCTGATATCACCGCTTCGCTTGTATCGTATCAGAATACGGATCTTAGCAAGCATGTTGCTGAGGGTCAGCTCGCTTACCCCGGTATGCCGAAGTTCAAGGATCTGGATAAGGACGGTGACCTCGACCTGGAGGACGAGACGATCGTAGGTGAGATGATGCCGCACCACACGGGTGGTTTCACGCTCAACGGTAACTGGAAGAACCTCGATTTCTCGGCTGCATTTACCTATCAGATCGGTGGTAAGGTTTACAACGCCAATGCTATGCACACGCAGTGGGGTAACAAGGACAACAACCTGGGTGCTAACCACCTGGCTATCGTTGCCGATTGCTACAAGATCTACGGTGTAGACGCTAACGGTGACCTGGGTCTGGTTTGGGATCCTGCTCAGCTTGATGCTATGAACCAGAACGCTACGCTGCCGATGGCTCACTCGCAGTTCGCTCTCGTATCGTCGGATTTCATTGAGGATGCTTCGTACCTGCGTCTGCAGAACCTGACGGTAGGTTACTCGCTGCCTTCGAAGTGGCTCAAGAAGGTGAAGATCGAGAAGTTCCGCATCTACTTCACCGGTTCGAACCTCTTCTGTCTGACGGGTTACTCGGGTCTGGATCCCGACGTGAACACCGGTTCGGGTGGTGTTGATGGTTTCCCGACGCCGAACTACGACTACAACGCTTATCCCAAGACGCGTACCTTTACGTTTGGTCTTAATGTAACGTTCTAATCCTAAAACGAGATTACAGCTATGAAAAAAATATTTTATTCTGCGCTTTGCGTAGCTGCACTTGCAACTACCTCGTGCAGCGATTTCCTGGAGACCTCGTCGCCCTCGGTTGTAGATGGTGACTTCGTCTTCTCGAACATGACGACGGCTCGCGCGGCTATGGACGGTACCTATGAGGCCTTCCGCGATGCTATTCAGAACGACCTTTTTGGTGACGGTTTCTATTATGCTATGGACGTGACCGGCTCGGATATCGAGCGTCACCCTGAGTCCTATACGGCCCAGCTCCCGCGCCACGTGCCAGAGTGCTTCTATGTAAATGGTACCGAGACCTCGACCTATGTAGCAGTAGGTTATCAGAAGGAGTCGCCTTCGAACGGCTATGCACGCTGCTTCAAGACGATTTCGAACGCCAACGCCGTAATTTCGGCTATGGAGGCTATGGATGGTTTTGCCGAGCAGATTGCTGCCGGTGTTCCGACCGACATTTTGAACCTCTACGGTGAGGCTATCGCCATTCGCGCAACCTGCTACCGTGAGCTGATTAAGTACTACGGTGATGTACCTTATAATGATACGTTCGGTGAGCCCGCCGGTGCACTGGTAGGCCGCGACTCGATTTTCGAGGCATGTATCAACGACCTGATCCGCGTAGAGCCGATCATGTATCGCCTGGGCGAGAAGGGTACGGACAAGAACCAGATTTCGCGTACGTATGTACAGGGTCTGATTGGTCGTATGGCATTGGAGGCCGGTGGTTACCACACGCGCCGTTCGGACATTACGTACCACGACATCGATGGTAACGTGATTTCGTTCGAGCAGAAGGGTAAGGTAAACGCAAGCGCTGAGAACGCTGTTTACAACCGTCGTTCGGACTATAAGAAGTTCTACGAGATTGCCAAGACCTACTTCAAGGCTTGCTTGGACAACTCGGGTACGGCTAAGTTCCACCTGACGGATCCCCGTAAGAACGAGGCAGCCCGTCAGTACAACAACCCCTACCAGTACTTCTTTGAGCAGATGCACCAGGGTGATGAGGTTTATGCCGACGAGTCGATCTATGAGATCGTGATGACGATGGGTTCGGGTAACGACGCACGTCCCTACTCGTTTGGTCGTCCTTCGGCCGGTGGTTCGAAGCTTTCGACGAAAGCCGGTATGCCCTGTAAGAACTACGGTCAGGGTCGTATCAACCCCGCTTTCTACTATGGTATGTTCGATCCGAACGACATGCGTCGCGACGTATCGATTGCTGTAACGGGTAGCAAGGGTGACGGTTCGGAGAAGCTTCTTCCCTTCGCTCCGGGTTCGCAGTCGAACGGTGGTGGTCTGTCGCTCAACAAGTGGGACGAGAACCGTCAGGCTAAGCCCTACACGGGTCAGCGTAAGTCGGGTATCAATGCTCCTTATATGCGTATGGCTGAGGTCTACCTGGGTTATGCCGAGGCATGCGCCGTTACGGGTGATGTAGCTACTGCTAAGCAGTATCTGAAGATCGTACGCGAGCGTTCGTTCCCCGCAGGTAAGGCTAACACGGATGCTTTCATCGCATCGCGCGGTTCGCTGGTAGAGGCTATCATCGACGAGCGTGGTTTCGAGTATGCAGGTGAGGGCGATCGCCGCTACACGCTGATTCGCTCGGGCTACATCGGTGAGAAGATCAAGGCAACGAAGGAGCTGACGAAGAAGATGATCGACGGTCTGAAGGCTAACGGTTACTATCAGTTCGAGAACGGCAACGTAATTTCGGACTATGTATACACGAAGCTCGTTGACGCCAAGTCGCTGATCGGTTATCGTCTGACGGCTCAGGCTTCGGAGGCTCAGATGGCCAATCCCGAGATCAAGGCTATCGTTTATCCCTCGTGGCGTGGTCAGCACGACGACTGGGCATCGGTTTGCAAAGCAGGTGGTTTCGAGTTCGCCGGTGCTAAGGATAACACGAACCTGGCTATCCAGGGTCTGTTCGAGCAGGTAGACGGTGCTGCTTTGGAGGCTGCCGGTTATACCAAGGTAGAGTGGGGTAAGGCTCTCGTGGCAAACGAGGAGGATTACTACAACAAGTACTTCAACGGCTACGACTACGAGACTGCTCCGGTATATGTATGGCCCTTCACGCCGAACATCATTTCGACGGGTGGTTTCAGAAACGGTTACGGTTTCCAGAACTAAATCGATGATTCGATACTGTTGCGAGAGCTCCGAAATGGGGCTCTCGCTTTTTTTTGCATTGAAATGTGAAAAAGAACCGTTACTTTTTGTTTATTCATAAAAAGATCGTATATTTGCACCCGATTTCCTGCTTCTCGTCGAATGACAAATGTGCGGCAGGGCTTCGTTCTTTGAAGAGAGAAAAAAAATGGAAAAATTTATCACGAAAAATTTTGTTGGTAAATTTTTTATGCATACCTTTGCAATCCGAAACGGTTAAAATTGCCGATGTAGCTCAGTTGGCAGAGCACTTGATTTGTAATCAGGCGGCCGTGGGTTCGAGTCCCTCCATCGGCTCCAAGTCGTGAGGGCTGGACAAAGTCGGATTGTAAGACCGGCTTGAGCAGGACGGGTGAATAACCCGATCCAAAATAAGGGAAGTTACCAGAGTGGCCAAATGGGGCAGACTGTAAATCTGCTGGTTTTTACCTTCGGTGGTTCGAATCCATCACTTCCCACAATAAAAGAGTGCCGGTTGGAGTTGCAAACCCACGGCGACAATCAAATGAAGGGGCGCAGTTTTGAGTCCCTTTTCTTTGAGGGAGGTCACAAGAATGTGGCTTCGGTTGGTAAAGGGAGTTCTGTTTGAGCTGCCTTTGTGTCGTCAAGTGAGGGGAGTGTGCTCTGATTCGGTATGTTTTTGCGGAAGTAGCTCAGTTGATAGAGCATTAGCCTTCCAAGCTAAGGGTCGCGAGTTTGAGCCTCGTCTTCCGCTCTAAGGGCCGAGGTTAAAGGTGAGAACCGATAACGATGTGCCCCTAAAAAGAATAGAAGTAACAAACATTATACTTTAAAACTTATACAACTATGGCAAAAGAAAAATTTGACCGCTCGAAACCGCACGTGAACATCGGTACTATCGGTCACGTAGACCACGGTAAGACGACGCTGACGGCTGCCATTACGACCGTTTTGGCTAAGAATGGTCTGTCGGAGCTCCGCTCGTTTGATTCGATCGACAACGCCCCCGAGGAGAAGGAGCGTGGTATCACGATCAACACCTCGCACGTTGAGTACCAGACGGCTAGCCGTCACTATGCTCACGTAGACTGCCCGGGTCACGCCGACTACGTTAAGAACATGGTAACGGGTGCTGCCCAGATGGACGGTGCCATCCTCGTAGTAGCTGCAACGGACGGTCCGATGCCCCAGACGAACGAGCACGTACTGCTGGCTAAGCAGGTGAACGTTCCCCGCATCGTTGTGTTCCTGAACAAGTGCGATATGGTTGACGATCCCGAGATGCTCGACCTCGTTGAGATGGAGGTTCGCGACCTGCTCTCGAAGTACGACTTCGACGGTGACAACGCTCCCATCATCCGTGGTTCGGCTCTTGGTGGTCTGAACGGCGAGCCCCAGTGGGAGGAGAAGATCATGGAGCTCATGAGCAACGTTGATGAGTATGTACCCATCCCGGCTCGTGAGAACGAGAAGCCCTTCCTGATGCCGGTTGAGGACGTATTCTCGATCACCGGTCGTGGTACCGTAGTAACGGGCCGTATCGAGACTGGTATTATCCACGTAGGTGATCCCGTTGAGATCATCGGTTTGGGTGAGAAGTCGCTGACGTCGACCTGTACGGGTGTTGAGATGTTCCGTAAGCTCCTCGATGAGGGTGAGGCTGGTGATAACGTAGGTCTGCTGCTCCGTGGTATCGACAAGAAGGAGGTTAAGCGCGGTATGGTAGTTGCCAAGCCGGGTTCGATCAAGCCCCACACGCAGTTCAAGGCTGAGGTCTACATCCTGAAGAAGGAGGAGGGTGGCCGTCACACGCCGTTCCACAACAAGTATCGTCCCCAGTTCTATCTGCGTACGATGGACGTAACCGGTGAGGTTGCTCTGCCCGCAGGTGTTGACATGGTGATGCCGGGTGACCACGTAACGATCACTGTTACGCTGATCTATCCCGTAGCTCTGAACGAGGGTCTCCGTTTCGCTATCCGCGAGGGTGGTCGTACGGTAGGTGCTGGTCAGATCATCGAGATCGTTGAGTAATACACAACTCAGATCATAGAGAAGCGGTGTTAAACCGCACCGCTTCTCACTTTTTAGGAGCATAGTTCAAGGGTAGAATAGCGGTCTCCAAAACCGTTGATGGGAGTTCGAATCTCTCTGCTCCTGCCAAGATAAAAAAGGAAAACATTATGCTGAAATACATCAAAGAGTCGTACAACGAGCTTGTAAACAAGGTTACGTGGCCTTCGTTTCCTCAGTTGCAGAGTTCTACGATCGTCGTAATGGTGGCCTCGGCCATCTTTGCTGTTGTCGTATTGGCAATGGACTTGACGTTCGAGAACGTGATGGAGTTTATTTACAAGACGCTCGGTAACCTTTAATCGCCTGCTTTACAGCAATGAATGAGGTTAAGAAGGAGTGGTATGTAGTTCGAGCCATTGGCGGTAAAGAGGCCAAGGTTAAGGAGTATCTCGATAAAGAGATACGCCTTGCTCATTTGGAGGACTACATCTCGCAAGTGTTGATTCCCACGGAGAAGTACTATACGATCCGTAATGGTAAGAAGGTCTCTAAGGAGAAGGTCTCGTATCCGGGCTATGTGCTCATCGAGGCAGCCTTGGTAGGCCAAATTCCTATGATTATTCGTAATATCCCCAACGTGCTTGGTTTCTTGGGCGAGACGAAAGAGGATGGTCGCAAGATGAACGCGGCACCCCTCCGTCCACAAGAGGTTGCCCGTATTCTCGGTCGCGTCGATGAGATCAATGCCATGGAGGAGGAGAACGAAATAACCTATATTGTCGGCGAGGCCGTAAAGGTCACCGATGGCCCTTTCTCAAGCTTCCAGGGTACTATCGAGGCTGTCGACAACGAGCGCAAGAAGCTCACGGTATCGGTGAAGATATTCGGGCGCAAAACTCCGATGGAGTTGAGCTTCACACAAGTAGAAAAAGAATAATTAACAAAGGAAAACTATGGCAAAAGAGGTTGCTGCATTTATTAAATTGCAGATCAAAGGTGGTGCCGCCAATCCTTCGCCTCCGGTAGGTCCGGCATTGGGTTCTAAGGGAGTCAACATTATGGACTTCTGCAAGCAGTTCAATGCTCGTACGCAGGACAAGGCAGGCAAGGTTCTTCCGGTCATCATCACCGTTTACAGCGATAAGTCGTTCGACTTTGTTGTAAAACAGCCGCCTGTAGCTATTCAGCTCAAGCAAGCAGCCAACGTACAGGCCGGTTCCGCTCAGCCCAACCGTCAGAAGGTGGGTCAGGTAACGTGGGATCAGGTTCGCGAGATCGCTGAGGGTAAAATGCCTGACATGAACTGCTTCACGATTGAGTCTGCAATGCGCATGGTTGCCGGTACTGCTCGCAGTATGGGTATCAATGTCGTTGGTGAATTCCCTAAGAACTAAAGTAGAAGATGAGTAAGTTGACGAAAAATCAAAAGATCGCCATCGCCAAGGTGGAGGCCGGTAAGGCCTACAAGCTTTCGGAGGCTGCTGCTCTTCTGAAGGAGATCACTTTCACGAAATTTGATGCTTCGGTAGATGTCGATGTACGCCTGGGTGTAGATCCCCGTAAGGCGAACCAGATGGTACGTGGCGTGGTAACGCTGCCCCACGGTACCGGTAAGGTAGTACGTGTTCTTGTACTCTGCACCCCCGAGAAGGAGGCTGAGGCTCAGGCCGCAGGTGCTGACTTCGTAGGTCTGGACGAGTATGTAGACAAGATCAAAGGTGGTTGGACGGATGTAGACGTTATCATCTGCACCCCGAACGTGATGGGTAAGGTTGGTGCCTTGGGTCGTATTCTCGGTCCTCGTGGCTTGATGCCGAATCCCAAGACGGGTACGGTAACGATGGACGTTGCTAAGGCCGTTCAGGATGTGAAGGCCGGTAAGATCGACTTCAAGGTCGACAAGTTCGGTATCGTTCACACGTCGGTAGGTAAGATTTCGTTCAATGAGAACCAGATCGTAGAGAATGCGAAGGAGGTACTCAACACGATTATCAAGCTCAAGCCGGCTGCCGCTAAGGGTACTTATGTGAAGAGCATTTATCTCTCGACCACGATGAGTCCCGGTGTGCAGATCGATCCCAAATCAGTAGAAACCAAGTAATAAGGAGGACAGTTAGAGATGACAAAGGAAGAAAAACTGGTTGTTATTAACAGCCTCGCCGAGCAGCTCGAAGCCTATCCTCACTTCTACATCACCAACATTGAGGCGCTGAACGCTGAGCAGACCGCTGCATTGCGTCGCAAGTGCTTCGAGAGCGATGTGAAGCTCGTAGTTGTAAAGAACACGCTCTTCACGAAGGCTCTGGAGAAGGTAGAGAAGGCAGATGCTGATTTGGTAAAGACCCTGGAGGGTCCGACCTCGATCATGTTCACCAACGTTGCTAAGGCTCCTGCGGTCCTGATCAAGGAGTTCCGCAAGAAGTCGGACAAGCCCGTGCTGAAGGCTGCCTTCGCCGAGGGTTGTGTGTACGTAGGTGATGATAAGATCGACGCACTTTGCAACATTAAGTCGAAGGAGGAGCTGGTTGCCGATATCGTTGCACTGCTCCAGTCGCCGGCCAAGAATGTTATTTCTGCACTGCAGGGTGCTGCAGGTCAGAAGATCGCGGGCCTCGTAAAGACGCTCGAGGAGAGAAACAATTAATCACAAAAGAAACAAACAAAATTTTAATAATCTACTACTATGGCAGATATCAAGAAACTTGCTGAAGAACTGGTTAACCTGAAGGTTACCGAGGTAAACGAACTGGCTCAGATCCTCAAGGAGGAGTACGGCATTGAGCCCGCTGCTGCTGCTGTCGCTGTTGCTGCTCCTGCAGCTGCCGGTGAGGCTGCTCCCGCAGAGAAGACGACGTTCGACGTTATTCTGAAGAGCGCCGGTCAGGCTAAGCTCCAGGTCATCAAGGCCGTTAAGGAGGCTGCTGGTCTGTCGCTGGGCGACGCTAAGGCTCTCGTAGATGCTGCTCCTAAGGCTATCAAGGAGGGTATCTCGAAGGAGGAGGCTGAGGCTCTGAAGAGCTCGCTCGAGGAGGCTGGTGCTGAGGTTGAGCTGAAGTAATTCTTCAGGCTGCTATAAGCAAGCCAAGTCAGAAACAGGTATAGTGGCTTACCAGGTAAGCCCTATACCTTTTCTTGGTCTAAACACCTCGGGTGTAAAACTATTGGGCTTGGATATCATGCCGAGCCTTTGTCGTGTAAAATTCGTAGGTGTGAAAGATGATTGAACTGCTCCCGCAAATCGCTCAAAATGAGCGTTTTTGCTCGGGAGCATTCCGCGGATAAAACGAGGGTGGCCAAACTCTTGTGTGCCGGAATGGGGAAAGGGCATACAAAACAGGCGGTACATGCGTTGCTATTCGCGTGAAGTACAGCTCCTGAATCTGAAGAGTGAATCCCGTCATCGGGCTCTTGCGATTGAGTAGGTGTTCTTCACAAAAACTTAGATCGGATACTACAAGTTGCAGAGTGAACCCCGGCATCGGGCTCTGGGAACAGACGGTATCGGCCCTTGAGCGAGCGGATCTAGCCAATCGTGATGAGGCGACGATTTCACCCCTCCAAGGCGTCAGTAGGATCGCAGAGTGAATCCCGGCATCGGGCTCTGGAGATCGGCAAGGAGAGGCTCACAACATTTCCCCAACAGGTAAATTATGGGTCGTCAACCATCGGAGCATGGTTTTTCGACCACCAAAAACAGGTTTATTACCGATGTCCACATCTAAAAACAACATTCGAAAGAGTTTCGCCACGGTGAAAAATCGGGTTCCTTATCCCGATTTGCTGGAGGTGCAGCTCAAATCGTTCCGTGACTTCTTCCAGATGGACACTACGGCCGAGAATCGTAAAAACGAGGGGCTGTACAAGGTCTTCCAGGAGAACTTCCCGATCACGGACACTCGGAACAACTTCGTTCTGGAGTTTATCGACTATTACATTGACCCGCCCCGCTACACGATCGAGGAGTGTATGGAGCGTGGCTTGACCTACAGCGTACCCCTCAAGGCGAAGCTGAAGCTCTACTGTACGGATGACGAGCACGAAGATTTCGGCATCCAGGTACAGGATGTTTACTTCGGCCAGATCCCTTACATGACCGAGCGTGGTACGTTTGTTATCAACGGTGCCGAGCGTGTAATCGTTTCGCAGCTGCACCGCTCGCCGGGTGTATTCTTCGGCCAGAGCATGCACACGAACGGTACGAAGCTCTATTCGGCACGTATCATCCCGTTCAAGGGTTCGTGGATCGAGTTTGCCACGGATATCAACAACGTGATGTATGCTTACATCGACCGTAAGAAGAAGTTGCCCGTAACGACCCTCTTGCGCGCCATCGGCTATGAGGCCGACCAGCAGATTTTGGAGATCTTCGACCTGGCCGACGAGGTGAAGGTAACGAAGGCGAATCTGAAGAAGGCCGTAGGTCGCAAGCTCGCTGCACGCGTGCTGACGACGTGGGTCGAGGACTTCGTCGATGAGGATACGGGTGAGGTGGTTTCGATCGAGCGTAACAACGTAATCGTTGATCGTGAGACTGTACTCGAGGAGGATCACATCGATCAGATTCTCGAGAGCGGCACGAAGACGATTCTGCTGCACAAGGAGAATGCTTCGGGCATCGACTTCTCGATCATCTACAACACCCTGCAGAAGGACCCCTGCAACTCTGAAAAGGAGGCTGTGGTCTATATCTACAGACAGCTGCGTGCTTCGGAGCCGCCTGATGAGGCAACGGCTCGAGACGTGATCGAGAAGCTCTTCTTCTCGGATAAGCGTTACGATCTGGGTGATGTGGGTCGCTACCGCATCAACAAGAAGCTCAACATGGAGATCGATCCGGCAGTTCGCACGCTGACTCGCGAGGATATCATCGCCATTATCAAATACCTGATTCAGCTGATCAACTCGAAGGCCGAGGTGGACGATATCGACCACTTGTCGAACCGTCGTGTGCGCACGGTGGGCGAGCAGCTCTCGAATCAGTTCTCGATCGGTTTCGTGCGTATGGCACGAACGATCCGCGAGCGCATGAACGTCCGTGATAACGAGGTGTTTACGCCTGTGGAGCTGATCAATGCCAAGACGCTCTCGTCGGTGATCAACTCGTTCTTCGGTACGTCGCAGCTTTCGCAGTTCATGGACCAGATCAACCCGCTGGCCGAGATTACGCACAAGCGTCGTCTGTCGGCATTGGGTCCCGGTGGTCTGTCGCGTGATCGCGCCGGTTTCGAGGTGCGAGACGTACACTACACGCACTACGGTCGTCTTTGCCCGATCGAGTCGCCTGAGGGTCCCAACATTGGTCTGATCTCGTCGCTTTGCGTCTATGCCAAGATCTCGCCGATGGGCTTCATCGAGACTCCCTATCGCACGGTAGAGAATGGTAAGATCGACATGGACAACTCGCACGTATGCTACTATACGGCCGAGGAGGAGGAGGGTAAGATCGTTGCTCAGTCGAATATGCCGATTGATGACGAGGGTAACTTCCTGCAGCCGGATCGTATTAAGGCTCGTGAGGGTGCAGACTTCCCCGTAGTAACGGCTCAGAATGTAGACCTAATGGACGTGGCTCCGAACCAGATTGCATCGGTGGCTGCATCGTTGATCCCCTTCTTGGAGCACGATGACGCTAACCGTGCGTTGATGGGTTCGAACATGATGCGCCAGGCTGTGCCCCTTGTAACGACCGAAGCTCCGATCGTTGGTACGGGCATGGAGAAGGATATGGTATCCGACAGCCGCATTCAGATTGTAGCCGAGGGCGATGGTGAGGTAACCTTCGCCGATGCTACGAAGATTCAGATTAAGTATGACCGCACGGAGGATGAGATCCTCGCTTCGTTTGATCCGGAGATCACTACCTACGAGCTGCCCCGCTACCGTCGTACGAACCAGAATACCTCGATCACGCTGACGCCGACCGTGCTGACGGGTGACAAGGTGACGAAGGGTCAGATCCTGACGGAGGGCTACTCGACCGAGAAGGGTGAGTTGGCTCTGGGTCGCAACCTGAAGGTTGCCTTCATGCCCTGGAAGGGTTACAACTTCGAGGATGCTATCGTGATCTCGGAGCGTATCCAGCGTGAGGACCTCTTCACGTCGGTACACGTAGATGAGTACATCATGGAGGTTCGCGATACGAAGCGTGGTGTCGAGGAGCTGACGTCGGATATTCCGAACGTGAGCGAGGATGCTACGAAGGATCTCGATGCCAACGGTATCATCCGCATTGGTGCTGTAGTGAATCCGGGCGATATCATGATCGGTAAGATCACCCCGAAGGGTGAGAGCGATCCCTCGCCTGAGGAGAAGTTGCTCCGCGCCATCTTCGGTGATAAGGCCGGTGATGTGAAGGATGCTTCGCTCAAGGCGCAGCCTTCGTTGCACGGTGTGGTGATCGACACGAAGCTCTACAGCCGTGCCAATAAGGATTCGTCGAAGAAGGGCAAGACGGCCGAGAAGGCGTTGCTCGAGAAGCTCGACGAGCGTTTTGCACAGCAGATTGCCGATCTGACGAAGCGTCTGGTTGAGAAGCTTTGGCAGTTGCTGCAGGGTAAGACGACGAAGGGTATCTACGACTACTTCGGAGTAGAGCTCTATGGTGCCGGTGCGAAGTTCTCGCAGAAGATGCTGGAGGAGATCAGCAAGCGCATGACGGACGAGAAGACGGGCGTTATGTCGGGCTATCTGAACCTGGGTCCCTGCAAGTGGACGGGTGATGAACACGTGGATGAGCTGATCGAGAAGACGATCAACAACTATATTATCGAGTGGAAGAAGGCTGATGCCGCTATCAAGCGTGAGAAGTACAACCTCACGAATGGTGACGAGCTGCCGCAGACGGGTGTGATCCAGATGGCCAAGGTTTACATCGCCAAGAAGCGCAAGCTGAAGGTGGGTGATAAGATGGCCGGTCGTCACGGTAACAAGGGTATCGTTGCGAAGATCGTGCGCGATGAGGATATGCCTTTCTTGGAGGATGGTACGATTGTCGATATCTGCTTGAACCCGCTGGGTGTGCCTTCGCGAATGAACCTCGGTCAGATCTACGAGACGGTACTTGGTTGGGCCGGTCGCGAGCTGGGTATGAAGTTCGCTACGCCGATCTTCGACGGTGCTTCGCTCGATCAGATCAACGAGTACACTGCCGAGGCCGGTATTCCGCACAGCGGTCGCACCTATCTCTACGACGGTGGTACGGGTGAGATGTTCGACCAGCCTGCTACGGTAGGTGTGATCTACATGCTCAAGCTCGGTCACATGATCGACGATAAGATGCACGCACGTTCGATCGGTCCCTACTCGCTCATTACGCAGCAGCCGCTTGGTGGTAAGGCCCAGTTTGGTGGTCAGCGTTTTGGTGAGATGGAGGTTTGGGCACTCGAGGGCTTCGGTGCCGCCAACATCCTGCAGGAGATCCTGACCATCAAGTCGGATGACGTGATGGGTCGTGCCAAGGCTTACGAGGCAATCGTTAAGGGTGAGAATCTGCCCAAGCCGGGTATTCCGGAGGCTATGAACGTGCTGTTGCACGAGTTGCGTGGTCTGGCACTTTCGGTCAAACTCGAGTAAGGTATATACGTTGAACAGCAAAAACTGAAAAGAGATATGTCATTTACCAAAGACAATAAATCGAATCACGGTTACAATACGATTTCGATCGGTCTGGCTTCGCCCGAAGAGATTCTGGCCCAGTCGAGCGGTGAGGTATTGAAGCCGGAGACCATCAACTACCGTACCTACAAGCCCGAGCGCGACGGTCTGTTCTGCGAGCGTATTTTCGGCCCCGTGAAGGACTACGAGTGCCATTGCGGTAAGTATAAGCGTATTCGCTATAAGGGTATCGTCTGCGACCGATGCGGCGTGGAGGTGACCGAGAAGAAGGTGCGTCGTGAGCGCATGGGTCACATCTCGCTCGTTGTGCCGGTAGTACACATTTGGTATTTCAAGTCGCTCCCCTCGAAGATCGGTTACCTGTTGGGTATTCCGTCGAAGAAGCTGGAGTCGATCATCTATTACGAGCGCTATGTGGTTGTTCAGGCTGGTGCTGCTCAGGAGCAGGGTATCGAGCGTCTGGCTACCCTTTCGGAGAAGGAGTATTTCGATGTAGTCGAGAACTTGCCGAAGGGCAACCAACAGCTTCCCGATGAGGATCCCGACAAGTTCATCGCCCAGATGGGTGCTGAGGCTGTGCTGACGCTTTTGCAGCAGGTAGACCTCGACACGATGTCGTACCAGTTGCGTGATCGCGCTTCGCGCGAGACCTCGCAGCAGCGTAAGACCGAGGCGCTCAAGCAGCTCAATGTTGTGGAGATGTTCCGTGCTTCGCGCGAGGTGAACAAGCCCGAGTGGATGGTACTGAACGTGATTCCGGTGATTCCGCCCGAATTGCGCCCGCTCGTTCCGCTGGACGGTGGTCGTTTCGCAACGTCGGATCTGAACGATCTGTATCGTCGTGTGATCATCCGCAACAACCGTCTGAAGCGTCTGATCGAGATCAAGGCTCCGGATGTAATTCTGCGCAACGAGAAGCGTATGTTGCAGGAGGCTGTCGATTCGCTGTTGGACAACTCGCGTAAGAGCAATGCCGTGAAGAACGAGTCGAACCGTCCGCTCAAGTCGCTTTCGGACTCGCTCAAGGGTAAGCAGGGTCGCTTCCGTCAGAACCTGTTGGGTAAGCGTGTCGACTATTCGGCCCGTTCGGTAATCGTCGTAGGCCCCGAGCTGAAGATGCACGAGATGGGTATTCCGAAGGATATGGCTGCCGAGCTCTACAAGCCGTTCATCATCCGCAAGCTCATCGAGCGCGGTATTGTGAAGACGGTGAAGTCGGCCAAGAAGATCATCGACCGCAAGGATCCCGTAATTTGGGGTATTCTGGAGAATGTGATCAAGGGTCACCCCGTGCTGATGAACCGTGCTCCGACGCTGCACCGTCTGGGTATCCAGGCCTTCCAGCCGAAGCTCATCGAGGGTAAGGCAATGCAGCTGCACCCGCTGGCATGTACGGCATTCAACGCCGACTTCGACGGTGACCAGATGGCAGTGCACCTCCCGCTGGGCAATGCCGCCATCTTGGAGGCTCAGCTGCTGATGCTTGGTTCGCACAACGTATTGAATCCCGCGAACGGTGCTCCTATTACGGTGCCTTCGCAGGATATGGTACTCGGTCTTTACTACATCACCAAGCCCCGTAAGGGTGTGAAGGGTGAGGGTCTTATGTTCTACGGTCCCGAGGAGGCGATCATCGCCTACAACGAGGGTCGTGCCGACCTCCACGCCTTGGTGAAGTGCTTGGTCGAGGATCTCGACGAGGAGGGCAACCGCGTACAGGTGCTCAAGGAGACGACCGTGGGTCGTATCCTCTTCAACCAGAAGGTTCCCCAGGAGGTAGGTTACATCAACGAGGTGCTGACGAAGCGTTCGTTGCGTGACATTATTTCGCTGGTGATGAAGAAGGCCGGTGCCGATAAGGTAGCCGCGTTCCTCGATGATATCAAGAACATGGGTTATCAGATGGCCTTCCAGGGTGGTCTGTCGTTTAACCTCGATGCCGTCATTATCCCGAAGGAGAAGGAGGCACTCGTTCAGGAGGGTTACGAGCGTGCAGATGCCATCATGGATGACTATAACATGGGTCTTATCACGAACAACGAGCGTTACAACCAGATCATCGACGTGTGGACGAACATCAACACGAAGTTGACGAAGGTGGTAATCGACACCCTGATCAAGGACGAGGATGGTTTCAACCCCGTATACATGATGCTCGATTCGGGTGCTCGTGGTTCGAAGGAGCAGATTCGTCAGCTCAGCGGTATGCGTGGTCTTATGGCCAAGCCGCAGAAGTCGGGTGTTGAGGGTGGTCAGCAGGTTATTGAGAACCCGATTCTCTCGAACTTTAAGGAGGGTCTGTCGGTGCTCGAGTACTTTATCTCGACCCACGGTGCCCGTAAGGGTCTTGCTGATACCGCCTTGAAGACGGCCGATGCCGGTTACCTGACGCGTCGTCTGGTGGATGTGGCACAGGACGTAATCATCAACGAGGAGGATTGCGGTACGTTGCGCGGTCTGACGGCTACGGCCATCAAGCGTAACGATGACGTGGTACAGACGCTCTACGATCGAATTCTGGGTCGTACGGCCTTGAACGATGTGATCCACCCGCTGACGGGCGAGATCATCTGCGAGGCCGGTCAGGAGATTACCGAGGCTATTGCCGAGGCAATCGACAAGTCGCCGCTCGAGTCGGTTGAGATTCGTTCGGTACTGACCTGCGAGGCTCGCCACGGTGTCTGCGCCAAGTGTTATGGTCGCAACCTCTCGACGGCCCGCATGGTCCAGAAGGGTGAGGTTGTCGGTGTAATCGCTGCTCAGTCGATTGGTGAGCCGGGTACCCAGCTTACGCTGCGTACGTTCCACGTCGGTGGTGTGGCCGGTGGTACGTCTGTTGAGACCAACGTGGTTTCGAAGTACGAGGGCCGCCTCGAGATCGACGAGTTGCGCACGATTAAGAGCAAGAACAACGCAGGTGAGCCGATTGACCTGGTTATCTCGCGCCAGTCGGAGTTCCGCATCGTGGATCCGAAGACCGAGATCGTTCTCTATACGCACGCACTTCCCTATGGTGCTATCCTCTATATGCAGGATGGTGCAGAGGTGAAGAAGGGCGATATGATCTGCGAGTGGGATCCCTACAACGCAGTCATCATCTCGGAGCACGACGGTAAGGTTGCTTACGAAAGCGTGATCGAGGGTGTAACCTATCGCGAGGAGCGTGACGAGCAGACGGGTCTGTCGGAGAAGGTGGTTATCGAGTCGAAGGATAAGACGAAGAACCCCGTGATCAAGGTGCTGAACAAGCAGGACGAGGAGGTTAAGCAGATCAACTTGCCTGTGAACGCACACGTTGTTGTGAAGGATAAGCAGAAGATCAAGGCAGGCGATGTCCTGATCAAGATCCCGCGTGCCGTTGGTAAGTCGGGTGGTGATATTACCGGAGGTCTGCCGCGTGTTACGGAGCTCTTCGAGGCTCGTAACCCGTCGAACCCCGCTATCGTATCTGAGATCGACGGTGAGGTTACGTTCGGTAAGATCAAGCGTGGTAATCGTGAGATCATTATCACCTCGAAGCAGGGCAATGTGAAGCGCTACCTGGTACCCCTGTCGCGTCAGATTGTTGTACAGGAGAACGACTACGTGAAGGCCGGTTCGGCCCTCTCAGATGGTGCTATCACGCCGACCGATATCCTGAACATCCTTGGTCCTACGCGTATCCAGGAGTACATCGTAAACGAGGTACAGGAGGTATACCGTATGCAGGGTGTGAAGATCAACGACAAGCACTTTGAGGTGATTGTTCGCCAGATGATGTCGAAGGTGAAGATCGAGGATCCGGGTGATACCCGCTTCTTCGAGGACCAGATTGTCGATAAGTGGGAGTTTATGGATGTAAACGACGAGCTTTACGACAAGGCTGTAGTAACCGATGCCGGTGATTCGACGACGATGCAGCCGGGCCAGATCGTTTCGCTGCGCAAGCTGCGTGACGAGAACTCGAGCCTGAAGCGTCGTGACCTGCGCACGGTGACTGTTCGCGACATCGTTCCCGCAACCTCGACGCAGGTGCTGCAGGGTATTACCCGCGCCGCACTCCAGACCTCGAGCTTCATCTCGGCCGCTTCGTTCCAGGAGACGACCAAGGTGCTCAACGAGGCTGCTATCCAGGCCAAGGTTGACCCGCTGGTAAACCTGAAGGAGAACGTAATCTGCGGTCACCTGATCCCCGGTGGTACGGGTCTGCGCGAGTACGAGAGCCTTTCGGTTGGTGTCAAGGCCGATCTGGAGGCTATTCAGCAGGCACAGTAAGCCAATCGCTCTATAATGAAAAAGCCGTTTCCATTTCGGAAACGGCTTTTTTTTAGTTTCGACTTGCAATGCTAACACTGGTCGTAGTAACGTTTTGCCAGACCACCCTCCGAGGTTTCGCGGTAGAGGCTCGGTAGGTCACGGCCTGTTTCCTTCATCACACGTACCACCTTGTCGAAGGTCACCAGGTGCCGGCCATCCGAGAGGGTGGCGTAGGTGTTGGCATCGAGGGCACGGGCGGCTGCAATGGCGTTACGCTCGATGCAGGGCACCTGTACCAAACCGCATACGGGGTCGCAGGTGAGACCCAAATGGTGCTCCAGCCCCATCTCGGCAGCATACTCAATCTGCGAGGGGGTGCCACCAAAGAGTTGGCAGGCAGCAGCGGCTGCCATGGCACACGCTACACCAATCTCACCCTGGCAACCTACCTCGGCACCCGAGATCGAGGAGTTGGTCTTCACGACATTGCCAAACAGGCCTGCCGTAGCCAGGGCACGGAGGATGCGGATGCGCGTGAAGCTGCGCGAGGTGGCGAGGTGGTAGATGGCGGCGGGAATGACACCACACGAGCCACAGGTGGGGGCTGTTACCACCTGACCGCCCGAGGCGTTCTCTTCAGCAACGGCCAGCGCGTAGGCGTAGATCAAGGCTCGCGAAGCGAGTGAGCCGGTGTAGCTCTGCGCCTTCACGTAGTAGGTACTCGCCTTACGGGCCACCTTCAAACCACCGGGCAGCACGCCGTCGTTGTTCAGACCGCGCTGAATCGTATCACACATGACCGTCCAGACATTATCAAGGAAGGTCCAAATATCCTTGCCCTCGCAATCTTCGACAAACTCCCAATAGGTCTTGCCTTCGCGCATGCAGTAAGCTTTGATATCCTCGATGGTGGTGAAGGGGTAGATGTGGCGCTTGGGCGTCTCTTTGGTCTCCTCGTTGGCCAAAGCACCGCCACCCACGCTGAATATCTGCCACGAATCGATGACTTCACCACCCTTCAACCCTTCGAACAGCATGCCGTTGGGATGGAAGGAGAGCACAACATCGGCCTTCCAGACGATCTCGGTGGGTGCTATGGCCTCCAAGACCGACAGAATGGCCTGGTCGGTGAGGTGACCTTTACCTGTGGCGGCTAATGAGCCGTAGAGCGTAACACGGTATTGATCTACCTCGGGGCAACGAGCCGAAAACTGCTCGGCAGCCTTCTTCGGACCCATCGTATGGCTTGACGAGGGGCCGTTACCTATTTTGAAAAGTTCGCGTAATGATTCCATAACTGTGTGTGTTGCAAAAAAGAGGCAAATGTATGATTGTGTAGCAAACAAGAGGAGGTTGCGACTCCTCGCTTGGTAGCCCCACCGCGACTCGAACGCGAATTTAGGGTTTAGGAAACCCTCGTTCTATCCCTTGAACTATAGGGCCAAAACTTGCGGCGCACGACCTTGTTGGGAGGCGCATGCGCCGCGAAGATACAACTTTTTAGCGAATTTCTACCGTCAGCGTACGCTGTTTTTCGGGATCGGACGAGCCGCCCACGCGTACCTCGTAGAGCCCCTTCATCGGCTCCATACGCTCCGTGGCGGGGTTGAACCAGGCGAAATCATCGGCCGTCAGTTCGAATACAACCTGCTCCGATGCGCCGGCTTCGAGTGTCACACGGCGGTAAGCACGCAGGGTCTGAATCGGGCCCTCGCTATCCGACGGACGGTCGATGTAGAGCTGCACGATCTCCGTACCCTCGCGCGAGCCGATGTTCGAAACGGGAACGCTGATTTGGATCGACTTGCCTACTTTGAAGGCCTTGCGATTGGTGTCGAGTGCGCCATAGGCGAACTCCGTATAGCTCAGACCATGACCAAAGCGGAAGAGGGGATCACCCTCGAAGTAGCGGTAGGTCTTGCCCTGCATGTTGTAGTCCTGGAAGTCGGGCAGCTGCTCGACGTTGCGGTAGAAGGTGATGGGGAGCTTACCCGAGGGGCTTGCTTCGCCATAGATCACCTCTGCGAGTGCCGAGCCACCCTCCTGACCCGGATACCAAGCCTGCAGAATGGCGTCGCAGTGCTCCGACTCGGGAACCAGGGCCATTGCCGAACCCGAGAAGTTGACCAGAACCACCTTCTTGCCGGCCTTTTTCAGGGCGGCAATCGTTTCACGCTGAATAGCCGGAAGCTCGATGCTCTCGCGGTCACCACCACGGAATCCCGGAGCCGATACGGCCATCTCCTCACCCTCGAGGTGGGGCGAGATACCACCGGCAAAGATCACCACCTCGACATCCTTGATGCGCTCGAGGAAGGCGGGAATATCCTGCGGAACGGCCTCCGTCATGTCGAGCTTGAGCCATGCATCGCCACGACGACGGTAGCCGGCATACTCGATGCGGACCTGGTACTCTTTGCCTGCCTCGTAGCTAAACTCGCAGACCGAAGCCTCGTTCTTGACGTTGGTCTTGTCGGCCAGCAGCTGCTCATTGACATAGATGCGTACCGTCTCGTTCGTACCCAGACGGAAGACGGCACGACCGCCCTTCTTGGGAGCAAAGCACGACTCGTAGCGAGCCGAAATGCCCACCAGCTCCACACCCGGTGCAAAGACGATGTCGCCGGCCGTGCTGAAGTTAAACGGACGGTCGATCTGATCGTAGGCTACGGGCGTACCCGCAAAGTCGAGGTTGTTCCAATACGAGGCTTTGAAGCCCGAACGGCCCTCTGCCGAGCACTGGTCGATCAGGCTGCGGAAGGTCGAGACATCCGTGTGGCCGCAGAGCGGCTCGTAGATGAACTGCGTGGCGGGCAGCATCGCCTCCAGACCCTCTTTGAGGGTGATCGTGTAGGAGGGCGTACCGTTGTAGTTGGCCCACTGCATCACCTCGTTGTGGGCATTCGGACCCACGAGGGCCACCTTCTTCTGCTTGTTGAGGGGGAGCAGGTTATCTCGATTCTGCAACAACACAAAGGTTTCGAGGGCGATCTTCTTGGCCAAGGCGCGGTGCTCGGCGCAATCTACGACCGAATAGGGTGTGTTGTAGGGATCAACCTCCTCGAAGAGACCCATCTCAAACTTGGCTACCATCAGGCGCGTCACGGCACGGTCGATCTCCGCCTCGGTGATCAAACCACGCTTTACGGCCTCGCCCAACGCGGCGAAACTGCTACCGCACTCCAGGTCGCAACCCGCTTTGACGGCTGCTGCCGAAGCCTCAGCTGCGTCGGCATGGGTCTCGTGGTCGCCCTTGCGGTAGAAGTCGCGGATCGCGCCGCAGTCCGATACGACGATACCCTTATAGCCCCACTCTTTACGCAGGATCTCCTCCAGGAGGTAGGTGCTGGCGTTGCAGGGCTCACCCTCGAAACGGTTGTAGGCACCCATCACCTCCTTGACGCCACCCTTGCGCACCAGCGCCTCGAAGGCGGGCAGGTAGGTCTCTCGCAGGTCGCGCTTCGAGATGTTCTTCGCATCGAACGAGTGGCGATTCCACTCCGGACCCGAGTGCACGGCGTAGTGCTTGGCGCAGGCGTGTAGCTTGTTGAACTTCGCATTCGGATCTCCCTGCAGACCACGTACCACGGCCAGACCCATCTGGGTCGTCAGGTAAGGATCCTCACCGTAGGTCTCTTGACCACGGCCCCAGCGCGGGTCGCGGAAGATGTTGATGTTAGGGGTCCAAACCGAGAGGCCTTGGTAGCGCTTGCGCGACCCCTTCTTGACAAAATCGACATACTTAGCACGCGCCTCATCCGAGGTGGCCGTAAATACGCTTTCGATCAATGCATCGTCGAACGAAGCGGCCATACCGATCGTCTGCGGGAAGACCGTAGCCAGACCGGCGCGGGCAATGCCGTGCAGGGCCTCGCTCCACCAATCGTAGAAGGGGATGCCGAGACGGTCGATCGGGGCGGCTCCGTTCTGCATCTGCGCGATCTTCTCCTCGAGGCTCATGCGGCTAACCAGGTCTTGGGCACGCTCCTCGAACGAGAGCGACGAATCCTGGTAGGGGAGTGTTTGCGCCGAGAGGGTCAGCCCCACAAGCAGGGCACTAAGGGTTAGTAGTATCTTTTTCATGGCGGTTGTAGCTTATTTGTTGCGGTTGTTGTAGGCCTCGAGCGCCTTGCCTAGGATGAGCAGGGCACGCTGCAGGTCCTCCTTTTTCAGTACGTAGGCGATGCGCACCTCGTTGTGGCCGTAGCCCGGCTCGGAGTAGAAACCCGATGCGGGGGCCATCATGATTGTCTCGCCCTCGTACTCGAAGTCCGATAGACACCAGGCGCAGAAGTCGTCGCTGTTATCCACCGGCAGACGCGCTACGGTGTAGAAGGCACCCATTGGGATCGGTGAATAGACACCCGGGATGCGGTTCAGACCGTCGATCAGGCATTTACGACGCTCGATATACTCTTCGTAAACCTCGGTCGAGTAGCTGCGCGGGGCATCGATCGAGGCCTCGGCTACGATCTGACCCAACAACGGGGGCGAAAGACGTGCCTGGCAGAACTTCATCACCGCCTCGCGAATCTCCTTGTTTTTGGTGATCAGGGCGCCGATGCGGATACCGCACTCCGAGTAACGCTTCGAGACTGAGTCGATCAGCACCACGTGCTCTTCAATGCCTTCGAGGTGGAAGGCCGAGATGTAGGGTGAGCCGGTGTAGATGAACTCGCGATAAACTTCGTCCGAGAAGAGGAAGAGGTCGTGCTTCTTGACCAAATCGCGGATGCGATCCATCTCGCGACGGGTGTAGAGGTAGCCGGTAGGGTTGTTGGGGTTGCAGATCAGAATACCACGCGTGCGGGGATTGATCAGCTTCTCAAACTCCGCCACGTCGGGCAGTGCAAAGCCCTCCTCGATGGTCGAAACCACGGGACGAATTGTCGCTCCGGCCGAGATGGCAAAGGCCATGTAGTTGGCGTAGGCGGGCTCGGGGACGATGATCTCGTCGCCCGGATTCAGACACGACATGAAGGCAAACAAAACCGCCTCCGAGCCACCGGTGGTGACGATCACATCCTCGGGGGTGAGCTTGATTTGGTACTGCTCGTAGTATTCGACGAGCTTCTTACGGAGCGACAGATAACCATCGCTTGGACTGTATTCCAAGACCGAACGGTCGATCGTACGCAAGGCATTCAGACCCACTTCGGGGGTCTGCAGATCGGGCTGACCGATGTTCAGATGGTAGATTTTTGTTCCACGAGCCTTGGCTGCATCGGCCAGAGGGCCTAACTTGCGAATCGGAGAGGCCGGCATCAGCTCGGCGCGTTCGGATATGTGTGGCATAGCTCAATGAGTTTATGTTATTCGATTTCAATCAGAGGTCTGAACTTAATGCTTTTACGGGCAGGAATAGGGACCGGTGCACCGGTGCGCGGATTGCGTCCCATGCGTTCGGCACAATACTGCACCGAAAACGACCCCAATCCCGACAAGGTGACGCGTTCGCCCTCTTCCAAGGCTTGGTGAATGATATGGATCATGGCATCGACCGCTTTGCGGGCCTCGATTTTTGACAGATTGCTCTCTAGGGCGACAGCCTCTACGAGTTGGGACTTATTCATACGGTAAAAGCTCTTTTAGGGATGATACAACAAAGATAGCATTTTTCCCTTTCCCGACAAAATATTGGCGATCAATATAGATCAACAAGTGTACCTGATTTGAAACAAAAAGGGTGTCGGTTGAAAGACCGACACCCTCCATGTTATCTGTGTGTTGTAAAAACCTTACTCGGCAACGCAAACAGCAACGCGGTTATCGTTGTTTACAGCAAAGGGCTGAACCTTATCACCCTTAGCATCGGTCGAGATGCGCTCAGCAGCGATACCGGCCTTACGCAGGCTGGCAGCTACAACCTCAGCACGAGCCTTAGCCAGCTTGTCGTTGATGTTCGACGTACCGGTCTGCTTGTCAGCATAACCCGTGATGACAACAGTTGCCTTGGGGTTAGCCTGCAGGTACGAAATCAGCGCGTCAACCTTCTCCTGCTGGTCGGGACGGATCACCGAACGGTTGATCGTGAAGAAGATGTTCTGCGTCATCGGCTCAGCCTTAACCTCGGGGGCGGGGGCGGGGGCAGCCTTCGGAGCGGGCTCAGCCTTTACCTCAGGAGCAGGAGCAGGTGCGGGAGCGGGAGCAGGTGCGGGGGTGTAGTAAACCGGAGCGGTCTTCGTGTAACCCTTACCGAACTTAATCTTCAGACCTACCAATGCGTTGAACTGCCAGTCGGGGTTGCCGGCCTTCTTCGAGTTGAACTTGTCGCTCAGGCAGTTGGCGTTACCCTCAATGTTCAGGTCAACATAGTCGCTCAGGCGAATGTCGATACCCAAACCTGCACGGCCTGCGATACCTACCTTGTTCTTATCCCAGAGATACTCCAGGTTGGCGTGGGGATGCTGGTTCAATACAACAGCCTCGTCGTTGTTGAAGGCGTAGTTCAGACCTGCACCAACAAAACCGTAGAAGTTAATGGCACGCTCGGGCTTGAAACCACCGATCAGGTTGCTCAGGTGGAACATAGCGTCCACGTTGCCCTGGAGGTAGTTGTACTTGTAGTTGGCCGTCGGATTGGTTACCCAACCACCCTTAGCCTGCCAGCCCGAAAGACCAAAGCGCAATGCGAAGGCGGGTTTGAACTGATAACCGAAGTTCAGAGCTGCGGTAGGCGAGATCAGATCCTTGAACTCAGCCTCACCCAACGTGTGGGCAGCACCGGCCTGGATCTGGGTGAACCAGTGGCTCTCAAACTCGGTCTTCGCCGGCTCCAAAATCTGGGGCTCCTGCTGCTCCTGAGCAAACAGGTTGTTGATATTGAACAGCATTGCAACTGCCAACATCGCTACATAGGATTTCTTCATCATAATTGTTGTTATTTGTTTGGTTATGTATCAAAAGATGTTACAAGATACGGCAAAATTTCCAAAAATGTATCATAAATACCATATTTTTTTCGCTTTTTATCTGCCTGTTGCGAGATTCGTTGCTCTAAATATTTGGTTTATAGGGAAAAGCGGCAGTGTTTTCGATATGCCGAAATAGAAGCGTTTCAAGGCACGGATGCCCCTCCGAAGTCCTGAAAACGCGCTGTCTGCCTCCGCATTGCAACCAAAACAGCGGGTTGAGAGATCCTCTTCCCGCTGTTTTTTTTCGGTGGGCGATCCCAACCGGTTATTTCGGAGATGATTAATCGAGATCTTTGGCGCCGCCCAGGTTGAAGCCGAGGCCCAAATACATGTTAAACGATTTCAGATTGTAGGGAACCGAAACCTCTTTGTGTTTCACCATCTTGGTGGGAATATAGTCTGCTCCGACAAAGAAATTGAGTCCTCGGGGATGTAGATTCAATGCCAAGCCGAAGATGCCGAGTCGGTTGCGATTCAGCAACGTGTGGCTCACCGTGGCCGAAAACCAATTGGACGGACGGAAATTAACCGAAGCGGTCAGCTCCGAGATGGTGGCCGTCTGGCAAAACTCGGTATGCGACAACAGGCCAAAGCCGATGCGATCTTCCAATACATTGTACTCGGCACCAAGGTTCACCGAGCAGTTTAGGCGCGTGGAGTAGCCTCCCTTGGTTACTTTTTGCATGCAGAGCTCAAATTCGCTGTTGCTATCCGTCTCTTCGGTGTCAAAATTGACCCCCTTGAAGTAGAAGTCGGCGTAGGCATCGGCGGCAACGTGGGTGTTGGGCGACCACTTGATGAAGCCCAAATCGACCACCGCAGCCGAGACGCGCAAACGATCATCCAGCAACGTCAGTTCTGCTCCCAGATCGATGGCGGCACCGAAGTTCTTGAAGTTCTTCAGGATATAGTTGATGTCATCGTTGATGATCTCATCCGAAAACTCCTCGCCGGCAACCACCTTCGACGGGTCGAAGATGAGTCCGTTGGCTCGAATGACGCCTTGTAAATGACCCGCCACCTCTTCTGCCGATACAGTGGCATAGATCTGATCGATATCCGTCGAGGCATTGGCCAAACCGATCAGGAATTTTACTTTGGCACCGGCCGTAAGCGTTCCGAAGTCGAAATCGGCCACCTTGCGTGTATTGCCCAGATAGGCCTCTGCATAGGTGGTGCTGCTGATGGCGGTTTTGTCGAGGTCGTAATAACCGTTGCCCAGACTCTTCAGGACTCGGAACAGATCTTTCGACAGACTAAAATCGTTGTTCGAACGCAGGTTGATACCAAAATTCCAAAATGAGCGCTGTGTGTAGAAGCCGACACCCAGGATGTTGGTATTCACGTTGGCCGCTATTTTGCCGGTTTCAGGTAGTTTACCCAGAAATTGGTCGGCCGATACCGACTCGTGCAGAGCCGTGACAACTTCGCTCCCGTTCTTGTAGAAGAAGTTGTTGACCGACAAGAAATTGTTGCTCAAGTTGATGGCAGTTCCGCTGATGACGGGCAGAGCTACATAGCCGCGAGTGGGGGCCAAGGCCGGATTTAACTCATTCCGAAAATAGGAGCCCTCCATGAAATAGGCGGAGTGCATCTGTGCTGCAACGGGGTTTCCAACCATGGCCGCTGCGATGCACAATATGATATATAGGAATCGTTTCATACGCTATTGGTGAGATGGGTTAGTCGAAAAGATCTTCCAGGTCGGCGGTGATGTGACCATCAATCTCCAACATGAATTTCTGCGCACAATACTGCTTGGCGTGGAGCGCGCAACGACCCTCGTTTGAGCGCGAGGCATTCAGCGAAAAGCGGATGGCGTCCACCTCGGCAAGTTGTTTGATATTGGCATTCTTGCCCATGTTAAGGCTGATGCGAAGTGTGGATGTGGTCTCGGTTTTACCATCGGTTGAACCGTTAATTCGGTTGGCTGATTCGGGGAAATCCAGCGTGATGGTCGAGGGGGAGCCTTGGGCCGTGAGTAACGTGGCGTCAAAGGTGAAATCGACGGGGATCGTGCTGACCACTTCGGCGATCAGGCTGATGCCGTCAAACGAGATATCTTGCTCGACCAAATCGGCAAAGATGTCGCTAAGCCCATCGATGGTCTCCTCGATGGTGATGTCGAGGTCGTTGTTGAAGGCGAGGGGAATCGAGACATCGTAGCTGTAGTTGACCGAATAGCTGTCGGTGATATGGAGGGCGTAAACGGTCTCCTCGTTGGTTGCAAATGCAAAGTCGAGAACCACGGCGTCGGGGATCTCTCCGATCAGGAGTTTTCCCAAGTCGCAGGCGACAAAGGTGTACTTCGGATCCGTATAGTTTTGGCGCAACGCCTCCTCGGCCAGCACAAGGGTCGTGTGGCCTCGTTGAATGCTGCCGTTGACCAGCGTGGCGGCCTTAATCACGGCGCGATCGATGGCGATGCTGTTCTCCTGTTTGGCGACACCATCAAAGATAGGGGTGATTTGTGCCGAGACCTCAGCATCGATCGTCAGCGGGTTGTCGACCTGGATGGTGATGACAGGCGATACTCCGGCATTGGCAATCGTAAGATAGAGTTTATCGTCTTGGATGCCACCCATCTCGATGGTCGTGGTGTCTTCGTAACGATAGGCGATTTTACCCTCCATCGAAACTACTTCGAGTGCGCTTTCATCAAAGCCTGCCGTAAACTGAATCGCCTTGTCGTGCAGGATCTTGGAGAGCTTGGTTTCGGTGCCTTGTTCGATATAGGCTACGATGTCGGGTGTGAACTCCATCGTGATGGTCCCCTCCTGTGGCGTGATACCCTCGCCCGCAAAGTGGAGCGCATCGAGGTTGATGGGAATCCGGTGACGCAACTTGCTTAAATTGGTGCGCAAAGTGTGGGTCGTGGCATCGTACCCGAGTTGTTGCTCGGCGTGCAGGGTCAGGTAGCTCGGTAAGGTGGCCTCGACGATGACGTGCTCGGCTGTGGTCTCCTCCAGCCAGTCGAGACCCTCGGCAAACAGATGCAGCGGCGAGTGGTCGGAGAAGGTGATCTGCCGGATGCTTTTTACCTCTTGGGGCAAATTGTCAATCGTGAACGAAGTCGTCTTGTCGGCCAAGGCACCGTGCTCGAGCAGCATCACCTCGTTGAGGACGATGTCGGCATCCTGATACTGCAGAGATGCATTTATCTTCAACTCGGGCAACTGTTTCAGGGTAATGGTGTTGGCGCGTGTCTGTAGATCGAACGATGCACGATATCCCAGCTCGAAGGGAATCGACAAGAGGTTGTTCGTGATTGTCGGTACATTGGCTATGCTGGCTACATAGATCACAAACTCGATCTGCTCACTGCCTGCAGCGATGGGGTAATTCTCGACAATGTGGTAGGTCGTGAGGTTGCCCTGATGCGCCACAACCGGCAATGTATTGCCCTTGCGGTCGTATAATTCATACCCGTCGTTTGCAATCAGCTCTAAATCGATGTGCCCACCGCCGTTAATCGCGGCAAGATCTGCGAGGTCGAGCGTAAGTTCGATGCGTGCCCCCTTCTCGCCTGCAGCCTGAGGCTTGAGGTAGATGCGCTTAATGGCCGAGATGTGTTCGGGAACGGTATATTGCAACACTTCACGTACCGAAAGCTCCTCCTCGGTCGTAATGGTATAGCCGGCAGGTACGGAGATGGTGTGGTGAAGCGGAATATTCAATGTGCCGAAGTTCGGCGTGAGGCGGAACAGCTGATTGATCGTGCAGGCCTCACTGCTCAGCTCAAAGTCCGGATATTGGGTCGAAAAGGTGACTGCCGTCTTCGGGATATGCTCCGTATGCTCGATGCCATCGACGGAGATCTCCTGATCCTCTCCTTGGAAGGTCAACGCATAGTTGCCGTTTTCGTCCAACTGCAACCCCTCGAGATCGTCCAGATTGATGATCTCCTCCAAGTTCTTCTTTCCCAGATAACCCAGGGGGATTGTGGTGACATTGCCGCCGGTGGTCACCTGGGTGGATACCTGGTCGAGTCGGAACTCCTCATCAACGCAGGCGACCATAGCCATCAGCGCCAGGACGGTCGTCAAATAACGTGGTTTCATGGTGAATTTGGGTTTGAATTTATGCTGTAAAGGTAGTCTGTTTTAGCCATATATCATAAAAAAGATGCCTTTTTTCCATCAGGGATCAGAATTGCCGCTCTGTTGTATGTTTTTATGTGGCTGTTTGTGAGCTTTTTGCCGATTTTCTGTAAGGAGTGGACAATCTCGGCCACAGGCTGTACTCAAAAAGATGTTGAGGGATTGACTCCCTGAGGTCGCCTTTCCCTCCCTTGCCACGGGCCTCCCTGCAAACTTGCAACACGAGTTGCGTGACTCTTTGAGCCATCTTTGTTGTTTGTAGGCCTATTCGTTCGTGCCACCCCGAGAACGTCTACAAACAAAAAAGGCTTCAGCTAAGCTGAAGCCATGCAATTCGATGTTGCCCATTGCGGAGAGAGAGGGATTCGAACCCCCGGACCCGTGAAGGTCAACGGTTTTCAAGACCGCCGCAATCGACCACTCTGCCATCTCTCCGAGCGCACAAAAGTACGACCGTTTTTTTGTTTTGCCAAATCTTTGGCCAAAAAAAGGCCACTCGAGGATCAAGTGGCCGTTCTGTTGGGTTGTGAGCGGGGTTAGCAGTTCATGCCACCGCAGCAGTGGATGGTTTGTCCTGTGACATAGGACGAGAGGTCCGAGGCGAGGAAGAGGGCCACTTTGGCCACCTCCTCGGCTGCACCTTCACGGCGCAGCGGGATCATCTTGGTCCACTGTTCGCGTACCTCCTCGGGGAGCGAGGCCGTCATATCGGTCAGAATAAAGCCCGGCGCGATGCTGTTGGCGCGAATGCCACGCGGTCCCATCTCCTTGGCGATCGACTTTGCAAGTCCGATCATACCCGCTTTCGAGGCGGCGTAGTTGCACTGGCCGGCATTGCCACTCACCCCGACAACCGACGAGAGGTTGATGATCGAGCCGCTGCGTTGGCGAGCCATGATGGGGGTGACGGCGTGGATGTAGTTGAAGGCCGACTTCAGATTGGTGGTCAGCACCTCATCCCACTGAGCCTCACTCATGCGCATCATCAACGTATCCTTCGTGATGCCGGCATTGTTGACCAAGATGTCGATCGCACCAAAAGCTTCGTGAATGCGCTTCACCACTTCGTGCGTGGCCTCAAAGTCGGCGGCATTGGCTACATGGCATTCTACCTTCACACCGTATGCTTTCAGGGCCTCTTCGGTGGCCTTTTCCGTCTCTCCGTACTTGCGTACCGTAATGGCAATGTTGGCACCCTGTTTGGCAAATTCGAGGGCGATCGCTTTGCCGATTCCGCGGGCTGCACCCGTGATGAGTGCTGTTTTTCCTTCCAAAAGTTTCATGATTCTCTCTTTTCGGGTTTTCTTAACTATGCAAAGATACGAATAAGCGAGCGAGATGCAAAGCATTGCTTTGTGATTTCACTGCGAGCGGGAGTATCTTCGCGGTTACTGCAAAGATAATAATAAATGGTTAATGGACAAAAAAGGGGGCGCGGGGTTGCATTTTTGCCTTTTGATGGCTACTTTTACACAAAATTTAATCCTACGAATCCGATGAAGAGAATCTGTTATCTGTTTTTGGCATTTATGACGATGTTTCAACACACGACACACGCACACGAGCAACCGCGTCTGCTGACGATGGAGGAGGCTGTATTGGGTACGGGTCTTGCGGTGGATAATCTGCCCTGTACCTGGCGACCCGACGGCTCGGCCTATACCACGGTCGAGAAGGGAGTGATCTACGACATCAACCTCCAAACGGGCGAAAAGCGTGAGCTGACCACGCTCGAAAAGATCAACGCCCTGCTCGGCACGTCGCTCAAGCGCATGCCTGCCTACACGCTCACAGGCAAGGGAACGATGCGTTTCATGGCGGGCCGTGAGTTGGTCGGCATAGATCCCGTAGCCGATACGATCGTGCATCGCTATGCCATCCCCGAGGGGGCTGAAAATGCCCGCTATGCCGATGAGGGCCGTTTCCTCTATACGCGTGGGAACAACCTCTATTGGAGCGATCGCGCGGGTAAGGAGTATGCCATCACCACTGAGACGGACAAGAACATCGTAAGCGGTCAGTCGGTGAGCCGCAACGAGTTTGGTATCGAGGGTGGTGTTTTCCCGGCACCCGATAAGTTCCAGGTGGCCTTCTACCAGAAGGATGAGAGTCATGTTTCGACCTTCCCGCTGCTCGATGTCAACTCGCGCACGGGTACGCTGCGTGAGATCAAGTACCCGATGGCCGGCATGGCCTCGGAGCAGGTGCGTCTGGGTATCTACAACTACGAAACCCAACAGACCGTCTGGGTCGAAGTGACCGATTTTACCGAGGATCGCTACCTGACCTGCATCAGCTGGGGACCCGACTCGAAGCATCTCTATATCCAGGTGCTTGACCGTTCGCAGAAGCAGATGCACCTGAACGAGTATTGCGCTGCCGATGGTCGCTTCGTGCGCACGATTCTTACCGAGCAGAACGAGAAATATGTTGAGCCGCAGTATCCGATGACCTTCCTCAAGGGGGATCCCGATAAGTTTATCTACACCACCTCGAACCGCGACGGTTGGCGCAACCTCTACCTCTGCTCGCTCTCGGCGGGTACGGTGGAGCGTCTGACGAAAGTGGATGCCGATGTGGAGTTGCTTGCCGAGCAGGGTCGTTACCTTTATTATACTTCGGCCGAGGTATCGCCTGTCGAGAATCACCTCTTCCGCCTCGATCTGAAAAAGGGGAAAACACTCCGCCTTACGCCCGATGCGGGTTGGCATACCTGCCAGCTCAGCCCCGATGGTCGCCACTTGATCGATACCTATACGTCGCTCAACGAGCCGCGCGTGGTACGTTTGGCCTCGACCGATGGAAAATTTGATCGTGAGTTGTTGCGTGCTTCGGACCCCTCGGAGAAGTTGAACTTTGGCTCGATTGAGTTGGGTTCGGTGAAGAGCGCCGATGGAAAGTACGATAACTATTACCGCTTGATTAAGCCCCACGACTTTGATCCCGCGAAGAAGTACCCCGTGATTCTCTATGTCTATGGCGGTCCCCACTCGCAGATGGTCAAAAATACCTTCCAGGCCCAACTGCGCCGTTGGGAGATGTATATGGCCCAGCGTGGCTATGTGGTCTTTGTGATGGATAACCGCGGCACGACGAATCGGGGTCTGGAGTTTGAGCAGGCGATCCATCGCCAGTGCGGCAAGTGCGAGATGGCCGACCAGATTGCCGGTCTGGAGTGGTTGCTCGCTCACCCGTGGTGCGATCGCGACCGTGTGGGTGTGCATGGCTGGTCGTATGGCGGCTTTATGACCATCTCGCTCATGACGAACTATCCCGAGCTCTTCAAGGTGGGCGTGGCCGGTGGCCCGGTGATCGATTGGAAGTGGTATGAAGTGATGTATGGCGAGCGCTATATGGAGACCCCCGAGTCGAATCCCGAGGGCTATGCCGCCACGAGCCTGATCCCGATGGCTGAAAAGTTGCAGGGTAAACTGCTCATCTGCCAGGGCGCTGTTGATCCCACGGTGGTGTGGCAGCACAGCCTGAGCTTCGTACGTGCCTGCGTGGTGGCCGGTGTGCAGCTCGACTACTTCCCCTATCCCTGTCACGAGCACAACGTGATGGGTAAGGATCGTGTGCATCTGATGCAGAAGGTGACCGACTACTTCGAAGATTACCTGAAATAGCGCTGTTCGGTAACCCGAATAAGATAAAACGGATCGATGGAGATGGTGCGTAAGTGCGATCTCTATCGATCTTTTTTTGGGGGAAAACTTTTGTTTGTAGCGAAAAAAATATAATTTTGTTCCGATATTGGGTTGTTGGATTTATTCGATAATCGATTACACTACACAATAAATGAACCTAAAACAGATGAAAAACGTGATGAAAAAACTGTTGGCCATGGTGTTGATGGCCACTGTCGTACTGGGCGTTTCGTGTACGGAATGCAATCACGAACCTTATGACGACAGCCAACTCAAGCAACAGATTGCCGATCTGTACAGCAAGATCGCTTCGCTGGAGTCGAAGATGAATGCCGATATGAACACCTTGCAGTCGATGATTGCCGGTCAGGTGACGGTGGTGTCGCATACGCAGGATGCCAAGGGTAATTGGACCATCAAACTCTCCGATGGTACGAAGTTCGTGGTGTACGCTCCGCAAGAGGAGGTTGTGCTGCCCTCGACGCTGGTCTACGTGATGGAGGTCGATGGCGAGAAGGTGTGGGCCACGATGGATGCCAATGGCCAGCTGATTCCCATGCGTGATGATCAGGGTGCTTTGATCCCCGTGATCCCCGTGATGGAGCCGGTGGCCGATCCCGAGTTGGAGACCAAGGTGGAGAATGGCGAGATCTACATCCGCATCAAGGGTACCGATACCTGGATCAAGACCGGTGTGGCCAGCTATACTGAGCCCGAGTTGGAGACCAAGATCGAGAACGGCTATATCTATGTCCGCATTGCAGGTACGACGACCTGGATCAAGACCGGTCTTGCTGCGGCTCCCGAGGCTCAGCTGCCCGAACTGGAGACCAAGATCGAGGATGGCGTGATCTACATCCGCATCAAGGGTACGACGCAGTGGATGCAGACGGGTCTGGTGGCCGACGAGATGCCTGAGCTGGAGTCCAAGATCGAGAACGGCTTTATCTACGTGCGTATTGCAGGTACGACGACCTGGATCAGAACAGGTGCCACGACCTCCGATGCAGCCTCGATGCCTGCGCTGGAGACCAAGATCGAGAATGGTGTGATCTACATCCGCCTCGAGGGTATGGAGACCTGGATCGAGACGGGTGTTTCGGCCGATGAGTTGGAGAATCTGATCCCCGAGGGTGGCACGACGAGTTGTGCCAACATTACCGATGTGGTGATCAATACGGAGACGGATCGTTATGGCGACCCGAAGCCCGTTTCGGTGACCTTTACCCTCTCCGATGGCAGCACCTTTACGGTGGACCTGGAGGGCGAGTATGGCTTTGCGTTCCAGTATTGGGGTGAGTCGATCGAGGCCTTCTACCTCGAGGCAGGCAGTCAGACGAGTGACCTGACGCTGTGGCAGAACAAGCTGGTCGACTTTGTGAAGGAACTTCCGCAGGGTTGGGCAATCGCCTTCGATGAGCCCGATCGCTATGGTGATATCGCTGTTACGCTGAAGGCTCCTACGGCCGAGGCAATTGCTTCGGGTGCAGCCCAGGCAAGCGGTACGGTGAAACTGCTGGGCGTCTTTGAGGGTGGCAAGACTTCGATCGCCAAGCTCAAGGTGTCGTGTCAGCCCTTTGCATTGGTTGATGTTACGGCAGGCCGTGTCAAGGTGGAGCCGTATGTAGGTGTTGAGCAGTTTGTCTATGGTATTACGCCCGCTTCGCAGTATTCGCCTGCAGCCGTAACGGAGGCATTGGCTCCCTATTTGGCAAACGGCCTTTGGGGCGGTTGGGAGGCCCCCTATCACGTGGCATCGAGCTATACGGTCATTGATAGCCCGATCGAGGAGGTCTATGGCCAGGAGCTGACGGCCGGTGAGAAGTATGTCCTGTGGGCCGCATTGGTTTCGACCAAGGAGGAGAACTACGACTACATTTTCTCGGTAGGTTCGGACTATGTGACGAAGGAGTTTATGCCGATCGTGGTGGATATGGCGATCAAATCGGCCACCTTTGACGATATTCAGGTGAATGCCCGATTTGTCGGTTTCTCGAGCTATTACGGCGGTTTTTCGACCAAGCAGAACTATCGTGAGTCCGACACGTACGAGATGATCAACGATGCCTATCAGATGGGCTTTGCGGAGAGTCTGACGAGCTACACGGTCTCGCAGGCGAACTATACGGGTTCGGTGGAGAATCTGGGCCCGGGTGCCGAGTATAGCCTCACACCGAACACCTCTTATGTGTTCTGGGTAATTCCGATCGTGGAGGGCAAGACCACCTATGCGAAGGAGGATCTCTACGTCTTTGAGATGGCTACCGAGCCCATGCTGCCCGGTGGTTCGGTGGTGGTGACAGCGGCCGATCCGACGATTACCAAGAACTCGATCAGCACGAACCTCTCGGCCAAGAGCTCCTCGGCGATCTATTATAAGTATTATCGTGGCGATCAGTTGCCGACGGATGAGGTGTTGCTGCAGGAGCTGTTGACCAATGGCTTGATGGCAATCGATGACGCGGTGGAGGCTGCCTACAACCTCTTCCCCGATACGGAGTATGTCCTGGCTGCTGTGGGTGTCGATAACTCGGGTCGTTATGGCCAGATTTCGAAGTTTGTCTACAAGACTGAGGCGATCCCCTACAACGGCATGACGGTCACCTTCGACCGCTCGAATTCGGTAGTAACGGGCAAGAACCTGACCCTGAAGTGGAACGTGTCGGGTGGTACGCCGACCAAGTATATCTATTACATCAACCGCGCTTCGCACTCGACGTGGGCGGAGATGGGTAAGAATGCCACCTATGCTGCGGCCTATATTGCCATGTATCCGTTGATGTATACCTTGAGCAATACGACCGCTACGCAGGCAACCTATACGGTGTCGAACAGCTATCTGGGTCAGCCGCATGTGGCTGTGGTGGTAGCTGTCGATGAGAACGGGGTTACCTCGGTGGCTGATGTATGGGAGTTTACGCCGACGGCCGAATAGGCTGACGCAGGTGTTGCACGCAAAAGCGGGCCGACTGGATTAAGTCGGCCCGCTTGTTTTTTTTGCGGTATGTTCGGCGGTTGGCCGAAAAGTGGGGCGGAGAGTGTCGCTCCCCGATTAGCTTTGAAGGGCTAGCTTGTCGCGCAAGTGGTAGTAGGCGCGCAGACCCCATACGAGCAACGAGGTCATCACCCAACGCGAAAGGAGGATTACCCACCAAATGCCGCCGATCGAGGCGTAGAGCAGCAGATCTTCGAAGTTGCTGTGCGAGATGCCGATGTGGGTGTTGAGGAGGTTGATCTCACGGCGTGTGATGTTGCCACGTGCCGCCTCGTCGAGCATGGCTGCCGAGCCGTACGAGAGCCCGATGACGTTGGCCACGATCCAGAGGAACGAGGTCTTTTCAGGCAGGCCGAAGAGCTTGAGTATCGGGCTGAGCAGGCGCGAGATGCGGGCCATGATGCCGAACTCGTAGAGCATGCGTTGCAGGATGTTGAGCAGGTAGATCAATCCACACATGATCAGTGCCAAGCGGACCATTCCCAACGCCCAGGTGCGGAACATCGGCCAGAAGTCGCCCTGAATGGCAAAGAGGGGCACATCGGCCACCGAACGGGCACTCTCGGCCACGAAGTCGGGGCGGTTGGGGAGCAGCAGGTTGAGGCTGAGACCCAGCATAATGGCGGCAAAGGTGCGGATCAGGATGGTGTAGAGGGTAGGGGTGCCCGTCTTGTGGAGCACAGCCCCCTCGACGATGATGGCGTGGGCGGCGGTGGACATAGTGGCCAGGATCGTGATCTCGCGGATTGTCAGGTCGAGTGTCGTGATGACGCCGAGCGAGGTGTAGATGTTGATGAAGTAGCCACTCACGAAGGCCATGGCGGCATCGCCACGCAGACCGAAGCAGTGAAAGACGGGGCTGACGGCTGCCGAGATCCAATGGATGATTCCCGTATATTGCATCAGAAAGACCACGAACGAAACGATGACGGTCAGTCGGATGATCCAGCGAATGGTGCGGAATGCCTGGGGGGTAGCCGTGGCGACGATCTGTCGCATGCGTTGGGCAGTTTGTTGCATGGGAAGTAGTGTAGTTTGGGGTTAGTTCTTCTCGCTGAGCTCCATCCAGCGGAGGGTCTTGAGGTCGATCTCCTCGATCAGGGCGGTGATCTCGGTCGAGGCCTTCATCAGCTCATCGACCTCCATCGTGCCGCTGCTCATCTGCTCCTCAAGGGCCTTTTTGCGTGCCTCGAGGGTGGGGAGTTCAGCCTCCAAAGCCTCCAATTCGCGGCGCTCCTTGAACGAGAGTCGGTCGGCGTAGGTGCGGGTGCTCTTCGGGGCTGTGGCGGTGGGTTGCTTGCGGGCGTTGCGCTCCTCCTCGGCACGGGCAGCCGCTTCACGCTGCTCCTCCTCGCGGCGCCACAACCGGTATTGGGTGTAGTTGCCCGGGAAGTCCTTGACCGTGCCGTTGCCCTGCATGACGAAGAGGTGGTCGGCAATCTTATCCATGAAGTAGCGGTCGTGCGAGATGACGATCACGCAGCCACTGAATTGACGCAGGTACTCCTCCAGGATGTTGAGGGTCTGGATGTCGAGGTCGTTGGTAGGCTCGTCGAGAATCAGGAAGTTGGGGTTGGCGATCAGCACTGTGCAGAGGTAGAGGCGTCGGCGTTCGCCACCGCTGAGCTTGGCGATGTAGTCGTACTGTGCGGCGGGGCTGAAGAGGAAGCGGTTGAGCAGCTGCGAAGCCGAGATGCGGTTGCCGTCGGCAAGGGTGATCTCCTCGGCGATGCGGGTCACGGCGTCGATGACGCGCTCCTCCTCGCGGAAGGTGATGCCCTGCTGGGCGTAGTAGCCGAAGCGGACGGTTTGACCCACCTCGACCGTACCACTGTCGGGGGCTACCTCTCCCAAGAGCAATTTGACGAAGGTCGATTTGCCGACTCCGTTTTCACCCACGATACCGAGCTTTTCGCCCTTGTTGAACAGGTAGTCGAAGTTGCGCAGAATGCACTTCTCGCCGTAGCGTTTCGAGAGGTTTTTCATCTCGAAGATCTTGGTGCCGATGCGTGAGGATTCGATGCCGATCTCGACACGTTGCTCCTGCAGGCGGGTGCGACGCTCCTCGCTGAGCTGCTCGAAGGCGTCGATGCGGTACTTCGCCTTGCCGGTGCGGGCCGAGGGGGTGCGACGAATCCACTCCAACTCGCGCCGATAGAGGTTGCGGGTCTTTTCGGCTGTGGCGTTGATCTGGTCGATGCGCTCCTGGCGCTTCTCGAGGTAGAGGGTGTAGTTGCCCCGATAGCCGTAGAGGGTGCGGTCGTCGATCTCGACAATGCGCGTGCAGACGCGGTCGAGGAAGTAACGGTCGTGGGTGACCATGAGCAGGGTGAGGTGAGCCGTCGAGAGGTACTCCTCCAACCACTCGGTCATGGCGAGGTCGAGGTGGTTGGTCGGCTCATCGAGAATCAGCAGGTCGGGCTTCGACACCAAGACCTGTGCCAGGGCGAGGCGTTTGATCTGTCCGCCCGAGAGTTCGTCGATGGGTTGTTGCAGGTCGGTGATGGCCAGACGGGTCAGGATCTCCTTGGCCTGTTGCTCGTAGGTCCAGCCGTCGGCAGCATCCATAGCCGCCATAGCCTCCTCCAACCCTTCGCCCGTCGTGAGGGCCTTTTCGTAGCGGGTGATGGCTTGTGCCGCGTGGCTACACCCCTCGAGGCACCCCTCTAAAACGGTTGCTCCGGCTCGAAAGCGGGGATTTTGCATCAGGTAGCCGACACGCAGATCGCGCCGAAAGGTGATCTGGCCTGCGCCGTAGTCCTCCTCACCGGCGATGATGTTCAGCAGGGTGCTCTTACCGGCGCCGTTGACGGCCACCAGAGCCACCTTCTCCCCTTCGTCGATGTGGAGTGTGAGATCGTCGAAGAGCACGCGCTCGCCATAGGCCTTGCGCAGGTGCTCGATTTGCAGTACACTTGCCATAGTTGTTCTTTTCGACAAAGATACTGCAGCGCGTAGTAAAATGCAAAGCCTTGCCCCGATATTTCGTGGGGGAGGGTAGGACTTAGATGGCTGAATTGGCTGTTTCGCAGACCGTCTGTTGGGAAGGAGGGAGTGGATGACTGAATTGACATCGCTGCGCTCGTCGATCCAGATGAGTCCCTGGGTGAGCGTACAAAGTTTCGCAGACCGCCCGTTAAAACGGGCCTGTTCTTTTATTTTTGTGTGCAATCTCGTGCAAGCACGGCTTGCGTACAAAAACAAAAAAACCGCAGGAAAATTCCTGCGGTCTGCTCAACTTTGTCGGGATGACTGGATTCGAACCAGCGACAACACGCCCCCCAGACGTGTACTCTAACCGGGCTGAGCTACATCCCGAGTTCCACACTCCGTGAGTTTACCTCGCGTTTGGGACTGCAAATATAGTGGTTTTTTTTCAAAAGCAAACCCTTTTTGCAATTTTTTTAATTTTTTTTGTGTTTATCGCATCAAAAGCGACGAGTCTCCGTAGCTCAAGAAGCGAAAATCGTGGTCGAGAGCATAGCCGTAGATCTTGCGCCAATCCTCACCCACATAGGCCGAGACGAGTAGCAACAGCGTCGAAGAGGGCTGGTGGAAGTTGGTGATGATGTTCTTCACGATGCGGAACTGATACCCCAGCGGGGTGATCATGATCTGCGTGGCACACTTCAGGCGCCGGAGTCCCTCCCGTTCCATATAGCCGATCAACTCCTGCAGCGCCTCCGAACCCGTAAAGTCGGCGGGCAGGTTGTAGAGCTCCCACTGACCGATGACACGCTCTGCGTCGGGTGATCCCGTGGTGCGGATACGCCAACCGAGTGCTGCGAGCGATTCGAGCGTGCGTACCGAAGTGGTGCCGACAGCCGTTACAAGCCCCTGTTTGCGCAAGAGCTGGTGCAGCGTCGCAAGTTGTATCTCAAAGTGTTCGGTGTGCATGGGGTGGCGTGTGGCATCCTGCTCTTTCACGGGCAGGAAGGTGCCTGCGCCCACGTGGAGGGTCACCTCGCCAAATTCGTGGCCCGCCTGTTCCATCTCGGCAATCAGCTCGGGGGTGAAGTGCAGACCCGCCGTCGGGGCAGCTACCGAGCCCTCGAACTTCGAATAGACGGTCTGGTAGCGGGTGTTGTCGATCTCCTCGCTCTCGCGGTTGAGGTAGGGAGGAATCGGAATACGTCCCAACAACTCCAGGAGTTCGCCAAAGGAGAGGTCGGCCGACCACTCGAAGCGGACGATCTGTTCGCGCTGCTCGGCCCCCTTCTCGCCGTCGCGCCAGGCGCGCAGCCACTCGGCTTGGCCGTTGTGCTCGAAGTTGATCTCCACGTAGCCCTCTTTCCACTTCTTCGAGTTGCCCACGATGCACGACCAGGAGCAGCTTCCCGTGGCCGACAAGGCACGTTCGTAGTCTACCGGCGTGTGGGGTTCGAGGCAGAAGACCTCGATGCGTGCACCCGAGGGTTTGTGCATGATGATGCGGGCACGGATGACCTTCGTGTTGTTGAACACGAGGAGCGAGTGGGCGGGCAGCTCACCTCCCACGGCGTGAAAGCGGCTCTCGGCGATCTCGCCCTTGCGCCAGACGAGCAGTTTCGACGAGCTGCGTTCGGCCAGGGGGAACTTGGCGATGCGCTCTTCGGGGAGCGTATAGTGGTAGTCGTTGATGTCGATGTATCTCTCCATGCTTTTATTTGGGTTTCGAGTAGGCAAAATTACAAAGATTTTATAACTTTGCGGTGCAAATGTGCGCGTTAAAAGAGAAAAAACCATGAAAACCGATTTTTTGGTGATCGGCTCGGGTGCTGCGGGACTTTCGTTTGCACTCAAAGCGGCCGAGAAGGGGCAGGTGACCATCGTCACAAAGGGCGAGATGGTCGAGTGTAACACGAACTATGCCCAGGGTGGTATCTGCTCGGTGACCTACGAGCCCGATACGTTCGAGAAACACATCACCGATACGCTGGTATGTGGCGCGGGAAAGTGCGACGTGGAGGCGGTGGAGTTGGTCGTAAGACGAGCTCCCGAGTTGATCGGCGACCTGATCGCCTGGGGTACCCGCTTCAACAAGACCCCCGACGGACGCTTCGAGCTGCACCGCGAGGGTGGCCACACCGAACACCGCATCCTCCACTACGAGGATCTGACCGGTGCCGAGATCGAACGCGCATTGATCGAGTCGGTACGCAACCATCCCAACATCACGGTCCTCGAGCACCACTTTGCCATCGACCTCTTGACGCAACACCATCTGGGTGAGTTTGTCACGCGCCATACGCGCAACCTGACCTGCTTCGGTGCCTATGTGCTGAACGAAAAGACGCAGGAGATTACGACCATGCTGGCCCGCTTTACGGTGGTGGCCACGGGCGGCTGCGGCAACATCTACTCCTCGACCTCGAATCCGATTGTGGCGACGGGCGACGGTATTGCGATGTGCCACCGTGCGAAGGCGATCACCGAGAATATGGAGTTTATCCAATTCCACCCCACGACCCTCTACAACCCGGGCGAGAAGCCTAACTTCCTCATCACGGAGGCGATGCGCGGCTTTGGTGCCATCCTGCGTCTGCAGAACGGTGAGGAGTTTATGGATAAGTACCACCCGATGAAGTCGCTCGCTCCGCGCGACATTACGGCACGTGCCATCTACCGCGAGATGACCCGTCGTGGTGAGGATTATGTCTACCTCGACGTGACACACAAGGATCCCAACGTGGTGCGCGAGCACTTTCCCAACATCTACGAGAAGTGCCTCTCGATCGGCATCGACATCACGAAGGATTGGATTCCCGTCACCCCCGCGGCCCACTACTCGTGTGGCGGCGTGAAGGTCGATCTGAATGGTCAGTCGTCGATCAAGCGTCTCTACGTGCTGGGTGAGGCTTCGTGTACGGGCCTGCACGGTGCGAACCGTCTGGCCTCGAACTCGCTTATCGAGGCGGTGGTTTATGGCGACCAGGCGGCCAAGCACACAATCGAACGTTTTGAGAAGGTGGGATTCCAGGAGGGTATTCCCGATTGGGACTTCGAGGGTACGCAGCACACCGAGGAGATGCTCATGCTGATTCAGTCGAAGCGCGAGGTGCAGTCGATCATGTCGAACTACGTCGGTATCGTCCGCTCGAACCTCTCGCTCAAGCGTGCCATGCACCGCCTCTCGATCCTCTTCGAGGAGACCGAGGAGCTCTACAACAAGACCAAACCCGTGCGCGCACTCTGCGAGCTGCGCAACATGATCGCCGTGGCCTACCTGGTGATCAAGCAGGGACGTGAGCTGCCCGAATCGGTGGGTTGCCACTACAATACGGATTATCAGAAGAAATAGGAAATAAGTTAGGAATGACCTTACAGGAAGAAATTACACGACGCAGAACTTTCGCCGTCATCGCCCACCCCGATGCCGGTAAGACGACCCTCACGGAGAAGCTCCTCCTCTTTGGTGGTGCTATCCACGTGGCAGGTGCCGTGAAGAGCAACAAGATTAAGAAGGGGGCCACCTCCGACTTTATGGAGATCGAACGCCAGCGCGGTATCTCGGTCGCTACGTCGGTGATGGGCTTCGAGTACCAGGGTGCGAAGATCAACATCCTCGATACGCCCGGTCACGAGGACTTTGCCGAGGATACCTACCGCACGCTGACGGCCGTGGATTCGGTAATCATCGTGATCGACGGTGCGAAGGGTGTCGAGGCGCAGACGCGCAAGCTGATGGATGTCTGCCGCATGCGCAACACCCCCGTAATCGTCTTTATCAATAAGCTGGACCGCCCCTCGAAGGAGCCTTTTGAGCTGTTGGACGAGGTGGAGGCCGAGCTCAAAATCAAGGTGCGTCCGTTGGCCTTCCCCATCTCGAACGGCCCGACCTTCAAGGGTGTCTATAACCTCTACGAGAAGAACCTCTCGCTCTTTACCTCGGACGAGAAGCTGACGGCGGATGCCTCGACGGTCGATTTCTCCGACCTCTCGAATCCCGAGCTGGACGGCTACATCGGCGAGAAGTATGCCGAGCAGTTGCGCCAGGATGTAGAGCTGGTGGAGGGCGTTTATGACGACTTCGACCATGCCGCCTACCTGCGTGGTGAGCTGGCACCGGTATTCTTCGGCTCGGCGGTCAATAACTTCGGTGTGCGCGAGTTGCTGGAGTGCTTCATCCGCATCGCCCCCTCGCCGCGTCCCGCCCCGACGGTGGATCGCGTGGTCGAGCCCGAGGAGCAGAAGATGACGGGCTTCGTCTTTAAGATCCATGCCAACATGGACCCCAACCACCGCGACCGCATCGCCTTCATGAAGATCTGTTCGGGTAAGTTCGAGCGCAACAAGAACTACCTCCACGTGCGCAGCGGCAAGCAGCTCAAATTCTCGTCGCCCACGGCCTTTATGGCCGAGAAGAAGTCGGTGATCGACGAGGCCTTCCCGGGCGATATCGTGGGTCTGCACGATACGGGTAACTTCAAGATCGGCGATACCTTCACCGAGGGCGAGAAGCTCAAGTTTACCGGTATTCCGTCGTTTGCCCCCGAGCAGTTCCGCTATATTGAGAATGCTGACCCGCTGAAATTCAAGCAGTTGGCTAAGGGTGTCGATCAGCTGATGGACGAGGGTGTGGCTCAGCTCTTTACCTCGTCGCTCAACGGTCGCAAGATCATCGGCACGGTGGGTGCGCTGCAGTTTGAGGTGATCCAGTACCGCCTCGAGCACGAGTATGGTGCTTCGTGTCGTTGGGAGCCGATCTCGATTCACAAAGCCTGCTGGATCGAGAGCGACAACGAGGAGCAACTCAAGGACTTCAAGCGCCGCAAGCATACGAACATGGCCGTCGATAAGCATGGCGGCGATGTCTTCCTGGCCGATACGAGCTATGCACTCGCCCTGGCGCAGGAGAATTTCAAGGATATCCGCTTCCACTTCACCTCGGAGGTATAACCCCCACCGTTACCGTCGGGGATTACACGTTACACGAATTACAAATTACACGTATTACAGGCTACACACCCCTGTAATCGTGTAATCTGTAATTTTTTTTTTGCTACGAGGTGGCTACACGGAGTAGTTTCAGCTCTTCGTCGTAGAGCAGCTGCCCGCGCTTGATAGCACGCGAGATCTTGACGCGGGCGTTGTTCTCCGTATCGCCCAACTCCTGGAGTTTGGTGGTCAGTACACTGCGCTCGATCACCCCGCCGTAAAGCTGTCGTACGAGGTCGATCAGCTCGTTCTGGGGCGACTGGTCGGGCAACTCACACGGGGCAGGCAGACCCTCCTCGGTACGCTGCTCGATGTGGAAGGCGAAGCGGTCGAAGGGCTCGTTGCGGCAGAACTGCGGCTCAACGACCGACCGTTCACCCACCTTATGTACATAGAGTACCGTCTCGGCTTTGCGTTGCAGGGCCGACCCGAGGTGGCCACGGGCCTTGTCGCTGTTGGGGTTGGCGTGCAGTACGCAGAGGATATGACAGGCGTATTGCGACGAGAGAGCCATCAGCTCGGTCACCAGACGCTCACTCTCCTCCAGGTCGTTCGTGTTGTGCATCAGGTCGGCGATACCGTCAATCACGACAAGTTTCGGACGGTAGGCATCGATCGCCTGACGCAGGATGTGCAGACGCTCCTTGGGTGGCTCCTCGCGCAGGGCGTAGAGCTTCAGCCCGGGGAGGGGTAGCTCCGGATCGGGCCATGCCGCCAGCTGCGAGAGACGACGTGCCACCTTGCGGACATGCAGCTCCGACTGCTCGGTGTCGAGCCAGAGGGTGAGTAGCGGACGACGGTTGAAGCCGTTGTCGGGCTCGGCAGGCGGGAACTTCATCAGGTCGCCGACGATGGCCGTACAGAGAAACGATTTCTTACTCTTGGCTTCACCGACGATCAGCGAGAGGTTACCCTCCGAGCCGATCACCTGCTTGCCGCGTGCCAGGATCGGACGAGGCTCGTTGAGGACCGTAGCGCAGGTCACCTCGTAGCGACTGAGCCGTTCGAGGGTCATCTCGCGCAGGGCCTGCTGTTCGCGTTCGTAGCGACGATCGAGGTCGGCTTGCAGGTCGTAGTGCGGGGTTTTCGATTGTTCAATCGCTGAATCTTCAGCAACCCCGTCGTAGGGCTGCTCCGGTGCAAAGCAGGCCTCATCGGGCAGCTGCGCACCGTCATAAAAAGTAGTACAATTCATTGGTTTAGCATGATCTTTTTAGCGTAGCTGAAAGGATATGATCCCCCTGACGTGTTCTCTATAGAGTTAGCTCCGAGGAGGTTGCTCTGTAGAACCGTCTGCGCTGTGGTTGAGTGAGATAGATGCGCCCCTGCTATGTTTGCCGAATGGCTGTCGGGGCTTGGTCGGTAGGTTACGATCGATCGGTAACGGGTTGCGGCTGAAAAGCGAAGGCGAAGCGGTCGACTTGCTACCGGCGAGGCCGGCCGCACGGGTGCTGCAACCTACTGCAAAGATACAACATTTGCACCCGCTTGTCAAGTCTTTCGGGTAAATTATTTAACTTTTTTTGCAGTTGCTTGATACGGCCGAGACGCCAAAAATTACAGATTACACGATTACAGGGGTGTGTAGGGTGTAATGCTGTAAGGTGTAATCGGCCGATCGAGGCGGTGGGTTGTTCACCACTCCGAGGCTGCGAAAAATTACAGATTACACGATTACAGGGGTGTGTACCCTGTAATGCTGTAAGGTGTAATCAGCCGATCCGAAGCGACCCTTTTTGGCAGGTCGCGCACGCATGAGCAGAGGTGCCCGCAGGCGTGTAGGCGCACACCGGCGCGAAGGCAGTTGCCGACCTTTTGGGCGCAGCTATGGGCTGTTCGGGCCGAATTGCGCGGTGGGTTTGCTCGAAGGAGATGAGCGCAGATTTGGGCGTAAACAGCTATCAGTCAGCAGGGTAGGAGGGCGTTCGGTTGGAGTGCCCGCAAAGGTTGATTTTTCCCCTTTTTCTTTGTCTTTTAAGATTTTATCGCTATCTTTGTATGAATTATTCCTTTGCCGCGCTTGGCAAACTCTTTGCAGCGGTCGGGGGAGTAGTTTGAAAAATTGGAGTAAAACGCATAAGTGATTGGGGATCAATTTGTTGATTGGTTTCCAAAGCCCCGAGATTATGCACCTGTAACACGGATAGAAATTACACAACCTGATACGATGTCTCTCTTTTTACACCTCATATTGCCCTTTTGTGTCGCCTTTCTGATGGTCCTCTGCGCCTATCCCAAGGTGCTGAAGGTGGCCCAGATGAAGGGAATTGTCGATAATCCCGATGCCCGCAAATTGCAGAAGCGCCCCGTGCCCGTCTTGGGCGGTGTGGCGGTCTTCTTCGGCCTCACGTTCGGCTTCATCATGGCGATGGTGGTCACCGACTGCTCGTCCCTCTTCCCCGTCTTTGTTGCCATGACGGTCATGCTCTGCGTGGGTACGCTCGACGATATTGTCGATCTCTCGCCCCTGCTGCGCTTTGCGGTTGAGGTGGTGGTGGTGACGGCTATGGTGCTGGCGAGCGGTTGCTCGATCAACGACTTCCACGGCCTCTTCGGCTATGGGGTGATTCCGATGTGGTTTGCCCTGCCGCTGACGGTCTTTGCCGCGGTGGGTATCATCAACGCCATCAACCTCATCGACGGCGTGGACGGCCTCTCGTCGGGCTACTGCGTGATGGCCTGCATGATGTTCTGCGTGATGTTCTACCGCGTGGGCCACGTCTCGATGGTGATCCTGGCTGCCGTGGGTGCAGGTGCCGTGATCCCCTTCTTCTTCCACAACGTCTTTGGACGCGACTCGAAGATGTTTATCGGCGATGGCGGTACGCTGCTCATCGGTACCCTCATGGCGACCTTCGTGCTGCAGGTGTTGCGTACCCAGTCGCCTGCCGCACAGCTCTACGACGGACGCATCGGCTTGATCCCCTTCACGTTGGCCGTGTTGTCGATTCCTGTCTTCGATACCCTGCGTGTGATGACGGCGCGCATCCTGCGTGGTCACTCGCCCTTCCGCCCCGATAAGACACACCTGCACCACATCTTCCTCGATCTGGGCTTCTCGCATCCGGCCATCTTTGTTGCCATCCTCACGCTGAACTGCAGCGTGGTGCTCGCCTGGTGGGCCTTGGCGGCGTACGGCTACTCGATCAACACGCAGCTCTATGTGGTGGTGGCCCTGGCCCTCTTCTTTACCTTCGGACTTTACGGATTCCTCGCCTACCATATCGCCAACAATACCCGCTTCTCGCTCCTGATGCGCCGCCTGGCGGCCGCTACCCATGTCGAGCGTAAGGGCTTTTTCTTGTGGCTGCGTCAGGTGGTGGATCGAATTTAAGCAGCATGAAACAACTTTTCATAGATCGTTACGGCGCTGCACCGCGCTACCGCATCTTCTCGCCCTATCGGGTCTGCCCGCTGGGTGCACATGTCGACCACCAGCACGGTCTGGTGATGGGTTTTGCCTTCGACAAGGGGGTTGACCTCTACTTCACCCCCACCGACGACGGTCGGGTCGAGCTGATCAGCACCTCGTTCGACGGGGAGGTCTCGTTCAATGTCCGCACCCCGGTTCAGGTGCGCAACCACACCTGGGGTGACTATGCCCGCGGTGTGAAGTATGCCCTGCGCAAACGCTTTGAGCTGCGACGCGGCATCTGCGGCCTGCTCAACGGCTCACTGCCCGTCGGGGGATTGTCGTCGAGTGCCGCCGTGCTGGTGGCCTACGTCATGGCGCTGGCCAAGGCCAACGAGATCACCCTCACACCCCCCGAGGTGATTCGCATCGCTTCGGAGGCCGAACGCGAGTATATCGGGCTCAACAACGGTATCCTCGACCAGTCGTGTGTGGTCTTGAGCGAGCGGGAGGGTATTCTCTTCGTCGATACCGAGAGCGAGCAGTATCGCATCATCCGCCGCAATCCCAAGATGCCCCCCTTCGAGGTGGCGATCATCTTCTCGGGCTTGACCCGCAGCCTCATGTCAAGCGACTACAACCTGCGCGTAAATGAGTGCAAGGCGGCCGCTTGGAACATGCTGGCCTACCAGGATCAGCCCCTCAAGAAGCTCGAAAAGACCTTCCTGCGCGATGTGCCGCGCGAGACCTTCGAGAAGACTCGCAAGCTGATGCCGGCCCGCTTTGCCCGCCGTGCCGAGCACTTCTACTCGGAGTATCGCCGTGTGCGTAAGGGTGTGACGGCCTGGGAGTCGGGTAATCTGGAGCTCTTCGGTCAGTTGAGTTTCGAGAGCTGCGATTCGTCGATCCACAACTACGAGTGCGGCTCGCCCGAGCTGATAGCCATCTACGAACTGATGCGTCAGACGGAGGGTATCTATGGCGGTCGTTTTTCGGGTGCCGGCTTCAAGGGGGCCTGCATCGCCCTGATCGACCCGACGAAGCGCGAATCGATCCGCGAGGCGATCACCACGGGCTACCTCGCCCAATTCCCCGAGTACCGCGAGACCTTCGAGATTCACTTCTGCCATGCCGACGATGGCGCCCGTTTTCTTGCTGTTGAATAGTTGCCGATGAAGACCATAATTCTGGCTGCAGGCTACGCCACGCGCCTCTATCCGCTTACCGAGAACTTCCCCAAGCCGTTGTTGCCGATCGGCGAGGTGACGATCCTTGACCGCCTGCTGGGCGATCTGGACTCCCTGCCCGCCATCGAGGGCCATATCTTGGTCTCGAATCACAAGTTTATCGGCTGCTTCGAGCAGTGGCTCAGCGAGGCACGTACCCGCTACACGAAGCCCATCACGCTGCTTGACGACGGCTCGACGGATAACGACCATCGTGTGGGTGCGGTGAACGACCTCATCCTGGCACTCGAACAGTGTGCCGTCGACGAGGATATCCTGGTCGCTGCGGCCGACAACGTGCTCGACTTCTCGTTGCAGGGCTTTGTCGATTGTTTCCACGCAAAGCACACGAGTCTGCTCATGTGCCATCACGAACCCTCGATCGAGGCGTTGCAGAAGACCGGTGTGGTCTGCCTCGATGAGGCGCATCGAGTCCTCGGCATGGAGGAGAAACCACGTGAGCCGAAGAGCGCATGGGCGGTGCCGCCCTTCTACATCTATTGCCGCGCGGATCTGCCCCTGATTCGGTCGGCTGTGGCCGAGGGGTGCAAGTACGATGCTCCGGGTAACCTGGCGCACTACCTCACCACCCGCACCACACTCCACGCCTACGAGATGCCCGGTCGCCGCTACGACATTGGCGATAAGGCCTCCTACACACGCATTCAAGCACAAGTTGCCGCTGCAGAAGCGGTCCAATAACCTATGCCTATGAAGATCTTGGTTACCGGTGCTGCCGGTTTTATCGGCTACCACCTCTCGGCCCGTCTGTTGCACGAGGGGCATGAGGTAGTCGGCTATGACTCGATCAACGACTATTACGACCCGCAGCTGAAGCTGGCCCGTCTGGCCGAGCTCGGCATCCACACGGTGGAGGCGGGGGTGAAGCAGCGCAGCGAAAGTCATGCCGGTTTCACCTTTGTCAAGGGCGACCTTTCGGATCGCACCCTGCTGCCCCAACTCTTTACCGACGAGGGCTTCGACGTGGTGGTGAATCTGGCGGCTCAGGCCGGGGTCCGCTACTCGCTCGAGAACCCCTTTGCCTACGTGGATAGCAACCTGGTGGGCTTTGTGAATCTCTTGGAGTGCTGTCGTCACCATCGGGTCAACCACCTGGTCTATGCCTCCTCGAGTTCGGTCTATGGCGGCAACACGAAGGTCCCCTACGCCGAGGAGGATCGGGCCGACAACCCCGTCTCGCTCTATGCGGCCACGAAGCGTTCGAACGAACTGCTGGCCACCTCCTATGCCAACCTCTACGACATCCCCGCCACGGGTCTGCGCTTCTTTACGGTCTATGGCCCCTGGGGCCGTCCCGATATGGCGCCGATGCTCTTCTCGAAGGCGATCCTGAAGGGAGAGCCGATTCGGGTCTTTAACGAGGGGCAACTTTCGCGCGACTTCACCTACATCGACGACATCATCGAAGGGGTGGTGCGGGTGATCGACCAGCCCCCCACATCGCCCAAACACGCGATCTACAACATCGGAGGCGGCAACCCCGTCCCCCTGATGGAGTTTATCCGCACGTTGGAAACGGCGCTGGAGCGCAAGGCACAGCTGGAGCTGCTGCCCATGCAGCCCGGCGATGTCTATACGACCTATGCCGATGCGACGAAACTCGAACGCAAGATCGGCTATAAACCCTCCACGACACTCGCAGCGGGTATTGCCCGTTTTGTGGCGTGGTACCTTACCTGGCAACGCTAAACGAGCGACTATGGCGAACAAGAAAGTTTTTGTGTCGGGTTGCTACGACATGCTGCATAGTGGCCATGTGGCCTTCTTCAAGGAGGCGGCTAAGTATGGCGACCTCTATGTGGGTATCGGTTCCGATGCCACGATTTTTCAACTCAAGGCCCGTAAGACCATCTGCTCCGAGGCCGAACGACTCTACATGGTCAAGGCGATTCGCTATGTGACCGACGCCTTTATCAACCCAGGTTCGGGTATGATGGATTTTGTTGAGGTGGTCGAACAGATCAAGCCCGATGTCTTTGTGGTCAATGAGGATGGCGGCTCGGAGACGAAGCGTCAGTTCTGCGCCGAGCGCGGTATCGAATATGTGGTCTTGCAGCGTGAGCCCGATGCGGGGCTCGAGGCGCGTTCAACCACCTTGTTGCGTACGCAGGTCAAACCGCAGCTTCCCTATCGCCTCGACCTGGCCGGTACGTGGATCGATCAGCCCTATGTCTCGAAATGCGGGGCAGGGTGGGCCATCACCATCTCGCTCGAGCCGACGATCGAATTCATGGAGCGTGGCGGTATGGCCACCTCGACACGCAACGCGATGAAGAAAATCTGGCCCTACAACCTGCCGGCCTATGACCCCGAGAAGCTCGCTAAGTTGGTCTTCTGCTTCGAGAACGAGCCGGAGAAGGGCGGTCATATCTCGGGTGCGCAAGATCCGATCGGCATCTGTATCCCGGGGCTTTGTCGCCACTACTACAACAACCACTATTGGCCCGAGAAGATCGAGATGGTGCACGATGAGGCGACGCTCGCCTGGTTGGAGGAGCACCTCTGTATGATTCCGCTCTTTGCCCGACCCGAGGGTACGTCGGTGGTTGCGGGAAGTCGGATCGACGAGGCTGGCGTTCAAGCCCTTGCTGCGGCTTCCGATGCCTGCTGGGAGGCGATCCTGAAACACGATTTAACGGCCTTTGCGGCCGCTTTTAAAGCCTCGTTTGAGGCACAGACGGCGATGTTCCCCGCCATGCTTTCGAACGGCGTAGAGGCCTGGATCGAGCGCTATCGCGAGCAGGCGCTGGCCTGGAAACTCTCAGGTGCCGGTGCCGGTGGTTACCTGGTTTTGGTCTGCGAAGTGCCCCCCGTGGAGGCGATCCGCATCAAGATTCGTCGTCGCGAAATGTAAAATTCTCCAAGCGCGTGCAACAAGCGATCGAGATACTCTTTTTGCTGCTGCGGGCAGCGCTGCACCCCGAACGACGGGAGCAGCTCGATGACCGGGTAGTGCCCGATTGGCCGATGATCTACCGCCTGGCTACCGAGCAGGGGGTCTCGGCCGTGGCGTGGGATGGCTTGCAGCGACTGCGTGCGCAAGGGGCTTTGACCCAAGCGATGGAGTTGCCTCTTCGCCTTAAATTGCAATGGGCGTTGCAGGTCGAGGGGATCGAAAAACGCTATGCCGACCAGTTGCGCAGTGCCACCGAACTGGCTACGTTGTTTGCCCGTGAAGGGATTCGAACCACGGTGCTCAAGGGGTTTTCCCTCAGCGAACTCTATCCCGTACCGATGCACCGCGAGTGTGGCGATCTGGACTGTTTCCTTGGTGACGACTACGAACGGGGTAACCGATGCGCCGAAGTGGCGGGTGGAGCAGTCGAACGCTCCTATTACAAACATGCCCACATCACCTACAAGGGGTTGGCGGTCGAGAATCACCGCTTCTGCACCGCCATACGTGGCCGCAGCGAACGCAAGGCGTTGGAACGCAGGTTGCAACAACTGCTCAGCCTCTCCGACGGAAAACGAATTGCCGATACGGCCCTCGAAAGCCCTTCGGCCGACTTTAACGCCCTCTTCCTGACCGCCCACGGCTTCTTCCACTTCCTGAACGAAGGGGTGAAGTTGCGCCATCTCTGCGATTGGATGCTCCTTGTGAAGTGTTGCGGCAGTGAAATCGATTGGCACGGCTACCGTCAGTGGTGTGATCGGATGGACTTTACCCGTTTTGCCGCTACGATGACCGCCCTGGCCGAGCAGCAGCTGGCCCTTGCGCCTTGTGCGTTGGCTGCAGAGGCCGATCAGCGCCTCGTGGAGCGTCTGTTGGCGGATATGCTTCGGGACGATCAGGCGATCTACAACACCGGAAAATCGCGCTTCAAGCAGCGTATTGGACTGATCACCAATCGTTTGCAAGGGCATTGGAAGTATCGGTCGATCTATCGGCGTTCGATGCTGGTCGATCTGACTGCGATGCTTTGGGCCTACAATTTTGAGAAGAACCCAACCTTAAAAAGAGAATAGTGTATGAAAGGAATTGTCTTGGCCGGAGGTAGCGGCACACGCCTCTATCCGATCACCAAGGGGGTGAGCAAGCAGTTGCTCCCCATCTACGATAAACCGATGGTCTATTATCCGATCTCGGTGCTGATGTTGGCCGGTATTCGCGAGATTCTGATCATCTCCACCCCGCAGGATATGGCCGCCTTCCAACGCCTTTTGGGCGATGGGTCGGACTATGGGGTGCACTTCAGCTATGCCGAGCAGCCCTCACCCGACGGGTTGGCGCAGGCCTTTCTGATTGGCGAGGAGTTTATCGGACAGGATTCGGTCTGTCTGGTCTTGGGTGATAATATCTTCTATGGTCAGGGTTTTACCGGTATGTTGCTCGATGCCGTGGCACGTACCGAGCAGACGCAACGAGCCACCGTCTTTGGCTATCGTGTACCCGATCCGGAACGGTACGGAGTGGCCTCGATCGATGCGGAGGGGCGTGTGACAGAGCTGGTGGAGAAACCCACCGAGCCGACCTCCGACATCGCTGTCACGGGACTCTATTTCTACCCCAATAATGTGGTGGAGGCGGCCAAGAAGCTGCGCCCCTCGGCGCGTGGTGAGCTGGAGATTACCGACCTGAATCGCCTCTACATGCAGGAGCAGTCGCTGCATCTGCAACTCTTGGGTCGCGGTTTTGCGTGGCTGGATACGGGAACTACCGAGTCGTTGTACGAGGCGGCAGCCTTCGTGCAGTCGATCGAAAGCCGTCAACGCCTCAAGATTGCCTGCCTGGAGGAGATCGCTTGGCGCAAAGGGTGGATCTCGAATGAGGAGCTGTTGCGTCTGGCTGCCCCGATGCAGCAGAACGATTATGGCCGTTATATGATGCATTTGGCAACCCGCTCATGATGAAAATTAACAAAACCGCACTCGAAGGGGTGCTGCTGCTGGAGCCTTGCCGCTACCACGACGAGCGAGGCTATTTTATGGAGGTGCTGCGCCTGTCCGACCTTTCGGCAGCGGCAGGCCATCCGATCAACTTCGTGCAGGAGAACGAGAGTAAATCCAAATACGGGGTGTTGCGTGGTCTGCACTACCAGCTTCCGCCCCATGCACAGGCCAAATTGGTACGGGTCGTATCGGGTCGTGTGTGGGATGTGGCGGTCGATATTCGACGCCATTCGCCCACCTTCGGAGCCCATTTCGGCGTGGAGTTGTCGGCTGAAAACGGTTGCCAACTCTACATCCCTGAGGGGTTTGCCCACGGCTTTGTGGCCTTGAGTGACGAGGCAGTCTTGCAGTATAAATGTACCGACTACTACCACCCCGAGTGCGAGGGGGGTATTGCTTGGGACGATCCGCAGTTGGCCATTCCGTGGCCGATCGCGCCCGAGGCGATTCTCCTATCGGAAAAGGATCGTCGGCATGGCGTGCTGAACAACTCACAATGCTTTGAATAGATGGTTATTTGGGTAACAGGTGCCGAAGGGCAGTTGGGACGATCGCTGCAGCGTCTCTGCCACGCCTCGTCAGAGCGTTGGCTCTTTACCGATCGCGAAGTCGATTTGACCGATCGGGAGCGGGTCTTCTCGTTTGTGCAGCGTGAGCAGGTGGATGTGATCATCAACTGCGCCGCCTATACCGACGTGGAGCGTGCCGAAGAGGAGGAAGAGCAGGCCTACGCCGTGAATGCAACGGCGGTGGGTTACCTGGCCGAAGCGGCCAAAGTGCGCGATGCCCTGCTGATTCACATCTCGACCGACTATGTCTTCATGGGGGGCTGTTGCGCCCTGCTGACCGAGCAGTCGCAACCCAACCCGATCAACGCCTATGGCCGTACGAAATTGGCCGGTGAGGAGCTGATTCGACAGTCGGGGTGCCACTACATGATCTTCCGCACCGCCTGGCTCTATTCGCCCTACGGCAAAAACTTTGTCAAGACCATCCTGCGCCTGGCATCCGAACGGTCGCAGATTCGGGTGGTCAACGACCAGATCGGCTCACCAACCTCGGCCCTCGATCTGGCTGCTGCCCTGCTGACGGTGGTACATGAAGGCCGCTTTGTCGAAGGGCTCTATCACTATACCAACCTCGGTGAATGTTCGTGGTGGGAGTTTGCCCGCGAGATTCTTCGTCTGGCAAAGAGTCCGGTTGAGGTCACACCGTGCAGCTCGGCCGACTATCCGACCCGTGCCCTGCGCCCCAAGAATACGGTGCTGGACAAAACCAAGGTGCAACAACAGTTAGGTATCTCGATACCGCATTGGAAAATTTCGTTAGAACAGTGTCTCGATGAACTTCAAGCGTAACATTCTGATCACCGGAGGTGCCGGATTTATCGGCTCGCATGTGGTGCGTCTTATGGTGAACAAGTACCCCGAGTATCGCATCATCAACCTCGATAAACTGACCTATGCGGGTAACCTCGCCAACCTGAACGATGTGGAGGATCGCCCCAATTATCGGTTCGTCAAACTCGATATCTGCGACTTTGAGCAGCTCTATGCCCTGATGCAGGAGTTACGGATTGATGGCGTGATTCACCTGGCCGCCGAGAGCCATGTCGATCGCTCGATCAAAGAGCCCTTCACCTTTGCCCGTACGAATGTCATGGGTACCTTGTCGCTGTTGCAAGCTGCCAAGTGCTATTGGGAGTCACTGCCCGAGGGTTTTACGGGTAAGCGTTTCTACCACATCTCGACCGATGAGGTCTATGGTGCGTTGGAGTTTGACGATCGACTCTTTACCGAGCAGACCCCCTACAACCCCCATTCGCCCTATTCGGCGTCGAAGGCGGCATCGGACCACTTCGTGCGAGCCTACCACGATACCTACGGCCTGCCGATCATTGTGACCAACTGCTCGAACAACTACGGACCCTACCAATTCCCCGAAAAGTTGATCCCGCTCTTTATCAATAATATCCGTCTGAGAAGGCCGTTGCCCGTCTATGGGCGGGGCGAGAATGTGCGCGATTGGCTCTATGTGGAGGACCACGCCCGTGCTATCGACCTGATCTTCCACGCAGGCAAGACGGCCGAAACCTACAACATCGGCGGCTTCAACGAGTGGAAAAATATCGACCTGATTCGGGTGATCATCAAGACGGTGGATCGCCTGTTGGGTAATCCCGAGGGCTACTCCGATGAGCTGATTACCTTCGTGAAGGATCGTGCAGGTCACGACCTACGTTACGCAATCGACTCCACCAAGCTGCAACGCGAGTTGGGCTGGGAGCCTTCGCTCCAATTCGAGGAGGGTATCGAAAAGACCGTTCGCTGGTACCTCGACAATGAGGCGTGGATCGAACAAGTCACTTCGGGCGAATATGCCCGCTACTACGAGGCAATGTATCACGATCGGTAGGCGTCAAATTTGGATCAGCAACCACGAAATCGAACAGCGAAGAGGCTATGACAAGGCGATTGAAGCAATATTGGCAGCAGTTGCGTGCGAGTCACGATGCCCGTGTGTTGGCCGGTAATTTCTTCTGGCTGACCCTGTTGCAGGTGGCCGGTTATCTCTTTCCGCTCATTACCTTGCCCTATTTGGCCCATGTGATCGGGGTCGACGGTTTCGGCAAGATCGCCTTTGCAGCGGCAGTGATCTCTTGGGTACAGACGGTGGTCGATTGGGGCTTTGTCTATACGGCGACACGCGATGTGGCTCAAAATCGGAACGATATGGCAAAGGTTTCGGAGATCTTTTCTCATGTGTTATGGGCGCGATGTTGCTTGCTCTTACTCTCGTTTGGCGTCTTGTTGGGGTTGATTTATACGCTGTCATCCCTGCGTGTATATGCAAACATTCTACTGGTGTCGTTCTTGATACTTCCGGGACATATTCTTTTCCCGGATTGGTTTTTTCAAGCGATCGAGAAGATGAAATATATTGCAGTGTTGAACGTTGTAGTGAAATTGATCTTTACAGTGCTCGTATTTGTCTTTATTACCGAAGCTGAAGATTATATTTATCAACCCGTATTCACAGCCTTGGGCTATTTGGTCAGTGGTATGATTGCGATGTGGATTATTCTGAAGCGATGGAAATACCGTATTGTCAAGCCCAGCTTCAAGGCGATTGTTCGTGCGTTGAAGGAGGGTGCAGATGTCTTTGTAAACAACCTGATGCCGAATTTATACAATAGTTTTTCGGTGATGCTTTTAGGTACGACCTCAGGTAGTTTTGCCAGTGGTGTTTTTGAAGGCGGCAATAAATTTCTGACAATTGTGCACCAATTCCAAATGGTCTTTTCGCGCGTTTGTTTCCCCTATTTGTCGCGACGGGTCGAGAAACATCGGATCTTTTCGATAGTCAATGTGGGCATTGCAGTTTTTTTTGCATGCATCTTGTATGTGTTGGCACCCATGATTGTAAAGGTCATGTTGGCTCCTGAATTTGCCGAGTCGGCAATAGTTTTGCGAATCCTTGCCATTTCGTTGGTGTTTATGGTGCTGAATAATACATATGGTATCAATTATTTGATAGTTGTGCATCGGGAACAGGTGTTGCGAAATATCACGATCGTATGTTCGATCCTCGGCATGTTGCTGGCCTATCCGATGGTGAAGCATTATTCTTATGTGGGAGCTGCATTAACAGTCTTGATGTGTCGAGCCATGATCGGTATATGTGTTTACGGGTATGCCAAGAGAGTTCAGCGTCGTATGGCCTTAAGCTAATTATCTATGTATAAATATCGTTTCTCGCTCTTTACAGCAACCTATAATCGAGCTGATCAATTGCTCGAATTGTCGAAATGTATCGATCGTCAAACCTATCAGGGGTCCTTTGAGTGGGTCATCGTTTCGGATGGGTCGACCGATCATACGGCTGAAGTTGTGGCATCGATAAAAGCCAGCAGCCGTATTCCGATAGTCTTTGTCGACTATCGGGTAAATCGGGGAAAACATCATGCATGGAAGAGCGCGTTAGAGGTGTTTCAAGGGCGCTATGTGATCACGTGCGACGACGATGATCCGATCTCGGCCGATATGTTGCAGGTGTTTGATCACTATTGGCAAGAGCTTGAACAATTACCGGATTATGAGCGCTATTGGGAGGTGCGCGCAAGAGCCCAATATGAAGATGGGCGTCTGGTTGGGCCGGTCTTGCCGCAGCCCTATTTGGACTCGGATTACAATGAATTGACTTTTCAACGAAAGCAAGGCTGTGAGATGGTGGGGTGTCGGAAACTCGAGGTGCTCAAAAAAGAGGCTGCTGTTCCTGCTCATTTTTATTTCGAGGAGTCATGTTCTAATTTTCCGGAAGGGGTACGTTGGAGTAGGGCGGCACGCATCTATAAAACCCGATTTGTCCCCGATGTAGTACGAACGTATGTGATCGGGCACGATTCGCTGTGTTATCAACGTGCAAAAATGCCCCGAACCAGTCGGAAAAATTACAATAGCTTGGTAAACGCCCTATACGCGATCAACGAACAGGGCGATCTGTTGCGCAGATATGATTTCATAAACTATCTGAAAACCATCTTACACCTCTCTTACTCCTCGGTGCGCGTGAAAGAGCATATTGTAGGCTATATTAACCGTCCACTCGATCGTTTTTTGGCAATAGTGGCTTATTGCCCCGCCTATTTGCTCTATCTCGCGAAACGGTAATCGAGGATTGTAAACCATGTCTTACATGTAGATTGAAGACTCACGAAGAGATGCTACTGAAAAAAATACAAAAAGCAATTCGTAATCCACGGATCTGTGTGATGCGGATCGTCGCTATGATGGCTCGTCTGTTTCCCGATAGGCTGTATTTGTCGCTATATTATCGGCTTAATATGCGTAAACGTCTGGATTGGAATAATTTACAGACTTATAACGAGAAGCTGCAGTGGCTGAAAATCCACAATCGAGTGTCCGAGATGACGACGATGGTGGATAAGTATGCAGTGAAGCAGTATGTAGCTGAGCGAATCGGCAAAGAGTACATTATCCCGACATTGGGGATTTATGATACGGTGGATGAGATCGATTTCGAAGCATTACCCAATCAGTTTGTACTTAAATGTACACACGATAGTGGGGGACTTGTGATTTGTACCGATAAATCGACCTTCGATCCGAAGGCGGCTCGAGCCAAATTACGAAAATTCTACAAACGCAGTTACTTCTGGTATAATCGCGAATGGCCCTATAAAGATGTTCCTCGTCGTATCATTGCCGAGAAATATATGGTGGATGAGAGTGGTGATGAGTTAAAGGATTACAAATTTTTCTGCTTCGATGGCGAACCGAAACTCTTGTATATTGCCACAGATCGTAGTTGCGAAGGGGAGGAGACCAAATTTGATTTCTTCGACATGGATTTCAACCATCTCTCCATGCGTAACGGCCATCCCAATTCACCGCGACCGATCGCGTGCCCGCCGAGTTTTGAGAAAATGAAAGCGTTGGCGGCGAAGTTGTCAAAGGGACAACCGCATGTTCGGGTAGATTTATACGATGTGAATGGTCAAGTCTATTTTGGCGAATTAACTTTTTACCATTGGAGTGGTGTTGTGCCCTTCGAACCCGAAGAGTGGGATTATACGTTGGGTAGTTGGATAAAGTTGTAACCGGATATTTGGGTTGAAAATATGCAGTATTTCATTGCTAATATCACTGCGTTTTTATGTATTGTGTTGCTGGTATCTATACTACCTATAGCACAACAACAAAAGCAACGGTGTTTGCTGTTCGTTGCAGGGATTCAGTTGTTTGTATTCCATGCATTTAAAGATTACACATCGCTACCCGATCTCGATTATTATGTGTATGCCTATGACGCTCTAAAACATGTAAGTCTAGCTAATGCACCTATGTTAGACGGTATCAAAGCAGAACCTGGATGGATGTATATGACAAAGGTGCTTAGCATGCTGTCGGATAATTATTTACTATTGTTTGTGTTCACGAGTGCATTGATCATTTTTTCGTATTTTGATGTGATAAAAAGGTACTCTTCGATAGTATGGTTATCTATCTTTTTGTTTTTAATAGGCAATTATAATCAAAGTATATTTGTGTTAAGACAGCATCTTGCTATAGCTCTTTGCTTGTTGTCGTATCCTTTGATTATTAATCGGAAAATATGGACCTATTTAGTGGTGATGTTGTTAGCCTATAGTGTTCATCAAACTGCAATAATTTTTTGGCCCGTTTACTTTCTTTACAACCGAAATTGGGGGATGTGGACATTTGGAATAGCGCTACTATGTTGCGGCATATATCTATATATGCATATGGAAACGCTCCTCCATTTATCGTTGGATTATACGAAAGGCTATGAATCTTATGTTGAAGATGATAGTGAAGGATCAAATTTTAAAATGGCTCTTTTACTGGTTATTTTATTAATTTGGCGGCTTTTTGTGCTTAAAGGAAAGGCTTGGGATGTGGGAATCAATAAACTGTTGACATTGATTCTAATAGTAGGATGTGTGATTCAAGTTGCCGGAACAGGTTACGTTCCTACAAATCGTTTGAATATGTATTATTCAGGAGCAATTTTTTTGATTTTCCCGAATACGGTTGCAGCCATTAAAAATCAGTATGTGCGTATATTCTCGATAGTACTCTTCTCCCTAGTTATGTTCTATTTCTATCTGGGAGCATTGCCGCACTCTTCGGAAGCAGGGTATAGATTTTTGTTATGATGAAGAAAATAGTCTGCTTTACTGATAGTTTGGGCTCGGGTGGAGCGCAGCGTCAACTGGTGGGTTTGGCATGTATGTTGAAACAACGGGGGTATGACGCCTCGGTGTTGGTATACTATGATATTCCCTTTTATAAGGCGCAGCTCGATGCGACGGGTGTGCCTTATTGGGTCGTGGGGAATACGCGAAATCCGCTAAAGCGTATTTGGCAACTCTATCAATATGGGCGAAAGCATCCTGCAGATGTGGTGATTGCCTATCAGGAGACCCCCTCCATGATCGCTTGCATGCTGCGTCCCTTCATGCGGTGGCAGCAGTTGATTGTCTCGGAACGCAATACGACACAACGGATTACTTGGAGGGATCGTGTGCGTTTCGGATTGTGGCGTTTTGCCGATTGGGTAGTTCCTAATTCGAATGCGCAGACCCAATTTATCGAGCAACATCGGTTGTGTGCCTCCAGTCGGTTGAAAACCATCACAAATTTTACCGATACAGAGCTCTTTCACCCCGCCAAGCAGCGTGCTATGAGCCATCCGAAGAATCGAGTTGTGGTGGTGGCAAGTGGCAAAGTGGAGAAGAACTTTCACCGTTTAGTGGAGGCGGCGGCACTGCTCAAGCAAGAGGGTGAGTTGTTCAGTGTTGCTTGGTATGGGGTTGCAGAACCGTTGCTGGAGACGTATCGTCAGGAGATTCGACGCCATGGACTCGAAACGGTGATGGTGGTGGAGTCCATGCAGCAAAATATCGTCGAGCGATTGCAGGAGGCCGACTTCTTTGTCTTGCCTTCGCTATTTGAGGGTTTCCCCAATGCCTTGTGTGAGGCGATGAGTTGTGGACTGCCTGTTGCATGCAGTCGCGTGTGCGACCATCCGATGATGGTACGAGAGGGGGATAATGGCTTTTTGTTCGATCCGCTGAATAGCGAAGAGATGGCCGTTGCGATGAAACGGTTATTTGCCCTGTCGGAGGAGGAGTATCGACACATGGCGCAGGCCAATCGAGCCTATGCCGTGCAGGCGTTGTCGCGTAGGGCGTTTGTGGAAAAGTATGTGCAGTTGTTTGATCAAACATGCTAATATGAAGTTTATACAACGAATAAAACAGAACCTCTTTGTGCGAGGGTGCTATACACTTTGGCGATCTTATTTTGGCGTTCGTAAGAGATCATTCGGATACTGTGGCAAGAATGTGACATTAACACCTCCAATTCGCGTAACTAATCCAAAAAATATTTACATTGGAGATAATTGCGGTATTGGGAGTTGTGAGATATCGGCACTCAATGCAAAATGTATTATAAAGGCCAATTGTGCTATAGCCAGTGGTTTGACCATTCAAACAGGCAACCATGCGCGCAATGTCGGAGAATATATTACCGATATAACAGAGGCGAACAAGCCGGATGGTTTTGATAAAGATGTTATCATTGAGGAGGATGTGTGGATCGGTTGTAATGTAACAATTCTATCGGGTGTTACTATTGGACGAGGTTGTACGGTTGCTGCCGGAGCGGTGGTGAATAAGAGTACGCCACCCTATTCGATTGTGGGCGGTGTTCCTGCCAAGGTGATTCGATTCTATCGTACCATCGACGAAATCATAGTTCACGAGGCAAAATTATATCCGAGCGATCAACGCTATACGCGCGAAGAATTGCAGCAGATGCGCCAATCGTCTGTGGGTGCTTTGAACGAAGCATAGAAGAAATAACAAACAGAACCGCTTAATCAATGAAAGTGCTTATCTGTGGACCTGAGCCCTCGTTAGAGGGAGGCGTTGCTGTCTGGATGAAGATGGTGCTCTCCTATTTTACAGCTCATCCGCAACCTTTCTTGCAGGTGGATCATCTGCCTGTCAAACGATCGCTCCCTTTTACCCACCTCCTGCCTCGATTTCGAAAACTCTATTATGACGTGGCCGATTACGTGCAGATTTCGCGAGCATTGCGCCGTCGTCTGCGCAACGAGTCGTATGATCTGGTACACGTGGTCAGCTCAGCAGGGCATGGTATCGTGCGTGATTGGCTCTTTGTTAAATTGATCAAGAGGTATCGTGCAGCAGCCGTGGTCCACTACCATTGCGGTACTATTCCTCATCATCTGCAAACGGCAGGGGTGCTACGTTGGTTCTTGACACGTGTGTTTCGGTTGAGCGACCAAATCGTGGTGTTGGATGAGGCGACCCGCCTGGCCGTGGTGCAGGCCGGTTGTGAGACGGTGGTGAAGATCGGCAATCCTTACAATCCGATGATTGACACGTTGGTGAGCGATGCGTCGAAACGACTTCCCGCAACCTTGCTCTTTGTCGGTCACGTGGTCCCCGAAAAGGGGATCCGGGAGCTTTTGCAGGCGGTGCGTGAATTGCCACAGGTTAGGTTGCAGTGTTTTGGCCCTGAAGATCGGCAATTCCATACCGAATTGATACGCTACGTAACGGAGCATGATCTGCAGGATCGGGTGACATTTTACGGCCTGCGCCCCTCGGTCGATATCTTTACGGAGATGTGTCGGGCGACGTTGTTTGTCTTGCCGACCTACACGGAGGGCTTCCCCTTTGTGATCGTTGAGGCGATGGCATGTGGATGCCCGATTCTCAGCTCGCCGGTTGGTGCAATCGAAGAGATGTTGACAAGTGAGGGTGAGGTGCAGGGCCTTTTGGTAGCTCCGCGTGATCCCGAGGGGTTGCGGAGTGCTATTGAACAGTGTTTGGCACACCCTGAAGTGGCCACCGCTTGCGCTCTTCGGGCGCAACAGAAGGCGCGCGAAAACTATTCGTTGGAGGCCGTAATGGGACAATTAGTAACCATGTGGAACAGTATAAAGTAAAGTGATGAAACGTCAGGTACAGGTACCGTATCAAAATCGACTGGGGCGGAAACATCAACTGATTCGGGTCGCCTGGGCGGTTGTTTGGACCCTTTTGGGACGACCTTTTCCACGAAGCGTATGCAATGCGTGGAAGTGTCAGCTATTGCGTTGGTTTGGCGCAAAGATTGCTCGTGGGGCAGTTGTTTACTCCTCGGCCAAAATCTACTATCCGGCCAATTTGGAGATGTGCGAATATAGCTGCTTAGCCTCCGAGGTCAATTGTTACAATGTTGACAAGGTGAAAATTGGAGCTTACGCAACAGTTTCTCAGGGAGCGTACCTCTGTACAGCAAGTCACGATATTACGAGTAGAGATCATCATTTGATTACTGCCCCGATCGTAATTGGTACGCACGCCTGGGTGGCAACCGAAGCTTTTGTTGGTATGGGTGTCACTATCGGTGAAGGTGCAGTTGTTGGTGCACGAGCTGCTGTATTCAAAAACGTAGAACCCTGGACGATTGTCGGCGGCAATCCTGCTAAGCCTATAAAGAAAAGAGTAATAAAAGATTAAATCTTGATATTATGTTGGATCTTTCTGCTATCATACTTACTTTCAACGAGGAACTGCATATAAAGCGTTGCTTGGACAATCTATCACCAGTTGTTAAGGAGATTTTTATCATAGATAGTTACTCGACTGATAGAACTCTTGAAATTGCCAAAAAGTATGAGCAGGTAACTATACTCCAGAATAAATGGGTGAATTATGCAACCCAGTTCAATTGGGGATTAAAAAATGCGCCTATTAACACAGAATGGGTAATACGTCTTGATGCCGACGAATATCTCTTGACAGAACTTATTGAAGAACTAAAGCAAAAGTTGCCTGCACTCAATAAGGATGTCACAGGAATTACCTTAAAAAGGCGCCATATATTCTTGGGTAGGTGGATGAAAAGGGGAACATATCCGGTAAAACTACTCCGCATATTCAAAGCCGGCAAAGCAATATGCGAAGAACGATTTATGGATGAGCATATACAGCTACTTGAAGGGACAAATGTGGAGATGAATAACGATTTCGTGGATGAGAACCTCAACAATTTGAGTTGGTGGGCAACAAAGCATGTTGGATACGCCATAAGAGAAGCTGTTGATCTCCTTGACATAGAATTAAACTTGACAAATACCGCTAATTCTGATGAGAACAAACAAATATCAGAACAGGCACACCAAAAAAGGATGCTTAAACATAAGTATGCAATGAAACCGCTTTTTTGGCGCTCATTTGCCTACTTCTGCTACCGCTACTTCTTTAAACTTGGATTCCTAGAAGGTAAAGAAGGCTTTCTTTGGCATTTCCTGCAAGGTTGGTGGTATCGCACACTTGTAGATGCAAAAATTTTTGAAATCAAGAAGGCGTGTGGCGACGATAAGGAGAAAATAAAAACTTATCTACGAGAAGTGTATAATATCGTGTTGTAAGAACAATTTATAAAACAAGGACGACAACGGATTTGTCTATGAAAATCTCAATTATCACCGCGACCTATAACAGTGCGGCTACGGTACGTGATACGTTTGAAAGTGTGTTGCGACAGACGTACCAGGAGATCGAATATATTGTAGTCGATGGAGCCTCCAAGGACGATACGGTGGCTTTGATCAAGGCCTATGAGCCGCGATTCGAGGGGCGTATGCGCTGGGTTAGCGAGCCGGATAAGGGGCTTTACGATGCGATGAATAAGGGGCTTCGGATGGCAACGGGTGAGGTGGTCGGCATCCTCAATTCGGACGACTTCTACACCGCTGATGATGTGTTGGAACGGGTAGCCGAGGCCCTTCGTGATTCCCGACTCGATGCCGTCTATGGTGATGTTCACTATGTGCGTGAGGAGGATCTGGGCCACACGGTGCGCTATTACTCCTCGAAACGCTTTACGCGTGAGCGGATGAGGATGGGTTCTATGCCCGCACACCCCTCGTTCTATGCCCGCCGCTCCTGTTATCAGCGCTACGGTGGTTTTGATACCGATTATAAGATCGGGGCCGACTTCGAGCAGTTGTTGCGTCTGATCTATGTCCATAAGATCCGCACGCGCTATCTGGCCAAAGATTTCGTGACGATGCGCATGGGGGGTGTCTCCTCGTCGGGACTGAAGAGCTATTGGCAGATCATCCGCGATCATCGCAAGGCGTTTCGTCGCCACGGCGTAGCGTTTAATCCCCTGCTTTACGGGTGGCGCTATGTCGAGAAATTGTTTGAATTCAAATAGCAATCATCCAACCTGCAAAAGGCCGGGCTTCACAGGAAGCCCGGCCTTTTGTTTAGGCTACCTTGAGCCGAAGCCCGTCGGTGGGGGTGTGGTCGAGGGTGATTTGGTCGCCGATGCGGAGTCTGCCGCTGACGATCAGCTCTGAGAGGGGTGTCTCGAGGTGGTCGGTGAGGGTGCGTTTGAGCGAGCGTGCTCCAAAGCGCACCTCGTAGCCGCGCGTGGCCAGCTCTTGCTTGGCAGCCTCGGTGACGGTGAGCCGATAGCCCAACGCTTCGGTACGGGCGATGATGGCGGCCAACTCCAACTCGATGATCTGCACCACATCCGTCCCTTCGAGCTCCCGAAACAGGACCACTTCGTCGATGCGATTCAGAAACTCCGGTGCAAAGGTGCGCTCCAACGCCTTGCGGTAACCCTCCTCGCCCTTGGTGCGCGGTGCGCGAAGGGTGGTGTAACCCACGGCGTTCGGTTGCTCGGCTACGGTGCGTGATCCGACATTCGAGGTCATGATAATCACCGTGTTGCGGAAATCAACCTTGCGACCTGCTCCATCGGTCAGATGTCCCTCGTCGAAGAGCTGCAGGAGGGTGTTAAAGAGGTCGGGGTGGGCCTTCTCGATCTCGTCGAAGAGCACCACGGCATAGGGACGTCGGCGCACCGCCTCGGTCAACTGACCCCCTTCGCCATAGCCGACATAGCCCGGCGGTGAGCCGATCAAGCGCGCCACGTTGTGCTTCTCACCATATTCGCTCATGTCGAGGCGAATCAGTCCGCGCTGCTCGTCAAAAAGCCACTTCGACAACTCTTTGGCCAGCAGGGTCTTGCCGACCCCTGTTGGCCCTACGAAGAGGAACACGCCGATCGGCCGATGGGTTGCTTTCAACCCGGCACGAGCGCGCAGAATAGCCTGCGAGAGCCGTTGTACGGCCGTTTGTTGTCCCACGACACAACGCTGCAGATGGTGGTGGAGGTGTTGCAGGCGGTCGCTCTCCCGAGTCCCGATCCGTTCGATCGGTATGCCGGTCAGTTCGGTGATCACCTGCTCAATCTGCGCCACATCCACCACGGGACGGGAGGTAGCCTCGACCTGCGTCGGAGTCGGGTGTCCGAGCCGATGTTGGAGCTGTAGCTCCTCGATGCGTGCCGTGGAGGCCTGTTCGTAGCGACCCTGCTCGAGGGCGTCGTGACGTAGTTGTCGCTGTTGATGCAGCGCGGCTACAAGGGCGTGTGCAGGTTGCTCTTGAGCGCCTGCAGCCAGGTGAGCACGAGCCCCTGCCTCGTCCATCAGGTCAATTGCCTTGTCGGGAAAGAGCCGATCCGTGAGGTAGCGATCGGTCAGCCGCACGCAGGCCTGCAATGCCTCGGCGGTGTAGTGTACCCGATGGTGAGCAGCATACGCAGGGGCCAACTGCTCCAAAATACGGAGGGTCTCTTCGGCGGTGGGCGGATCGATCATGATGCGCTGAAAACGGCGTTCGAGGGCGCTGTCACGCTCGATCTCTCGGCGATATTCATCGAGGGTTGTGGCTCCGATGGTCTGCAATTCACCCCGTGCCAGGGCGGGCTTGAGGATGTTGGCTGTGTCGAGAGATCCCTGTGTTGAGCCGGCTCCTACGATTGTGTGGATCTCGTCGATGAAGAGAATCACCTCACCCACTTGTCGTAATTCGGTCATGAGTTGTTGCATACGCTCCTCAAACTCCCCTCGGTACTTCGTGCCGGCCAGGAGCGAGGCCACATCCAGTGCGCAGAGCCGTTTGCCCTGCAACGTGTGGGGAACTTCACCCGCTGCCATGCGCAGTGCCAACCCCTCGACAACGGCTGTCTTGCCGACTCCCGCCTCTCCGATCAGTATCGGATTGTTCTTTTTGCGCCGCGAGAGGGTACGGATCACCCGCTCGATCGCCTGGTCGCGCCCGATGACCGGGTCAATCTTCCCTTCGCGTGCCTGACGGGTCAGGTCTGTGGCCAATTTGTCGAGTAGCGGTGTGGTGCTCTTGGCAGCGGTGGGCAGCATCGAATCGAGCATCCGTATCTCGACATCGGGATAGTGCAACGAATCGCTTTCGAGCCGATCCATCAGCTCCTGCAACCGCTCTTTAGATAGGGCATAGCGCAACAACGCTTGTGCGGTAGCTGTGGTTGGATCCGAGGCGATCTCCAGCAGTGCATGGGCCGTTGAGATGCGTTTGACAGCATGGAATTTGGCCGTCAGTTCAAGGGCGTAACGTCGGAAAAATGCGTCGGGGTCCTGCGGCTCGGAGGATGAGGGACGGGTCGCTCCCTGCTCAATACGCAGTTGTAGTTGGTAGAGCTCCCACCCCTGAAGTCGGGAGGAGAGCAGTTGGTAGGCCAAGCCTCCCTCTTCGCGGAGCAACTCCAGGGCGAGGTGGTCTTTCAAGTGGTGCTTGATAGCGGCTTTTGCAGTTTGAAACGCCGTGCGGGCCAGAATACCCTCCAGCGTTTTGGAAATGTTCGCTTGCATACAATTCAATAGTCATTTGTGCCCGCAAGTAACGCAAAGAGGACCTTGTGTAGTATGCACGCTTCGTATGCAATAATTAAACGCGCTGGAAACGAGGAAGTTCTAAAATCTCCATGTCGCGCATCTCCTCTCCGTCGATCGTCAGACGGATGGCGGTGCGGACCTTGTGAAATCCGTAAAGACCCGCAGCACCCGGGTTGACGGCCAGGAGCTGATAGACGGGATCGAATTGCACTTTCAGGATGTGCGAATGGCCGGCGATGAAGAGTTTGGGCTTGAGCTGCTGGATGCGTTGGGCAACCCCCGGGGCATAGCGTCGCGGATAGCCGCCGATGTGGGTCATCAGCACCTGCACCCCCTCGCAACGAAACGAGGCAAAGGCGGGGTAGATGCGTCGGGCGATGCCCCCGTCGATGTTGCCATAGACGGCACGCAGGGGCTTGAAGGTGGCAATCTCGTCGGCCAACTCGACCGATCCGATGTCACCCGCATGCCAAATCTCGTCCACCTCGGAGAGAAACTCCCGAAGCGGCTCGTCGAAGGTGGAGTGGGTGTCGGAGATAATGCCGATGCGTTTCATGAAGCAAAGGTACAAATTGTACGGCTTTTGAACAACATAAGTTGCATGAAAAGGGGAAGATGCTACGATTTGAATATCCATATTCATCGAGCATCTTCCCCTTTTCTCCATCTACGATGGCTTCAAAAGCCTTTCCTCCAATCAAATATAAGATTTATATTTACATTCCCTCCCAAACCCTCCCTGTTGGGAAAGGGAGGGCTTGCACGCTACGGCCATTCGGCCTGCGCTTTGGAATATTCTATTAAACCATTTATGTCTTTTAGCGCGATTTTTTTAGACAAATTCTACCTTTATGTCCAAATTAAGCAAATCTGCAATTTTTTCGATTTGTCGTTTCTTTTGCAACGTCGAGCTGTGTGTAACAAGATATAGCCCGTTCCCCAAATCTTTATGGCCTATATCCGATAAAGACTCTTTATCGGTGCTAATTAATGGCACGTTTCTACATTGCAATCCAAGTGATTTAACTTTTTTGACACCAACATGTTTGATGAACTTGGCAAATGTGCCGGCCACCACATTCTCCTCTATGGCTTTGCCATTCGGAAGAATGATGCGTAGCCGCGTAAGTTTGGTGTTTTTAGAGTTTGACGTACACTCATCGCCGACGAGAACTCCCTCCGTTGACTGATGGGTGCTTTCGGAACAATCGTTAATATGTAATTTCCCCTTTTGATAGACAATGTGTAAATTGTTAGAATCGACATATGGTTCCAAAAGGGCCTCGACATCATCAAGAAACAGTTTTCTCCCTAAGCAAAGTTCTATTATTGCATCACATTGAATGCGTTTTACTTTTAATGCATCCGGGATTGAGAGGCCTCCAATTTGAGCAGTGTTCTCAATGATTGTCTTAATATGATTGATCCAATGTTGCGCCTCATTGGAAATTTCATCTAACTGATGTTTTTCAGCGGACAAATTGATTTTGTGTGGTGAATGATATTCAAAGTCGGCAACATAGTCTGTATGTCGCTTTATCAGGGATCGTAAGGCCTGCTCTATTTTGCGAGTCGGATTTAGCTGATTCTTATAGGCTTCAACTTGATCTAACCAATCTTGCGGAATGGGTATCCCCATGGCTTTTAACCCCTCGATGTTAGTCGATAGAATAGCAAGTTTTTCTTGAATCTGTTTTTTGTGTTGATGCATATCTTGTTCGTCGTTTTGAAGCGCAGCCTCTGTTTTGGAATCGTGGAGTAGCTGTACTTGCTCATCACCTTCCTCTATAGGAGTGACTACACGAAAACCCTCTTCTTGTTCAAGCTCTAATTCGGATGGTTCGATCTCTTTAACCTCCTTTCCCTCAAAATGATGTCTCCATTTCCGTTTTGCAGATGGGAACCCGAATTTATTATATAAACCAACATTGTCCAGGATGATTGTATGGTTTTTCCCTTCAGCGGGTCTTAAGCCTCTGCCTACTTGTTGAAGATACATGGCTAACGAGCAGGTCGGTCGAGCTAACTGCACAAATTCAATATCTGGGCAATCAAAGCCTTCGCTAAAGATATTTACATTGCATAAAACATCAATATCGCCATTTCGGAATTTATTGACAATAGCGTCTCTTTCCTCTTTGGGTGTATCGCTTGTGACAACTTCGGCCTTAACTCCTACCGACGTAAATTGGTCTTTTATATGCTGGTTATGCTCTTTATTGACGGTGTAAACAATTCCTTTTTTCCCTTTGGCGTATTTTAAATAAGTGTTCACAATTTTAGCGCGAATCTCTTGGCGATCCATTACATTCATCATTTCCGAATCGAGGTAATCGCCATCGAGTTTGTCGATTTTCATCGTGTCAATTTCAGCCTGAAGGCCAGACGATGAACTGATTGAGTAGTAATGATAGTCGCTCAAATAACCTTTTTTGATGAAGGTTGATACAGGGTCGGAAACTATCAATTCGTCAAATTCCGGCCGAAAACCTGCGCCATTTAATCGATACGGGGTTGCTGTTACTCCTAAAATTTTGGCATTGGGGAATTGCTTGATAATTTCTTTATAGCTTCTTGCTTTAACATGATGCGCCTCATCAATGATGATAACATCAAACTCTTTACTTATCCACCTCTCCAGACGTCTAGTTAGGGTAGGAACGGATCCGATTTGAACGGGGTATTTTCGTTGTTCCATATTTTGAGACATAATAATCCCATGCACTTGATGGTATTTCAAGCCTAATGTCTCGTCTATTTGTTCGATGAGCTCTTTTCGATGAGCCAAAATTAACACTTTGACAGCATGTTTGTTGCGGGCGCCCCAATGGTGTAAGTCGCGAACGATTGAAACGAATAATCGCGTTTTACCTGTTCCCGTCGGCATTTGAAGCATGATGCTTCTATGCTTTTGCCAAGCGAGGTAAATTTTTCGTTTATTATCAATTTGATAGTCGCGCAAGGTCGTATCTTGAGCAAAATCTAAACGCGCAAAATCGACTTTGTGATCGTGTGGGTGATTCATTAACTCGGCGAGATGAAAAGTGCCCATTGCGTCTCGTGTTGTACTATTAGCACCTCCATAGTTACATGCAAAAAGAAAGCGTGGTGCTGAAACTTATCTAAATGGTGTAGGTCGTAGGATACCTTGCAAGATTAAATAAGCGACAGCATCCACGCCCATATCCGAAGATATGACGCGCGGCACATGTCTGCTTATTCGCCTCTTGCAATGAATTTCCTACGTTCACACCAAAGGAATAAGCTACACTTCCGTGTTAGTCAATATGTATAAACAAAATTACAAATTATATTCAAATGACGAAATGGAAAATAAAAAAATCGCACGGAGCTCTGTGCGATTTTTAATCTATAAAACACCTGAAGGCTTAATATTTCCCCTTCCAGAGTTGCTGGATGCGTTCGGCGATCTTCTGCTCGGCCGCATTTTGCAGGTCAGGCTCGTAGAAACGTGTTCCGGCCAGCGATTCGGGCAGGAACTCCAACTCGGCAAAGTGATTTTCGTAGTCGTGCGCGTACTTATAGCCGGCGCCATAGCCCGCCTCGGCCATCAGTCGGGTCGGGGCATTGCGAATGTGGAGCGGTACGGGACGGTTGGTCGTATCCTTCTCGACCAGCGCGAGGGCCTTGTTGATGGCCATATAGGCCGAGTTGCTCTTGGGTGAGGTGGCCAGGTAGATCGTGGTCTCGGCCAGCGTGATGCGCGCCTCGGGCATACCGATCTTGTGCACCGTGTCGAAGCAGGCGTTGGCCAGCAGCAGGGCGTTGGGGTTGGCCAGTCCGATATCTTCCGAAGCGAGGATGACCAGACGTCGGGCGATGAAGCGCGGCTCCTCGCCACCGGCCAACATGCGGGCCAGGTAGTAGATCGCAGCATTGGGGTCGCTGCCACGCACCGATTTAATAAAGGCCGAGATGACGTCGTAGTGTTGCTCGCCTTTCTTGTCGTAGAGGGCGATGTTCTGTTGCAGGCAGTCGGTGACGTATTTGTCGGTGATCACCACCTTGCCGTCGGTTGCTCCGACCACAATATCGAGGATGTTGAGCAGTTTGCGCGCGTCACCTCCCGAGAAGCGGAAGAGGGCGGCGGTCTCCACCACCTCGATCTCGCGCCGTTTCAACTCCGTGTCGGTCTGAAGGGCACGGTTCAACAGTCGCTCCAGATCCTTATCTTCGAGCGATTTGAGAATATAGACCTGACAACGGCTCAGGAGGGGTGAGATCACCTCAAACGAGGGATTCTCGGTCGTGGCACCGATGAGCGTGAAGACGCCTTGCTCGACCGCTCCGAGCAGCGAGTCCTGCTGCGATTTGTTGAAGCGGTGGATCTCATCGATGAAGAGGAAGGGGGCACGCTGGTCGAAGAAGCGTTGGCGCTTGGCCGACTCGATCACCTCGCGCACATCCTTCACGCCCGACGTGACGGCCGAGAGGGTGAAGAAGGGGCGTTCGAGGGTTGAGGCTACGATCTTGGCCAGGGTGGTCTTGCCCACACCCGGAGGTCCCCAAAGGATAAATGAGGGGACGTTGCCCGTCTCGAAGAATTTGCGAAAAACACCGTTGGCACCCACCAGGTGCTCCTGCCCGATGTAATCATCGAGCTTTTGCGGGCGCAGACGTTCGGCTAAAGGTGCAGACATGGTGTTATCGTGTTGGTTGTTTATGCAAAGATAGTGAAGCGGACGGTAAAACGAAAAAAATGTCCGCCCTTTTTCGCCTTTCTACAAAAATCCCCCGAACGTTTCGTTCGAGGGATCTTTTCTTTATTCGGGCTTTACCAAGCTCAGGTACAACTCGTCGAGCTGCGTTTGATCGACATAACCCGGCGCATCGAGCATCACGTCGCGGCCGGCGTTGTTCTTCGGGAAGGCGATGTAGTCGCGAATCGACTCCGAGCCACCGAAGAGCGAGCAGAGACGGTCGAAACCGAAGGCCAAACCACCGTGCGGGGGCGCACCAAACTTGAAGGCATTCATCAGGAAGCCGAACTGCTCCTGAGCGCGCTCGGGTGTGAAGCCCAGGCACTTGAAGATCGTAGCCTGCAGTTTGGCGTCGTGGATACGGATCGAGCCACCACCGATCTCCGTACCATTGCAGACGAAGTCGTAGGCGTTGGCGCGTACACGACCCGGATCGCTCTCGAGGAACTCCACATCTTCGGGCTTGGGCGAGGTGAAGGGGTGGTGCATGGCGTAGAAACGCTCGGTCTCCTCATCCCACTCGAACATCGGGAAGTCAACCACCCACAGCGGGGCGAACTTCTTCGGATCGCGCAGACCCAGCTGCTGACCCACCTCCAGACGCAGGGCGCAGAGCTGCGAGAGCGCCTTGAACTTCTTGCCACAGAGGATGAAGACCATGTCACCGGCCTTCGCGCCGCACTTCTCGGCCATGGCGCTTACCTCCTCGGGCGAGTAGAACTTATCGATCGACGACTTCACACCGCTTTCCTCGACACGGATCCAGATCAGACCCTTGGCACCTACTTGGGGGCGCTTTACGAACTCGGTGAGGGCGTCAATCTGCTTGCGCGTATAGGTGGCGCAACCCGTGGCTGCGAAGCCCGTGATGTACTCTGCATCGTCGAATACCGAGAAACCGTGGCCCTTGGCCAACTCCGTGAGGTCGGCGAACTCCATGCCGAAGCGCAGATCGGGCTTGTCTGAACCATACTTCTCCATCGCCTCGATCCAGGGCATGCGGCGGAAGGGCTCCGTAAAGTCGATACCCATCACCTCGCGGAACATGTGCTTGGCCCAATTCTCGAAGGTCGAGATCACATCCTCCTGCTCTACGAAGGCCATCTCGCAGTCGATCTGCGTAAACTCGGGCTGACGATCGGCACGCAGATCCTCGTCGCGGAAGCAACGCACGATCTGGAAGTAGCGGTCGTAGCCGGCCACCATCAGCAGCTGCTTGAGCGTCTGGGGCGACTGGGGCAAGGCGTAGAACTGGTTGGGGTTCATGCGGCTTGGTACGATGAAGTCGCGAGCACCCTCGGGGGTCGAACCTACCAGGTAGGGGGTCTCAATCTCGAGGAAGCCCTCCTGATCGAGGAAACGACGAATCTCCTGGGCCATCTTGTGACGCAGGATCATGTTGCGCTGCAGGGGCGGACGACGCAGGTCGAGGTAACGGTATTTCATGCGCAGGTCATCGCCACCGTCCGAGTGCTCCTCGATGGTGAAGGGGGGCGTCTGGGCCTCGTTCAATACCGTGATAGCCGTGGCAGCTACCTCGATGTCGCCCGTCGGCATCTTGGGATTCTTGGCCTGGCGCTCCAAAACCTTACCGGTTACCTGGAGTACCCACTCGCGACCCACCTTGAGGGCCGTTTCGCGCACCTCGGCTGCCGAGTTCTCTTCGACAACAATCTGTGTCAGACCATAGCGGTCGCGCAGGTCGATGAAGGTCATGGCGCCCAAATTACGCACCTTCTGCACCCATCCGGCGAGGGTGACGGTTTCGTTCACATGTTCGACTCGCAGTGAGCCGCAGGTGTGAGTTCTATACATAGAAAAAAGTTTTTTACGTGTTTTCAACTGAACTTGCAAATATACGCAATAAAAATTGTATTTTTGTGATAGTAAACCTAAAAAAAAGATAAAAATGAAGAATCTGGTGTGTGTATTGGGTTTGTTGTTCGCCTTCTCATTGCCTGTAGCGGCACAAACGGACTCGGTAGTGATGGATCGTAAGGCTGAGAAAGAACAGGCAAAGGAGGCTAAACGACAGGAGAAGGAGGCCAAGAAACAGGAGAAGGAGGAGCAGAAGCGTTTGGCTGAGCTCGAGCGCCTGGCAACCCCCCATTTCCAAGGTGGCGATATCGATACGTTCGAGCAGTGGATCGTGGCCAATCTGCGTCGAGACTTCGGCCCGCTGCCCCCGAATACCCCCTATGTCAAAGTTGAGGTTCCCTTCTATGTCGAGGCTGACGGCTCGACCTCGCTGCCCGATGAAGATACGACCGACGAGCATCTCTATCCGCGTCTGGTGCAAGAGATTGAGCGTGTGATTCTCTTCTCGCCCAAATGGGATCCGGGTCAGGATGCGTTCGGACACCCCGTGCGTAGCCGTCAGGTGGCTTCGCTGACCTTTAAGCACGACCCCTCGCAGGCCGATCCGTGGGTGATTCATCCTACGCCGCGCCCCGTGCCGTCTCCGGGAGTGCATCCGAAACCGCATCCGAAACCGCAACCTACTCCCCATCCGCGTCCCAAACCGCGTCCCGGGAGTCGCCGTCGTTAATCGAAAAAATATGTCAGTAATGATGGATATGAACCGCCTCGAAGATGAAAATTTCATGCGTCAGGCACTAAATGAGGCTCGCGCCGCGTTTCATAAGCAGGAGGTGCCCATCGGCGCCGTGATTGTGTGCGAGGGTCGGGTGATTGGTCGCGGCCATAATTTGGTGGAGACCTTGCAGGATCCGACGGCCCATGCCGAGATGCAGGCCCTAACGGCTGCCACCGAGACCCTGGGCGGCAAATACCTGCCGCAATGCACGCTCTACGTCACGGTCGAGCCCTGTATTATGTGTGCCGGTGCGATTGGTTGGGCGCAGGTCGGGCGTGTTGTGTGGGGCGCAGATGATCCCAAGAAGGGTTATCGTACCTACTCCGAGCGCGTGTTTCATCCCAGGACGATGGTTGAGCGTGGGGTGCTGCAGACCGAGTGCGAGGCGTTGATGAGCGACTTTTTTGCCACATTACGTCGTTAGCGGCTGATATAAGGGGGGGGTGAAATTTGAAAGTTTGAAAACTTTTGTATAATTTTGTCGCTCGTTGTCTTGAACAACGTGAATACGAAACAAATAATAACCAAACAACTTTTATAACAACTATGAAAAAACTGATTGTATTCGTGGCTGCGCTCTTTGCGGTATGCTCGCTTTCGGCGCAGGATCTGAAGACGGTGTTTAATGAGGGTGGTGCCGCTTATACGGCTAAGAACTACCAGCTGGCTGCCGAGAAGTTCGAGCAGGTGATTGCTGAGGGTATGGATCTGCCCGACATGGAGTCGACGGTTAATGCTGCTAAGGGTTATCTGCCCAAGTGCTACTTCATGCTGGGTGGTCGTGCTGCTCAGGCCAAGAACCTCGACGTAGCTCTGGAGAACTTTACGAAGGCTGCCGATAAGGCTGAGCTCTACGGTGACGAGGCTAACGTAGCCAAGTATAAGGGTTGGGTTGCTCGCATCTATCAGATGAAGGGTGGCGAGGCTTTCAACACGAAGGATTATGCTACGGCCGTTCAGGTATTCGAGAAGGGTTATGCTGCCGATCCCAACAACACCGCTATGGCACTCAACCTGGCTATGAGCTACTGCGAGCTGGGCGAGTTCGAGAAGGGTATGGACATCTATGAGGTGCTGGCTGCCAAGACCCACCCCAAGTTTGCTGCCGATGCTGCCAAGGCTAAGGAGCAGATGGCCATCTACACCAACAACGAGGTTGCCAAGTTGCAGGGTGCCGGTGATTTCGACGGTATTATCGCCATGGCTGACAAGCAGCTTGCCAAGAACCCGGTAAGCCCCACCTTCCAGCTGGTACGCCTCCAGGCTTACCTCGGTAAGAAGGATTATAAGAAGGTGATCGAGTTGGGTGAGGAGGCTGCTGCCGCTCAGACCGACGAGGCTGACAAGAGCATGGCTTACTTCCAGGTAGGTGCTGCCTACAACGCGCTGTCGCAGCGTGAGCAGGCTATCGCTGCCTTCCAGAAGGTTACGGCTGGTCCCGCTGCCGAGAACGCAAAGGCTGCTCTGGCTGAGCTGACCAAATAATTGTCCATCGACAATTTAAAAAGGTTGTCCCTTTTCGGGGCAACCTTTTTTTTGTGCTTGGGTGGTGTCGGGATGTGCTTTGAGCGCGATGGCTGATGATCCCTGTTCAGGAGTTGATACGGCGGATTTGCAGCCGTGGTTGAGCGTAGAAGTACCGCCGACGGTCTGTTAGTCGCAGTTTCGTTTCAGGTGGTCCAACCCACAACGAGCGAGTGGGGTGTCGGCAAAGTGGCAGCGAAACTCCTCCTCGCTCATCTGCCGCCAATGGTCCGGGGTGAGTGTGCGCGGATCAAAGCGCGGGGTGAAGTGCTCCGAACGGTGCATCGGTGCACGACGGTTGTAGGGACAGCACGATTGGCAGCAATCGCAACCGAAGATCCAGCCGTCGAGTGCGATCGGCTCCGTTGTGGCTCGTTCGATGGTGTGGCAGGCGATGCAGCGACGGGTGTCGATCATGCGTTCCCCCTCAAGGATGGCCCCCGTGGGGCAGTGTGTTAGGCAGGCATTGCATGAGCCGCACAACGACGCTTCGAAAGGGGTGTCGTAGCTGTCGCATGCTTCGTTGATGATCAATTCGCCCAGGTGTACAAAAGAGCCGTATTCGGGGGTGATGAGTAGGGATTGCCGTCCGATCCAGCCGAGACCGGCCTCTACGGCCCACTGTTTCTCGGCTACGGGGGCTGAATCGACAAAGGCACGTCCCGTGAGGGTAGGGTAGTCGCTCTGCAATTGTTTCAGTAGTGCATGGAGCAGTTCCTTGATGGTGAGGTGGTAGTCGCGGTTGCAGGCATAGGAGGCGATCTTGGCGCACGCATCTTCGGCGTACCCCGTGCTGATCTCGCTCTTGTAGCTTATGGCACAAACAATGACCGTTTGTGCCCCCTCAACGAGCTGTGCAGGGTTGAAGCGTTTTTCGATGTTGCGCTCCAAATAACCGAGTGAAGCGTGGTTGCCCGCCTCGAGCCACCTCCGAAAACGGGCGGCATCCTCCTCTAACGGATGCACAGCCACCACGCCGCAAAGGTCGAATCCAACCGCTTTCGCGGCCGTTTTTAGATGCTCTTTTGTGATCATTTCACCCTCTTTTTATCTCAAGTATTGCTTGAAATTTGCATTTTTCACCCCTAAATATCGATTTTTACCCCGTATTTTGGGTTTTTGCCCTAATTTTCGATGTCTATCCCTTAAATTTCCACAACTCGGAATTTTATTCGATCTTCGCACCGGTTTTGAATTTTTGCGTAGTCTCGTGCTGCGACAAAATTAACGAAAAATAACTGAATAAACAGCAATATCATGGAACATTATTACACACTCCTTGAGACCCGTCTGCAACGCAATTGGGATAAGCCGGCGTTGAGCGACTACCGCGGTGCAACCTATACGAGCGCACAGGTGGCCGAGCAGTTCATGCGCCTGCACCAGCTTTTTAAGAAGATCGGTGTCGAAAAGGGTGACAAGATTGCCCTCTCGGGTCAAAATTCGGCGCACTGGGCGATGGCCTTCCTGGCTGCCAATACCTATCGTGCCGTAGCGGTACCCATCCTGGCTGACTTTACGAACGAGGGTCTGCAGGATCTGACCCACCACTCGGAGAGCAAGGTGCTCTTCACCGAGGCGAAGAAGTGGGCCGAGCTCGATCCGGCCAAGTTGCCGCACCTGGTAGCAGCCGTGAATATCGACGATTATAGCCTCCTTTATGGCGCAACGAAGCAGATTGAGGAGGTCTTTGCCAACCACGAGGCCGATTTTAAGGCGGCCTATCCGAACGGTGTGAAGAAGTCGCACCTCAAGTTGGCCTACGACAAGCTCGACGAGTTGGTGGTGATCAACTATACGTCGGGTACGACCGGCTCGCCGAAGGGTATCATGCTCACGGGTCGCAACATCGCCGCCAATATCGAGTTTGCACTCAATAAGATTCCCGTGCCGCAAGGCGCTACGATGATGTCGATGCTCCCCATGGCGCACATGTATGGTCTCGCCTTCGAGTTCCTCTACCCCTTCTGCGGTGGTGCGCATGTGACGTTCCTGGGTAAGACCCCCTCGCCGACGGTGTTGATGGCCGCCTTCCAGGAGGTGAAGCCCTATATCCTGATTACGGTGCCCCTGGTGATGGAGAAGGTGATTAAGGGTAAGGTAATGCCCGTGTTGAAGAAGCCTTTGATGCGTGTGCTGACCTCGATTCCCGTGCTGAAGAATGTGATCTATAAGAAGATCCGCGAGCAGATCATGTCCGCATTCGGTGGTAATGCCTGCATGATCGTGATGGGTGGTGCTGCCCTGAGCAAGGCGGTTGAGAAGGTGATGCGTGCCGCTAAGATTCCCTATACGGTGGGCTATGGTATGACCGAGTGCGCTCCGCTGGTGGCTTATCAGCACTGGTCGACCTTTGCGCCCGGATCGTGTGGCCGTTGCGTCTATTGCGCCGAGATCCGTGTCGATTCGAAGAATCCCCAAAAGGAGGTAGGCGAGTTGCAGGTGAAGGGTGCCAACGTGATGATGGGCTATTATAAGAACGAGGAGGCCACCAAGGAGGCCTTTACGGCTGACGGTTGGTTGCGCACGGGTGACCTGGGTGTGATCGACGCACAAGGTAACATCTTTATCCGTGGTCGCTCGAAGTGCATGATCCTCACCTCGAATGGTCAGAATATCTATCCCGAGGAGATCGAGGCCAAGCTCAATACGATGCCCTATGTCGGCGAGTCGCTGATTGTGGAGCGTGAGAAGCGTCTGGTGGCGCTCGTAACGCCCCATGAGGAGCAGATGAAGAGTGCTACCGAGCCCGTTGAGGCGCTGATGGAGCAGGCCCGTCAGCTGGCCAATGCCGAGTTGCCGGCCTACAGCCAGATCGCGAAGGTTGAGTTGGTCGAGGGTGGTTTTGTCCATACTCCCAAACATTCGATCAAGCGACACCTCTACGCATAGTAGGTGGTAGGTCCGTAAAAATGGATGGCAGGTCACACAAGGAGTTGCGAAAAGGCCTCTTTGTGTGACCTGCTTGTGCGAAAAGTCTGAAAATTACGGCTGAATTATCTTTTTTTTTGTACTTTTGTAGAACTATCTTGCGTTTAGCAAACAAATCAACATAAACCCAAATTTATATGGCATTTCAAACAATGTATGACCTGATTCGCCACAGTATCGAGAAGTTCTCGAACAGCTTGGCGTTTTCGATGCTCGACGGCGAGGATGTTACCTTTGCCGAGGTGGGCAAACGAATCGAACAGGTCCAGCAGATGCTTACCTCGGCCGGTCTGCAGCCCGGTGATAAGGTGGCACTTTACAGCAGCAGCATGCCGAACTGGGGTGTCAGCTATTTCGCCGTCGTATCGGCCGGAATGGTGGTGGTGCCGATTCTGCCCGGTTTCTCGGGTGAGGAGGTGGCCAAGATCCTCGAGCACTCCGAATCGAAGGCGTTGCTGGTCTCGGATAAACTCTATGCAAAACTTCCCAAAGCGGCCGTTGATGTGCTCAACATCGTGATTCGCACGAAGAACCTCAAGGTGCTTTCGCAGCGTGTCGAGGCCGAGGGCTCGATGGCAGTTCCTCGTCCGGAGGATTTGGCTTCGATCATCTATACGTCGGGTACCACCTCTTCGCCGAAGGGTGTGATGCATTCGCAGAAGTCGTTGGCGATCCATGCCGACCTTTGCCAGCAGCTCTTCCCGATCCACGAGGGCGATTCGTTCCTCTCGGTGCTGCCCATGTCGCACGTTTATGAGTGCTCGCTGGGTCTGATCTTCCCCTTCTCGCAGGGTGTTCCGGTCTTCTACCTCGATCGTCCGCCCGCAGCAGCTGCCTTGATCCCCGCGCTGCGTCGTGTACGTCCGAGCATCATGCTGATTGTGCCGCTGATTATCGAGAAGATCTTCCGCTCGCAGGTGCTGGCCAAGTTTACCTCCAACGCCGTGCTGAAGACCCTCTACGGTGTGCGTCCCGTGCAGAAGTTGTTGCACAAGGTGGCCGGTAAGAAGCTGATGGAGGTATTTGGTGGTCGTCTGCGCTTCCTGGGTGTGGGTGGTGCCAAGCTCGATACGGCTACCGAGCAGTTCCTGGTGGATGCCGCCTTCCCGCACGGTATCGGTTATGGCCTTACGGAGACCGCTCCGATGTTGGCCGGTGCCATACCTATTAAGAAAGAGGTGGGTTCGACCGGTGTTGCAGCCCCCTATGTGACGCTGCGACTGGACAACATCAATCCCGACACGAAGCAGGGTGAGGTGGTTGCCAAGAGTGCCTGCCTGATGATGGGCTACTACAAGAATCCCGAGGCTACGGCCGAGGTGATCGACAAGGATGGTTGGTTCCATACGGGCGACCTGGGTCAGTTCGACTCGGAGAATCGTCTCCACATCAAGGGCCGTTTGAAGAATATGATCCTGGGTCCGGGTGGCGAGAATATCTATCCCGAGGATATCGAGAGCGTGATTAACCAGCACATCACCGTGAGCGAGTCGCTCGTGACGGAGTTGGATGGTCGCCTGGTCGCATTGGTGCAGTTCAATACGGAGCAGGTTGAGCGTTTGCTCGATGATTGGCGCGATAAGTGGCGCACAAAGCGTGAGGCCATCGAGGCCAAGACCGAGGAGTTGCGTCAGGAGATTCAGCAGTATGTGAATGAGAAGGTGAGTCAGTTCTCGCGCCTTTCGGAGGTTGTAGAGCAGAAGGAGGAGTTTATCAAGACCCCCTCGATGAAGATTCGCCGTTTCCTCTACAAGAACAACCTCCATCCCGAACCCCCGAAGGAGGATGAGACGCTGGAACGTGCCGAGGAGATCAAGGACTAAGTTGGAAGTTGAGAGCTGAAGGTACTTTCGAGCTTTCAGTCGTCAACAAAAAATGTGGGAGATAGCTTATTGGTGCTATCTCCCATTTTTATTGAGTTGTCACATTTTCATCGCTTAATTTCCTCCAAACTCCATCAGGTAGGCCTTGATGAAGTTGTCCAGGTCGCCATCCATCACCGCCTCAACGGCTGAGGTCTGAACGCCCGTACGGTGGTCTTTCACGCGGCGATCGTCGAAGACGTAGGAGCGAATCTGCGAGCCCCACTCAATGCGTTTTTTAGTCGCTTCGAGGGCCTGCTGCGTAGCCATGCGCTTGTCTAGCTCGCGCTGGTAGAGCTTCGATTTGAGGATGCGCATTGCATTCTCGCGGTTCATGAGCTGCGAGCGGGTCTCCATGTTCTCGATCAGGTATTCGATCGCCTCGCCCGTGTCGGGATCTTTGCCGTGGTAGCGCAGACGCACGGCCGTTTCGACCTTGTTGACATTCTGTCCGCCGGCACCCGATGAACGGAACGTGTCCCACTCGATATCCGAGGGGTTGACCGTGATCTCGATCGTGTCGTCGATGGCGGGTGATACGAAGACCGAGGCAAAGGTGGTTTGTCGCTTGTTGTTGGCGTTGAAGGGCGAAAGACGCACCATGCGATGTACGCCATTCTCGCTCTTGAGGTAGCCATAGGCGAAGTCGCCCTCAAATTCGAGCGTGCAACTCTTCACACCCACCTCCTCACCGGCCTGGTAGTCGAGCATGCGCACCTTGTAGCCGTGAGCCTCGCCCCAACGCTGGTACATGCGCAGCAGCATCGAGGCCCAATCGAGCGCTTCGGTGCCGCCGGCTCCGGCGTTGATGTCGAGGATGGCACCCAACTTATCCTCCTCGTTGCGCAGCATGTTCTTCAGCTCCAACTCCTCGATGTGGGTGCGCGTGTCGCTATAGGCGGCCTCCATCTCCGCTTCGCCGATTACCCCCTCTTTGACAAAATCGGGCATGAGCTCCAGATCTTCGACCTCTTTGGCGATGCGGTCAAACGCTTCGACCCACGCCTTGATCGAGGCGACCTTTTTAAGCTGCTCACGGGCACGATCGGGTTGCTCCCAGAAGTCGGGCTCCTGGGTCTTCTCCTCCTCGTTCTTCAGATCGATGCGTCGCTGTTCGATCTCCAGACAACGCGCCAATTCGTCGCGTCGTTGACAGAGCGCTTTGATCTCTTCGGGTTGTATCATGCTATGGCTTGGGATTTAGATTCAGTTTTCGCGTTACAAAGTCGATGATGAGCTCCACGGTAGCCTCTTCACCCAGGCACGATGTGTTGATCGTCAGGTCGTAGGTTGCCGCTTCGCCCCAGGTGTGCGAGGTGTAGTAGTTGTAGTAGCGTGCACGCTGACGATCCATTGCCTCTATTTGTTGTAGCGCCTCTTCGGCTGTACACCCCGTGCGTGCGGTGATGCGACGGATGCGATCCTCGCTGTCGGCCGTAAAGAAGAGGTTGACTGTGCGGGGATTCTCGCGCAGGATGTAGTCGGCACAACGTCCTACGAAGATGCACGACTCCTCGGAGGCGACACGACGAATCGCATCGCTCTGGATGCGAAAGAGTGCTTCGCCCGAAATCGGCGATTCGCAGGGGCTGTAATTACCGACAAAGGGGATGCGGAAATGGCCAAAGAGCGAACGCAGTACCCCCTTTCGTTCGTCACACTCCTCAAAGCACTCCGTGCAAAATCCGCTTTCGCGTGCAGCAAGGAGCAACAACTCCTTATCGTAGAGTCTGATGCCGAGTCGCTTGGCGAGTTTTTCGCCGATTGCTTTGCCGCCACTGCCAAATTGACGGCCGATGTTGATAACAAATTTTTCGTGCATAGAATCGTTGTTTTAGGGGTGCTTAAGGGTGTTGACCTGGGTCCGGAAACGGCGCAACTGTCTGGCGAGCAGGATGCAGGTGACGATGGCCGACAACAGATCCGAAAGCGGAATGGCGCACCATACGCCCCAGCTGGCCTCCCACGGGGTGAAGTTGTTGAACAGGTGGGGCAACAACAGAAGTCCCGGAAGCAGGAATAACAACTGACGCGTCAGCGAAAGGAAGATCGCCTTTGAAGCCATGCCGAGACTCTGGAAGAAGTTGGTGGCCACCATCTGGAAACCGACCAGCGGGAACATCATAAACGAGAGGCGCATACCCGTCACGGCAAAGTCGATGAGTTGCTCGTCCGTCGTAAAGAGTCGGGCGGCCATACCCGGAACCACCTCGCCGATAAAGAAGGCGATGAGCGAGATGCAGGTGGCACCGATCATCGACAGATGCAGTACGCGCAGTACGCGGTCGTATTGGCGGGCACCGTAGTTGTAGCCGGCAATGGGCTGCATGCCCTGATTCAGACCCATCATCACCATTACAAAGAGGAAGGCAACACGGTTCGTGATGCCGTAAGCACCGATCATCAGGTCGCCACCATACTCCTTGAATCCTTTGTTGATCAGGATGGCGATAAAGCAGGCCGCTAAGTTCATCAAAAAGGGCGAAAGACCAATCGACAGAATGTTCTCGACGATTTTGCGCTTCAGGCGATAGATGCCACGACGGAAGTGCAACAACTCTTGTTGGTTTGAGAGAATGCGCAACTGCCAGCTCAACGAGACGATTTGTGCCAGAATGGTGGCGATCGCCGCACCGCGAATACCCCAATCGAGCACGAAGATGAAGATCGGGTCGAGGATGGCATTCAGGATGACGGTGATGATGGTGGCATACATCGATTTGCGCGGGTGACCGGCGGCACGCAGTACGGCATTCAAACCCAGGTACATGTGCGTGACGACATTGCCCAAAAGGATGATCTGCATATACTCGCGGGCATAGGGGATCGTATCCTCGCTGGCTCCGAAGAAGTAGAGTACCGGATCCAGGAACAGCAGCATCACGACGGCAAAGAGAATGCCGATGAGCGTGTTCAGCACCACGACATTGCCCAATACCTGTTTGGCGGTTTCGTAGTCGCGTTGGCCGAGTCGCATTGAGATCAGGGTCGATGCACCGACACCGACCATCGCACCGAAGGCGGCCGAGAGGTTCATCAGCGGGAAGGTGAGTGCCAGACCCGAAATGGCCAACGGACCCACGCCCTGCCCGATGAAGATACTGTCCACCATGTTGTAGAGCGACGAGGCCGTCATGGCGATAATCGCCGGCACGGAATACTGCATCAGCAGTTTCCGAATACGCTCTGTACCTAATTCTAAAGCTGCGGTCTTGACTTCTGTCATATTCTTATTGGAAAAATGGCGGAGGATATCCGCCAAATTTCACTACATGTTTACTGTTGAATCTTACTAGCTTACTCCAGCTCCCAGTCGGTGCCGTCCTTGCGGTCCTTGACGCGGATACCGGCGGCAGCCAAACCGTCGCGGATGCGGTCCGAAGCGGCCCAATCCTTGGCGGCGCGTGCCTTCAGGCGCTCCTCGAGGAGCATCTCTACGAGCGGCGTGACGCGATCGCGACCGGCACCTGTAGCCGACTTCTCATCCTTCAGACCCAGCACCTCGAAGGCGTAACGCTCGAAGGTGGCCTTCAACGAAGCCAGATCCTCCGCCGTCAGGCTCTCCTTGCCCTCGACTGCCGAGTTGATCGTGCGCACCCAGTCGAACATGGCCGAGATCACCATCGGCGAGTTCAGGTCGTCAGCCATGGCATCGGCGCAACGCTTCTCCAGCTCGGCGGGGTTCACCGACGATGTGGCGGCAGGCTTGATCTTGCCGATCGCCTCGATACCCTTCATCAGGCGGTCCAGACCCTTCTCGGCGGCCTGCAACGCCTCGTTCGAGAAGTCGAGTGTCGAACGGTAGTGTGCCTGCAGGACGAAGAAACGGATCGTCATTGGGGTATAGGCCTGAGCCAGGAGCTGATGCGAACCGGTGAAGAGCTCCTCGAGGGTGATGAAGTTGCCGAGCGATTTGCCCATCTTCTGGCCGTTGATTGTGATCATGTTGTTGTGTACCCAATAGCGTGCCGAGTCGTGACCCAGCGCAGCGGTCGATTGGGCAATCTCGCACTCGTGGTGGGGGAACATGAGGTCCATGCCGCCACCGTGGATGTCAAAGCGCTCACCCAAGTATTTCGTACTCATGGCCGAGCACTCCATGTGCCAACCGGGGAAACCGTCGCTCCAGGGCGAGGGCCAACGCATGATATGCTCGGGCGAAGCCTTCTTCCACAGCGCAAAGTCGAACGAGTGACGCTTGTCGCTCTGGCCATCCAGCTCGCGCGTGTTGAGGACGATGTCGTCGAGGTTACGACCCGACAGACAACCGTAGTGGTGCTTGCGGTTGTAGGCCTCCACGTCGAAATAGACCGAGCCGTTCGAGATGTAGGCGAAACCCTCGTCGAGGATGCGCTTCACGAACTCAATCTGCTCGATGATATGGCCCGAGGCGTGCGGCTCGATTGAGGGCGAGAGCACGTTCATCGACTCCATAGCGCGGCGGTAGCGCTCCGTGTAGTAGTGAGCAACCTCCATCGGCTCCAACTGCTCGAGACGGGCCTTCTTGGCAATCTTGTCCTCACCCTCGTCGGCATCGTGCTCGAGGTGGCCGACATCGGTGATGTTGCGCACGTAGCGCACCTTGTAGCCCAGCGAACGCAGGTAGCGGAACATCAGGTCGAACGTCACGGCCGGACGGGCGTGACCCAGGTGGGGATCACCATACACCGTAGGTCCGCAGACATACATGCCGACACGACCTTCGGTCAGCGGTTCGAACTCCTCCTTGCGACGCGTGAGGGTATTGTAAAGCGAAAATTTCGTATCCATAGTTTTGAAGACTGTATTATTGATGCAAAATTAGTAAAATTTTGGCTTACGAAGAAACACTTATCCGAAAAGATGATCATTTAACCCCTTTTCTTGCGCAATAGGATTGCACAAACGGCGTTTATTGATTACTTTTGCAAATTCGAAAAATAAGCAATACCTGATATGCAACAACTTTTTAAGCGCTGGAACAACATCGTGGGCTGGACCGTGTTCGCCCTCGCGACGTTGGTTTATCTGGTGACCATGGAGCCCGTATCGAGCCTTTGGGACTGCTCGGAGTTTATTGCCACCTCCTACCGTCTGGAGGTGGGGCACCCGCCCGGAGCACCGCTCTTTATGATGTTGGCCCGTTTGGCTACACTCTTTGCCCCCTCGCCCGACTATGTGGGTGTGGCAGTCAATGCCATGAACTCGGTGGCAAGCGGTTTTTGTATTCTGTTCCTCTTTTGGACCATTACCCACCTCGCACGTCGTCTGCTGACACGAGGCGGTAAGGCGTTGGATGAGTCAGGCGTATGGACCTCGATTGCGGCCGGTGCCGTGGGTGCTTTGGCCTACACCTTTACCGATACCTTCTGGTTCTCGGCTGTGGAGGGTGAGGTGTATGCCCTCTCGTCGATGTTTACGGCCCTGGTCGTATGGCTCATGCTCAAGTGGGAGGAGGAGGCCGATGAGCCGCATGCCACGCGTTGGATCATCCTAATCGCCTACCTGATGGGACTTTCGATCGGTGTCCATATCCTAAACCTGCTGACCATTCCGGCCTTGGTCTTCATTTACTACTTCCGCAAAGCGGAGCAGGTGACCCTGAAGGGCATGGCAACGGCAACGCTGCTTGCAGGTGCTATCTTGCTGGTCATCAATGGTATCATTATTCCCTATACGGTCTATGTAGGGGCTATGGTCGATCTGTTCTGTGTCAATACGTTGGGGCTTCCCGTCAACCTCGGTATGGCGGTATTCTCGCTTGCACTGATCGTCGGCATGGGCTGGGCTGCATGGCTGACCCACCGCAAGGGTAAGGTGATCTTGAATCTGATTCTGCTCTCGACCACGATGATCTTGATCGGCTATTCGTCGTATGCCTCGGTGACGATTCGTGCTGCGGCCAATCCGCCGATGAACTCGAACAACCCGAGCAACCCCCATGCCCTGCTCTCGTTCCTCAATCGTGATCAGTACGGCAACCGACCGTTGCTCTATGGTGCCTATTATTCGGCCCCGCCGGTAGGCTATACCGAGAAGACTCCCTACTACCTCGACGAGGATGGTCGTTACAAGCAGGGTAAGATCATCTCGGGCTATACCTATCCCGACGGATTCCTCCACCTCTTCCCCCGTATGTGGAACTACAACAAGGGCGAGAAGGAGTATAAGCAGTGGGCGGCTTACCGCACCAAAACGGAGGTCGTGCGCAATGATAAGGGCGAGGTGGTGCGTGATGCAGATGGTCGTCCGATGCGCGAAACCGTGCTCGATTTTGGTAAAAAACGGATCTACGACGATGGCTACGGTCCGCAGACGGTCGTAGAGCCCACCTTCCTGGAGAACCTGAACTACTTCTTCAATTACCAGCTCAACTACATGTACTGGCGCTATTTCTTGTGGAATTTCGTCGGTCGTCAGAGCGATATCCAGGCCTCGTCGTCGACCCTTTTGGATGGTAACTGGCTCTCGGGTATCAAGTTCGTAGATGAGCTTTACCTTGGTCCGCAGGAGAACCTTCCGCGCGAAATGGCCGAGAATAAGGGACGAAACACCTACTATTTCCTCCCCTTCTTGTTGGGCCTGATCGGTTTGATCTATCAGCTCAACCGTGATCCGCGCAACTTCTCGATCGTCATGTGGCTCTTCATCATGACGGGTGTAGCGCTAGTTGTCTATTTCAACTCTTCGCCCGGTGAGCCGCGTGAGCGCGATTATGTCTATGCCGGCTCGTTCTACGCCTTCTCGATCTGGATCGGTCTGGGTCTGTTGGCTGTGCGTGAGTTCTTCGCAAAGGCGGCCAAGCGCGATAACAAATGGGTGGTGGTAGCCGCTACGGCAGTCTGTCTGGTGGTGCCTGGTATCCTCGCTGCCGAGAACTGGGATGACCACGATCGTTCGGGTCGTTACATGGCGCGTGACATTGGTTGGAACTACCTGCAGTCGTGTCTGCCGAACTCGATTATCCTGAACTACGGCGATAACGACACCTTCCCCTTGTGGAATAATCAGGAGGTCTATGCCGTGCGTCCCGATGTGCGTATCATGAACACCTCCTACCTGGGTGGTGATTGGTATATCGACGAGATGAAGACGGCGGCCAATGAGGCTCCGGGTGTTCCTTTCTCGTTGCCGAAGCGCAAATATACCTATATGAACGATTGGGTACCCATTCGTGAGGTGATTGATCGTGCCATTGATGTCAAGGAGGTGATCGAGTTTATCAAGAACGACGACCCGGCTTCGCAGGTGAAGTTGGTCGATGGCACCTACGCCGACTACATCCCCTCGCGTCGCCTGGCTGTTCCGGTCAATAAGGAGAATGCTGTTGCGTCGGGTATCGTGGCCGAGAAGGACTACGACAAGATGGTCGATACGGTCTATTTGGAACTGCGCGGCTCGTCGGTCGACAAGAATCAGTTGATGCTGATCGACCTGCTGGCCAACTTCGAATGGAAGCGTCCTATCTACCTCACGCAGGTCTATATCCTGCAGGATTTCGGCTTGATGGACTACCTGCAGTACGACGGTTACGCCTACCGCCTCGTGCCGATCAAGACCCCCGTAAAGAGCGTGTGGGACATTGGTCGCATCGACCCTGACTATGCCGCACCGCTGCTCAAGGAGACCTTCCGTTACGGCAATTTAAAAGATCCGGATGTCTATGCCGACTACTTCATACAATACAACCTCGGCGCATCGAATGCCCGTTCGTCGTTTGCCCGTGTGGCCAAAGCCCTCATGGAGGAGGGGCGTGTCGAGGAGGCTGTCGAGCTACTTGACAAGGGTTTGGAGGAGCTACCCACATCGCAGATCCGCTTCACGGATGCCAACACCTTCCCCTTCCTTGAGGCCTACTATGCTGCCGCAGCACTTGGCGACGAGACGGCCGCTGCAAAGGGTGACGCATTGATGCGCGAATATGTGACCAATACGATTGAGCATATCGAGTATTACCTGCTCTTTGACGGTTATAAGGCCTCAATCGTAGATCCCGAACTGACCGAGCGTCTCGATGAGCTGGAGGAGGCCTACTACCTCGCTTCGTATGCCCGTCGCTACGATATCGTGCGCGAACTGAACGAGTATTACCGTTCGCTCGGCGTGGGCAACGACCACCTGTTGAGCGTGCCCGAGGAGAAGGAGCCGATCGATCAATAGTGAGCCGCTTTCAGGCCATAAAAAGAGGAGATAACGCACGGTTATCTCCTCTTTTGTTGTTTAGCCGATAGGTTGGGTTAATCGTTCTCCTCCAACTCAAAAATTGCCTCTACGGCCTTTTCGAATACTTGTGCGATTTTGAGGGCCAGGACGGTCGAGGGGATAAACTTCCCCGACTCGATGGCGTTGATCGTCTGACGACTTACGCCGCATCGTTCGGCCAACTCCTGCTGTGTGATGCGCTTCTCGGCGCGCTCGACACGGATTCTATTCTTCATCCTCGCCCTCCTTTCTTGCGCGCCACAACATCACTTCATAGGCACCGATAAAGATCAGCGGATAGGTCACCAGGTTGTAGACCATGATGTTGAGGTAGTCCAGGCTGTCAAAGACCAGGGTTGCCACAATGATGAAGGCCGCTTGGATGTAGAATGCCGTCAGCAAGGCGTTGAGACGGATGCGACTGATCATCTCATCCTCGATCTTTTCGCGCGAGCAACCGACGAAGATCACACCGAGCCACATCCACAACACCAGGTGGTTGTTGATGAGCGGCGTGTCGGAGAGGTGTAATGCCTGCAACCAGGCGACGTTTTGGTAGTTGAAGTCGATCGCAGCGGCCCAAATACCCACCGGTACGGCAACTGCCAACAGGATTCGTCCGACCCACTTAAAGCCGTAAGGCAATAACCATTCTCTTTGCATATTGATAAAGTGTTTAAGGTTAAGCAAACCGTCGGGCGTGGCCATTCGCCCCGTTTGCTGCTGCAAAAGTAAAGCAAACTTTACAAAATAGCAAATAAAATTGACAAAAAAAGTGCAGACTTACCTTTTAGTGCTAACTCCTGAGCAACAAAAAATCCAGCATTACTGCTGGATTTTTACCAATTGTTCACGGTAAGCATTCAGAATTCGTGACTTGGAAATGAAGCCTAAATAGTGGTTTTCTTTGTCAACGACCGGGAGCATCCAAGTGTGGTTGTCCTCGAATTTCGGCAGGATCGACTGGATCACCTCGTGTTGCAGAATGCGGTCGGGCGGCTGAATCATGTAGTTCATCACCGAGTTGCCATACTTCTCGCGTTGGAACATATCCTTGCGTAGGTCGTCGAGCTGCACTACGCCCAACAGGTGGCCGAAGTCGTCGATCACGGGGAAGATGTTGCGACGCGCCGTGGAGATGATCGTAATCAGATCACCGAGGGTCATGTGCGAGCGGATGCGGATAAAGTCGGTCTCCATCAGCTCCTCCAACTTCAGGAAGACGAAGACCGATTGGTCCTTGTCGTGGGTCAACAGTTCGCCCTTTTGGCGTAGCTGCTTCGTGTAGATCGAGTCGGGGTCGAGGTAGTAGTTGACGGCAAACGAGATGCAGGCTGTGATCATCAGCGGAATGAAGAGACCGTAACCGTTCGAGAGCTCGGCAATGAGGAAGATCGAGGTGAGCGGGGCATTCATCACGCCCGCCATCACACCGGCCATACCCACCAATGTAAACGAGGCGATCGGCACCTGCCAATCGAACAGCGCGTTGCAGATCAGCGCCAGCGCAGCACCCGTAAAGGCACCTACGAAGAGCGAGGGGGCAAACGTACCACCCACACCGCCAGCAGCGTTGGTCGTCGCCATGGCGATCACCTTGAAGAACATTGTAGCCACCACAAAGAGGATGATGACCCAGTCGATGTGGCTGAATCGGTAGAAGAGCGAGTTGTTGAAGAGCTGATGCGTCTGGCCGTGCATCAACCCCACGAAGGCGTCATAACCCTCACCATAAAGGGGTGGGAAGATGAAGATCAGCAGACCGAGCACCACACCACCGATGATCCATTTGCGCTGCTGGGTGGGTTGTTTCTTAAAGAACGCGCCCACGCGCGAGTTCATCGATGTAAGGTACCAGGCCATCAGGGCACACAAACCACCCAAGAGGATAAAGAGCGGAATCTGCCACAACTCGAAGGCATCCTCGGGGCGCAACGAAACGGCAATGATCGGGTCGAAGCCGCGCAGGATAAAGGCGATGGTCGTGGCCGTCACGGTGGCGATCAAAAGGGGGATGATCGAGGTGGCGGTGATGTCGAGCATCAGAATCTCCAGCACGAAGATCACGCCCGTAATCGGGGCCTTGAAGATGGCGGCCAGGGCTGCACCTGCACCGCAGCAGAGCATCAGGGTCGTGTGCTTGTAGTTGAGTCGAGCCAGTTGGGCGACATTCGAGCCGATGGCGGCTCCGGTCAGAACGATCGGGGCCTCAGGACCTACCGAACCACCAAATCCGATCGTCGTGGCACCACCCACCACCGAAGACCAGCAATTGTGGCGTGCGATGCGTGAATCGCGGCGCGACATAGCGTAGAGTACGCGCGTTACACCCTCCGAGATGTTGTCGCGGACGATATAGCGCACAAAGAGCGTGGCCAGGATGATACCGATGGCCGGATAGACGAGGTAGAGGAATTGGGCTCTGTCGACCGTGAACCAGCGCGTGAGCCCCTGTCCGATGCCGTGCAACAGCACCTCAAAGAGGAAAGTACCTACTCCTGCCAATGCACCCACAATAACGGCCAGCACCATCAGCATCTGGCGGGTTGTGAGTCGACGCGTAAGGCGCAGGAAATAGGCGTAAATGCGGTCTGTGAGGATTACCTTCATGCAGCTTTGTTATTTTGCTTGGCCGAAATAGCGTTCAAAGAAGAGCATCTGGTAGGGGAGTGAAACTCTCCAATAGGCGCTTTCGTGACGACCGGGGCGGACGTAGAAATCGTGGTCAATGCCCAACTTGCGCAACTTCTTGTGCAGGTTTTGGTTTACCTCGTAGAAAAAGTCACCATAGCCGCAGTCGATCACGAGTGCCAACTCACCGTTTTGGAGTGTCTCGATCTCGTTGATCACCGTGTGGCTGTTCCAACGTTTGCGATTCTTTTTCAGCGGTCCCAACTGCTCGTGCATACGCCAGGCATCGGGGAAGGGGCGTATATCGACACCGCCGGCCGTTGCGCCGGCTGCGCCGAAGATCTCGCGATGGCGAATTCCGAGCCACAAGCCGCCATGACCGCCCATCGAGAGACCCGTGATGGCACGACCTTCGCGCGAGGCGATGGTGCGGTAATGGGCATCCACCCAGTGGGGAAGCTCCTCCGCCACAAAGGTCTCGAAGCGCGACTCGGGCTTCAGGGGGCTGTCCCAATACCAACTCTTCTCGCCGTCGGGGCAGACGATGATCATCCCGAAGCGGTCGGCCAACGGTCTGAGGTCGGTGATCTCCTGCCATTGGCACTCGTCACCTCCGTAGCCGTGCAACAGGTAGAGCACGGGCAGGGCTTGCTCTGTAGATGCTTCGGGTACCACCACCAGGACTGGCAGGTCGCGTTGCATCACCGTGCTGTGTACGGCCACCGTATCGATGCGGGCGGCCGAGACCTCCAGAATCGCCCCAAGAGCGACCATCAGCAGGAGCAGGCGTTTCATAATCGGATGCTGTTTTGGCGTAATTGTGCGCTGTTTGAACCGATAGGTTTGTTAGGCCTTCTGCTCGGCGTAAGCCTTGGCCTGTGCAGCGATTAACTCCTTGTCCTCGAAATAGTTGATACGCATGGCATTGCGAACGTCACGCAACGTCTCGCCGGCCACCTCGTGAGCACGCTTCGTACCCTTCTCGAGAATGGCATAGACCTCCTCGATGCGCTCCTCGAAGTAGTGACGACGCTCGCGGATCGGATCGAGCAACTCGTTGAGGATGTTGATCAAGAGCTTCTTGCACTTTACATCGCCCAGACCGCCACGACGGTAGTGATCCTTCAGGGCGTCGAGCGACTCATACTCGGGCAGGTACTTCTCGAAGTGCTCCGGACGGCAGAAGGCGTCCAGGTAGGTGAATACGCAGTTGCCCTCGACCTTACCCGGATCCTCGATGCGCAGGTGATCGGGATCGGTGTACATGCCCATAACCTTCTTCTTGACCTCGGCGGCCGTATCCGAAAGGTAGATGCAGTTACCTAGCGATTTCGACATCTTGGCCTTGCCATCCGTACCCGGAAGACGCATGCAGGCGGCATTGTCGGGCAGGAGGATTTCGGGCTCAACGAGCGTCTCGCCGTAGAGCGAATTGAACTTGTGGACGATCTCACGCGTCTGCTCCACCATCGGCTCCTGGTCGGCACCGGCCGGTACGGTCGTGGCACGGAAGGCGGTGATGTCGGCAGCCTGCGAGATGGGGTAGCAGAAGAAACCGATCGGGAGACCCTGCTTCTGGGTCGTGTCGCCCGCCTCGGCCTGCTCCGAGAAGCCACGCATGAGCATCTCGGCCTTTACGGTCGGGTTGCGCTGCAGACGCTGCACCGTGACGAGGTTCATGTAGTAGAAACACAACTCGCACAACTCGGCGATCTCGCTCTGGATGAAGATCGACACCTTCTCGGGATCCAAACCGGCCGAGAGGTAGTCAAGCGCCACCTCGATAATGTTCTGGCGTACCTTTTCGGGGTTGTCCCAGTTGTCGGTCAGCGCTTGTGCATCGGCGATCATGATGAAAATTTCGTCGAACGTGCCCGAGTTCTGCAACTCGACGCGACGGCGCAACGAGCCGACATAGTGGCCCAAATGAAGACGACCTGTGGGGCGGTCACCCGTCAGAATGATTTTTTTCTTTGCCATATATTTGTTCTTTATTTCGTGCTTGATGAAATCAAATTTCTGCGAAAATACGAAAATTCTTCCGCGTGAAAAAAAATAGTTGTCGAGTATAGATTTTTTTTATATCTTTGCTATGCGACAATAATCCGATATTATGACAATTATCCAACTCGAATACCTGTTGGCTGTGGCCAACTGTGGCAGTTTTTCGCAAGCTGCCGAGCACTGTTTTGTGACGCAACCCTCTCTGTCGATGCAGGTTAAATCGCTCGAAGAGGAGCTGGGTGTGATTCTGCTCGATCGCTCGAAAAAACCGGTTGTGCCTACCGAGGCGGGCGAGGTCGTATTGGAGCAGGCACGTGAAACGCTGCGCGCTTTTAACTACATTCGTGAGGCTGTGACGGAGCTCAAGGGAGAGACCTCCGGTAAATTGCGTCTGGGTGTGATTCCTACCATCGCCCCCTACCTGTTGCATCGCTTCATGCCGACCTTTGTGAAGGAGTATCCGAAGGTCGAGTTGGAGATCTCGGAGATGAAGACGGCCGATATTGTCGATGCGCTGAAAAAAGACCGTCTCGATGCCGCTTTGGTGGCAGGCGGAACGTGCGGTGAGGGGATTCAGGAATACGACCTTTTCAACGACCGTTTCTGGCTCTACGTCTCGCCCGAAAATGCGCTGTACGAACGCTCTAATGTGCGTATAGAAGATATTGATTTGAAGGATCTTGTGATACTCTCGGCGGGTAACTGTATGCGTGATCAGATTATCGAACTTTGTCAGGCAAAACGCCAGATGCCTTCGCACTTTTCGTTCGAGTCTGGATCGCTCGAAACCCTGATGCGCATTGTCGATTGTTCGCAGTCGCTCACGATCATTCCCGAGATGTCCATCGACTTTATTCCCGAGCATCGGCGCGATCGCGTGAAGCAGCTGGCTAAGGGTGCAACGTCACGTAAAATCTCGGTGGCCGTACGACGAACCTACGTCAAAAGTTCGATCATAAAAGCACTCAACGAGACGATTCTGCGTTGCGTGGGAGCCTGATCTGGTCAGCACGGTAGTAGTTGGGATGGTCAACCTTGGTTGATCATCCCTTTTTTTTGGCTTTTTCGGCCGATCTTTCGTGCTTAGGTTTGTTGCTTTGCAGTTTAATTTGTATTTTTGCAAGGTTATAGTGACCTAATAGTGATTATGGAGAATAAACAACAACTTATTGAGGCGATCGTTGAGGCGATCTCGGATAAAAAAGGTAAGAATATTGTATCGCTTGACCTGTCGGGTTTCGACGGTGCAATCTGCTCGAATTTTGTGGTTTGCAATGCCGATTCGACTACGCAAACTTGTGCCATTGCCGATTCGGTGGAGGATAAGATCCACGAAGTGATGGGTGAGTGGCCCTGGCGCGTAGAGGGTAAGCAGACGGGTCTGTGGGTGGCCATGGACTATGTGGATGTGGTGGTTCACATCTTCCAGAGCGATCTGCGCGAGTTCTACCGTCTGGAGGAGCTGTGGGCCGATGCGCCGATGGTTAAGTATGAATACGAAGAGTAAGAATGGCAAAGAAAGAACAGCAGAAAAATAACAACCTGCCGCAACTGCCGCGATTCAATATCTTTTGGATCTATGGCCTTATTGCCCTTTTCATCGTGGGTTGGTCGTTGCTCGGTCAGAAGAACGACAAGCCTGTGGAGGGCGATTGGGCGATGGTCGAGCAGTTGGTCGAGCAGGGCGATGTGAAGCAGATTCGTGTCGTAAACCGCGAACAAGCTGAAGTGTTCCTCGTGGCAGATGCCGAGCAGAAGTATCGCGAAAGTGAGGACGAGCGTCTGCGTCGTCTGCCCGCTACGGGTGCGCAGATTCTGTTTACGATCGGGTCGGTGGATGCTTTCCGTGAGGATATGAAGGCCGTCGAGGCCGTTACGGGCGAGCGCGTGCCGATCGTCTATGTCAATGAGAAGAACGATTGGCTCAACATCATGGGGTCGATCCTGCCCTGGGTGCTCATCATCGGCGTCTGGATCTTCATCATGCGCTCTATGTCGCGTGGTGGTGCAGGCGGCGGTGCAGGTATCATGAATGTCGGCAAGGCGCGTGCCCAGGTCTTTGACAAGGACAACAAAAAACGTGTGACATTTAAGGATGTGGCCGGTTTGGAGGAGGCAAAAGTCGAGATCATGGAGATTGTCGATTTCCTCAAGCATGCCGAGAAATACCGTGAACTGGGAGCCAAGATACCGAAGGGTGCATTGCTTGTCGGCCCTCCGGGAACGGGTAAGACCCTGCTGGCGAAGGCTGTGGCGGGTGAGGCTAATGTCCCCTTCCTCTCGATTTCGGGTTCCGACTTTGTCGAGATGTTTGTGGGTGTGGGTGCTTCGCGTGTGCGTGACCTGTTCGAGCAGGCCAAGCAGAAGGCCCCCTGCATCGTCTTTATCGACGAGATTGATGCCATTGGTCGTGCACGTGGCAAGAATGCCGGTTTCTCGGGCAACGACGAGCGCGAGAATACGCTCAACCAGCTGCTGACCGAGATGGACGGTTTCCAGACCAACGCCGGAGTGATTGTCTTGGCAGCTACGAACCGTGCCGATATTTTGGATAAGGCGTTGATGCGTGCCGGCCGTTTCGACCGTCAGATTGAGGTGGGTCTGCCCGATATCAAGGAGCGCGAGGAGATTTTTGAGGTGCATCTGCGCCCGCTGAAGCTCGATCCGCAGCTCGATCGCAGTTTCCTGGCTCGTCAGACGCCCGGTTTTTCGGGTGCCGATATCGCCAATGTCTGCAACGAGGCGGCCCTGATTGCGGCCCGTCATGGCAAGAAGCAGATTGCCAAGGAGGATTTCCTGGCTGCCATCGACCGCATTATCGGTGGTTTGGAGCGTAAGAACAAGATCGTCACCGATGCCGAGAAGCGTAAGATCGCCTACCACGAGGCAGGCCATGCTACGGTGAGTTGGCTGCTCAAACACGCCTCGCCGCTGATCAAGGTGACCATCATTCCGCGCGGTAAGGCGCTGGGTGCAGCCTGGTATCTACCCGAGGAGCGTCAGATTACGACGCGCGAGCAGCTCATGGACGAGATGGCCGCTACGCTCGGTGGTCGTGTCTCGGAGCAGTTGACCTTTGGCGAGATTTCGACCGGTGCATTGAACGATTTGGAGCGTGTCACGAAGCAGGCTTACGCCATGGTGGCCTACTATGGTATGAGCGATAAGGTGGGTAACCTCTCCTTCTACGACTCGACGGGTCAGAGCGACATGGCCTTTACGAAGCCCTATTCGAACCAGACCGCCGAGCAGATTGATCGCGAGGCCCGCGCCTTGATCGATTGTGCCTATGCCATGGCCGAGCAGGTGCTCACGGAGCATAGTGATGGGCTGAAGCAGGTGGCCGAGCTGCTTTTGGAGCGTGAGGTGATCTTTACCGAAGATGTCGAGCGTATCCTCGGTGCACGCCCCAAGGGAACGGCCGAGGCGGAGAAGAGTCCCGAAGAGGTGGCCGAAACACCGGTAGAGGTGATTGCCCCCGAGTCGGCAGCCATTGAATAAACCTATCTCAAAACGATAAGAACCCGATAAAATTAACCCGTTATGAACGATAAGATGAAAAACCTCGTAGTGCGCAGCATCAGTGGTGTCGGCCTGATCGTGGTTGTCTTTGGTGCGATCCTCTGGTCGCAGTGGTCGCTCGGTGCATTGTTGTTGGCGATGCTCGTGGGTGGTGTGCTGGAGCTCTACAACCTTGTCGAGAAACAGCAACTTAAGCCGCAGCGTGTGTTGGGCCTGTTGCTCGGTGTGGTATTCTTTGTGCTGAACTTCGTGCTTGTAAGCGATGATATTCAGCTCTCGGAGTTGCCCCTTGTTCCCCATTACCGTGCGGCGCTGGCCTTCTTCCTGCTCTGCATTCCGCTCATGTTTATTTGTGAACTGTATCGCAAGCAACTGAATCCGGCTGCCAATATCGCCACGACGCTTTTGGCCTTCTTTTATGTGGCTCTTCCGCTGACACTGTTGCTCTATATCCCGATTTTGGGAGGAGACGTGTGGGGATGGAGACCCTGGGTGCTGATCGCCTACATCGTGATCGTTTGGTCGAACGACGTCTTTGCCTACCTGTTCGGTATCGCCTTTGGTCGTCATCGTCTCTTCGAGCGCCTCTCGCCCAAGAAGTCGTGGGAGGGTTTCTTCGGCGGACTGGTCGGAGCTGTCGTAGCTGCCGTGGTGGTGGCACATCTGTTGGGTGATGCACCGCTCAAATGGGTCGGTCTGGCTGTGGTGGCTGTGGTGACGGCCGTGCTGGGTGATTTGGTCGAGTCGATGTTCAAGCGTGCTGCTGAGGTGAAGGATTCGGGCGCGCTGATCCCCGGCCATGGTGGTGTGCTCGATCGTTTCGATGCCCTGCTGCTCTCGGCACCGTTTGTCTTTGTTTATATGATCTGCATCTTCTAACCTAAACGCATATTGCTATGAAAATCAATAAAGAAGGATATAAGATTATTGCCGTATCGGGCTTGATCTGTCTGGCCATTTGGCTCTTCTTCTATTGGCTCTTGATGAGCCGCGACAGTTGTGCGCTGATTGTTGCAGCCACGATCTTTTTGTTCTGTTTCTGGGGCTTTGTGATTGCCTTTTTCCGCGAGCCGCGTCGTGTTCGCATCCATGATGCCGACCTGATTTTTGCCCCTTGTGACGGCCGTGTGGTGGTGACCGAGGTGGTGATGGAGGACGAGCACCTGAAGCAGGAGATGCTGCAGATCTCGATCTTTATGTCGGTGACCAATGTCCACATGAACTGGGTGCCGGTAGCCGGCGAGGTGGAGTACTTCAAGTACCATCCGGGCCGTTTCCTGGTAGCATGGCATCCCAAATCGTCGACCGAGAACGAGCGTACGACGACGGTGGTACGCATGGCAACGGGTCAGCCCGTGCTGTTCCGCCAGATTGCCGGTTTGGTGGCACGCCGCATCGTATCGTACATGAAGCAGGGTAGCCATGTCGAGCAGAACTCGGTGGCCGGCTTTATCAAATTTGGTTCGCGTGTCGATGTGCTCGTACCGAAGGATAGCACCGTATTGGTGAATATCGGTGATGCAGTAGTCGGTTCGCAGACCCCGATTGCCCGCCTGCACAAGAGCTTGACCGAGTAAACGTTTCAACACCTTCGATTCGATGACGATAAATACACAAACCGTATTGAAATTCCTCGCCGGAGCCGCCTTGACGACTGTGGTGCTTTTCTTGTTGTGGTACTTCTCGTCGATAGTAATCTATATTCTTGTATCGGCCGTCTTGGCCGTGATGGGGCGACCTTTGGTGCGCCAGATGGAGCGTTTTCGCGTGCGCAATTGGCAGATGCCGCGCTCGTTGGCCGCTTTGGTGACCTTGGTGATTATCTGGGTCATTGCCGCAACGGTCGGCATGCTCTTCCTGCCGCTGGTTTTCGATAAGATCTACGAGTTCTCTAACCTCGACTTTGCCGCCGTGGTGAAGACTGTCGAGGAGCCGATTACGCAGATGCAGGGCTATCTGTCCGAGCTTTTTGCCATGCCGATGGACTCCTTCTCCTTGCAGGATGCCGTGATTTCGCACCTCAAGGGTTGGGTCGATCTCGACTCGATCAATCGCCTCTTTTCGTCGATTGTAGGGTTGCTGATGTCGTCGGCCGTGGCCATCTTCTCGATCTCGTTTATCACCTTCTTCTTCCTCAAGGAGGATGGGCTCTTTTATGCCATGGTGACATCGGCCTTCCCCGAGCGTTATGCCGATAATATCACCCGTGTGCTGGATGAGGTGACCTACCTGCTTTCGCGCTACTTCCGAGGGCTGTTGACCGAGAGCCTGTTGCTGATGATCGCCGTGACGATTACCATGTCGATCTTCGGAATGCAGGTGCGCGATGCCGCCTTTATCGGGTTGGTGATGGGGGTGATGAATGTGGTGCCTTATGCCGGTCCGCTGATCGGTGGTGTGTTGTCGGTCTTTGTCGGCATTGTCTCGCCCATCGAGGGGCAGACGATCGGCTATACGGTGGCGGTGATCATCTGCTCGCTGTTGGCCTTGAAGTCGCTCGATGATTTTGTGCTGCAGCCTACCCTCTACTCCGAGCGCGTGAAGGCGCATCCGTTGGAGGTCTTTATCGTGATTCTGTTGGCCGGATCGGCTGCCGGAATCGTCGGTATGCTCTTGGCCATTCCGGGTTATACGGTGTTGCGTGTCTTTGCCAAGGAGTTTTTCTCGCAGTTCCGTCTGGTGCGTAAATTGACCGAAAAGATCTGATGGAGGGGCGTGTTGTTGAGGGGGTGGTGACCCCGGGACGTCAGATCGGTCAGACGATCGGCTTCCCGACTGCCAATATCCCGCTTCAGGAGGGACTGTGTGAACCGGGAGTTTACCATACGCAGGTTCAGGTCGAGGGTGACGAGCGACGCTACGAGGCCATGTCGAACGTGGGGTGGAACCCATCGGTTGGTGGTCAGGAGTTGCGCCTTGAGAGCCATTTGTTCGGCTTTGAGGGGAGTCTGTACGGACGTCGGATTCGGGTCACGCTGATGGAGAAGATTCGTGACGAGCGGCGTTTTGACTCGGTGGAGGAGTTGCGTTTGCAGCTCGTGGCCGACCGCAAGCAAATTTTGCACATGTTGGAAAACAAGTAGAAATAAATAAAATAGAAAAGTATGTTTTTGGATTTGACCATGCCCTACAAGGTGGCCGATATGAGCCTGGCCGAGTGGGGTCGTAAGGAGATTGAGGTTTCGGAGCACGAGATGCCGGGCCTGATGGCTGTACGCAAGAAGTATGGCCCCAAAAAGCCCTTGAAGGGGGTACGCATCATGGGCTCGTTGCACATGACCATCCAGACGGCTGTCTTGATCGAGACGCTCGTCGAGTTGGGTGCCGAGGTGCGTTGGTGCTCGTGCAACATCTTCTCGACGCAGGACCATGCCGCTGCCGCCATTGCCGAGCGCGGTGTGCCGGTCTTTGCCTGGAAGGGCGAGACGCTGCCCGAGTACTGGTGGTGCACGGCGATGGCCATGTCGTTCCCCGGTGGTAAGGGCCCGCAGCTGATCGTCGATGACGGTGGCGATGCCACGCTCCTGATCCATAAGGGTTTCAAGGCCGAGAAGGATGCCTCGACGCTCGACTATACCCCCTCGTCGTACGAGGAGGAGGTGATTCTCGATACGCTGAAGAAGATCCTCGAGGAGGACCACGGTAAGTGGCACCGCACGGTTGAGGAGTGGAAGGGCGTGAGCGAGGAGACCACGACGGGTGTTCATCGCCTCTACCAGATGCAGGAGGCCGGCGAACTGCTCGTGCCTGCCATCAACGTAAACGACTCGTGCACGAAGTCGAAGTTCGATAACCTCTATGGTTGCCGCGAGTCGCTGGCCGACGGTATCAAGCGTGCTACGGATGTGATGATCGCCGGTAAGGTGGTTGTAGTCTGTGGTTATGGCGACGTGGGTAAGGGTTGTGCCCGTTCGATGCGTTCGTATGGTGCGCGTGTGATTGTAACCGAGATCGACCCGATCTGTGCCCTGCAGGCTGCTATGGAGGGCTTCGAGGTAAAGACCGTCGAGAGCGCTTTGGATGAGGGTAATATCTACGTGACCTGCACCGGTAACCGCGATATCATCACCCTGGAGCACATGAGCAAGATGCGCGATCAGGCCATTGTCTGCAACATTGGTCACT